>JALOCJ010000007.1 GCA_023227825.1 Candidatus Cloacimonas sp. | reverse complement strand
GTCTTGAGGGCTTGAGGTCTTGGGGTCTTGGGGTCTTGGGGTCTTGGGGTCTTGAGGGCTTGGGGTCTTGGGGTCTTGGGGTCTTGAGGGCTTGGGGTCTTGGGGTCTTGAGGGTTGAAGGTTAAACAAAAATAATATGGTTACAGGAGAATGGAGGTGTAAATTCCAATTTAAGCTGAAAAATGAAAGTTTAACTAATAGGCAAAAATCAAATAGGAAGAATAAATTGTTTTTAGAGAACTTCATTATCTTTAGTAAAGAAAAAAGTTATTACTCCTTAAGGTTTAATCTAAAGATTGACAATAAAACAAAGTTTAAAGAAAGTGAAACAGTGAAGAGGATAATATGAGGAAAAAGGTTTTAACGGCATTTATGCTGGGTTTTATGCTGGTTTCTACTCTAAGGGGAGAAAATATATCTTCCCCTGTTGTCTCCAAAACAAAATCCGATACTCTGGATTTACAGGATTTTTCCCTGCTTTCTGAAAATGACTTTAAGGAGCTAGAATTTTTGCTGAAAGAACAACAATTAAGCTCACAAGACCTGAATTTTGAAAAGGACTGGAATCTTTCTACCTGGGGCAAAAGCAAATGTTTTTTACGCTCTTTGCAAAGACCTTATTACGGTTTGAACTTGATGCAGGAAATTAGGGAAACTGCTAATCAAGCTAATACGGATGAGGGCTTTGCCCGTCTGGTTGAATTATTGTTTAAAAAAGCGACGGATGATTTAAGCACTTCCTTTTATTATTTGGCAGCCAAAGAAGAATATCAACAGGAGTATAAACGCACAGTAAAAAAAACCAAAGACCTTTTCCGCTTTTATGAAAATGCACTAAATGGTATTATTCCTACTCTGGCAGGTGGCTATGCAGATTATTTTGCCGGTTTATGGGATGAATATGTATCCTATTTATTTACAATGTTGATGGAAGAAGAGGATAAAGATGCCTACACTGCCTATTTAAACAAATTGGATATAACCCTGCCGGAGGAAATTAATGAAGATGAAATAATTGAACAAATGGAGCGGTTTCAGGAAGAAGAAGTTTTAAAAGCCGGTATGCAGTTCCTGGCTCTATGTGATGTAATTAAAAACGAAGCTGGAAAATTAAATTATACCAATAAAAAGCCCTTAATTCAAGAATGCGAATTAGGAACTATGATCATCGGAACTGTAAAAGACGATATTTATAACGATAAAATGTTCAAAGCGCCTCTTATTTTGCTGCTTGAGCCCTCAGGAAATGATAGATATGAAATGACTATTGCTACCGGCTGCAATAATAGCGCCTATCTTCTTATTGATTATAAAGGAGATGATTGTTACTTTAACCCGGAAATCGGAAGCCAGTTCTTTGCTCTTTCGGGCTTAGGAATATCTTATGACCTGGAAGGTAATGATATTTACAGAACAGGTGATTTTTCATTTGCAGCAATGATGGGTATTCAACTGCACCGTGATTTTCGGGGTAAGGATATTTATGAAAGCGGTTTTTTCAGTCAAGGTGCCGCTATACGCGGTCTTTCCATCCTTCAAGATATGGAAGGAAATGATATTTACAGCGCTGCCTGTATGGCTCAGGGTTTTGGTTCTATCCGTTCTGCAGGTGTTTTATTGGACTTTGATGGAGCCGATAATTATCTTTTAGGGGGAAAATACTATCATTCACCTTTGATGCCAAACGATTATCTTACTCTGGGGCAAGGTATGGGTTTTGGTTTGCGTCCCGATTTTGCCGGGGGCTTAGGTCTTCTTTTTGATAAAAATGGTAACGACCGTTACCTGGGAGGTGTTTATGCTCAGGGAGTTGGCTATTGGTATGCTTTGGGAATGCTGATTGATGAAGCTGGAAATGATGTTTATAATGCTGTTTATTATCCTCAGGGCTCGGGAATTCATCTTGCAGGAGGTTTTCTTTTTGATGGCGGAGGCGATGATGCTTATTACAGCAGACACGGTCCTGGTCAGGGTGCAGGTCACGATTGGGGTTTAGGATTTTTTATAGATTCTAAAGGGAATGATGCCTATTCTATTGAAGGGGGAAACGGTTTGGGGTTATCCAATTCGGTAGGTATCTTTATTGATAAAAGCGGAAATGATCGTTATGAACGAAATAATCCTCAAAATTATGGTAATGCAGTTTATAGCAGAGCAACTGGTGGTATAGGTCTTTTTTTGGATAAAGATGGCAAAGATAGCTACCCGGATACTTTGCTGGCTGAGGGAAAAATATGGAAAAAAGGCACTTATGGCATTGGCAGAGATTTGGATTCCGGAGAATTGATGTCCTCATCAACTTCTGATGCCGAAACAAAAAAACCGGAAGAACTTCAAATGTTACCTCCTCCTGCTCCTGATGACCCTATAGAAGATATTTTTTCTGCTGCTGCTGAATGGGAAGTTGGCAACGCTATTGAAAGAGTGAAAAAGGCACGGGAAATTATGCTTGCTAGAGCTGATGAGACAATTGATTATGTCACAAAGAATAAGCTTAATACCAAGTCCGGACTGGAATATAGGGCATTAGAGGTTCTGGTGAAAGAAAATGAAAGGTTTAAACAACTTCTTTTTAATTATACTGATGATATTGACAGTTTGAAAGCTAAAAATGCTCTTTCACTAATTGCTGGAGTTGGAGACAGCACTTTAATTGAGCCCTTGCGTAAACATTTGAGCAACGGGAAATATATTACTACCTGTCTTTCTCTTTTGGGTAGCATAAAAAGTAAGGATAGCGTTGAATTGCTTTTCCAATATGCTTTTCATCCCTCGGAGCGTTATCGCTATATTGTAGCTCGTTCCTTAAAACAAATTGGGACACCTGAAGCGTATAGCTGCCTGAAACAAATGGCAAACGACAATTCTTTTCTGGTGAAAACCTTAATTCGTAAATGGGAAGAGGAACAACAATGACAGAAGAAAAACAAATTTTTGAGGACTTCCTGCGCTCTCTCAATTTGGAGGATATAGACCATTTGATGGCTCGTTTTGAACATTACCTGCATTTACTTTATAATGCTAACCGCAAAGTAAATCTCGTTTCCCGAAACATACCCCTGGAAAGATATTGGTTGCAGCATTTCCTTGACAGCTTAGTGGCATTGGAATGTTTGGATTTTACAGATAAAACTGTTTTGGATTTTGGTTCGGGAGGTGGTTTACCGGGAATTCCGCTTAAACTTGCTGTTCCTGATTTTAATTTGACGCTTTTGGATTCAGTGCAGAAGAAAGCAAGGGTTTTGCTAGAATTTGTGAATGCTTTAGCTCTTTCTGCTACAAATGTGGAAGCCGGCCGTTTGGAAGATTATGCTTATGTAGCAAAGCGTCCCAGCTATGATTTTATTGTTTGTAGAGCCGTTGCTTTGGAAGAAAGATATTTTTCTCCTTTGCGAAGATTGCTGAAACCAAACGGAATGGCCGTTTTTTACAAAGCCCAGAAATTAGATGATGTGCAAACACTGAAATATGAGATTCTTTGGGATAAAAATTATCCTGCCTTAGGTCAACGCAAATTAATTGGCATTAAACAGCGTGACCTTCTCTTTCATTAACTGCTTAAAATATTAAAGGATATATATGCCCCAGGTAATAACTGTAGTAAACCAGAAAGGTGGTGTAGGAAAAACAACAACCGCCGTAAATCTTTCTGCGGGTTTGGCTGTTCTGGAAAAAAGAACTCTGCTAATTGATTTTGACCCTCAAGGTAATGCTACCAGCGGAGTAGGAATTGATAAAGATAAAGTAGAACTCCAAATTTATGATGCTCTTATAGGCAGAGTTACTATAGAAAAAACAATTCTCTCCACCACCACAGATAACCTTTTTTGCATTCCGGGAAACATCAATTTAACCGGAGCAGAAATTGAACTGGTGCATGAATTTGCCCGCGAACATAAACTGAAAGAAGCACTGCAACCAATTTTAAACACTTTTGATTACATTATTATTGATTGTCCTCCCTCTTTGGGTTTGTTAACTGTAAATGCAATGACTGCAGCAAGAGATGTTTTAATTCCTATTCAATGCGAATATTATGCTTTGGAAGGAGTTAGTCAATTGCTAACTACTATACGCTTGATTCAAAAGAACTTAAACCCGGGTTTAAACATTTTGGGTGTGCTATTAACAATGTTTGATAAAAGGGTAAACCTCTCTTTGCAGGTTGCTAAAGAGGTTCATCGCTATTTTAAGGAAAAGGTCTTCCGCACTATTATCCCCCGGAATATTAAATTAACTGAAGCTCCCGGCTTTGGTAAACCCATATTTCTTTATGATATAAGGTCTCCCGGTGCGATGAGTTACCTGAATCTGGCAAATGAAGTAATCAATAGAAGCAAACAGGGTAACAATTTATGAATGAACATTTAGGAAGAGGACTTTCTGCTCTGATTCCGGAAAATAATCTGGAACAGACACCCCAATTGGGAATTACTACTTTGCCAATTGAAAGCATTAAACCCAATCGCTATCAGCCCCGGAAAAAAATTGACCCGGAAAAACTGGCAGAACTGACTGAATCCATCAAAGAAAACGGTATTATTCAACCCCTGATTGTTACTAAAACAAGTTCTTCGGAATATGAACTCATAGCAGGTGAAAGACGACTGGAAGCAGCAAAACAGGCAGGACTGGAAAAAGTGCCGGTTGTTATCCGCAGTGTTTCTAAAAAAGAACAGCTACAGCTCGCTCTAATAGAAAACATTCAAAGAGAGGACTTGAATCCTGTTGAAGAAGCAATTGCCTATAATACCCTGGTGGAGGATTTTGGCTTAACGCATAGCCAAATTTCCGTAATTGTAGGTAAAGATAGAGCAACAGTAACAAACTCTCTGCGCTTGCTGAAATTGCCTGAAGAAGTAAAACAGATGCTTGTTTCCGGAGAATTGAATTCCGGATTGGCACGTGCCGTTCTTTCAGTGAAACAGGAACTCCAGAAAAGCTTTGCGGAATACATTGTAAAGTATAATTTAACAGTGCGGCAGGCAGAAGAAAAAGCAAAAAACTTCTCTCCGGATAAAAAAGAAGAACCGGAAAAGGTAAAAACAAATACCCGCAATCAAGAACTGGAAAAAGAACTGAATAACCTTTTTCACTTGAAAGTTAAAGTGCAGGAAAATAACGGCAAAGGCAAGATTACTTTAGTGTATAAATCTCCGGAAGAACTGAATACATTTAGAACAATCCTAAATAACATAAGGCAGGAAAAATGAACAGAGTTATTGTTACAGGTGGTGCCGGTTTTATCGGAGCCAATTATTTGCATACCCTTTTTGCAGACCCTTCTTTTACGGGTAAGATATTGAATATAGATAAACTTACCTACGCAGGAAATTTGGAAAGCTTGCAGGATTTGGAAGCAAAATATGGAAATTCCCGTTATTTCTTTGAGCAGGCAGATATCTGTGATGCCCAAAAAATGAAAGAACTTCTCCATCAGTTTAAACCTGATACAATTGTCCATTTTGCTGCCGAATCTCATGTGGATCGTAGTATTGACGGTCCTATGGAATTTGTGCAAACCAATTTAGTAGGAACGGCAACTTTATTGAATGCCGCTTGGGAATACTTTCGCACCTTGGAGGAAGAGGCAAAAAAGCACTTTCGCTTTCATAATGTATCTACAGATGAGGTTTTTGGTTCTTTGGGGGAGCAAGGAATGTTTACAGAGGAGACACCTTACGATCCTTCATCTCCTTATTCTGCTTCTAAAGCCGGTTCTGACCATTTGGTGCGTGCCTGGCAAAGAACTTTCGGTTTGCCGATTACTATTTCCAATTGCTCCAATAACTACGGACCTTATCAATTTCCCGAAAAACTGATCCCTTTAATGATTTTGAATTGCCTGGCTCATAAACCCTTACCTGTTTATGGAAAAGGACTGAATGTGCGGGACTGGCTTTTTGTTACAGACCACTGTGAGGCAATCAATATCATTATTCGGAAAGGAAAAATTGGCGAGACCTATAATATTGGCGGTCACAATGAAATGAAGAACATTGATATTGTTACCACTATCTGTAAAATTCTGGATGAAATGGAGCCCTCAAATAAACTGAAAAGCTATTCTGATTTGATTACTTTCGTGCAAGATAGACCGGGGCACGATTTACGCTATGCCATTGATGCTGCAAAAATTGAAAAAGACCTGGGTTGGAATCCTGCCGAAACATTCGCTACAGGAATCAGGAAAACCGTTGCCTGGTATCTGGAAAATAAGCAGTGGTGGCAAAATATTCAGAATAATAAATACCGCCAGGAACGCCTGGGTATTGGATAATCCGGAAAAACGACATCCCATTTCGGTGTTTTCGGTGGCTAAAAAATCCGGAAAAACGACATCCCATTTCGGTGCTCTCGGTGGCTAAAAAATCCGGAAAAACGACGTCCTCGTCGTTTAAGTGGTTGACGAGGACATCAACCTTCCGGAAAAACAGCATCCTCCGTCTACACTCTAATAATAATTGCCTCTATCCGAAATTTCGGTTATTATATATTTAGATAGTAAAACATAAAAGGATGTCCTGATGCAAAACGATGTAGTAAGCTACTTTCTTGACCTCGTTGCCATAGATAGCGAATCCAGAAAGGAAAGAGACCTTGTGGATAAGCTGAAAAAAGATTTGGAAGAACTGGGGGCAATTGTAGAAGAAGATGACTGCGGTTTAAAATTTGACGGTAATGCAGGTAATCTCTATGCCTATTTCCCCGGGGTCATCAATAAAAAACCAATCCTGCTTTGTGCTCATTCCGATACCGTTGTTCCCGGCAAGGGAATTAAGCCAACTATAGAAAACGGACGCATTTTTACAGACGGCACAACTGTTTTAGGGGGCGATGACAAATCCGGTATTGCTGAAATCCTTATGGCGATTAAGCAAATTAAGGATAAAGGCATTGCTCATCCACCTATTGAAGTGGTGATAACTGTTTCCGAAGAAATAGGGCTTTTAGGGGCTAAGAATTTTGATATTTCCAAACTGCAAGCCGCTTTTGGTTATGCTTTGGATACTCATCAGGTTGGAGAAGTGGTTATTGGAGCTCCCTCCCAAAATTCTTTGCAGATTAACTTTTATGGCAAGGAAGCGCATGCGGGTGTGGAACCCGAGAAAGGATTAAATGCTATCTGTCTTGCCGCAGAGGCAATTACGGCTATGCCCAATGGCAGGATTGATTTTGAGACCACTTGCAATATAGGTATCATTCAAGGTGGTTCAGCTACCAATATTGTCCCTAAAGAAGTTTTAGTTAAAGGTGAAGCTCGCAGTCATAATAAAGGCAAACTGCAAAAGGTCTGCGAGGAGATTGAACAGGTAGTTATTTCTACGGTTAAAAAATTTAACGCGAATGGAGCCAAAGCATCCTTTCATTTTGAACTGAAAGAGGAATATGAGGCATTTTTAATTAGTCGTAATGCTCCTGTAGTTGCCCTTGCAGAAAAGGCATTGCAGAATTTGCATCTTCCGGCAGACATCAAAGTTGGAGGTGGCGGTAGCGATGCCAATATTTTTAATGCTAAGGGCTTACCAACGATTATTGTAGGCACGGGAATGAATAATGTGCATACAACGGATGAGGATATTCTGGTGGATGAACTCTATAGAGGAACTGCTTTTGTAGAAGAACTTATCCGTCTTTATACGGAGGAATAAATGGCTGTTAAACTTTGTTTGCTTGGCTATGGTAAAATGGGAAAGATGATTGCTGCTTTGGCTCCTGAATTTGAATGCACCGTTGTTTCAATTATAGACCCTAACCAAAAGGATTGCTATCATTCAATAACTGCAGAAGCCCTGCAAGATGCTGAGGTCTGTATTGACTTCAGCCATCCTTCGGTAATTCTGGAAAATATGCAAAAAGTTCTTTCTTACCAAAAAAATATGGTAGTGGGCACAACCGGCTGGTTTCAATATCTGGAAGAAATAAAACAACAAGTTCAGCTGGCAGGAACAGGTTTTCTTTACGGAGCGAATTTTTCCATCGGTATGAATATCTTCAAACGTCTCGTGGCAGAAGCGACTATGGCATTTGACCGCTTTCCGGAATTTGATGTTTACGGCTGGGAAATGCACCATAAACAAAAGGCAGATAGTCCTTCGGGAACTGCCATTGAGCTTTCTAAAACCATTTTAGCCAATAGCAGCACGAAAAAGAAAGCTCTTTTTGAACCTGCTTATCCTAAAATAGAATCCGAGGAATTACATTTTGCCTCCGTGCGCGCAGGTTCTTTTCCCGGAACACATATTGTTGGTTTTGACAGCGAGACGGAAACTATAGAGCTTAGCCATTGTGTCCGTTCGCGTAGCACTTTTGCCTACGGAGCTTTACAAGCAGCAAAATGGATTAAAGACCGCAAGGGCTTTTTCAATTTTGAAGATATGATAGCGGATGTTTTATGTTGATTCCTTTTCTCAAAATGCACGCTCAAGGTAACGATTTTGTTATCCTGGATTTCTTTGCTCCGGGGTCATTTTCCTGGGCAAAGCTGGATTTTTCTTCTGTGGCGGAAGAACTTTGCAAACCACATTTTGGCATTGGAGCGGATGGCTTGGTTTTACTTATGCCTAATGCTTCCTGCGATGCCCAAATGTTTATTTATAATGCCGACGGTTCATCAGCTGAAATGTGTGGTTCTGCTTTACGCTGTGTAACCTGGATTTTGCACCAAAAAACAGGAAAGAAGGAATTTAGCATCCAAACGGAGGCAGGTCTTAAAACCTGTTATGTAAATGAGGATAACACTGTAACCGTTAATCTCGGAATACCTTCAATGCTGAACCAAAGCTATCAGGCAGAGGGCTTTACAGGAGATTTGGTAAATATTGGCAATCAGCATTTTGTTGTTTGGGTCAATTCTTTGCAAAATAACCCCCATCTTCAATATGGTTCGGTTTTAGAGCATCATAAAGGTTTTAAGCAAACAGTAAATGTGCACTTTGCTGTTTTGCTGAATAGAAATACAGCAGCAATTAAAATTTGGGAAAAAGGTTGCGGAGCAACACTTGCTTGTGGAACTGGCGCTGCTTCTACTGTCTTTAGTGGCATCGCCAATGGCTTATTGGATAGCGAAGTGGAGGTTTTTATGCCCGGCGGAATAGTTAAAATCGTCGCTTCCGAAAAGGGCTATTTACTAAGCGGAGAAGTTTGCCAATCATTTGAAGGAGTTTACAATTGGAAAATTTAGGCAAGTATTTTCTGGATTTGCGGTTACAGCAGGGATACAGCTATCAGGATATCTGGAAGGAACTGCGTTTTCCGGAAAACCAGATTAAGGCAATTGAAGAAAATCGCTTTGCTGAACTTGGTCCTTATGGAATTGCCAAAGCAGTGGTTTATAACTATGCCCGCTTTCTGGAAGCTGATTTAGATGCTGTTATGAATGCTTTTTCCTATATAATGCCCGAAAACGCTAAACCCGAATTTAAACCTGCTACTCCTGTGAAAGAAAAAAGGATTATGCTTTCCACAAACTTTATGTGGCTGATTGGTATTTTACTGATTATTGTTATCCTTGGCTCCATTTTGTGGTATGCCTATAATCAAAACTGGTTGAAAATGCCCGATTTTTTTGCCTCTAATAAGCCCGATTCCACTGCCGTTATTATCCAAGAAGATAAAGAAGAAACAAAACCGGATACTTTGCGTCAACGCCTGCGGGCAATTAGCGAATCCATTCCCCAAACGAATAGTGTTCCAACTCCGAAATCGGAGACAAAAAATGTTCCACCGGATACAACTGATTATATTGGCAATATTTTAGGCGATAGCCCGGTCAATGTGCCGATCCATTAACTGGTTGGCTCTCACAGATTTTACGGATAACACAGATAAAAATGAAGAATGAATTTAGCGAAATAGTAAGATGGCGAGATTGATTTTTTTACAAAGAGAGAAAGAGAAAAAGAGAATAAATTGAGAATTGAAAATTGAGAATGGAGAATGGATTTAGTGAGATGGCGAGATGGCAAGATATTTTTTTTACAAAGAGAGAAAGAGAAAAAGAGAATAAATTGAGAATGGAGAATGGATTTAGTGAGATGGCGAGATGGCGAGACAGGTGCAAAATAAAAAGTGCTTTTCCTAAAATTCTGATTATAATTATAATATGTAATAATAGAGACAACTCTGGAGGATAAAATGATAGCAATTTATTTGATAGTCCCTTTGCTGCTATTTCTATGTCTATTGACAGCAGATAAAAAGGAAAATTACGGTTCCATCTATGGTTCTATTACCGAGGCGGGAAAAAATAAATTAGCTATTTTTCCATATTTTCATTATTAAAAAGGGGGGTAGGGAAAAAATGACTTGACACGAATTGAAAAAGTGGAAATAATGCAATTGTGAATTTTTTAACATAGATTGTTAGTAAAGAGGGATATTAGATGCCCTCAACTAAACAGAGAAACAATAAGTTGGAATGAACACCAACTTTTAGGTCTCAACCTTGATAGTGGTAAAACACAATGTTATTTACAAAGAAGTAAGTTCCTGGGGAACTTGGAGGTTAAGTTATGAAGATTATTTTAAGTCGTAAGGGTTTTGACTCAAGCTATGGTGGCTTCCCGAGCCCGTTATTTGAAGACGGGAAGATGATTTCTCTTCCTATACCCACAATTGATAAACAAGAAACATCCATCACCTATGATGATCTAAGCCCTCTGGGTGTGAATCTTGGATCATTGTTTAAACAACTTGGAAAAGAACCCAAGGTCAAGAACCCAGTAGCAAAATATGTCCATTTAGATCCTGATATCTATCAGGACTCCCTTAAGCCCAACAATAAATTTAAAGCCCGCCTGAATGGCTGGAGAGGTCTGTTCGGAACAAATAAGGCAGCTGCCGGAAAGCTCAATGACAAGGATGCAGGAGTCAATTCTGGAGACATATTTCTGTTCTTTGGTTGGTTCAACAATGTCATAAATAAGCAAGGGAAATTTGCCTTTGGACCAAACAGCAATGGATTCCACCAGATCTGGGGTTGGCTGCAGATAGATAAAATAATTCATCTTGATCAAGATAAGTACTTAAAATCAGTGCCTGATTGGGCTAAGTACCATCCCCACTGCTTTCATCCGGAATGGGAACCTAATGTCTTGTTCGTTTCCAAAAAAAAACTTAGCTTGTCAGGATACAACACAGACGGTATTAATGGCTACGGTGTGATCAAGCAATTTAATGAACTTGCTACCCTCACCGAGATGGACTCTCAAAAGAATAACTATTATTACAATGAATTCCAACGGCAAAGAGGAAAATCCCCATCCCCCAATGAGGACATCAAGATAAGTTTGTGGCGGCTACCTTTATGGTTTTACCACGAGGACATTACAAAGCGTTTGGGCTATCATAACAAAGATAACGAGAACACCAAAGCCAGATGGAATAAAGACGAAAACTATTCCTATCTGAGAAGTACTTCACCGGGTCAGGAGTTTATCCTTGATCTTCAGCATTATCCGGAATGCGCGAAGCAGTGGGTATTAGATATAATAAAATGTGGCAGTAAATGCTCTTAACACTCATCTGCACTATTCTATCAGGTTTATTTGGCTTCTTATGAAACATTGAAAACAAGCAAAGGAGGAAATCATGCTGTTATCTCACTTGACCTCTACAGCAAGACTATTAATATTTATAATTGTATTTCTATTTCTATTAGGAATGCCATTACTGTATGGTCAAACATCCTTCACTATACTGGATTTAGGGCTAGGCTTGGGATTAGATAAAGCATCTGCCGATTATGATAATGACGGAGACAATGATTTACTTACATGTAATGGGCTTTACAGAAATGATTCTGGTAATTTTTCATTAGTAAGCGGAACAGGATTACCAACAATGCCCGTTGGAACTTTGGTTCGATGGATTGATTTCAATAATGATGGTCACCTTGATTTGTATGTAAACTTAAGCTCGAATGTCATATACATCAATAACGGCCAAGGAGTGTTCAGTATGATGAACGTAGGACTACCGAACTTAGGATGTAGCGATGCGGAATTTGCTGATTATGATAACGATGATGATTTAGATGTGATCCTAGTTGGCACTTATTACAATACTAAGATTTACGAAAATGTAAATGGTATGTATGTGTATGTTAATTACGGTATTGATAATCCTTATGCAGGAAGGTGTGATTGGGGTGATTATGATAATGATGGGGATATTGATCTGGTTATGAGTGGCAGAATGAATAATTTAATGATATATAGAAATAATTTATTTGAGAGTGGGGTGGTTAGCTTTACAAACACTTCTTATTTTCCTCCACTTGAAAATTCTGATGTTGAATGGGGAGATTACGATAATGATGGTGACTTAGATATTCTTGTTAGTGGAGAAAGTTATGATTATGGACCGAACTATACAAAAGTTTATAATAACAATAATGGAGTTTTTACTGATATTAATGCTACCCTTGTTGGAGCAACTCATAGTAGGGTCAGATGGCTTGATTTTGATAATGATGGTTTCTTAGATATCATTTCAGGGGGAGTTTTGAATGAAGCTACCAACCCACATTTTCTTTATTCAGGTATATATCTTTATAATAATGGCCAATATACATTGTTAATGGACTTCCCATACGAAATACCTTGCATATCTCAATTGGATTATGATAATGATGGTGACATTGATATATATCTAAATTATTACTATTATGAGGGCTACAATATTTTAAATTCAACAGTTTTATTGCGTAATGAATTTATTCCTCCTGGACCCCCTATTGTAACAAATGCATTTGACCAGATAGAAATGACAATGAATTCAGTTTATAATAATTTAAACTTGTCAAATTATTTTTTTGATTCAGAATCTGAACTTATCTATTCATTCAGCGGTAACCAAAATATAAATTGTGAAATTACTAATGATTCCATATTAGAATTGACTCCTGTTACAAATTGGTATGGAGTGGAATATATAACAATAAAGGCAACTAATAGATGGAATTTATATGTTGAACAGGTTCTAAAGGTAATAGTGTATCAGACAGGGTTATTATCAGAAAATTATAATCATAATGGAATAATTCCTGATAATTGGACTGTTCAGCATAATGGCACTACAACTTTTTCTTGGCAAGCATTTTTACGGGGAGGTGATAATTATTTAATGAAGACAATGGCAACAACAGGAGGAACGGCTAATGAGCGTTTGTTTTCACCTGTATATAATTTATCTAATTACAAAGATATTCAGGTCTCTTTTGATTCTGAATTTCTGCCTTATGGAAATGGAACAGGTTCCTTTGCTTACACCTTAAATAATATTAGTTATACTGTTATAGAGACATATTCTACAAGTCATTCAGGCATAAAGACATATTCACTACCTGCTCTGGAAGCAAAACAATTTGTTAAATTCCGGTGGTTATATAGTAATTCTACTGCCAATACTGAACAAAGTAATTATTGGACAATTGATAATTTCTATATCTACGGATTAGTAAGAGATATAGAACCACCTATAGCAGTAAGTGGTCTGAGCTTAATTTCACAGACGAATCATTCTGCACTACTAAATTGGAATCCTAGTTCTGATCTATATTTTGGAAAATATGAACTGTATATCTCTGCAGACGATAATGTAACTATCAATGATCAGTTATGGTCAGTGAATCAGGACCATAACCTTTATTTTGTTAATACAACCCAAACTAATATTAGTCCTTTATTTGATGGTGAATACTGGATTGCTATCAGGGCTGTGGATCAAAGTAATAATGCTTCTCAATTCTTAGAGACAATATATATAAGAATTGATAATCAGGGTCCTATTTTAACTGATCCTATTCCAATAGGTCAATTAGAACCTGAATGGTCAGGTAACAGGGAAGTAACTATTGGTTGTAGCATTTCTGATTTGAATTCTATTGAATCTATTCAATATAGAATTGATGCTAATGGAAATGGTACCTATGATGAAACAGAAAATTGGCAGGAACTTTCTCGTTTGTGTAGTTATAATTCTGAAAGGAATATAATATCTGCTACTACTACTGTTGAATATAATGCAGATGGAGTTTTGGCTTATGAATTTAGAGCGGTAGATATCTATGACAATATTGGCTATAGTGGAATAAGCTCAAGTGAAGGAATTGATGATGATTGGGTAGTAAGAATTGATACTACACCGCCATTAGTTTATAATCCTGTTCCAGGAAATCAACCACAGCCGGAATGGATGGTAAGGGATTGTGTTATTGGCTGTTCTATAAGTGATCTAAATACTATTTCCTTAATTGAATATCGTATTGATATAAATGGAAATGGAATGTATGATGCGGATGAATGCTGGCAGATGGTTGATTTATCAAGATCAAACAGATATCAGATTGATGTTCTACAACCAGTTCTATTTGAGACAGATGGATTATGTCATTTTGAATTTAGAGCTACAGATTTTGTAGGTAATATTGGCTATAGTGGTAATCAAAACACCGAAGATATTGAGGATGACTGGATAGTTCGGATTGATTCTACTCCTCCTGTTTTTATAAATCCTCTTCCTAATAATCAACCTATTCCAGAATGGTGTACGGCTTTAACAATTACCATTGGTGCAACGGTTCAAGATCTGAATTCAATAAATAATTTAATGTATCGTTATGATGCTAACGATAATGGTGTTTATGACGATGATGAAACCTGGTTTGAATTACCAAGACATAGAGACAGAAATCAGGCACGAGAGAGTAATGACTTTACTGTGCAGCTAACATTACCTGGTGATGGAAATTATGCTTTTGAATTTAAGGCACAAGATATGATCGGCAATATTGGATACAGTGGTTTACAAGGTTTAGAAGGCATAGATGATGATTGGATAGTGAGAATTATAACTACTCGTCCGCTTTTTACAGAACCTTTACCTGATAATCAACCCTTACCTGCTTGGAATAACACTCAGCAAGTAATAATTGGTTCGTCTATAACTTATGAATATGAAATAGATGTTAATTCAGTAAAATATCGTATAGATTGGAATTTAAATGGTATTTATGATACTGAAGAGGTATGGCAAACCCCAATATCCGCTAAGAGCAGTAACTTAAGAGATAATTTGCTAAATGTGACCTTTCCTGTTTCATTAAACTCAGATGGTGTTTATACATTTGAATTGAAAGCGACAGGGATAAATGGTGTAACTGGTTACAGTGGAATGGAAAATTTAGAAGG
Organism: Candidatus Cloacimonas sp.; assembly: GCA_023227825.1. Lineage (GTDB taxonomy): Bacteria > Cloacimonadota > Cloacimonadia > Cloacimonadales > Cloacimonadaceae > Cloacimonas. Next base: position 138,460 of record JALOCJ010000007.1, on the reverse strand, counting down.
TATTGCAGATGACTGGGTTTTTAGAGTAGATACCACTCCTCCGGCTGTAATAAATAATTTCTTTGTCCTGCAGGTTTTTGATAATTCTATTCAGCTTAGTTGGATAGCTTCTTCGGATTTAAGCTTTGCTGGATATAGAATTTATTATTCCACTATTCCCAATGTAGGTACTTCTGATTTATTATGGGACAGCAATAATGATCCAAACTTGGCTTATTCAGGTGAAGGAATAATAACCACTACAATAACCGGTTTATTACCTGCTACGCGCTATTATTTTTCCCTGCAGGCAGTAGATGAAGCTGGTTGGATAACTCAATATCCAAATATAATAACAGGAATGACAACTTCTTCTGCTCCTCCTTCGTCTCCTCAAAATATAGTACTTACTATATCGGGAACAGACATATTTCTGGATTGGGACGATGTAACAACAGATACTATGGGGAATCCTTTGCAAATCAGCTATTATGAAGTTTATGTGTCGGATCAGCCCTATTTTGATTGTAACTTTGATACTTTGATTGGCACTATAGATGTCTCAGAAATGTTTTTGGAAGGAGCTTCAGAATATGCCGAGCGTTTGTTCTTTAAAGTTAAGGCAATAAGTGGAGCGATAACAAAAGAAATCCAAAGACGATAAGAAAATATTTATGCCTTCTTAATTTGAAAACTATTTAATACAATATTTTTTACAAGCCATAAATATTGATTATATCGTCTGGTAATAATAAAAAAATTATGATGGATACCATAGGACGACAAAAGTAATGTCTTGAAGTTTAAATAATAGAAGTTATTGAGCGGGAAAAAGATACTTTACCTGATTTAGTTATAGTTAATAACCCTATGATAATATAATCTTTTCCCTATATATAGGCAGAAAATACAGCTTGTGCTGAGTGGCTATTTCTGTTTTAACCTACAATTTTTAATAAGTTCAGTTACCAAGGAAGAAGGAATATTCTGTTTCTACAATTCATCAGGAATTTGCCACTTTAAAAAAAGTCCGAAAAAGAAAGCCACATAGTTTTTGGACAAATTCAGCAATTGAGGTACTGAATAAAAATCTTCTAAAAAACGGGTAAACATTAAGTTCGTTGGCAAACTTCGGTTTATTGGCAAAGCAAGTATTGGTTAGTTCATTTTTCCCCGAACTTTAAAATTGCGGATTGGTATTATGTATTATCCTTATCTATTTACCTGCCATAAGGCATTTTCTATTTTAGCATAAACTGCATATCAGATTTAAGGACTGCTTTTCGTCCTAAATTGAGAGCATAAATCAAGTGTTTATCTAACCTTAATCAAGCGTTAATTATTAACGCTTGATTAAGGGATGTTAAACGGTAGATTGAGGGTTTTGGGTAAGGAATATAGGAGACAACAATAGTAGGATGTTATTTTCTGTTTTAACTCACAATTTTTTCGGTTTGGAAACCAGTTAAAGAGCGGTTGGAAGGGGGTGTGCTTTTTGTTTTAACTCACAATTTTTCGGTTTGGAAACCAGCTAAAAAGGGGTTGTAAGTGAAAAAATGTGTGGGATGTGGTTTCATTGAAGGCAGGTGAAAATTGTAAGTCAAAACTTCCCCGCCGGTTGCACTTTCTGTTTTAACTCACAATTTTTCGGTTTGGAAACCAGTTACAGAGCGGTTGGAAGTGAAAAAGATGGTGGGGTGTGGTTTCATTGAAGGCAGGTGAAAATTGTAAGTCAAAACTTCCCCGCCGGTTGCACTTTTTGTTTTAACTCACAATTTTTCGGTTTGGAAACCAGTTACAGAGCGGTTGTAAGTGAAAAAGATGGTGGGGTGTAGGAACATTGAAGGCAGGTGAAAATTGTAAGTCAAAAACGTCCCCGCCGGTTGCCCTTTCTGTTTTGACTCTAAACCGATTCTTTTTGTGGTTGCAACTATATGCAGAAGCAACAGGAAATTTATCCTTTGTCCGATACTGTCAAAGCTGAAGCTCGGTTTAGAGTTAAAACAGAAATTCGGAGCGAAGTCGCTATTTCTGAACAGTTCCAACCCAACTCTGCGAATGTGAAAAAAATACCTTCTTTCACGATTGTGGAATTTGAGGGTTGGTTTGGCTTGGTTGCCAGCGTGCAGGTTCTTGTTTTAACTCACAATTTTTCGGTTTGGAAACCAGTTACAGAGCGGTTGTAAGTGAAAAAGATGGTGGGGTGTAGGAACATTGAAGGCAGGTGAAAATTGTAAGTCAAAAACGTCCCCGCCGGTTGCCCTTTCTGTTTTGACTCTAAACCGATTCTTTTTGTGGTTGCAACTATATGCAGAAGCAACAGGAAATTTATCCTTTGTCCGATACTGTCAAAGCTGAAGCTCGGTTTAGAGTTAAAACAAAAATTTGCCTTGAAGTCGCTATTTCTGAACAGTTCCAACCCAACTCTGCGAATGTGAAAAAAATACCTTCTTTCACGATTGTGGAATTTGAGGATTGGTTTGGCTTGGTTGCCAGTGTGCAGGTTCTTGTTTTAACTCACAATTTTTCGGTTTGGAAACCAGTTACAGAGCGGTTGGAAAGGTGTGGGCTTAGAGCTGAGGGCTTAGGGCGTAGGGAACAGGGTTTTTCAGCCATTTTTGGATTTCAACCCTCTAAACTTTCTCAGCATAATAAACCTTTTTATCCTAGGGGTTGACGAGGACGTCAACCTTCCGATGTCGCCCTAAAGAGCTTTTGGCAGAGGGCTTAGGGCGAAGGGAACAGGGTTTTTCAGCCATTTTGGTCTTTCAACCCTCTAAACTTTCTCAGCATAATAAACCTTTTTTTCCTGGCTATCTCTTTTTCTCTTTGTAAAAAATAAGCGCTATTACTCTTTGTGCGAAAAGAAGAAGCGGGGGTCTTTTTTCAGGGCAGAAACAAGGTCAATGCCTGTTTTTCTATCTTGCACAACAGGGATGCTTATTTCTATTGCTTTTTGCATAAAAGCGATAGTTCCTTTTATAGATTGCACAAGATCAAAGCCATTTAAAATACCGGCTAAAAGCATTGCGGAAAAGCAATCGCCGGCTCCCGGAAAAACAACTGGGGCATAGTTACATTCAAATTCCTGAAAAAAATTGTTTTCAGCAGCAAAATAGGCAACCGAAGAAAATTCCCTTTGAGAATTTGGGGCACTGGTAATAACAATGTGTTTTGGATTTAAAGCGGCTAATTGGGCACAGCATTCTTGAACCTGACCCGTCCTTAATTCCGGTATAGTTTTACATCCCGTTAAAAAAATTGCCTCTGTCCAATTGGGGGTAATAATATCGCTGAGAGAAATAAGGGATTGCATTGCTTCCACCATTTCCCAAGTGTAACAACTGTATAATTTTCCTTCATCCGCTAAAACGGGGTCAACCAAAACCACTGTCTCTTTTTTCCTGAAGAAGGGTAGATTTTCAAGCAACAGATATGACTGTTCCGGTGAACCCAGAAAACCGGTATAAATGGCATCAAAACGCAGCTGCAGTTTCTTCCAGTGCATTAAGGATTTTTTTAAAAGGTCGGTGTTATCCTGCAAAATATAATCAGGATAATCGGTATTGGCAGAAAGTAATGCTCCGGGCATAGCGGTAACTTCAATTCCCATCCGATTCATAATCGGGATGATTGCCATTAAAGAAGTGTTTCCAAAACCGGAGAGATCGTGAATAGCTAAAACCTTCGGATGGGGCATATTACATTTCCTTTATAGTAAAGCTGTCAATGATGTTATTATCCAGGTTATAGACCTTAAAGATAATTGATTTACCTTCTCGCTCACCAATTAAGTAGTGATGGGTTTTAATTAAAACCAGGGAATAGGGATTTTCGTGTTTATTTTCCCTTAAAGGAGCTCCTCCACCACCTGTCACAATATAGGTTATACCCTTAAATTCAGAACGCTCGTAATTATGGTCGTGGGCACTGAAGACAGCTTTCACGGATGATTTTTGCAAAAGCTCAGGCAAAAAAAGCTGCAAACCAAGCTCTTCGCTGTGCTCTCCGGAAGAAAAAACCGGGTGATGTAAAATAAGCAGGGAGGGAATATTCTCTTTTAACTGTTTTTGCAGCCAGTTGAATTGTGCGGAACCCGGGGAAAGGTCTAAAACACTATCCAGAATGATAAACCGAATGCTATCCTGATAAACTGTGTAATATGAACTGCCGTTCAGATAAGGAAAATTCTGCAAAAACAGAGCAAGGTCTTTTTCGTGATTACCGCGCGCGGGGAAAAAACGACTAAATTGACATAAGGGAGAAATAATCTGCAAAAAATTATCATACTCTTTTTGCGTTTTGCCTGAATTGTTCAAGTCGCCGGTATGAAAAGTTGCCTCAGGTTTATGAATAACAATCTGCTGAACTACTTGCTGATGAATTTCGGGATTGCTTCGCGTATCGCCATAAATGGCAAAACGGGCTTCCAAACTTGTCCCTGAAAAAGTGAAAAGAAAGATTATGAGAAAAGATAAAGGTAATTTCAGTTTGGAAACCGACAGCGGAGATTTTTCAGGAATGAACATAATTGATTATTTTACCGAATCGGAACCCTGCAACCCATTTTTCAGTTCGGAAATTGGCAGAACGGGTAAAAATTTCTGATATTCTTTCTGGAATTCCTGTAAGTCCACCCAGGCAGGTTTTTTCCACTCCTGATTTCTTAATAAAGCTGAAGGATGGTATGTTACCAAAGTTGGTATATCCATAAAATAATGAATTTTCCCTCTGTGCCACCCCAAAGTGTTATTATTATTTAACAGGGTTTGAGCTGAAACCAATCCTAAAAGCAGCAGTAATTTGGGCTGGATAATTTGAATCTGTTCCAGCAAATAGGGTAAACAAGCTCTTCTTTCCTCAGCTTCAGGATTTCTGTTTCCGGGAGGACGGCATTTTACAATATTGGTAATATAAACATCACTGCGTTTTAGATTAATAGCAGACAGCATTTTCTCCAAAAGCTGACCTGCTGCTCCCACAAAAGGTCTGCCTGTAATGTCTTCCTGTTCGCCGGGACCTTCTCCAATCAACATTGCAATGGCATCAGGATTTCCTTCCCCGTAAACAAATTTATGGCGATTTTTATGCAGAGGGCATTTTAAGCAGGTAGAATATTGTTTTTGTAGTTCCGTTAACTGTTTTTGTTTATCACTTCGGGGATAATAGAGTTCTTTGATGCCGCCGTTTTTCAGGAATTCCAGGTATTGGCGTAAAGCATTTACAGACATAATTTAACTTTCGTCGTTGTCCTCGTTATCCTCGTTATCTTCATTATAGAATTCCTCTTCTTCTTCCTCTTCTTCTTCTTCATAATTTCTGGTTTCAGTAAGCTCTTCTATGAACTTTTTAGAATCATCAACTGTCTCTTCTTCTTCAACACCTTCTTCTTCCAGGAAAGGACTTTCCTGTGCTGCAGCAAGTTCAGCTTCTGCAAGTTCCGTAATATAATCCGGTACTTCATTTTCAGCTACATGATTCATAGCCATAATGGTAATTTTATCTTCAAATTTCTGTTTCACATAAGCCGGAAATTGAAGTAAGCGGTGCGCTTCCAATTGAGCTAAAAGACAGAACAAATAATTCATATCCGTTCTTTCCAGAAAGCTCTCAAGTTTTTCATTGATCATCTGTTTTCTCCTGTAGATATAAAATCCCTCGCGGGATGATGATAGCGGCAGACACGGTTTTCTTCAGCCCGGATAATAGCTAAAACATCCTGAACCGCTATTTCTAATTTATCGTTAATAACAAGATAGTCATATTGAGGTATAAAAGCAACTTCTTCTTTGGCAATTTGAAGGCGTTTGGCAATTTCCTCTTCACTATCCGTAGCTCTTAAAACTAAACGCTGATGTAACACTTCCATTGAAGGGGGCAAAATAAATATCTTCACATAGGGAATATCTGTTGAACTGATTAACGAAGCACCCTGAACATCAATATCCAAAATAACATGATGCTTTACCGCTAAACGGTTTCTAATAAAACTTTTGGAAGTGCCATACCAGTTTCCGAAGACCTTGGCATACTCTAAAAAGTCACCCTCGCTAATGCGTTTTTGAAATTCCTCTTCGGTAACAAAATGATAATGGATGCCATTTTGTTCTGTTCCTCTTGGCTTGCGTGTGGTGTAAGAAACGGAATAATCTATATCTTCGGCAACTTTCAGGACTTCGTTTAAGATGGTACTTTTCCCTCCTCCGGAAGGAGCAGAAAGTATTATCAGAAAGTGATTGTCCTTCGTAATCACAAGATAGTATTATACGCTAAATTGGTTTAGGGAATTATTTTTTGATACTCAGCGGCAGAAAGCAGATTTTCCAATTCTTCCGGATTGGACATCCGAACTTTAAATAGCCAACCCTCTTCGTAGGGTGATTTATTGATGAGCTCAGGACTGTCTTCCAGATCAATGTTTTTTTCTTCTACTCTGCCACTTACAGGACTGATAAGGTCTTCCACTGCCTTCACGGCTTCAATTGAACCACAAGGTTCACTGGCTGCTACTTTTTGTCCTACTTCAGGAAGCTCTACGAAAACAATATCACCAAGCTCATGTTGAGCAAAATCACTGATACCAATTGTGGCTATTTCACCATCCAAATGTATCCATTCGTGGGTTTCCGTGTAATATAAATCATCCCGGATTTCCATTATTACCTCCAAAACCGGACTTTTTTTATATTGTTCAAATCTTGAAATTGGCTTTTTATGTCAAGCACAATCACCTTTTTTTACCTAAGTGCTTCATCACTTTCCCCTACATCCATTTTTCCTTCGGGGAAAGTGACAGTAACAATAACTTTAGGATTTTTGCCTTTCTTTCGGGCTTTTGCATATCCTGTAATAATTACGGAAGAATCAGAAACAGAAGTAAGGTTAAAAGTTCCTGCCTTCGTATTTAGGTAATTGTCTTCCCAACCCAGATACTTTTTCAGCATAGTTGTATCTACAGAAGCTACGGATAGATTATCATTATTTTGAGAAGCAAGGTCTTTGTAATACCGAATAACTTGATTACCATAATTTTTAGCTTCTGCAACAAGAGCAGTTTTATTTGCAGTATATGCTTGATCCTTATATAAAGTGATTCCTACAATAATGGTCGTTCCGATGATTATTATACTAAGTATGAGCAGAAGTATTTGTTGAGCTCCCATCTTTTCTCCTTCCAGTATTATTTACACCGAGAACCCCTGCAGCCACCGAAATTGATTTTGTTACTTTTCTCTCAAGTCCTTTTATATTTGCCTGTTACATTCTTCATTATGGTCGTCATTAGTCCTCATCGCTAAATAAATTTGCATCTTGGAGTAGAGTTATATCAGTGATTACGAATCCTGACTTAATTCATTCATCGGTTGCACACTAACATACTTTCTGCCTTCTCTTCCGGTTGAAAATTCAACACTGCCATCTATTAAACTGTAGATAGTAAAATCCCTGCCAATGCCGACATTTTTGCCGGGATGTATTTTTGTTCCTTTCTGGCGAACAATAATATTACCAGCTAAAACAATTTCACTGGCGTGTTTTTTAACCCCACGATATTTGGGATTGCTGTTGCGTCCATTTCTGGAACTTCCCACACCTTTTTTATGTGCCATTTTTTACCCCTTTTTTAAACCAAAATATCCTTGACCCGCAGGTCTGTGTAACTTTCGCGATAACCTTTTTTCACACGGTAACCTTTCCTGCGTTTATGATGGTAAATAACCTTTTTTTCACCTTTACCATGTTCAATTACTTCTGCAATTATGCTGGCGCCTTCAACAACGGGTTGACCGACTTTTATTTCTTCTTCCTCACGCAGCAGAAGAACTTTGTCAAATGTCAGGGTATTGCCAGGTTCCGTTGTTTTCAGATAGGGAACGCGAAGCACAGCGTTTTTTTCAGCCCTATACTGAAATCCATTAATTTCAACGATGGCGTACATTTTTTCTCCTATAATAATATGTATGAATGCAGATTTTTGGAGGGGGGAAATCTGTCAAGGATTTCACGCAGATTTGGCAGAAAAAATGCCTCTCACCGATTACACTGATAACACAGATAAAAGAATAGGTATGGGATGAACAGGATGATATTAGCTGAGGGCTGAGGGCGGAGAGAAAAAATGGTGCACGCAGATGACCCAGATGACGCAAATAAAAAATGAGAATAGGAAGGGGATGAACAGGATTTGCAGGATTTTGGGGATTTTATTTGTATAGTCGGAGGATGCTATTCCTCCGCGAGAAAAAATAATGCAAAATACGGAGCTTCAGCGAGCTTCGGTTACCCATATCAGGATTTGCGACGATATTTATCTCCCTGTTCACCTGTTCACTTGTTAACCTGTTAACTTTTTTCACCTGTTAACCTGTTCACCTGTTAACCCGTTAACCTTTTTCACCTGTTAACCTGTTAACCTTTTTCACCTGTTAACCTGTTAACCCGTTAACCTTTTTCACCTGTTAATCTGTTCACTTGTTAACCCGCTAACCTTTTTCACCTGTTAACCTGTTCACTTGTTAACCCGCTAACTTTTTTCACCTGTTAACCCGTTAACTTTTTTTCACCTGTTAACCTGTTAACCCGCTAACCTTTTTCACCTTTTAACCTGTTAACCTGTTAACCCGTTAACCTTTTTCACCTGTTAACCTGTTAACCTGTTAACCTGTTCACCTGTTAACCTGTTCACTTGTTAACCCGCTAACCTTTTTCACCTGTTAACCTGTTCACTTGTTAACCCGTTAACTTTTTTCACCTGTTTAGCATTAGCTGTGTTCCTGACAAAATTCTATCAAAACCCCCAAACTGGATTTGGGATGCAGGAAGGCAATATCCGAATGATGTGCTCCGGGGCGAGGTTCTTTATCAATTAGGACTAAACCAAGTTCATTTGCCTGTTTTAGAGCATCTTCAACATCGTCAACAGCAAAGGCAATATGCTGCATTCCTTCTCCCTTTTTTTCTATAAATTTGGCAATAGGACTTTCTTCTGAAGTAGGGCAAAGCAATTCTATTCTTGTATCTCCACAAGGGAAAAAGGCAACTTTAACCATTTGGGAAGGAACTTCTTCAATCCCTTCTAATTTCAAGCCCAATTTTTCGTAGAAGGCAATTCCTGCTTGAAGGTCTTTAACTGCGATGCCAATGTGACTGATATGTTTAAGCATCAATAATCTCCTATAATGAATTGTGGTTCAAGGTGTCATGAGTCCTCACTGCCAAAAATGTTTGCGGATAGCAAAGTAACCATTTCGGCAGTGACGACTCCTGACATAACTGGATCATAATGAACGACAGGGATGTCGTTCTTCCGGAGCTTTGAACGACAGGGATGTCGTTCTTCCGGAAGTTTTGAACGACGGGGACATCGTTCTTCCCTATTTTTTTGCCAACTCAAAGCCAATCTGCATTGCTTTCAGGTTCAGGTCTACAAATGCGGGCTTTACTGTTTCCTCTATTGCCTTTTTTAGAGAGCTTTCTTTTACGATTCCTGTTATTTTTACCAGGAAAGCAAGTGCCATAATATTAGTAGAAATAGGACTGCCTAATTTTTCCTGGGCAATTTCCGTGAAAGGAATTTCGTAGGTATTTTCAGCTACCATAGCCAGGTTTTTAACGAAGGTAGTATCAATAATCAGGATTCCGTTTTCGCACAAGTCAAAAAGAAACTTGTCACATGCTTCCTGAGTTAAAGCCAGCAGACAATTAATATTCGTTGCTTCTGGAAAGTATATTTCCTTATCACTAATAATCACATCGGCATGCGAATAGCCGCCTCTTGATTCAGGACCATAACTTTGCGTCTGAGTAACTTTTCTGTTTTCCAAGACCGCAGCTTTAGCTAAAATGATACCAGCCAGGATTAAACCCTGACCTCCACTTCCGGAAAGGCGAACTTCAAATGTTTTAGCCATTATTCACCTCTCTCAGTTTGCACTCTTTTACACAGAGCAGCATATTCAGCAGTGAATTCAGGACGGATTTCTTTGCGTAAAATACCCCGGATGATTTTCCCTTCTACTTTTTCCGGGGGCAGTTTTTCCACAGCTGCCAGGGGAAGGGAATTATCTCTGAAGTCCTTCAGCATTTGAGCTGCGCCACCTTTTTTGTTTAAGCGTCCATAGATTACAGGGCAAGCACTGACTACTTCTATCAATGAAAAACCAGGATGCTGAAGAGCTTCTTTTATCATTGATTGCATTTCCTGAACATGGAAAGCTGTTGTTCTGGCAACAAAAGTAGCGCCGGCACCCATAGCCAGATTGCAGATATCAAAATCGGGCTCTATATTTCCATAAGGAGCAGTAGTAGCATAAGCATTATGAGGAGTAGTAGGACTGCACTGTCCACCTGTCATCCCATAAATATTATTATTAATCATCACTACTTTCAGGTCTATATTTCTGCGGGCAGCATGGATTAAATGATTACCTCCGATAGCAGCACAATCTCCATCTCCGGTTACAACGATCACTTTCAAATGCGGTTTATGCAGTTTAACACCTGTGGCAAAAGCAATACTGCGTCCATGTAAAGTATGCAGTGTATTAAAATCTACATAAACAGGCATCCGGGAAGAGCAGCCAATGCCGGAAACCATTACAATATCGTTGCGGTCTATATTCAAAGAGGCAACAGCACGAATTATGGCACCCAAAACAATGCCATTACTGCATCCGGCACACCAGACATGAGGAAATTTCTTATCGTGACGCAGGTATTCATGAACAATGCGTTGCGGTATATTAGCCATTTTAGCAAACCTCCTTGATTTTGTTCAGAATTTCATTGGGAGTAATCAATTCGCTGCTTACTTTGTTAATAGGAATCAATCCGCCGTCACTTTTTCCTTTAGTCAGTCGCTCTACTTCGTGGATTAATTGACCCTGATTAAGTTCCGGAACGATAACTGTATCCACATTCCGGAGCATTTTCCGCACAGCGTCATCCGGGAAGGGCCAAATAGTTAAAGGTCTTAAAAGTCCAACTTTAATACCTTCAGCTCTGGCTGAGGCAATTGCAGCTTTAGCAGCCCGGGAAGAGATACCGGCAGCAAAAATAGCGATTTTGGCATCTTCCATCTGGTAACTTTCAATCTGCACGAGGTCACGAATATTATAAGATATTTTTTTTCGCAGGCGTTCCATCATTTCAGCTGCCTCGCCAGGTTTATTAGTAGGAAAGCCATGTGAATCGTGAGTTAAACCGGTAACATGAAAACGGTAGCCCTCACCAAAACTGGCAAGAGGGGAAAGGTATTTTTGGTTTTCATCATAGTGCTTATACCATTGAGGTGGCACAGTTGGTTTAATCCGATTGATAATTTTCACATTAGCAATATCAGGAAGGCAAACTGCTTCCCGCATATGAGCAATCACTTCATCCAGCAGTAAAATAACGCAAGTTCTGTATTTTTCGCTTAAATTCACAGCCCGGATAGTTAATTCATAGCTCTCTTTCACGGAATCGGGATAAAGAACTATAGCTGGAGAATCACCATGCGAACCCCATTTGGATTGCATCATATCTCCCTGGGCAGGACTTGTAGGCATTCCTGTGCTTGGTCCGACCCTTTGGACATCAACAACAACGCAAGGTGTTTCCGTAATTTTGGCAAAACCGATTCCTTCCTGCATTAGGGAAAAACCAGGTCCGCTGGTAGCTGTTAAAGCTTTTGCTCCTGCCAAAGAGGCACCAATTATAGTACAAATAGAGGCAAGCTCATCTTCCATTTGAACAAAGACGCCATTCCTTTTAGGCAGTTCTGCAGCTAAAATTTCAGCAATTTCCGTTGAAGGAGTAATCGGGTAGCCGGCAAAGAAATTCACTCCTGCATCCAAAGCTCCGTAAGCAACTGCTTCGTTGCCTTGCATCAGAATTGTTTTGCGTTCGTGTTTTGCCTGAATTTCTTCCAGTTTACTTTCCGGTTTTGCAGCCAGTGATGCTTTATCGGATGGGGTCTTATGTTTGGTCTGTTTACTTATTTCTTTTTCTGTCATCATAAATTCCTTTAGCGTTCCTTGGCACCGGTTATAGCAAAATCAGGGCAAAGCCGATCACAATTCTCGCAATGAGTACATTTTTCGGGTGCCTGCACATAAGGTGAGCCGTCACTTTTTCTTCCCAGGCAGCCGGTTGGACAAAAAGCTACACAGATTCCACATTTTTTGCACCAGTTATAATAGATGAGGACAGGTGAATCCTTATCACAGGGAGCTTTTATTTCCGTTATTTCTACTTCCATTTTTTCAGGAGTATCTTCTTCGCGTATAATCATGCCCATACGGTCTTTTTCGACTTTTTTGGACATTCTTTCCTCCAATACTGAATTATTTTTGCAAGACCTTTTTGAAGAAACCACCCAGGCGTTTGCAACCCTCAATATTAGTTTCTATGCTTTCATAGCTGAAATTAAGGCGCATAGTATTATAGCCCTTGCCATTGCAGAAGAAACTGTTTCCAGCCACATAAGCCACATTTGCTTCTTTAATGCATTCCAGTAATAGAGCATTAGTATCTAAATCTTCAGGTCCTGTAACCATTAAGAACAAACCACCTTGAGGGTGAGTCCATTTCATTTCTTCGGGCATATATTTTTCCAGGGATTCCAGCATCACTTTTTGTTTAACGGAATACATTTTCACTATTTCCGCAATTTTAGGGTCAAGATAGCCCTTTTCCATATAGCGGGCAGCTATTCTTTGAGTGAAGGGGGGAGTGCATAAATCGGTTGCCTGTTTTCCTACAACAATTTTATCTAAAACATCAGGATGACCCACAACCCAGCCAATTCTGAAACCCGGGCAGAAGATTTTGCTGAAAGTGCCTAAAATAACAACCTGACCTGTTCCATCAAGTTCATAAAGTGTTCTTTGGGTTTCACCTTCATAGCGAAGTTCACGATAAGGACTATCTTCCAAAATCAGAACATCATATTTATGAGCCAATTCCAGCATTTCTTTCCGCCTGCGTTCACTCATAGTAATTCCGGCAGGATTTTGAAAATCAGGAATCAGATAAATAAATTTGGGCTTTTTACCTTTGGCGGCAAGGTCTTTTAATGCCTTTTCCATCAGGTTCGGGTCTTCACCTTCATCATCCATAGGAATTCCAATCATATTAGCTCCATAAGAACCAAATGCCTGAAGTGCTCCTAAATAGGAAGGCAAGCCAACGATTACATCATCACCCGGGTCAATAAACATTTTGGAAATCAGGTCTAATGCCTGTTGGGAAGCAGTTGTGATAATGATATTATCTTTTGTAACCTCTATGCCATTGGCTTTATAACGATTAGCCAGCATAGTCCTTAATAAATCATCACCTTCAGTTGTTCCATATTGAAGTGCAAAAGCAGCTTCTTTTTCCATAACTTCAGCAATAATGCTTTTCAGCTCTTCCACCGGAAAAGTAAGAGGGCTGGGAAAACCACCGGAAAATGAAATCAAACCGGGTTGACCGAGAAACTTTAATAGTTCCCGGATAGCAGAACGCTTCATACCCTTAATGTTGGTAGACAGGATGTTTTGCAAATCGGTGATCATTTTATGATCCTCCTTTTCTTTTTTTATTTTTCTTCGTAAATTAGCACTTTCTTGTTGGTTTTACGCCATTCCCTGTAGGCATCTTTAATCTCCAATTCCCACACGATGCGCTTATCATTATCTTCAAAAGTAATTATATCTATATAGTAAGTGTGTTTGAATTTACCGACAAAACTCTTACGGGGAAATTCCACTACTATTTCACCATCAATATTCAAAATGGTAACCTCATTTAAAAAAACGCCATCCGCAATTTCTATAATTGCTCTGGCTTCAACACTACCACTTTGGACATCACGGAAATGTATGTTCATTTTTGCTCCAAATTCATATCTATTTCTTAAAAAAATAAATGCCTTAATCAGTCAAGCTATTTATTGCTACACAGTATTCTGTAAATAGTATGAATAATTTTTTATACAACTAACTATCTTGCATCTTCAGAAGAAGGTGAAGGTTCAGAGCTCTCAGGTATAGTATTATTTTCAGTTTCAGAATCTTTTAGAGGAGCTGTTTTATCGTTGATGTGAAAAAGTTCACGAAAATAAGAATCATAATAGAGGACTGTTAAACTGTTATCATCAGCATACATTATATGCACACTGCGGGTAGTGGATAAAAACCAGATAAGTTGTTGTGTTTCTTCGTCAAAATGATTAGTTTTGCCATGCATTTCCTGTAAGGTCTGAAGCACATAAGCATCATTTTCTTCAGAATTATCAGGATTGTATTTTATGAACCAGCCAATTATACGCCTTGTTTGGGGCTCTACAAACACCAGAATTGCCTCTACAAAATCGCTGTTTTCAGGATAATAGCGCACTAAGTTATCATTTATGTTTGGAGTGTAAAAGTCACTTAAAGCAAGAAGGGAATCAGCTTCTTCAATAGGAATAGCAAAGCTTAAGTTAAAAAGTCCGGTTTGGGCACTAAGTCCAAAACATCCTGCCAGCAGAATTAAGAGGATAATTAATCTCTTCATTATGTAGTCCATTATGTAATATTTATTCCATTTTAAGAGGCATAGAAGGTTCGTCAATCAAAATCTGAAAAATGCAGGAGCTTGCAGATTTCACAGATAACATAGATGAATGAATAGGTATGGGATGAACAGGATTTTCAGGATTCACAGGATTAAAGAATAGCTATGGGATGAACAGGATTTTCTGGATTTACAGGATGAAAGAATAGGTATGGGATGAACAGGATTTTCAGGATTCACAGGATTAAAGAATAGCTATGGGATGAACAGGATTTTCAGGATTCACAGGATTAAAGAATAGGTATGGGATGAACAGGATTTAAGGGATTTACAGGATTAAAGAATAGGTATGGGATGAACAGGATTTAAGGGATTTACAGGATTAAAGAATAGGTATGGGATGAACAGGATTTAAGGGATTTACAGGATAAAAGATTTATAATTTTATTAATGTTTTCTCTGTTCAGAGCGTGTTAAACCTCAAGACCTCTCGACCTCAAGACCTCTCGACCTCTTGACCTCTCGACCTCTTGACCTCTCGACCTCAAGACCTCAAGACCTCTCGACCTCAAGACCTCAAGACCTCAAGACCTCTCGCCCTCATAATCCTCTACAATTTCATCTGCATTTGCAATTCATAAAAATTCTTTCGGTTATCAATTATCTGAACTTTCCTGCGTTGTTCAAGATACCATTGATTGAGGTGATCTTCTTGTAATTTTGCCTCGGCATCAGCAATTATATTCTTTTTATTTTTTTCCCAGAGAGTTAAATCCGGATATTGGCGTTTTGTAACGAGGGCAAGATACCAGTGTTTTTCATTTTCTATGAGAGGAGTGAAAGAGCCCACGGGAGTATTTAAAATTGCAGTATTCAAAGCAGGGATTTTGCCTAAGGGTTTTATTTCGTTATCAGCCAAAACTTTTTCCGCTTCAATAATAGCAATGCTATCCCTTGTTGCGGCAGCTAAATATGTTTCCGGGGTTTCTTTTTGCATAAAATCCTGCACATAATTATCCATTGTGAACATTCGTTTAGCGCGATTTGCCCGGATTATCATTTCCTGTTTTTTAATCTCAAAATCAATGTAATATTCAGGTATTTCACTTTTCAGCTCTACAACCAGTATATCACCGGTGGGTGCATAAAAAATATCCGGAATAGAACCAACGGGATTATTGAAAGCAAAAGAAATCAAATCGGGAGCACGACCTATATAGGGAATTATTTGATCCTGTTTATTAAAATAAGGACTTTCTTCCACAGTAATGTTCATTTCTTCTGCTGCCTTTTGTAAACCAATTTCTTTTGCCCGGTTAAAAAGAGCTGTGCTTAAAGTTTTATTTTCTTTTGCCTGTTGTTCTGCATTTTCTGCTTTGCTCAAATTACCGGCAAAACGAGCCACAAGATAGCTGCGTCCATTTTCTCTTTTAAATTCATCTTTATGGGCTTCATAAAAGATTCTGGCTTCTTCATCGGTTACATTTATATCAGTCAATTTATTGTAATCAAAGTGGATAATTTTGGCGCTGGCATAATCATTTTCTTTCAGCCAGGCATTTTTCACGCTATCCGGGTTGGCTTTAACTTCATTTTTAACGGTCTTAATCAGCTTATTATAGGAATATAGATCACGGGAATAATTCATAACTTCCCGTTTAAAATCAGGATGCTCTTTTAATGCCTGTTCATATTTGGCTTTATCAAATTTGCCGTTAGTTTGAAAATCCTTAATTTGTTTAATTTCTGCGGGCACATTTTTCTTGATTTCTGCTTCCAGTTCAGCATCTGTAACCTTAATTTTGCCGGCTTTTATTGCCTGGTCATACACATATATTCCGACAAGTTCTTCCCAGTATTGATTATTCAATCTAATGCTATCCTGTTTAGTTAACACTTTACCTTTACTATAATATTGCAGATATGCTTTAAATCCGTCATTAAATTTTTTGTACTTGTATTCCCGGTCTCCAATTTTACCAACTAAAGCATTGGGATCGGGCTGGGCAGATATTAAGGACATTATCCACAATAAACATATTGCCAAAAGGGTTGGGACTTTATATTTCATTTCTTTCTCCTCAAAATTAAGAAGCGCAATTGCCTCTATAAAACTATTCTTTTTAAACAATGCTTTTACTGCAAGAAAAATATTAAACCGACATCCGGGATAACAACATCTTGTCTTTATCGGTTAGCATTTTCAGGAAATATAAGAACAATCTATATAAGTCCGGAGTCGTCACTACTGAAATAAATTTCACCTTTCTCCCTAATTTAATTGGCAGGGAGGGCTAATAAGGACTATTTTATTCATATTTAAATAATTATAGCCCTCAGGAGTAATATTTCACCTGTAAGAATATCGTTGCAAATTAAAATATGAAGGCGCAAATGACTTTTTACTTTTATTGTGGTTAACGGGGAGCTCAACCTTCCAATTTAATCCTCTAATAACCAGGTAACACTTCCGTAACAACCCCGTAACGAAGTTACGGAAGTGTTACGGAAGTGTTACGGGGTCGTTACTTGATCTACTATATAATAAGCAGATACACATCTTGAACCAATAAGGGCAAAATATAGGGCTAATCATATAATATGATAATGAGTTAAAGGTATACAGAGATTCCCTACCTGATTTATTCACAAATAAATTTCAGCCGGTTTATGTAACGGATAGCCAATATTGAAACAATGCAAGCAGCGAGCTTGATTTTATTCCCCGTCAAATATTATTATGGCTAAGTTGAAAAAATGCATTATAATATAGGAATGAGGTAACAGCTTATGCCGTGTGAATTTTGTAATCTTGACTGCTCAGTTTATCTGGCAGAAAATGAACATTTCTTTGCAATTTGGGATAAATATCCTGTTAGCAAAGGTCATACTTTGATTATTTCCAAGCGTCATACACCGGATTATTTTACTTTAAGTCCGGAAGAATTGGTTTCTTTACACGCAATAACGCTTTCTGTGAAAAAGGTGTTGGAAGAAAAATATGAGCCGCGTGGTTACAATTTAGCTATGAATTGCGGTTCTGTGGCAGGACAAAGTATTCCCCATTTTCATCTGCATATCATTCCCCGTTTCGGAAAAGAAAATAAAGGTATTTTTCCGCGGAGACGAGAATCCGTTTTTTAGGAGGATAAAATGAAGTATTTTACTGTTTTTTTAACATTATTGATTGCATTTGGTCTTTTTGCTGCTGATTTTAGTGAAAATTCAGGAACAGCTATTTTTAAGCTGAAACCGGAATATCGTTCTGCCTTGCAAAAGTCCTATAATCGCACAGGAATTGCGTCTATAGATGAAAAACTGCAAAAATTGCAGGTCTCTTCTATAAACTCTAAATTCCTTATATCACCGCAAAAAAGAGAAGAATGTGAGCTTTCTCTTATCTTTGAAGTGCAAAGTTCCTATCCCCCGCAGGCAGTTGTAAATCTGCTATCTTCAGACCCTTATGTGCAATATGCGGAAGTTATTTATCCTGATGCGGTTTTTGCTATCCCTAATGATGAGCACTATGCAGAATCCCTCTATTTTGCATCTCTGGAAGCAGAAGCTGCCTGGGATATTCATCAAGGTGAAAATGGAACTTCTCCTGTAATAATTGCTCTCGTAGATACCGGTTGTAGATGGACTCATCCTGATTTGGCAGAAAATATTTGGCAAAATTTGGTTGAAGATGCCAACCACAACGGTTACACAATTTATTATAACGGAAGCACTTGGGTTATGGATTCAGGTGACTTGAATGGAATTGATGATGACGGAAATGGAAAGATTGATGATCTTATTGGTTGGGATTTTATGCTCACCAGTAGTGGAGGCGAATCCAATAATCCTTATGAAAGTAGTGGTCATGGCACAACCGTTTCCGGGATTGCTTCTGCCCGAACAAACAATACAATCGGGGTCAGTTCCCTTGCCTGGAATTTAACTTTGATGCCTGTTTCCTGTAGTTATCAGGGTTCAAGTTCCATTTATTATGGCTATAACGGTATTATTTATGCTGCTGAAAATGGAGCTGATATCATTAATTGCAGTTGGGGTGGCACTACTTATTCGCAAGCATACCAGGAAGTTATCAATTATGCTTATTCTCTGGGTTCGGTGATAGTTGCAGCTGCCGGTAACAGTAATAATACTATTCCTGTTTATCCTGCTGCCTATAAAAATGTTTTGGCAGTAGCAGCTTTACAAAATAACGGGGTAAAATCATCAGTTTCCAGTTATGGCTCTTACGTGGATGTAGGTTCTCCTACCGGCTCAATCGGCACTGTAACTGCAAGTGGTTATACTACAGTTAGTAATGCTACTTCTTATGCCAGCCCGATAGCAAGCTCTTTAGCAGGTCTAATAAAATCCTACCTTCCCGACATTAGCCAAAATGATCTTCTAAATAGAATTAAAGGTAGCTGCGATGATGTGGATGCCAATAATCCTGGCAAAGAAAATCTCCTGGGAGAAGGCAAACTGAATGCCCGGCGTGCTTTACAAGAAGATAATCCTCTTCCCGATGAAGAAATCCGCCTTACATTAATAGAAAATAGAGGTGCTACGGATGCTAATGGAAATTTAGCTGTGGAACCCGGGGAAACATTTTCCGTAAATCTTCTTTTACACAGTTACGGTGAATATTCTGCTAACGGCATTTTTACTCTTTCTACTACCAATCCTTATGTAAATATCCTTTCCGGTAGCCACAATCAAAACATTCCTGCTGATGATTATATAACTTTGGAGGAGGTCTTTAGCATCTATGTTCTGCCAACTGCTACTTCCCAATATGTAACTTTCAATTTGCAGACAACTGCTGATTTACCTGTTGTGGCAGGAAATAACCTTTCCTTCAGCATTCTTATTAATGCCGGGGGAATTTTTATCTGGGAAGGTGTTTCCGGCGGTAGAGATATGAGCGGAACCTTTATCAAAAACACTTTACAAAACCTGGGTTACACCTGCACTTACGGAACTACATTTCCTTCATCATTTTATAGCTTTGAGGCGGTCTTTTTAAGTTTTGGAGCTGTGGGCAGTAATATTGTTCGCTTTGATAAAACCTATATGTTTAATGCCCTTTATAACTATTTACTTTCCGGAGGCAGGGTATATATTGAAGGAGTAGATGTTGTCGGTTTTGATTTAACTTACTATCTTCCGGATATTCAAGGTGAACTTGATGCCTACGAAGTTCTCTGGCCCCTCTTAGGAATAATCAGTGCTGAGGATGGCATAACTAATGCAATTGATAACCTTAGCGGTGTTTCTTATACACCTTCTTCCGGAATGCTGTTTACATCTTCTTCGCAAACTAAAGTGGACTATATAGACCGCTTTACAGAGCTTTATCCTTATGCCAGAAGTGCATTTGAAGAAAGTAATTACGGATGTGTTGCAGTTGTTTGTGCCGGTGGCTATGATCAACGCAGTTTTGTATTCAGCTATGCTTTGAGCGAATTGACGGATGGCTCATTTCCTAATACCAGAGAAAATCTTATCGTTCGCATAATGGATTTCTTTACTGCAGAAGAAGTTACTCTGCCTGTAGAACTTACTGCTTTTTATGCTACTTACTCTAACGGGGCAACTGTTTTTTGGAATACTGCCTCCGAAACTAATCTGCTGGGCTATAATCTTTACCGGAGCTGCAATTCTTCTTTTTCTAATGCGCTTAAACTGAATTCTGTAATTATTCCTGCAACGGGTGGTGCAACGGGAAATAATTATCACTATTACGATTCGGAAACTGTTTTGTCCGATACTTTGTATTATTGGTTAGAATCAATTTCCTGCAATGGTTTTAATCAGATTTTTGGTCCTGCTGTTCTGATAATGCCTTTTACTGAACCTGAAACACCTCCTCTTCCACCTGAACAAATTGAATATTTAAACGCTTACCCCAATCCTTTCGGCAATTCTGTTTATCTGGAATTAAAAATATCTTCCCCTGCCCCTGTTACAATTAAGGTTTATAACATTAAGGGACAATTGATTAGAAACAATGATTACCTGTATCTGGAAACAGGTATTCATCACCTTTCCTGGGATGGCTTGGATAATAAACAGCGTAATACTACTTCCGGAATATATTTGATGGTGGTTAAAACCCAGGAACGAACCTTTATGCGTAAACTGCTGAAACTGTGAATAGTGAGATGGCGAGATGGCGAGATAGCGAGATAGGAAGTCAGGAGTCGTCACTGCCGAAATAACTTTTACACTATGAACTAATTTGTTTGGCAGTGAGGACTCGTGACGACCATCTCTCGCAGATTACACAGATTTGATTTTTGATTGGTTTACAGTGTCGTCACGAGTCATAAGCGCTATGAAAGATATCGTAAGGAACAAAATAATATAAGCGCTAATGACTCCTGACTTTCTATCTCGCCATCTCGCCATCTCGCCATCTCTCCATCTCACTATTTTACGATTGAAAACAAAAACGCCACTACATTTAAGCAGTGGCGTTAACAGATTAGAAACTATCTAATTAGATTGTCTACGTCTGTTACGATTAAACTGTGCCTTTTTTGCTTTACGGCAATCGGGGCAGCGTTTTGGCTCGTTTTGAAGACCTTTCTCCTTATAGAATTCCTGTTCACCTTCGGTGAAAACGAATTCTCTGGAGCAGTCCTGGCAAATGAGTATTCTGTCTGGCATTTGACATCTCCTTTTATTAACGGGATCGAACATTCTGGTCCAAAGGCACTCCCGAAATAAAAGGAATCGGCTTAGGGCGAATGTTGAATCGCATTTCAAACACTAGTTTTTAATTCTCAAATTTCTGTCAATTTATTTCTTCTAAAAAGAGGTCTTGTCTACGAAATTGAAGTTATCAATCAGCATTGCAGGCAACAAAGAACTAGGATTTGCCAGCTCACTGATGCCTGTAGCAATAATTCTTTTAGTTGCTGTATGAGGAATTTCATTAAAGCGCAGATTATTTACGGCATATTGAATTTTTCCATTTTCAAAATACCAAACACCGTCGCGCGTGGTTCCTGTAAATTCTCCTGCTTTCACATCTACGCTACGAATATACCAAAAGCTATTTACAATAAGTCCGCGGGGAACCATTTGCAGCATTTCTTCTTCAGTGTAACCTTCACCAGGAATGAACATATTATAATTATTACAGGGTTTACTGCCAATCTTTTTAGCCCAATAACGGCTGGTGGAAAGATTTTTTAATACACCCTTTTCCACCCAGGGAATTTCTTCTGCAATTATGCCATCGGAAGTGAAAGGCGGAGCTAAAAGTGTTGGTTGTTTGTAGGTTGAAAACCAGCTGAATTTTTCTCCCAAGAAGAGCTTTCCAAGTTGGTCAGTAAAAGGAGTAATACCTTCATCGGCATAGCGGCGGTCCATCATCCATCCCATAAACCAAAATAGTTCCTGGAGGGCAAGAGGTCTTAAAAGGACAGCGATTTTTTGGGGTTCAAATGTCTGTTTTACGGCAAGAGTAGATGCTTGATTGAACAGTTTTTCCAAAAGGGTTTCCAGGTTAAAAGCGGCAAAGTTTTTGGCTTCGTAGGCAACCTTTGTTTCTACTTCATCTTTTTTCAGAGTCATAGAGTGGCCGAAATCACTTTTTTCATATTCACCGCTAAATCCATTTTTAGTAAACAGACCGTTGGTTTCAATATGCTTTTCAGTCAAACCGGAAACTGTTGCTCCATAAGTTTTGGCTCTATTGATGCTGTTTTGAACAATATCTACTAATTGTTTAGGTTCCAGTGCTTTGGTTTGAGGATCACAATTTACAATCTCTGGAATGTCCATTTTGCCTGCGGAAGGAACAAATTCAGGGTCTTCGGGAGCCAGTTTAGCAATTTCTTCAGCTGTTTTAACAAGGTATGCCAAACTTTCTTCATCATCCTGATTTACAGTGCAGCTGCCTGCTTTACTGCCAAAAGAAACGCTTAAGGAAATTTCCTTCATTGCACCGGCAATATGTTGAGTGATAACATTTTGAGCAAAGCGTGTTTCGTGGCTGTCATCTTTAGTAATATTCAGTGTCCAGTCATCTGCAATACAGTGTTTCTGAATATATTGCACTATTTTTTCGCTATTCATTGTGAACCTCCTACGCGGATATTACGAAATCTTGCTGTTGAGGAACCATGAGTCATTCTTCCTGTTTGTGGGGGCTGACCTTTTCCACAATTAACAACTCCGAAAGGACGCCAAAAACGCTCATCACAAATAGCATCACAGCTATTCCAGAATTCAGGATTGCAGGATTTGTAAATAACTTTCTTCAGGGGACGAATCAGTTTACCATTCTTAATTTCCCAGAAGAAATCACCGCCAAACTGGAAATTTATGCGATGATGGTCTATAGAATAACTTCCTCTACCTTGAATATAAATACCATCTTCTGTATCGGCAATAAGTTCACCCGGAGTTAACGGTTTAGTTCCAGGCAGTAAATATAAATTAGGAATCCGGTTAATTGGTTGATTAAAATAATAGGTGGCACGATTGCAGCCGCGGGAAGCAATTAAGCCAATTTCCAAAGCTGTATCACGCGTGCTGCCATATTCTTTTAAAATACCGTCTTTAATAATATACCATTTCTGTCCGGGAACTCCATCATCATCAAAACCGAGAGTAGCAAGACCTCCTTCCAAAGTGTTATCTCCCACAAAGTTAATCAGTTCACTACCATAATGATAGTTGTTCAATTTTTCCGGTGTGGCAAAAGAAACACCGGCATAATCAGCTTCCCAACCTAAAACTCTGTCCAGTTCAGTAGCATGACCAACGCTTTCATGCATAGTTAAGCCCAAATGATTAGGATCAAGAACTAAAGACCTACGTTCTTCAGCTCCAAGAGTATCGGCTTTCACTTTAATCAATGCCTCTTCGGCAATCTGTTTTGCTTTGTCTATCAAATCCAGTTCCAAAATCCATTCCCAACCGACAGCTCTTCCACCTTCATCAAAAGTGCGGCTTTGGCTGTCACTTTCTGTAACCGCTACAGCTGTAATCATTGGATTGATAAACTGTGTAGTAAGGTCTAAGCGCGTTCCTAAAGTGCTGGCAAAGAGTTTTTCATCCTTATGCATAATCATTATTAATAAGGTTTTCTTAATTCCTTCATAAGCAAGCATTGTGCGTGACACTTCCATCATCAGGTCTATCTTTTCAGAAACAGGAACAGAAAAAGGATCAATTTTAACGGGTGTTTTGTAAGTAGAGATGTAACTTCTTTCCGGGGCTAAACGCAATTTTTTTGTCTTATTTACTTCTGCAGAAAGGGTTGCTGTTTCAACTGCCTTTTTTACAGTAGCTAAAACTGCCTCATCACTAAAAACATTACTATGCGCAAAACCCCAGGCACCATCTTTGAAAACCCGGATGCCAAATCCCTGCAAAACATTATTACTGGTATGTTTCAGGGATAGGTTTTGCAGAAAAATTACCTGCTCAGTTGTTTTTTGAATGCGGATATCGGCATATTCTACACCGAGTTTTTCAGCCGCATTCATTGCCAAATCTAAATACTTCATACTTTCTCCTTATTTCTACATTAAAGCCATTATTTGATAAAGGATACCAATCATCCGTCCTAAATAAAAGCTGGAAAGGACTAACAGAATAGCCATAAAAATTAAAACTGCCTGGGCAAAACTACGGCGATTGGGATTTCCTCTTTCATCCAAAGACCAAATTATTAACATAATAAGATTTAATATCGGAATGCAGGTAAGGATCAAAACAATTATCCACTCACTTATCTTCATTGAAGGAGCTAAAGGAGTTTCCTCTTGCCTTTTAGTCATTGATATAGAAGGGGATTCATAAAATTCCATCATTTATCTCCTATTACTTACTTAAAATATTCTCTTATTCCTTAAATACCAAATCCGTCAAGTTCTTTATGATAGTTGATTGCTAAAAAATGATAATTGCACCTTTCCTTTTTCTATTTTCTTAATGTAGCAATAAGATATAACTGTGAAATGACTGGTTATTCTCTGTTTATAAGTTTAATTCCTGAAGCTTGTAATAACACTTTGTTGGAGTTGTAAGACGGGTTCCATCTTTGCTTAAATAGACCTCATTTTCATATATCTGCTCAATCATATAGTCCTCTAAGGAATCAAAAAAGTCCAAACCCAATGCCTGAATAATATTCACTACTATGCCTGAAAGACCCGATTTATAAACCACTACGCGAACTTTCATCCATTTATTCCAGGGTATCTGAGTTCCCGTTTGTGCAGTATTTGAACCTGAACCAATATAGCTATCGGCAAAATATATAAAACTGGAACTGTCTTTATCCCGAATGTCTATTCCTACATTTGCAGCAGGACCGTTAATCACCCAAATAGCAGAACCTTGGATAGTTCCAGGGATAAAAAACAATTCCGTATTACCAAGTAAATCAGGATCGGGTCCTAAATGCGCTACCTGGTCCTGATTATCATCCCGCACCGTAACTTTGGTTGCTTCCTCACAAGAGGATAACAAAATCAGCAATAAGACCAGTAAAACAAGAGCTGGTTTCATAAAACCTCCTTAAATACCAATTATCATAATATCAATAAAACAGTTTACCTGTAAGTAGAGCTCTGAAAACTGTCAATGTTTATTTTGAGAAATGAAGAAGGTAGAATGAACAGGTGAAACACACATTAGAAATAAGAAAAATAAATCTCAACTGGAAAATTTCTCTGTAAGTTAGAAGTTCTTAGCGCTTCTATAACTACAAAACCTTCAATAAATTAAATGGTGTTTATGACTAATGACACATTAGCAACACAGATTTTACTAATTTACAGGGAGTTTGACTTCTCAATTCTTCATTTTTCCCAGACAACTCAACTTTTCTATTGACAGTTTTTCTCTAAATAATTATAAAGTAATATAAGATAAATATAAGCTATTGGAGATTGTAGGCGGATATGATCTGGAGTTAAGATAAGGTCAATTTGCTTTCTCTTCAATATTGATTATTATATTTAAAGAGGTTTATAGCAAAACCACTTTAGTAAAGGAGGTGGTTGTGAAATACGCAGTTATTATTCTTCTTCTGCTTATTGTTTGTTTAAGCCCTTTATGGGGTATGCGCAAAGCATTAGTAATTGGAAATGCCGATTACAAAGAGCAGATATTACGCAATTCGTTAAATGATGCTTCAGATATATATAATGCCCTGAAAGGGATGGGGTTTAGTGCTTCTTTATTTACGAACCTCAATCGGGAAGGTTTTTTTAAAGCAGTAGGTGAATTTGTTTCTACCCTTACCCCTTCCGATGAAGTGGTCTTTTTTTATAGTGGTCATGCAGCTCAAATTGAAGGTAAGAATTATCTTATTCCGGTGAATGAATATATTGATTCAGCAACGCGTTGTGCCTATCTTTCTTATGATACTTCAATGCTTTTGGAGGAACTGAGCAGAGCCGCTATAAGCATTGTAATTTTAGATGCGTGCAGAGATAATCCCTTTGCATTTTCGCGTTCCATTAGAAGTGGTTTAGCCCCAATGACAGTTTCTGCCGGTTCTCAATGTGTAGTATTTGCTACCGAACAAGGCAGAACTGCATCTGATGGTGAAGGCAGAAACAGTCCTTTCACAGAATCCTTACTTGCCAATATTACAACCCCTGGAGTTAAAATAACCGATCTTATTCAAAAAGTCAGTAACGAAGTAGCAATCAAAACTCAGGAACGGCAAATACCCTATAGCACAGGAACTTTAAGGCAGGATTTCTATTTTGTAAAGGCAGAACCGGTTACTCCTATTGCTCCTGTTATTCCTCCAGCTATTCCTCAAGAGCCCAAACCTGTTGTTCCTCCAAGTTATGGCAGCATAAAAGTAAAGACCTCTTTTGGCGGGGATTTGTATATAGATGGTGAATTCTGTCAAAGTTTGTTTGCAGGAGATCAGGCAACTATCAAAGATATCCAGGTTGGAATTTATGAACTGAAACTGGTTAGTCCCAAAGAAACAATTATGCGTAAGGTTAATGTTAAGAAAAATCAGACCACAGCACTTGATTTTGATGCTCCCGATACTTACTTTGAAGAGAGGGAGAAAATTCCGGAGCAGGAACAAACCATTCCAGATGAGCTTCAGCTACCTGTAAATAAGCAATCCACGATAATAAATTCCGTCCCTCCCTTACCCCCACCCATAAACAAAGTTACAACAGGCACCGGCATTTTAATTATTGAAAGCCCTTTAACTGCTGATTGCTATTTAGGAGGAAAGTTTCTCGGTACACTGAATGCCGGAAAAGCCAAAAAATACACTTCAGTTAGGGCAGGAACTTACACTTTGGAAGTATTGCATAAAAATTCCTGTTACCGTAAAGAAATAAAGATTAATAACCGTGAAACCGTAAAGATTACTCTTAATAATGCAGATTTTTCCGAATATCCTGATGGTTTGCTATATGTTTCCGGTGGAACTTTTCAGATGGGAACCCAATTTCTGAATCGCAGTGAAGATGAGCGTCCCCGTCATGAAGTCCAAATCCCTTCTTTTATGATGACGAAAACTGAAATTGAACAAAAATTATGGAAAGATGTAATGGGTTACAATCGTTCAGAAATTAAAGGTGATAATTATCCAGTTACCAATGTATCCTTTTATGAAGCTGTTTTATTCTGTAATACTTTAAGCATATTAAATGGCTTAACTCCCTGTTATAATATAGATAAATCCAAGACCGATCCTAACAATCTTTGTAATCTGGATACCTTGAAATACAGTATTACCTGCAATTGGAATGCTTCAGGATATCGCTTACCTACTGAAGCAGAATGGGAATATGCCAACCGTTGTGGAGATAACTATAACAAGTTACAATTTTCCGGAAGCAACGATGCTAACGCTGTTTCTTGGAATTTTAAAAACAGTGATAACAAAATTCATCCGGTAGCTACTAAAACTCCTAATCTATGGGGATTTTATGATCTCAGTGGAAATGTATATGAATGGTGTTGGGATTATTATGATAGCTACCACAAAGAAAAGCAATTTCATCCCAAAGGAGCAGGGAAAGGGGTTTATCGCGTTGCCAGAGGCGGAAGTTTTGATAGTGGGATAGATTCCTGTTCTTCTACTGCCCGAGGTGGTTTTGCTCCCAATTTTCAAGGCAGCAATCTGGGCTTTCGCATTGTCCGCAATATTCATTAGCTGAAGCTGGAAGAAGTTATTCCTATGTAAGTTGTATAATCGGAGCTTGCTACAGCTCCGCAGTTGGATTTTATTAAGAGAAAAAAATATGAGGAGGAACGGCATCCTCTGTCTACCCTTTGCGCGGAGGAGCAGCATTCTCTGTTTGCCTTAACAAAAAGATAAAGGGGAAAGGAATGAAAAGACATTTTTTTATTCTGTTTGTGCTTATTGGCACAATTCTTTTTGCTGCAGAGAGAGGACTTACTGTTAAAGAAATTGAGGTTTCGGAAGAAGTGACCTCAATTTCGCAACCTGTGCCCTCATTGCTTCAGGAAGAATCCATAATGAAGACGGATACAGATTCAGCATCCAAAAATTGGGAGACCTTGCAGGAGCTGAATTTGAACTTTCGTCTTCCAGCAAAAGGACAATATGGTTTGCAGTTTATGAATTTTTCTCAGAGTGTTCAGCCCTTTGGTTTTCCGGGATGCCTTTCCGAAACGGCATTTCAGGCAGTTAATAAAGCTCCTTTATGGCTTCAGACAGAGTTAGCATCCGTTTTAGCTGAATTGGAAGCAGACAAACAGACGCTTTGGTCAAATCTAATTCTTTCTACGCAAGACCCCTATGTAGATGAGATATGTTTTTGTATTGCTTATTCTTCACCGCAGTATTTAAATTCTGCTTTTGCTTTACCGGAGCTCTTTACGGAAAATGCTCAATTGATTTATTCCATTGCTCTGGAGCTACCTTATGTGGAAATTATAGATACCGGAACTGCAATCAGCGGAGGAGATTATTATTCCACAACCCGTTACTGGAAGAAAGATAATTCAGGTCAAATGCAACAAATTACGGTTCCTAAAGAACTTTACTATTGGTATATAGTTCATCTTAAGCTTACTGACGAAATTCCAGCTTACATCAATCCGCTAGTTATTGAAAACAATAATACACATAATAACAATATAGCTCCTCCACCTACAGGAAAATTCTGGCGCGGATATCTGTATAATCTTCAGGAAGGAGATTATCCTGTACTTAGAGATACTTTAATGCAATGTGCAACTCTTTTCAATCGTGATGGAATAGGCAATGATGCTATTCGCACAATTCAGTGGTGGATAAATCAACAAATGAGTTTTACTTCCAATAATGAACGTCCTCATCAGCCGGTGAGGATTATTACTAAACACATCGGACGCTGTGGAGAATATGCTGATTTAACTTCTGCCGTAGCGCGTTTAGCTTTAATTCCCTGCACCAGCATTTTATCCTATTCTTTAGACCATACCTGGAATGAATTTTGGGACGAAAATTGGGTTGCCTGGGAACCTGTAAATGGTTATATAAATAATCCTCTCGTTTATGAAAACGGATGGGGAACTGTCTTTGGCAGTGTTTTTGAAATTCGTCCCGATGGACTTTTAACTCCTGTAACCGATAGTTATTCTGAAGGTGTTTCTACAATCGTAATTCAAGTTACCGATTCCAATCAACATACCGTTGACGGAGCAAGGGTAGTTTTAGCAGTTTGGATAAACAGCAACCGTTTTGATTGTGATCAATATACTGATAATAACGGTATTGCTACTTTTGTTGTAGGAGATAATAGAAATTATCGTGCAAGGGTAGAAACTAATTTTGGCTTGTTTCCTGAAATTGCCGGAACTTACACTCAACTGATAGATAATTCAGTAGCGGGAGAGACCTATCAGTATATTTTAACCGTTCCAGCTGAAATGCCTGTTCCTACCTTAGAAGAATTGCCTCCTCCAACTGATCCTGTTCAGGATTATCAATTTAGCGTAAATTATTATAGCGATGGATATTATATTACCGGTTTTACTTTATGGGATGATATTTATTCTTTGGGAGTCCGTCCTCTTCATTATAAGTATATTCAAACTCCTGGAGAGCTGTCCTTTATGGTGATGGATAGCGATAATATTCTTTTTTGGCAGATTGATAACTTTGGTTCAGGATATAGTCATTCAGGTCCTGCAGCTGAAGGAACAATAGCTTTTAGTATCCCTCTTGGCTCGGATTGGTATGCCTTTATGGATAATTCATTACATCACCGTAATGCTGTAAAACTCAATGGAGAGTTGCTTTTTCAACATACCGGAACGAATGTTCAGGAGGAAACAATACCTGATGCTTTACTAAAACATTCCAGCTATCCTAATCCCTTTAATAAAACAACTTGCTTATCTCTAAAGGCAGATAAGGATTTTGAGGCAGATATTTCTGTCCTGAACCTGAAAGGGCAGGTCGTTAAATCCTGGCAAAATTCATACATTAAACAGGGAAACTCTGATATTTTCTGGAACGGAAAAGATAATAACGGCTTGGATGTGAGCTCCGGAGTTTATTTCTGGAAAGTGTATACTAAAGAAAACACTTTTACCGCTAAAATATTGTTGCTGAAATAGATAAATTGTAACTGTGAAAAGATTTCAATTATCTATAGAGATAAATTCCGGAAGGTTGACGTCCCCGTCAACCAAGGACTAAGTTTTTTAAACGAAGGGGACGTCGTTTTTCCGGAAGGTTGACGTCCTCGTCAACCAAGGACTAAGTTTTTTAAACGACGGGGACGTCGTTTTTCCGGAAGGTTGACGTCCCCGTCAACCAAGGACTAAGTTTTTTAAACGACGGGGACGTCGTTTTTCCGGAAGGTTGACGTCCTCGTCAACCAAGGACTAAGTTTTTTAAACGACGGGGACGTCGTTTTTCCGGAAGGTTGACGTCCTCGTCAACCAAGGACTAAGTTTTTTAAACGACGGGGACGTCGTTTTTCCGGAAGGTTGACGTCCCCGTCAACCAAGGACTAAGTTTTTTAAACGACGGGGACGTCGTTTTTCCGGAAGGTTGACATCCTCGTAAATTGAAAGATTAAAATTAAATCCCAAACAAATAATAGTTTTCCTTTTGCCAAGGAGCATTGC
Source organism: Candidatus Cloacimonas sp. (assembly GCA_023227825.1). Lineage (GTDB taxonomy): Bacteria > Cloacimonadota > Cloacimonadia > Cloacimonadales > Cloacimonadaceae > Cloacimonas. Next base: position 107,860 of record JALOCJ010000007.1, on the reverse strand, counting down.
TTATGCACTACGGACTCATTACGGATGCCATCCGTAATGGGTAGGCAATGAGTAGGCAATGCAATTAAGGAAGAAAATACAACAAATTATTTTTCAGTAAATTAGCAAAATAATTGGGGGTAAGGATTTGTGACGGGAAAGTCAACCTTCAAAACCTTCTCAGCCCTCTTAACTTATTTTTCTGAGTGGTTGACCAGGAGGTCAACCTTCCGAAAAAAGTGGTTGACCAGGAGGTCAACCTTCCGAAAAAAGTGGTTGACCAGGAGGTCAACCTTCCGAAAAAAGTGGTTGACCAGGAGGTCAACCTTCCGGAAAAAGTGGTTGACCAGGAGGTCAACCTTCCGGAAAAAGTGGTTGACCAGGAGGTCAACCTTCCGGAATTCTCAACCTTTATTCTTTAGGGATGTTATTTCGCACATCCAGTTTAGAACTGCAGTTTGGAAGATTTTTTTCAGCTGAGAATAGACAGATAGGTTCAGTTCTCCAGTCCATTCCTCCATAAAAATCTTTTTAAATTCAATAGCGAGGCAGAGAACTTTATTGCCAAAGGTCTGATTTACCCAACGGGAAAAATATCCTCCGCTGAATTTAATATCACTACGGCAATCCAAATTTATATTTTGTAAGGGATTACCATCCAGCAACAGACGCAAATTATCTATAATGGGATAAATACTTTCGGGAAGGTTATTTCTGCCCAAAATAATATCCGGATTGTTAATTTGAGAGTCAGGATTAGCATCAGGACCACTTCTTCTATGATTATAGCTATGCAGGTCTAAAACGATAATCTGAGAGTGATTTTGTAAAAAGCGTTCAATTTGATAGTGGATAATCCGATACCAGTCATCATATACTTTCCGCAGTTTAGTATATAATTTATTCTCAATTGGCATTTTACGAACCTGCAAACCCCAGGCATCTTCGGGTTTTTGATAGACAGCTTTTTCCGGAGAGCGATTCAAATCAACGGCAAAACGGCTGGTTTGAACAATAATTCTATTGGGAAAACATTCTGCAAAGCCATTTGTATAAGGGTCTTCTTCCCGCAATCTTGTTGCTTCGTCAATTCCACAGTTCTGTAAAATTTCTTCCGGCATATAATGTCCATTGTGAAGAGCAAAGGCAAGAACAGGGAATTTATTGTCTCCCAGATAGATATCACTGTAAATCATAGCTTTATATGTTCAATATAATGCATAATATCCTCAAGAATAGAAAGATATTGTTTAACATTTGCCAAAGTAGCTTCTTTGCCGGCAACACACTCAAGCATTGAATCAAAGTCCACATTGGTAATAATAGTTGTTCTTGTGAAAAGATCTTCCAGTGATTGGGGAACAGAACCCTCTTTCAGATAACAAATCCCTTTTAATACGGGAACAATATTTCCTAAATTAAAAGCAAGAATATTGGCTAATTGTTTGGGGGTATTTTTCTTTTCCAAAACTGATAAACGAACAAGCAGCCATTTGCCTTTGATTTCGCGTTCCATCTGCAGGCGGATATTAGCAGGTTCAAACTTCAGTATTTTAAGGATATCTTGTTTAACATAAAGGTTTTCGTATTTAGAGGCAGTAATATCCAGAAATTCTAAAGGAAAGGAATCAAGCGAACTATTCACAAACTCGCGGGTAACCAGCAAAGGAAAACGCAGTTGCCGCCTATTGGAATAATCTCTTAGAGAACTAAGCGATTCCAGAAGGTCGAGAGGGTCTTTTTCCAAAATAATAATACACTGTGGTTGGAAATCTTCATAAATAGCAACTTGTAACAGGTAATCCTGAATACCTGTTAAAGTACTCATAACTTCAGAAAAATCATTTTTCATAATAACGCCTTCTTTTAAGTGTTATATTTGGTTAAATAGGAATTAGCACAAGCGCGTGCCAAATTTCGTATCCTGGCTATGTAAGATGCTCTTTCCGTGACACTTATCACACCTCTGGCTTCCAATAAGTTAAAAGTGTGAGAACATTTTAACAGCATATCGTAGGCGGGATAAACCAGCTTTTTTTCTAATAGGGAATTACATTCCTTCTCATAATCCTGAAAAAGCTGAAACAATAGGTCTGTATCTGCTTCTTCAAAGTTGTAACTACTATATTCTTTTTCGCGGTCATAGAAAAGTTCTGCATATCCTGTATTTTCATTCCAGGCAAGCAAGCGGTAATCATCCACATTTTGAATATACATTGCCAGGCGTTCCAATCCGTAAGTAAGTTCCACACTTATAGGGAAAACATCTATACTGGCTACCTGTTGAAAATAGGTAAATTGAGAAATTTCCATTCCATCCAGCCAAACTTCCCAACCCAAACCCCAGGCACCTAAAGTTGGGGATTCCCAATCGTCTTCAACAAAACGGATATCGTGCATAGAGATGTCAATTCCAATAGCGGATAAGCTTTTTAAGTATAAATTTTGGATATCATCTGGAGTTGGCTTAATAATTACTTGAAATTGATAATAATGTTGAAAACGATTGGGATTTTCTCCGTAACGACCGTCCTTTGGTCTTCTGCAGGGTTGGGGATAAGCAATGGCACAAGGTTTTTTTCCTAAAGTGCCAAAAAAGGTAGAAGGATGAAAAGTTCCCGCTCCCATTTCCAAATCGTAGGGTTGAATTAAAGTGCAACCCTTATTTGACCAATAATTTTGAAGAGTTTGGATCACATCTTGAAAGTTCATATTTTATCCTGATTATAATTTTTACAGGTCTGCTGAATAAGCATCAGGTCTTTTTTTAATTCCTGTAGTAATTCCTTGATTTCAGGTTTCACTAATAATTCCTTTTTTTCAGAAGATAGGGATTCGTCAAGTGTCTCTTTTGCTTTAGTTTGAAGTTTTGTTCTTTCCTGTTTAATTACTTTCCTGGCACCTTCAATAGTATAACGCTGATTATACAGCAGGTCATAAATTTTCCGCAACAAAAGAACCTGTTGTTCATTATATTTTCTGATGCGTCCAGAACTCTTTATGGCATTAAGCCCGGGAAATTCAGTTTCCCAATAGCGGATAATATATGGCTTAACCCCTAAAAGATTGCTAACCTCGCCAATTGTGTAATAATATTTTTTCATAAGCCCTCACTTCGGGTTTTCTTTTTAATGCAGCTAAAGAGGAAAAATCCTCCTGCCAAAATAACAAAAATCCACGGATACCAGTAAATATAACGATAAACAGGTATGCGGGAACAACGATAAAGAGGTGCTTTCAAGTTTGTGATTTCAAATAGACCCGCTTTGGCAATTATGCGCCCAAAAGGGTCTACAATTAAAGATATTCCGGTATTGGCACTACGGTAAATTTGAATCCGATTTTCTACAGCCCGAAATTTTGCCATAATAGAATGCAGCCAGGGACCGTAGGAAGTTCCAAACCAGGCATCATTAGTAATGTTCACTAAAAAATCGGCTTTATTTAATTTGCCTGTTGTTTTATCTTTTCTGATTGCCATTTTTTGGTGAAATTCAGCAAAAGCAAGCTCGTAACATATTGAAGGAGAAAAGGTTAAACTATCTGTCTGAAAATAAGCAGGACCGTTGCCAAATTCCCAGTTTGCCTGTCCAAACTGCAATTTCCATAAAAAGGGGAAAATATTTAGCCACAGCATTCTTTCGCCCACAGGAACCAGAATATTTTTATAATACAATTCAGAAATTGAGCCATCGGGCTTGAAAAGAGCCGCTGCATTGTAATATAATTCTCTGTTAATATGATTTTCAGGGGCTAATGTAAAATGCGGAAAGCCGGTAAAAATCTCCAGATTATATTTTTGCATCAGGTCTCTTAAATAGGTTCGTGACTGATAATCATACATTAGATAAACCGGTATTGCGGCTTCCGGGAAAATTATTAATTTGGTAGAATCCTTTGCTGCCCGTGAACAGAGAACATCATAGCGGTGCAATATTTGCTTATAGGCACTTTCATCCCATTTTTCATCCTGCGGAATTGAGGGTTGCATAACAGTTATTTTGGGGTCTTGTTTTTGAACAGGCAAATAGTGTATACAGTATATGCCGTAACCAATCCAAAGTATAAAGATGCCGACAACATATAATAGACATCGCATATTCTTTTTAAGGAAAACTTCATAGAAGAGAACATTAATCAGCAAAATAAGCAGAGAAAGCAGAATTACTCCTCCCAAATCTGCTGCCTGAATTAAAACTGTATAGTCCGATAGCGAATAGGCATTATTAAACCATGGAAATCTGGTTTCTCCAAAATTTTGCAAATATTCAAAACTAATCATCACAGCAATAAAATTAGGGTAAAAAAGACGGGGATAAATTCTACCTATCCTACTAATAGCATAAAAGCAAAGCCAGTAATATAAAAAATAGACAATAGCAATACCTATTAAACCAAAAAAGGTAACTCCCGCTATCCAATACATTACAACGCCGATATAAACAGCAGAAAAAATAAGAGCTGATAACCAAAGTTTCACTTTTTTTTGTTCTAAAACATAAAGTAAAGGAATCCAACCAAAGAAAACCATCCAGCCACAATTTATTGGCAAACGCGATAAAGCAAGCATTAAAGCCGAAAGTAAAACCCAAATTAAAGCCGGCACTTATCTCACCTGTGAGTAATTTATTTTATAGATACGGATTTCTTCTCCTATACTTAAAGCTAATAAATCACCACTAATGCTCATATATACATTTTCTGCAATTAAAGGCATATAAGCAGAACTGGATAAACATTTCAGCATTCCCGCATTATAACAGATAGCATTATTGTATAGATCATAAACAACCTGTCCCTGTTCTGTTTTCACAAATTGACCCAGCACGGAAAATATGTGGCTTACATTATTAGCTTTGTCATAAGCAATCAGATAATCATGATTGCAAAAAAGAGAACTAACCTGCTGCAGTTGAAATCTACCAAAACGATTCAGTTCGGTTCCATCAATTCCTGAATAGTTGATAATTTCACCGCTGGCAGAATCAAATATGAATAAACCCTGGTCTTGATATACACAAAGGCATTTGGGTTGCACACTATTCTTAAGTTCAATACTGCCGGAAGGACTACCATCGGAACTGAATTTTTTCACGCTGCGAGCTGATGAATCTAATACATATAAAGAATTATCACTGCCCATAGCTATATCTGCCAAGTAAAAAAAATTAACTTTGGAACTGCCTAAACCACCAAGTACATTTTTCCGTTCCTGATCCTGGAAAATATATATTTCCTGGCTTTTAATGCTCATTGCGTAAAGTGTATTGCTTGGTGAATGATACTGAATTTTATCTGCTTGCATCCCCAGAGGAATGGCTTTAACTAAATTGAAATATTCAAGTTCCATTGGGATTCTTCTGTTAATTTCGGAACAGCAATTCAGTAATAACAGGCAGATTGCTAAAGAAATAATGGTGACTAAGTATATAATCTTCTGCATCGTCCTAATCCTTTAGAATTTGTAAATCCTTAAGCTTGCCTTGAATGGTTAAATTATTGCCAAAACAGTTATATTCAAGGGTATAAGCAATATCCAGTTTACTGTTTTTTTTCAGAAGAGGTAAATAATCTCCCAAATTATAACCAATTAAATCAAAATATATACCATCTTTAATTACTTTCAGTTTTAAGTGATTACGTCCAACATTATAAGGATAACCAGCTATAGTTACATTTTTAGTTAAAAAAACAGGACGCATATTTCCAGCACCAAAAGGAGCAAAATGTTCTAAAGCATCAAGCAAAATATTGTTTATGTTATAAAGCTCAATTTCAGCGTCTATCTGTAAAGGTGGTTGAATTTGTTCCAGACGCAAGTTTTCGGAAACATATCTGGTTAATTCGTTTTCAAAACGGTCTAAATATTCCTGATAGATAGTTAAGCCCACGGCATATTTATGTCCACCAAAACTATGCAAATTATGCTCTGTCTGCTTAAGTGCTTCAAAAAGATCAAAATCTGCTACACTGCGTCCGGAACCACTGCCAAAACCATCTTTAAAGGAAATCATAATCACTGGACGATAATATTTTTCTACCAGTTTGGAGGCAACGATTCCTATAACTCCAGGATGCCAGTTATCAGACGAAACAACCATACAAGATGTTTGTTGTAAATCCTTATATTTCTTTTCAATGATGTCACACGCTTCCTGAAAGGTCTTCTGATCTTCCTGCTGACGCAAAGAATTCTGATGTTCAATAATTTCTGCCAGCTCCATACTCTTCGTTTCGTCAGTAGAAATTAAAAGTTCTACAGAAACGGAAGCACTTCCCATTCTGCCTGCAGCATTTATTCTGGGTGCAATGCCAAAAACGATATCTGAAGTATTTAGGGTTTTTTGATTTAGTCCGGAAATTTGAACTAAAGCATTTAAGCCCAGGTTTTTTTTCTCTATTAAGTGCTGCAGACCGATAGCGGCAAAAATACGGTTTTCTGAAGTGAGAGGAACAATATCAGCAATTGTGCCAACTGCAACCAGGTCCATATACTTAAGCTTGTTTTCTGCACTGTCAATACCTAATTTATTATAGATTGCCATCAGCAGTTTATAGGCAACTCCAACTCCGGCAAGATGTTCATAAGGATATTTTGTTTCCGGCAGTTTAGGATTGATAATAGCAAAAGCAGGAGGCAGTTCATCTTTGGGATTGTGATGATCAGTAATAATTATTTCCATTCCCATAGAATTTATGGCATTGATTTCCTCAATGGCATTCACTCCACAATCAACACTGATAATAAGAGAAGAACCATTTTCCCTTAAAGTATCCAAACTGCCAAGCGATAAACCGTAGCCGTCTATCATCCGATGAGGAATGTAAAAATCAATATTAGCACCAAGGCGTTTCAAACCCAAATATAATAAAGCAACTGCAGTTGTTCCATCTACATCATAATCACCATAAATAGTTATTTTTTCTTTGCTGTTTAGGGCTTGTAGGATGCGCTGCACAGCTTTTTCCATATCGGGAAAGAGAAAGGGGTCATATAAATTATCCATTGAGGGTTTAAAAAACTCCTGCACCGCAGCTGAGGTCTTTATTCCCTTTTGATATAATAACTCAGCAACCAAACGCGGAAGCTTGAATTCAGAACTTAATTTTTCAATTTCCGGAATTGTTTCCTTTCCCGGTGGGGATGGCATTAACCATTTTTTGTTCATTTTTCTGCCTTTATATTTTTATTTATTTTTCTCTATTTAGGTTTGGAACTAACAAATCTTTAATAGGTTACAGCATATACTTAAGAGAACCGTATGCCTTATACCTTCTAATTTCTATGATTATAAAGTGCTAAATCCTGTAAAGTATTATTTTCTTTCCGGAAAAACGATGTCCTCGTCGTTCATTTGGTTGACGGGGACGTCAACCTTCCGGAAAAACGATGTCCTCGTCGTTCATTTGGTTGACCAGGAGGTCAACCTTCCGGAAAAACGATGTCCTCGTCGTTTTATATCACCAAAATAATTATTGACCAAAAGAGAGAGAGCGTTAAAAAGGATACATAATTAACGGTTAAGAGGTGTTAAATGTTATTAGCCAGCTTTCTGGAAGCGCATAATATCCTGTTTGAAAACAGGGTTTTAACTAAAGAACAGGTCTATAAACAGTTGGTTGACCGACTTTGCAGTCAATATAAATTGCCTGTTTGCGGTTCTAAATTATTAGAGCTGATTTTCCAAAGAGAAGAAGAGGTAAGTTCTGCATATCCAACGGGTATTGCAATTCCACACATTCGTATGGATGGCTTAAACGATACTTTGATAGCGATGACTTTTTTGCAGAATCCTTTGGATTATAACGGAATTAAAGTTTCCTGGGTAGTGCTTATCTTAACGGATAAAACCAGTTCCAAGACCTATCTGAATATTGTAGCCGCACTGCTAAAACTTTCCAAAGATAAGGAAGCAATGGCTGCTTTGACATCTGCAGGAGACGGATACAGTGTAATTCAATATTTGAAACGCAATGAAGTGGAAGTGAAAAAGGATGTTACGGTAGCTGATATAATGGTGCAAAATCCAATTGCAGTACTGCCCCAATACAGTTTGCGAGAACTAATTAACCTTATGGGAACTCATAGGGTAGCAGGAATGCCTGTAGTTGATGAAACAGGAAAATATATAGGCGAAGTGAATGTTCTCAATTTGCTGAAAGTAGGAGTTCCGAATTATGTTATGATGCTGGATAATTTAAGTTTTCTTGCTTCTTATGAACCCCTGGAAAATCTTTTCGGAAAGCAGGATATTTTGTTTGTAAAAGATATAATGACTACCGGAGATGTATTCATTCGTCCCGAGTCCTCAATTATTGAAGCAGTATTTTTAATGTTCAGCCAAAATAAACGCTATCTTTCAGTAGTGAAGGATGAAAAACTTGTAGGTCTGGTTACAGCAATGGATATACTAATAAAGGTGATAACGGTGTAAGAAAATGCTACTAATGATTATTGCTTTACTGGTCTTTATTTTAACCTATCTGTGCATCATTACGGAGTGGATCAATAAAATGCTTGCCGCTCTGATTGGTGGTTTTGTAATTATTGTTTTAGGAGTGGTAGATCAAACCCTGGCTTTCTCCGCAATTGATTGGAATGTAATATTTTTCCTGATTGGAATGATGCTTACTATATCCGTAATGCGACAAACAGGGATGTTTATGTATATAGCCATTAAGACGGCAAAAATTGCTAAGGGCAGTCCACTTAAAATTATGGCAATGATGTTTGTAGCGACCGCGGTTATTTCTGCTATTTTAGGTAGCGTTACGACAATAATGATCTTGGTACCTATAGTTTTACTGATTGCGGAAGAACTAAAAATAACTCCTGCGCCCTTTATAATAACTATGGTTATTGCTTCCAATATGGGTGGAGCATCAACAATGATTGGTGACCCTCCTAATATCCTTATTGCCAGTGCCACAAAATATACTTTTATTGATTTTTTCCTGAATTTAACTCCTGCCATTGTAATAGTGATGATTGGCAGCTTAGGATTAATATGGCTTTTATACAGAGGGAAAATGTATGTAAGTAATGAACGGCGTGCCAAAATTATGGAATATAATGACAAGAACTTGATAACTAACCCAAAACTATTATGGATTACTCTTGGGGTTGTTGGTTTGATGTTGTTGGCATTTATTTTCCAAAAACCGTTACATCTGGAAAATGCTACTATTGCAATGGCAGCAGGTTTGATCTTAGTGTTTATTGGCAGCCGGAAAAAGGTGGAAGAAATTATTCTCAATGATATTGATTGGATTACTATCTTTTTCTTCATCGGGCTTTTTATGATTGTAGAGGGCTTGGTACATACAGGTTTTATAGATTTATTAGCCCAGGGTGTGATGTCTATAACCAATGGAGAGCCGAAAACAACTTCTATGGTAATTCTCTGGCTTTCGGGAATTCTTTCTGCCTGGATAGATAACATTCCTTTTGTGGCAGCAATGATTCCGATGATTAAAAGTATTGGCTTGCAGATGCAAAATGTAGCTCAAGTCCAACCTCTGTGGTGGGCTTTATCTTTAGGAACCTGTTTAGGAGGAAATGGAACTTTAGTTGGTGCTTCTGCCAATATTGTAGCTGTAGGAATTGCTAATCGTAACGGATATAAAATATCGTTTATGGATTATACTAAGATTGGTCTCATCTTTGCTTTGGAGTCAATGATTCTTTCTTCTGCCTATATCTGGTTCAGGTATTAGTCCGGAAGAATTATATCCCCGGCTTTCAAAAGGTTGATGAGGACATCAACCTTCCCGGAAAAACGACATCCTGTCGTTCAATGGGAACCCTGGTTTTTTGTTACCTTTTGCATTTCGGTAAAGAAATAAATCGCAAGAGGTGGGTTGACGAGGACGTCAACCTTCCAGAAAAAAAGGTAAGAAGTGGTTGACCAGGAGGTCAACCTTCCGGAAAAAAAGGTAAGAAGTGGTTGACCAGGAGGTCAACCTTCCGTTAGTTTTTTGTAGGTTTCGTATCTTTCCTTAAAGAATACAGCAGCGCTGGTATTCAATTCCTTAGCTCTCTCAGGGAAGATTTTTTTCAATCCGGCATAGCGATTTTCCGAATCCAGAAATTCCTGAACTGAAATTGTGGGCTCTTTACTATCCAAAGTCAGCGGATTTTTTCCTTCCAGTTTATTTAGAGGATTATAACGATAGAGTAACCAGTAACCTGCATCTACAGCCAACTTTTGATGCTTTTGGCTCAAGCTCATATCAAAGCCATGATTGATGCAAGGAGCATAAGCAATCACAATTGAAGGACCCGGATATGCTTCTGCTTCTTTAATTGCCTGGATTGCCTGATTTTTATTGGCACCCATAGCAATGGAGGCAACATACACATAGCCATAGCTCATCATCATCATTCCGAGGTCTTTTTTATTGGTATTTTTACCTGCTTCGGCAAAACGCGCAATGGAACCGATTGGAGTTGATTTACTTGCCTGGCCTCCAGTATTGGAATAGACCTCGGTATCCATTACAAAGATATTGAGATTCTGATTTAAAGCCAAAGTATGATCTAAACCGCCAAAACCAATATCATAAGCCCAACCGTCACCTCCAATTGCCCAAATTGATTTCTCTATCAAATAGTCCTGCAGTTCCTGAACTTTTTTTAGGAGGGCTTTACATCCCTCGCAGGCAGTTTCCATTGCCTTAGGAAGCAGAGTTCTAATTTTATCAGCATTGGCTTTTGCCGGTTCATCTATTTTATCCCAATTGTCTAAAGTATATTGAATTGCAGATTTCAGTTCTGCAAGAATATTTTTATCCAGCAGTTCCTGCATTGCTTTTTGCAAAAGTTTACGGTGGGAACGAATTGCCAATCTCATTCCAAAACCGTATTCCGCATTATCTTCAAACAAACTGTTTGCCCAGGCAGGACCTTTGCCGTCCTTATTTTTACAGTAGGGAATAGTAGGAAAAGTTCCACCCCAAATACTGGAACAGCCGGTAGCGTTGGCAATAATCATTCTATCGCCAAAGAGCTGAGTTAAAAGTTTTATATAGGGTGTTTCACCACAACCGGCACAGGCACCTGAGAATTCCAAAAGAGGTTGTTTAAACTGACTGCCTTTAACGGTTGTTTCTTTAAAGTTGCCCAGAACATCATTAGGCAGGGATTCAAAGTATTCGTAATTAACTTGTTCGCCTTTACTTCTTTCTTCTTCAATAGGACTCATCACTAAAGCGGATTTAGGGCATTCATTCACGCAGACCTTACAGCTTTGGCAATCGTCAATATAAATCTGCACTTTATATTCATAGCCAGGAGCACCAGTCGCTTTCAAGGTATTAAAACTTGCCGGTTTATTAGCCAGGTCTTCTTCTTTCATCAGTTTTGCCCGAATTGCTGAATGCGGACAGACAAATGAACACTGATTGCATTGAATACATTTTTCCGGCAGCCAACGGGGAACTGAAGGAGCCACTCTTCTTTTTTCCAGTTTGGCAGTTCCGGTTTCAATACAACCATCCAAAGGCATTTGGCTTACTTTAACTTTGTCTCCTTCTTCTCTCATAATGGGCTCAATTACATTTAAGATAAAGTCATCGGCATTTTCGGGAACTAGTTTCTTCAGAGGCATATATTTATCTGGAAGGGTTTGCGGAACTTCAATTTGCACTAATGCCGCATTAACCTTATCTACAGCGTTTAAGTTCATTTGCACTATTTCTTCACCTTTGCGGGAATAGGTCTTTTTTATGGATTCTTTAATTAACTGGATTGCCTCATTGCGTTCCAGGATACCGGAAATAAGAAAGAATGCTGTTTGCATTGTAGTATTGATTCTTCCGCCAAGACCAACTTCTTCTGCAATCTTTAAGCCGTCTATATTGTAAAACTTTATCTTTTTGTTAATTATGGTTTCCTGCATCGGACGCGTTAAATGATAAAAGACCTCTTCTCCGCTCCAGTTGGAATTTAGCAAGAAAACACCGTTTTCTTTTATACCACTTAGTAAATCAAATCTGCCGATAAATGCCTGATTGTGGCAGGCAACAAAATCCTCTTGAGTAACCAGATATTGACTATGAATAGGAGTTTTACCGAAACGTAAATGGCTGCGGGTTATTCCACCGCTTTTTTTGCTGTCGTATTGAAAATAACCCTGAGCATACATATCGGTATTATCACCGATAATTTTGATGCTGTTTTTATTGGCACCGACTGTTCCATCTGAACCTAAGCCCCAGAATTTGCAGGAAATTGTGCCTTCAGGAACAGTATTGATAACTTCGTCTACAGGCAAAGAAAGATGAGAAACATCATCTTCAATGCCTACTGTGAAACTATGAAAGCCCTTTTTTGCCAAGTGTTTATAAACGCTAAGGACCATTGAAGGAGTAAATTCCTTACTGGATAAACCGTATCTTCCGCCAATAACATAAGTATCAGGACGGTTCTTAAGAGCAGAAACCACATCCAGATAAAGGGGTTCACCAATTGAACCGGGTTCTTTAGTTCTATCTAAAACGGCAATTCTTTTCACGCTTTCAGGGATTGCCGATATAAAACTTTGGACACAGAAAGGGCGATATAAATGCACTTTTATCAAGCCAAGTTTCATTGAGCGTTTTTCATTCAGCCATTCAATCGTTTCCTGAATGGTTTCACAACTGCTTCCCATAGCCACAATAATATCTTCTGCTTCGGGATGACCTGCATATTCAAAAAGCTGATAATGGCGTCCTGTTTTTTCTGCCACCTGCTGCATAGTTTCAGCAATTATGGCAGGTGCCTTGGCATAATATAAATTACTGGTTTCTCTACCCTGAAAATATACATCGGGAGCTTCCTGACCAACTTTCATTCGCGGCTTATCAGGAGTTAAAGCATTTTTCCGAAATACTTCTACTAAGGCAGGGTCATTCAGTTCTGCTATTGTTTCATAGTCAATCACATTTATTTTTTGAAGCTCGTGGCTGGTTCTAAAACCGTCAAAAAATACCAGAAAAGGAATCCGGGTTTTCATTGTAGCCAGCTGAGCTACTAAGCCCAAATCCATCACTTCCTGCACACTGTTACAGGCAATTAAGGCAAAACCGGTATTTCTAACACTCATTACATCACTATGATCCCCAAAAATAGATAGGGATTGAGCTGCCAAAGACCTTGCCGATACATAAAAAACCGTAGGCAGCATCTCACCCGCAATTTTATGCATATTCGGAAGCATTAACATTAAACCTTGGGAAGCAGTAAAAGTTGTTGTTACGGCACCAGCAGAAAGTGAACCATGCACGGCGCCAGCAGCTCCGGCTTCACTTTGCATTTCAATTACATCTACTTTAGTACCATTAATATTTTTTTTGCCTTCGGAAGCCCAGGCATCAACCAGTTCACCCATTGTAGAAGAAGGTGTAATGGGATAAATGGCAGCTACTTCAGCAAAAGCATAAGCAATGTGCGCTGCAGCAGTATTACCATCCATTGTGGCTTTGGTTTGTTTAGCCATTGGATAACTCCTTATATTTCATATTTTTATATTTAACATTATGTTATAGTGACAAGAATTGAGAGAAGATTTTTCGTCAATCTAAATCGTCAAGTCAGTTTGCAGAGAAAGCAGATGTCTTTAACAGATTCCGCATATTTCGCAGAAAAGTGTAGACGAATTACACCATACCTCAGCATTATTTTAACCGCCAAAAACTTTAAGAACACCAAAAGCATATAAAATTATATATGCATTCCGCATTATATTCCCTCTATATTCATTTTGAATCACTTATCCATTTGTTCCAAATAGCATTGCCTTATCATTACGGACTTATTACGGATGCCATCCGTAATGGGTAGGCAATGAGTAAGCAATGCAATTAGGGAAGAGATAGAATTTAGTTCGGGCAGGATAGACAATATTTATATCTAAAATCTTGATACATATTAAATTATTATGATGGAATAACAGGGTTCAAACTATTCTGCAGAGGAATTCTAATTTTACAAAGGGAACAAATACAGAAATTTTAGATGCTTTACTTTGCTGTAACAGAATAGAATTCTCCACCCCGTTTAACTGCAAAAGAAAAGAAGTAAAACCTGTTCTCTGTTTTTGCAAATCAGGGGCTGAGAAATTTGTGATTGACAAAATAACATTAGTCCTGTATAAGGAAACTATTATAATTTATAGTAGTGAGGTGAAAATGAACATAGATCAGGAAAAAATTAAGGCAATGAGCTTTGAAGAGTCCTTAAAAGAATTGGAAAAAATTGTAGACCGCTTATCTACAGGAGAAACCAGTTTAGATGAATTGCTATCGCTATATGAAGCGGGAGTCGCATATTTGAAACACTGTCAAAGTCGTTTAGGAGCAGCCGAGGCAAAAATTAAAATCCTTAGTGAACAGCTCTCCTCTCAGCAGGGAATAGAAGGCAGTAATGGATAGAAAGTTACTTTTAAAGAGGGATATGAAGGAAAAGCAGGAGCTGGTAAATATCATATTAGACCGTTTTCTTCCGCGCAAAGATGAATATCCTAAAGACCTTCATAAAGCAATGCGTTACAGTGTTTTCGCAGGTGGCAAACGCTTAAGACCCTATTTAACAATGACTACCTTTGAGATGTTCCATCCTTATATTGAAATAATCACTCCCGTCGCAGCAGGCATAGAAATGATTCATACTTATTCCCTAGTTCATGATGATCTGCCTGATATTGATGATGCCGATATGCGAAGGGGTAAAAAATCCTGCCATAGTGTTTTTGGAGAAGGAGTTGCTTTGCTGGCTGGAGATGCATTACTCTTAAGTGCTTTTGAATTAATTACTTTAGCTGAACTGGAAGCAAAGCTGAAAGTGCAATTTGTTCATGAACTAGCTAAAGAAGTTGGAATCAAAGGTTTAATTGCAGGTCAGATGGTTGATATTGAATCTGAAGGCAAAAAAGTGGATAAAAAAACCCTGAACTATATTCACGAAAACAAAACTGCCCGCCTTATAAACCTGAGTATACGTTTTGGAGCTCTTGCCGGTGAAGCTGAAGAAGAGGACTTGAAAATTTTGGATGAATATGGAAAGTTGATTGGACTGGTTTTTCAGATTGTAGATGATCTTCTTGATATTGAAGGAACGCAAGAAGAAACAGGAAAAACTCCTGGTCGGGATGCGGAAAATGCTAAAGTTACTTTTCCTGCTGTTTACGGCATTGCAGAATCCCACAAAAAGGCAGAAGAACTTACGGAAAAGGCAAGAGAAATAATTGTGCCCTTAGGGGAAAAAGCATTAAAACTGGACATTCTGGCTGAATATCTATTAGGAAGGAAAGAATGAATATTGCTGTGCAAAAACTAACTCCAACTGCTACTATCCCGCAAAAGATGACACAAAACGCTTCGGGCTTTGATCTTTTTGCTGATATTTCAGAGCCGGTTGTTTTAAATCCTTTAGAATGGAAACAAATTCCTACAGGCATTGCCTTAGAAATTCCCGTAGGTTATGAAGCACAAATCAGACCTCGTAGCGGTTTATCTTCCACTTTGGGACTAAGCATTTTGAACAGTCCTGGCACTATTGATTCCGATTATAGGGGTGAAATAAAAGTTATTCTGATCAACCTTAGCCCCAATCCTCTTCGGATAGAGCCCGAAATGCGTGTTGCACAAATTGTTTTTTGCCCTATAATTTCTCCTCAACTTATTGAAGCTCAAGCTCTTTCCGAAAGCTTAAGACAAGACGGGGGTTTTGGTCATACGGGACAATAAAAATGGTAAAAGATGAACTAATTCAGGAAATAAAACGCCTGAAGGCAGAAAAAAATGCGCTGATTTTGGCTCATAATTACCAAAATATAGAAATTCAAGACCTGGCTGATTACCGAGGTGATTCTTTACAGCTCTCTATTTTGGCAAAAGAAGTGAAAGCACCTTTGATTGTTTTCTGCGGAGTGAAATTTATGGCAGAAACCGCAGCTATTCTAAATCCGGAATCTACTGTTTTGCTGCCTGTTATTGATGCCGGTTGTCCAATGGCAGATATGATTACTTTAAAACAGCTAAAGGCATTTAAACAAAATTATCCCGGTTCCCCGGTTGTGTGTTATGTAAATTCTTCTGTGGAAGTGAAAGCCGAAAGTGATGTTTGCTGTACATCCTCCAATGCGGTTAAAATCCTGAAGTCCTTTAGCGCTGAAAAGCCGATTTTATTTGTTCCGGACCGCAATTTGGGCTCCTGGGCTGCTCAACAAAGCGGGAAAAAAGTAATAACCTGGGATGGATACTGTGTAGTTCATCAATATGGTTTCAGCGCAGAAGATGTTTTAACTGTAAAAAGTAAATATCCGGATTATAAACTCTTAGTGCATCCGGAATGCGATCCGCAGATTATTAAATATGCTGATTTGGTGGTTTCTACAGGCGGAATGGTGGATTGGGTGAAAAATAATGATAAAGCAATAATCGCTACGGAAATTGGGCTGACGGAATATCTGCAGCATATTTATCCGGAAAAATCTCTAATTCCTCTATCTCCGAAGGCAATTTGTAAAAATATGAAAAAGACCACTCTAGAAAAAGTTTATAACGCCCTAAAATATAATCAATATGTAATTAGCGTGAAACCAAACATAGCTCAAAAAGCAAGAAAAGCTATAAACCGCATGCTGGAACTATCAAGGTAAATACAATGCTTTTTATTATTCCGCTATCAAAAACTATTGTTATCCGGGATGTATTTCCTGATAAGACCGCTCTTAAGATAAATTTTTATGAATTTATCGGCTGTTTTCACTTTCACTTTCAAAAAGGATAACGCTATGAAAACTCGCTTTTTCTTGATTCTTTTAACCCTTGTAATATTATTCAGTGCCTGGCTTTACCTGAACTATAGTATAGGTTCAAAGGAAAAAGATAAGCTGGAAAAAATGGCAAACCTGCCTATTTATGCCTATATTGCCGATACAACAAAGGTTACTCCAATTTTAACAGAACTGAAGACCGTTCCGGGAATTAAAAATGTAGTGCACGAAACAGCTTTACAGGCAGCTACGGAACTGATTCAAGCTTATGGTTTACCTTTGAATGAAGAGATGATTAAGGATTATGCTATACCCGATGTAATAACGATAAATCTTCAGCCAAACCGTATTTCCATAAGCAATAAACCCGTAATTATGGATATTTTACGGTCCCATATTCCGGAAACAGATATAGACAGTCAGTCCAATGCATATAGTTTAATAATTCAGGAACTTATGCAATTAGACCTTTATAATATTGTGTTCAATGTGTTTACAGCTGTGCTAATGTTGCTGATTTTTGTATTTTCCCGCACTACTCTGGAACTGAATACTCTGCTACATTATAAAAGGTATAAATATAGTGCGGTGGAAAATATCCGCCATCAAAGACAGGGTCTGCAACATACATTGTTAATGTTAATTGTGCCCTTGCCTCTATGTCTTCTTGCTTATTTTGCTTATGTCTATTTTAAGCCCCTACCTCAGGTAATTCCTTATTGGGTATTTTTAGCTCAAGCTGGAACTGTAATTTTGGGAACTATGATCAACTATTTTATATTGCACAGTTTTGAACAGCAGGTTGTTCTACAGGAAAATCCTGTTGAAGTGATTACTCCTGAAGAAATGGATACTATGGAAAACAAAGAACTCAAGAATGATACGCCATTTACCTAATTATTTAACTGTTTTCAGGATAATCCTGGTGCCGGTATTTCTCTATTTTCTGTTTTTAACTAAAATACCTGCCCGGATATTGATTGCCCTAATAATTTTCATTGTTGCTTGTTTTACCGATTATCTGGATGGAATGTTAGCCCGTAAAATGAACATCATAAGTGATTTTGGTAAGCTGATGGACCCTTTGGCAGATAAATTGATCGTTCTTTCTGCGCTGGCTGGTTTGTGTTGGCTTCCTCCTTTCCGGGTTAGTATTGTAATATTCTTTATTATTCTTGTTCGCGAACTTGTAATAACTATTCTGCGTGAAGTTTATCAGAAAAAAGGGATTGTTGTGCCGGCTGATTTTTTCGGTAAACTGAAAACTGTTCTGCAAATGGCAGGAATTATTGTTGCTTTTGTTTTTTGGGTATTTATCAATCCTGT
The DNA here is from genome assembly GCA_023227825.1 of Candidatus Cloacimonas sp. Lineage (GTDB taxonomy): Bacteria > Cloacimonadota > Cloacimonadia > Cloacimonadales > Cloacimonadaceae > Cloacimonas. Next base: position 89,795 of record JALOCJ010000007.1, on the reverse strand, counting down.
TCCTCCCCTGGTAATTCTGATAATCAATATCTGGTTTTGGTTTGTGGCATTGATTACTGTGCTTAGTGGTTTTAACTATATAATAACGATAACAAAAAGGACTAACTATGCGTAAATTTATGCTTTTTCTGCTGCTGTTACCAATTCTCTTTGCCTGCTCCAAAGAAGGAAGCAAAATAGAGCGCTACACTGTTTACGATAAAGTAATTGACCATTCCAAACCCTTAGCTATGGGAGATGATAGAGATGTGTATGTATTTTGTGATTCTATTGATTGGCAAGGTCTAAAACCCTTTATTGGCAGTGCAATTGAACAGCAAATAAATATTGTTTATCCTGAGCAGTATTTTAACTTAGTGATTGCTGACATCAAGGATGTTAAGAGATTATCCAAATTCAAAAATCTGGTTTATATCGGCAACCTGGAAAGTGATTTACCCGTTTCTATCTATATGAAAAGTGTACTCAATCAGGATTTTATTAAAAGAGTGCAACAAACAGGCGGAGAACTTTTTACCAGTGAAAACCTTAATTGCTGCGATCAAATTGTGCTTTTCCTGTTAGGTAAAGACGCCAAATCCCTGCAAAAAATAGGCGCTTTGCAAGCGGAAAATATCTTTTCTCTGCTTTTAAAGCGTTTTACAAATCGTCAGGGTTATTATGCTTATCAGGGAAAAGTGATAGACCTCTCCTTTTTTGATAACTATCCTTTTTCTCTGAAAATTCCTGATACTTACCGTTTGTATTCTAATGATAAAGTAGGCAGGTTTCTTTGTTTTCTATACAGAGCCCGATTGGAAAATAGAGAAATTCCTGATAAATATATCTCTGTTTACTATGAACCAATGCCGGAAAACAAAGTTGACCTAAATTGGTTGATTGCCAAACGCCAAGAAATAGGGAAAAAATACTTTGAAGGGGATGAATTTGACCCTGAACTTGTGCGGAAAGAGCCCTTCACTTTTAAAAAACATCCTGGCTATCGTCTCTTAGGTGCCTGGAAAAATATGAAATATGCAATCGGAGGTGGTTTTCAGAGCTATGGTTTTTGGGATGAGAAAACTAAAACTGCTTACATTATAGATGGCAGCGTTTATTTTCCTGCTGGAGACAAACTTCCCGTTCTGGTGGAATTGTATGTTATTGCCAATTCCCTGGAAATTAAATGAGAAACATCTTATCTAAAAGGCAGTTTCTGCTTTGGCTGGCTTTTTTGCTGCTTATTTTATCTGCCTGTGCAGGACCTCAAGAAACACCTCAAAGAACTATTGTAGATGATTCCAAGCCCAATATTCCTTCTCTTTATTATTATATATCTGCTTCGCTAAAACATTATGAAGGGGACTATCTGAAGGCAGATAATTATTATCATCTGGCTTTGGAACAGGACTTTCGCAGCTATCAAATTAAAAAACAGATTTTAGTTAATAGCACTTATGCCTTTTTAAGTAAACAGCAGGATGCCGAAATTACGGTTAGCCAATTTGACCAAGCCAGAAAAGAAATGATGTTTGATAACGACCTTTTGAATTTAGCTTATTCTGTTTACAGCACAGCCAATAATGAAGAAGGGCTTGCTTGGGTAGTTTCGGAAAGTGTTATATATTATCCTTCAACTTTAAATTATCTGCGTAAATTCTATTGGGATTATAAAATAGATAAAACAGGAGAGGAAAACCTTCTGGAACTTGCTCTTAAATATGCCGATAACAATCCTGAAGATATAATTCTTACCGCTAAAATGTATGCCCTAATAAATCCTAAACGCTCTGTAACTCTGATAAAAAAAGCATACGAACTTGAGCCAAAACCGGAAACGGATAATCTGCTTAGTGAAATTACGCTCCAATATCTTGGCAAAGAGGAAGCACTAAAAAAATTCGGGACTTACAGCTATCCCCAAGATAAAGACAAGATGTTATACTTTTTACAAGTGGCAAATCGCAATCGTCGCTTTGAAGTAGTTAATGCTTTAAGTTCTATTATGCTGAATACAAAGGATTCTTCTTTGATAGGGGAACTGGCTTTTTCTGCGTATTTGGAAGATAAAACAGATATCTTGCAGGAAATTTCCCGTTTTTTATTAAATAAAAAGCCAGACCCTGTTACCGATTCTAAAGTAGTTTCCTTTCTTTTTGCGGAAGCTCTTTTTTCCGATAAGTTACCGGAACCTTCTGTTTATGTTGATTACTTTAATTCGGCTCAAGATGTCCAGGATGTGATTTTGTATGCAATGTTGAAACAATCTATGCCGGCACAAACTTATGAACAGGAAACAAATTTCCTGTTTGCGGATGAATTTGTTTCCGCAGTTCAAAAACGACTACCGGAAGATGTATTTTCGCGTTATCTGAAAATTGCTTCTAAAACTATGTCCTCTAACTCTGAGGATTTGCTTCAAGCAAGAGCTGAACTTTCCAATTTCTTCCTGCAAAAAAACTTGGGTGAACTGGAGGATTGGACTTTTCTCCTTCAGTATTACCAAAATAAAGGCAAGGAAGAAGAAAAGATAGCTACATTACGAAAAGCTGTTAATAAGTTTCCGGATAATTCTCTATTTCTTAATGACTTGGGTTATTCTCTTTTGGATTATCCACAGTTTATTGAGGAAGGCGGATTATTGATTCAAAGAGCCGTTGCTTTAGACCCCGCAAATCCTTATTACCAAGATAGCTTGGCTTGGTTTTATTATCTAACTGCTAATTTTTCTAAGGCATTGGAACATATCAATATTCCTATACAAATGAAAGATACTCCAGGAGAAATATCCTATCATATTGGAATGATTCTTTTGTCTAATCAAAAAAAAGAAGAAGCAATTAAACACTTACAATCCGCAAAGGAAGATGATCAAAACCCCATCTATCAGGAAAAAGCTAAAAAAGTATTGCACGAACTGGAGAACAATTAAACATCAAAACTGAGAGCTGAGGGCTGAGAGCAGAGAAAAATAATTCTTGACGAAAAAGGATAAGAAGAAAATTATGCAGTTTATGAGAATATATCTCTGTTAGTGAACAGCAGGAGGTTAAAATGCTCATTCAATTTTCGGTAGCTAATTGTCTCTCTTTTAATGAGAAGACATCATTGGAATTTTTTGCTTCCAAAGACCGCAATTTAAAAGAACAACTCTGGATATCCGAAAGCAGATATATACCCAATCTTTTAAAAGCGGCATTCATTTTTGGTCCCAATGCGGGTGGCAAATCTAATCTAATTAAAGCAATTCATTATGCCAAATCCATTGTTTTAGGGGAACAAAATCCCCTAAGAAACCGAACCATATATTTTAAGTTATGCCCGGATTGTCCTCAAAAACCGATTTTCTTTGAATTTGAAATGCTGATTGAGCGTAAAATATACCGTTATGGTTTTGAAATTAAGGAAGGAGTTATATTCCGGGAATGGTTGTGGAAGATAAATTCAACCGGAGAACATAAGGTCTATGAACGAACTTTTGATAAACTTCAAAAGAACAAAATCAGCTATGGTGATAATTACAAAGTTCTGCAACAAGATGAATATTTTAATTTTGTGCTTAAAGGAACACCGGAAAATAAATTATTTCTTACGGAGACAATAAATAGAAATATAGAACTATTTCGCGATGTTTTTGAGTGGTTTAAGAAAATTGTGATAATTTACCCCCATTCCAAATTGCAATCCTTTAATGTTTTGATAAATAATGAATTCCTCTTGCAGGAGTATCGGAAGTTAATGAAGTTATGTGATTTGGGAATTGATGATATAAATATAGAGAAAATTGATGCAGACGAAGTTTTAAACAAATTACCGAGTGCCATAAGAGACAATTTGCGAATGGATTTACCCAGGAACATAACTTTAAAAACTGATGAACGCTATTTAATGAACTTTAAAAATGGTATTCAAGAAGCATATAGAATCCTTATATCTCATAAAATACCTGCAACGGAAACGAAAGTAGAATTTAAAATTAATGAAGAATCCGATGGAACTAACCGTATTTTTGACCTAATTCCCGTTTTACAATTATTACAAGAGGATGCTATTGTGTTTGTAGATGAGCTTGATCGCAGTTTACATCCTTTAATATCCAAAGCATTTATCAAAGCTCTTTTTACAGCAAATAAGCAACATCAGGGACAGTTTATAGTAACTACCCATGATGCAACTCTATTGGATGTTAAATTATTGCGCAGGGATTTAATTTGGTTCATAAGAAAGAATTATCAAATGGAGTCCACCTTATATTCACTCCAGGAATTTGAAAAGGTAAGAAATGATAAGGCATTACAAAAAGCATATTTAGCAGGACTATATGGAGCCATTCCCATTTTTTCAGATGAGGTGGAATAATGAAATATACTCGCAAAACCGGAACAAAAATTCCGAGACGAATATATATTTTTACTGAAGGAAGCAAAAACAGAACCAAAATATTTTCGGGAATTTATTCAATACTTTAAAATATCGCAGGCACAAGTAAAAGTAATAGATAGAGAGACATCAGCTTCCAGTCCCAAATCCGTTATTAACGATATGATATCCTATGTCCAAGAAAATAAAATCTACGACACCATAACAACCAAACATGATATTTATTGTTTGGTTATTGACACAGACAAATGGGAGTTAAATTTAATAGATGCAGTTAATGAAGCACATCAAAGAAAATATCTGGTTGCCTTATCCAATCCTTGTTTTGAAATATGGCTGCTGATGCACTTTCAGGATGCTGAGACAATCTTAAAAAATGCTCATCTGCTCAAGACAAAAGCAGATATAAATGCAAAAATTCATAATATGAATATCTACGATATCAACATCACCGGCAAAAATGAAAAGGATTACTTTCCCAGAACCGATTCCGCTGTAAAAACTGCTGAAATTTTGGATACAAAACCGCAACAGAGATTATTACAGCAGATTGGTTCCAGAGTTTATTTATTAGTTAACATCCTCAAGGAATATATCTGATTTCCTGTTTATTTTCCATTCCAGTCGTGGTATAATTAGCTAACTTCGTTTAACTGTATGCCCCATATTAAAAATTAGCAGACAAATTAGGGGATTGCTAATAATTTTACTTGACTTATTGGTTTTGCTAATTATATTGTCTTTAAGTTGGAGGTATATATGAATACACAAAGATTTACTATAAAGTCACAAGAATTGCTTGCTGATATGCAGGATTTAGCTTCCAGTTATGGACACCAGGAGATTAAAGACCTGCATTTATTACAGGCAATGTTGGCTCAGGAAGAAGGTCTGATTCAACCTGCTTTGGAAAAACTAGAGGTCTCCATCCCTAAAGTGAAGAACGAGGTAGAAAATGCTTTAAACAAACTTCCTAAGATAAGTGGAAGTTCACAGCAGTATCTATCTCAGGAAGTTTTGGACATATTGCATCAGGCAGAAAAGGAAGCAGACCAGTTTCAGGACGATTATATTTCTACTGAACATTTGCTTTTGGCAATATTAGCCAAAGGAAAAGAGGCCGCAAACATATTAAAAAATGCAGGTTTACAAGCCGATAAGCTGCTTCTGGCGCTGAAAGAATTGCGTGGAAATCAGCGGGTTACCGACCAAAATCCGGAAGCTAAATATCAGGCATTGGAAAAGTATGCGCGTAATTTAACTCGTTTAGCCAGAATGGAAAAGCTGGACCCTGTTATTGGTCGCGATGAAGAAATTCGGCGTTGTATCCAGATTTTATCGCGTAGAAGGAAAAATAATCCCGTTTTAATTGGTGAGCCAGGAGTTGGTAAAACCGCTATTGTAGAGGGTTTAGCGCGCAGAATTGTAGCTCGTGATGTGCCTGAGAACTTACTGGACAAGGAATTACTGGAACTTGATATGGCAGCTATAGTTGCCGGGGCAAAATTCAGAGGTGAATTTGAAGAGCGCTTAAAAGCAGTGCTTTCGGAAGTGGAAAAATCAGAAGGGCGTATTATTCTTTTTATTGATGAGCTGCATACAGTAGTAGGTGCGGGTGCTGCAGAGGGCTCTGTGGATGCTTCCAATATGTTAAAACCGGCTTTGGCAAGAGGAAACTTGCATTGCATCGGAGCTACAACTTTAACCGAATATAGAAAATATATTGAAAAAGATCCTGCTTTGGAAAGGCGTTTTCAGCCGGTTTTAGTTACAGAACCCTCTGTGGAAGATACAATTTCCATTTTAAGAGGGATCAGAGATAAGTATGAAGTTCACCATGGAGTGCAAATAAGTGATAATGCTTTAGTAGCTGCAGCACAGCTATCCGAGCGTTACATTGCCGATCGGTTTTTACCTGATAAAGCGATTGACCTTATTGATGAGGCATGTGCCTTATTAAGAATGGAAATTGATTCCTTACCTGTTGAGCTTGATGAATCGGAAAGACGGCTGCGGCAACTGGAAATAGAACGCCTTTCGCTGACAAAAGAAAAAGACCCTTTATCTCAAGAACGACTGGAAAAAATTAAAGAAGAAATTGCTCAATTAAATGAAGAAAATAAAGCATTACGCCTGCGCTGGGAAAAGGAAAAACAAGTTCTGGAACAAATTCGCACCCTTAAAACCGAAATTGACACTCTCAAAGGTGCAGCGGATAAGGCAGAACGCGAAGGAAATTATGAAAAGACAGCTCAGCTTCGTTATGGAACAATTGCTGCCAAAGAAAAGGAACTGCAAAAATTGTTGCAGGATGAAGCAATGACCAAAAAGGATAGATTACTGAAAGAAATTGTGGATGAGGAATTAGTAGCGGAAGTTGTTTCCAAATGGACGGGCATACCTGTTTCCAAACTTGCGGAAAGCGAAATGCAAAAACTCCTGGAACTGGAAAATGTTCTTGCTCAAAGAGTTGTAGGACAGGAAGAAGGAATAAAAGCATTGGCTAATGCTATCCGCCGCAGTCGCAGTGGCTTAAGCGAAGAAAATAGGCCTATAGGTTCATTCATCTTTTTAGGTCCTACAGGAGTTGGTAAAACTGAACTGGCAAAAACCCTGGCAAATTATCTTTTTGACACCGAAAAAGCATTGATTCGCTTAGATATGAGTGAATTTATGGAAAAGCATAGTGTAGCGCGATTAATTGGAGCTCCTCCTGGCTATGTGGGCTATGAAGAAGGAGGTTATTTAACGGAAGCTGTTCGCCGCAGACCTTATTCTGTGCTGCTTTTGGATGAAATTGAAAAAGCCCATCCGGATGTTTTCAATGTGTTACTGCAAATTTTGGATGATGGACGCCTTACAGATGGAAAGGGCAGAACGGTGGATTTCAAACATTGCGTGATAATTATGACCAGTAATATCGGTTCGCAGGAAATTTATGAAGCGTCAGACAGCGAACTGGAACAACTAAAACCACGCTTGATGATGATATTGCAGCAATATTTCCGTCCCGAATTCTTAAACCGGGTGGATGATATTATTCTTTTCCACCGTTTAAATAAGGAGCATATTAAAAAAATTGTAAAACTGCAATTGAACCTGTTGGCTGAGCGAGTTGCCAATCGCAATCTCCAGCTTGATTTTTCGGAGAATTTAATTGAGCATCTTGCAGAAGCAGGTTATGATCCAGCTTTTGGTGCCAGACCACTCAAACGCCTTATTCAGAAAGAAATTGAAGATACATTGGCAAAATATATTTTGACCGGGCAATTTTCCACCGGCAAAAAAATTTTGCTGGACTGGAATCCCGGTCAGGGCTTAATTATAAAGCAATAACCTGCAATATAAAATGCTTATTGTAAAGGGCTGGCTGATAAACTTATGAGAGTTCAACGCCAGCCCTTATTTTTTTCCCCAATTGTGTAATTGCTGAAAAATAGGTTGTCAATTTCCGAATAGGCACAGAGGCAAAAATCTTATACAAAATTATGCACTTCCACATTTACCAAATCAGAATTCGGCAACTCCATTGCAATATATACTCTCTAATTGATTCTATCGCTATATTATGATTTAATCCTTGCTTAATTAGTTGCAGTGCAGATAGGGTGGTGTCTTTCGGGTTTTTCCCAACCAGCGCCACCGTATCTCCACCATAACTATGCAAGCAAGATATAGGACGATTGCCTTGGAAAGCTATAAAAGAAATAGAACGCAACTAACTGGATGGATGGATTTTCACAGATGAGATTACATACAGTTAATTCTTATTGCTCAAACATCTCTATTTTCTTTAGAGGGATATTCTAAACTTGAACTCTGCCGTATTTATTAAATAATATCCTTTATTGAATGACAAATCCTTTGTAATTCCTGCGAAAGCAGGAATCTACATAATAATTTAACATATTTATGTTTTTCAAGGTAAAAATTGGATAATATGTAAATTCAGGGTCATACCTATGCCGATATGACCCGATGTTTTTTCACTATAATAATTAAAATGGTGTTAAAGGAAAATTATTAAAGTATTAATATAAGTTAATTGAAGAGAGATTATTAACCTATACTACCTAATATTCCGAGAATAGACCCGGCAAATAACACCCAAATTAAAACATAAACCGCAACCATTATAAGTTGAGCTTTTGCCCAGTTACTGCGATTGGGATTTCCATTTTTACTAGCTGCCCAAACGATAAGTAAAACAATATTCACAATGGGAATAATCATCAGTAGTAAAGTAATAAACCACTGTCCTAAAGTCATAACCGGTGCTGAAATACTAGGTTCAGCAAAACTTTGCTGTCCGGGTTGGTTACCATATTGATTTTGTTCCATTGGGAACCTCCTTAAATTTATTAGATTTACTTTCATCAATATGTTGAAAATATGTCAAGAAAAATCTTTAGTCATAAAAAAATAGAACATAGATGATTGGATGGGTAAGATTTTACACCTGAAAAATACATTACTGATGGAACTGATTATCAATAACTAATATATTTTTATTACTGGGAAACTCTTACTGCTTTAGCTCTCAAGGGACGAAGTTCTCACACATATAACTCCATTAAAAATAGTAGATTTCGTTTTTTGGCGTAAAATCTTTTTAGCTTTGCATTGCCTTTTTTGCCAGCAAAATGGAAGGTAATGTATCTTTCAGGGAGATATAATTTTGTTCTTCTTTCACCAAGTTGCGAAGAAGGATTTTACCTTCACGGATATTATCATCCCGGAGAATAAGCATTATTGGACAGTCCTTTTTTTTCGCAAAAGTAATTTCTTTTTCTATGGGTCTGCATTCAGGTGAGATAATGGTTTTTATTTGTTGTGAATGAAGTTCCTGAACTATTTGCAGAATCATCATTTCCAGGTTTGGACTTTCAGCACAGATATAAACTGTAAATTCAGGGTCGTTTTCTTCAAATAATTTCCGGCTGTCCATAAGTTCAAAGATACTATCCAGATTGAGATAAAAACCTACAGCCGGAATTCTTTTACCTGTAATAAGTGCAGAAAGATAATCGTAGCGACCTCCACCCCCAATAATAATTTCTTTACCGTTGTGTTTAGCGATAAAGTCAAAAACGGTTTTATTGTAATAGGCAAAGTTTTTATTGAGCTTAGGATTAACCTTATATTGGTTTCCCAAGTTGGTCTGAATGTTTTTTACTTTGTTAAAGTCGGCTTTACAGGATTTACAAAGGTAATCATAAATGTGAGGTCCGTCCTGAAGGGATTTTTTACAATCGGGGTCTGAACAATGAACTTGACTGAAAGGATTAGCAGAAAGTTCGCGATAACAAGAACTGCAATATTCTCTTTGATGCTCTTCCAGATATTTATGCAGATCAGTAAAAAATGGTTCCCGGCAAGTAAAACAACCATAAGAATTAAGATCAAGGCGAACTTCATTCAAGCCGAGGGTCTTACAAAGCTTCATTCCTAAAGAAATTACTTCGTTTTCAGAAAGAATACTTTCACTGCCTAAAAGTTCTACTCCCAGCTGATAAAATTCCATTTGCTGCTGATTGTTGATTTTGCGAAACATAGGTCCGGAATAGTAAAAACGGTGAATTTCCTCCGTATTGGTAATACGCGCTGTATGATGTAAAACACTAATTGTGCCTTCCGGACGCAAACTCAATAAACTTAATTGATCATCAGGAAGAGAAAGAGAAAGAACTCCTTTCATTGCACTATCGGCTTCCTGACCTTGAATTAAAGCAGTTATGCCATCTTGTAAAACCTTGCTATCCTGCAAAACCGAAAGCCGAATCTCTTGAAAATTATGCAGAGATAAGACCTTTTCTATTTTCTCTTCCAGAATTTTCCATTTCCAAACCTTGTCTGGCATAAATTCGTGAAAACTTTGTGGTTCCTGAACCATATTATTCTCCTCAAAAGTCCTTCACTATTAAAGATAAATCAGATAGTCCAACTTGGCAATAAAATTTTTTAGTGCCTCACAAATTTCACACATAACACAGATATATTTTGCAGCAAGGATTTTAGGACATTAGGATTTGTGTCGTCCTAAATAAGTTTGCACTAAAACAAGGAAAGGAGATATTGAAAATAAGCTTTACGCCTGTAGTTAATTAGCTGTTATATTTAGGGGCTGTTAACTATAACTCTTCTGTCTAATCACTCTGCAAATAAATGATCTCATAAGATTTGAAATTTTCGTTTTATTATTTCCTTTAAACTATTATTTGCCATTATTAATCATACTTACGCTTCTTCACCCGATAGTTCCATAGATATTTTATCTACCGTCTCTTTTACTATTGTGATGTCTTCTATGTTATCAATTATAGGTAGAAGGTATGCTTCTCCGAAAACAACAAAACCATTCTTGAGACGGATAAAATATTTTTGAAATGCTTTCATTGAATTTTGGTAACCTTTTTTATCTTTTACCCTTGGGCTTTGAATCTTCCTTTCAAATTCTTCAATATTAAAAACTGCATAAGGTATAGTTACCAATGTTTTCTTTTTACTGGCACTACGTGCCTCTTTTCTATTACTAATTTTAGCAACTTGAAATCCAATATTGCCAACCTTAGCGTCAATCCCTCTGGCATCTAAAGCAGCATTACATTCCAGCGATAAAATCTTACCTTCTCTTTCACAAAGAAACTGAAATAAATAACAAAAATCCATTTGAGTAAGCACAGAGACCCAAGTTCTATACATTCTGGCTCTAAAACCTTTTTTGAACCAGCCGTTATTGTCCTTATCAAAATAATATTTCTTAAATTGGTTAAGTACTTCTTTACTTGGAGAATTAGTATTAATTTCTTTCCAAAAGGTATCAAACCATTCTTCAAAATCCAGAAATTGTCTTTCTTCCCAGTAATATTTGAATATTGAAGCCAGAGGTAGTATCTCTTTAGGCAAATCCTGTTCAACCCATTTAATATCTTTTAATTCTTCGCGATATTTATCCAAGGGAATAGTTACAAGAAAATCCCGATATTTCTTGAAATCTTTAATTATTCTGTCACTCACAAAGGTTCTCCTTTTTAATAAGTTGCAAAGTTTTTTTATTCGGTACAGGCAAATTTTTTAGCTGAGTAATACTTAGATGATAAGTAATTTCCCGGTAAGTGTCTTTTACATACTTTTTTATATAATCAGAATTTAAGTATGCCACCACTTCTTCTGTTTCCAAATCAAAATGGTAGTTAAATAAATTGTTCTCTCTTACAAGATGATAAATATCACCCATCCAGGGATAACATTTTTCATCAAAAGCAGCGGCAACTTTGCCATTTTCTCTAAAGCCCAAGCCGACTACGATATGGGGGTAGCTAAAATACATCCTGATTTTGTTTACATCTTGCTTTTTAACCCAATAACCAGTAAGATTGTTATAATTTATCATATTACATTTTAGATTTTTACCGTTTAATAAAGGAAGATAATCATTTTCACCTTGTACTTTTTCTTTCACTATTATGTTACTTCTTTTTATTTCAGGAGTTCGGGGGGAAATTCTAATATTGTAAATATCTCCTAACCTATATGGACATAAGCTTTCCAATGTCTGAGTATAATCAGTGTCAAACTTAACAACTTCCCCTTTCCAGTGAAAATTACTTTTTAGCGTCCTGATTTTTTTATCTTGAAATTCTTTCAGTTCCAGCCGGGAGATGTATTTATCCGTCTTAATAAAATTCAACACTACCGATGAAACATCCGCTTCCGGTTTAAATATATCCGCCCCTAAATAGATTATTTCCGTCTTCCCGTTTTGCGCTAAAAATACGCGGAGTTTTTTAAATTCATCCAGAATCATAAAGGTTGGGGGAACAATAAATATCAATTGTCCATTATCTTTAAGTAAGTTAATTGATTTTTCTATAAAAGCGCCATAAACATTATATTTCCCAAACCAGGTTGTATAAAGTTTTTTATATTTTTCCTTGGTTGCAGGATTTGTTTTTATAGTGTAATGTTCAGATAAACTGGGAATACCATAAGGCGGATTACCAATAATTAAATCAAAATATGATCGGGCTTGCCATAAAAGATAATCAGCCCTATACAAATCAATATCCTTTGATATGTTCAAATTAGATAAATAATTGATGATCTCCTGATTAATTTCTACTCCAAAGAGTTTTGCCTGACTAAATAGTAAGGGTTTGTTTCTCTTTATTCCTAATAAAAACTGTGCTAAACCACAGGCAGGTTCCAAAATCTTAATGCCTTCTTTTTCATCATAATTCTTATCATCAATCAGATTAACCATTAAATCAACAATCCATTCCGGCGTAAAAAACATTCCGGAATCTCGCTTGATATCCCTAAGATCATTATTTACTATAGATTGATGTAGATTATGGTCCATTAGTGTTTTTTCTTGTTTAACTAACAATTCATCTGACCTTTGCTCATCGCCTATTTCTTTCATCTTTTTAATTCTCTTTTAGTTCTAACCCTTGCCTATTTTTTCAAAACAGTCATCAATATTATGATTATTGCCAAAGTCATTAAAAACAGATGTAAATATACTGTCAATGGAATTCTGGTTTAATTAGGATTCCCCATTTTTCAAACGGGAAAATCTGAGTTTCAGTTTTATCGGACTTGACAGATAACAATGAAATTATAACATAGACAAAAAATGTAAGGAGCATAAAATGCAATCAGTTATGACGCATCGTGCCCCGGCTGCGATAGGACCCTATTCGCAAGCTATTCTTATGAATAACATTCTATTTGTCAGCGGTCAATTAGGTATTGATCCTGGAACTTCCACTTTGCCGGAAAGTTTTGAGGAACAGGCAAATTATGTATTTAACCATATTAAAGCCATTTTAGATGCAGCAGGAATGGGCTTGGCAAATATCGTGAAAGTTAGTGTATTTTTAAAGGATTTGGATGATTTTACACTGCTGAATGAAATTTATACCCGTTATTTTAGCGCTCCATATCCAGCCAGAGAAGTTGTCCAAGTTTCACGCTTACCTAAAAACGGCAAAATTGAGATTTCCGTAATTGCAATGAGATAACCTGATGAGTATTATTACAAAAAGTGGAGACAGCGGAAAAACATCTCTATATTCTGGTGAAAGGGTTTATAAAGATGACCTGCGGGTAGAGGCGTATGGAACTTTAGATGAATTAAATGCCTGGATTGGAGAATGTAGAAATTATCTTTCCGATCAGAGGCAAAAAGAAAACCTGCTGGAGATACAAAAGACCCTTTTTCGCTGTATGGGACAATTAGCTACAAAAAACGGAACTTTTCCAGACCCAATTACAAATAAGGATGTTGATAATATTACGGAGCTTGTTTATTCTCTGGAAAAAAACCTGCACTTAAAGGGTTTTGTTCTTCCCGGTGGAAATTCTGTTTCTGCCAAACTGGATATCTGTAGAACCGTTGCCAGAAGAGCGGAAAGAAAAATAATAGCCCTTTCCCGTAAGGAAAAAATTGCTCCCGAATTGATTATTTATGTAAACCGACTGTCGGATTTCTTTTTTGTTTTGGCAAGAACAGAGGAAAACAAAACTTAAATAGGAGTTAGTTATGTATAAAATAGTTTTACTTCGTCATGGCGAAAGCACTTGGAATAAAGAAAATCTGTTTACCGGCTGGACAGATGTTGACCTTTCCGAAAAGGGAATTGTTGAAGCACATAATGCCGGAAAACGATTGCTGGAAGAAGGTTTTGTTTTTGATGAGACCTGGACTTCCGTATTGAAAAGAGCAATCAGGACTTTGTGGATTGTTTTGGATGAAATGGATTTAATGTATATTCCTATTCATAATGATTGGCGGCTTAATGAAAGACACTATGGTGCGTTACAAGGTTTGAATAAAGCTGAAACAGCTGCTAAATATGGAGAGGAACAAGTTTTACTTTGGCGTAGAAGTTATGATACACCTCCACCACCGTTGGAAAAAAATGATCCCCGATATCCTGGATTTGATCCCAGATATGCTAATTTAAGGGAAGATCAACTTCCGCTATGTGAATCACTGAAAGATACTGTTAAAAGAACAATGCCTTTTTGGAATGAAATAATTATGCCGCGTTTAGCTGCAGGCAGAAAAATGATAATTTCCGCTCATGGCAATAGTTTACGCGCTATAGTAAAAAGTTTGAGTAATATCAGTGATGCTGATATTGTTGGTCTGAATATTCCTACCGGTATTCCCCTTATTTATGAATTTGATGATAATTTACAACCTGTAAAAAATTATTATCTGGCAGATAAAGCAGAATTGGAAGCTGCTCAACAGGCAGTTGCCAATCAAGGAAAGGCAAAGACTTAATTATTCAGTCCTTCAGTCCTTTTTTATAGGCAGAGTATTTATCTTCCAGAGCTTTGTCTTTCAGACATAAGATTTGGATAGCAAACAGAGCTGCATTTATAGCTCCGTTTATTGACATACATGCAACTGGAACTCCGGCAGGCATTTGGACAATGGAAAAGAGAGAATCCAATCCCTTTAACGCCCCTGCAGCAAACGGAATACCAATTACAGGCAAAGTCGTATGAGCAGCAATAAATCCTGGTAAATGAGCAGATAAACCGGCTCCCGCAATAATTATTTCTATTCCTTCTGTTTCAGCATTTTGGGCAAGGGCAATTGTTTTTTCAGGATTGCGGTGAGCAGAAGAAATATGCAGATCGTAAGAGACATCAAACTGCTCCAGTATTTCCCTGGCAGGAGCAATTTTCTCCAAATCGCTTTTACTTCCTATAATAATCCTGATTTGGGGATTCATTTTTTAAACTTGTTCAGGAATTACAGTAAGAAGCTGGTGAATTTCCTTTGCATCCTTTGCTTCTGCTAAACGCTTAAGGATATCCTGATTCATAACTAAGCGGGAAATGTAAGACAGCGAAAAAAGGTGCTGTTTATCATTATGCAACAGTAGCATAAAGAAAATATTCACCGCTTTGTTATCAGGAGCATCAAAATCTACAGGTTCAGATGAACGTCCAAACAAAATGCTGGGGGTTTTGATTTTAGAAGGATGCAAGTGCCGCGGATGAAGTAAGGCAACTCCATTACCAATAGCTGTAGAAACCAATTCTTCACGAGCTACTACAACTTCATAAAGCCAGCGTGCATCGCGCACAAGTTTCAGCTCTTTTGCCTTTTCACTTAAGATTCGGATAGCATCATATTTGTTTTCTGCCGAAAAATCCAGGAAAATGTTTTCGGGACGCATATATTCTTCAAAATGACAGATAACCCGTTTTAAAGCGAGCATTTTTTCTTCTGTCTCATTCAAATTTTCCAGCCACTCGTTTAAGGAATCTTCGTCTATTTTAACATTTTTTCCTACGAGCTTACTTTCAAAAACATTCGTAGCGATCATTTCCTGAATAACTCGCTCCGAAACTTTTAACTTCTTGGCAGCTTCAGCTTTAGAGATAAATTTTTTCGCCATAAAAGAACTCCTTTTTAGGTTTTTATAGTTATTTTATATCTGCTTTGGCAAGGTTTAGCTTGACAATAATATAAGCATTTTTTGAGGATGGAATAATGGTCAAGAAATTTATTTATCCGCTTCTGCTTTTGTTTATCTTAAGCGGTTGTTATTATTCGGTTTATTCTAATGCTTACCCGCATTTGCGGAAAATCAGAATTCTGGCTTTTGAAAATAGAACCAGTGAATACGGGTTGGGGGATAAACTGCTTACTTATTTGAACCGTGAAATTAGAGAAGATGGAAGGTTGAAATTAGTGACAGAAGACCCCGATTGCACACTGGAAGGAGCTATTTTAAGTTTTTCCGAAAATGTTTACAGCTACGACGCCGCTAATCAAGTTCAGGATTATCAGGTAAAAATGGTGGTTTCAGTTACTTTTACAGATTTGATCAATAATACAGTGCTTTACCAAAACAGCGGTTTGACCGTAACGGAACTTTATGCTGTTGCTGAAGGAGGCACTGCCAAATTTAAAACCAAAGAGGAAGCAGTTGAAGAGCTCATCTCCAAACTCTATAAAACCATCCTCCAAAACAGTATTGAGGGATGGTAAAACCCTTCGTCTGAATCGTTATTTAGCTGATTGCGGGCAAGGCAGCAGAAGAAAAGTAGAAGAATTTATAACTTCCGGCAGAATTAAAGTGAACGGTATTTTGGTTAAAGACCTTTCCCGGCAGATTATTCCCGGTAAAGATAAAGTTACTTTAGACGGAAAACTCATTCAACCCCAAAAAGAAAAGTATTACCTGATTCTTAATAAACCGCAAGGTTTTATTGTTTCCCAAAATGATGAACTGGGTAGAAAAACGGTTTATTCACTTTTACCGCCAAAAGGAAAACAACTTGCTTATGCTGGACGCCTGGATAAAAATAGTGAAGGGCTGTTGCTTTTTACTAATGACACAGCTTTGATAAATTTATTAACGCATCCTGAAAACAAAGTGGAAAAGGTTTATCGGGTAGATATCAACCGTCCTTTGAATAATGAGGAACTGAATATTTTACGAAAAGGTGTAGAAATTGAAGGGGGAAAAACCTTACCTGCAGGGATTTTTGTAAAATCCAAAAAAATCAACGGGATGACTTTGAAAATGGTTATCACCGAAGGAAAAAAAAGACAAATCCGCCAAATGATAGAAGCAGTTGGGGCAAGGGTTACTTATTTAAAACGCTTGCAGTTCGGTCCTTTAAAAATAAAAGACCTTCCTGTTGGCAGATGGCGTCTTTTAGAACCAGCTGAAATGAAAGCATTATTATCGTTAAAAAAGGAAAAAAAACCAAATGAAAGCAGGAATAATTGGTCTGCCGAAAACAGGTAAAACAACTATTTTCAATGCCTTAACCCAAGGTGAACAGAACACCGATAAATATGCTCCACCTTCTTTGACAGCTAATATTGGCGTTGTTCAAGTTGCCGATGAACGTATTGATAAACTTTCGGAGCTTTACAAACCAAAAAAGACAATATATGCTACAATTGAATATCATGATTATCCAGGCATATTTTATAAAGAGAGCGAGACATCAGAAACAGCTCTCCTTTCGGATATTAAAAATACAGAGGCATTTATTTTAGTGCTGCGTGGTTTCAGGGATGAAGAACTGGAAGGTCTTTATCCTTTAGACACCCCTATAGAACAATTTCACCACTTTCAGGAAGAGATGTTGTTATATGATTTGATTATGGCAGAAAAGCGGTTAGAAAAAATTAAACTGGGTTATAAAAGAGGAGTTAAAACCCCGGCAATGCAAATTGAAGAAAAGGCATTACATAAAATAGTGGATTGCCTGCAAATTAACAAGCCCATAAAAAGCATAGAATTAGACAATGAAGAAGAAAAGGCAATACGCGGTTTTCAATTCTTTTCTGCCAAGCCAATGTTGATTTTGATTAACTGTAACGAGGACAATATAAACACCTGGAATGAAACCATTAATGCCTTTACTGAAAAGGATTATCAAGCATATACCATTGCCGGAAAGTTTGAAGAAGAGCTCAGCAAACTGGAAAATGAAGAAGCACAAATGTTTATGGAAGATATGGGAATAAATGAATCCATTCGCGATCGCTTAACTCATTGGACTTATCAGCTGATGGGTTATATCAGTTTTTTCACTGTCGGTCCTGATGAAGTTCGTGCCTGGACAATTGAAAAAGGTGCCAATGCTGTAACTGCTGCAGGAAAAATTCATAGTGATCTGGCGCGTGGTTTTATTCGTGCAGAGTGTTTTCAGTATGATGATCTTATTACTTATGGCAGTGAAAAAGTGCTTAAAGAAAAAGGACTTTTCCGTTTGGAAGGAAAGGATTATATTGTTAAAGACGGGGATATTCTTTCCATCCGTTTTAATGTATAAAATACAAGGGAGTATAATATAGTGGCAAAGAAGCCGAAAAGAAAGGTAAACAACCAAAAGACGCACAAAAAAAGAAGCTCTTTAACCAAAAGGATTCTTAGCGGTATTATATGTTTGCTGTCCTGTTTAATTATTTTATCTCTTACAGTGGGTTATATTTCCATTAAAGATGACCTGGAAACCCTGAAAGCAAGCGGTAACATATTTTCCTGGTTTAAGGAAGGCAAATCTGCAACTAATAATCCTATTGGCATTTTTGGCATCGTTTTCGGTTACATTTTTATTTATCTTTTCGGCTACTGGTTTTCTTTAATCGGATTCATTATTACAGCTATTGTAGCGTTGCATTATTTTTTAACTCCGGAATCGTTAAAACATAGGCAGAAAGGTTATCTTTTATTGATTATTATGTTTTTCCTTCAGGCATTGATTGTTTCGGGGCAGGAAGAGTATATTCACAGTATTATTCCTTTATTTGTTTACCGAATTTTGTCCGCTGTGTTTTCCGGAATCGGAGCCAGGATTATTTTAATTGGAGCTATGATTTTAACAGCAATTATGTTGGTTGAATATAAACGCTTAAAAAGCTGGATTTTAATTGCCTCTGAAAATCTGCAACGCAAAAAGGAAACTAAAATCAATGCTGCCAAACCTACGATCACTGCCAATAATATTATTCCCGGTCAAAGAGCTGTAGAAGAAACAATTCCCGTTATTCAAAATCACAATCAACCCGCTCCTGTTTCCCAACCTTTTTTTGCTGAAACCGGAATAAACTCCCGAGAGAATAAACCCAAGCCACTGCTATCAGAAGAAGAAACGCAGCAGGAATACCAGCTACCTTCTATAGATGACTTTTTAGAAAGCCCGCTTAAACTTTCCGAACGCGAACGCAAAGAAATTGAAAACCAGATTCTGACTACCAGTCAAGTTTTAAAGAGCAAACTGGCAGAATTCGGTATTGAAGCAGAAGTTAAAAATGTAAATATCGGTCCTATTATTACCCAATATGAACTGGAACCCGCTAAAGGCATAAAAGTGAGCCGTTTTACTTCTCTGGCAGATGATTTGGCTTTAGCTATTAAAGCAAAATCAATCAGAGTTCAGGCACCTATTCCGGGACGAGGGTTAATTGGTATTGAAATTCCCAATCTGGCAAGAGATATGATTTATTTAAAAGACCTCCTGCTTTCGGAACAAATGCGGCAGACAACATCCAAATTAGCTTTCGGCTTAGGTAAAGATATTGCCGGAAAGCCAATCGTTGCAGACCTAGCAAAAATGCCTCATCTCTTAATTGCAGGAGCTACGGGAAGCGGAAAAAGCGTTTGTATAAATACTATTATTATGAGCTTAATTATGCGTACCAAACCGGATGACCTACGCCTTATTTTAATTGATCCTAAACGCGTTGAACTTGCAAGTTACAATGAACTTCCTCATTTAATCGGACAAGTTGTAACTGATGCAGACACTGCTTTGGAGACCTTTATCTGGGCAGTGCGTGAAATGGAAAGGCGTTATGAAATTTTGCAGGAAGCCAAAGTGCGGGATATTATTGGCTACAATGAAAAATTCGGAGAAGATGAAGACCTTGAGCCACTGCCTTATATAATTATCATAGTAGATGAATTTGCCGATTTAATTATGACCAGCGGCAAGGATATTGAAATGCCTATTACGCGTCTAGCCCAAATGTCAAGAGCTGTAGGAATGCATTTAATTTTAGCAACGCAGCGACCGTCTATTAAAGTTATAACCGGTATCATCAAAGCAAATTTTCCTGCCCGGATTGCTTTTCAGGTGTCTTCCCGAGTGGATTCCCGCGTTATTTTAGATATGATTGGAGCAGAACGACTTTTAGGAAACGGAGATATGCTGTTTTTACCTCCAGGAAAAGCATTACCGGAACGCATTCATGGCGCTTTTGTTTCCGATGCGGAAATTGTCAGAGTTTGTAATTTTTTGTCCACTCAGCCCAGACCTAAGCAGGATTTTTCGCTTGTTTTTGAAAAGAATGAAAGTCCTGGCTTTTTTGATTATGACGATGAATTATTTCCTGAAGCGGCAAAGGTGGTTGTTTCCACGGGAACTGCTTCTGTTTCTATGTTACAACGGCATTTTAAAATTGGTTATGCCAGAGCGGGACGCTTAATTGACCTTTTAGAAAGAGCCAGAATTATCGGACCTCATTTGGGCAGTAAATCCCGCGATGTTTTAGCCACGCGTGAGGACTTAATCCGCATAGGAGTTATAGATGAAGACCGCTAAAATAATTACCCTTATTTTGTTGCTAAGTTGTAACTTACTTTTTAGCATCAGCAGTGAAGCATTATATCAAAAAATTGCCGGGACCTATGGAAGTTTAAGCAGTTTTCAAGCAGTAATAAAACAGGATAACTATTTTGCTCAGCTGGATAAAAGCATCTCCTATAACGGAAATATTTATTTTACCAAAGGAAGAATGGTTATTCGCTATAATAAACCCTATTTTCAACGGCTGATTGTTTCAGGCGGAATCGTTGAACTTTATGATTCTCAAAGCAAAACCGTATTCCGCAGCAAAATGCGTCCTGAATTCGGCAAAATGAACCCCGTGGAAATTTTGCAACTGTATTGGAAAAAGTCCACCGTCAACATTCAGCCGGGAAAAGGAAATCAGGTTAATGTTTTCTTAAAACCCTTTGACGACCCGGTTATTGTATCTCTCAGTGCCAGAGTAAATTCGGAAAGCGGAATAGTGCAATCTTTAACCTGGACTAATCGTAATAACGATAAAGTTACTTATAATTTTTCCAACATTAAAACCAATGCCAAAATTCCTGCCTCCGTTTGGCAATATACCTATCCAAAAGATGTGCAGGTGGTTGAACAATGATTGCTCTTATTATGGCAGGAGGCGTGGGAACGCGTTTTTGGCCCCTCAGCAGAAAAAATTTTCCGAAACAGTTCTTACGCGTTTTTGGTGACCGTTCCCTTTTACAAATGACGGTTGAGCGCCTTTTACCGCGTTTTTCTCTGTCCGACATTTATATTGTAACTGCAAGTAGTCAGGTAGAGTTAATTAAACAACAGCTCCCGCAGCTTCCCTGGCAAAATATCATAATTGAACCCTTTGGAATGAACACTGCACCTTGCATAGCGCTTAGTGTGGAATATCTTAAAAACATTTACAGGCATAAAGAAACAATGCTCGTTTTGCCTGCAGACCATATTATTCGGGAGCAGGATAAGTTTTTGGCAGCATTAAATCCTGCAGAAAGAGAAGCAGAAAAAGGGTATCTCATTACTTTTGGCATCGTTCCGATTTATCCTGCCACGGGATATGGCTATATTGAAGCCGGAGAAGAAATTGCACCGGGGGTAAGGAAAGTTCTTCATTTTAAAGAAAAGCCCGATAAACAGACCGCAGAACAATTTTTGGAAAAAGGAACTTATTTTTGGAACAGCGGTATGTTTTGCTGGTCTCTGGAAAGTATTTCTACAGCATTTGAAACTCTGTTGCCCGATGTTTATAGCCTAACAAAGGAAATTAGTAAGGTTTGGCAAAGCGAAGGTTTGAATAAAGATATTGCCTCAATTTATGCTAAAATGCCCCGTATTCCTATTGATATTGGTATAATGGAAAGGGCAGATTTTAGAGGAGTTATACCTGTTTCTTACCATTGGAGCGATGTCGGAAGCTGGAAATCACTTGCCGATTTAACAACAGGTGACGCTGATAATAACTATTTCTCTACATCAGGAAAAGCAATTTCTGCTCAAAATAACTATGTTGTTACCGATAAATTTACTGCTTTAATCGGAGTAAATAACCTTTGTTTGATTGAAACCGAAGATGCTATTTTGCTTTGTAACAAAGATCTGGCGGAAGAAGTGAAGAAAATTGTGGAATACCTGGAACAACAAAATCGCCAAGACCTGCTGTAAGGAAAGGAGAAATAAAAAATGGATATGAAAACCTTTGGCTATTTGTATTACAAAACCCGTGGCTATTCCCGGGAAGATATTATCAGGCAAGCAGAAATCAACGCAGAGGACTTTGAATTTTTTGAGCATAATCTGCAGGATATCCTCAAAGAAATTGAAAATTTAAGACCGTTTGCTGAAAATATAGGACAGGATTTTGTCCGCCTGACTCGTTACATTTATGAACGCGAAAGTGACCAGACATTAGGAGTTCCTCGTCCAGATGCTATAAAAGTTCGCAGCGGAGAAATTATCTCTTTGCCGGCAATAGGAACCTTAAAAATGCCCGAAATGCCGTTAGCCAAAGCTATTGAACAGCGTAGAAGTGTGCGTAAATATAGCGCTGTTCCCTTGAAACAGGAAGAACTCTCTTTTTTGCTTTGGGCTTCTTCCTGGGCAAGAGATTTTCGTTCTACAGAACAAATGGAAATCACTTTTCGCAATGTTCCTTCTGCCGGTTCAAGACATCCTTTGGAGACCTTTTTAGACATCCGCAGAGTGGAAGGTATTAAACCCAGCTTATATTATTATCATCCCGTCAAACATTGCCTGATTCTATACGATGATTCCCCTGAAATTGCCACTAAAATCTATGAGGGATGTATGTTTCAGGAAATGATTCCCACAGCTGCAGTAAACTTTATTTTAACCGCTGTTCCCTATAGAACCGTCTGGAGATATGGACAACGCGGATATCGTTATCTTTATCTGGATGCAGGACATATCGGACAAAATATTCATCTTGCTGCAGAAGCCATTGATGCCGGTGCCTGTATGATTGGGGCTTTTTTGGATGAAGCTATGAATGATGCTATCGGTTTGGACGGTATTGAGGAATTTGTAATCTATATAGCCAGCGTAGGGAAAAAACCGTAACCTGTTTATCAGATAACTGTTATATTGATAATGCAATTATAGCAATATTATTATTATTTCTAACCCGCGTCTAAAAAACCAGAAAACAATCCCTACCAGTTTTGATGTAACTAACGCAAAATTGAATATGTTAACCCCATATTTTGTCTGCTTCGCCCTTAATTCTATAATTGTTTATTACATAGTTAATTATTAGACGACCCCGTAACACTTCCGTAACACTTCCGTAACACTTCCTTAATTTCGTTACGGGGTTGTTACGGAATTGTTACTTAATTATAAGGGGTTATATTACCAAAAAATACCTTGAACACTATCTTGTTTCATACATCTTTCTATTAAATAAAAATTCTTTTGTCCTTCCTGAGGAATCGGGATAGAGCAACTATTTTATCTCCATTGCTTATTCTGTTGGATACTGGTTTCCTACAAAAACATTCTGCTAATCATTAAAATAAATAAGAGGACAATCTTTCTTTAGCTTTAGAACAATATTCGCTGGAAATATCAATTCCCAAATAATGTCTTTTATTCAATTTTGCCACTAAGGTTGTAGTTCCTACTCCATTAAACGGATCCAACACAATATCTTCTTGATAGCTAAAGAGTTTTATAACTTTGGTTGCCAGCTCTTCGGGAAACATAGCAGGATGATTAAATTCTTTCATTCTTTTCTCAGGAGCGATAGACCATTTTGCATAGACCCATTTTTTAAACTCATCTCCATTAATATCAATCTTATTATTATCCCCAATTTTTTTAAGAGTGCCTTTACAAAATATTTCTATAAATTCCCAAGTATATTTCAGATAGGGATTACTTGGGCTTTTCCAGGATCCCCAAGCTGTATATTTACAATTATAATTATTTTTCTCCCATAATATTTCTCCTTTCCAGATTAGCTTTTTTTGCATTAAATAGTTGCTTATTATATGATGAGTAGGAATATAATCGGAAAATAAGGGTTGAACATTTATAATGAATCTTCCACCATACTTAAGAACTCTTATACACTCATCAAAAATAGCAAAAAGCATTGCAAAATATTTTTCCCAATGCTGATCATCCTCATTTTCTTCATAATTTAAACCAAAATTATAGGGTGGAGAAGTAAAAATTAAATCAATACAATTATCGGGTAATTGAGAAAGAACTATCTTGCTATCGCCCCTTATAATCTGATCCAGATATTTATCAGGCAATAAGTTATTTATCTCTGAAAAGTCGTTCCCCCGAGTATAATAGAAGATTTCTCGTTTTTTTTCCTTTTCTTTTCTATTAACTGTTTTCCTTTCGTTTCCATATCCTACATAAAGAAGTTTTTTCCCTTTTATTCCATAACTCTTGATGTTGCTTATCTCGTTTGATATTTTTTTTAAGTCGCTGATGTTATTATTAATGGATAATTTTTCTATATCTGATTTGAACATTTCAAAATCAAGATTATTAATATAAACCAAAATTTGGTTATTACAGTAATCAAAATGGATACTACTCTCACCATATTTCTTTTCTAAAGAATTTAAGATGCCCCTAGTCCAATTACTTATCGGGTAATCAAATTCAACCTTGATTTCCTTATAATTAATCATTTATTCTTCTAATTTCCTTTTCTGAAATTTATATTCTTCTTTTTTACATTTATAACCATCTATAATTCTTTATATAAGCTATTATCCAGTTGTCAAGTAAAAAAAACCAAGGAATGGGGTTCCGTATCTCCGGAACGGAAAAATCGCATTTTAGCTGTTGATAAAATTGTATTGGAAAAATATGCGGATTATTTTTCCTATGATTTGTGGAAAGTATATCTTGCTCTGATAAAAGCTCGCGTGGATAGTGAAGGTCTGGGTTGAAATAATATATTTGCTAAAATGAAAATCCCGTTTTCCTTCTTCTGTAAAACTGAGATACGGATAATACCCATAAATAAATGTATTTTCCCCTGAAAAACTATGTTTTTTCTTGGTAGAACCTGATTATTTCCTGTTCCAGTTCTTCCGGAACCATACCTTTTATGCTTTCACCGTTTTTTATGCGTTGTCTGATTTCAGTAGCGGAAACAGAGCAAAGTTCAATATTTAATACAGTTGCTTTCAGTTGATTAATAACTTCCGGTAGAAGGGGATAGCCAGGACGGGGGATAATTATAAAATGCAATTCTTTAGCCAAATAAGGATAATCATACCACAGATGCAGCTGTTCCAGATTATCCGATCCGATAATAAAACTGAAATCTACATTCGGATACAGTTTAAAAAGCTTTTGCATTAAATGAGCTGTATAGCCGCTGCCTTCTTTATCAGTATCGGAAATGGCAAAACAAGGATTGTTTTGAATTGCTTTTTGGACTAAAGCATAGCGCTTTTCAAAAGGGAGAACAATCGTTGTCTTCTTAAAATGGTGATTTCCGCTTGGAACAAAAAGAACAGCATCTGCTACTTTTTGTTGCAGGATTTGATTGGCAATATGCAGATGGCCTGAATGGACAGGATCAAAACTACCTCCCAAAACTGCAACTTTACCCTGCACTTTACTTTTCCAGCTTGGTGAATTTCTTGGCTAAACTCTTTGCCTCTTTGGAATCGGGATAGCGATTTTTCAGGCGTTCATAGCTGGCTTTGGCTTTGTCGTAGTTCTTTTGGTATAGATGCAGTTTTGCAGAATAATATAGTGACTTGCGGTCTAATTCATCTATATTTCCTAAAGAAACAATTTCGTCAAAATACATCAAAGCGCTGCTGTAGTCCTTCATTTTATAGTAGATATAACCGTTTAAGTATTGCTTTTCCAAAAGTTTATACTGGCATTTATGAATATATTCCACTGCTTTTTCATACCTTGGATCATTAGGATAGCGATCTATAAAGGTCTGGAATGCTTCAATACATTTTATGGTCTCGGTTTGATCATACTGTGGAGGCAGGGATTCTTCAAATAAACATACTCCTACCTGAAAATAGGCATTTGCAACATTTTCGTGATCCGGAAAGGAATTGATAAACTGTTCATATCTGGCAAGCGCCTCGCTAAACTTGTTCATATTAAAATAGCAATCTGCAACTTTCATCGTAGCATAAGCAGTAGCAGCTGATTTGCGTTCAAAAGAAATCTCTTCATAGATAACTGCAGCACGGGAATATTTTTTTTTGGCAAAAAGCTCATCGGCATTTTTCAACTTTGCTTCAGTGGAAAGTTGCGTTTTATTAGGGCTGCAGGAAACAAGGCAAAAAACGGCAATCAGCAAAAGAAAGATGTGGTTACGCACAATAAGTTCCTTTTTTTAATCAAAATTCCAGAGGAGAAAAATAAGAGAACCAATAGCTGCACCGGCAACTAAGGGCTCAAACCAACGAAAATGTAAAGAACCCGTTCCTGAACTATCCGGATTGGGACGCGGTAAACTGTAGGTGGAAATTTTAAGGATTTGTTGAGCAGGAAGTTGAATCTGCCTAATTTCAAAAATGTGGACAGGATACCGTTCAGTGCGGTAGGAGAAGAAACTGCTCTTTACGGTTTCCTGCCACACAATATTAAGATTTATTTGAACCAGCAAAGCTTTTTCCAATCCGGGGATGGAAAAATCGGGGACTTTTTCATCTTCAGGATATGCCTGAGCAATTTTGGTATCTGATAAGTTGTAACGCAAATCAGCACCTTTTTCTAAAAGCTCGGCACTTAATTTTTGGGTTAAAACAGGATTCCATTCTCCGCAATTTATATCTAAAAAAATGGGCTGCCCGATCTGAATCTCCGTTGCTATTTCCGATATGATTTGTCCAAGGGTGATAGGATCTTGGAATGAAAGGAGTTCGGATATGAGCAAAAGAAAACAGACGAGCAGCCAATATTTATTCATTATTTAATCAGCTTGTAAAAATGCCTTGTAACCAAGATAGGTGGAATATAAATCTGCCTTGGAACACAATTCATAAAGCGAATGCATTCCCATTAAGCCCACTCCGCAATCTAAAACTTCAGCTCCCAAATTGGAAAGAAAGTAAGCAATAGTTCCACCGCCACCTTCATCTACTTTTCCCAGTTCTCCTGATTGCCAGAAAACTTTTTCCTGATTGAAAATGCGGATAACTTTGGCTACAAATTCGGCATTAGCATCATTGCAACTATATTTTCCTCCTCTTCCCGTAAATTTGGATATGCCGATACCATAATTGAAAATAACGGCATTCTGTTTTTCATGCACATTAGGATAATTGGGATCAATAGCAGCAGATACATCAGCGCTTAATATCTGACTGTTTATAAATGTCTTACGCAAGTTTACACTGCTGTTGTCTTCATTGTTGTGAGCCAGTAAATCGGAAATAAAATCCTGAATAAAAATGCTTTGAGCACCCGTATTTCCCTGACTGCCAACTTCTTCCTTATCGGAAAAATAGACCACCATTGTGCGTTTCGGCTTCTGGGAAAGATTATCTGTTAAAGCCATCAAAGCATTATAGGCACAAATACGATCATCCTGTCCATAACCAATTACCAGGGAATTATCAAAACCTGAATGACGCGCTTTAAAAGCTGGAACTAATTGCAATTCCGCACTTTGAAAATCAGCTTCGGAAATACCGTATTTTTCATTCAACCGTTTTAATGCATATTCCTTGATTGCTTCTTTTTTATCATTACCCGGTTCCTGCATACCTGAAAAAACAAGATTCATTTTACCGGCTTCTATTGCGTCAGCTAAATTCTTGGTATATTGTTCCTTACCTGCCAAATGAGGTAAAAGGTCGGGAATTACAAATACCGGTTCATCATCTTTTTCGCCAATTGAGATGTGCAAAACCGAGCCGTCATTTTTAATAATAACTCCATGTAAAGCCAGAGGAGTAGAAACCCACTGATATTTTTTAATTCCGCCATAATAGTGAGTCCGCATACAGCTTAAAGCACTATTGCTATCTTCATATAGAGGATTCTGTTTAAGGTCAACCCTGGGAGAATCAATATGAGCAGCTATCATATTAAATCCCCTGGAAATTGGTTCAGTTCCAATTACCGCCATTGCCATTGTTTTATTGTGAAAAACACTATAGACCTTACGGCTGCCTTTTTTACCATAAGGCGTAAACTTATTATTCTTTAATATGTCCAGGGTATAGGAAATTGTCTCGCGTTCCGTTTTAGCTTTATTCAGAAATTCAATATAGGGTATTGCATAAGCCATTGCCTTCTTTTGTTCTTCGGGATTGGCTTCTTTCCAGAAATTTCTGCGTTCGTAGGTAAGTTTTTCTTGTTTTGTCTTTTTCATTATATCTCCAGTTGTCTATTTAATTTCTCTTATCTTCAATTGTCTTTCTCCTATTGGAGCTTTAACTTTGGCTATTTCACCTATTTTTTTACTTAATAAAGCTTTGCCGATGGGGGAAACAATTGAGACCTCCTGAATGCCTTCCTCGTTGTAAAAATTCAGCTCTTCGGGACCAACCAGATGGTAACATATACATTCTTTCGTGTTGATATCTTCTGCTACACAATAAGTTCCGAAACGAACCATATCTTTGGGAAATTCATTAGTATCTATCACTTTCAAACTGGCACTGCGTCTTCTGAGATAGTCAATTTCACTATCAATAGCTCGTTGTCTTTCTTTGGCTGCTTTATATTCTGCATTTTCACTTAAGTCCCCGAATTCACGAGCAATAGCTACAGCTTTAAGAACTTCCGGGCGTTCGGCAAGCAGTTCATTTATTCTTTTTTGTAACCGTTGCATTCCGGTTTTGGTAATAAATTGGTTAAAATCCAAATTTTATTGGTCTCCTTTTTTCTTTTTCAAAGTTCGCTGAGCGGAAGTAGCAGCTTTTTTCAAACGAGCATTTCCGCTTTTTGTCCAAATCTCTACAGGACTTTCCAGCTCCGGAAAATAGTCCGTTATTGAAGCACAGAGCAATTCTACAATTTGAGGATCACGACTGAAACTGAATTCCTGCCATATTTTTAAGTAATATTCAGGATTTAACTTTACAACCGTCTTCAGCATTGTAATATGATAAGGAACTGCTTCTCCTAAAGGAGATAACCATTGCCTGGTAAAAAAGGTCATAATTTGAGGAATAAGGTCTTCGCGTCTTTTCACCAGTTTTATTAATAAGTTTAAGGCGGACTTCTGTAAAGCGGGATTTGAACTATTGCTGTAATGAAAAACCTTATCCAGATATTTTTCAGGATACTTGCGTAAAAGAGGTAACATAACTTTATCAAATAAGGCATTGATTTCTGTCATAGTAGCAGTGGAAAGTGCTTCTTCCAAAAGAGGCAGATAAACAGAGGGTTTACGATTCAGCAGTTTGTTTAAAATCTGAGTAAAGGCAATTTTGCCGTATTCTCCTTTTTTATTCCATAAAACCCTGTAAAATGGAAGATAAGCATCATGCTTTTTTCCCAATTGTTGAACAATATTACTTGCTACCTGGGTAATAACTTCAGCGGGAATTTTTCCATTTACCCTTTCCGGATATGCAATAAAGATGATCTCAAAATCATAATCACCTTTCGGCAGTTTATTTTTCAGGAAATCAGCTGTATCTATATTCAGCCGTTCCTTCCAGTCAATGGTAAGCATCTTTTTCTCCCGCTTTTTACATTTTCTCTCTTATTTATCCTTATGCCTGAAAATCCTTTTACCTGTCAATAGAAAAATATAACTGGCATAATATTATAGAAGTTAGCTCCTTCTAATCACTGAAAAGAACACTCTCCAAAAGGAATCTTCCTTTTTTCTAAAACTGGCTGGGATGGAAGGAGTTGAACCCTCACATACGGATCCAGAGTCCGCTGTCCTACCATTAGACGACATCCCAACAGGTTTTATGTTTTGGCTGGGCAGGAAGGATTCGAACCCTCGTATGGCAGGACCAAAACCTGCTGCCTTACCACTTGGCGACTGCCCAGCAATTTTTTTTTATAAATGGCGGAGAGGCAGGGATTTGAACCCTGGGTGGACTTTTAATCCACACACGCTTAGCAGGCGTGCACCTTAAGCCAACTCGGTCACCTCTCCTGATATATTTTGGTTTTTATTTTCTGGCGGAGGATGAGGGATTCGAACCCCCAAGGGCATAACCCGGCGGTTTTCAAGACCGCTGCCTTACCGATTAGGACTAATCCTCCCTATATATTTTATACTTCACATTTTTAGAAGGGATTTTTGTCAAGCCATTTCTTGCCAGTTCTCTGGGAGCAGAAAATCGCATCTTTATCAGACAGGTTCAGGACATCTATTATTTTTGTTGTTTCATCTCTGCCAAAGCGAAATCTGCAGGAATAATCATTTTTCCTTGACAGCAGATATAAGTGCAGGATATAAGTAAAATATGAATAATGAAGAATATAACGCTTTAGATGAATTTGAGCTGGAACCCGAAAACTGGGAAGAAGCAGAAAGAACCGAAAAGACAGCTTTTTTGGCTGCTTTGGCAAATTCCACAGAGACGAAGAAAGACATTGAGGAATCGCTAAACGAACTGGAACGCCTGGCTGCAACAGCTGGCATCCAGGTTTTAGGAACTTACCATCAAAAAAGAAATGCTCCCGAAAGAGGAACCTACTTTGGCAAGGGTTTTTTGACCGATTTAAGCCAAAAAATGATGCAAGCACAGGCAGATATCCTAATCGTTAATGATGAACTGGGTCCTTCTCAAGCATATAATATTGAAAGGGACTATCAAATAAAAGTTATGGACCGCACTGAAGTGATTTTGGATATCTTCCATAAACATGCCAAAACACGGGAAGCAAAACTGCAAGTTCATCTTGCCGAACTGGAATATCAATTACCTCGTTTAAAAAGGATGTGGGAACATTTTGATAAAGAACGAGGGGGAGTGAGAAATACAGGTGGTTCTGCAACAAGAGGAATGGGAGAAAAACAGATTGAAATAGACAGACGGCTGATTAAAGATAAAATCCGCAAAATCAACAAAGCAATAGAAAACATCCAACATCAGAAAGAAACCCAACGTAAGCAACGCGAAAAAGCCCGCAAAATATGTTTGGCAGGTTATACTAATGCTGGTAAATCAACACTTTTTAATCTGTTAACTAATGCTAATGTGCTGGTGGAAGATAAACTTTTTGCCACCTTAGATTCCACTTCCAGACAGCTGAAACTTTCTACAGGAAATCCGGTTGTGCTATCGGATACAGTAGGTTTTATTTCCAAACTGCCTCATCATTTAGTTGCTTCTTTCAAGGCAACTTTAATGGAAGTGCAGGATGCTAATTTGCTATTGCATATTGTAGATGTTTCCGATGAGCGCTTTGAATATTATATCCAGCAGGTGAATTCGGTTTTGCAACAAATTGGAGCTGAAGCAATTCCACAAATTATTGTCTTCAATAAAATAGACAATGTGGATTCAGTATGGGTGTCTGTATTGGAAAGCCGTTTTCCGGAAGGGGTTTTTATTTCCGCTATCCAAGGCATAAATATAGACAAATTGCTCGCCAAAGTGGAAGAAGTTCTTTTAGGAAACAGGATTTTACAGTTAAAAATACCTTATGAGAAAACAGCTCTTGTATCCAAACTACACGATATTGCAGAAATTATCAGTGAGGATTACAAAGAGGATGGAATATATGTGGAAGTGGAAATCAGCCGGGATGACAGGTATTTAGTGGAAGAATATATGGTGGAAATAAAGAATGAGAAATAAAATTTGAATGCCACAAGGAAACCTGTTTTCTGCTTAATTAGTTATGGTGGAGATAAGGTGGTCTATACTGGTATTTTGCCAAGTATCACCACCATAGCTCTACCACAGATAATTAAGCGAGAGATTATCCTGATTCAATGCTCGGACGAAATTATACAACAAATTCGGAATGTTAAAAGGTATTTACCCTTTCCGGGATAATAAGTTCTGCCTCCGTTGCCTGAATTACATTTTCAAGAGTAAGTCCTGCGGCAATTTCGCGCAAATAAAGTCCCTCAGCACAAACTTCTATCACAGCCATATCGGTAATAATGAGGTTCACTTTCCCTTTAGCGGTAAGCGGTAAAGTGCATTTTTTCAGGATTTTGGACTTGCCATATTTATCGCAATGTTCCATTGCTACAATAACTTTTTTCGCTCCAGTCACCAAATCCATAGCTCCTCCCATTCCGGGAATCATTTTTCCGGGAATTAGCCAATTAGCTAAATTCCCTTCCTGATCAACTTGCAGGGCACCTAAAACAGTGGCATCAATATGACTCCCGCGAATTATGGCAAAAGAGGTAGCAGAATCAAAAAAGCTTGCTCCCGGAATACAGGTTATGTATCCACCTCCGGCATTGATCATATCTTTATCTTCCTGTCCTTCAGGAGGTTTAGGACCGGCACCTAAAAGTCCGTTTTCGGACTGGAAAATAACATTAATCCCTTCAGGAATGTGATTTGCAGCTTCAGTAGGTAAACCAATGCCCAAATTTACATAATCGCCATCTTTAAATTCTTTGGCTATACGGGCTCCGATCATCGCTCTTTTATCTAATGCCATTTTAATTCTCCTTTGCTAAAATAAGATAATTTACAAAAATACCTGGAGTAATCACTTCTTCGGGGTCCAGTTCTCCGATTTCCACGATTTCATCAACTTCTGCAATAGTGATTTTCCCTGCCATAGCCATAATAGGATTACTGTTACGGGCTGTTTTACGGTAAGTTAAGTTTCCTAATTTATCAGCTTTATGGGCTTTAATGAGAGCAAAATCACTCGGAATAGCGGTTTCCAGAAGATAATCCTTTCCTTCAAGGGTAATAATTTGTTTCCCTTCAGCCACAATTGTGCCTAATCCTGTGGGCGTTAAAATACCTCCTAAACCGGCTCCAAAAGCGCGAACTCTTTCCATAAGTGTTCCTTGGGGAACAAGTTCAATATCAATTTCACCGGCATTCATTTGTGCCTGAATTGCCTTATTTGTTCCCATATGCGAGACCTGTGCGCTTTTAACCATTTTGTTTACAACAAGTTTACCCACACCCCGGTCTTCCCAGTCGGAAGCAATAACGATTATATGGAGGTCTTTATTTCCGTTTTCAACCATAGCATCAATGATGGTCTCCGGAGCTCCAACAGCTAAGAAACCGCCAATAGCAAGACGGTTTCCGGGTTTAATCATAGCAGCTGCTTCTGCAGGACTGATAATTTGAACCATTATAACTCCTTATATTCTTTACTAATTATTTTTATAACATATCAAACAACAGATTCTGGATTGCGGGACTATCACTAACCGGCTCAATAATTTGAGAATAATAATCAAAGAAAACCCTTCCATAATCAGGATCAAACTGAATTCCAACATTATTCATCACTTCCTGTCTGGCAGATTCGGCATCCAGATTTTCGCGGTATGCTCTCTTACTGGTCATAGCATCGTAAGCATCAGCAATAGCAACAATTCTGGCTAAAGGAGAAATTTGGTTACCGGTTAAGCCATAAGGATAGCCATTTCCGTTAAACCATTCGTGGTGTTGGAGAATTATTTCGTGGACAGGAGTTGGTAAACCAATGGGGCGAATAATTTTAGCTCCAATAACGGGATGCTGTTTGATCAGTTCATATTCGCTGGAGGTTAAAGACCCTTTTTTATTGAGAAGAGTGTCGTAAATGCCAATTTTGCCCAAATCGTGAAGGATAGCACCAATCCTTAAAATTTTAAGGTCATCTGCATCCAGCCCTATAATTTTACCCAGCATAATGCTTAAAACGGTAACTCTTTCAGAATGACCGCGAATATAAATATCGTTTGCTTCCATTGCATTAACCATTGCGTGAATAGTATTTAGATAGTTCTTTTCCAGTTGGCTTTGGGCAATATAGAGTTCCTTTGTTCTTTTTTCCACAAGTTCTTCCAGATTTAAGCGATACATTTCATTTTGCAGAAGGAGGGAATTTTTATGTAATGCTTGCTTAACTGAAATATGCAAATCGGACAATTCAAAGGGTTTATGGAGAATATCAAAAGCGCCTAATTGGACTGCAGAGCGTATTTTTTCCGGATTAGCTTC
This sequence comes from Candidatus Cloacimonas sp., assembly GCA_023227825.1. GTDB lineage: Bacteria > Cloacimonadota > Cloacimonadia > Cloacimonadales > Cloacimonadaceae > Cloacimonas. The sequence goes on along the minus strand of JALOCJ010000007.1, from coordinate 55,752 downwards.
ACCAGTAATTAGAATAACCGGGATATTAGGATTCAATTTATTGATATATTCCAAAAGCTGAAATCCGGAAAGATTGGGCATTGCAATATCGGAAATAACTACATTGAAAATATTACTTTCCAGCAGTTCCAGTGCTTCCCGGGAATCACTACAGGCAGTTATTCTACAGGGAAAATCCTTTTGTAAGCTCATTCGGATGCAATCCAGAATAGCTAAATCATCATCCACAATCAAAATTTGTTTTTTTAAGTTCTCCATATTCGGTGCCTTATAAAAATAATTTTGTCCTGTCTAAAGCGCAATCGGTTTAAGACAGTCCGCATCGTTGTTTTCAGGTTTGTTCACTCTTTTGCTTACAGGATACATTTCCAGTTCCAATTCCGCAGGAACCTGCAACAATTTTTGCAGTTCCTGGGGATTTTGTGCTTCAGGATTCAGCCAAATATCATATAAAGAAGGATTTAGCAAAAGTGGCATTCTCTTATGTAAGGGCTGAATATAATCATTGGCAGAAGTGGTAATTATTCCCAAAGAAGGTATAAAGCTGCCGTCAGGACCATACCAGGAATCATAAATACCAGCCAGATAAAGCAAATTATCTCCTTTTGCCTTAATAAAAAAGGGTTGCTTATCTGTTTTGCGCCATTCATAAAATCCATTGGCAGGAATCAAACAACGCCTGCGCAAAAACGATGCTTTAAAACTTGGTTTTTCCAGAATGGTTTCACTGCGAACATTAATTAGTGCCTGCTGGGGAATATTTTTGCTCCAGGAAGGAATTAAACCCCAACGAAAAAAGCCCAGATAACGAAAGCCATCTTTGGCAACTACAGCAGCAACAGTATTCGTTGGAGCTACATTATAGTTCAATTCCAGCTGTTCCGAGCTCTCTTTGATTTTCAGTTCATCTTTCATTTTTTTCAGGTCTTGATATTTAATAACCTGGGCAAAACGTCCACACATCTATTTCTCCTTATTGGTTGACAAGATTTCTGCAAGCCAGTTTTTAGGCAATAACTTTTTTATCCTGCTCAGGGATACTGATTTTTATTACAGGAGATAAGATGCAAAATAAAGACATAGATATAGTGATGAAACGATTAGAGACACATTTTCAAAGCGTGAAAACACCTGTTGTTGACCTTATTCAAATTAAAACCGAAGACCCTTTCAAAGTGTTGGTTGCTACAATTCTTAGCGCCAGAACCAAAGATGAAACCACAGCTAAAGTAACCGAAAAGTTATTTCAAAAAGTGCAAAAGATAGAGGACCTGGAAAATATTCCCTTATCTGAATTGGAGGCACTTATTACTCCTGTTGGCTTTCATAGAGTTAAAGCTAAACATTTGAAGGAATTACCGAAAGTGCTGAAAGAAAAATTTAAAGGCATAATTCCTGCAGAAATAGACGCTTTATTAGAGCTTCCAGGGGTTGGAAGAAAAACAGCAAACCTTGTTCGTGCCGTAGCTTTTCAAAAACCTGCTATCTGTGTAGATGTTCATGTGCATAGAATATGCAACCGCTGGGGCTATATTAACACAAAAACACCTCTGGAAACGGAAATGACCTTGCGCCAAAAGTTACCGCTAAAATACTGGCTGAATTTCAATTCTTATCTGGTTGCTTTTGGACAAAATCTCTGCACTCCCCGTAAACCCAAATGCGAAAAATGCCCTGTAGCAGAATTCTGTAAGCAGGTTGGAGTATAGGACTCTCTCAAAGATTCCACAGATTCCACGGATAAAATATGTATGGGATGAACAGGACTAAAAGAATTATCGGGATTTACAAAAGAAGAGCAAAGAACAGAGATATGGAATAAAACTCACACTATAAAGGGAAAAAGATAATAAGTAAAGTTCTTAGGGTATTCTTCTAACTATAACTTTATTACCTTCAATTCCTTCAACAACAACTTTAGCACCAAGTTCTACTGCCTTATTGTCTATTTCAATTGCAGGCCATTCCTCTCCTCCGATTTTTACATAGCCCTTTCCTTCCGCAGGAATTTCTTTAGTAACAAAGCCATTCTGCCCTTTTAAGGCATAAACATTAGTATTGCCCCCAGGTTTTGATAAAACCTTCTTCCCCAGCTTGCGCATAAAAAGAAAGGAAATAAAACTGAGAACAGCAAAAATAAAAATCTGCAGTGGAACACTATTTCCCAAAAAAGGAATCATAGAAAGCAGAGAAGTAATAATTGCTCCTATTCCGAGCGAGATAAAGAAAAAGGCAGGATCAAATATCTCAATGATGATAAATACGATTCCTAATATCATCCATATCTGCCAAGGTAAAATCTGCATTTACTGTTCTCCTTCTTTGGTTTTTTCATTGTTTTCATCATCGGATACAGGGGTAGTTTTTTTATCTTTATAAATGCGTTTAATTTTCCGCTTTCCATGACCGTAATTATAGCGATTGTAATAACGATTATAATAACCTCCGTATCCACCATAACGATAAGAGCCGCCTAAACCACCGGCTCCAACACCTTTTACTCCTAAAGCGGAAAGAAAATAAATTAGCAAACGGGTTCCATAATAAGCAAGAACTGCTCCCACGGCAAAAATAATAAGCCAGCTGAAGAAATTGAGAGCTAAAGATTTAATTGTTACTTCTATTGTATTTGTTTTCTGTTGAGGCACCAAGGTGATAAAGAGAAGAACATTATCTGATTCCTTCAGTTTATCCAGATTGGAACGCGTGCTCTGGATTAGTGAATGCAATTCTTCTTTGCGCCTGTTTTGAGTGTCAGTAGGAAAACGGACATTATTTAACTCTGCCTGTTCCCTTTCATAGCTCTGCAAACGAACAAGTTCACTTTCATAATCAATATTCACCAAGGCAGTATCAATGTGTTCTGTTTGAGAATTTACTGAACCAATACCACGCAATTTCTCTATAATGAGAGAAAGGTCTTTTTGGGGGACACTGAAAATATAAGCTCCAAAAGAGCCCTCACTTTGTTTTCTAATCTGTTTAGTAGAATGCTCGCTGATGATTTTTTCTATTTCGGTTTTAGCTTTAGCAATGTTTGGAGAAGAAAACGATATTTGAGCTTTATTAAGAAATTTAAGGTCACGGTATTCATTCTGTGCGGGCTTAAAATCGTAGGTACTGTATTTACCGGCTTTATTTTGCCACTGGACAATTGAGGCAGCTATAGCAAGGAATACGATAAAGATGGCTATTCCTTTAACTCTGCGTTTGTCTCTTTTCTTCACATTAACCTCTTTTATTTATTTCTTTTAATAATTCTGCAGCATGTTCCAGAGCTTTGGCAGTTAAGGTTCCGGAAAGCATTCTGGCAATTTCCTGCAAGCGTTGCTCATCTTCCACTTTGCGTATATCCACAAAACTTTTCTCCCCTTTAGTAAATTTTTCTATTACCAAGTGTTTTTCAGCTCGTGCAGCAATCTGAGCCAGGTGTGTAATACACAAAACCTGTTGTCTTTCAGCTAATTTGGCAATAAAATCAGCTACTTTAGCTGCTGTTTTTCCCCCAATTCCTGATTCTATTTCATCTAAAATAATCAGTTTGGGCTCTAATCTGTCTGCCAGAACTTTTTTTATAGCCAGCAAAATTCTGGATAATTCACCTCCGCTAACAACTGCAGATAAGGGCTTTAATTCAAAACCCGGATTAGCGGAAAAAAGAAATTCCACACTATCCTGACCGTTTTCTGAAACAACAGATAAATAATCAGAAATTACAAAATTATTCTCCGCTTTTTTGTCAATCCTAATTTCCAATATTCCCTCGGGAATGCTTAGAGAGCGAATATTCTCCTGCAATTCCTTACTAAGTTCAGCAGCGGATTTTTGTCTTTTGCGGGAGAGCTCTTCACTTTTTTCCCTCAATAGGGCAAAATTCTTTTCCAGGAGCTTTTCCAGTTCAGCAATTGTCTTTTCGTTATCTGTAAAAGCAGCAATTTGGACAGACCTTTCGGCAAAAATAGTAAGCAATTCTTCAATACTGCGAACTTTGTGTTTATGCACCAGGGAATTAATCAAATCCAGGCGATTTTGAATATCCTGCAAGCGTTGTGGTTCAAAGGAATAATTATCTTTAGAGCGGGAAAGATTGAGAGATGCTTCCTGTAGGTTTTCCAATGCCTGTTGCATATTATTTACAGCATTTCCGATTTCAACATTTAGTTGTGCGTAATGTTTCAATTTACTTAAGTAGCTGCTAATCACATCAAAAACGCTGTTTTCCTGCTCCAATATTTCTGCAGTAATTTGGTCACTAAGTTCTTTTATTTCCAAAGTTCGGGACAGCAGTTCATATTCATTTTGCAATTCTACATCTTCATTCTTGTGCAATTTGGCGTTTTCCAGTTCTTCATATTGAAAGCGATAAAGTTCAATAATCTCTTTTTGTCTTTCTGCCTCATTTTTCAGTTCATCCAGGGTTTTCAATCCTGCCTTCAGTTCTCTGTATAAGATAGCAAATTCCTCTCTGAGGGTTGTTAAATTAGCATAAGCATCTAATAAATATAGTTGATAAGAGGGAGAAAGCAAACGCTGTTGATCCCTTTGATGATGAAAATCAATGAGATAACTTTTCAGTTCTTTCAGTAAGCTTACTCCTACTTTACGACCATTTAAAAAGTAACCGGATTTGCCGTTAGGGTAAATTTCTCGTGCCAATATTAACTCTTCCTCTGTTTCTATTCCGCTTTGTGCAAGGAATTTATTCAGTTCTTCTGCGTCTTTAAGATTATAGCTAACTTCCAGATAGATGGGCTGTTCTTTATCAAATGCTTCAATACCTGCCAGGTTATCCCCGAAAATTAAAGAAATTGAACCTGCTACAACTGATTTACCGGCTCCTGTTTCACCACTGATAACGGTTAAACCTTTATCTAATGACAAGCGCATTTCCGGAACCAACAGATAATTTTTGATATATAATTCTGTCAGCATTACTTGCCCAAATTGAGTTTTCTACGCAGGATTTGATAGAAAGTCCTGTTGGAGAGTTTAATGAAAGAAACACTACGCTCAGAAGCAGTTACCAAAACTTCATCGCCTTCCTGAATGGATTGTGAGTTTTGACCGTCAATTTGTAACATTGCCGGTTGACTTAATCCATAAATCTTCATATCCAGGCGTTCTGTTGCCGGAAAAACCATAGGTCTGATGGCTAAAATATGAGGATTAAGCGGTGAAAGAACAATTGCTTTCATTTCGGGAGCTAAAATAGGACCCCCTGCCGCAAGTGAATAGGCAGTTGAACCGGTTGGAGTAGCTGTTATAATTCCATCACAACGGGTATCAAATACATAGCGTCCACTGGCTTTAATCCGAATATGAATTAAGCCGGGGCTTTCTGCTTTATGAATAACTGCATCATTTAATGCCAGTGCTTCATAGATTATTTTCCCTTCCCTTTTCAGATGGCTTTCTATTAACATTCTGTGCAGGAGACGGTATTTCCCCTGTTTTAAATTCTGAATGGAAGAGGCAATTTCAGGAAGCACACTTTCGGAAAGGAAACCCAAATAGCCAAGATTGATTCCTAAAATCGGAGCTCCGGTTAACAGAGCCAAGTCCTTCGCTTTTAAGATAGTGCCATCGCCTCCAAAAACCAGAATACAATCAATATGTTTACTGTTTACCGGTTTAGGTAAAGGTTTAAACAGTTCTTTAGGTAAATCGGGAATGGATTCTATGCTGAAGAAATTGATGTCGGAATCGTTCCTTAATTTTTCCAGCAAGTTATAAATGCTTTTTTTGTCACTGAAGGCAGGATTGATATAAACCGCAAAGTTTTGCATCATAAACTCGCATACAGATATTGATAGCTATCGTAGCGTTCAAAAGGAATAATACCTTTTTCCACTGCTGCCAAAACAGCACAGTCATCTTCATTAATATGACGGCAATCGTTAAATTTGCATTTACCATACAGTCGTTCAAAACCAGGAAAAACCTTAGGAATATGTTCCTTATCTTCACTGTGCAAAGTGATGGTTTTAATTCCGGGGGTATCTAAAAGGTGACCTCCAAAACTCCAGGGAATTAATATTGATTGAGAAGTAGTATGTTTCCCTTTTTCGTTGCGGTCACTAACTTCTGCCGTGGTAAGATTTAGTGAGGGCTCCAAATAATTTATCAGCGAGGTCTTTCCGGTTCCTGAATGCCCTGTAAACACTGAATCTTTATCTTTCAACAAATCCATCAATTCCTGCATACCTGTTCCATTTACGGTGGAAGTGCAGACCAGGGGATAACCCATTGTTTTATAATAAGCAGTTTGCGCTTCCAATTCCTGTTCATCTTCCAGCAGGTCTATTTTATTAATAACAATAACGGGCTTTAACTTCTGGATGGTAACGATACAAAGATAGCGGTCTATAAGTCCTGCTTTAAATCTTGGTTTTCTCCAGGAAGAAGTAATAATAACCTGATCAACATTGGCAGCCAGGATAATCTCTTTTTGAAAACTGCCTGTCCCGTAACGAATTAAAGCGTTCCGACGAGGTATAATTTTTTCAATGCGTTTATCTGTGGAATTGGAAATATCTACGGCAACAAAATCTCCTATGGCAGCAATAGTGTGGCTTTGATACAAAAATTGTTTCAGCCGACCGCTTAATTTAGCTGTTTCCAGTATACCGTTAATTTCTACAATATAGTGGTAGTTGCTTTTAATTTCCATAATTCTGCCTTGCACCAGTTGCAGCCCTTCCTTACAGGACTGATTTGCTTTAGTGCTTACGCGGGCTGTTTTATATTTTGATTTCTCCTTAACCTCATCCAGAATATCCGGATCAGGTAAATGGATATTTTTTATTCTCTCAGTCCAGCGTTTTGTTTTCTTTTTATCTTTTTGTTTCATTTCCCTCCAGAGAGTAACTTTGGCTCTATTTAAGTGCAGGAGTTATAGCATCAAAAAGGTCTGCGGCTTCTTTCACTTTGGTTTCCGAACCGAAAACAGCATAGTGATTTTTGTTCATTACTGCTTCTACCAGTTCGGCATAGTTTCTCATATCTTCAATTTTAGCGGCAAGCACTTCATCTCTGATTTGCTGTCTATCTTCAAAAGTGAAACCGGTAATATAATCCTCATCTGCTTTATCGCCAATTCCTTCAGGAGTTAAAGGAAAATCCAGAGACGATACTTCACCAATGATATATTTATCAAATTCCCGCTTATTGCATTCAAAATTCCTTAAAAATTCAGGAATAGTATTATAGACCTCCAAGGTCTCTCTTAAGTTCGGATCGCGATAGGAGACAAAGAATACATAGCCGCCTAAAGTAAAATCACTCATATTACCATAAGCGCCACCTTTCACACGCAATTCCTGGTACAGATAGTTGTTTTTTAAAATATTATTCAGCACTCGCAGCTTTCCGCTGTAGGAATAGCCCTTACGGAAAAAGTTACCCCCTTTGGCACAGAATTGAACTTGAACAGGAGCATAAATACCTTCATTATATTGCCGCACAGCAAAATGACTTTCCACAGGAGCAAATGCCTCAGTAGAAACGCAATCTATAAAAGAACCCAGTTTTTCTACAGCAGAAGGAATAATATCTTCATCTGCAGTGAGACCAATTATCATATTATGAGTTGTAAAGAAGGTCTTTTTTATCCAGTTCAGTTCATCTATGATTTCATCTATACCGGAATCCATATTACTTACCAGGTCACTTAAGAAATGGTAATAACCAAGTCCGTGAGTTATATCTATCCAATGGTAGAGTTGAGAAAGGGGTTTCAGCATTCTCTGGATTGCAATTATATGTCCCCTGAAGGATAGCATTGCTTCACTTTTGGCTTTTAATTCAGCCAGCAGTTTCTTTAAGCGTTCCGGCTCATCAAAAAGTGGTTTTAAAGCAAATTCAGAGCCAAGTTCCATTAATTTACCGAATTTATCTTTAACCGCCTTGCCGCGTAAGACAATCTTAGGCAAAATATCGTCCGGGGTTTGGTAGCTGTTAAAAAGAGATATATCCAAAGATATTCCCCCGGTATTACTATCAATTTCCGTAGAGCGTTTTGCATAGCTGTAATTTTCACTGTTCATCCAGTCCACCAGTTGAGTATAAAGTTCAATCCAGGGCAGGTCTTCTTCTTCTGCATAAGCAAGGTCAAAGTAGGTCTTGAAATAAACAATTCCATTTGTAGTTACCGGATGTTTCAGCAGTTTAATTCCATTCCAGGTTTCTTCTTCAGTTGGATAGCGTTTGGCATTAGGATTAAGGTCTTTTAAAGAAAGCATCGGAATCTTTTCCAGATTTTCCTTTTTTTCGGGCTCCTGCTGCCATTTTAACAATTGCTGATTAAATTCAATCAGTTTGGCGATTTCTTTTTTCTTCATTTTCTTCTTCAAGACAGCTAACTTTTCAGCGGTTTCCTGTTCCATTTTCTGAATTAAACCGGGAACGGGAATAAAGGTAATTTGGCTGGAGTGTTTATTGTTCAGCAAGACCTTTTCCATTAGTTCTTCAAAATAGGGTTCTTTCAAACCGCGTCGCAAGTCCTTCAGCATTGGTTCAAAAGCAAGCTTATCTACAGGATTACCTTGATGCATCCAAAGTCCTTGTGAATTAAGAGCATAAATCAAGCCCTTGGGGTAAAATCTATATTGTGCTTCCCGCAAAGAGAATTCCGTTTTATTGATGACTGCTTCAATCAGTTTTTTATCCAGACCTTCTTTCGCTATTCTTTTCAATTCCTGTTTAATTAACTTTGTTAAGGGTTCAATATTTTCCTTTTTTACATATTTGCAGAGCAGGAATATAGTTGGCTGGAGGATATCCTCATCTACGGAAAATGAACTGTCTTTAGCATAACCGGATTCTTGAATTGCTTTTTTTAAAGGTGAAGCCGGGGTATCCATCAACATTTCCATTAATGCTTTTAATGCTTGAGGCAGATATTTATCGGTAATCTGACCATAAGTCCAGTTCAAAGAAAGATAATATTGATCTTCAATATTTTTGCCTTCTTCTACAGGGATTTCCATATTCAAAACTTTGGTTTTACTGAAGGGTTTTTGCAGTGGAACTTGCACTTTTTGCTGATTATCTTCAAATTGGGATAAGTATTCCTCATCTATAATTTTCAGTGTCTGCTCAATATCCATATCTCCGTAAAGGGTTATTTTACTGTTAGCGGAGTGATAATATTTGCTGTGGAAGGCAAGAAACTTTTCATAAGTAAGTTCCGGTATTGCTTCAGGATCACCTCCGCTTTCAAAACCATAGGGTGTATCTGGAAACTGTGTTTGTCTGCTTTTCCGACTGATATTATTCTCAGGAGAGGAAAAAGCGCCCTTCATTTCATTATAAACAACACCCCGATAGTTCAAAGGAGCATCTTCAGCAGTTAATTCCAAATGCCAGCCCTCCTGATGTAAGATATTGGGCTCTTTGTAGATATTGGGAAAAAACACTGCATCCAGGTAAACCCGCATCAGGTTTATAAAATCCTTATCATTTGTGCTGGCTACAGGATAGCAGGTCATATCGGAAAAAGTCATAGCATTAACAAAAGTGTTCATACTTCCCTTAATCAGTTCCATAAAAGTACTTTTAGCAGGATAGTTTTTACTACCGTTCAGAACAGCGTGTTCCAAAATATGAGGACAGCCGCTATTATCTTCCGGAACTGTTTTAAACCCGATCATAAAAACCTTGTTATCATCGTCACATTGATAGTGCATAAGATCAGCGCCACTTTGTAAATGCTGATAGCGATAGGCAGTTACCTTTATCTCTTTAATTTCCTTCTTTTCAATCAGCTGGAAGCCGTGGAGTAACTTTTTTTGTTTCATTTATCACCTCTTATATCAGTTTATAGTCCTGTAAACATTGTTTTAACAGAGCACGATTGTTTTCCAGCAAAGGACACATAGGGCTGCGAAAAGCCAATGTAATTTTTCCCATCATAGCCAGTGCCTCTTTAGCGGGAATAGGATTGGTTTCAATAAACATCATTTCATTTAAGCGCACCAAATATTGATGTTGCTTGGCAGCTGTAATAAAATCACCTTTCAGGCAAGTAGCAATATGTTCACTCATTAGTTTGGGAGCCACATTTGCCGTAACGGAAATAGTTCCTTTAGCACCAACAGCAATTAAAGGAAGGTTCAAAGCATCTTCTCCGCACATTACAGAAAAATTTTCCGGGGCATCACGCACAATTTGAGTTACTTGAACTAAATTTCCGCTTGCTTCTTTGATTGCTACAATATTAGGATAGGTCCTTGCCAGTTCAACAGTTGTAGCAGCAGTAATATTCACTCCTGTTCTACCGGGAACATTATAAATAATAACAGGTATATCCACTTTGGAAGCAATTATTCCAAAGTATTCCAACATTCCTTTTTGTGTGGGCTTAATGTAATAAGGAGTGATAACTAAAGCATAATCAGCTCCCAGTTCTTTTGCTTTTTGCGTAGCAGCCAGTGTCTGATGTAAATTGTTAGTCCCGGTGCCAATTATAACAGGCAGTTTGCCGTCAATTTTTCTCATTGCAAAACGCAAAAGAGCATCTTTTTCATCGGAAGCCAAAGCACTTGTTTCTGCAGTTGTTCCTAAAAGCAAAATTCCTGTTGTTCCATTATCCAGATGAAACTGAATAAGGTCTTCCAAAGCAGTCCAATCAATACTGCCATTTTTGAAAGGAGTAATGAGAGCAACATAAGTTCCTTGCAGCATTTTTTTTAACCTCCAGGATTATATATCCTTATTTCTAAACAATTTTTATTCCATTGTAGCGAAAGAGATGATTTTCGTCAATCAAAAAAGATAAAAGAGTTATTTCTTTAAGCAATTTGCCTCCCCAATTAGCGTTTTATTCCTTGTCCGGCTTTTACATAAGGAAAATAACAGCAGACCTGAAAAACAACCGCCAAAATAGCAAAACAGATCACTATAGCGAAAACCGAAACCCAAAAGTAACCCTCCAAAAAATGTAGAACGGATTCTTTCCAACCAGACAGCATGCCACAATTGACTGAGTTCAATTAAACAGGAAAAATCAAAAGTTAGCAGAGCAATTTCCCAATTCCTTTTACGGGGAAAAAGCATCCGGAAAAAAGCAAAAAATGCTAAAGCCCACATTGTATCACCTGTATACGCAGCAATAAATTTTGGTAGATAATTCCCGTATTTACGCGAGCCAATTCCCAAAATTGCACTTACAACAATAACCAGAAAAGGAAATACCTTTTGATCAATGAACTTCCCCGACTTTTTGCTATCCACTTATTGCCTTGCTTTTGTTTCTTAATCTAATCTTAATCTTTATAAAAGTCATAATCTATACAAAAGGGTTTGAGTCAAGCAATTTGTAAGTCAGGAGTCATTAGCGCCTTCACAATTGAATCTTAAGTCAGGAGTCATTAGCGCCTTCACAATTAAATTCCTTATACTAACTTTCGGGGCGCTTATGACTCATAACGGCACTTCAAACCAATCACAAATCAAATCTGCGAAATCAGCGAAATCTGTGTGAAACAACGGTACTGGTAATCACAAATCTTAAGTCAGGAGTCATTAGCTCCTTCACAATTGAATTCCTTGGGCTAACTTTCAAGCCGCTAATGACTCATGACGACACTTCAGACCAATCACAAATCAAATCTGCGAAATCTGCGTGAAACAACGGTTCTGGAAATCACAAATCAAATCTGCGAAATCTGCGAAATCTGCGTGAAAATATTCGTCATTCTTTACTTGCCTCGTTTACAATATCTTATCTCTTGATTTGCATTCATAAAAAAAATGATTAGATTATCTATAGTTAAATCACTATTAGAGGTAAAAAATGAAAAGAATCACTTTCCTCTTATCCCTTTTCCTGATTTTCTGCGGATTAAATGCCCAGTTCAGCTCTTCTCCCTTAGCTCCAACTCTTTTAGCGGGAGGGGCTGGAGAACAAGTTATCCCCAAAATAGCCATCGGAAATGATGGAAATATGTATTTAGGGCGTTTTGACAGTGTAAACGGCAGTTATGATGTCTGGTTGCAATATCTGGATTCCTCAGGCAATCTTTTATGGCAAAATCCCCGAGGCATTTTAGTTAGTAGCTTTCCGCAAATGACTTGGTTAACTGAATGGGATTTGGATGTAGACCTTACAGGAAATTGCTGGCTTGCTTTTCAGGATATTCGCACTGCCGGAGTGAATAATGTAATGCTGTATAAAGTGGATACTGGAGGCAATATTTTGCTTTCCAACACTGGAATAGCTCTTTCTTACGATACCAGCACTGACTATATTAATATGAGCCCTGTTCTATTGTGTCATTCCAGTGGTGATGTTTATGTTGCCTGGCAAAGATCAGCTCTTACTACCGAAATCCACTTGCAAAGAATATCTCCCGCCGGAGAACTTTTATGGGGAACAAATGGCATCACTTTTGCCGGAGATGCTGTTAGTTTTACCTGGCCCCAATTACTGGATGCAGGAGATGGTAATTTGTTACTGAAATACTATATAGACAGCGGTCCTTTTTGGGCTCCTAATCGTCAGGTTTTTGTTACAAAGCTTTCCCCCGAAGGAACTGCCATATGGAATACACCTGTAAATTCTGCCGCGGGTTTAACTGCCTGGGAACAAATTATTCCTTTTATTTCTGATGGCAGCGGTGGAGCAGTTCTTGCCTGGTATGATGACCGCTATAATGTTATGATTAACGAGGTCTATATGGCAAGGGTAAATTCCAGTGGCTTAGCCACCACCCCGGAAAACGGAACTCTTATTTCCACAGATACTTTCAATCAGCAATATTATCCGAAACTGGCTGTGGATACGGAAAACGAAAAGGTCTTTGCCTGGTTTCGCACAACCGATCCGGATCAGAATAATGTTGGACTTGCCAGACAGCTTATGGATTTTTCCGGAAACCGACTTTGGGGAGATACAGGAGTGCAAATAATTGCTCAGGGAAATACTTATCCTGATCCTGTAGCTGCCTATTTTTATCAGGATACCGCCTATTGTTTTTATACTGCAGCTGCCAGCCCGGGAGACAGTTACAATGAGCATTTAAAAGTTAATGCCATAAAAAGTGATCAAAGCAGTCCCTGGCTTGCTGATGTTTATCTGGATTCAGTTGCCAATCCCAAATTGCATTTTGATGCAGGTGTTTCTAATCAGGGTTGGAGCGTGCTGGCTTATGAACAGGGTAATGATTATGACATTTATGCTATGCGCTTAAATCCCGATGGAACTTTGGGAGGGGCATATTATCCTGCTCCTCAGTCCCTGGAAGGATATGTGGATGAACAAGGAACAGTTCATTTAAGTTGGCAGGAGCCACCCCTTACTCCAAATCAATATTTAGTTTATGTGAATGAAGAACTCTATATTACTTTACCGGCAGAAACCCCTTTTTGCACTATACCTGATTTTGTAGCAGGAACTTATGATTTTTATGTGTGTGCGCTTTATTCTCCGGATCATCTATCGCTTCCTTCCAATATTGTTACTTTAACTATTCTGCCCGTTGCCATAGAAGAAGGTAATTACATTCCTGTTGTTATACATTTGGAAGTGAAACCCAATCCTATTCGCAATAGCTTTACTGTCAGCTATTTTCAGGATAAATCCCCCTCCAAACTTACTATCTATAACATCCGGGGACAAAAGGTTTATGAACAAACTTTTCGCGGTGGTGTAAATGGCTTTGTCTCTCAGAACCTAAACCTGAATTTACCTAACGGTGTTTACCTGCTACAATTAGATTCAGGCAACCAATGCTGCCGTAAAAAAGTTACTGTCATCAAGTAGAAAGAGAGTTTTTAATACTGGAAAGTTGAAGTCCTCGTCAACTATTGTAAGTCAGGAGTCATTAGCGCCTTCACAATTTAATTCCTTGGGCTAACTTTCGGGGCGCTTATGACTCATGACGACACTTCAGACCAATCACAAATCAAATCTGTGTAATCTGTGTAATCTGTGAGAGATAGCCGTCACGAGTCCTCACTGCCAAAAGAATTTATGAATAGTGTAAAAGTTATTTCGGCAGTGACGACTCCTGACTTACAGTGACGACTCCTGACTTACAGTGACGACTCCTGACTTACAGGACTTTGAGGTATCTCAACCCTCTAAACCTTCTCAACCATATTTTACCTGGAATTTATTTCTTGCTTGCACTACGGAAGCATTGCTCACCCATTACGGATGCCATCCGTAATGGGTAGGCATTGAGTAGGCAATGCAATTAAGGAAGAGAGTGTAATTATCTTTGTTTTGTTGTAGTTATGGATATAATGGGAGAGGGGAAAATATTATATTGATAAGTGCATATTTTTTAAGGGATTAACGGGGATGTTAACCTTCCGGTTTAGTTATTTGGACAATTTTGTATTACTCTAAATTAGGGTAATCCCAAGAATTCCGAAAATCTTTTTCATCCCAAACCTATTCTATCGGAAAGGCGTTGATAAAGCCGGTAAAATTCAAGGTTGCCAACAAAGTGCCGATCAACATAACAATTATTGCCGCTGCTTTGAAATAATCTGAAGCCTTCAGCATACTAACCAGGTCCGGATTGCGGGAAATATAGGCAGAAGCAGCATAAAATTCTTCTCCAATTAAAGTGTAGGAGCAGGTTGTGATAAAAAACGGCACCTGAGTTATAGCATCGGTTCCGGCAATTTGAAAAGCACCTGTTTGATTTCCTGTTTCTGTTAAAAGCAATGCTTCCGCATTAAAATATCCCATATAGAAAATAGTGGCAACCCTTTCGCGAACGGTTATGCCATTAATTCCAGCGCAATAGGGAAACTGGTCATAAGAAATAAAGAAAATATCATTGGGATTATAAGCATCCGGGCGTCCAACTTCATTATACGCATTATGAATAATTTCCTGGGCTAAAGGTAGAACCATATAGTCACAGTGAGGAGAAATTAAGCGGACATCAAATTCGGCGGCTTTTTTGGCTACCTGCCCTAAAATCAACATTGAAGCAACAGTATCAGGGTCTCCTAAAGCTCCCCAACCGGGAACAAACATTATCGGACGCCCCATTTCTGTAGCTCTGCCAACTGCTTCTTCAATAGATTCCAAGCCGGCAATGGGTCTGATATAAGCTGTTCCTTTCCGACTTTGAATGATGGCAACAATAAGGAATAAACACAATAAAATTGAAGCAGCAAGAGTTATATATTTTGTAGAATCAAACCATTCACTCTTGGGGTAAAATTGTGTATTCCCTTTGAGATCAATATAGGTGTTAGTAGTAACAAAATTGGCTTTACCATCTGTTTTAATAAGGCGGTAAGAATAACTGCGATTATTTTTATTATGCGTAGCTATTAAGGTCTTTAGCCAGTCCTTGTTCGTTTTTGTTTTTTGGGCTTGCAGATAGGAAGGATGACTGGTAATAAAGTTATAAGTTCCTTCTGCTTCCTGAATTGCTGCCAGTAAAGAATCAGGAATAGCATTAGCAGGATATTTATTCTTTTCCGACAATAAATTATCCAATTCCTCTTTTTGTTCTTTCAGGTGATTTTCAAATTTCTTCCGAAATAAAGGAACTGCAAAAGTATAGCCGTTCAAGGAATCAACAGCTATTGTTAATTGCGGGTCTAAAAGCAGATGTTTACTCTTGGCATCATAATCCAGAATATTTTCATAAAGGGTACTTTCGTATGGTATAGAATGATCGTAAACCCGGGTTAAGCCATTAATATGATTACCAAAAAGAAAATCAGGATCAAAACCATTGCGGGTAAGGACCTCATAATAAAGTTTATTCACCGGTTCATTTTGATAATAGATATTCTCTCCCCGGAAAACTTTATTCCTTTTATCATAAACGATATGTTGTTCAGTGTAATCCTCAAAGTTACCATTATCATTGGTATGAACGGCAATGCGGATTTTCATATTTTGAATAGCTCTATACTGTTGTGGTAGTTTGAAATGGATAGTTTTATCCAGATAGTATTCCGAGACCTTGCCAATTTCTTTATTTAAGGAATCAAGAACGGTAAACCTCAATTCCTTAATCTTATAATGCTCGTTATTGGAAATTTCGTAGTTTATCCGTAAAGCTGTCTTTGCCTTGTTTAAATAGAGTGCCTGGCTTACAAAAATCAGAGGTTTACCTATAGAAACTGATAAATAATCACCTTTGTCGTTGGGTTTGTCTTTCACTTCAATTTGGGGCATTTCAAGCTGTTGAAAAGAATTTAAGCTGCGAAAATTTTTGGCTGTAACGGCTGCACTTTGACCGGCATAATCACTGTAAGAAAGCACCGGGTAATAAGCAGCCAAATTTGCTGGTATGGTTATTCCTTCTTTCCTGGTATCTACACTATGGCAGGTATTTACAGAACCCGAATAATTAGGAATCTGGAAAAGCGGAAAGGAATTATTTTGCCAATTTTCAGATAGTAGCTCTCCATTTTTCGGTTGCTGCGATAAAGGAATCAGCCATCCCTCCCACATTGCAATATCTGCAGAAGAAGATGGTGGTAACCATTCAAAATTGAACACTCCCTTATCCTGGATGTAGGTGCTGGAAAAAATAGCAGTTGGATCAGGAGGATTATCTATTGGAATTACTTTTTGAATATCTGCATAAGGTAAATAGCGTCCCGTTTCGTTCACTGCCAGAATTGTGTAGTAATATTCCTGGCCGGCTTTGGGAAAACCGAAAATGGATTCAAACCGGTTTAATTTCAAACCAGCCATAATATCTTCACCTTTCGGCACAGGTTTGGAACTATGATAAAGCTTGGTATTGTTTATGGCTCCTATAATGTTATATCTGTTTAGCATTGATGCCAGCAATTCCGCTTGTTGAGGAAACTTTCTATAGAGAGGACTTTTACTATCCTGCTGTTTTTCCTTTTTCAATTTCAGAGGAGCTGTTTCAAATTCAATGAACGGTTCTTCACCCTTATCGTAAAAATATAATTCCGGCGCTAAAACACCTAATTTGGGGTCAACTTCCATACTGCTAATAAAAAATAACGAATCAGGACTAACCCCTCTATAGATATTATACTTAATAATCCGATACGCTTTATTCAGAGGTTTCCATTTTAACACGATTCCGCTTCCATCGTCAAAAGGCATATCAGTAGCAGAAAATTCAGTTATTTTACCTTTTAAGGAGGCAGGTTTTGCTTCATCTGTAGAAAGAAGGGAAATCCCTATCAACAAGATAATTCCGATTACAATCAGATATTTTTTCATTTTTTTATCCCTGAACCAAGGGTTCCCTTATTCCATTATATCAGTACCTGAAAAATCAATCTCAACAACTGTCAGGTTAAACGGAAACAAAAAGGTTCCTCTTTAACGCTATTTCATCAATCCCAGAACATCTATAATGAGGAATTGAATTCTTCCAATCAGCAGAGAAATACGAGCCATAACCGTTAAACCAAAGGAGGCACCGAAACCAATCATCATATACCATTTTCCCAACCCGACAAATTTTCCGTAAGCACCTGTATGTGCCTTGGAGAAAAAGAAATATAGCAGAACAGCAATTGTGCCTATCAAGATAAGAATGAGATTGATGTTTTCCAGAGGAACCATCGCCTGGCGCATCTGAACTAAAATTCCGGCATGAATTCCCATAGGAACACCAAAACCTACTCCCATCATAGAAAAAGCAATAGGATAACGGGAAAGCCAACCCAGTTTGCGGGAAAAACGGAACAGATAAAGAATACCTAAAATAGAAGGCAGGATAAGCACAAAATTATGTTTTAATATAATCGGTTGCCAAACATACGGAATAAATATCCGCTCATAAGTAAATACTAAAGCATAACCCAGGGAAACTCCTACCAGCAATTGTTCCGCCATTCTATAAAAGGGATTTTCCTTATACAGGAAGGAAAAAATACACAGGGTTAAAAACGCTGCTACCAGATTACTAATTAATTCAAAACTCATTGTTATCCTCCCTTTCTTACTTTTCCACCGATTTGGCTTTCTGAATGAAATAACCGATATTACCCAAAAGGATAAAGACGATGATCATAATATGGGCAACGGATTGGGCATTCATTCCAATTCTGGCTACTTTGAATTTATAATTGATATTATATGTAAGCCGATTAATTTCCCGGTAAGCAGTTTCTCCCATCTGATTTCTCAGTTCCGGAGTTATCTTTGTTACATCTATAATAATTGTACCGTTTTGTGCTTCTTTCAATTGCTCAAAAATCGCTTTCTGCTTCGGATATTTAGCTACAAATGCAGTATATTCTGCAGGAGTAAATTCCGCCTTGGTTTGAGTTGTTATATTGATTAATTTCTTTGTGCTCTCATCATTAAGAACTTCTTTACCAAAGGGACGACCGGGAAGAATTTTGTTTCCTTCCGCATCGGTTTTTACGCTATAGTCAATTGCCGGGTCTCTGTAAGCAGCAAAAACATCTACCAGTTTTTCATATTCCGCAGCACCTTTTAGTCCTGTAAGCATACCAATTAATTGACCCGATTGTAAATAGGGATATTGATCAGCAGCCATAACTGCAGTAACTCCTAAAGCAACATTAACTCCAAATTTGGGTCGGGCATAAAATATCCAGTAAGTTCCTGGAGTGCTTCCGGAAAATTCCACTACAAGGTTCATTTCGTTGTAATTTGTTATTCCCTTCATTATAGGTAAGCTTTCCAGTTTGCGCCCTTCAGCATCGGTATTTATAGTATTGGCAATATTATCTCCCATACCCAAGACAACAGCCATTGCCTGCGGTTTGTAGCCAAAATTGCAATAATCCACTCCGCTTTTGATATCAGGATATTCTTCTTTTACCGAATTGAAAGCATAATCAATTATAGGTGCTCCCGATGTTAAAAAAGTGAGAGCGAAGACCTTGATATTGCGTTCAAAACAATGCCGGATAATGGCTATTTCCATAGGATAGAGTTCAGGCATCGTAGAAGCATCATGCATAAAACTTAAAAGTATAGCTCTATCTTCCCTGCCGGCAAAGGAATCAATCATCTGATACAAATTTTCCGTAGACGGAGAAGTTACATTATCCGAATTGTAGGGTATCATCAACGGAATGATAATTGCCAGCGCAACTACGATGTAGATCCAACGCCGGTCTAAACTTTGCATTCTTTCAAAAAAGTTCATCCTTCATCTCTCCTTTGCTTAATCCGTTCCACCCAAATAGGAACGCTCAATACCCAAAAGAATTTTCAGGGATGTGGCTACACCCCCAAGTCCTACACCAATGGCAATTCCTCTTTTGGAAGCAAGATTAGGAACATCTAATATCCATTGAGAGATAAGCGGCAGGTTTTTATAAATCTTCACTCCTAAAGGCACCTGCGCCAACATAACGACAATGGCGGCAACCAATAAAACTGTTGCCTCTGTAGATCGCGCTCTAAATGCTTTATAGGCAGCTGAAGCCATATAAAATGCCAAAAGGGAAAACATTGTGGAACTCATCGGCATTTGCATATTCTCAAAAATCCACATCAGCATACTACCTTTCTGCGTGCCCCCAATAAACCCTGCCAGAGAAGTAATAATAAACCCGGCAAAAAAGAAATAGCTGTATTGCCATTTGGGAGCTCGCCTTTTTATCTTACTGCTATGCATCATACATAAACTGATAACTCCTAAAAGAGCAGCCCAAGGTGCAGATGCATAAGCCCAGGGAATGTAAAATTTGTTGTAGAAGTCATCCTGTAAAAGCTTATGCGGACTTAGCGCATAGAGCACAAAGATGATGCCACCTACAATTACGATGATTAAAGGTATTGTCTTTTTCATTTACTACCTCATTTATTTAAGTGGAAATAATTCGCTAAGACCGGTTAATTGAAAACTGGCAAGAACCGCTCCAGCTATTACAAAGGCAAGAATCAGGAATTTATAATAGTCCTGAGCTTTCAAAGTTCCCAGCTGCATTGGTTCACGGTTTAAATAAGAAGAAGCAGCATAAAGCTCTTCTCCAATTAAAGTATAATCACAGGTTGTAATAAAAAAGGGAATCTGCGTGATAGCATCCGTTCCGGCAATTTGATAAGCTCCAATACCATTACCTGTTTCGGTCATCAATAATGCCTCTGCCGCAAAATATCCCATATAGATATTAGTAGCAGCTCTTTCCCGAATCATTATTCCATTCACACCGGCTACATAAGCAAACTGGACATCGGTTAAAAAGAATACACTGTTTTTATCATAACTATCCGGACGACCTACAGAATAATGTGCATCTCTCACAATTTCCTGAACCACGGGCATAACAATATAATTATAAACGGGAACAATAAGTTTAATATCATATTCTGCAGATTTCTTTGCTACCAAACTTAAGATTCCCATTGAGGCAATAGTAGCTACATCACCTAAAGAACCATATCCCATCATATACATAATAGGTCGTCCCATTTCCGTAGCTCTGCCAATTGCAGTATCAATTTCTTCCAAACCGGCAATAGGACGAATATACAAGTCCCTGCCACGCCTGGCTAAATTGATAAAAATCATTACCATTAAGCCGAAGATTATCATTGCCACAAGAGTAGTATATTTATTAGTATCAAAAATATTGGAAATCGGTTTCATATACAGAATATCATCGCCGTCTTTTAACAGGTCACTTTCTGTAAAAAGCCCTCTGCCATTTGTGCGAACTATCTGATAAGTACTATAACGAGAATAGTCCTCCCGCACTTTGGCAATATAACGCATCCTGCTTTTCCGGTTTGTAATTTCATTAGCTTGAATTAGATGTTCGTTCTTGCTGTAGGCATTCAGCTGTTTTTGTACCTGGTCAATATTCTGCTTTATTTGTTCTGTTTTAGCAGGATCAGTTATTGTCTCTTTACTGGTTTTAAGTTCTAAAAGCTTCTTATTTAGCTCTTCAACCTTCTCCTGTGCTTCTTTTTTGCCTAAATCAGGAAAAATATTGGTCTCAATTCGGATTTCATTATTTTTATCATACACCAAATCTATATTCGGAGAAACCAGAGCCAGAGGAGTTCTAATATCATTATGTTCTAACTTCCGGGCTTTCCGCTCTCCATTTATATAAGTTATCAACGAATCACCCTGGGCAAAACTAAATCCATTAACCGGCTTTTGGAGCATAGTAGCATAAGGAATTGTAACATCAAGAGAATTATCATAAGATGTATTTCGTTTAACCATACTTAACTGCGGCGAAGCTACATTTTTGCGATAAACGACATTGCTGATTTTGGAAACATCTTTGCCGTTACGGTATAGTGCCTTAGTGGGTAAAATAGCCAACATATTAGGGTCATATTCCAAATTTTGTTCCAGACAATAGTCCTGAGGTATTTCCGGCTCTCCCTGCATCGTAATTTTTACCCGAAATCCCTTTTTGTAATCATAATTATTGGGGACTTTTAAGATGATGCTGTTATCCTGATAAAATTCATTGATATTGGCAAAGGGCTTTGCTTCACCCTTCTTATAGAACTCAAAATAGATATTATTCACTTTCTGGGTTTCGGTTTGATTCAGTTGATAATTTACTCTGAATTTATTGAATTTATCATTTAAGGCAGTGGTTTTAACTACAAAGCATATTGGATGATCCCAAAGAACAGTTAGTCGGTCACCTTTGTCATTAGGTTTATCTTCCATTTTTAAAACCGGTTTTTCCGGCAAATCATAACTATTTTTCACGCTCGGTTTGCTTAAAGCGGAAAAACTGCTGAAACCATCTGCATCCATCAATTCCAAAGCAAAGTTAGAATTAATACAGGTAGCAAGGGAATCACCCGCAGGAATAGAAACCTGACAATAGTTTTTTCCGTAACCGTAACCTGCCGAACCTTGATGAAGAACTACTGTTTTTGCCTGAAATAGTTCAGGATGTAAGCGAAGCGAATCCCACTCCATAGGTGATAAAAGAGGTGTTTGGTAAATACGATATTGAGCTATATCTGAATTATAAAGAGGCAATTCCCATTCAAACCGTAACTCTCTTTTATCCTGCAGAACAACACTGTGGAAAGCGGTTGCCGGCTCGGGAGCATTGGGTTTTGGGCTGCCTGCTATAATTTTAGCCGGCTTTTGAAATTGTCTTCTTTCATTCACCGCCACTATAGTATAAAAGTATTTCTCCCCGGGGTTTAAGAAACAATATACCGTCTGTTGATTATCTTTCAGTCCCGCGTAGGTCTCGTCTTCTTCTGCCTTTTGCTTATCGAAATTAGACAAAGTAACCTTTTTGCTGCTGTGATAGTATTTGTTCTTTTCAATAACCGAAAGAAGGGAAAATTTATCCGCTATCTTAGCTAAAAAAGGAATGTTACGAGGCATTTTTTGATATAAGGGACTATTTTCCCCCTGCTGCTTTTCCTTTTTTAACTTACGGGGCGAAGAAATATCAAAAAATTCACTACCGGAATTATCGTAATAGAACATCCTCTCAGAAGCAACACCTGTTTTTACATTAACAGGAATGGCATCTAAAAAGAAAAGGGTATCAGGACTTACTCCCCTATAAATACGATATTCAATAATTCTTTTGTCCCGCTCCAATGGCTTCCACGAAAGCATTAATCCCGTTCCATCATCAAAAGGGATATCTTCTACCTTGAAATCCTCTACTACATATCTTTCTGCATCTGACCGTTTCTGGGCAATAATCACTGTGCTCAACAATAGGAGCAGAAACAGCAAGAGAAAGATTAGGCGACTTCTGAATAATCTCATACGCTTGGTCTCCTGTTTCTTTGATCTTAACAGTTAATTCAACCTTCTGTCCCACGCACAGAAATTACCCTTTTATGTCAATCTCTTTTTTTCCTTGCTTATATCCCTAACGCTAATGAAGTGCATCCCGAATGTATCCCGTATCGTCATTCGGGAAGCGTTCGGGAAGCGTTCGGGCAGCGTTTGGACAGCACTCAAGGAGAAAGCAAGGAGGAAAGAAGAAAATATATTTTTTACCCTAACGCCACTGAAAACGCTTTGATGCAAGTGGATTTAAGAATAAGGATATTTTGTAATTTTATTATACAAAAAAAGAATGATACTATAAATAAATTTCATTTAACAAAAGAATAATGGGATCAATCTGAATATGATTTATTGGGTCAGGAAATTATTTCAAATACACCTCCTATAACCGGATCTTGAAATTCAAATTCTATTTCTTTTTCAGCTTCAAGGCGTTGTTTTATACTATCATAATTGTTTTGAAGTTTTCTGATTTTTCCTTTTAGCATCTCTACCCTAAATTTCTTTTTTTCATCGTCTTGATTGTAATATGTTTGAATTTTAATAATCTCATTTGTATAAGCGTTAAATTTATTAGTATAATTATATTGTTGACTTTCAAGTTTCCGTTTTAGGAGTAAGTCATTTCGTGCCTTATGTTTGTTAAAGAGTAACATAAATCTTTCTTGGAATATATGATTAGCTTTATCGTAAGCATTTTTAATGTAAGTGGGATCGTTACATACGAAACCCTGGATTGTAGGTTTTCCATATTCAATTAGTATGGAAAGTACTTGTTCTGTAATTTCTCTACCTCCAATAGATTTTAATGATTCATCCAGTATAACTGCTTCAATGTAACTGTTAGATTTTATGCCCTTTATAATCCCAAGGTATATAAAATAAAAGTAAAACCCATTGTTGAGCTGAATTTGCTTTGCTGATAAAGCAATTCTATCTATATAAAAATTATGGGTGTTAACAATATTATCTTCATTTTCAGCATATTTTTCGGTGATGTAACGAACTAAAGGATGCATAATATTGATAAAAGTCATATCACTGTTTTCGAAAGCTATGTTAGAATCCATTGTATATTTAATCGGCTTTTTTAATCTATCTACATAAGGTAATTCCAAATTAAAATTCACAGAACGAACATCCCTTAAAAAATCATCGCTTAAAAGTAGTTCTCCAATATTTGTATTTGTATCATATTTTACAACACTATCTGGATATTTTGTGCATATATAACCTGATATATATCTATAAAGTTGCTGTGGGGATATATAACGATTTTTACCTTTAATGTTCTTAATTTCATGTTCATAAAAATAATCCAAACTTAAAATTTCCGATGATTTTTCTTCAAGCATCTTGATATCTTTCATTCTTTGGATTAAGACCTTTTCTTCTTCAAAGTATTTTTTCCTTTTTTCATCATCAGTAAGATTACTAAAAAATACATTTTTTGTAATCCGGTCAATTACTTCACCCATTATTGGTTCCAATGTTCCTATGGAAGATTCAAATAAAGCTATTCTTTGATATAATCTCATTACAATTTCATCATCAATCGTATCATTCATATAGAAATTATAAACATTCAATATATCCGATTTCTGTCCTATTCTATCAATTCGTCCTATTCTCTGTTCAATTTCCATCGGATTCCAGGGCAAATCATAATTGATTAGAGTATTGCAAAATTGAAGATCAATACCTTCACTACCTATTCTTGACGATAACAAAACCGAAAATCCATTATAATCCATAAATTCTTTTATAATCTGAAATCTATCAATCTTAAGCGATCCATAGATTATAAATACTTTATAACCATTTTGAGTTAACCTATTGTAGAGATAGATAATGGTCTGAATGTAAAAGGCGAAAATTATCACTTTGTCTGTTTGTAATGTTATATCACTTAATAAAGAAAGCAGTTTTTCTGATTTATTATCCGGTAAATTAGGATAACCCTCATTAAAATCTATATTATCTATACTATCCAACTCTTCATTATCCACTTCTTCCAGATAATCTTGGACAATGTTTTGCTGATTATATTTCTCATATAACTTCTTGTAATGTGCATGAAGTGAAGACGATAACATTCTTTGCATGCTGAAAAGTTTAAATAATCCTTCTATAGAAGATCTTGGTGTAGTTTCTTTTACAGTATCAATTAGACCTTTATATAGTGCTTTCTCCTGATCAGATAAATCAATAGAAATTGTTTGAACTTTTCTTTCCGGACGATTTACATCTACATCTCTTTTCCTCGTCCTCGTATATAAATTACCGAGAAAATGTAGATCACTTAAAGACCTTTGCAACTCAACTACTTTTTCTAATACTTCATTTGAGTTATTCGTTTTTATTTGATTAAAATTTAAAAGATTATTGATTACTTCATTATAGATTTCATTATCTTTGAAGTAACCTTGTATGCCACGAAGAAGAGTAATTGATTCATCTATTTGAGGAGGGATTTTACTGATATGATTCAACGCACTAACAACAGGTTCATTTTTATGCAATTGATCTTCAAAAGAATCAAGATATTCAAATTGTTGTTCTTCAAGAATATTTAATATGTTGAATAGGTTACGCCTTTCTGTATGAATTGGTGTAGCAGTAAGAAAAACTATTGCTTGGCAGTTTATGCTTAATTTCTTAATTGAATTATGTTGTTTAGACATATTTCTAAGATTATGTGCTTCATCTACTATTAATAAATCCCACTGAAAATCAGAATCATCAATCGCAGCCATAAGTTTATCAGAACGGATAGATTCTAAAGATACTATGAACCTATTATGTTTATATTTGTTATAATAAGTTTTGTCTTCTTCTATAATCCCTTTGAAATCATTAGCTCCAATGATATTAAAATCTTTTTTAAAGCGGTATAAAAGTTCATCTTGCCATTTCCTTCTCAAATTGGCAGGAACTACAATAAGAGCAGTATTTAATTCTTTTCGTGCTTCTAATTCATTTATAATTAATCCTGCTTCTATAGTTTTTCCCAATCCAACTTCATCACAAATCAATATTCTTCTTTTAGCAGAACTGATAAATTTCATAAGCGGTTTAAACTGATATTCCAAAAATAAAGTTCGTGATGTATTTATGGAGTAAATATTATTTTGAATGGTGTTAGAATTTGCCAGTTTTAGATGAGTTAATGCCTTTTGAAAGTCATTAAAATCTCCAAAGTAATTGGATAATAAATTTGATTTAACACTTGGCGTTTCTTTATACTCCATTAAACTTGTTTCTGAATAATGAGTAACTCCATCGGAAAATCTTACTTTATATACAATGTTTCCACTGACTTCTGATATATTCTCAATTATTCCTACTCTTTCAGTATTGTTTTTTATTCTGACTTTTGTTCCCACGCTAAACATAATGTTATTTACCTAACCAATTCTGATCTGGAATTATTTCGTCTGGTTCGTTGAGTTCTTTAATTTTAGGAGATACATCACGAGTTTTACAATCTTTTGGCAATTTATATCTCATAAGTGTTTCTTCTGGTTTCTTTGTAAGACCAAAGGATACAGCATATCTAAAATAGGGCGGTAAATTACTATCCCAATCAAGTGGTTCTTCTAATTTAATAATTCCATCTGGCGATTTAATATATTCATTTGTCTGTTCATCATATAAAGGGATATTGGAAAAGACAGATCTTAAAGTATCATCATTAAAACCTCCACCTCCTCCAAACACTGTTAAATCATAAAAAAATCTCATTGCTTCTAAACCCCTAATTTTTCCCTTAACCCTTTGCCATACATTTGAATCCTTAAATTTATTCCATATATCTGAATAATATTTAAGCACCTCTTCTTCATTATATCGGTTTTGCTCTTTTAAATTGTCTATATAGGAATAACCATTATAAACAATTTTAGCTCCTAAGATATCAATTTTCCCTAATGACTTGTCTGCATAAAATATAGTAAGATCAGTTGTCCCAGCTCCAAAGTCATAGATTGCATATAATTTAGTTTTAGCTCTTCTTTCATAAAAATCAAGTATTTCTGCAATAGATTCAGGTATTATCTCAATTCTAATATTGCTATTTGATAATTTCTGTGTACTATTTAATTTCTCGCATTTACTCATCTTCTGCATATCATTAAAGCAGTCGTAGAAAAGTAATTTTTTTGATAGTAGCAAAATACTTTGAAATCTTTCTACAATAACATTGTTGTTCATCTGTTCAACAGGAAGACATACAGAAAATATAAATTCATCATTATCTGTTAAAGGTATTAGTTTTCTAATTGTGTCTTGGGATATTTTCATTACATAAGCAATAAAACCTGCAGCAATCAGCATAGTTTCTGTTTTCACATTTCTCTTTAATATTGCCTGTTTAAAGTTTGTTATCTCAATACCTTTCGCATTGTATGTTTCATAACCATATTTTATCGCATTTCCGCTTTTCTTTGCTATAGAAGGGATAATAAATAAATCAAAATCACTCTCTGGTTTATAATTATCTGGTATCATACTTTTAAAATTTAACGGTTCATAATGCCCAGATGTCTCATTGTTAAAAGATACCTTTGTTCTACTTGTTCCAAAATCAATGCCTATATATATTCTTGCTTGTTTTTTAACAAAATGAGAAGATTGATTGACCCCTTTTCTGGGTATAACTTCTCTAATTATCTCTTGTTCGGGTTCTTTAGAGATGGTTTGTAGTTCCTCTTTTGCATTATTAATATCGTTTTGTTTGTTATTGGATATATCCGTATCTTTCGGGATTGGTTCAAAAGTTTTAGATGTTAATCCAACGCTATCTGTTCCTCTACTTGTCGTATCCATAGTAGTTTTGAATATGTGTCTATCAAAGATAAGTAAATTATTTTTATGTTTTGGTTTATAAGTGTTTAATGCAAGGGTATAGATGTAAATATCGTTATCCGCCAATAATTGAATCTCCTTCATGTTTTCAGAAATAATAAAATCATTATAATAGATATGGTTGAAATAGTCGTCTGGTGTTAATGTCTGACATACATAATAGGTATCCTGATTTACAAACCATATCTTTAATTTACTGCAACTATCCAACGATATAAAAAAGTTGTCATTAATAAATTGGATTTTCTTAAGGGTACACGCGTGTTTATCAATTTTTTCAATGAGAATTTCAGAATCATTTATAGTTCTATATAGTTCAAATGCAGAGTCATCATAAGAATATAGAATTTTAAGAGTATTGCTGCTGTTGGTTGTTTTCTTATCATATTTTATCTTTGAATATAATTCATTTATAATGGTTGAATTTGTTTGGTTTATTGTCTCCGAATTGTAGTTCAATAACATAAACCCGGTAATTACTATTTTGATTTTACTTTGGGATGTAACTAAATATTTACAATTGTCAGTGCCCTTATATATAGTATATGCACTTAAAGGCAAATAATCGTTATTAATATGATATTTATTATAGGTTAACAATTTTAATTTATCATCATAAATCTGCCACACTTTAGGAATAGGGTCTGTGTCATCAACAATAAAACTTTGGTCTAAGATATAAACAAGGTTGTTAGATTCATGTTTTAAAGTGTATAAGCGATTTCTTTTACAAATATATATTTTCTTTGTTCCGCTTGAACAAGATACAATAAGATCTCCACTGTCCTTGTATAATTGAATAAATTGTAATTTATCGTCTAAATGAATAGGAGGAATCGATTTTCTATGCTGTGTATAATATGTAATTGTATTATCCAGTTTATCAAATAAAATTTGAACATTGGAATCACAATATAATTGGTCAATTTTTTCATTCATAGTTATCACTCCGTTAGAATAAGTATTAGCTATTATGGCATTAATTCTACCTTCTTTAGAACTCCATAATTTATAAATCTGTTATCTTGTTCCTTTATAATATTATTGGGTTTTAATGTCAATAAAAATCTACTAATAAACTCTAAAAGATTTTTGCATATACACTACGAAACAAAGTACAATTGAGTTATTTTATCAATATTCTGCTTGATTTCATATAGAAAGGAATAAAATGGTAGGATGATATAATAACTCATAACAGGAGAAAAGTTCCGTAGGTACGACAGATATTAACGACGGGTTTTAACCCGGCGAAAAACAGCACCGGAATAATATAATAATTCGTTATGGGAGATAAAGTTCCGTTCTGTTGTCCCGCTGGGACTTATTTCATAATGTGTTTTTCCCGAGGGGCTTACGCCACCATCGCTATCATTGTGTCGCCCTCAGGGGCTCTTTTGGAATACGAAAATAAATAAAAGATGATGATTATATCTTACTTTTTTCGAGGGGCTTACGCCACCATCGCTATCATTGTGTCGCCCTCAGGGGCTCTTTTGGAATACGAAATAAATAAAAGATGATGATTGTATCTTCCTTTTTTCGAGGGGCTTACGCCACCATCGCTATCATTGTGTCGCCCAAAGGGGCTTGAATAATACTATATTGATAATCAGTTACACAAATAATCCACTTAGTTCTAAAATCCTGTAATCCTTGTTTCTAAAACTAAATCTGTAGAATCTGTGAGAGAATATTTCTTGCGGAGGAACGGCGTCCTCCGACTACACATCTAAATCCTCTTAATCCTAAAATCCTGAAATCCTCGTTTCTAAAACTATATTCCTGTAATCCTTGTTTCTAAAGCCATCTCCCTAAAAATATCTTCTTCTATTGTTAATTCCCTATTTACTATGAACATACACAGGAATATCTTTCACCCAAAGTTTATAGATAGCTTCGGGACCCAGTTCTTGCCAAAGAAATGTTTCACAGGAAACAATATGTTGAGATAGATAGGCGGAAATGCCTCCAGACATAATAAAATAGACCGCTCCAAAGTCCATAATCGCTTTTTGCACTTCCAGCGAGCGTTCACCCTTGCCAATCATTACTCGCAAGCCGTTTTGAATTAAAATAGGAGTGTAAACATCCATTCGGGAGCTGGTTGTAGGTCCTATTGCTCCACATACATTTCCCGGTCTGGCAGGACTTGGTCCACAGTAAAATAGTGTTGTTTCTGCCAGGTCTAAAGGTAATTTTTCTCCTCTTTGGATAATTTCCACCATTCTTTTATGAGCTGCATCTCTGGCTGTAAACAGACAGCCGCTTAATAAAACTTTATCAGATATATTCAGTTGGCTTATATCAGCTGGACAAAGAGGCAAGGTATATCTATATATTTTCATAAGTTATATAATAATTTCTATATGCCTGTGGGAATGGCACTGTAAATTTACTGCCACAGGTAAAGAAGCAATATGACAGGGAGCAGTTAAAATGTGAACAGCTAAAGCATTAGTTTTTCCTCCTAATCCTTGCACCCCGATTCCTGTTGCGTTGACACTTTCCAAAATTTCCTGTTCTAAAACAGCATATTCTTTCAGGGGATTTTTCTTGCTTAATGGCCGCAATATAGCTTTTTTGGCTAAAAGAGCACAGGTCTCAAAATTGCCACCGATACCAATTCCTATTATCAAAGGGGGGCAGGCATTACCTCCAGCCAGAGTAACTGTTTCTACCACAAAATTTTTTATGTCCTCAGAGCTGGCAGAAGGTGTAAACATTTGCAGCCGACTCATATTTTCGGCACCACCACCCTTCTGATCAATCTGCAATTTTATTGTATCTCCTTTTATAATAGAAATATGCACTATTGCAGGGGCATTATTTCCTGTATTTTCTCTTTGCAGAAGAGGGTCTTTTACAATTGATGGTCGTAAATAGAGTTCCTTAGAGACCTTTATCAGGGTTTCGTTAATAATTTCCGGTAAGGGTGGACCTTCAATTATACATTGATTACCTATTTCCGCAAACACAACCAAGGTTCCTGTATCCTGACAGAGGGGGATTTCTATTTTAGGTGCCAGTTCTATGTTTTTTAGCATACAATTGAGAATATCTTTACTGATTTCGCCGGTCTCGTTGGCAAGGGCATTTTTCAGCAGGGCAGGTAATTCAGGATCAGGGGTAAAGGTTATATATTTTATGGCATTAGCGAGTTCGGACTCAATTGTTTCACATGAAACATATCTGTAAGCCATTGTTTTAACCTTTTTGTCTCTTAATTAGATACTTCAGCAGGAGGTCTTCTATTGGGGTAAAGGTATCAACAGGATTATATTCTATTTGATTTTTGTAGCATTCCCGTTTTAGATAGTTCGTAAACTGATGATAGTTTTCCTGATATTCCTTGTGTATTTGCCAGGGTGAGACAGTTATTTTTTCTCCTGTTTCACTATCTATAAATTGTGCTTCTCGTTTATAATCAAACTTTTCTTCCTTAGGGTCAATTATATGAAAAACAAGTACTTCATGATTGCGGGCACGGAAATGTTTCAATGCTTCCATAATATTATTCGGTTCATCTAAAAGGTCACTGATAAGGATTATCAGAGAGCGTTTTTTTACCAGTTCGGCAATTTGATGCAGGGGAGTTAACAGGTCTGTTTGGTCTTCTGCCTTCAAATCTAAGAGAGCAGCAAATAACTGGGAAGTATAGCTTCTAATTGCTTTGGGTGGAAAAGCAGAAGTAATTTTGTTATTAAATGTATAAAGTCCGGCAGCATCTTTTTGGGAAATCATCAGCCAAGCCAAAGCACCTGCCAATTGAGTTGCATATTCAATTTTACTGCTTTTTCCGGAACTGAAAAACATTGATTTACTGTGATCTAAAAGAATGTAACTGCGTAGGTTGGTTTCTTCTTCATAGCGTTTTACATAGTACCGTTCCGTTTTTGCCAAAATTTTCCAGTCCAGGTCTTTTAACGGTTCTCCAGGATTATATTGCCTGTGATCTGAAAATTCTGCACTGAAACCATGATAAGGAGATTTATGCAAACCCACTAAAAAGCCCTCAACTATGCTTTTAGCAGTAAGCTGGAACTTATTCAGGCGGACTAATGCTTCTTCAGATAAAAGCGGCATCTTATTTCTTTTTAGGTTGATACAGCAAGGCAAAGGGAATAATTAAAGCATAAGCAAAGACCAATAAAACGGGGGATAGAGAAATCTCATTAAAGGACATAATTATATAGCCGGCAACTAATACAATTGCTGCTATAAGCAGGAGGATAAAATTGATTCGGTTTAAGTGCAGTTTGTTTTTCTCTTCCTTATTTTTCATCTTTACTCCTTCATAGCTGAAAGCAATGTTTTTCCGTAATGTTATTTTTCATAAGAACCACAGATCAGGAACTGGTTTGTTTGTCAACTGAACTTTCTTTTTCCAGGTAGGAAGCCAGTATTTGTTGATAAACCTCATCAGCAAGTTCCTGTCGTGTTTTTCCTTCCTGATAGGGAATAGCATTTAAAATATCTATTTGAGCTTCAATGGAATGTCCAATAAGTTTCAGATAATGAGTAAGGAAAGGCATATCTCCATACCAGAAAATGAGGTCACGATTTTTCTTATCTATCTTTTTACCATCAATTGAGGAGTATTTAATACAAAGAGGTAGAATAGAGCATTTAGCATTTACTGCCACTTGAAAAAGGGATTTCCGAAAGGGCTGAACGGTTATGCCATTTGTGCTTGTTCCTTCAGGAAAAAGGAGAACTTTAAAGCCCTGGTGAATAGCAGAGGCAAATTTCTCAATTTCGGCAGGTAGAGAAATATATTTTTTCCGGTTCGTATAAAGGCATCCCCCATTACGGGTAATTTTTCCCAGAAAGGGATTATGTTTCATTTCTACAGAAGTTATAAACACAAAATTTTCCAGTGCTGAAAGGAGTATGATATCAAGATAAGTGGTATGATTGGAAACAGCCAGATATGCCTCATTTTTTAATAGTTCCAGCTTTTCAGGATTACTTATTTTCAGTTTTATCTTAAAAGCCCGTATAAAGTGTTTGCTTATGCGGTTATTATTTTTCACTAATCTTTTTCTGCGTAGTTTCTCATCTCTAGTGAAAATTCTAATTACAGCAGAAATGAGAAAAAACTCACTTATCAGATAGAAGTGCCAAAGAATACAGTGTAATTTGCGTAATACCATTTTTTTAAAAGGTTTATGATGTTTATGTCTTTACCGGTAAAATAATTGTTAAGGTGCCTCTGGCTATTTGCCAAGCAATTAGCTGTTCCTGTTTTTAGTCGCATAATTAGTTTCAAACCTTTTTTCATCTCTGCTTTGTTCTTCCTTTATTGATGCTTTAAAGATTCTTTAACGATTCGTTAACGGAACTAAGGAATTGTTAAAGCATTGTTAAAGGGTCGTTAAATATTCTACTATGAGACAGGTGATAACTTATTCGGAATTTTAAGTTTTAGGTATCTTCACCATTTTGCAAAGATCCAAATATGTTTTTCCCCTCTGCACTTTACTTTTAGTTAAATTTATAGTTCCACTTTCTTTCCTGCAAACACAGGAAATAATATCCGTTAAACACTATCTTAAACTATCTTTTTCCCCGGGTTTAAAACCATTCGTTGATTACTGTTGTTTCTAAGGGAATTCATTATGGGCTTTATGCATTTGGTTAGCTGTCTTTCTCATTCGCCAGCTAAACATTTTGCCCGCATTACTTTAAGAGCAGCATTTTCCGGGTAATATTCCTTTCCGGGGAAACAATTCTATAGTAGTATAATCCGCTGGAGCAAGACCTGCCGTTATTATCTCTTCCATCCCAGGTAAATTGATAGTCACCGCTTTTAAGTTCTGAATCAATTATCCTTTTCACTTTTTGCCCTTTGATATTGTAAATGGCAATAGAAATCGGTGCTGCTTCAGTAAGCTTAAAACTGATAGAAGAAGATTGCGAAGCAGGATTGGGAAACACACTTACTGATTGAATTACAGGAATCATAACGGGATCGTCATTACTATCAGGATTATAATCCATCACCTCCAGTTCCGAAAGAATTATTCCGAGCATATTGCTCAGGGTATATTCTCCCGATTCTATTTGTGAGGTTCTAAAAGTGGATGTAAGCACAGAGTAATTATCAGTAGCATTTAAAACGCCTATAATAGGATTATCGGTATTATCACTGGAGGAGAAAAATATTCCTGCAGCCGATATTTGATTTGGAAGGAGAGCATATACAACAGATGAATCCGACGCTACATAATTCCAGTTTATATTATTAGCAGGATAAAGAATAGATGTAACATTCAGAGGATTATTATCTGCCATCTGAACACCCATTTTTGAATATAACTCACCGTAACAGTAATCAATATAATTTTCGCAGTAAAGTTTACCTCCTGCGTCCAGATAGCTGTTTAAGTAACTATATTCATAGGAAGTTGGCTGCAGTTCTGCTTCCGCAAGTGACTTTCCAGCCAGGTAAAACACTGCTTCAAAGTTATTCAAATAAGCATAGTCCGGAATCAGTTTATCAGAATAAACCACATTAAAATTGCTTATTTGCCGGAGGGCATTAACAACAGCAAGTCCTTCATTTCCAACAGGTTCCCAAACCAGAATTTCTCCCGTCGGGTTAATTTGATTAGGATTCCAGCCCAGCATAGGATCTCCAAAAAGCATATAAGTGTAAACATTTTGTAATTCGGGGTAGATTATACCTCCGTTATCAACAGGATCACCAAAAAGGTAAAACTGTGTATGCAAAAGATTTGCCCAGGAATGTGCAGAACCTAAATCCAGTTTTGCCTGACGGAAGTTTTCCACAAAATGATAGTTATAACTGGCAAGTCCGCCCCAACCTGGATTTTGCCATCCGATTTTATACCAGCCGGTTCTGGTAGCTGCAATAACTCCTACTGCCTTTTTAATTAAGGCATATTCTGCCAGGCAGGTATTACTGTAATCCAGATATCCGTTATAGCAGGATGCAGCATAAATAACTGTTCCATTTGTATTTTCCAAATTATCAAAACTTTGACGATCAACTAAACTCCTCCAGTCCATTTCATTATCTTCAGGTATGTTATTTTGATTATAATCATTTTCCCAAACCTTACGAGAAGAGTGTGCAGAACTACCATGGGCACTCCAGTTGATAAAACCCCAGCTTTCGGAATTAAGCTTGTTTCGTAAATTATCATAATTTACAGGTAGGTTACTGGGAAAAGAAGGAACAACTCCTTCCTGTTCATACATAGTAAAGTTTTCCTGTTCTGCTAAACAAGTATTCCGCATAAATTCCATAAAAAGGCCTCCATCGGTTTGTAAATATTCAAGTAGTGGTTCTCCCTGATAATTCAAGTAAGCTGCAGATAACAAGTTTTTTTCTTTCCAGGGCTCAGTTGTTTGTTCGTAATCAACTATACGATTTGCAATAGCAGATACCTCAGCAGCAATATTGGTAGAGATGCGTCCTACAAAGACCTCTGGCGTAAAGTCAATTCCATAATCCTCATTCATATAACCGGTAGAATATTCACCTCGTCTGCCATCATTATCGGTATCCCAATCACTGCTTAAATCAGAGTAAAAGAAATCTGTAGCAACTGTTTCCAGCCCATTGGGTTCGGGAATTACATTGGCAACGGGAACAAGATCATAATCACCAACTAAAAGCAGGTAGGAAAAGGGATTCTGAGCATAAGTATTCTGCAGAAAGTTACGCAACTTTTCGGCATTATCGGTCCCCGTTCCGGAAGCCAAAGCTATTGCTATATCACAAAAAGAAACAACTACACCTTGAGATTCACGATAGAGAACAAGCCAATTCAAAGCTGCATACAAATCCGGAGTAGTAATAATTAAAAGATGATTATTGCGCTCTTTGGATACATTATACCACTGCTGAAGAGCAGGTGGATTAGCAAAAAAATCTGCTTCCTTAAATGTTAGAGGAATTGTTCCTTTTTCTTTGGCAGAAGAAGTGTAATTTATATTTATCTGGCAGGAACTATTCCACAGCCAACTGGAACCGTTATAAACAGCAGGTATCACATTAAAACAGGCATAATTAAGTTCACCCCATTTCCTTAAACCCAAATAGCTGTAGCGGGAAGGAATATTTCTATTAACAGGAGATGTTAATATTTCTTCTCCATTGGTAAAAGAGGAATTAACTGCAGGTGGCTCTCCAGCAAGAGTTTTTGCAGCATCAAAAAGCACTTGCCAGTAATCAATAACAGCATCTTTGGGCAGAAGGATATTGATTTGTTTAACGGGCAATTGTAGAGTACCGGGAGCACTGCAAAATCCATAACCTTGTTTAGATAAAGCTGCTGCTGATACACTCTCTTCAGTAAGAGGAAACTGAATTATTGTATTGAGTGTGGTTGCTGAAACAAGCAAGGGCAAACTTATTAAAATCAAACATAAGGTCTTTTTCATTTTTCTTCCTTTATTGTGTCTTTAAGCATCAGGAGTGAAATGGGTTGAGTGGTTAGAAGAGGAATGGACTAATTTGGAATTATTTTTGTCCTGCTTTTTTGCCAAAGTGTCTGGCGGAAACCCATTTATATTATAACCCAAACCTTTACCTGTAACTAACACATTAAACCGATTAAACATTTGCCGCAGACGGTTAAGCATTTTTTTATCGGGATTAAGTTGTGCCAGCATTTTAGCCAGAAATGACTCCCAATTTACGGTTTCCTTTTTTGGGAAAAAACCGCATAAGTGCATAACTTCCAAAATATAGCTGCGGATTTCATCCAGTTCTTTTCCGCTGGCAGAATTATAGTATTTATTTCCCTTTTCTTTTTCTTCCCGGGGAAGGGAATATATTTCCCAAAGTGCTAAGGCAACTGCCTGAGCCAAATTCAAGGAAGGAAAAGAGGGATTAGCCATAAATTGACAACGCAGAGGACAAAGTTTTGCTTCAGAATTAGTTAAGCCATAGGTCTCTCGTCCGAAAACCAATCCTATATTAGAATTAGGTAAACTGTGAACATATTTTGCCATTTGCCTGGGAGTAAAATCCACGGATTTATTTTTTCCTGAACGCCGGGAAAAGACAATAACTCTATCCAGGTTTTGAATTGCTGCTTCCAGAGAACTGAAAGTATTTACATTTTCCAGAATTTGTTCGCTATGCATAGCCAAATAAAAATCGTTTTTTTCAGGAACATTACCTACAATACGCAGGTCTGAAAAACTGAAATTATGCATAATTCTGGCTATAGCACCTACATTTCCTCCATAGATTGGTTCCACCAAAATTACTGCAATCCTGGAATAATCCTGCTTGATGTTCATATTTGTCTGGAATAATAATTATTTTCGGAATTAGCTACCTTCTGGTTTTGATTTTCTCTCTTCTTTTTCTTACCTATGATGTAGGAAAGTTTTGCTCCCATTGTGGCAACTTTAGGATCGGAATCGTTTCGCCATTCAGCAATCGTTTTTTGTGTAACATTCATAAATTCGTTGGTTTTATCCCGACGACTGCGTTGAGAGTAAATATTGGCAAGTTTTTTCATTGTCTGCCACAGCACGCGAGTTCTTTTCTCATTACCTTCAATCAACCAACGCCGAATGCTGTTATAGCATTGCAAAGGTCTTTGTCTTCCTACTTGAGTGAGGATATGACAAACTTTTTTCTGAACTTCTTCACTTTCATCATCCAACAGCTTAGAAACAAAGGAAAGCACATATTGAGGATGGCGGGAGGCAATATTTTCCATACCATGCATACTTATAGCACGCTTTTTTTCGTTATCTGAATCAGCCCAGGCAGGCATATATTCCTGCATTACATCCGGGTTCTTTTTCCAGAGTTCAAAACAAATTGTCTCCGATTCCCAGGGAACGCTTTCCAAGGTCTTTTCCACTGTTTTAATAATGATTTCGGGATGATCCTGATGTTTGTAATAAAAATAAAAGAGTGCGGTTGCCCTTACACCATATATAAAATGCTCTAAAAGATGTCCACAGATAGCATCCATTTCTCCATTACCGGAATATTGTGCTAAGCGTTTGCCTAATTCTTCCCGGACAAAGTAATTTGCCGTATTACCTAAATCAGTAATTTGTTTTTCTGCAAGTGCATCTTTACCTTTTTCTACATTGCGGAAAATTTTTTCTACTTCGGTATCCAGGATTTTATAATCATCCAGATTTAATCGTCCAACTTCTTTTATCATTTACCCTGCTTCGTAACGGTAATTTTTATTCCGTCACTAAATTAAATAGTGTTTTTTTCTGTCACTTGTAAGCTTATCTTGTTTGACATAAAATAATTGATACCCTTCCCTTGTTTACCCTTTATTTAAGGACCGGAAGATAAATGGGATTGAAGTGTATCTACATTTGTTACCCTTTTATTAGAAGAGAACTATCTGTCAAGAAAAAAGTCAAGAGGTCGAGAGGTCGAGAGGTCAGGAGGTCGAGAGGTCGAGAGGTCAGGAGGTCGAGAGGTCGAGAGGTCAAGAGGTGGAGAGGTCAAGAGGTCGAGAGGTCAAGGGGTCGAGAGGTCTTGAGGGTTGAGAAGGTTTAGAAAGTTGAGAAGGTTTAGAAAGTTTTAACTACAAGTAAGGCGACAAAATAATAGTGATGAGGGCTATCCAGCAACTAAAATATAATTGCAAGATAGTTCATAGCAGCCAATTTATAATAATTATCATCTAAAATCCCTTACATCCTTATAATCCTTTTCATCCCAGACCTATTAAATCCCTATAATCCTGTTCCTCCCAGACCTATTAAATCCTTAAAATCCTGTTCCTCCCAGACCTATCAAATCCTTAAAATCCTCGTTTCTAAAATCAAATCGGCGAAATCTGCGAAATCTGCGTGCTCCTATCTTTGTTCCGCGTCTTTGGTGGCTACATAATTTATTTTCTGTTTTCCCAGAGTTGTTTTGCCACGGGAGCCCATTTTTCAGCAGCCGGTTTTGTTTTAGCGCACAGTTCTTCAATTTTTTCAGGGGATATTATATCTGTTGACCGGGCATTAGATTCAGCTATAATTTCTCTAATTCTTTCGGGATTATCCATCAGTGGGCAGGGTTGTAATTGATTTTGGTTAAAGGGTTGTCTTTTTTGGTATGCTTTAAAGATTGGAGATTGTAATGCTTCCAAAAGGGAAACATCTTTAATATTTACATTGGAATAATGAACAAAAGCACAGGGTTCAACATCCCCGGCGGCATTGATATGAAAATAGCTGCGTCCACCGGCAATGCAACCTCCGGCAAGTTCTCCGTCATTCCAGAAATCCAGAGCCAGGATGGGTTTATGAGTTCTAATTTCATTAACTCTTTTATACATATAAGCGCGTTGTTCAGGAGTAGCAATCAAATCCGTTTGAGCATTTTTACCAATGGGAATATAGGTAAAATTCCAGGCATAGAAACAGCCCCGAGCAAGCATCTCGTCCACAAATTCATCGGAAGCAACGCTTTCGGTATTATAGCGATGATAGCAAGTGGAATAACCAAAAAATAAACGGTATTTTTTCATCAGCTCCATTGCTTCTATAACTTTTTGATAACTTCCTTTTCCTCTGCGCATATCGGTTGCCTCTTCAATTCCTTCAATAGAAAAACAAAGTGTTAAATTTCCTGTGCGGAGAACCTCCTCACAGAATTTTTCATCTACAAGTGTGCCATTAGTAAAAGCCAGGAAAAAACAATCCTGATGTTCTTCGCAGAGTTTAATTATGTCCTTTTTGCGGATTAAGGGTTCGCCTCCGGAGAAGAGATACCAATAGATGCCCATTTTTTTACCTTGCTGGCAGATAGAATCCAAAACTGCATAAGGTAAATTTTGCTCTTTTCCATATTGAGCAGCCCAACAACCTGTGCAGGAAAGATTACAGGCACTTGTCGGGTCCATCAGAATAGCCCAGGGCACTTGTATTGAATATTTTGCTTTATACTTCTCTCTTATCGGTTTGCCAACCAGGGTAGTATTGATGGCAAAACATTCTACCAGTTTTCGGATAACTTTGGAATCAACATTATTGAATAAGTTTTCCACAAGTTTGTGCCAATGGCTGTTTTCATCTGAAAGAGCAGCAGAAATAACACTAAATAACTGTAAATAATTACCCTTGCGGTCAAGTTTTTTAGCCAACTCCATTATTTTGGGTAATTTATTCAGCGGATCAGTGGCTATGTAATTGATCAGTTGATTTAGTGCAATTGTTTTTACATTTTTCATAGCAGATTTCCTTAAGTCATAACTTTTTTTGTGGTTTATAAATTTATTCTTCTAAAATGTCAAGTTTTTTATTAGCAGTGCACTGTAAAGCTTCATATTTTCGTTAAAGAATGGTAATATGCCTTTGTGTTTTAGCGCAGAATTCACCTTAATATATCTGCAAGCTTAGGTTTTTGCCTTTTCTTTTCCGCGTATTCCAGTTTTCGGGTAAAATATTTTTCCTTTAAATTGGCTTCCTTAATTGCATTACCTATGCATTACGGACTCATTACGGATGGCATCCGTATTGGGTGAGCAATGAGTAAGTAATGCTATTAAGGACGATGTGGTGTTTAATCTTGACAATTGTCTGCAATTTTTGAAGATAGAATAATGAACAAAATTTGGACCTTCTGTTTTGCCGTAATTTTTGTGCTGATTACAATTCCGCTCTCCGCTGCGGACGAAGATAACTATTTGCAGGATTATCTGTTATCTTATCCTAAAACAATTTATTCAGCAGTTACGGCACCTGGCAGCTGGCAAAAAGATGATTGGCTGAAAGCAAGTGCGGTAGTTATTACCGGAGGTTGTTTATATTTTCTGGATGATAACTTGCGGAATTACTACCAACTGAACAGAAATGAATTTACGGACGGAATTTTTACAGGGGCAAAATATTTCGGAGAAGTAAAAATTATATTTCCGGTTATGGCTGTAACTGCTTTGGGAGGATATCTGACTAAGAATGAAAAAATAATAGATACCTCTCTGCTTTGCTGGAAAAGTTCTCTTCTCTCTTTGGGGGTTACTCAAGCCATAAAATTATCAACTCAACGGCAAAAACCATATAAAGAAGAAGGAAAAGAATTTTGGCAGGAAAATGGAATTTCTTTTTCCAGAAATAGTTTTCCCTCGTGACATACAACTTTGGCTTGGAGTTTGGCTCCTGTGCTGGCAGAACAATACAAAAAGACCAAATGGGTGCCTCCAACTGTTTATACAATTGCTGTTTTAACTTCCCTATCGCGTTTGAATGATGATCAGCATTGGACCAGCGATGTTTTTGCAGGTGCCGTTATTGGCTATGTAACAGCAAAATTGGTGTTGAAAGATACCCCTCGTCTAATGCTGAAAGTAACACCTGAAATAAATGGGGTTTCTCTTATGTATAATTTCTGATTTGTAATTTTTATTGGGGTTTACACACCCGTCGCTAGTATTGTGTCGCCCGCCGGACTTTTTATAGTATTAACCTTTCTGTGATTTTGGTTGACCAGGAGGTCAACCATCCGGAAAAACGATGTCCTCGTCGTTTACTTTTTTCAGCTGTAATGGCAATTCCGACAAAGATTTAATATTTCTCCATTTCTGTTACGATGTGCCTCCCTCATTTGTTTTAGTACGGGTGCATTCCACAGGTCACGAATTTCATCTTTTTGAATGTCTCCAATAAAAATGCGGTCTTCAGGTTTGATGGCACATCCTTTTGCCGGACAAAGAGGGACCAAACCATCGGGTCTGATTTGCAGGTCTCTATACGGAACAGTGCAAACAGGAAGGGAATTTTGAAGTATAGAATTTTGCAGATAAACATCATCTTGAGGAGGTGTTTCGGGATGCTGCAATATATGTTGCGGTAAAACACAATCACAGAATTGGCGTAAAAAACGGCTGTCTTCCTTTTCTTTATCTAAAGTTGAAGGCCGTACCATTAAACGAATACGAAGGATGAGGTCAACTTTATACCGATTTCTCAATATATACAGCTGTTTCAGGTTTTGGAGAAACAGGTCATAATCGGCACCTGGACGACTTCTTTCGTAGATATCTTTTCCTCCGGCATCCATAGAAAGTTCAATAAAGCTAAGTCCGCAATTAAGCAGTTTTTCATTTACTTCAGGATTCTGCCATTGCCCGTTGGTGATAATAGATAAATATTTGCAATACCGGGACATTTCTTTCAGCATCAGATCAAATTGAGGATGCAGGGTCGGTTCACCGCCGCTGATTCTGATTCTGCTTACAGGATGGCGTTTCAGACGCTCAATTAGTGCTGCAAAAACATCCTGATTCATCATCGTCCTCGGATAGGGAAAAAAGGGATTATTACAGTAGATACAGCGTAAATTACAGGCATCAGTAATATCTACGGAAAGTAAAGGAGGATTTTTGGCATCTTTGAACCAGAAGGGATATTTCAGAATCAGTATTTCCTTCAAGGGAACACCTTTTTTCAGAATGTGGGTATTCAGTTTCCAGTAATAGGAAAGGTGCTTGATAATCCAGGGAAGGTAGAGAAGTTTTGAGGTTTGGGGTCTTTTTTGTGGCATAAGATGTTACTACTGTAAAACCAATATCTTCCGAATTTGGGTTCTATCTTCTTTAAAACGCAGAAAATAGATTCCACTGCTTAATTCTGCGGGCAATGAAAAAGAAAAACTGCTTTCTCCCTGTAAAATTCCTTTCAGGGGTTCCTGATATACTATCTGTCCTTTCAGGTTAAAAAGCTGTAAGGTCAACTCGGAAAATGCCTTATCACTAAAGAGCAGTAAATTTCCCTGCGTTTTCAAAGGATTGGGATAAACGGATTTTATGTGTAATACCGATGGAACTTGCAACGGATCGGAATTTGCCATTCCATTTTCGGCTATAGTTACAATAACAGAACTATTGGCAGAAAGTGAAACATGCACATAACAAATATTATAATCACTACTCTTATCTGCCTGGATTAAAGTCCCTCCTGAAACATTATAGCCGGAATCTCGTGCAGGCATAATAAATTTCAGCAGCGCATTTTCAAAAGTTAGAGGTTGATTATTAGTGATAATTGCTTTCACACTATCCGCTACTCCATAATTGGAAGGATAGTATTGAACAGAAAGGTTATTTCCTGTCGCTCCGGCATAAATTGTATTATAAGGTGTTAATTGACCGTTATTAACTCTGATTACACGGTAAGCACGATTGCCATCACAAATACTACGCGTAGCTAAATTATAGGGCTGAACGGAAATTGAGCCATCATTATAATGAATATGACCCCAAAGAGACATATCTATTCCTAAAGCGGAAAGGGAAAGCTGTTCCTGAAAGTCGTAATGATGGAAAAGAACCTTTTTATAATTCGGAAAAAGAGACAGAGTATTATTCAACCAGGCAATTTGTTGATTGGTATAACTCATATTGCCATATATATTTGGTCGCCAGTAATCATAATTGTCATAACTTTCCAAACCAATAAAAACAGTATTATTGTAAGTAAAATAATAATCCTGTGTATGATAGGGAAACAAAGGGTCTTCATTATCCAGCCAGCTCCAGCCAAAATATTTCCACCAGTTTTTTCGTGCACTTCCTGCAGGAGGAGGGGTTTGATTCCATCCGCCAATATCGTGATTTCCGGAAGTAACATAAACGGGAACATCAAATTCGGTCAGCAATTTTTGTATCCAGCCATACCAATATTGATTGGCAAAACCCTCCAGCTCTCCTTCATTAACTAAATCACCGGTAAAAAGAACAAACTCGGGATGAATGATATTTATATCTTCCATCACGGCTCTAAAATCATCTACTGCAGTAGAGTCGGTGTCAAAACCGGCATTGGGATAATACAAACGATTGGGAGTATGGGCATCTGTTATATGAATAAAATAGTAATTGTTTTTCCGGCTGGGAATAACCTGAATAGCATTAGCTGTAATGTCACTTATACCTCCGCCGGCAGATATCTCCAAATCGTATAATTCATAAACAGGAACAGTTGGAACCGTTACTGTCAGTTCCCACCTGTTGGGTAAATTTAACCATTGAGAGTTTATAACAGGTAAATTCAGGCGTTTACTGTTATGCCTCAGCCAGGCATTCCAATTGCTTGTATTTTGAGGAGCTAAACAAGTTATTTTAAATGTTTCACCTGGAACAACAATTTCCGGAATATTAAGAATAGGACGCTGGATAACGGTTAAAGTATCTCCCGGGGAATTATAACTGCTATTAACAGTTACGCTTCCATTAATGCAATTCGGAATAACACCGGCTCCAAATATTCCCTGAGAAAAATTTAGAGAAGTGGTTCCGGTATTGGCAGAATAAAAATTAAGGGTTAAAAGAACTCCCTGCCCGTTTAAAGCTGTGTTGCTTTGATAAGAAAGAGATAACACTCCACTTTCTACAGTGGCATTTACATTTCCTGTCTGTGATAAAGTTCCTGCAGTGCTTATTGATTCATAATTCAGAATATTAGGATTAAAAGAGATGCTAAAAGAATAGGACTGATAGTTCTGCAAAACATCTATGCCATAAGCATTTACAGGAACAGAAACAGAACTGTGTAAACCCACTGACTGAGGGGGAATAGCTAAAGTTACTGTATTAGCTCCTAAAATCATATCCGCTTCCGAACGCGGATTGATGGCGTAGTAATTGTAAGAATAATCCACAATACCGATTATTTCGCTATAGACCTGTCCTAAAATTACATTATTCCAGCTGTGATTTGAGCCAAAGAATTGATTATCTATCTGACAAGCACCACTACCATCATCAATATAAAACTCTTGATAAGTATTGGGTTCAACTGTTACGGAAACATTCAAAACCTTTACTAACACGCCTTCCCATTGTTCTCCACTGCTAAAATTATCCAGTGAACCGGTATTTATTTCACTGGGAGCGGGAAGAGGATTGCCCTGGCTTAAAACCTGACAGGAAGTGACAGAAGAAATTTCCGTTAAACCATAATATTCATTTACCGTTCCGGTTACGCGAACTAAATCCCCTACGGTAGGATGATAGGTCTGATTATAAATAAATAAACCGCTCCAGGGACCCCCTGCCACATCACTGATAAAGAAACCATAATTATTATAACCACTGCCGGAATAATAATTAACACCACTTACAATTCCCTGGACAGTAACACTTTGATCTATATAGGGTGAATCGCTTCCTCCTTCAGGATTATACTGAATATCATAGCAACTGAGAGCTGTTTGCGCAAAAAGATATATGCTGGAAAACAATATTAACAGGAATAAGGAATATTTTCTGTTCATATTTTCGCTAAAATGGTCTTAACTGAATTTATCGGAATGGCAAAACCAATACCAATATTGCCTCCGCTTTCAGAGAAAATAAAAGTATTTATACCAACTACTTCCCCGTTGATATTAACAAGAGGACCGCCACTGTTTCCCGGATTGATAGCAGCATCGGTCTGAATCATAGATTTATATTCATGCTTGTCTTGACGA
Source organism: Candidatus Cloacimonas sp. (assembly GCA_023227825.1). Classification (GTDB taxonomy): domain Bacteria; phylum Cloacimonadota; class Cloacimonadia; order Cloacimonadales; family Cloacimonadaceae; genus Cloacimonas. Next base: position 10,761 of record JALOCJ010000007.1, on the reverse strand, counting down.
GCTGCAAAATTACGATTAACAGCGGAAATTACACCTACGGAAACACTGGGCTTGGAGTCATTCAATAAAAAGCCGTAAGGATTTCCTAAGGCAATACTCCATTCTCCGATTATTAAATCGTTGGAATTTCCCAATTCGGCATACGGCAAATTATTACCGGTGATTTTTATTTTGGCAATATCGCGGATATCATCAATTCCTGCAACAGTTCCGGAAAATTCGCGTTTATCAGGTAAAATAACTTTAATTTGAGTAGCTCCGCTAACTACATGCGCATTGGTAATAATGTAACCCTTAGGATCATATATAACACCACTGCCAATTGATTCCACCTGTCGTAGTAAAGGTATAGCACCGAAAAAATCAAAAAAACCTAAACTAAAAGGAGATATAGCTCGCACATATTCAGTTTTAATAACATTAATGCTGACAACAGCAGGTTCTACTGCTTTTACAGCTTCAGTTATAGAATTTATCCTTTTGGCAGAAGATGCTTTACTCGGTTGTGAAGTTCCCTGCGTTACAAAGGTATCGGTTTCCGGTGTTTTATTTCCGTATTTATTGATTAAAGCCATTGTAATAAAGGCATTAAGCAACAAAATAAGGATTATTGTGAAGAGATTGATATGTTTCAAGTTTTCTCTCCTTTATGAAATAAATTTTTGAATGGCAAAGTTAATTACTGCAGAGCTGACAGTAGTTTCAAAACAGGGACCCTTAGGGCGTTCATTCAGGACAGCATAAACAGGATAACGCCAGCTTTCCCGGACTCCTTCTGTTAAATCCCTGTTGCAAGCAACAGCAATAATGATATTCGGTTGGGTATCATTTACCAGTTTCCTTGCCAAAGAACCTCCACTGGCAACTGCTGCTTTAATTTGATAGTCCTTGGTTAATGCCTTCATTTTTGCCATATCACAGCCACCACATTCCTGGCATTCAACAATATTGTTATTAATGCGAATCTTGCAATTGGAACTTTGCAAGCAATGAGGTAAAAGCAAAAGCATATTAGTAGAATGCATTCCCTGATAGTTGGTAACTACAATTTCATTATTAAAATAAAGAAAGGACTCCTGTAAAGTTTCAGTTTTCTGGAAACAAATCCTGCTAAAAACTCTCGCTATTGGGTAATAGATATTCACCATCATCCAGGAAAGATAATGTCTCAGCCAACGCGGTTTGATTTTTTTATGCGTGCTAAGCAGAGCTAAAATCCAAGTGCCTATTAAAATTACAATTATTATAAAGAGTAAAGTGTAGAGTATATTTCCCCAGGTAGAAAGGCCTAAACGATGATAACTGCCTAACACTATGAAGAAGAAGATGAGCGTTAGAATAAGCAATGAAAAGCTGACGAACGCAGGGAATTTGATTATGGCGAAGTATTCTTTTTTCATTTTTCCCTTCCTAAATATTCTTTTTCTTTAAGGCGGGCACCATTTATAAAAGCAATTGTTTCCATTACTTTCTTGCCTGCCGGCTGAACTTTAGTAATAAGCAATTTACAGTCCAAGCAGTTAACAAAAAAACCACACTTTTTATGTATACCACAAATAAATCCCGGTTCACCTTCCGCCGGTTCAGAGGTCTTTTCGGAAGCTAAAATTTTCAGTTTGTTACCTCTAAACAGAGTCCAGGCACCGGGAGTTAAAGAAAAAGCCCGTATTTGGTTATGAATTTCTTTTGCACTTTTATACCAGTCAATTTGGCAGGTTTTATTTGTTATTTTATAGCAATAAGTTGCCTGGCTTTCATCCTGCTTTGTTTCGCAAAGGGTATTTTCCTTTATCAGGTTCTGCCAAAATTGGAGTAGTAAATCAGCTGCCTGTTCTGCCAGGCGTTCTTTCAGTTCGCTGTAGTTTTCATTTTCAGCTATGGATAGCTTTGTCTGAGCCAGAATTGGTCCTGCATCCATTTTGGCTGAAACACGGGAAATTGTAGTTCCGGTTTCAGTTTCTCCATTTAATAATGCACTTTGAATAGGACTGGCACCTCTGTATTTAGGCAGTAAAGAAGGATGCAGATTTATTACTGATAAAGGACAGAGAAGACGGATTTTTTTCTTCAGAAATTGACCAAAAGCAGCAGTAATAATAATATCGGCTTTTTGTTCTGCCATTTTAGCTATGCTTTCTGCAGAGTTTATATCTTCAGGTGTAAAAAGCGGCAGCTTTTGTTTTAGGGCATATTGTGCAACAGGCGTTGGAGTTAAATGTAAATTGCGTCCTGCAGGTTTAGCGGGTTGACTGATTATTAAAGAGGGTTTGTATCCATTTTGGACCAATCTTTGGAGTGTTTGCAAACCGTAATCTGAGGAACCAATAAACAGATAACGCATTATAAATTAAATCCTTCCAGTATATTCTGTCCGTCAACTGCTCTCGCCTGTAGTTTTTTTAGTTTATGCATTATTTTCAAGCGGGAAATAGTTCCCAGATGATCAATAAAGAGAATACCATCTAGATGGTCGCATTCATGCTGAATAATAACTGCTTTTAATCCTTCAGCACTTTCTGTTTGCCGATTTCCTTGAAGATCAGTGTAAGAATAGGTAATTCTTTTACTGCGAGAAATATCTGCAAATATCTCCGGTAAGCTGATACAGCCCTCTTCATAAACAACTTCGCTTTCTCTGCTTTCAATTACAGGGTTAATCATCACTATCGGGTTTTTTTTGTCCCATTTATTTTCCCTGTCTGGGTCTATAACAATCATTCGGTAAAGAGAGCCAACCTGGTTAGCAGCTAGGCCTACTCCATCTCTGGCATACATTGTATAAATGAAATCCTGAATAAACTCTTGCAAACCGGGAGTATTGAGTTCAAGTTCCGGAAGTTTCTTTCTTAAGAATTCATCTCCGTAGAGACGCACAGGTAGATTTTTGGGTTCATAGATCATTTTTCGGAGCTTGGTTCAGGGGTTGTAACAACTCCCACGATAGCGTTTTTTTGAATGTCTATCCGCACTTTGTTGGTATCATCAATTTCCAAAACTACTATTCCTTTATCGGGTTTTATAGAAACGACACGACCATAGATTCCGGAACTGGTTAATACCCTATCGTTAACTTTAAGTGCTTCTTGCATTTTTTGGGTTTCTTTGGCTTTCTTTTGCTGGGGACGAATAAGCAGAAGATACAGAATAACAAACATTATGATCATAAAGATCAAAGTAGTTCCTGCTCCACCTTGTTGGGTAGTGCCTTTTTGTGCTGCTTGCAGTAATATGTAGTTCATTTTTTCTCCTATAATCCAAAGAATTTTGGATATATTTTATTTAGTATTTGAATTAGTATATTAGCATAAATTCCGGCAATGATATCATCAGCAACAATTCCCCAACCCCTGGGAAGTTCTTGAACTTTCTTAACCGGAAAGGGCTTGGCTATGTCAAAAACCCGGAAAAGCGCAAAAGCATAAATTCCTATTAACCAATTGTGCGGTAAAAATAAAACACTTACATAATAGCCACAGACCTCATCTATCACAATGCTGCCGTTATCTTTACCTAAGGTCTTTTCTGCCTTAGAACTTAAGAAAACTGAAAGCAAACAAAACACCAGCCAAATAGGTATAGTGTAAAATAATGTCTTACCTTGAAAAGGAGAATCGGGTAAAAGCAGGTAAATTCCATAGCCCGCCAGGGAACCGAAAGTTCCTGGCATAAATGGAATAAAGCCAATTCCGCAAAGTGTGGCTAAAAAAGTATAAACATTCAGCTTTTTGGTTTTTTTAGCAGTCATAAGGTTATTTGGACAAATGCCTCACGCCGTAAATTTTCTATCCAAGCATTAAAGGCATCAGCTTGTTTTTGTCTAAGTAACATTTCCCGTGCCTGGTCCTTAACTTCTTCATATTTATAAATGCGGGGAGGGTATTCTTTTAAACGGCAGAAGATATATAGCATACCCTGATTTTCCAGAACAGGAGTCATTTCGCCGACAGGTGTTTGTAGAATCTGAGTAGCAAAAAGAGGAGGCAGGTCTTTTTCTGTAAATTCTCCCAAAGAACCGTCATCTTCTCTGCTTTCTTTATCCATAGAATATTCTCTTGCCAAAGCAGCAAAGCTTTCACCGTTTGCATAGCGATTACGGATTTCTTCCATTAGTTGTCTTTCGCGTAAAGAATCTTCTGCTGTAGGAGAAAGGGCTTTTAAAATATGCCGGGCACGAATTTCCTTATCTCTTTTTTCTTCTACTTTGATTATGTGATAGCCATAATCGCTTTCTACGATGTCGCTTATTTCTCCAATTTGTAAAGCAAAGGCAGCATCTTCAAAGGGCTTAACCATTTGTCCTTTTTCAAAAAACCCGAGGTCACCTCCAACTTCTTTACTAGGACAGTCACTTTCTGTGCTGGCAAGGGTAGCAAAGTCCTCTCCTTTTTTCAGGCGTTTTTGGATTTCTTTTATTTCCGCTAGCTTTACTTCTTTGCTTTTCTGGCTGGGTTTTATTTCTCTGAAAATAATTCCTAAATCCCAGGAAACAGGTTTTACAGCTAAGGAATCCTTAGTAGCATTATAGAAATTTACTACTTCTGTTTCAGTAACGGATACCTTTTTAATTATTTCTTTATTCAAAATCTGTTCGGAGAGATTTCTTTCGCTTAACAAGTCCTTATACAAATTCAGAAGATCAGATTCTGTAAGGTTACTTTTTTTAAGGTCAGCAGCAAAAGCTGAGGGATTGGGATATTGTGCTTTTACTTTCTTCAGATAATTCTCTGCCATTGCTTTTATTTCTTCATCATTAACTGTAAGATTCAGGTCTTTAGCTTTCTGGATGATTAATTTCTGGTTTATCATTTCATTCAGAACATCTTTGGGGTTTGTATTTTCTTCTAATAAACCGGCACTTTGCATTTGAGCCATTTCTTTCTGCAAATCGGAAAGCAGAATAATATCGGTTCCTACCTTGGCTACTATTTTATCTATTAGTTCTGCACTTAAAGATAGAGTTAGAACTAACAGGATAAGGGTTATTGCTTTTTTTTGCATTATTAAAAATTCCTTTTAGTAATAATAAATCTCACTGGTTTGGGATTTTATTGCCTTAATTAATTCCTGATACACCTGGTCTTGTTTTTCCAGTAAAACCTTGCGTTTTATTTCTTCCCGGTAATCCTCAAAATTGGCTTCCTGAGGTGTAATTTTACTTTCCAGAACACGAAAAACATACCACATCGGTTCTTTATAAACCAAGCCAAACTCGTTTTCTTTCAATTCTCGCGCTTTTAACCAAAAAAGAGAATCAGGACCGCTAGCAGAAACCATACCCATAAAACCACCTCTGTTCTTAAGTTCTTCTGTAGAATAGCGCTGCACAGCTTCAGCGAAACTCATCCCCTGATTTAATTGTTGTAGAACATTCTCTGCAGAAATCTTATCCATTAAAGCTATACGCTGAATATTATACTCCACTGCATTTTTTTGAAACTCTGCCTGATGCAGACGAAAATAGTTAAAGAGCTGATCTTCCGAAACCTCAATTTCAGAAAGATTTTTGGCAATTAAAGCATTAGCTTTCACTTTTTTGGTAGCATAGTTAATTTTTTGTTTCACTGCTTTATCTTTATCTAATCCCTGTTTATCTGCATAATGAGCTAAAAGAGTAAGGTTTACCCAATCCTCAATGTATTTTTTCCTTGTCTCAGGAGAAAGTTTTTCCCAGTCCTCAACCGAAAAAGTGGACTTAAAGTCATCCAGATAGAGAATTTCTTTATCTACCTGAGCTAAGGCAACCCCTTTTTCTTCTTTTTTTGTGCAGGCAAATAATAATATAAGGGCAATCAGAATTAAAGCAAATTTTTTCATCTTATAAATAAGGAGGAGTATAAGTTATTTTGATATAAGGTTTTTTCTCAACAGGAGTGCTTGCATTGCAATCCCAAAATTCCAGCGTTCCAAAATTCTTGCGTTCCTGAGTGGACTGAATCATTATTCCTTTAGGGATTTTATCGCCTGATGTATACGCTTGAACTATAGGAGTAATATCAACTGTTAAAGAATCGCCGGTTATAGTTCCCTTGCTGGTTACTGTATAAACAAGTGTTTCATAATCACTCTTTAACAAAAGCACAGGATCGGTAATAGAATCTTTTATAACATTGAAAGGATAAAGAGAATAGCTGGTAGTAGCATTGTAATAATCATTGTTTTTAATATGTAACACTATTTCCGCTTTGTTAACGGTCAGCCGTTTTATTTGTATATCTGATAATTGATTTTCATCGTTATCTTTAAAAAGAGTATAAGTTGGTTGGTATTTTATATAGAGACAAGTGGAATTAAGATTGCTGATTTTCCATAGTTCTGAGGGATCTGTCTCCTGTGCTTCTAAGGTATAAGTATCTTTCGCCGGGGATTGATTATAGGTTATCCATTCTCCTTCAGTTTCAGTTTTATATTTGATATTTAATTTCGGACTGTTACTGCTTTCCCGAGAGCTTATTTCTACCCAACCTGTATTTTCTGTTTTAAGAGCAAAGTTCCAACCGGTAGAATCAGGATTATTCCATTCAAGAACTTCATTAGAAGGAATATTGAAGGTAATTTCTTGGCCGGAATTACCAATAGAATCAGGAACTGTACATTCTGCCAAAGAACTTAAATCACTTTCTGAAATATTACTGAGGTCTAAAGAATCAGACCAGACCTTGTTTAATTTATAAAGTTTCAAAATAAGAGGATTACGGGGAAGAGGAGAACGCCTGCTGATGTTTATCTTTAGAAAACAGCTGTCAGGATTTGTTATTGTTGAAGAAAGCCCTGTAAATCTTAAAAAACTAATTGCAACAGCATTTTGATAATTACCAGAAAGGAGTTTTGTTTCACTTCCCGTTATTGTTACTTGCGTTTCAGCAGGAAAACTGAAACCAGATATTATTCCTGTTCCATCGTTAACTGTTATAGCTCTTATGTCACTAAAATTATCACCTGTCAAATTATTCTTATCCGTGCAACCGCTAAGCGTCATTAAAATAAGTATAAGACAGGTAAGCAGCTTTAATATGGCTTGGAACGATTCCATAATAATAATCCTATTTTAATTAAATCTTTTATATAGTATTATAAGTAGGCGTTGTGGATAGGGGGATATTTGGTCAAGCTTTTTCTTTTCTCTTTGCCTTGTATGCTTTTCCCGAAAGTATTTTTCTGTGGATAACTTGTGGATAACTCCGGTCTATAACCCTTGCTTATCCACAGAAAAATTTACCCAAATCATTTATATTCAACTTATTCACCTCCATCCACTTATTTTCATCCACACTTGTGGATAACTTTTTCCGGAAAAACGACATCCTTGTCGTTTTATTTTTTCAGGTTTTTAATTATTTCTTCTAATTGAATACGGAAATCTTCTTTTTCCCGAAACTGATTTTCCACCATCTTTTTAGCATGGATAACCGTAGTATGATCTTTCCTGTTATAATATTCGGCAATATCTTTTAAGGAGAGCTGGGGAATTAAATAATTTGCCAGATACATTGCTACCTGGCGGGGAAAAGCAACTTGTGGTTTACGAGTTTTTTCTAGTAACTGAAAAGGTGTAATTCCATAACATTCACAAACCCTCTCGGTTATAGCATCTAAAGTTATAGCATGGACTTTTTCCGAAATCATATCGGATAAAATTTCTGCAGCCAGATTAATATCTATATCTTCGGGATTAAGTTTACTATAGGAAGAAAATGCCAAAATACGAATTAAGGAACCTTCCAAGGCACGCACACTACTGGTTATGTTATCGGCAATAAAATTAAATATCTCATCGCTTAAAACCACATTTTCCGGTTCGGCTTTTTTTCGTAAAATGGCAACTCTGGTTTCAAAATCAGGACTTTTCAGATCACACAACAGACCGCTTTCAAAGCGTGTAACTAAGCGTTTTTCCAAATCGGGAATATCTTTGGGGGGTCGGTCGGAAGTAAGCACAATTTGTTTTTTGTTTTCAAACAAGGCATTAAAGGTATGAAAAAATTCTTCCTGAGTTCCTTCTTTGCGGGAAAGAAAATGAATGTCATCCATTAACAGCAGGTCAACTTTTCTGAATTTTTCTCTGAATTCCGGCATTTTATTACTGCGAATGCCATCAATCATTGCATTAGTGAAGGCCTCGGAAGTTATATAGTAAATGGAACAGTTTCTTCCTTCGTTCAATATATAATTGCCAATTGCCTGCATCAGATGGGTTTTTCCCATTCCGCTTTCACCATAAATAAAAAGAGGATTATATGTATAGCCGGGTGATTCTGCCACTGCTTTTGCCGCACTATAAGCAAAATTGTTGTTTTTACCTACTACAAATTCATCAAAAGTATAACGCTCATTTAATCTTACATTGGTATTAACCCTTTTATTGCTGTAATCCTGAACATCTTTTTCTTCATTGTGATTACGGTGCGGCTGAGTTATAAACTGAACATCATACTTCCGACCATAAAGACCGTAAGAAATTTCACTTAAGATCTCTTTGTAATTCAGATTCAAATAGTTAGCCGAAAATTGGGTTGCCACTCTAATCATCAATTCCCGGTCATTCATATCTACCAATCTTGTATCGGAAAACCAGGTTTTGAAACTTTGAGGATTAATATTCTCCTCCAGTTTATCCAGAATGTTCTGCCAAATATCTTGATCCATAAGTCACTTTCCTGTAAAAGTTATTTATCCACAAACCGTATTCCGCTATATCAGATACGGAAGTGAAATTACTATCTCATTCAATTTTAAAAAGTTACAACTAAATAATAGACATCCGGTCAACTACCTGAACTCAATTTATCCACAACTTATCCACAGCATCTTTTAACATCCTTTTGTTGCTTACTCTTATACTTTTTTCATTGTTATTAAAAAACCAACTTCACCAAAAAAAATCCTCACTCTGATTTGTCAAGCAACTAAATGCTAAGAATAAAATAGATTAGAGAGAAATTGAAATTTATAATCCCCTTATTTAGGAAAAGGTTAGAATTCTATTCCGGATTTTATGCATATTCTATTGTAAAATTCTATTATTTTGGTTATTAGAGAATTAGCGATGGAAGAAAATATTTTTATTGATGATAACACTGATAAAGGGCTAAAGCACGCAGATTTAGCAGATTACGCAGATTTTTCAGCATCCGAATCATCAAGTCAGAACTCATTAGCGCTGTCATAAATTCATTCTATACGCTAGCTTTTTTTAGCGCTTTTGTCTTATGACGACTTTAATAAATCCAATCAACTATTTTATCTGCAATCTATTTTTTCTGTCATTCTCCATTTTTTATCTTCCTATTAGCATTGCTTACCCATTACGGACTCATTGTCAATGCCATCCGTAATGGGTGAGCAATGAGTAAGCAATGCAATTAAGAAAGAGTAGCTTCAGCAGAAATTCATAATTATATCCCGAAGCTTCATCCTCTCTCTCAGCCCTGTATCTTACTTTCTAATTCTACACGCGCCAGATTGAAACAAGGTGAACCGTTTATAAAAAAATACTTGACTTGGATTGACTAACTGGAAATAAGGCAATTGATAGATTAACCTTACATAGTTTGTGAAAAACAACGATTTGGAATGGACATCAGCATTTGTGACGAAACAAAGTGAACTGAAAAAAAAGGAGAAAGATGATGAAAACAAAGGTCTACCTGTTAGTATTGCTATTACTGCTATTAGTGGCAGGACTGCAATCCCAAACCTTAACCCAAGTAAACTTAGGTGTAATTGGAGGGTTAAATTTTGCTAATTTCCTTGGAGATGACATTGAGGTTCTGGATGACGGAGGATATGATATTGAAGGAAGAACCCTCGGTCACATTGGAATTATCGGAAATGCAGCTATAGCACAAAATCTTGCTTTGCAAGGCGAAATTACCTTTAGTATGAATGGATCAAAATGGGAAGCGAATTTTTTCGATGAAGAAGATGAAGAAGATGAAGCAACTTTGACACATAGTATAAATATGCTGCAGCTTCCTGTCTCGGCTATCTATACTCTGAATCTTCCTGAATTAGCAATCAAACCATATTTGGGAGCAGGCCTTTCAGCAAGTATTCCTGTCAGCTCCGGTTTTTCGGTAGAAATTGGTGGAGTAGAAAAAGATTTTGATTATAATGAAGAAAATTTTGCAGAACTTTCCTCCTTCGTTCTTGGCTATCAATTAAACCTGGGTATGGAGTATGAGCGGTATTTTTGCGAAATCAGATATGAAAGAAGTTTTACTCCTGTGTTTGATGATAAGGATATAGACGATATTTTTTATCACAACCTTAAACTCTTGGTAGGTTTTCGCTTTGATAGTAACTTTTAATATTATGTAAACATAACCAGTTGAGCATTATAAGCGGAGGTTTCGTTGCCCCCGCTTTTTTTGCTAATAAATTATCACATAGCTTTCACGGATTTTTCTAGGTGAAGTTTTGACTCTAAACCGATTCTTCTGTAGTTGCAAATATAATTTGAGGCAACAGGAAATACATTTCATTGTCCGATACTGTCAAAGCTGAAGCTCGGTTTAGAGTTAAAACAAAAATTCGCCCCGAAGTCACTATTTCTGAATAATTTCAACCAACCTTGCTGATGTGAAAAAAAATACTATCTTTCACGATTGTGGAATTTGAGGGGTGGGTGAAGCTGGGTTGCCAGTGTGCGGGTTTCTTGTTTTAACTCACAATTTTGAGGTTTAGAGACCAGTTGTAGCTCGGTTGTTAGTGTTTTGAGATTGAGGGTTGGGGTTACAGAGTGGGCAGTGGCAAAATTGTAAG
>JALOCJ010000006.1 GCA_023227825.1 Candidatus Cloacimonas sp. | reverse complement strand
TTTGTAAAGCCACCGAATTTACCGAAAAATAGTTTAATGGACAATTCTCTTAAATTCTAATTTTGCCTCATTGCCAAAGTTTAAGATATATCCAACTTTTAGCCCTGTTGCACTTAGATAATTTATTATTTGTGCTGAATGCATTGAATGAATTATATTACACGCCTTAAGCTCCAGTATAATTTTACTTTCTACAATAATATCAGCAACATAATCTCCAACTATATGCTCTCTATAAAAAACTTGTATAGGAACTTGAGAAACATAACTAATACCTTGATATTTAAATTCTACACATAAAGCTCGTTCATATACTTTTTCCAAATATCCGGCACCAAGCTCTTTGTGAACAGCAATTGCACAACCAATAATTCTATCGCTCAGCTCCTTCTCATATATCATAAGTATTGGCTTTCTCTCTTACTTATTTTGAAAATTATATGACATTTTCGGTGTTTTCGGTGTTCTCGGTGGCTTGAATTTTTGTATTGTTAATCATTTTTCGGTGTTTTCGGTGCTATCGGTGGCTTGAATTCTTGTATTGTTAATCATTTTTCGGTGTTTTCAGTGCACTCGGTGGCTTTAATTTTTGTATTGTTAATCATTTTTCGGTGTTTTCGGTGCACTCGGTAGCTTTAATTTTTGTATTGTTAATCATTTTTCGGTGTTTTCGGTGCACTCGGTGGCTTGAATTTTTGTATTGTTAATCATTTTTCGGTGTTTTCGGTATTCTCGGTGGCTAATAAAAATAAACAGCATTGTTAATATAGCTCCTAAGAGATTTGCCATCATATCCATCGGATTAAATGTTCTATAGGGCACAAAAATCTGTAGCAATTCAATCCCCATAGCAGAAACAAATATAATCCCTCCAAACTTCAAAACCTCATAACTCTCAAACCAACAAACATCCTTTATCTTCCCTAAAACCCATATCCAGGCAAAAACCAGAAATGTTAACGAATGCACTACATAATCCAGCCGAAACTGGAAGATTTTATTACCACTCAAACCTCTATTTGTTTCATTCCCCAAAGGCACAACATTCAAAACCAAAACCAAAATCAACCATCCCCATAATAACCATCTTACTCCATCCGCCATCCTTTTTTCTTGTAACATAATCCTATTTATCTTCTCAGTGCTTTCAGTGTCCTCAGTGCCTTCAGTGGTTAAATTTTTTTCGGTGTATTCGGTGCTCTCGGTGGCTTTATTTAAATCTACCAAAATCAAAATCCTTTGCTTTAACCTCTTTAACAGATTCAGGATAATTATCAATAAACCAAACCCAGAAAGAAGTTACATCAATTTTTTCTTGCAGCATTCTTTTTCTTTTTTCCTGCCACAACTTTTTATAATCTTTAGAGTCCAATACAGATTTAATTTTTCTTATCATCCAGTTATAGTGACGAGGGTGATAACTATATGCTAAGTCATAAAGCTTCTCAATTTCTTCTATTACTGTAAGTTTACCAGCAAAAGTATTACAACGAAATGCTGGTGTACCCAAAACAGCTGATTCTGTAGTCATCGTTTGACTATCACAAATCAACATTGATGAATAATACAATAATGAATGTATTTTTTCAGGAGCAATGTGTAGATAAAAAGGAGTAAATTCTGGATCATTAACTTCAGATGTTATTAAAACTCTTCCATATTTCTCCAAAAGCTTTATTAAATCCCATTTTTGTTCCTTAGATAAGCCATACATCCCAATATCATGATGAGCTTTAAAAGCAGTAAAACGAAGTATAAAAAATGTATCACTTTCTCTCAGATTACATTGTTCCAAAACAGTGGAGTCGGGTTTAAATCTATTAGGATGTAAATAGGCAAGTTCTTGATACCCGGGATAACATATCTGCTTGGGATGATTCTGGTAAGCCAATGTATCCGGCATCATCAAATAGTCAGCAAATGGATAAACAAATTTTGCAGCAAGAGGTATAGCAGAAAGATCACTATCTGTTGTTGCTATTGATGTTGCTTTCGTAAATTTGGCAGCATGAACATTTGAAGCAGAAGAACCAAGTGCAATATCTATTTCTAAATTTTTCATCTTCTTATAGCATTCAAAATCATATTTTAATTGGTAGAAAACTTTTGATAATATATTATCCTTTTTTTCTCCATAACTCATATATGGAATGTTATATGCTGATAAAAGTTTCTCAATTATAGGGACTTTTTTACAACTAAAATATATATTATGTTTTAAACTTAATTCCTTATATAGATTTCTGAAATAATGAACTTGAGCGGGGTGATTAACATCAATTAGAATATTCAATTCCCAAACTCTCTAATGACTTTTGCTGGAACTCCAACAGCTACACAATAATCTGGTATATCTTTTGTAACTACTGAACCGGCACCAATAACAGCTCCTTTGCCAATAGTTACACCTGGCATTATGATTGCTCCAATTCCTATATGAGCACCTTTCTTTATATGGATACCGGCTATCTTAAAAGGCATTGAACCTATCCAATCTCCTCTTTTATATTTTGATAAATCACGCTGATGAGTTAATAACATACAGCCAGTAGTAATAAATACATCATCTTCTATGATTACTCTTTCAGGACCGTCATCATCAATGTGGACATCTAAGCCAATAAGAACATTCTTCCCTATTTTTACACCTCTCAATCTATGAAAATAAACCCTTATAAAACTTGGGAAACAATGTCTGGCAAAATGATGCAATAACCTGTTTCGCAAACCAATGCGAATATCAGCTAATGTCTTTTTCCTATACATTGGTCACTCCTTATATAGAAAACGACATTGCCTGATTTTATAGCTAACTATATAGAAAGTATATGAATTCATTTAACTATATAACAATGAACATAATCTCAACAGTTAAAAATGAATTAATATATTTCTCCAAACTCTTATCGCACTGCTATAGGAATGTTCATTTTCTATTAATATACGGGCATTCTCTCTGATCTGTGTTAGCTCACGATAATTTATTAGTGATTTTATCATTATTTCTTGTAATTTTAATATGTCCCCGGAAGGAAAAATAAAACCCGTAATTTCATCTTTTATTATATCTCCAATATTCCCTACTAATGAACTAATACATAGTAATTCACAACTCATTGCTTCCATTAAGGAGCAAGGTAATCCTTCTGTTTCAGATGTCATCACAAATATTTTAGATTTTCTGTAGTAAGAATATGTATCAGCTTGAAATCCACAAAAGCTCACTTTGTTAGAAAGATTTAATTCATAAATCAAGCTTTTTATTTCATTTTCATAAGAGCCATAGCCCACTATACATAAGGTTGCATTGGGATATTCTTTTACTACATTACTAAACGCTTGAAGTAAGTATTGGACACCCTTATATTTTTCTAATCTTCCAATATAAAGAAAATCATATATTTTTTCAGAATTATCAGGTAAAAATCTATCAGTATCTATTGCACTATGTAAAATATCAACTCTATGAATACCTATAGATTTCCAGAAATTAAATGATTCACTGCCAGGAACATTTAATTGGTATGCCTTTTTTATAATATAGCGTAAGAACATACCCTTAATAGGGTGTTTTGCTAATAACTGATCATCTCTACCCGTTTGCCCAAGAATGTAGGGTTTGGAACTTAGTAAAGATGCTATAAAGGCAATATAGTAATGAGGAACATAATGGTAAGCCAAGATAAAATTTACCTTATATTTTCTTGCTAACTTACCTACAATATATGAAGCAATAATAAAATTTATAATAGGATTGTAACATATTTTGGGTAAAACTGCATATTTTAATTTAGGTATATCTGGACCCTTTTCTTTCCTAACTACGATAATTTCTTCAACAATGTCAACTTTGCATAAGGGAACAAATTTTGCCTCAAAAGTACCTGGTCCCATCCTACAGGAACATATTATTTTAATTCTTTGGTTCATTGAGGTACTTTAGAAATTACATATTTAAACTTTCCTGCAGAAGTAAATTCCAAGTTTTTAACTTTTTCAATTTGAATTCTGATACCCTCTCCCGCATTATATTCTAATAGATCCATAATTTGAGATTCATCTTTTTCAGTATAATTATCTTTTGGTATCAGTTTTAAAATTATTAAGTCCGGTTCTTCTTGTATTAATTGAAATTTTTCTATTTTGTCAGCCCATTCTTCAAAAGGAATAGATAAACCATTAAGAATTCTTCCATTGGCTAATTTAAACAGATCTGATGATCTACCTATTATTTTTTCTAGGACGGGAAGACCTCTTCCACAAGGACAAGGTCCTTTTCCCTGAATAGCCATATCTCCAGGAGCATAGCGTATAAATGGCATTGCATAATCGTGTAAAGAAGTTACAACAATTATTCCTTCATCTCCAGGTTTTACCTCATTTTTATAATCCAAAGATAAAATCTCCATATAGCTGGTTTCAATATTTATATGATATTTATTTCTCAATTCACATTGATTTGCCCCAGCCATTCCATCACCACAACCATAAGCATCTATTATTCCCGTTTCAAAAACATCTTCAATCACTTTTCTCTGGTATGGGTATAACATTTCGGCTGTAGTAAATATACTTTTCATCGGATAAGTAATTAACCTGCTTTTCAGATAGTTAGCAAAAGTATATATGGAAGAAGGATATCCTCGCATATATCTAATTTTTTTATGCTTTACCTGCTTGAAGTGAATATCCATCATTTCATTTGTCAAATTCATAATAGGTATCGTATAATAATTATTAAGATAATTCCAGAGATAGGTTTTAGGACTATATTTCCCCTTCCTATACATTGACCCACCTTTTAAGACAGCAATTTTATCTTTTCCGAAGGTATAATTTCCCCAGCTAAAAGTTCTCATTTTTGTCGCCCAGTTTAAACACCAACTATATGTATCTATAAAATATTTGAAAGGGATACCGGTTGTTCCACCGGTTGAACGCTGCATAGGATGATATTGTTTATAATCTTCTGCTAAGAACAAATCAAAATTATCTCTTATCGTCTGTTTATTAATTACAGGAAATGCTTTTAAATCCTTTATGTCTTTGAAATCTTCGGGTTGCATCCCAATATCTTCCATTACTTTATGGTAATAAGGCACCGAAGTATATATATGATTTATTAATTTTTTTAATTGAGCTAACTGGTAATTATATATTCTTTCTTCATTCCAATATTGGTTGTCATTCACAAATTTTAACATTTTCTTTAAGTCAAATCCGTATTTTTTACCAAGTAAGAAAAAGGTTAATTCGCTTCTATTCAACTTATTTCCAATATAGTAATTTACTTTATCATATTATTATTTTATATTATTAATTCATTGATAACAGGACGGTATTTACCAGATGTAGAACATTCAATATCATCTTCCTTAATGAATTCAATTTTAACATCCCCCATTTTTTCTCTTATCATTTTAAGAAGTATTTCTTCATCAGATTTAAAAAGCTGATCACCTACATACCTAAAAAACAAGATATCCTTTGATTTTTGGATTATTTGAAATTTTAGGAAATTACGTTTTAAAGCTATTTCTGTATCAAACATTAAATGCCAAAAATATGCCCAATGTAAAGATTGTCCATTTTTACATATTAGATAATCACAAGTTCTACCCAAAATTCTTTTTATTACTTGGCTTTTTCTCCCACATATACAATCTTCTGAAGCAAATTCTGCTTGATCTCCATTATAATAGCGAATAAAAGGCATTGCAAAATTATCCAAGTCAGTAATTAATAATTCATTATTTTCATTATGCTCTATATAAACTCTCTCTTCTGTTATATGTAAACCATTATGAGCTTCACATTCATATGCAATTCCACCAATTTCACCACAACCATACTGATCAAATGATTCGCAACCAAATATTTCCCTAAACAACTCCCGGTGCTGGGGCATAAGAGGTTCTGAAGTTGTCATAATTGCTTTTATTTTAAAACTCTCTCCTCTTTCTTTTAACTTTAAGGCAAGAACATATAATGCTTGAGGATAGCTTTGTATAAGTTTTATTTTACCTGACTTAAGGCATTTAATAATCAAATTAATCGTATTAGGATTTGTATCGTATGCATTAAAAGGTATTGTATGCCTTAATCTATTGGATAACCAGCTTTTGAAGTGTTCATTAAAATTAGGTTTGCTTATATGCCCACCCCAATATGTTAAAATCATATCTCCTGGTTTTATGTCCATCCAATCATAAAACCTACGATAACTCCCCCAAATTGAGCTTCTGGTATTGGCATCATTACGCTTGCTTAAAATACTTCCAGTTGTTCCACCTGTTGGACTGGTTTTTATCCCTTTAATATTATTACTATTAATCGGCATAAAAAGCTCATAGTTTTCTTTAATTATTTCTTTCGTTAATATGGGAAATTTTTTAAGATAATTCATACTTTCAACTGTATTAGGATCTATTCCCTTATCTTTCATTATTTTTGTATAATAAGGAATATTATCATAGCAATGATGTATTAATTTTTTCAGCTTTGATATTTGATATTCATTTATTTCGTCTCTATTATACCATTGTGTTTCCCTGTATTTAGTATAATATTTGTAAGTTGTCTTTCCTGTTAGCAAATCAATTATCTTAATTGTTTCCATAACTATACTTATTTTATATTAAATAATAAATGACTTTTTTATATTTATAAATATTTCTGAATATCTAAATATACAAGATATAAGACGGTATTTTTCGCCCAACATAATAATTAAAAAAACTTTTTAAATAAAACCATAAAACCAATTTCTTGGGAGGATTATGCATAAAACAAACATCATTAGCCAAGTTTTATTATTTTACTGTTCTTTTGTCCTGAATTTGATTATTTTAATTATATACTTAATTTAAATTATAATTGTGTATACTTTCCTTCAGAAGGTAATATGACTGGTTTAACAATAATGATATAGGATAATTATAATAGTTTGGGGGTAAGATCTAACTGATAATTTAACAATTTTATTCCACCCAAATTTAAAATTTGTATAAAATCATATTATTTGAACATCCTTTCATATGTCTGCATATATTTCATTCCCATTTCGTCCAATGTAAATCTCTCTTCTATTATTTTTCTGCTATGCTTACCAAATTTTTCTCTTAATTGAACATTATCAATTAAGTCACTAATCAATTCACTTACTTGAAAATCATTTTCCTCTTTTAATAATATTCCATTTACTCCATTTTTAATAATCTCTTTTGTGCCTCCAATATCATAAGCTATAACAGGTTTTCCTAACGCCATATATTCTAATATGGCATTGGAAATACCTTCTCCCTGAGGCGAAAAAAGGACGCATATATCACAAGCATTAACTAGTGCTTCAACTTCAGAAATAATACCGGTTATTATGATTAGAGGATTAATGTCTGCTTGTTTCTTAGCTCTATGAAAAGATGCTGCATCGTTACCAGGACCCCCTATGCATATAAAGCTTATATCTTTTCGGGTGTTATGTGTTAGATTAGCAACACGAATATAACGATCATAATCTTTATAATCGGAAAAAGATGCAACCATAACGACTGCATAAGCAGTTTTAATACCATATTTATTTTTTATTATATCTTTATCCGCCAAATTTTCAAATCTTTTCAAATCAATCCCGTTATAAATAACCTTACTCTTTTTAAGGGGAGGATTGAATGACTTAATGCCTGCATAGGAATTGGATATAATAATATCAGAGAAAGTAAAATTTATTTTATTAAGAATTTTTTGCTTGAAGGGAATAATTTCTTTGGGTGGAGCTGAGGTTATTTGGCTATTTATTAAGGGAATATGTAAAATATATGATGCAAGTATAGCTACAACTGTTGGCATGCATCCCCAAGTATGAATTAAATCTGGTTTAAAATCTCTACAAATTGATAAAAAATAAATGGGCAATTTCCAATCCCTTTTTTTATATTTATTAGCTAATATTTTATAGGGGTAACCAAGATTATAAAAATAGGAATAGCTAATGTTATTCTGTCGCAATATTAGCATTATCTCATAATTATTGTTTAATCTAAGATACTTTAATAGTTCAATCAACCTTCTTTCTTTTCCCCCTGGACATAAAGTTCCAATGAAATATATAATCTTCATTTTTAAACTATACCTTTATTGCACAAATATAACTTATGACAAGATGATCATTTTTTAGAGATAATACTTCCTCTTGCATCAAGACCTTTGGATAATTTGACATTCTTATCAAAAAAACTTGTCCATCGTTAACATAAAATACATAAGATTGAATAAAAGGTGTTCCAATTAAGAAATTAACTATTATTTATATATTAGTTACTAACTTTTATTTCTAAAGATTCTATTGTTTTAGAAAGATTTCCAAATGTGCTTTCCAGAGAAAAGTTAGCAGCAGCAAACTTTCGGCAGTTTTCCGACATTTCTTTAAATAACTCATTATTATTTAGAATAAGACAAACTTTTTCTGCAATTTTATAATTATCTTCTTCTATAAAACCTTGTTTCCCGTTTTCCAATCCAATACTTTGCAGGGCATTACTTGTTCCGACAGCTGGAATACCTAATGCCATTGCTTCAACCACTCTTCCGCGAAATCCCACTCCGATCTCAAGGGGAAGAACTATAACTTTACATTTTGAGAGATAGGATTTAATATCTGTAACATATCCTGTAACGATAATTGAGTCATTAATGAATTTGTTAATAATGTCCATAGGAGGACTTATACCTATAATATATAGTTTTGTCTCCGGAATGATATTTTTGATAATTGGAAATATTTTCTCAAGAAGTCGTTTTAATGCCTTTCGGTTAAATTGGTTGGATAGTGATCCATAAAAACATATTGCCGGAGAGTCGGAATGATTATGATACTTTAGAAAACTATCTAAGTTTTGACCATTAACTGTAACAATCACCGGAATGTTTTTATCCCAACTGTGAATAAGCAACTCTTGAGCTTTAGAATTAACAATTACAAGATTGCATAATCTAAAATAATCCCTTTGCTTATGTAAACTGAAATTTAATTTAAACTTTTGTCTTCTTCTTTGAATAATATTTAAATCATAGGAATCAATTAAGGAAATTTTTTCTTCCAAAAGATGATGAGTATCTATTAATTTCAATATGCTGGGTTTTAGATATCTGAAGATATATCCAAGATACCAATAGTGAATCATCACTGCATCTGGATTGTTTTGTTCCACTATTGAAAAAATCTGTTTTCTTACTCCAAAAGTTTTTACTCTGCATTCTTCCCGAGTAACAGTAAATAAATGGTATCTTAATAGTTTAATTATATAATATAATTTTCTGATAATATTACCGTAATTATAGCCAGGGAGGTATATTGGTTTATATATTATATTAAACTGTGAAACTTCTCTGGCAGTAATATTATGAGTTCTTTTCTGGGAATGCATATCGGAGAAAATGATTTTATGATCAATGCTTAACCGTTCCAATTGACAGCGCATACGCACCTGACTCATTCCTTCAATTGGATACAATGCGCCTGGAAATATGATGTATAGATTCATTTACCAGCATATACCTTCATAATTTGAGTTATTTAATTGTTCTGATATCCGAACTAAATCAATAAAAGATTTTCCCGGATTGTCACTAACTAATTTCTCATAGTTTACGGATTTTCTATTAAAAACAATAATATCTGCCCAATTTATAACTTCATCTTCTGAATCTTGCATAAGGTCTTGTAAGTAAGGAAGAACTGTTTGCATATATTCCTTATTGGAACCCATAAGATATGCTTTATTAACAAAAGGGTCATAAACTTTAATAGTATATCCTTTATCCAGCAATCCTTCAATAACTTTTAATATAGGACTATATCTCAAATCATCTGTTCCTTCTTTAAATGCTATTCCTAATATACCTACTTTTTTACCATTTTTATTAATAATCAGATCAATTACCGAAGCAGAATGATTGTGATTACTCACTTCTATTGATTCCAAAACCGGTAATTTTAATCCATAATCAAGTCCTATTGTGGTTAAAGCTTTTAAGTCCTTAGGTAAACAAGAACCACCATAGGAAAAACCGGGTTTAAAATAATAAGGGGAAATATTCAGGCGAGTATCCAAACAAAATAACTGCATAACCCTATAAGAATCAATATTTAATTTCTTACATATTCTGCCAATTTCATTAGCAAATGTAACTTTTAGGGCATGAAAGCTGTTGTTTACATATTTTATAATTTCTGCTGTCTCAATATCAACTGTAATAAATTCTCCATTGACTTTTGAATACAATTCCTTTAAAATATCAATAGCTTTATTATCATCAAAACCAATTAGAGTGTAAGGAGGATTATAATAATCCTGAACAGCAGAACCTTCTCTGAGAAATTCAGGATTAGAAACAACTGAAAAATCCTTGTTACGAACTTTATTGGAAATTTGAGCTATAATTTCTCCCACTTTGAAATTTGTTCCGGGAAGAACAGTACTCCGAATCACTACTGTATGATACGATTTTTTTTCCTTTAATGCCTCACCTATTTGTTTCGCTGTCTCATAGATATAATCCAGATTCAGATGCCCCTTTTCCGTAGAAGGTGTCCCTACACAAACTATGGATACATCGCTATTGGATACAGCTTCCATATAATCTGTCGTGGCTTGAATTCTACCTGCTTTATGCTGTTCTTTTATGATTATATCAATATCTTTTTCAATAATTGTAGGAAGCCCTCTATTGATTAGATCTACTTTAACTTTATTAACATCTATTCCAATTACTTCAAATCCGTTTTGAGCTAAACATCCTAAACTGACACAACCTACATATCCAAGGCCAAATATAGATATTTTCACTATTTTTTCTCCTGATATTCTTTTTAAATTACCCTTTAACAAAATACATTATAATACATTAGCAAGGTTAAAAGCATTTATAATTTTTTTACTTATTTGCTTCATGAAATAGCATCTTTAAATTAAGAACACATTTAAAATATATTTAATTATAGAATATTATTTAGTTTATCATATCCGCGAACTTTTTCCAGATATCCTGCATTTATGGACTCATAAATTGATCTGCAGGGTAAATTCATTTCTATTATTTCTTCTCTGGTTAGGGTTTTAAGATCAAGATCAGGGTAGGACTTCATTGTGGCACGCATAACTTTCATAAAAACATTGGGCCAAGTATTCATTGCTCTATTTTGCCGACGATTTTTACGATTAAACTGAAAGATATATTCACGACAATCATCTAAATAGCTCTCACTTAGTTCAATGCGTTTGGCAAAGGCAAAGATTTCTTTAATAATCTCGTTGGAAGGTGTATATTTGGGTATCACTTTCTTGCGGGCAATATACTTATTCAAATGAGAATTATAGTATATCACTACATCATCCATATTCCCCGTGAAACCGGGAAGCATTAGTTTTACATACGCTTTCATTTTTGTCTCCTTATATATTTCTTTGAGAACAGATAGATTTTTTTCTGCTCTCTAATTATATAGGTGGTGACAAAAATGAAAAAGTGTGACAAATCTATAGTTTTTTATCCACGAATTAACACGAATATTGTCCACTAATTTACACGAATTTTCACTAATTATTATAATGTATTATCTATCAAGAGATTACTTCTATGCAAAATACGGAAAAAATCTCAACCCCCTCAACTCTCTCAACCCTCTAAACCCTCTCAACCTTTCTTCTTTCATTTGTGACAATTTGTGTTAATTCGTGGACTCGTGCTAATTCGTGTAAATTCGTGGACTTTTTCGTGTAAATCCGTGTTAATTTGTGGACTGAATTCGTGGGTTGGATTATTGTTTGCGGTAGCTATACGCTAACCTCTCTCGACAAATTGCCGAGTAGGGTTATGGTATATATACCGCAAATAATTTAATATGAAAACCCTAAAATTGATGTCGGTAACCCTGGAGTTTATAAGGATAGTTTGAAGCGGCAAGGGGATATTTTTCTTTCCATTGCACTAAAATTTTTTCATATATGTTCTGTATGTATATTTTCTTCGCTATTTTAAAATCAGCCTTGTAGGAAGAAAAATTTTCTTTAAAGCGAAGCAGCGAGTCATCTGGATTATTAGTTCTTCCACCACCCAAATGTATAAATCTACATTTTTCTTTAATCGCATCTAATATGACAAAATGTTGAATTTTAATATTCACCCCCATATTTCTTAAGGAAACATCCGCAGCTGATAAATGATTATGTGCATATAGTCCCTTTATCATATACATCATTCCTCCAATTACTTTTCCATTAAGTTCAGCAACTATTAGTTTTGACATATTGTCCATATAATTATGGAAATTAAAGAAATAAGACTCAGGAAAATAATAATAATCCTTTGCCTGAAGATAATTCATTGTATGATAATAAATGTGCATAAAATCAATTATATCTTGTTGAGTATCTCCTATTCTTATCTTTATACCTTCTCTCTCCGATCTTCTAATCTTCTTTTTGGTTTGTTTATTATAACCATTATAAACATCATTGCTGTCTAATGCCAAAAAAACAGTTTTCCTATCAAAAATAATATTATAATATGCAAGAGAAAATTCTTCATTCTTAAGAAGAGGGTGAAATCTTATAAATTCACATACTACCTTATTTGTTTTTATAAATTCATAATAATTTTCATAAAAATCTTTGACAAATTCTTTATTATTTGATGAATATGCTACTCCATTATAACCATAAGCTCCCTGAATGTCATAATATTCATCGTCAAGATCATAGCCCAAATCATTTATCCTATTCATTAAAAATGGATAAAGAGCTAAATTATTATGATCTTTGAATACAAAACAATAAGCAATCCCATCTCCATTATTTTCATATAGCTTATAGTATTCCGGAGTAAAATAAACATCTTGTTGCTCTACAGGAAGCATTGAAAGATATTGATTCCATTTTTCTATATCTGAAATAGTCAGGATTTCGTAATCAGCCATAGAATTCTCCTTCTAAGATAGACATAATAATGAGTGAAATATATTTACCATCTTTGTAGATAGAATCCCTTAATATTCCTTCTCTTATAAAACCCATTTTTTCGTATAGTCCTATAGCAGCGACATTATCTTCTCTAACAGATAAAAAAACTCTATGCAATCCTAAATTATTGAATGCAAAATTTAAAGTTAATTTTAATGCTTCTTTGGAATATCCCTTTGATCTTTCATTTTGATCACCAATATATATTGCCGTTTCTGCCGATCTAATAATTAAATTTATATCTCTAAGCGTAGTCAATCCTATAAGTTTATTATTCTCAATTAGTTCTATTCCGAAAACCGTAACTGGAAAATTGGATGTAAGTATCTTCTCATACCACTTACGCTCCATTTCTTCGTTAACAGGAAAAGGATGACCTGCGTACATTTCTATAATATCCGGTTGATTATGCCATTTTAGGGTTAATGGCAGATCTGTGATTGTTAAAGCTCTTAATCTAATGTTTTTCATTTAAAACCTCATAGAACTTGGAATATTAATTAATTGTTCCTCAATCTTAGATGATACTGGAATATCAGTTTTAAGGCAATAACTAAACATTTCCAGTTTGTTCATCAGAATCCAGGCAGGCCGACACATAGCTTTTTGGGCATTTGCATGTTCCAAAAAAATATCTCTTTCTTTCATATTTTTTAGGAGAATAGCATTTAGCCAATAGTTAGAAATGCAATCAATGGGTTCTGTAATAAAATCAATATCAGGTATAGAATTAAAAAATTCCTGATAAATTTGGGCTGTCTCTCTTTTGTTTTTCAAAAGTTCCGGAAGCATTTCCATTTGCGCACAACCCAAAGCAGCATTAATATTCGGCAGACGATAATTATAACCAATCATATCATGTTCAAATTTCCAAGGATGTGGTTTTTTCGCAGTTGTGGTAAGATGTTTTGCCAGGGGACCAAGTTCATCATCATTGGTTAAAATCATCCCTCCCCCACCTGTAGTTATGGTTTTATTTCCGTTGAAACTCAATATCCCCAATTTTCCCAAAGTTCCTGTATGCTTACCCTTATAGTAACTGCCAATTGATTCTGCAGCATCTTCAACCACAGGAATATGATAGCGATTGCAAATGTCTATGATTTGATCAATTTTACAGGAATGACCAAAAGTGTGCATTGGCACGCAGGCAGCAATCTTTTTCTGTCCACGAATTTCCACAAATTTACTCGAATTATCTTTTCTTAATTCTTTTATATTATTGTTAATTTGTGATAATTTGTGATAATTCGTGGACTCGTGGACATCTTTTAGATAGCAGGCATCATTTTGAACAATAGTATTTGCTGATAGCCAGCTTGCTAATGAATCAGGAGACATTCCTAAGGTATCAGGATCAATATCTACAAAAATTGGCTCTGCTCCACAATAGGATATAGCATTACAAGTTGCTATAAAAGTAAGCGGTTGAGTTATTACCATGTCACCTTCTTGAACACCTGCAAGTTTTAAAGCAATATGCAAACCAGAAGTTCCATTCACTGTAGCGATGGCATATTTAACACCGGTAAAATCCCTGATCATCTCTTCAAAACGATCCACATATTTACCCACAGAAGAAACAAAAGTACTTTCTATGCAATCCAGAACATATTTCTTTTCATTACCCCCAAAATAGGGTTCGTGTAAAGGAACGGTTTCTCTATTGGGATAGAGGGAACGGATGAAGTCAATTACAGATTGATAGTCCACGAATTAGTCCACAAATTTACATAAATTAACACAAATCCACGAATTTACACAAATTAGTCCACAAATTTACACAAATTAACACGAAGTTATAAGATTAGGCGTTTATATATTAAGCTTGAAGAGCCAAAGTTGACTAATAAGCCAACTCTAAGCTTGGTAGCTTTCAGGTAATTTATTAATTGGGATATGTGTTCGTTTGAAAGTTCTGATAGAGCTTTTAATTCCACTATGATTTTCTCAAAGCATAAGATATCAGCTTTATAGCATTTATCTAATAACTGATTTTTATAATAGATGCGAATATCTTTCTCTTTTTCAAAAGGAATTCCCTGTTCCAAAAACTCAAGGGCTAATGATTCTTGATATACAGCTTCCAGAAAACCTGGTCCCAATTCCTTATGAACACTCATACACGCCCCAATAATCTTATAGCATTCTTCCTTATACAAAATATTATTATTCATACTTCGTGTTAATTCGTGAAAATTCGTGGAATAATTCGTGGACTAAAGATTATAAATTCCCGGTTTGTATTTAGCCAGATTTTGTGGATTTATAAACCACTCCACTGTTTTCTCCAATCCTTCTTTTATGCTATATTTTGGCTCAAAGCCAGTTAATGTCTTTATTTTACTATTATCACACCAAAGACGAAAGACCTCTGACTTCTCAGGTCTGATTCTTTTTTCATCAGTAACCAAACTAGCATCACTATGCATAATATCCTTAATCAATTCAAAGGTCTCTTTTATAGAAATTTCGTAGTTGGAACCAATATTCACTGTTTCTCCAATTGCTCTATCGCATTTGGATAATAATAAAAAGCCCTTGCAAATATCTTCTACATAGTTAAAATCACGGGTTGGAGATGTATCTCCTAATTTGATTTCTTTCTTTCCACTGGCTATTTGAGTTATTATTGTAGGTATAATAGCTCTGGCAGATTGCCTTGGACCATAAGTATTAAATGGACGCACAATTGTTAAAGGAAGTTTAAAAGCATTATAAAAACTCATTGCTATTGCATCTGCTCCAATTTTACTAGCACTATAAGGTGATTGTGGCTGTAAAGGATGTTTTTCATCAATCGGGACATATTGGGCTGTGCCATAAACCTCACTGGTGGAAGTAACTAAAATTCTTTTCACACTATTATCTTTAGCTGCCTGGCATATATTTAAAGTCCCTTTTACATTTGTCTCTATATAACTTTCAGGTGCAATGTAAGAATAAGGAATTGCTATCAAAGCTGCTAAATGGAAAATAACATCTATGCCTTTGCTTATTTCTCTACAATAATTAGGGTCTCTTACATCTCCACATACAATTTCCAGGTTTGAATTTTGTCTTATATCCTCCAGCCAACCCCAATTATTGAAAGAATTATATTGAGCTAAAGCTCTTACAGGGTAGCCATCTTTTAGTAATGATTCAGTAAGATGGGAACCGATAAAACCATCAGCACCGGTAACAAGAACTTTCATAATTTCCTTTTTCTGTCCACGAATTTAGTCCACAAATTTACACAAATTATCACGAATTATTTATTTTATAATTACCAAGTTTATTATATAATTCGCTATTAAAATAATTCAACCCTCTCAACCTTCTCAACCCTCTCAACCTCTCAACCATTTTTGTTCGTGTCAATTCGTGTAAATTTGTGGACTGGACTCTACTGAAAATGTTCCTTAAATTCATTCTGCGCTTTTTCATAATCATTTATTCTGCCAATGTCCAACCAATATTCTTTAATTTCATACTTTGGAACAGGTATCTTTAATTCAAGCAATTTTTTAATTAATGCATCCATATTATAATGCTGCCCTTTAGGTATAAAATTAAAGATATCGGGAGTCATAATATATATACCGGCAAGTATATAAAGTTCAAAATTAGGTTTCTCTTGGATATCAGTAACAAAATCACCATCAAAATAAATATTTCCAAAAGCAAAGGGAAGGATTTCTTTTTTAATACCCAAAGTTAAGGGAAACCCTTTTGATACCCCATAATCATAAAATGCCTTATAATTTAAAAGTGTTAATATATCCCCATTCATTACCAGAAATGGCTCTGTAAGATCTTCCTGAATTAAAGTTAATGGACCTGCAGTTCCTAATGGAATTGTTTCCTTGCTGATTATTAATTCTACACCATATCTGGAACCATTCCCAAAAAAACTTTCAATATAGTCAGATTTATAATTTGTAGCAAGATAAATAGTAGAAAAACCATTATCTCTAAGCCGTTCAATTTGCACTTCCAGTATTGCCTTTTCCCCAATAGGTAAAAGTGGTTTAGGAATTACTTCGGTAAAAGGTTTTAACCGAGTACCGAGACCACCAGATAAAATTACTGCTTTCATTATTTTTTTTCAAATATTAAATCAATAGCTTTTTTTGTCGGTTTAGCAGTATTTTTCCAGGAATAATAATCGGTAACTATTTCTCTATTAACGGTTTTCACAATTATCTCTCCATTGATTATGGATTCTAATTTTTGCGCCCATTCATCATAGTCAGTTGGATTAACGAAAATACCTGCATTATGTTCTTTCAGGAAATTATAAATTGAACCATAACTTGTGGTAAATATTGGCCTTCCGATTGTCATTTCTTTTAAAGCTCCTCCAGAACCTGCAGAAATTGTTGGTACAGTTACAAAAAGATCTGAGGCAATCATATAATTCCTTAATTCTTCATCACTAATATAACCAACAAAATATATCTTATCATTTAATTTATAATGATCTACAAGACCTTGTAAGTATCTTTTATAGTCAGGTATTCCAAAGCCGGTTATATAACATATAAATTGCTTATTTGGTTTGATTTTGGCAATGACTTCAATAAAACGATCAACTTGATACTCTGGAACTAAGCGTTGAGATAAAAGGATTACAAATGCCTCATTGGGAATATTTAGATTTCTTCTTGCTGTTGCTTTATCAATTATAGAATACCAAAAATCATAATCAAAACCCCATACAAATTTAATCATTTTAAGATTAGGATTAATTTTTTCAACTTTACTTAGCGCATCTGGATTGGAATAACTGGTTAGTAATACATTCATCTTTTTCAACCATTTTAGCTTTTGTTTATTTACAAGATATGTACTAAATGCTTTAAATGGGTTTAAGGTATTAATTTTATAGGGCAGTAATTTTGAATCATTTATATATATATAATATATATGTTTTCCTTTATATGTAAAGTTAATAACATGCTTCATCCATTTTGTCCGAACTGTAGCAGGCAACATAATAACAGTATTATAATCATCATATTTTTTTAATTCATCAATAATACTTTGGGAATACATCTCTTTTCTGAGTTTAAAGCGACTAAATCTTTTGATCATTTTAGCAGGAAAATTTCTATGAACTAATTTATTACATAGCTCAACCGAGTATATTTTATCAGCTCTAAGGTCTGGTTGCCAAACTTCACAATCATAATTATTATAATACTCCACAAGAGATTTTAAATGAAGATCTCCCCAATCATATCCCCAAATACCAACCCACTGACCATCTTTTGTGTCCCAATTATATTTGGGTCGTGGTTTATCGGCATATTCAGCATATTTAGGAGCAAATGGAATTATAAATATTATTTTTATCATATTAGCAAACTATCCTATTATACCTTTTACATTTATAAATTAATTAGCTCAAACATCTCTATTACTCATCTCGTCTTTTGCATAATTAAGGGTCTTTTTAAAGTTTAATGCCTCTGCTAAAAGTAGCCAATGTTCCTTTCCAATCAGTTTAAATGTGATCAGAATTCCATAGCAAACTATTAAATATAGAGGAATATAAAATAACCACCAATATTCATAAATGTTTTTAACATATCTTGATCCTAAGAAGGCAATAAATGATATCAAAATAATTACCAAATGTCGGATATTATTTTTCATAAATAACCTTACTTTTCCGTAGTTCATTACATAAAAGAGATAAACTAGATTTCCGCTAAGATTTAAAACAAGTTGATTACAAGCTAAGCCGGTAGCTCCCAAATTTAAAAACCTGGGAGACACAAAAAGTGTAATTGATATAATGAATATTATTAATTTTATTACATTTGTCCAAGCATAAATATAGAATTTTCCCATTCCCGTAATAACATTAGCATAAGGTAACCCGAGCAAAACTACATAAGTGGAAAAAAGAAGGATGATTAAAGGAGTTACACTGGGTTTATAACGGTTCCCCAATACTAATAGTAAAGGGTCTTTAACGGTTATGGCAAGAATACACATTAAGGGAAAAATAAAAAGGATGATAAATTCCTGATATTTGAAAATATTGATATTCACTCCTTCCCAATTATTCATACTAATCATTTTGGAAAAAAGAGGAAAGAAAATATTGCTAACGGGCATAGCTATAAGCATAAACATTCCACCCAAAGAATGGGCGGTTGAATAATAACCTAATTGAGTTGTATTAGTATAATGAGCAAGAAGTAATTTATCAGCATAACCAGTAATACTGTTTACTATTACAATTATTAGAGCAGGTATGCTTATACGGAAATAATCCTTTGCTAAATTTTTATCATATTTCCCCTTGGGAAATTCTTTAAGCAAAAATGCACAATATAGAGCGACCAAACCTGAAAGAATCATTTTATATGTGGCTAATGTTATTGCTCTCAAACCCAAAATTACTATTACAACTCTACCAATATGCCAAGCTATATCTCTATAAAAACCAGGTAAATTAGCTTTTGCCTGCTTTAAATTAGCTGTATAAACTATATTAGAGTAACCTTCATATAAACTAAGAAAATGAGCAATAAGCGAGAATATTATTACAATTTGAACCTCTTTGCTTTCAAATTTATAATTCAGTAAGTATTTTTGTATAAGGAACATAGAAGCTGTAGCTATAAAATAAACTATAGCACTAACGTTTCTTAAGCGCCCATATACAGCTAAACAATTACTATGTTCGCGACCTTCAGAAACAAGCTTGATGTGTGCAGATCCGAAAATACCTGTAATAAAAGCAAGGATAGAGGTGTATGCAGTGCCATACGATAAAACGCCAACTAATGAGGGTCCGGCAATCCTGGCTACTATTATTCCTGCCGCAATGGCTAATAATTGAATAATAATTTGAGTTCCGAAGTGAACAAGAAAACGCTGTTTAAGCATATTTATTATTAAATAAATTTTACCTTGTAGTAGTTAAATAGGCATTAGCGGTGGTTAATATAAATGCCCATTGAAGAATAACTTCTTGTCCCGATCCATAGAACCCCCATATATGAGTTGAGCTGCAATGAATAACAAAACTTGCAACCATTGCTAAAAGTATGATATTCACATTATTCCCAAGATATAATTTATTGTAATTATATTGTCCATAAGAATAGATTTTATATAATATCATAAAATATATAATCATCCAAAATAAATATCCTAATATCCCTCCTTGTAGCAGCATTGTTTGATTTCCCACATGAATATCTCTAAATCTAAAATAATGATCGGAAAAACCCCATCCTATTATAGGGCTTTTGCGAAATTCCTTCATAACTCTAGGACCTCGTTCTGTTATTCTTAGTAGAGAACCACCTGCAGTAGGATCGCCTTCTACTAATTGTTCAAGAGTCATAAATCGTTCATAAGCCTTTGATAATTGAAAAAGGAATAAAGGATAAAATAATTGTACTATAAATATTATTAAGCTTAATATAACGAATACTCTTATTAATTGTTTTATCAAATCAGATCCTTTCATAAAGAAAAATGAAGATAATAGAATAAGGAAGGCGATAATCCATCCTCTTGTAGCCGAAAGAATGATGATTAATGTCCCAGTTATTATTATTAAATTTAAATAGATATAGTTAAATTTTATCTTACCCATTCCAAGGTAGAATAATGCCAGAAAAACTATGGGAAAAATTAGAAATGTTGAATGCACAGATCTGACAAGTTCAATCTCTGCCTCTCCAAGATATCCTATCCTGGATTCTCCTGAAAGAATATCATGCAAGTATCTACCTGTAATTTGTGAATAAATAGATAATATAAAACAAACAAATACAAAAGGTGCTATTAATTGAAATGAATGCTCCACCTTTTCCGGATTAGAAAAAAATGCCGGTAAAATTATGAGCCAAAACCAGGGTAAAACTGTCCTGATTGACCTTATAAGAGTAGATTGGCTTATTCCCCAAAAAAATGAGTAGAAAATCGTAAACGCACCATATATTAATATAAATATTGTATATTTGTTAAATAATGAATGTCTTTTATTATTCATTAATAGATATTTTATAATATACATAGCAAGGAATAATTCATGAAAACCTAAGGATACTCCAGACATAATACTATACATAGGTATTCTATATATATTATCTGCCGTGCCAATCATAAACATCCTACTTATTGCATTGACAATTAAAATATACCAACTAAGCCAAAAGACATCATTTTTAGAATTGAATATAATAAATAGGAGAAGCAAGAACGATAATTTAATCAGAATTTGAGGAACTCCTAATTTCGGAAAAATATAAACAATTATAACAGTAAAAATAAATGCTAATAGGAGTTTAGTATTATCTCTTGACCAGATGGGATATGCTTTTATTTTATTATCAATATGATTATTCATTAATTTTCAATCATTTTATAAGTTGATTTGATAAACCTAGCGGGAACACCAGCTACCATTGTAAAATCATCTACATTTTGATTCACTAAGGCATCTGCTCCAATTATTGAACATTTACCAATTGTTACGCCCATTAAAATAGTTGCATTAGCTCCAATATATGCCCCCTCCTTTATTAAAACCGGTTTAGATAGTGGATGGTAAATTTTACTTAAAGGAGAACGACCCATATCTTGATGAGTTATAATAATTGTATTCATAGAAATTGTTACCTTATTTTGAATTTTAATATGATTCCTCAAATCAAGAAAAACACATTTTCCAATATGGCAATCATTCCCAACAGTAAGATTTGAGAATTTTTTGCAATTATGAAAATAAAGTGGGGATTCTATATCACAATTGGAACCTATGTGAGCTCCATAATATTTGATTATTTTTACCAATGCAAATTTATCTACTGTTGTTAAATATGAATTAGCTGTATTTATACCATATAAGAATCTTAAAAGTTTATATTTAAAAAGACAATATATATTAAATATATATCTGAGTTTTTTAAATATACCTAAACCTAACATATTGTTATATATATTTATTTATTTTTGATATAATATAATATTTATAAGCACTAAGCAAGCCAAACATACTTGCAAATGCCTTGGATATATGTCCCTTTATAAATGTTTTAGGAATTGACTTAAATAATAATTTATAAGATTTATCAATTACATATTTGTTAATTTGTTTGCTATTACAATTTTTCATAATTGCAATCATTGGATTCCTGGCGTCATAATAAGCTTTTAACGGTGATGACTTACCTATTGTCATACTTTCCTTATGCCATAATTTGGCTTTATAAGAATACATTATCTTAAACCCGGCTTTTTTAGCTCGCAATTGCCAATCAAAATCCTCTGCTTGAAGAAAAAACTCAGTGTCATATCCCCCTGTTTTTAAATATACTTCTCTGGAGACCAACCAAAATATGTCATCACAAAATGCTAATTCTGTATCCCTATCAAATTGTCCTAAATCTTTCTCCCCTCTTCCCAAATGCTCACCTCTCACAAGAGTAGGGTGAGAACTTTTCCCTAATGTTTGGAAAACATCCGGTCTTTCATAATAATAGACCTTTCCAGTAGTAAATGCTGTTTCCGGGTTTGCTTCCGCAGTTTCCACCAAAGCAGCAATAATTTGTTTATCGGCTATAACATCATTATTTGTAATTAGAACATAGTCGTAATTATTTTGTTCAAAAGCATAAGCCAAACCAATGTTCATACCTCCGGAATAACCAAGATTCTTTTCAGAACGCATAAAAACAACATTGGGATAATTATTCCTGATAAAATCCTCCGTTCCGTCAGTTGAACCATTATCAATAACCGCCACAGCAAAATTCGGGTATTCACAATTAAGATAAGATTGAACAGCATCTATTAAAAGTTCTTTACCGTTATAGCTTAGTATCAATACTAATACAGATGGATGCATTTTAGTGGTTTAGCCCTCAAAATCATAGAGTACTTTTGCAATATAATCTATTTCCTCGTTTGTTAACTCAACAAAGAGAGGAAGAGTAATAAATTCCTTCCAAACGGTTTCTGCTATTTTACAGGGAACATAGAAATTCTTAAATAAAGGATGCAAAGTTAGAGGATAAAAATGAACCCCTGTAGATATTCCTTTTTCTTTTAAGTAAATAATGAGTTCATCACGCCTTTTCGTTCTCACACCGAACATCCAATATACATCTCTTTCCGTATTATACGGTAACAATGGTTTAATTTCTTTCAAACCTTTAATTTTATTTAAATATAAATTTATATGTTGTGATCTGGTCATATTCATATAATCTAATTTCTTTAACTGCACCAGACCAATTGATGCTGCCAAGTCATTCATATTATATTTATACCCCAAAACTGAAATAACATAATGCCAATGATATGCATCATTATTAGCTTCATCACGGAATTCAATTGCCCGTCTCCAGGTGTCTTTATCAATTCCTACCCATCTATATGGTTTCAACTTTTCAATAATTTCTTCATCTTTAGAGCAGATCATACCTCCATCACCGGTAGTCATTAATTTCTTTTCCTCAAAACTGAAACAACCAATATCACCCCAGGTTCCAAGTTTTTTACCCTTATATTCACCTCCGGCGCAATGGGCACAATCTTCTATAACTTTTAGACCTTTATCCTCAGCAAAATCTAAGATGTTTTCAATATCTACAGGATAACCTCCTAAATGTACAGGAATAATTGCTACACAATCATTATCATACTTTTTTTTCAAATCGCATAAGTCCATTTGCAAAGTAATTGGATCAACATCTACAAACACAGGTATCAATCCATTATAAAGTGCAGCGTTTGCTGTTGATACAAAAGTAATAGCAGGAACAAGAACTTTTTTCCCCCTGGGAAAATTAAAAGCTGTTACAGCAAGATGTAAAGCGGCAGTGGCAGAATTTACAGCTAATGAAAAAGAACCTCCGATATAAGTACTCCATTTTTGTTCTAATTCAGATACTTTAGCACCCAAACCAATCCATCCTCTTTCAAATGTATCTTTGATACTGTCCAGTTCTTCTTGACCGACATAGGGTTTAAATAATCTAATATTCATAAGTTTCTCCTTATTCCCAGGCATCTATATGAATAAATTCCTGTTTTATTCCAGCATCTATTATAGATTGTTTGAAATATTGTATCATTTCCGGTGGACCACTAATATAAAAATCAGCTTCCCCAATAGATTGTAATTCTTCTAAGATTTTTTCAGCTTCTAATTTACCCATTTCATAGCGCTCATTGCCATTTTTATATTCCAGATACTTTTTTACTTTAAATCGGGGATTAACCAAAACAATATCATCAATCAATTCTTCACCTACCATACAATTTTTCTCTTTAGCGCCATAAAAGAGCCAAATGTTCTTATCCGGAATCTT
Organism: Candidatus Cloacimonas sp.; assembly: GCA_023227825.1. Lineage (GTDB taxonomy): Bacteria > Cloacimonadota > Cloacimonadia > Cloacimonadales > Cloacimonadaceae > Cloacimonas. The sequence goes on along the minus strand of JALOCJ010000006.1, from coordinate 144,685 downwards.
GTATTTGATACTTTCAAGATATGATAAAAAAGGTGTAATTCCAGTTCCACCTGCAATAAATATCATATTATCGGTTATTGAATTAAAAGTAAAATCACCGTATGGCATCTTCACCCAAACCTGTTGATTTTCTTGTAAATTATCATTCATAAGTTTCGTATATTTCCCTTTTACACTGTAAATTACCCTTAGTGTTTTTACCTCAGGATCATAATTAGCAATGGAAAATACTCTGGATTCAGGCCAGTTTTTGGCAGGATCATAATAATCAAGGGTTAAGTGTAAAAACTGACCCGGTTTATATTTAGGAAGACGCTTAAGTGGTTGTAATTCAATTATGGTTAAGGTTTCAGTAATCCTTTTTAAATAGATTACAACACAAGGAGATTTTACTACCACCGACATTATAATATTTTTATCTATAAACTATTGAAAAAGGAAGAAAAAACATCGCAAATATAATTTAATCTGATTTCATCTAAACCAGGATAACAACCTATAAAGAAAGTATCGTTGGTTATAATATCAGAATTCGTAAGCATTCCACTTACTCTATGTTCTATATTTAGAAAACCGGGATGTCTGAGTAAGTTACCACTGAATAAATTTCTGGTTTCAACTCTATTCTCTTCCAAATAACTAGTAATTTGATTACGAGTAATACCCTTATTATTTTTTATCGTTATGGGAAATGCAAACCAAGCCGGATCACTAAATTCTGTAGCTTGGGGTAAAATCAAGAAATCTTCAAACTGTTTCAACCTTGATAGTAGATAACTGAAATTATTTATTCTTTTATTAATAAAGCTATTTAACTTTTTAATTTGAGCACAACCAATTGCGGATTGAAGGTCTGTCATTTTAAGATTATAACCAATTTCTGAATATACATATTTATGGTCGTAACCATAAGGTAGAGTTCCATATTGCTGGCTAAATCTTTTTCCGCAAGTATTACTTTCTCCTCCGACACAATAGCAATCTCTACCCCAGTCCCTAACAGATTTGCAAATTTTTGCCAATTCTTCATCTTCACATACAACTGCTCCTCCTTCACCGGTAGTTATATGATGAGCCGGATAAAAAGAACAGGTAGCCAAATCTCCAAATGTTCCTGTCAACTTTTCTTTATATCTGCTTCCTAAAGCGTCACAATTATCTTCAATTAACCATAAATTATATTTTTTAGCAAGATGCATAATAATATCCAAATTAAAGGGATTACCCAGAGTATGCGCTAAAAAAATTGCCTTTGTTTCAGGTGATATAGCTTTTTCAACCAGTTCGGTATTTACATTATAGGTACCTAATTCAATATCTACAAAAACAGGAATTAACCGGTTTTGGACTATAGGAGCAACTGTAGATGGAAAACCCGCAGCAACTGTAATAACTTCATCTCCCGATTTTAACCTTCTATCTTTAAGCTTTGAAGAAGTAAGAGCTGTAATAGCCACAAGATTTGCTGATGATCCTGAATTTACCGTTATAGCATTTGATAAGCCAAGAAATTCTGCAAGATTGAATTCAAACTCTTCTGTATATTGACCTGCAGTAAGCCAAAAATCCAAACTAGCGGAAACAAGATTTTGAATTTCTGAATAGTCAAACACCCTACCCGCATAATACACTTTATCTTTATTTATATTAAAATCGTCGGGTTTATGTTTCAATTCATAATATTGTTTACATAAATCTAATATCTGTTCTTTAAGAATTTCACTATTATTTATCATTTATCATCCGTAATTTGGTTGTAATTTCATTTAAAGTTTTAAATCCACTATCTCTTTGCGATAAAATAGGAGCAGATACCTTCCAATTTATCCCTAAGTCCTTATCATTCCAAATAATTCCATCTTCAAATTGAGGATTATAAGGTTTATCCATTTTATAAACAAGATAGCAATCTTCCGTTCTTGTTACAAAACCATGGGCATAATTTGCCGGAATAAATAACACTAATGGCTCTTTATCTGATAGCTCAAACAGCTGCCATTTTCCATAATTAGGCGAATCAAGATCTATGTTTACAACAACATCGCTTATATAACCTTTAATTAGAAAAATGAATTTTGATTGGGCAAATGGCTGATATTGAAAATGTAAACCACGAAGGGTATTTTTATATTTGGAATATGAGATACTTTCTTCACACCATCTTTGGGGAAGATTATATGCAGATAGTATAGTTTCATCCCAAAACCTTAAGAAATACCCTCTCTTATCCGTTTTTGGATCAAGATGAATAATTAATACACCTTCTAATGGGGTTTCTTCAATTTTCATATCCATTGCCTTTAAGAAATTTTCTAATTTGATCTCTTGAAATTTCTGCCATATTTTCACCTGCCTGATAATTCTTATACCATTCTACGGTATAAAAGACAGATTCATCAAAATTCCAGGAAGGTTTCCAATGAAGGATTTCTTTTATTTTTGTCGTATCCAGAAAAAGATATTTTGCTTCGGGATTTGCATTTGTTTTCTGCTCAATTTTCATTTTACCTTTCCCCCAGTAAAAAATTACTTTTTCTACCAATTTTTCTACTGTTTTCATTGAATCCAGATTAGGTCCCACATTCCATACGCCTTGATAAGTGTTTTTATCTTCAGAAAGTTTTATAGCTAATAACAAATAAGCATATAGAGCATCTAAAACATGTTGCCAAGGTCTAATTGATAAAGGATTTCTAATAATAATAGGTTCATTGGCTATCAATGCTCTCATACAATCCGGTACAATTCTATTATTAGCCCAATCCCCACCACCTATAACATTACCGGCTCTAACACTTGCCAAATTTAATTGCCTGAATGATGTCAAATAAGAATATGTAACAAATTCAGCACATGCTTTACTTGCGCTATAAGGATCCTTACCGCCCAATCTATCAATTTCTCTATATCCCCAAAGCCATTCTTTGTTTTCATAACACTTATCACTTGTTACAATAATGCAGGCCTTTACGGAATTGCTATTCCTGCAACATTCCAAGATATTTACCGTCCCTTGAACATTAATATCAAATGTATCCTTGGGATTCTGATAACTTTCTAAAACTATCGTTTGAGCTGCTAAGTGAAAAACTATTTCGGGTTTAAAATCTTCAAATACTTTGGTAAGCTTATTAAAATCAAGTATATCTCCTCTAATATCTTCAATTTTTTCATTCAGCTTTATTAAATTAAAATGATCTTCACTATTAACAGGGTCTAATGCATAACCGGTAACCTTAGCACCAAGCTCAAAAAGCATCAGCGATAGCCAAGAGCCCTTAAAACCTGTATGACCTGTAATTAATACCCTTTTGTCGTTATATTTATCTAATAAAAACATACTGCTACCATATTTTCCAAAATGCTTTATTTTCATTCCATAATTTGTTTAAATGCTCCAGATCTCTCACAGTATCTGCACATTCCCAAAAACCTTTATGTTTATAAGTCATAATTTCCTCCTTCTTTGCTAAATCCTCTAAAGGACCAAATTCAAAATCACATTGAGGATCTTCTGAAAGATAATTCATAAGATCCCGATGAAATACCATAAAACCACCATTTATAAGCCCCTTGCTGGTTTGCGGTTTTTCTTCAAAAGATAAAACAAGACCATCTTTTTCAATCATTTCACCAAACATAGAAGGAGGTTTTACACCAGTTATTGTTAAAAGCTTATTATGAGATTTATGAAATTCTACTAAAGAAGAAATGTTAATATCTGCCACTCCATCTCCATAAGTTATAAAATTTAAATTATCTTCCAGATATCTTTCCACCTGTTTTAAACGGGATCCTTTTAGATTCTTTAAGCCAGTATCAACTAAAGTAACATTAAAATTATCATCATTTGAGTTATGAAATATTATCTCATCGGAAGCTAAATTTATTGTGAAATCACTGTTATAAGTATAATAATGATAAAAGTAATCCTTAATCACATTTCCTTTATAACCTAAACATACGATAAAATCATTATAACCATAATGACTAAAAATCTTCATAATATGCCAAATAATTGGTTTACCTCCAATTTCAATCATTGGTTTTGGCATTAATTCACCAAGAGAACCTAATCTTGTTCCCATCCCTCCAGCTAATATTATAACTTTCATAATAGTTCCTTTGTTTTTAAGTTCTTAGTGCGGGAGTTAAAAAGTTCAGAGTGCGGGAGTTCAAAGTGCAGGAGTTCAAAGTTCAAAGTGCGGGAGTTCAAAGTTCAAAGTGCGGGAGTTCAAAGTGCAAAGTGCAGGAGTTCAAAGTTCAAAGTTCTTAGTTGGGATGTTGAGAGTTTTTGAGATAGCGGATGAAACCCACAATTAGTTTCTTGATACTATTTAACTGTGACATAAGTTCATTATGTTGATTTACATCTATGTAGTGAATATCTAAGGCAACAAATAAAAGAGATTCAACTTCAAATACAGAACGATGCAAACATTTTATAAATTAAAGAAGTGATTCCTTTAAACCAAGAGTTTCGGTGATATATAGTTTTTGCAATATAACCTAACATAAAATATATCAAATAATTATAAACATTGAGGAAATTATGAACTTATCATTTGGATTCCACTCTCTTTTATTGCTTTAGCTTTATGCATTGTTAGCTTTTTATAGGTATAAAAGACAAAATAATAATTTAAATATAATATCCAAGGCAATACCGGAATAAATCTTCTGGATTCACTCCCAATAATATAAAAAAGTGCGCAATAAAATAGATACGATATCCAATAAATTAAGTTTCTCTTTTTATATACGATAAAACCGAGAATGGAAAATACCCCGATTAATATGCTTATAACATTTAAAGCTAATGTCTGTATGCTAATAATTATATCATATTTATTCTGAGTTTTATTAAACCCTTTTGTTAGGAAAAAAATAGAATCTCTGAACTTTCCAACGAAAGGTGTCCAATCATTTTGAAAAAATAAACCTTTTAAATTCTTAAATGCTGCATAACACTTAAATCGGAGCTGTTGCGGAAAAGATATATTTAACTTTCCTATTATAGAATCAGCAGAAGCAGAATACCATCCTGAAAAAGATCTTTGAAAGATTTCTGCTTCTGGTAATTCAGTTCTACCGCTTCTATAAATTTGATCAAATTCATCCTGAGATATTTCTCCGAAATATTTCGCTTCACTTAAAGCACTTTTCCAATTAATTACTTCGGGTGTAAGTGAGGTTCCCATAGAAGTTACAATTTTAAGATTGGGATAATAACTATAAACATAGGCAAACCAGGGAAAAAGGAGAACAATAAATATTATTGCATAGAGAATTATGTATTTTATAGATTGCCAAAATTTAATTTTGGATAAAAGCATAATTATCAGAATGAGGGGAGTAAACACTACCATAACTTGCCAAGATAACGATGCTAATGCTATAGATATAGTAGCTAAAAGCAAATAAAGCTGTTTTTTGCTCAAGTAAAATTCAACCATACAGAAAGAAAATAAAGCCAATAAGAAAGTTATCCAAGATTCTCTCAAAATATAGGTACAATAGGAAATAAAAGGATAATAGAGAATTATAAGTAACGAAATAAATCTTGCATTACGGATTGAATGTAGATTTATTAGTATCCTATATATAAAATATACGGATATGATTAACAGAATTAGTTGAACATATTTAGCACATTGAATTTCACCTTTTTTTGTTTTCATTGTTTTTGTAGAGACATTATATTCATCCCATTTTAGTAGAGTGGGCTCGCCAAATATGTCATAAATTTTATAAATTGCGGCTAAAAACATTGGATATCCCGGTTCTCTTGCAAAATTAACCGTATAAGGATATTGATATGCTGGAGAGTATACCCCTCTTAAAGATATATTTACGGCATAATTATGATATCCCGTTCCATCGGGTGAAATATAATAAGGACTTCTTGTATTAATTGCTATGCTACCAACAACAAAACCGATTAAAAATAAAAGAGATATGAAAGTAATCTCGGATATATTACTTAATGTATTAGTTATATATTTCATAAAAATCCTCCTTTGTGTATATAATAATATAAATATTAAATATGTAAATCCATAAATAATATATCAAACTAAACTATATAAAACTTAGTACTATCTTTTTAATCCCCGCTATGGGATATAAACAGAAAAGGATATATAAAGATAATAACAAGATAGAAAATAATCTCTATATATGATAGTGCTTTACTGTTTTTATGCATCTCCATTCCTCTTTAATATTGTTTCATTTATCAGGGATAGATGTTTTACCCTTTTTAATAATAAATCCCGGTCTATTCTTTACCTCATCAAAGACCCTCAGCAGGTATTCAGCTATAATACTTATAGATAATAGAATTAATACGCAGAAAAAGAATTCCATAATCCTACTTCCCTAAATCTATTTAATTCATTTAAATAAAATGCTTCGTCTCCTATGGAATTTGTAGTGATAAAACATTGAATAGTTTTAAATATGAATATGAAGAAAAAAAGAAGTATTAAGATATAATTTGAGAATTTGATAAAGTATTCTATCCGATTTTTAGTCATCGTTATACTCCATTAATATTTTAAACATTTTTTGAGTTATCGTAGTATCTATCCCTACAAATAAAGGTAATCTTAACAGGTTCAGGGAATAATAATCGGATTGGGGACATTCTCTTTGCATTGATTGAGATGAATAAAATTTGGACTGATGCAAGCTCTGATAATGAAAAACAGCTTGTATACCTTTATCTTTTAACTTCTTAATAATTTTATCTCTCTGCTCTTTGCTCTCTGCCCTTATCTTTTCACTCTCTGCCCTCTGCTCTTTGCTCTCTGCTCTTAGCTTTTCACTCTCTGCCCTCTGCTCTTTGCCCTCTGCTATAATATAATACATATGTGCATTATTTGTTGCATAATCAGGTATAAAAGGAAGACGGATTTCAGCTTTATCTGCAATTGGTTTAAGGGTTTCATTGTATTGATTCCAAATCTGTAAGCGCTTGGCTTGAATTTCATCAATATGTTCCAGTTGAGCCCATAAAAAAGCAGCTATAATATCCGAAGGTAAAAAAGAAGAACCAATATCTACCCAACCGTATTTATCAATTTCACCTCGGAAAAATGCCTGTCTGTTTGTTCCTTTTTCCCAAATTATTTCGCTTCTTTCAATAAACCTATCATCATTAACAACTAACATTCCTCCCTCACCGGAAGAAATATTTTTGGTTTCATGAAAGGAAAAGCATCCCAGATGGCCTATTCCTCCTAAAGGTTTACCTTTATAATAACTGTCTATTGCCTGAGCAGCGTCTTCAACAACAAACAAATTATATTTTTCGGCTAAAGCCATAATTTTATCCATATCACAAGCTACACCTGCATAGTGAACCGGAACTATTGCTTTGGTTTTTTCTGTAATTAATTCTTCTATTTTATCTTCATCAATTCCTGGATGATCAGTTCTGCTATCACAAAAGATAAGTTTTGCACCTCTTAAAGCAAAAGCATTGGCTGTAGAGACAAAAGTGAAGGATGGTAAAATAATCTCGTCTCCGGGTTGAGTATTGATTAAAATAGCAGCCATCTCCAAAGCATCTGTGCAAGAAGTTGTTAAAAGGCATTTTTTAAAACTATAGCGTTCCTGAAAAAAGTTCTGGCATTTCTTGGTATAATATCCATTTCCTGAAATATGCCCAAGGTTTATAGCATCCTGAATATATTCCAGCTCTTTTCCTGTAGCAAAAGGTTTATTAAAGGGAATTGACGATATGTTAGACATTGAAAATGAGAATTCCTATTATTATCAGAAGTGCTGCTATATACTGCCTTCTTGTAATACTTTCATTAAAAACAAATCTACTAATCGCTAAAATAAATAAATAACCCGATGTTTCAATAATTGCTCCCCTTTTTAATTCAATATTTCTTATTGCCAAAAAACTCAAAAGAGAAGCTATGATCATTAAGCCATATCCTATTATAGTTTTTTTATTCAAAAAGTAAGATATTGTTCCCGTTTCTTTTTCTAAAGCTGAACTTTTTAAAGGAATTTGAGCGATACTTCCTAAAAAAACCCCTAGTATCATTACTATATAGAACAAGTATTCTCCTTAGGACTAAACATAAGTAATATTCCAAGAATTACCAATATTGCTCCTACGATATTATTTATTTTTATCACTTCATTAAAAAAGATATTAGACCAAAGCAGTGTTAATATGAGAGATATACTCTTGCCCATATAAGCCATATATAAGGGAATTTTCTTAATGCTTATCTGCCATATTAATGCATACGATCCTAATAACATAAGAACAATTCCATAGTACAATAATGTCTTTATACTTCTCAGAGAATTTCCTATTGAACCTTTTGAGACGACACCTATAAAACTATAAATTATATAACCTAAAAGTAAAAGAAGTAAGTTCTTAAGTTTCATTTATATTTACCATATAATCTATAATATAATGAGGTCTCTGCTTTGTTTCTTCAAAAATTTTACCTATATATAAACCCACTATTCCTAAAATAATAATATTAAGACCTCCTATCAACCAAATAGACAAAACAATACTTGTCCAGCCAATTATTGCAACTTCACCTAATAGCCATCTTATAATGAAAATAATAGATACTATTATTGAAATAAATGTAATTCCAAATCCAATCAAAACAGCAAACTTTAGAGGCCTTTGAGAAAAAGCAATCATTGCATTAAATGCAAGTATTATCCCCTTATGAAAATTATAGGATGATTTTCCGGTGTATCTTTTCCCATGTTCTACATCCATATATGCACAATTAAATCCCATCCATTTTATTAACAAACCAAAACTTCTAAATTGCTCATTCATATTGTTAAATTCATTAACTACTTTACGACTATATATACCATAATTTCCAATTGTTGTATCAGTGTCCATACCCGTTAACCAATTAAAACACAAATGATAAACTCGGGACTCTAATATTTTAATAAAGGAATGTTTACGATTTATTCTTTTTGCAAATACAATATCATAACCTTCTTGAACTTTACTATATAACTGCGGTATATAAATCGGGTCATCTTGCATATCTGCATCCATAACTATAACCCAATCACCTTTGCTAATTTTCAATCCCGCCGAAATAGCATTTTGCTGACCAAAGTTTCTAACAAATTTAATTAATTTTACTGAAGAATCTATTTGCGATAGATGCTTAACTACTTCATAATCCTTTTGGGGACTTTTATCATCAATAAAAATAATTTCATAAGCAATTTTATTGTGTCCTAAAATATTTTTTATACTTTCGTATAATGCGGTTATGCATTCCCTTGTGTTATAGCAAGGTATTATTATGCTTAGCATGTTTACTTATTATTAACAATTTTTCTTAATACAACATATACAGATTTAACCTTGAATCCTAAAAGTCCAATTTCAAGATTAAAAACAGGAATATTAATTGTAGAGATATTAGTATATCCCCATAAAAATCCTTTATTTAATAGATAATTCATCTCAAGTATATCACTTATGAGACCCAACCCAAAACCTTTATATTCGTTAGATATTCCACCAAGGAGGAATGTGATAAGATGGTTATTTTCGATGTGATGTGTTTTAAATCCTATAATATTTTGACTTTTATTATCAATAACGGCCATAACATTTTCTATATTGGATTTAAACGAATTAATGACAAAAGCTGAATATCTTTTACCAGCAAGGCATTTAGGAAGCAATGGATCTATTGATATCCTATCATTTTCAAAAGTTGAAGAGGCAATATTTAGTACTTCATCTAAATCATTTTCAGAAGTAACTGGTCTAATATAATAATCAGTATCTGGGAGTTTTCTATTAATAAATTTAACTTTAGATTGAATTTGAGTTTCAATATATTCAAAACCGTAATTTGTCATTTTATTGATAGTTACTATATCTTTCGCTGGTATTTTAGCACATAGATAACAAGAACAAATATTATTTAATAACTCATCCTCTATATTTCTATATTGATCATTCTCTAATGTCATAACTAAGGTTTTATAATCTGTATAATAAACCGGAAAACCAAATACTTCAGTTTCAATAGGACTTTCATAAAAAAGAAAACTATTCATAGTGATACCATATTAACAGATGTAAAACTTTCATCCTTACTATAAATATTACCATCAACGAAATAATACATATTTTTTTTTATGATATCATTATATACATCAGTAGCCATATCTCTATCCACACATGAAATAGATGAATCTCCAAAAACCCGAGATTTAAGCATACTATAATTTTTAAGAAGCTGTTCATAACAATAGCTACCATCACTAGGAATAACCCCGTTGTAACGAACAAATAAAGTGTATTGATCTTGGTATTTTCTGTCCCTATCTATTATTGTTCCAGTGAATGTTCTATCATACCTATACGGTACTCTGTTCACCCATTCTAAATAGTGCATATAAGTAAAACAATCACCTAAATTAGTTCCAAAGAATAGGAATTTTACTTTATCTCTCTTAGCTAATTTATCATAGAATGAATCCTTTCCTATAGAATATTTTCCAATATTTATTATTTGATTATCATCACCAAGTATTGTTACAGATAATAAGGGATCGGATGTTCGTTTAAAACGATAATCTTTTCTAGTATACTCGTTAATAAAACCCATCTTTGTTTTAGTATTTTGTATGTCATAATCTTCATTGTTACAAAAACTAAATGTAAAAGTAGGAAATATTATATTAGGGATATTAGTCGCTAAGATAGCTTCTAATATTTCTTTAGCAATTTCATTTCTACTTAAATCTTTATTTGGGAGTCCAAAAGACATGGCTGAATGAATAAAAAGGTAATTACAATCATTTGTCTCAATGTCTATTAAGGTTTCGATAATATCTTCTTTATAGAGTTTATGCCCCATTCTATCTGTGAAAAGATATTTTTTATCTATTGTTCTTTTCATTTACAAGATTTACCCCCATCTACTATAATATTTTGTCCTGTTATCCATCTTGCTTCTTTAGAAATAATGAATTTAATAATTCCTGCAATATCAGATGTAGAGCCCAGACCAAGTAAATAGTCCTTATTTACTTCTTCTATATTTTTCTCTACAAAACTCTCTTTGGACATATTTGTAATAATTGCTCCTGGTAGAATTGAATTAACTCTTATTTTAGGAGCAAGCTCAACAGCCAGATTGATACATAAGGAATTTAAAGATCCTTTACTAGAAGCATAAATTGAATTACCTTTCGTTCCTCTAATACTCCATAAACTTGAAATAAAAGATATCGTAGAAAAAAAAGGCCTATTCTTTTTATTTAATAATACTTGAATGATTTGAATAGCTGAAAATAAATTAACATTGAAAATTCTTATTTGATTTTTATAGGTTATGCTTTTTATCCCTTCTAATTGCAATAAACCTGCACAATGTATAAAATGATTAATAATTATATCGTTATTGTTTAGATGCTCATATAATATTTGCTTTGTATTTTCGGGTTCTTCTAAATTGGCATATACTACATTTTGATATGGAACATTACTATAAATATTTGTTACCTTTTTTGGATCTCTTGCCATTAAAACGATATCATAGGTATCGATTAAATTCTTGTAGATTTCACAACCAATATCAGAAGTAGCTCCCGTTAATAATATAGTTTCTTTCATTAATTATTAATCTTTGATATTATAGTTTTTTCTAAATTCTTTATAGTTCTTGCTTCCATAATCTCTTTACTGCTTAAATATACATTATATTTCTCACCAATAGCTGCAATTATTGAAAGTGCTGTTAGTGAATCCCAAACTTCAAACTCTGTAAGAATATCTTGGCTATTTACTTGTTCAACCTCAAGTATTTCAGCAAGTATTTTATTTAAATCTTCCATAATACACTCCTTTATATTTATATATCATATTCAGATATATTACAATAATTAAGATTACCAATATCCATAATAAGACCTGCCCAAGTAAGCCCAACACCGAATCCTGCTAAGCACATAGTAAAATTTTCACTCAGTAATTGATTCCCTAAATTATAACAAATTGCAGTTGGAATAGTTACTCCACTTGCATTGCCAAAATTTTCCACAATATTATTTGGCATTTTTAATTCAGGAACATTAATACTTTGGGCTAACTTTTGGAGCATAAATCTATTTGGTTGATGGAACATATAATAATCTATATCTTCCTTACTAATATTTGCATAAGATAGCAAATCCTCAAGCATTGGAGGAACTTCTGTTTGCACAAAGTTAAACACCAAATCCCCTTTCATAACTAAATGATCTTCAGCTCTAAAATTATCTTTATCATCTTCTATAATAATAGCAGTTTCTGAACTGGATGGTTTTTTAAATCCCCCAGCGGGGATCATAAGTAAATCTGCTCTTGAGCCATCAACTTTAATTACACCAAATATCTTATTATTTTCCGTAGCTCTTTCTACAATAGTTATTGCAGCACCATCACCGATTAATGGATAACTATTTCTATCTTGAGATGATACTTTCTTGCTTAGTATATCAACATTACATAAAGCTACTTTATTTATAAACGGCTGATCCAGTAACATAAATGCTTCTATAAGTCCAATTATATACCCTGCACAACCTTGATTAATATCTATGCAAATCATATCTTTTTTTAAATTCAATGCCCCATGGATAATACTACTGGTAGGAGGCATAAAATAATCGGGTGATTGAGTAATAACAACGAGAGCATCAATTTCATCAAAATTAATTATATTTTCTTCCTTAAGTTTATTTATTCCATAAATACATAAATCAGAACTGCAAGTTTGATTATCTATTATTCTATGTTTATTATAGCCCATTATACTTTTTAATTTATTAGATTGTGATTTGGAAAAATTGAATTTTTCCATTTCATCATCAAAATAACTTATTCTTTTAGGTAATACAGTTAGGATAGAAGATATCCTTTTATTCCTAAAAAATAGATTCATATTATAACCCCATATTTTTTCAATAAATCTTTTATACTGCTTAGGGAATTGAAGTTCTCTGGTATTATATCCATACCGTTGATTTTAATATCAAATTCTTTTTCCAAATCTGATATTAAGGATAACATATCAAAAGAATCAAGCATACCTTCTTTAAAAAAATCTACTGTGTCTTCAAAATTAAATTCAGGCCTGATATTTTGTAATATTTTTACAATTATATCCATATTATACTCCATAAATCATTATTGTTTTATGTAACCCTTCATTTTTAAAGCCATGCTTTGAATAATATTTTATTGCTGATGTATTATTGGATTTAACCCATAACAAACTTCTTTTAACATAATCTTTATAAATATCATATAAATATTCCTTCATCATTATAGAGCCATAGCCCCTATTTTGGTATTCATCATTGATAGTTATATATTGAAATTGTGAGGTTGCTCCCTTAATAGTAGCAATTAAACAAGCAATAACCTTATCATCATTTCTAATAACTCTAACATATTCATTTTTAATATAATGCTTTAGAAGGTTATTGTCAGGGATTTTATCATCATATTTATCAAAAACTTTATTAAAAAGACATTGTATTTGAGGGATATCTTCATAGTTAGCTTGTTTAATTTGATTGTTAGGAATATGTTCTTTTATAGAATCAAAATTACTATTGGACATACGATTAAATGTAGAATATATCTTAAAATTTGTAGTTATATATTCAAATTCTTTTACTTCGTCTATTAATTCCTTATAGAATGTTGTCACAATAGTGGGCTGATCCAAATCATCTAAAATAATTACTAAATCATGTTTAAATCCTTCAAGATCAGAACAACTATAGAAAAGATCACAAAAACCATTATTCCTTTTCAATATCCATAAAGCATTATTCGTTTTATATATTAATATTCTTCCTTCATCAAAAGCATTTTCCCATAATGTATAATCTACAAATAGGTTGTTTAAGAATGTATAAGGATTATGCTTTACATAATCTAATTCATTTTTAAGGTCACTATAAGAATTTATAGGAGTAAATATTTTCATTTCTTAATAGAATTAGCCAAGTAGTTTCGATCAATTTTACCGTTCGGATTAGTAGGTATCTTCTCAAGTTGAATATATTTAGTTGGCAACATATACTTTGGTAGTAATTGCATAAGATGGACCCATAATTCTTTAGATTCCAACTTGTTTGCTGATTCAAAAAACATAACTATTTCTTTCTCTTGTTGATTATATACTACACATACATTTTTTATAAAACTTATTGATAATGCTGCTTGCTCAATTTCTCCAAGTTCAATTCTATAGCCCATATGTTTTATTTGGTTATCTTTTCTACCTACAAACATTATATTACCATCCTTTCTTTTATACACAATATCTCCAGTTTTATATACAATTTCAGGATAGGAATTATTTAGAGGGTTTTGGACAAAACTAATCCTAGTCTGATCAAAATTATTATAATAGCCCGCTGCTAATGAACTACCACGAATTATTAATTCTCCTTTTTCATCATAGGATGTTTCTTGATTATTATCATTTATAATTATAACATTAGTATTACGGCAAGGCTTGCCTATAGGTATTGAATCGCTATCAATAAGATTATTAATTTGATAATAAGTACAATCTACAGAACATTCTGTAGGACCATAAAGATTTACAAATTTAACGTTACTGTTTTTGGACATCCAATAATTTATATGTTTAGGATGTAAAACTTCTCCAGCAAACCATACCATTTTTAAGCTTGTTAATTTTATATTATTTAATAAATCTAAATTTGATATTGTAGCAAGCAAAAATGGTACCCAAAATATAAATGAAACATTTTTATTTTTTATATATTCAAGTAACTTTATAGGATATGCCATCATACTTTCTGGAATAATACAAATTTTTACTCCTTTGATCATTAAAAGACAAAGTTCAAAATTGAAATGATCAAAAAAAATAGGAGATTGACTTCCTATTATATCATAACGTTTAAAATCAAAATTACTTGTAGCCCACTCATAAAAATCAATATAATTTTTATGAGTTAATGCTACAGCCTTAGGCTTACCGGTTGAACCAGAAGTATTAACTAAACACATAATATCAGTATCAATTATACTTGATAATCTATCTTTTATATAATTTATAGTATTATTTATACTATTAATATCTATATCATTTATATATATTATATGATAATAGTTGATATTTAATTCAGATAGTTTGATGTTATACTTTATGTCCGTTATTATAATTTTAGGTTTAATTTCAGATAATATATTTTTTATTCTATTAATAGGCGCATTTATATCTAAATTCATAAATGCATTTCCACTCATTAAAATACCTATATCTGAGATAATAGCGAAGGAGGATTTAGGCAAATATACTGCTATTATCGAATTAATATTATCATGTATATTTATTATCATATCAGCAATACTGTATGACATATTAAATAATTGACTGAAATAAACTATATTATCCTGCTCAATAATAGCAATTTCATTTTTATATCTTTGAGCAATATTAAAAAAATTACTTACAATACTTTGAATCCACATTATTCTAACTTTCCTTTATTATGATTAATATATACCAATACCTATAATCGGATTGGATAACAATGGAATAAAACTGACTGTATATATAAAATTAGCACCTTCTGAATTGCCATCATAAATGTTATTTATATTAGGAGCATATTTAAGATAATTATTAGGAAAATTATAATTCTGATTAATCCCGACTGCAGGATATTGACTATCTCCATAATACATATTATTACCCATACAATGAACATAGTAACCATCACCATAAAAATTATTATGATAAACTGATGGATAACAAGGGTCATTCCCACCACCTATTAGACCATGTAGTTCTATATCCCTTTTGTTCGAATAAAAATTATTGTTAGCTGTTACAAAAGTAGATGCTGTTGCTGCAATAGCACTATAATTTCTATCAAAGCAATTATTCATTATAATTACTTCGTTATTACTTACAGGTTGGGTTGCTAAATAATTTCCAACAAAGTAATTATTCTTTATATTTAAATCCCCAATCAATCCAATAAAACCACAATTATTTGAACAAAATAGAGAATTACTGACAATTGTAGAAGAATTTGTAAAGATTCCTTTATTATCATTGTTATGTATTAACAAATCATTTAATATTCCTGCCCCATTATTCAAATATATCGCAGTGATTTTATTATGTGAGAATACTGACCTTTCTAACTTTAATGAATCTGAATAAGATACTAACCCATCAATAGAATTTTTTAAAATTAAACCATTAATAATAACTTTACCCTCCTTATAAATATTAATAGATTGATACGGACTTATATTTCGCATATTTGTCGAATATATGTTCTCTCCAGAATCAATATAAAAAAATCCATCAGAACCTGAGTAGGAGATATTATTATGAAAATTAGCTTTCTTATTGGGATTAATTAATAATTTAGAATTTTGTTCAAAGTCAACATTTGATAGAATATTTATATCATTTAATGCAAGATATGTATGATCAGATTTAAAAACAAAACTTGAACCTACAACAGAAGGCAATTCATAAACTGGATAAAGTGTATATAAGATATTTTCAATCTCTTTTCCATTCTTATTACCATTATTAACAATATCTATTGAATATCTGTATATGATAGACCAACCTTGCTTAAAAATAGACAAATTATATACCCCTACTGGGATATTTGTTAAAGTAAAAGAACCATCATTAGATGTTAGTACCTTTACAATAGGATTTTGTAATCTATGATCAAATTCTGTTTCCTGATTTATGTGCACACCTATTTGCGGATATTGATTATTTATTCTAACAATAGTAGTGTCTAAGTAAGCTAAGTTATATAGTGCCACAGTAATTCCTGAATAATCTATCGGATCAAGAGCTGGATCGCCTGTATCGTTTACCAGGATGACTTTCCCGGAGAGAGAACCGGTTTCGGGCTTGGTGGAAGTGGAACAACTGGACACGAACAGAACACAAAAAATCAATATAAACAAAGTGAAGAGTGAACGGTGAACGGTGAAGGGTGAACGGTGAACGGTGAACGGTGAACGGTGAAGGGTGAACAGTGAACGGTGAACGGTGAATGGTGAAAGGTGAAAGGTGAAAGGTGAAAGGTGAAGGGTGAAGTGTGAAGAGTGATTATTTATTTTCATATAGGTTGTCTTTTGATTTTTTGATTATTGCGGTCAGAATTCTTATAATAGATTTGTTTTGATCTAATGGACATTCTTTTTCTTCTAAATAACTGCTTTTAATAAGCAAATCGAGCCAATATTCTGTTTCTGCTGCTTCTTTTAATGCTATCTGTGCTTTAGCAATGAATTCTTTTTTAGATATTGCAAGATCTGCCTCTTTTAAGTTAGCCCCAATTGATGTACCAGCTCTAAGTAGTTGTTTGGAAATGACATATTCTTTCTTTTCATTTACAAGCTTTTTGTAAAGTCCAATTATATCCAGTGCAAAATCAATTGCAATTTCAAGTATCTGATTATCTTTCACTTTTCACCGTTCACCATTCACCGTTCACCCTTCACCGTTCACCCTTCACCGTTCACTGTTCACCCTTCACCGTTCACCGTTCACTGTTCACTAATTAACCGAAGGAGGTATTCCCCATAACCGCTTTTCCGAATGGGCTCTGCAAGCTGGCAAAGTTGCTCTTTATCAATAAAGCCCTTACGATAAGCAATTTCTTCTATACAGCTGATTTTTAGTCCCTGGCGGTTTTGAATAACTTCCACAAATTGGGATGCTTGAATAAGAGATTCAAAAGTACCCGTATCCAGCCAGGCAGTTCCTCTTCCAAAAACCATCACTTTTAAGTTCCCTTGTTCCAGATAGACATTGTTCACATCGGTTATTTCATATTCACCTCTGGCAGAGGGTGTTATTTCATTGGCTATTTTAATTACGCTGTTATCATAAAAATAAAGACCGGGAACAGCATAGTTGGATTTTGGCTCTTTAGGTTTTTCTTCCAAACTGATTGCCTTCATATTTTCATCAAATTCTACTACACCATAACGCTCAGGATCAAGAACAGGATAAGCAGTAATTATTGCTCCATTGGGTTTTGTACAAGTTTGCAATCGCCCTTGCAGATCAGCCCCATAAAAAATATTATCTCCTAAAATTAAACAGACACTATCCGAACCAACAAAATCAGCTCCAATTACAAATGCTTGAGCTAAGCCATTAGGAATTTTCTGAATTTTATATTCAAAATGCATACCCAGTTGAGAACCATCACCCAAGAGCTTTTGAAAGTTGGAATTATCTTCCGGAGTGGTAATAATCAAGACCTCTCTTATACCTGCCAGCATTAAAACAGCAAGAGGATAATAGATCATTGGCTTATCGTAAACCGGAATTAACTGTTTACTGACAGCAATAGTTATAGGATATAAACGGGTACCGGATCCACCGGCAAGAATAATGCCTTTCATTGTAGCGGAGGGCGGAGGGCAGAGGGCTTAGGGTTTAATAGAGATTTGCGTAAGTTAGTTAGCATTTTACTGATGGAGGATAGTTCTAATTTTAAAGAGTCCAATTCATCCAATGTAATATACTTTCTTCTTTCAAAAAGGATTAAAATATTAACACATTCAAAGCCAGAACGCCGAGCAATATTTAAAAACTGAGCAAAATCTTTATCAGAAGTTGAAGCAGAACCTTCTGCAATATTATTAGTAATACTCATAGCTGCAGCTCTAAGCTGTTCTGAAAATCTATAACAGTGTTTCATATCAGTTCTATCTGCTATATCAAATAATCTATCAGACAACTCAATACTTTTCTTCCACACATCCAGTTTCTCAAATCTATACATTTCTTTATCCATCATCTCTCTGCCCTAAGCCCTCCGCCCTCTGCTCTCAGCCCTCCGCTATATTGGACATAATAGAAACAGATGCTCTTTGAATTTGATCTCTAAAACCGAAATCCTTTTGCGAATTACCTTCTGAAAAAATATGATAAACATCAGCTACGAAAATTCGGGCTTGCTTCCATGTTTCAATATCTGTAAAACTTTCAATCTTCACTATCTAACTCCTGCACTTTGAACTTTGAACTCCTGCACTTATGCACCTTGAACTCCCGCACTTTGAACTCCTGCACTTTGAACTTTGAACTTTGAACTCCAGTACTTCCTACAGCTTCGCCCCGTGGCTTATGCATTCTGGGTTGCATAAGGCAGTTAAGAATATGGCTGGTAGAGTATTATATTTTAAAAGGGAATAGATTTCGCTTCAAGTAAGGAATGACAACAAGTAGGAGCAGAATAACAAAAAGCAGGTGCAGAAGGACCAAAAGCAGAGCAGATAAAAAAATTGACTTCTAAATTACCCTGTGATGGGGTAACTGAGAAGTCATATTGATTATGTCTAAAGTTCTTTGCTGTCCTGTATTTTATCGGTATGTTAGCCATAGTTTTATAATACTCTCGTTTATATTTTTCATAATTGAGTTCATAATTGAAATTGGGGCTGGAGCTGTCAATATATTTTTTGCTGGCGAAATGAGATTTAGAGAGAACAGTGATAGGAGGGAGAAAGATAAGATAAAGCAGGATAAGAGGTTAGTATTGTAGAAAAAAATCTATACCTCACGCAGATTACGCTGATTACGCAGATAAAAAAAAAGAATAGGTAGGGGATGAACAGGATGAAAGGGATTTTGGGGATTTTGTATTAGAAACGAGGATTTTAGGATGTAAGGATTTGGAGGATTATATTAGCAGAGGGCGGAGGGCGGAGAGCGGAGAGAAAAAATACCTCTCACAGATTACACTGATTTCACAGATAAAGAATTATTAGGATAAGGGCAAAGAGGAAGGTTGATAAAAGGATAAATAAAAGGATCAAAAAAAGGATTTAACTTGACGCAGATTAGGTTAATGAGAAAAAGGTAAAAAAAGGTAATAGCTGGTAAATAAAGAAGATGATATCTATAGTAATAGACAGGAAAGTAAGTCGGTGGACAAGGGAAATAAAATATGTGTTTGGCTTTATGTTCCAGACCCTGGGTTATAACTTTCGTTTTCTGGAGGAGCTGGAAGAGCTGAAAGCAAACGATATTTTGCTGATATATGGTTACACAGAGCCAACTCCTGAAGAGTTAAAAGGTCTGGCTAAGCATTATATCACATTTTTCATTCCCTGTGATCCGGATTTTTTTGACAACAAAGCATACAGTGCAGACCGTTTGCGTAGATGTATGCGGGAAATAAAGTTACTGCATATAACGCCTATTGTTTCAGCCCGCAAATTTGAATACCCTGCGGAGAATTATACGGAAAGTGACATCAGTGGGGGAAAAATCAATTTTGATTTAGTCGGAAACCTCTTTTTGCATTTAAGCAATCTGGAAGAAAGCAGTGATGCCGGCTCTATGGAAAAGGGGTTTTATCCTGATAGTGCCAGCGCTTTTTATAACTATAGGGAAACGCCAATTGCGGATAATTTGCTGTGGTTGATGGATTCGCTGATCAAAGAACACTGCCGAGCCAAAAATAATTGCATTGCCCAAAAGTTATTATGGCCCTCCGCTCAGCAGGCAGCTGTTCTTCTTTCACATAGTATTGACGATTTGCAAAAATGGGATGTTTCTTCTATCATCCTTTCCCTTCCTGATGATTTGGCAATGTTTTTTACTTTCCGCTGGAAACAATTGGCACATACTTTAAAGGGCAAACTCCAGTATTTATTTACCAATTATGAACTTAACTGGAACTTTGATGAATTTCTGAATCAGGAAAAGGATTCCAATTGCCGCAGCACTTATTATCTGGCTACTGAGGCAAATGAAGAAATTGATTATGCTTTGGAAGACCCTGATCTGCAGGAAGAAATTCAGAAAATTTTGCATAACGGAAATGATATAGGTCTTTTGGCAACTGCTGATAAGCTTAACCAGGATGATTATTTAACCCGTAAACAAATTCTTCTGCATCTGCTGGGAAAAGAAAAACTGGGAATTCGGCAACTGGGTTATAAAATCAATAACACAATTCGGGAATTGCAAAACAAAATTTCTCCTGTTTTTAGCCAGAGCACAGCGTTTCAATCACTTCCCGGATACAAAAACGGAATGAGTTTACCCTGGCAACCCTGGGTAAACGGAACTAAAATGGATTATTGGGAATTGCCTACAATTTATCGTGATGAATATTTGAAGATTAATAAACATAACTATCTGCAACTGGAAGATGCTAAACACCAACTGAAAAAGTTCTTCCAAAATGCGGTGCGCACTCATAGTATCTTCAGTATGGATTTCACGATTGCCAGTTTCAGTAATATCAGCTATATGAATAAACTTTATCCTTATCTTTTGGCACTGATCAAAAGTGGAAAGACCTATCTGGCTACGGCAGGTGAATTAGTTGACTGGTGGGAAAAAAGAAACCGGGTGACAATTAATGAAAGTGAAGATCAGATTTGTCTGATGTTTCCGGACGATTTGGATAGTTTTACGCTATGCTTGCATGGAAATCCGAAAATTAAAGAAGTAGCTGAAATGCCGGCAAAAGTGATGGGAAACCAAATACAATTTACGAATGTCAAAGCGGATTCTATAGCGGTGATCGTGGTGGAAGGGAAATGAAAAAAACTCACGCAGATGACGCAGATGACGCAGATAAAAAAGATAAAGGGCTCTCACAGATTACACAGATTACACAGATAAAAAATTATAATAGGTATGGGATGAACAGGATGAAAGGGATTTTCGGGATAAAAAAGGTGCACGCAGATTACGCAGATGACGCAGATAAGAAAGATAAAGAACTCTCACAGATAACACAGATTACACAGATAAAAAAAGGATAGAGATGAAAAAGGTATTACATATACAGTTACTGCCAATACTTTCCGGGGTGCAGAGATTTTCTTTGCATTTATTGGATGGCTTGGATAGAAATGAATTTGATGTCCAGGTTGCCTGCAAGCCGGGTGGTGAATTTGTAGACGAAATTAAAGCCAGGGGTTATCAATATTTACCTTTGCCTACTTTTCGTCATCAGATATGCTTTGGGGACATCTTTACTTTTTTCCACTTACTATATATAATTAAAAAGCACCGTTTTGATATTGTGCATACCAATGCTTCCAAGCCAGGATTTTTAGGTCGTTTAGCTGCTCGTTTAGGTAAAGCTCCGTTAATTATTCATACAACGCATACTTTTCCTTTTCTGGAACAGCAAAAGCCGATAACCTACAAGTTTTTTACCACTTTGGAAAAGATAGGCAACCGATTGGGTGATTACAATGTTTTTGTGAATAATTCTGATCGGTTGAAGTCCCTAAAGATGGGTTTAATCAAACCGGAAAAAGCAATTACTATTTACAATGCACTTCCTCCAACATTAGCTACTGCCTTGCAGGAAATTGCCCAAAACCGAAAAAAACCGGAAAAGGAAATTATTATTGGTTCCACTTTGCGGTTTTGTCCTCAAAAAAATGTAATCAATTTAATAACTGCTTCTTGTAATGCCTGTTTACAGGAGCAAAAATTAAAATTCATCTATTTGGGTGAGGGTGAATATTATGAATTATGTAAAGCAATTATTCACAGTTACGGTTTGGACGAGCGGATATTGCTTCCGGGTTGGGATAAAAATGTTTTGCCCTGGTTGAAGGTCTTCAATGTTTTTGTTCTCTATTCGCGTTGGGAAGCAATGCCATTCAGCATCATTGAAGCAATGCATTCAGGGTTGCCGATAATTGTTTCCGACCTGCCTTCTCTTTTGGAATTGGTGGATAGCCAAACAGGTTATATTGTTCCTTTAGATAATAATGCAGAGCTGACAAAGACCTTTATAGAAATAGCGCGGGATTTTGATACAGCTTATCGGAAAGGCAAAGAAGCAGCAAAAAAGATCGCCGCAATTTGTTCTTATGAGAAAATGGTTAATGCTTACAGAGAACTTTATCTTTCAGCTAAATAATAGAGAACAACGATGATAAACATATACTTACTGATTATAATTGAAGCGGTTATAATTCATCTGTGCACGCATTTGTTATTACCGCTTAATCTTAAAATTTCCACAAAATTAAAGCTCATTGCTCATCCGAATGAGCGTAAAATTCATAAAATACCTATTCCCGAAGCAGGTGGTTTGTGTTTTGCCTTGCCTATTATTTTAGCCCAGGCAACTTTTGGCTTGATCAGCGGAAATTCAGAACCGGGTAATATGCTTTTAGAGCTTTCGGGAGTAGGAGTTCTGGCATTATGTTTTGGAGTTTGGGATGATCGTTTTGAAAGTCCTCCTCCTTATAAACTTTTGTGGCAGATTACTTTAGGCATTATTATGTATTTGTTTGGCTATCGTGTTTTGTATCTGACCAATCCTTTCGGGGAACACTTTATTTTAGGGTGGTTATCCTTTCCGGTTACTGTTTTATGGTATTTGATAGTAATCAATGCTATCAATTTTATTGACGGTATAGATGGTTTAGCTTGTGGAATAACGATTATTGTTAGTGCCGTTTTAATTGTAATTGGCATCAAAGAACAGAATCAGCTGGTAATTGCTATTTCCTCTTTTTTGCTGGCGGGAAATTTAGCTTTCCTGCGTTATAATTTCTATCCGGCAAAAATTTTTATGGGAGAAACAGGTTCTTTATTTATCGGGCTGAATATAGCGGCAATTTCCACAGCTGGAACTTCCCAATTTAAGGGAATAACTTCTATAACTTTGATGGTTCCGTTAACGGTGATGGCTGTTCCCTTAATTGATTTTGTGCTGGCTGTTTTCAGGCGTTTGCATTACGGAGATATGTTTCATTCCGATAAAGAGCATATTCATCATACGATGTTGGATTTTGGTTTTTCTCAAAGAGCAATTGCGATTATAATATATTTAGTAACCTTGCTTTTTGGACTTATTGCCATCGGCTTTTCCTTTTCTTCCAAAAAGATTGTTTTTTCTTTGCTTTTAGGGCTTTTCGCGCTGATGGTTGTGATTGCCTATTTAATTATGCGACAGGAGCGAAAAAAATGAAAAAAATATTACTGCTTACAGCAATACTGATATGGGTGTATCTGCCTGCACAGAACTGGAAAACATATACCAATACGAATCATATTTACGATCTATCTGCCAAAGATAATGATCTTTATGTTGCTACCTGGGGTGGAGTGTTAAAGCTTAGTTCTTTAGATAATTCAAATACTTTAGGCGTCTATGAGGAAACAGAAATTTACCATAAAGGCAACGGATTGGTTTCTAATGACATCAGAACTCTTTCCTATATTGATTTTTCCAGTAGTTTATGGATGGGCTCTTCAGATAACGGAATTTCTATATTAAGTCAGCCGGGGTTTCAGAATCTTGGAAGTGATTTAGGATTACCTTCATTAAAGGTAACCAGAATTATTGAACATCAATCCACAATTCTGGTGGCAACTTCTGCTGGACTTGCTGTTTTCTACTATCTTCCAGGTGTTTCTTTTCCTTTGATGTTACATCAATATACTGTTGCCAATACTTCCGGAGGACTTATTGGAGATAATATTGTGGATATGTTATTAACGGAAACAGGAATTCTTTTTGTGGCTACAACTGATGGAATCAGCTATATTCCACTGGAGCAATTGGATAATGATTCTGCCTGGAAAACCATTAGTGGACCTGGCAGTCCTCTTCTAAGTGGTGGAAATCCAAAGCTTTCTGCCAATTCTGAAAACATTGTAATAGGTTTATATGATAAGGTTTATATGCATCCTTTGGATATGGACAGTGGTTCCTGGACAACTTACAGTAGTGCAAATATGCTTACCGGAAAAAATGTCTCTTCAGTTCTTTTGGATTCCCAATCTCGTTTATGGATTTCTTATGCCGATTGGGATGAAGATATTTTAAGTTATACTAATACTACCGATTCGCTTTTAACTTTGATAGAAAATAATACCAATACCCATCTTTTGAAAGAGCAAAACGGTCTTGGCTATAGTCCAATTAGCAGAATTGTGGACTTGAACGGTAAAATTTATCTTTGCAGCTGGGGAGAAGGTATCTATTGTAAGGAAGAAGATTCCTGGAGTAATTATAATCCGGTCAGCATTGGTTTTCCCAGAATTGCTCAAGTTGTAACTGATAATAACTATAACTTGTGGTTTGCCAGTGGTTATATTTCTAACTTTCCTGTGCGTAAGGGTTCAATGGGAGTAAGTAAATTAGCCAATGGCAACTGGTCTACCTTGAACATTCATAACAGTCCTATTCATACAGATAATATTTTGGGGATTGCAGTTGATCCTTTGAACAGAAAATGGTTTGCCACCTGGGATAACACAAACAGCCCTTCCGGTTGGCAAAAAGGTCTCAGTGTTTTTGATGAAGAGCATAATATCTGGGTGCATATCACGAGAGATGGTATCCGCTATTATAATAATGAAACACAATCCTGGGGTGCCTATAATCCTTCCAGTCGTTTAACTACCAGCACAATTGGAGGCATTTATCCAGCCGGAGATTCATTAATGATGGTGATGTGTTATGATGGCGAAGTAAATGTTTTGGATATGAATTTCCAAATTGTAGCTCGTTTTTCTCCTCCCAATACTGTTTTTAATCATCTCCTTTATAGTTATTACAGCGGAGATAAATATTTTATTGGAACTAATGACGATCGCGGACTTACTGTCTGGAATCATAATTCTCTTCCTGTTTCGGAAGGAGCGCATTGGATAATTCCTCCTCCTTCGGATTTAAACAGTTGTGTTGTTTATGGAGTAATTACTATTGATACACCTTATGAAGGAAGACAGCATTGGATTGCAGCCAGCACAGGTGTCTTTATGTGGAACGAAGTTAACTGGTATCGTTATGATACTATGATAAAAAGATATAAGTATAACATTTTCGCTAACTTATGGGAAAATGACCTTCTCTATTATGTAGATGAAGAACGTCTTTTTGGCTCAGTGAGAACTACCCCTACCTGTATTTTTCTGGATGCCCAAAATCGTATCTGGCTGGGCAGTATGGAAAACGGACTTTCTATGTATGATCCTTATACAGAGAGGTTTACTAATTATTTTTATCCCAATTATCCCCTTATTTCCAATTACATAACTTGTCTGGGTTTTGATCCTGTTGCCGGGGATTTAGTGATCGGAACTCCGGATGGTTTCAATACCTTAAAAATCGGTAGAACGGTTAAAATTCCTACAACCCTGCAAAATTTGAAAGCATTTCCTAATCCGTTTAGACCTTCTGTTCAACCCTATTTGCAGATTGTAAATATGCCTGTGGATAATATGCCTGCGGGAAAAGCAGAATGTAGAATTTATGATAGTTCGGGTGCCTTAGTAATTAAATTGGAAGAAAATACCCTTTGCCGTTTTCAATGGGATGGAAAAAATGCTGCAGGTAAACAATGTGGTAGCGGGATTTACTTTTTTGTGGTAGCCGATGATGCCGGAAATATTAAAAAAGGCAAACTGGCTATTATCAACGACTGAAAAACGAAACCCACATATATATAAGAACTCTCACAGATTACACTGATTTCACAGATAAACAACCCGGAAGGTTGACATCCTCGTCAACCCAAAAACCCGGAAGGTTGATGTCCCTGTCAACCCAAAAACCCGGAAGGTTGACATCCCTGTCAACCCAAAAACCCGGAAGGTTGACATCCCTGTCAACCCAAAAACCCGGAAGGTTGACATCCCTGTCAACCCAAAAACCCGGAAGATTGACATCCCTGTCAACCCAAAAACCCGGAAGATTGACATCCCTGTCAACCCACTTCTTCTAATACAACAGTTTTATTGATAAGCCAAAAATAACAATTATATTGTCCTGTGGGAAAAAAAATAGAGAGGAATAATATAAAAATACCAAAGAAAGGTCTTGATACTAAGATTAGAACATATTTAGCTGGCAATAGATCCTTTCACTGATGGTCCCGTAGTTCGTAAACTTATGAAATTAACAACATTATATTAAATGAAATTACAAGACACAAGCTATGCTCTGGTCATTATCTTGATTTATAAAATTACCTTGTGGATTTAGTTTAACTACTTGTTTCCTGCTCATTTCTTTAACGCCTCTTTAACGACTCTTTAACAATACCTTAACTTTGTTAAGGAGTCGTTAAAGAAGTGTTAATGCAGCATAAAAGATTCCACTTGGCAGGAAATAATGCACAGCATAAAAATAAGATAAAGATGCGCAAATTGCTATCTAAATTATTGCAATATCCATTTTCGCTATGAAAACTATATTATCTATGAGAGCTCTTTTATCAGCGTAATCTGTGTTATCTGTGAGAGCTTTTTTATCTATGAAATCTGTGTAATCTGTGAGAGTATAAATCATTTTGTGACTTTTTATCCCACATATTATCCAGCGCAATTTCTTCCTGCAGATATAATTTCACATTACCGAAGTTTTGCTTATTACTATATCCCGGTTTAATAATTAACGCTTCCACTATTGAATTACGCAAGGTTTCGGAAGCCCCTATATGATAGAAATGGTTAAAAGTAAGAATTTCGTCTTTTGTCCGGAAATTATCTATATACTCGTTAGTCCTAAACTTATTTTTTAACCACATAGACATTGCATAGCCACAAGGAAGTGAATGAATTTGAGTGGACAATTTTAACGCATCTTCATAACTCCAACTATTATAATAATCAGAACTTCTTCCAATGTAAGGTGGATCAAGATATACAAAGTCATTAGCGTTAGCTTGGGCAATTGTATGTTCCCAGGGTGCTGTTATAAATTCCCAGTCCACGCACATTAAAATATTTTGTAGTGTTGAGACCTGGTTACATATTTTAGAAATATATGCTTTGGAAAATCTGTTTGGTTTATGGTTATAGGGAACATTAAAATTACCATTGGCATTAAATCTCATCAAACCATTAAAAGAAGCGCGATTTAGAAACAAAAACAGCAACGGGTCTTTTGTCCGATTAAATTGTTCCCGAATTTCATAATAGTAATCTCCATCCCCTTTTTCTAATTTAGCTCCATGAAATTCCAAAAATTCTTTAACTGTATTTCTGTCTATTTCTCGCTTTTGTATTTGGCGATACAGGTTTATTATATGAGGATTCGTATCTGCAAGCAATGCCTTGGGGGCTAAAATATTGAATGCTGTTACACCTGAACCGAGAAAGGGCTCAATCCATTTCCCTTTCCCTTCCCAGGATATGCTGGAAGCGATAAAATTGACAAGTTTGGTTTTAATCCCCTGACATTTTACAGGAGGAACTGTAATATGCTTAATATGTTTGGGCAGTAAACTATTTCCCATAGTGTTTCCAGTAATCCTCAAAGTCACTTTGGCTGGTAAAGGGACTTTTGCCCTCAATAAAATCATTAATATTATTAGATTTTATGGAGCCAATATTAGTGGTATTTCCGCTGCCTGGAGTTCTGCCTGCTATTTTCCACTTCTCCTGAATAAAATATTCAATGTCTTTATAAGGTGCTTCAAGATTATAAGATTCTATCAGAGGTTTAATACTTATATTTTTGCAATTCAGGTTTCTTGTGTATATAAAACCCCATATCCAATGCTGTTCATACTCATTATAAGGAAATCTGATTCCTTTATCAGGATTCCTTAAATAAGAACGATATGAACCTAAAGTGAATCCATAGGACTTTAGCTCTCCGTTTTTAGACCATTGTCTGTAGGTTGTTTTCACATCAATGGCAATTTTTCTTTGTGGATTCTTGTATATTGTAAATTCAGGATATTGATTTTGTACACCCTTAACTAATTGATAATCAAATTCAGCACATAATTTTTGAATTAATGGCTCGCAGAGTATTTCAAAAATACCGGATAGGATTTTAGAATCATAAGAAAGAGTATATACTTTTTGATTTTTTGTAACAATTCCAACTAATTCCCATTCCAATCCCTCAGGATAGGTATCATTAATTATTCTGATAAGTTCTTTCTTTATTTCCATTTTAACCTCTAAATTATTATAATTCTCTCAAGATTATCTGTCAATATAAATCTTATGCTCAACCTGTTTTTTTCTGTGAGAGCTCTTTTCTCTGATGAATCTGCGTTCCCTTCTTTTTATCCCTAAAATCTCTAAAATCCTGTTCATCCCATACCTATTATCTTTTTGGTTGACGGGGACGTCAACCTTCCTGCTCTTTTATCTGCGGAATCTGCGTGCCCTTCTTTTTATCCCTAAAATCTCTTGAATCCTGTTCATCCCATACCTATTCTCTTTTTTTATCTGCGTAATCTGCGTGCGTCTTATATTATATCCACCCGCACAAAGCCCTTTTCCAGTTCCACTTTGTAAATAACAATCTTTCCTTTTTCCGTTCCGGGATAACTTTCACTTTTAGCGGTTATAATAAATCCCCAAGGTATAAGTTCCAAACAAAGGTAATCCTCACTTCCTGTTCTAAAATATGTATCCAGAGGAATATTTAGGCAGTTTTGTTGTAAAAATTTCAGCACCCAATAGCGTTCACTTTTATGTGAAATTTCTTTTAAATCGGACAATTGTTTTTCCAGACGAGGAATATCTTTTTCCAGCTCTTCTTTATTGAAGGGAGGTTTTTCGCCTTGCAAAATTGAAGAGATTTGCATTTGATTGATTAAATCTATGTAACGCCGGATAGGAGAAGTAGAATGTAAATAAGCATTTGTTCCAATTCCCGGATGAAATTCCGGTTTCGTAGAAAGATATGCCTGACGAATCATAAAATTATCATTCGGGTCTTCGTATTGATTAATATTCCGATAAATAACAGGTATATTTTTTTGGACAGCATAATCAGCCAGATAGGAATTATAAAGAATCATCAATTCTTCTATAATTTTTCTGGCTGGGCTTTGAGTATCAACACATTTAACTTCCAAGCCCTGTTCTGAAGCAGAAATGTAATAGTAATAACGCTCATTTTCTGAAAAAGAACTAATACCTCTTTTTTCTGCCAGCATTTTACTGAACCGGTATAAAGTAGAAAAGGGTTCCTGCTCAATTTGTTGATCAATTTCGTTATAGCTGTAATTATCAGATATGGTTATATTCATTCTCCTGAGTTCATAATGTTGAATAGCCAGTTTTTCATCTAACCATAAATTTAATGCCAGCACCGGACGGAGCATATTTTTTATTAAACTAAGTTCCTTTTCGGAATGATTAAAAGGAAATAAGGGAATCACTGCATTAGCCGTATAAAGTGCTGTTACTCTCTTTTCAGCTTCAGCAAATAGAGGACTTCGTATCTTCAAGCGTTCTGAAACAGAACTTACATAAACAGTTATCCGCCAGAAGGAGCCATCTTTGTTAATACTTATAGCATCATCAAAATCTTTTGTGGTTTCATCATCAATAGAAAAAGCATTTGCCTGAGGTTTTATTGTTTCCGGAGGCAGAAGTTTTTCCTGAACCAGCAAATCAGAAAAACCAATAGGAATTCCTGCACCGGCAATAACAGGATCAATATCTTCAGGTGTTTCACCACAAAATTTACGAAATTTAAGAATTGCCTCTTCGGGCTTGAGTAATGGATACTGAGAAAGGATAAGCTCCTTTAATTTTTTGTGTTTTTTATGTGTCTGTAATTCAGGTAAAGCATTAAAAAGCTTATGTTGACTTGCTCTGCTTAACTCCGCACCGGAAAACAAGGCATTAACTTCCTGTAAAAATTGTCTTTCTTCTTCTTCCTGCCGGCACTGAATTTCATATTGAGTAATTTCCTCTGCTGTTTTTAAACGATATTTATCTTTTTTACAGTATATCTTTTCAGGATGATTATGTAAATATTTATAAAGTGCAAAAATCAGCACATCTGTTTGTAAGTTTAAAGCCAAAACTATTTCCTGAAATGTCCATTCCTGCTCTTTTAGAAAGTTTAAATCGGATTCCTGAAATTGCTGTTCAGATATTATAACCTGATTTATAAAATTTTGCAACATCAAATATGGTTCACTCTCCAAATAACTTTCCCGGCTTTGCAAAATAAAACGCGATTCCGGAAAAAATATATAATTTCCTGTTTCAGTGATAACTTCAAAACGATTATTTTTGTGAGCAACTACATAGCCAAACTTAAGAATCCCTTTTTCAAAATAGGCAACATAAGTATTTAGCGGATTATTCACCATTCCTTCTTAATTATTTAATTTTTTGGCGCCCCAGAGATGACTTGAACATCCGACCAACGGTTTAGGAAACCGCTGCTCTATCCACTGAGCTACTGGGGCGCATTTTTATTTACCAATCTGAAAAAAGAGATTTTTTGTCAAGTTTACATTGACAAGCTTTGCTTGCCGGAAAAGTGTGAAAAATAATTGGCAGCTGTTATGTTATGCCAAATTGATAAAGGAAAACAGGTAAAAATGAAAATAGCTATTGTTGGTGCTACAGGTGAAGTTGGCAGGATGATGATCACTTGCCTGGAAGAAAGTAATTTAAAAATTTCTGAATTGGATTTGTTTGCTTCTTCAAGGTCTGCAGGAACCATTCTCTATTATACAGATCAGCCAGTTAAAGTTCAGGAACTAAAACAGGATTCTCTTTTGAAACATTACGATTATGTTTTGTTTTCAGCCGGTGCTGGAGTAGCTAAAACTTATGCTCCAATTGCAATTCAAGCATCTGAAGTAGTAATTGATAACTCTTCCGGTTTTAGAAGAGAACCAGATATTCCTCTTGTGGTTCCGGAAGTGAATGGAGAATTATTAATAGGTTACAGTGGCATTATTGCCAATCCTAATTGTTCTACGATCCAGGTTATTTTACCGTTAGCGGTATTAGATAAACTCTTCTGCCTTAAAAAACTGATTGTTTCTACATATCAGTCAGTTTCCGGAAGCGGACATCAGGGAATTGTAACTTTGTTGAATCAACGCAAGGGTAAAAATGATAAAGGAATTTATCCCCATATAATTGATTTGAATGTTATACCTCAAATTGGTGGCTTTTTAGATAGCGGATATTGTCAGGAAGAAGAAAAAATGCATTTTGAAAGTCGTAAGATACTGAATAAACGGGAATTACTTGTTAGTGCTACAACAGTTCGTGTTCCCGTTATTTATGGTCATAGTGTTTCCGTATATGCAGAATTTGAAAATGAAGTAGATATCCTTAAGGCAGAAGAAGCATTACAAAATTCACCTCGTATTGTCTATTATCCCAATACCTATATCACTCCCCTGGATTTAGGTTCTTCCAATGATTCACATATCTGCCGATTACGTTTGGGGACTGATGAAAAATCCCTAACATTTTGGAATGTAGGACATAATGTGCGTTTAGGAGCTGCCGCCAATGCAGTTAATATTTTAATTACTCATATTAAATATTCAGGTTTGCTTTAATGATTGATATTATTGAACTGCGTCATAACTTGCATCGTATTCCGGAACTTGCTTTTCAAGAATATAAGACCAAAGCTCTGCTGGAAGAAAGCATTTTTAAGATACTGCAAAATCAACCGGAAAATATTTGGAAACTGCATTATTTTAATAATAGCACTGGCTTGCTTTTAGAATATACCTGTTCTAAAAAACCTTATCTGTTATTTAGAGCTGATATGGATGGTTTGCCTATAGTAGAGAAAACAGGTGTTTCTTTTGCTTCTGAACATCCAAATTTAATGCATGCCTGTGGTCATGATGTGCATTTAAGTATTTTAACAGGGTTAATTCAGTTTGTAACACAAACCTTACCCCAACGAAATCTGCTGTTTCTTTTTCAGCCAGCTGAAGAAGGTGAAGGAGGAGCACAAAGTGTTCTTGCTGAAGGCATTGTTCAGAAATTTGATATTGAATCTGTTTTTGCCTTACATACAGCCAGCGAACTTCCAGTAGGTTCCGTTTCTGCTAAAGAAGGTATTTTTTTTGCTGTTCCCCAGGAATTTGATGTTTGTTTTTATGGAAAAACAGCTCATATTGCCTTTCCTGAAAAAGGAATTGATGCTCTGTCTGCAGGTATCAAATTTATGAATATTATGGAGGAAAAACTAACCGAGCTGAAAAAAACGGAAAGAATTATCTTTCATATCGGGAAAATGTCTTCCGGAACTATTCGTAATGTTATTGCTGATAAATGTGTTTTAGAAGGAACTCACCGCTCTCTATCTAAAAAAACCGGTCAACAAATAAATGCTCTTATTCAAAAAACGGCTGATAATGTAGCCAGAGAAACCAATACTCAAAGTGAAGTTAAATTCCTTGCTGCCTACGATCCTGTAATCAACGCTGCAAATTTAGTGAATCGCTTACAGGAAATTTGCTTTCAACAAAACATTAAATGCATTCCTGCACAAATCTCTATGACAGGTGAGGACTTCGGTTTTTTCACTACTTTATATCCCGGATTGCTTTTTTGGTTGGGTAGCGGATGTTCTTATCCTTTGCATTCGGATAAATTCTTACCCCGGGATGAATGCCTGGAAATCGGGATAAGGATTATGAGTGCCTTCCTGGAATAGTAGGGTTTCAATTGGCAACAAGGATTTTAGGATTAAAGGATTACAAGGAAATTTATCAGGAGTCCATACTGCTGAATAACTTTGCGGATTGAATAAAAGTTATTCAGCAGAGAGGACTCCTCTATTCTGAGGGGGTAAATGAGGACATCAATCTTCCTGTATCTTCAACTCTCTCCACTCATTTCAGCAGCAGCATTTTTCCGGTTGCTTGATAGTTTTTACTTTGCAGACGGTAGAAATATACTCCTGAGGCAACATTACGCTCATTTTCATCCTTTCCATTCCAAAGCACTTTGTGCATTCCTGAAGTTAGTTCTTTATCTACTAAGCGTTTTATCAGCTGTCCTTTAAGGTTATAAATTGTCAAAGTTGTTCTACCCGGTTCAGCTAAAGTGAAAGATAGCGTAGTTGAAGGATTAAAAGGATTGGGATAGTTGTTATTCAATTTAGTTACCAAAGCCGGAATTTCGTTATTAGAGCTCGCCACAAAAGGAAAGGAAATATTAAGTACCTGGCTTGGAGTTCCATCAGCATTTAGATATTTAACTACAATATAATATTTATAGTTGCCCGGTAAAGTTAACACTTCATAATAAGAGTTATCGGGAGAATCCTGAACCAGATTAAACTGGTCTGTATTGAATTTCCGATAAACCTTAAAACCTACAATAGGTAAAACAGTATCTTCCGGTGCCTGCCAAAAAATATACAAATCCCCTGTATCGTTATCACCTGTATAGCTAATACTATGTGGCTGAGGCAAATCAATTAAGGTAAATTCAGCATAGTGGACAGGATTTTCGGGATTTATAATAATTGAAGTTAAAGTTGAGGATTGATGATATGGCATAGTAGCTGTTACAGTATGAATTCCATTGGGCAAGAAAATAATAAAATTACCTTCGGAATCAGGATGACTGGTTAACCGCAAATCAGATTTAAGAGTTGCCATTGAAGGATCAAGACCTGAACTGGGATAAACAACCCCATATAAATATCCGGTTTTCAGATTTACATCACTAACAGTAAAATCATCAATAAACCATCCCATACCGGATGTTTCTTCATCCGACCCAAAACGGAAACGAAACATTACTGTCTGACCCGCATATTGAGATAAATCAAAGCTTGCTAATTGCCAATCCCCGGAATTTCCCGTCCAGCCCTGATCTCCATTAAGACCGTTTAAAGAGTTTCCATTGTAACCGTTAACAGGATATATTAAATTCCAGGTAACTCCATTATTGGTAGAAATAGATACATTGCCACCATCATATCCATATTCACAGGAATAATAATGCATAAATTGCAGTTGACTGTTTGTTTCCAATATAAACCTGGGAGTATATAAATTATAATTTACATAAGAAGGATAGTTTCCACTTATATTAGTTGCCCAAACCCTGGCTCCGGAGAAAGGAGTTACCTGAGTAGGATTTCCCCAAACCCAACCGGTTTCAGAAATGAAAGAACCGTTATTGAGTTCAAAATCCTGAAAGACCACGGGATTATTATAAGGAATACTAAAACTAGCACTCGTGGAACTTCCATTAGCGGCAGTAGCAGTAAATAACAATGGAATTTGGTTAACAGAAACATCAAGCAAAGAAGTATCAATAGAGTATTTTATTTGATAAATATCGTTAGGACCGATTTTATCAAAACAGAGAAGCGGATTTTCAATAATCAGCTGTTGTAAAGTACTGCTTAAAGTTGCTTGAATACCTGTAGCTTCAACAACGGCAGAATTTTCCAAATTAACAATCAGATTGAAGGATTCACCAATGCTAACCATACCGTCAAAATCATTCAGGTGATCATCTACAAAAAATGAGTTATATCTTAAACAGGAAGCGGAAACCTGTAAGCTGAAATAGCGTGTCCATTGTATTTCACCGGCAGTAATTAACAGTTCAAAATTAAGCACTTCGCCGTCCGGACAGTTATTAGCAATCGTAAAAGTAAAGGGAATTTTATTTACACCATTCATTCCTGGTTCAATCGGATAATATTCAGCAGTGGCATTAGTTATTGTTACATATTCATTTGTAGTGCTAATCTGTCCAGTAACATTTTCTGCTGTAAGATTCCCTGCATTTTGAATTTTAGCTCCCAATTCCACAATTTCACCTGGTTCACATATTCCATTCATATTTGTATCTGTTACATAAGTTGCTTCCAGAAGCAAATGAGCCATAGAATGATAAACGGGAACATTAGTAATAAAAAGTGCCTTCCCACTACTTAAAGGGGCTGCAGCTGTTGGATAGGTATTATTGAAAGTATATTCCAAACCGACTTTTCCTGTATGATCTTCAATTCCGATAGTGCAATAGTTACCGTGTCTGTTTCCGGATTGAGAATCAATATTATTGAATGTTTGATACTGAAATTTGATAGGTCCGTCACCAAAACTTGTAGGATAAGCTGACTGATCATATAAAATACATTGGAAACTTTCTAAAGTAGAACCGTCTTTACCATTTCTCATATTGTGCCATTCTATAACAAAGGAATGATTGCTTCTATCAAACCAGGTATAAATTCCACTTCCTGTTCCAGTTGCCAAATCATCCCAAAAAGGTGCTATCATAGGATTGGGACCCATAGGTCCGGGTATACGGTAATTTCTAAATTCGGCATTAGCGGTAACGCCAAAAGCAATAAAGCCATTGGAAGAGATAGTTATTTGGTTATATAGGCAACCATAAAACTGAAAGGGAAAAGGTAAGGACACAACTTCCAAAGCATCAGAACCAACCTGGTCGCCTTCATTGCCACTTGCATAACCATCAGAAATAGCTACAAGAGTTCCTAAACCACCTTCTGAAGGAGAAATTCCATGCCAGTCGTACATTGCTGCTTCTGCGTAGGAAGTATCAGTCCAATCATAAATTACATAACCGTAAGCATCAGGACCAAGAGGATCGTGTTGTGTTACTACCCCTACAGTAAAAGTAAAATCCACAAATTGCTCAAATCCATTACTATTATAAAACTTTATTTGCATAGGAATAAGCATTCCGGGTAAAACTTCGGGACGGGCAGAAAGAGCAAAACGGTTAGTTCCACAAGTTACTTGAATTCCTGTAGGCAAAGTACCAAATTCAGCATCTGGATCACTTATGCCAACTAAGTCATTCTGGGTATATAAAATGCCCAAAACATTCTCTACATCTACGGTTCCTGTATTTTTAACCGTAATACTGAATTCTGCTACCTCTCCCGGATCAAGATGTTGATTATTACTATCTATTACAAGGTAGGAAACAAATTCTATAAAGGGTGCTTCCACAGGAATAAATTCTGAAATATGATAGGAGACAGAATTAGAATCAGTAAGATCCAGATATAACCTTAACATTGTTTGGTGAGGAGTGTTCGGAGCAATTTGAATTACAATGGGAACTAAATTAAATCCTGTTTCTCCCCCTAAAACATCAGGATAAATAACCGAGGAATTTGTTATAGTAATATAAGGACTGTTGGAACTTATACTACCCGTAATTCCACTAATGATGTCGGTTCCCATATTGGTTAAACCAAAAAACAGTTCAATTGTCTCTCCGCTACCGGCAAGTCCATTTTCATTGCCTTCAGAAGGAGCTAAATTATCATCATCAATAACCATTGTTCCCGGAACCAGGGTAGCGATATTTAACACCGGAATTGTTATCTGACAGGGCTTAAAATTATGTTTACTGATTGTTAAAGTTGCATTACCGGCAAGCATATTGGAAGGAAGAACTAAAATAGTTGTTCCATCAGCTCCTGTGTAATTGCGGGCTAAAATAATTCCACCCATATTTAAAACTACAGCAGCACCTTCTACAGGATTTCCCAAACTATCCTGAACTGCAACATCATATAAGCTTAAACCAACCGGAATTGAATCTTCGGAAGTAACAACAAAATGATTGGGAATACCTGTAAAGACCTCCATTGTCGGATCACCCATCAAATTACACCAGGCAGCAAAATTAGTTGCATTACTCGGAGAGGAAACACCGAAAAGCTGATTTATAAACAAACGCCCGTTTAATAATGCTTCTCCCATACTCCTCATTTCATAAGCAAAAATTCCGGCAAAAATACCTCCATGAATAGCGTTATTAAAGGTAGTATGAGTACTGGAAGTACACATTCCTATTCCGGTTACAGCACCCTTCGGAGATGCTGTTGTTCCATAGCGGACAAAAGCTTCCACTTCTCCTGCGCTGTTGTAATTATTAGTTCCACAGGTTATATTTACCGTATGAAACAGTTTATAGCCATTAAATAGAGCAGATTCAGAAGGAGGAGTCCAGTCAATATAACCCCGGAAACTGTAAAAACCAACCCCTTGATTTAGTGCCTGATTAATAATTGTATAGTTGGGAGAAGAACCATAGTCCTCTGTAAAAGTATAGTCAGGATTTGTTAGTAAGCTCATTTCCTTGATATATTTGTGAATATACATAGTAGAAATTCCGGAGGGAGCATTATCTCCTGAAAGCATCATTTTATTTAGCCAGCTGGCAGTATCTAAATTAATATCCCTTTCGTAAAGATAAATTTTATTTAACACTGCTAAAAGCTGAGATAAATTTTCTACAGAAATACGCCCGATAAAACAATCACCCAATTGATCGGTTCCCGCCAGAAAAGTATAATTATAGTCAGTTGCTCCATTGGATTGAGTAAAATAAGGTATTGCATAACTACCGGATGTATCTCCTATTAAAACAATAAAATCGGGACGGGTTTCCGGATTATTGTATTTGGTTTGGATATAGTTTTTAATGGAAGTAGTTGTATTTCCTGCTTCGTTTGCTGCCGTGCTGGCAACCATTACATCAGCACCTTTCTGTTTTTTCCATAATACAAATTCATTTAAGGCAGTAGCAAAGTTAGTATCACTGTTAGTGCCGTAAATCATTAAATATCTGGGAGGAGTATTAGCTACTAATGCATCACGATAATCATCATAATTCAAGATTATTGATTCATATATTTTATCAAAGCTGGCAGAAATCCGTGTCGGTTCATTTGTTAGTTCATTTATTCCCTGTTCTTCAGTAAAATTAATGCTAAATTCAATATTATGATTTACGGTCAGTTCCCCCGATTGAGCGTTATAAGAAAAAGGATTTATCTGGATCGTAATTATTCTAAAGTCCCGCAAGATGCTGGGTTCACTATATTCAATCAGCATTTCCGGATAGTTACAACCACCACTGTAATATGTATTATTGATAATAAATCCCTTAGGGCTTTCCAAACTATTTCCCTGCTGCACAGGATAGGGTAGAAAATCGGGAATAATTGTTTGTTGGGTAGAAAGCACTTCAATATTTACACCTCCTGTATGAGGAATAGCAATAGTAGTGCAGACCACAGGTAATTCCGGCATACCTGTTTCCATAAGGGTTCCGGAAAGAGGAAGTATTATTTTACGGTAAGCTGGCCCACCGTTTGCTTCTTCCTGTATAGTATATTCCGGCAGAGTAAAATTTACTTGCAGAGAAGAGTTGTTTTTAGCTCGCAAACTAAAAGCTGAATTTAAATTAGCTGGAAGGTTATCATTAATATTGGCAAAAACAATGCAACCTGCTAATAATACGGGTAGTAAGGCAACAATTTTTTTCATCGGACTTCCTTTATATTTTATGGGATGTTTGTCCAATTATTTATGCAAATATTATTCCAAAGAATATCAAAGATTATAGTAAAGAACCATTTCGTGAGGATGGGGACGAGCAGAGACCGCCTCAGATTCTTTAAGTTTTAATTCTATATGACTTTCAATAAGTTCTTCGTTAAACACATCACCTTCCAGTAAAAATTGATGATCTTCTTTTAATGCTTGCAGTGCTTCATTAAGATTGGCAGGAATAGAGAGCAATTGTGCTTTTTTATCTTCACTCCAGGCAAATACATTATCATCATAAGGACCCAGATTATATTGGGCAGGATCAATCTGTTTTTTAATACCATCCAAGCCAGCTAATAAAATTGCGCTCATTGCCAAATAAGGATTGCAGGTTCCATCTCCCGTTCTGAATTCAAAGCGTTTTGTTTCAGGTGTATTAGCATATTTGGGAATCCTGATAGCCGCACTGCGATTAGCAAGACCATAGAAAAGTTTTACCGGTGCCTCAAAACCAGGCAGTAATCTTTTAAAACTATTAGTTGAAGGATTTGTAAAAGCTACCAAGGCACTTCCATGAATTAAAATACCTCCAATAAACCAAATTGCCTCTTCAGAGAGATCTGCGTAGCCGCCTTTTTTATAGAATAGATTTTTCCCGTTTTTGTGCAACATAATATGAAAGTGCATTCCATTTCCCGCATTACCAAAAACCGGTTTAGGCATAAAAGTAGCTGTAAGTCCATATTGCAAAGCAGTTCTGCGAATGATGTCCTTCATAATCATTACATCATCACAAATTCGGGGAAAGGCAAGCAGTTCGGTTTCAATTTCTTCCTGAGCAGAAAGGCCTACTTCATGATGATGATAACGAACTTTAATATCCTGTTCCTCAATCAATTCCACAATTTCCTGACGGATTTCATAAAATTGATCAAAAGGTGTATCTATATGATAACCCTTCACACCTTGCAAAGAAAGTGCATCCAGGTCTTCATTATCCTCCGGAAGTGCTTCTTTGCATTCACTGGAAGTAATATTATAACCGGCAGAAAAAGAATCAGAACAATACTGAACGGAATCAAAAAGATGAAATTCCAGTTCCGGTATCCAAGTAGACATATCGGCTATTCCCGTTGAAAGTAAATAGTTATGAGCCCTGAGAGCAACACTGCGAGGGTCTTTTTTTACCCCTAAACGAGTTTCTGCATCGCAAATTGAACAGAGCATTCTCAGGGTAGGGGTCTCATAAAAAGAATCCAGATGAGCTGTTTCGGCATCCGGCATTAAAACCATATCTCCACTTTCCACACTTCTCATTCCAGGAATGGAAGAACCGTCAAAGGGTATTCCATTTTCCATAACTTCTAAAATATTACGAACCGGGACAGTTATATGATACCATTTACCGTCCAGTCCGCAATATTTAAGGTCTATGGCTTTTACTTTATTTGCCTGAATCATCTGTTGTAATTCCTTCAGTTCCATTTTAGTTCTCCTTATTCTTTTATTTAATTATTTTTTAGCCGGAAAAACGACATCTTGTCGTTTTCCTACTTACCGGGCTATCCAGTTTCCTATTACTTATTAAGTAACTTCGGACATCTGTTGTCGGGGTTGACGAGGAGGACAACCTTTCCGGTTTTCTTCATTTTTTTCAATTCCCAAAATCCTTTTCATCCTGTTCATCCCTAACCTGTTTAATCTATGCAATCCGGGGACTCTGTGAGAGGCAATTTTTTATAGACCCACACCCATAATTTGCATTACAAAATTTACCGGTGGAATAATGATTTTCCCTATAATATTCCAGCCCAGCAAAGTAGTAATTATAATAAATATAAATAAATACATCATTCCTTTGCGTTCCTGCATCGTCCAATTATAATATGCCTGATCAGTTAAAAACATCCCAATTACTTTTGAGCCGTCCAAAGGGGGCACCGGAATCAGATTAAAAAAAGCAAGCAGGAGATTAAGATAAATTACAAAGAAACAAATATATTGGATTAAAGCCGAAAAACTGCATAAATGAAAGATCAGAGCGAAAAAAATTGCCACCAGAAAATTGGCAAGAGGTCCCGCTAATCCTGTTAATCCTGAATCTCTTTTATAATTTTGGAAATTATTAGGATTGAAAGGAACGGGCTTAGCATAACCATATATAAAACCAGCTGTTAAATATAAAAATAAAGGCAGTATCACAGTTCCAAACCAGTCAATATGTTTCAAGGGATTCAAAGTTAAGCGTCCCGCTCTTTTAGCAGAATCATCACCCAGCCAGTATGCCATTAAAGCGTGGCTGAATTCATGGATAATTATGCTGTAAAAAACCAGAAAAATTATAACAGCATTCATCAGGAGTTTGATAATATTAGGATTGATCATATTTTCTTTATCTTTATGTAATTCCGTTTTCCAGCGCGAATAATATCACCGTTTTTAAGATTAACTACAGCATCAAAGGCAGTAATTTTTTCTCCATTTAAAGAAACAGCTCCGCTTTGAATTAGGCGTTTGGCTTCACCGTTGGTTGCACATATACCGCTATCCACCAATAGCTTGGACAATTTATAGCTACTTTCATTAACAGCAAAATCAGGAATATCATCAGGAATTTCTTTGAAGGTAAATTGTTTTTCAAAGGCAAGTTCTGCCTCACTTGCCTCTTCCGCACTATGATATAAAGTAACGATTTCCCTAGCTAAGCGTTTTTTAATCAGCATGGGGTTAATTCCGGATTCCAGTTCTTTTTTTATTTTTTCAATTTCTTCTTCAGGCAAAGTTGTAGCATAATAGAAATAGTTCAAAATTATATTATCCGGAATAGACATCACTTTACCGTATTTTTCTTTGGGAGAATCAAATACGGCAATATAATTATTAAGTGATTTGCCCATTTTATTCACGCCATCTGTTCCAATCAAAATAGGAGACAGGATAGCAACCTGTTCTTCCATTCCAAAATGATGCTGCATATCTCTTCCACAGAGAATATTGAATTTCTGTTCCGTTGCTCCCAATTCTACATCACTATTAACAGCAACGGAATCATAACCCTGCAAAACAGGATACAAAATTTCATGCATTCCTAAAGCTAAACCCTGTTCATAACGCTGACGAAAGGTTTGATGTGCCATAAATTGAGCTAAAGTAAATTTCCCCATTAATCTGATTACCTCACTCATTCCCATTTTGTCAAACCATTCACTTTGGTAGCGAACTTCCGTTTGTTCCTTCTTCAGGACAGTATATAGTTGTTCCATAAATCGTTCACTGTTTTTTTTCACTTGTTCAGCAGATAAAGGAAGACGACTTTCATCCCTGCCTGTAGGATCACCTATTTGAGCTGTAAAATCACCGATAATAATTACTCCGATATGACCTAAATCCTGAAATTGACGCATTTTCCGAATAGGAACCAAATGTCCCAAGTGCACATCATAACCGGTAGGATCAATACCATATTTTATTCTGAGCGGTTTACCGGTTTTTTCTGCTTTAGCAAATTTAGCTTTCAGTTCTTCCAGTGTTATAATTTCTTCCACACCTCTGCTGATTAATTTCAGTTCTTCTTCATTAGCCATTTAAACATCCTGTTTTCAATATATTACTTATCTGATGACAAGAAAAGGGAAGCTGATATTTGTCAAGATGGAAAAAGGTAACAGACGCAGCGTAAGCCACTCGTTAAAAAAGGTTGAGACCACCGGAAGATTGATTTCCCCGTCAACCCAAAAAACCGGAAGGTTGATGTCCCCCGTCAACCAACTTATACAACTTATTTCGGTACTAAAATAATCTCGGTAATGTATTATCTATTTTGTTTTTGAACGACGGGAACGTCGTTATTCCGGAAGGTAGATTTCCTCGTCAACCAACTTATACAACTTATTTCGTTACTAAAATAATATCGGTAATGTATTATCTATTTTGTTTTTGAACGACGGGGACGTCGTTCTTCCGGATGTTTGATATCCTCGTCAACCCAAAAAAACGGAAGCATCTAAAATAGACAAAAAATCCCTAAAATCTCTTGAATCCTGTTCATCCCGAACCTATTTATCAAAAAATCCTGTTCATCCCCGACCTATTCATCCAAAATTCCTGTTCATCCCTTACCTATTAAATCTGTGTAATCCGTGAAATCTGTGAGAGCTAAAACTTTCAGTCCCCTAAAGAAATTCCCAAACCCCGGGCAGTTGCTACAAGATCGGAATTAAGGTCTATATAATTATATTTTTCAATGGCTTCAGTGAGGGGTACAGCTACAATACCGGGATGACGATAAGCTACCATAGAACCCCATTTTTGCTGTAAAACCAATTCAAATGCTTTTACCCCAAACTGAGAAGCAAGGATTCTATCAAAGGCATTAGGAGTTCCACCTCGTTGTAAATGCCCTAAAATAGTGACGCGGATATCAATATAACAGCCGGCATTTTTGAGTTCTTGAGCTAACCGTAAACCCGCTCCTCCCAGTTTAATTTTCATTGCCCCCGGTTCATCACATTCAACAAAAGTCATATCTCCATCTACAGGTCTGGCTCCTTCGGCGATAACAATATTAGCAAAATCGTGACCGCGATCAATGCGTTCATCAATTGCCTGCATAATATTTTGTATATTATACGGAATTTCCGGAATGAGGCAAACCTCTGCCCCACCTGCAATTGCAGAATGAAGAGCTATCCATCCCGCGAAACGACCCATAACTTCCAAAATAAGAATACGATGATGACTGGCTGCAGTGGTTACAAGTTTATCAACGGCATCGGTAGCAATATCCACTGCAGTTTGAAAACCGAAAGTAAAATCCGTAGCTGAAAGATCATTATCTATGGTTTTAGGAACTCCGATAACCGGGCAGCCAAGCTCAAAAAGCTGCTGTGAAATGCGTTGAGAACCATCCCCTCCAATATTGATCAGCGCTTCAATATTTTGATAACGGAGTCGGTCTAAAAAATCCTGTGAGCGATCTACAGTAGTCCAGGTTCCATCCGGATTCTTAATGGGCCAGTTAAAAGGACCACCTTTATTGGTAGTTCCAATAATAGTTCCACCCTGAATATGAATTCCGGCAACTTTTTCAGGAGTGAGTTCTACAATATGCATAGGGTCTTTTAAAATACCGTTAAAAGCATCAATACTGCCTAAGACCTCCCAATTATGTTCAAAAGAAGCTCTTTTTACAATAGCTCTAATAACGGCATTAAGGCCTGGACAATCGCCTCCGCCGGTGGCAATAAGTAATCGTTTTTTCATAATTTCCCCCTTTTTTTCCGGTTAATAAATGGAGCTCCCGAATTTTAGCTGATTAAATATCTCTCTTAATAAGGATACGATAACCGGATAATTCTTTAAAGCCAAATTTTTCATATAAATGCCAGGCAGCAGGATTATCTATATTCACTTCCAGTTTCAGTTGATAACCATATTCATTTGCCAGGGAAATACATTCTTCCATAAGCTTGGTTCCGATACCCTGATTTTGTTTATCCGGGACAACTGCCATATGATGGATATAAAGTCGTCGGAAATCATTAGTTACCCACACAACACCAATTATTTTGTCATTTTCTTCCGCAATAATCAAAATTCCTGTCTGTTGCAGATTTTCCTGAATTGATTCAAAGG
This sequence comes from Candidatus Cloacimonas sp., assembly GCA_023227825.1. GTDB lineage: Bacteria > Cloacimonadota > Cloacimonadia > Cloacimonadales > Cloacimonadaceae > Cloacimonas. The sequence continues at coordinate 99,939 of JALOCJ010000006.1, read as the reverse complement.
AGTCCTTGCGATCCGGTTTATTGATTCCTGTTTTTTCCCAAAGAGTAGATATCTCCTGATAGATTTTGGGGTTGATCTTTTTTAGACGCTTAACGGATAGCATTTCAGCCCAATCCCTGCATTTTAAAAATATCGGGATGACGAGTAAAACGAAAAACAGTATCCCAGACAACAACAAAAAATACATTCGGATCGTTATCTACCATCATTAAATAATACCCTTGAGTGTGTTCAATAAATTTGAGCTCCTGCATGCGGTTACCTGTTAAATACAGTTTTACAGTGCAATAGGGATTCTTAAATTTATGCGCATATTCAGCTTGAGCACTATCCACAAAAATATAGGTATCCAATTTTTCCAGGATATTCAGAATTTTGATCATTGCCATATTTGCAGGATGGATATTAAATTCCTGATGGGCATCCCGATAAATCCATTGAAAACCGTTCCTGGTAAGTGTATATTTATTTTTAGGATGAGAAACTTCAATTTTGAGCAGTTCTTCTTCTTTATGGCTGACAATATGAGGGGAACGCCAGTTGGCAAGGTCTGTATTATAATTATTAGTAACTTTCGCTTTCAGTTGATAGATCTTATCGGAACCGGCATAGCGGAAATAATCATAAGGATTATCCAGATTACTAAAGAGGGTATGAATGCTTTTTTTTTCATCACTGACAATGATATGCAGGGCTTCTGCGTCCTTCTGATGAAATTTTTCCAGCGCTTCTTTGCCTGTTCCCATAGGAGTTATAGCATATTTTGCGGTAATCACTTCCCTGAACAAATCGCGTATTTTTAAGCTATCTGCTTCCCAACTAACAGGATATATTAACTTCCAGACATTATTTTGCTTAACCATTTTAAGTGTATCCTGCGCATCGTAAATCTCAATTCGGTTTATAGATAATGTATCCAAATCAAAAACCCGGGCAAGTTTTTCCTGAGGTCGGTTTGTTCTTAAAACGAGATATAGAATAATCAGAACAAGCAAAACAAGGAGTAAAATTAGTTTAGACCTCTTCATTTTATAACCTCTTTGGCGCGTTTTCGGTTTAATGATATTATACCTCCCACGGCAATAAGAATCAAAGAAGGTAACAAAGTAGCAATAATTTTGATTTCCGTTTTAATTCTGCGTTCCCTTTTTGCCGGATCACCCCAAAGGAGATTATTTTTATGCATATAATATGCTATATCCAGAATGCTATCCTGTAAATGACGAGAACGGATATTGATCATATCATTTCGCTCCAGAAGCCAATCCACCGCATTTAAGATTAGCTGATAACGATTTTCATAAATAGGTTTATCGGGATCAATATACAGTTCCCTATCGCCGAAAATAACTATTTTCCCATCCTGAACTGCAGAAACAAAATCGGGATATTGGGATTGGGGTTTTCCTTTAAAATAACTCTCCATTCTGCCTTCAACAATAGCTCCTAAAGGAATTGGAGGATTTGTAAAAACATCAGGATCGGGATTGAAGAATAAACGGGAATCCAATTGATAATCGGGTCCTTCTAAATATGCACTGCGCGAAGATGTGGCAAGAATAGTTTGAAATTTTAATCCCGGTTTTCTCTTGAAAATAATTCCATTCCCCATATAAATTATAATGTTGGACATATTACGAGTGATAGGATGTTGCGTACCGCGTAAAACAGGATAGATAGGAAAAGAGATATTAGTATCCACACCCATTTGTCTGGAATCGCAGAAAATATCCATAGCAATATCACTGCTAATTTTTATGCCGTTATTTTCCAGGAAATCAAAGAGATTGGAATGAATTTCCATTACTGTTTCGCTATCAGAAAAGATTTTATCTGCCAGAACTACCAGTTTCCCCCCTTGCATTAAAAACTGATCCAGATTGTAAAGCTGGGTAACAGATAAAGAATCATAACCGGAATGAACTATCATCACAGGTGTTTTTGCCGGTGGTTCCACCAGATTTGTAAAATGGACATTATAATTGGAATAAAGCTCACTTTCATATTTCTGTTTAGGCATCAGTGTATATAAAGTATCCACAAAGGCACTTATATCGGGTAATGTATAACGCGTAATTTTTTGAATTTTCAAGGTCATTGCATATTCCAGTTGGTTTTGCATTTTAGGCAGCACATTCATTGATTCAAAATTGCCCTGATATTCAAAAACCAATCCGTAGATAACTTCTTTAGTAGTGGTTTTATCATTTTCAAAAATGCGGAAATACATAACCCCTATTCCATATTGTCGGGCTTTATTTTTCAGTTCTTCCGGAGTTGGTCCCGATATAAATTCATAATGGAATTTGCCTTTTCCCGCTTGTTTATATTCTTCTAAAAGGTCTTTTACATAGCGGTCTAAAGCCACCATTTCAGCAGGTAAATCCTTACTGGAGTATAGTTTAACTACCATATTGTCTTGCAATTTACTTACCGCATCTCTGCTTACCTGCGAAAGTGAGTATTTCTTGTTCTTAGAAAAATCCCAGCGCACTTTGGCATAAGAACCGGTCAGCAAAATCATTAACACGATTGCAAGCTTAATAAGCAGGTTGGATAAAATGGAACTGGTCTTTTTTGCCTTTTTCATTTTAACGCTCCTGCATCAAATTTTTGCTTTGCAGGTTAAATTGAGCCAGCAAAGCAAAAATAACTGTAATAGCAAGAAAAAAGAGAATATCCCGGGTGTCTATCACTCCTTTCAGGAAACTGCTTAAATGATAATCAAAACTAAAGTATTGGACAATTGGCACCAAACCAAAAGGTAAAAGCGGTAAAATGAACTTCAGTAAATAAAAAATTGCAGAAATAAGTAAAGCAAGCACAAAAGCTAAAATTTGATTGCTGGGAAAACTGGAAGCAAAAACTCCTATGGAAGCATAAGCTAATCCCGCTAAAATAAGACCTATATAACCGCAAATTATAGCTCCGTAATCAATTCCTTCTCCAAAAACAATAATAATGCCGAAGAAAACGAGCGAAAGAATAATGATCGTAATAATTTGCAATAAAGCAGATAAAATTTTCCCCCAAACAATAGAAGAAAGCTTTATCGGCAAAGTAGAAAGCAATTCAAAAGTTCCCGTTTGCCTTTCTTTAGCTATACTGCCCATTGTAATAGCTGGAATGTAAAATAGAAAGATAATATGCATAATATCAAACAAAAACCTTAATTCTGCTCTCGCAATTTTAAAAACCATATTGGAAAAAATTAGCCCGATAATAACTAAAAACAGGATATAGACAATATAGGTGGAAATTGAGCGTAAAGCAAGTTCATATTCTTTCTTAGCAATCGTAAAAACGGTTTTCATTGCTCTTCCTTAATACTGTTTACTTCCTCCGGTTTTGTATGTTCTTCTTCCATAAACTCTTGTTCCGAAGGTAGCTTTTCTTCAATTTCCGATTCATAATAGTTTTCTATGGTGAGTTCATGAAAAATGGATTCCAAACTCATTTTGCTGGTGGAAAATTCTAAAATCAGCCAACCTTTGTCTCTGATAAAACTGGAAATTTCTTTTCGTAAATCAAATTCGGAGGGCTCATTTACACCAATTTTAGAGCTATTTTGTTCCGTGGTTGATGAGGACATCAACCTTCCGGAGGGCTCATTAACGCTAATTTTAGAACTATTTTGTTCCGTGGTTGATGAGGACATCAACCTTCCGGAGGGCTCATTAACGCTAATTTTAGAGCTATTTTGTTCCGTGGTTGATGAGGACATCAACCTTCCGGAGGTCTCATAAACGCTAATTTTGCAGGAGGTTTCATCCCGGGAAAGAATTTTCAGTTCCACGAAAGGATATTTTGCCGTAAAATCGGAAAAATCTATATTTTCCCCCTGCACTTCCAGAATTAACATAGTGCTTCTATTCAGATAATTGGGCAGGTTCTCTATTGTGTCATCAACGATAATTTTGCCTTTATTAATTATTACTACTCTATCACAAAGTGCCTGAACTTCCTGCATAATATGACTGGAAAGTAAAACCATTTTCTCTTTCCCTAATTCCCGGATAAGTTCACGAATTTCAATAATTTGATTAGGATCAAGACCGGAAGTGGGTTCATCTAAAAGCAAAATTTTCGGGTCGTGCAAAATTGCCTGTGCTAAACCTGTTCTTTGACGATAGCCCTTAGATAGGGTGCCTATTCTTTGATTCAAGACCTCTTTAAGTCCGCAGTTTTTTTCTACAAAATTCAGGCGTTCCCGAAAATAATCCCGTTTTAATTTACGCAAAGCAGCAAAATATGCTAATAATTCTACTACCGTCATCTCGTCATATAGAGGATTTTGTTCCGGTAAATAGCCAATTTGTCTGCAGGCTTTTAACGGATCGGTAAAAATGCTTTCGCCATCAATTTCAATATTCCCGGAAGCGGGTTGCAAATAGCCGACAATCATTCTCAGAGTTGTTGTTTTACCAGCTCCATTAGGACCTAAAAAACCTACAATTTCTTTATCTTGAATACAGAAACTGATTTCGTCTACAGCTTTGATGTCACCGAAATTTCGGCTCAGTTTATCTATTTTTATCATCTTACATAAACATTTTATTATTGTTGGTAAGCGGCTCGTTCAGTAAAATTATATCTCCTTCTTTAAGCCCTTCTATAACTTCCACTTGCAATAAATCATTAGTTCCAAGCTTAACGGGAGTAGCAACTGAATTGGTGTCTGAGGAAGTTTTTTCCTTGCTTTTGGGGTTTGTTTTCGTATCGGAAATCTTTGTTTTAGTAACGAGATAAACAATATCCTGGTTTAAATCATTACTGAACACGGCTCTAATCGGAATTACCAAAACATTATTTCGCGAATCAGCCAAAATAGTTACATTCGCTGTCATTCCAGGTTTAACGACCTTACCGCTGGCATTGAGATTAATTTCAATGGGAAAAACCTTAGCATTGTTTTCAATAATTGCCTGCGGAGCAATTTTTATAACCCTGCCTTTATATTGTTCATAGGGAAGAGCATCCAAAGTTATTTCTGCTATCTGATTCAGTTTGAATTTGGAAATATCCACTTCGTTGATGTTGCTTTTTACAATCATCTTGTTTAAATCGGCAATTTTCATAATCACTGTACCTTCACCAAAACTGGTTAAACTTGATTGAACCATTTCACCTTCGTTGATATTTCGCTCAATAACAACTCCACTGGCAGTAGCATAAACATGAGTAACTTTTCCCGGAACATCCAGATCACGAATCATTTCATATTGACTGCTGGCTTGAGCATATTCAATTTCTGCTTCTTTAAGGGCATCTGAGGTTTTATTATATTCTTCTTGCGAAATAAATTGTTTTTGCAGAAGAATTGTTTTATCAGCCAATTCCTTCCGGGCATTTTTTAAGTTCATTTCCGCTTTTTGCAACATTGCCTTCGTATTGAAGAGTGTATTTGCCTGATTATAATCCGGTTCAATATCGGCAATTATTTGTCCCGAAGTAACATAATCGTTTTCACCTGCATAAAATTTTACGATTTTCCCGCTGACTTTTGATTTTAAGGAAACTACAACTTCCGGTTGAACTTCACCGGTAATTTCTATCCGGGAAGAAATATCTCCCCGTTTAACTGTATAAGTTTCTGTCTCTGTTGGGGTTACTTTTTCAGTTTGCTTTTTCTTGCCACAGCTTTTTCCTAAAAACAAAACCACCAGAATCAGAATTACTATGGCTATTATTATCCACCATTTCTTACGCATAATACCTCTATTATTACTGTATCTGACAGCATAAAACAAAGATTGCAATGTCAGAGATTGTGTCAACTTAAAAAAGGGTTTGCGGTTTGAAGGAAATAAAATACAAAGATGTAAATGCCAATGCATTGAATACTCTACACGGAATAAATGAGATTTTTTTCATTTCTCGTTTTGTAATTTATAGCGGAAAAAAGGAGTTAAGATGTTGAATATCCTTGAAATAGAGGTGTTTTGAAATTAAACCTGTGGTAATAAAAATCCCGAAATCCTACAAATCTTAATGCTTCGGTTAATCCTTAATATATTATCACTTAAATAGATACAAATTCAGAAGGCGTTTTTTCTGCTATGTTCAAAACAGGTTTTATCTTTTAACTTTTTTGTTTTTTTACGGTTTACCCTTCTTATAATATCTTTATTAAATATTTGAACCCTAATAAATTAGCTCCTTCTTCTGTCCATTTTTTCTTGATTTAAGTAATAGCTTGATATATATTAGAATAAGTAACGACCCCGTAACACTTCCGTAACACTTCCGTAGTTCCGTTACGGGGTTGTTACGGAAGTGTTAAAGGATTATAAGATGATCAAGTAAGCAGAATGGCAATGCGAAAAAAGAACAGTTCCCGGATTTTATATATTTCACCTGTTAAAGAATCGGTATGGGATTTTCAGGATGTATATAATACAAAATTTTTACTGCTAAGCCATAAATAATGATTATATCTTTCTGTGCCAATAAAAAAATGAAATTAAAAGACAGAAGCAATTCTCCCATTCCTTATCTTTATTTACTAAATTACCTTGTGGACTTTGTCTAACTATTTGTTACATAGTCAGTTCTATAACGACTCTTTAACGACTCTTTAACGATTCTTAAACAATACCTTTACGGCGTAAAGGAATCGTTTAAGAATTGTTAAAGCTGTCTAAAAGAATCAACTTGGCAGGAAATAATGCGCTGTCTAAAAACAGTTAATCGTCTCGTAACTTGCAAGCTAAATTATTGCAACATAGAATAAATTTTTAATTTTAGGCACTATAAATTATGAATATGTAATAGGGAAAAAAGGTTAAGGCAAATTTTTTCTTCGCCAATTCCTTTTCTCTATTAACCTTGTTTCCCTTTTGGTATGACAGCTATATTGCATAGAAATCTCCGAACTTATGCTTTGACACGAATCCACATCAGACAGAAATATATTTATGCATTTTCAATATGAAAACTATATAATTTAGCTGAATTTTTATATGGCATTTAGCATTTGATATTAGAGGACAGGAAAGAACGAAGACATAATTTATTCCGAAAAAAATCTCTCCGCTCTCTGCCCTTTGCTCTTAGCTCTAACCTGTCAATTTCACTATTTCACATCATTCATTTTTCATTCTCAACTCCCAATTTTCAAAACTGAAATCTTTAAAGCAATAATCTAAAAAATAAGAAGAATTTTGGTTGACTTATATCTTGCCCAAAAAAATAAGGTAATTTACGAAAATTTATGGTGAGACAATGAACAAGCTTTTTATGCCCGAACTGGTCAAAATTGTTGAGAAGTTCGAGAACAAAAATGCCTGCCTGCAATATATGGCAAATTTGCTGTCTGAAAGCGGTTGTTTAAGTTTTCCGGACCGATTTCTGGCAGCAGTTAAAGGAAGAGAAGAAATAATGAGCACAGGTATCGGGAAAGGGATTGCAATTCCCCATGCCAGGGACCTTACAGTCAGCTGTTTGCGAATAGCTGTTTGTTTAGTAAAACAGGATTTGGCTTTCTCCAGTTTGGATAATTTACCTGTGCATTTGGTTTTTATGATAGCCGTTCCCCAAAGTTCTAATCAGGATTATATGAAGATTTTGCGTTCCTTATCGGAATTTTTAAGGCGGGAAGAAAACCGGGAAACATTGTTACAAGCCAAAGATGAAAGGGATTTGTATGAAAAAGTTCAATTATTGGAAGAAGAGCTGCTTCCTCAGCTTGGCGTTTAGTGTTCTTTTTTTTACGCCATTGCTGGCACAGCATCAAGACGCCGGAACCACTGGTTTCTCTACCTTAAAGATAATTTATTCTGCCAGAGCAAACGGTATGGGTCAAGCAATGCTGGGGAGAGCAAAAAATTTTGATGGTATGCAATTTAATCCTGCATCCATAATCAGAGTTCCCAATCAAGGTGTTTTTACAACCTTTGCGGACCATTTTGTGGGTTCCGGAGGTGGTTCTGTAAGTTATGTTGTTCCTAAAAACATATATACTTCTTACGGATTCTTTTTAAACTATTGGAATTCGGGCTCTATAGACAGAACTGATGTTGGGGCAAATGGAGAGTTTATTGAATTGAATGACTCTTTTACTGCTCAGGATATATTAGCCGGCTTTACTTTGGCAAAATTTATAAGTCCTGCATTGGATGCCGGAGGCAGTATAAAACTTGTTTTAGATCAGATAGATGATAAATCAGCTTCTGCGGTGTTAATAGATCTGGGTATTCTGCATCATACTGCCAACGAAAGAATAAAGGTAGGTCTTTCAGCCCGCAATTTAGGTTTCCAAATAAGCCACTACAGCGACAAAAAATACTCTGAAGGTATCCCTTTTACTTATGGTGCAGGTTTAGGGATAGATGTGGGGAAAAATACTCTGCTGAATATAGATATTACAAAAGCCAACGGAGAAAACTTTTTGGGTAAATTTGGAGTTGAACAAAGAGTCCATCCTGCGTTAGTTCTGAGAGGAGGATTTAAAACCAATGCCGGAGATTATTATCTGGGTGGGAATATGGAATGGACTTCCGGAATAAGTTTAGGTATAGGATGGATTTGGAAAAAAATCTCTCTTGATTATGCAGTTGCTTCTTACGGAGACCTGGGATTAACTAATCAGGTTAGCTTAAGATATAATATTGAATAATTATACAATAAGTAACTAATTTTAGGATAGAATTTGGAACAAAGCCGGTTTTTACTTGAATTGGGATGTGAAGAACTCCCGGAAAAGCAGATAGAAATAGCTTGCAATAGTGTAAGTTCATTTTTCGGGACTTTTTTAAAAAGTAATAAACTTCACTGCAGTTCTTATAAAGTGAGTGGCACTCCGCGCAGGATATATTTGGAGGCATTGGAGCTGGATTCACAGCAAAAGGATGAGGAAATTTTAAAGACAGGACCTTTAGTTAACATTGCTTACGATGAAGAGGGCAATTTAACACCTGCAGGTAAGGGTTTTTTAAAGCGAAGCCAGGCAAAGGAAGAAGCAATATTTATTCAGGAAACGGAGAAAGGAAAATTTCTGGCGGTAAAATATATAAAAAAGGGATTAGATACAGTTGAACTGCTGAAGGACTGGATAACGGAAATGATTGTGCAGATACCATTTGAGAAAAAAATGGCTTGGAGCCGATTAGGATTAACATTTTCCCGTCCTCTACGCTGGTTTTTAATCTTATGGGATAATCAACCCTTAGCATTGGATTTTGGAGGAATTCCTTGCGGGAATATTACTTACGGTAACAGGTTTTTAGGTTTGGATAAAGCTATTACTATTAATAAAGCTGAGGATTATATTCCAAAACTGAGGGAACATAAAGTAATTGCCGATATTGAAGAGCGCAGAAAGGAAATAATTAATCAATTAGCAGCTATTTTTCCGGAAGGAGATTTTAAGGTTATAGAAGACAGTGAGTTAATAGAAACAGTGGTAAATTTGGTAGAATTTCCAACTGCAGTTATTGGAGAATTTGAAGAAAAGTATCTTTCCCTACCGGATAAAATTATTATCAGCACTATAAGTAAGGCACAAAAGTATTTTGCAGTGCAGAACAACGAGGGCAAATTAAGTAATAAGTTTATATTTATTTCCAACGGTAATCCAGCTGCAAGTAAGATTATCCGGAAAGGCAATGAGAAAGTAGTAAAAGCAAGATTAGCAGACGCTTTGTGGTATTGGAAAGAAGATACGAAACATCCCCTGGAATATTGGACTAAACATTTGGACAAGGTTATATTTCAAGCAAGATTAGGAACAATGGCAGATAAGACAAAACGCATAATACAATTGGTAAATGCTGTGACGGAGGAATTGAATTTACCGGAAGAACAAAAGAAAAAGGCAATTCGCTGTGCAAAACTCTGTAAAGCAGATTTGGTTACTAATATGCTTGGAGAAAAAGAATTTACAAAACTGCAAGGATATATCGGTAAACAATATGCTTTAGCTTCCGGTGAAGATGCGGAAATTGCAGAAGGTATATTTGAACACTATCTGCCAAGAGGTTCGGGTGATAAACTTCCTTCTACAATGTGTGGAGCAATAGTTGCCATTGCAGATAAAATGGATACAGTTGCCGGAATTATTGGAATTGGAATGATGCCAACAGGAAGTGGCGATCCTTTTGCTCTGAGACGTGCTGCTAATGGTATTGTTCAAATTATAAGTTACCGAAAATGGGATTTGGATTTGTTCACTTTGGCTAACACAGCATTAACATTAATTGAAAAACAGACAGAATTGGATAAAAAGGCAAATCAGAAGGTGCACAATTTTCTGGAACAAAGAATTGAGGGATTGCTGAAAACAAACGGTATTGCTTACGATGTGATAGATAGCGTGATGCATATTGATAAAAGCCATATACACGATTTGGAAAACCGGGCTAAAGCATTGAATGCGTTAAAAGGTAAAGAGGATTTTATTCATCTGGTGATTGGTTTTAAGAGGGTAGCGAATATTATTGCTGAAACAAAGGATTTTGTTACCTTTAATAAAGAAAAACTGGTTGAACAGGAAGAAATCAACCTTTATGAGGCACTGCAGACATTACATCAGGATATTGATGCAGCTTTGCAAAACAAGGACTATCCTTTGGCTTTGCAATATTTGATCAAGTTTGGAAAAGTTATTGACGCCTTTTTTGACAGGGTTTTGGTAAACTGTGAAGATGATGAATTACGCAATAACAGACACTCCCTGCTGAAAGAAGTGAAAAAAGAATTTTTAAGAGTTGCAGATTTATCTTTAATAGTTCTGGAAACAGGTTAACAGGAAATTAAGGAAATGTATATTGAAGATAATTTAATAAACAAAGCTAAAGCAATTTCCGGTAGTATTGTTCTGCCGGAATCCACTGATGCCCGCGTTTTAACAGCCGCTGCAAAAATTGTAGAAACGGGTCTGGCAAAAGTAACTCTGCTTGGTAAAAGCGAAATAATAAGGCAGGAAGCCAAAGCATTAAATATAGAATTACAAGATATAACAATAATTGATCCTGAAACCTCAGAAAACATTCCTGCCTTTGCTGAAGCATATTACCAAAAAAGAAAGGAAAAAGGTGTTACAATGCAGCAGGCGATGGGGACGGTTAAAAATCCGTTATATTATGGTGCTTTTATGGTTAAAGAGAGACAAGTGGAGGGAATGGTTGCCGGAGCAGTAAATATTACAGCGGATGTTTTAAGAGCAGCTTTACAGGTGATTGGTGTTATGCCCGGGTTTAAAACTGTCTCCAGTGCTTTTATTTTACCTGTTTCTGATTTCCGGGGAGAAGAAAGGATTTTTTTATTTGCTGATTGTGCTGTGGTTCCCAATCCCAATTCAGAACAACTTGCAGACATAACTATGAGCACTGCTATAACCCGTAAAGCTATAATTGGAGATGAGCCAAAGGTAGCTTTGCTTTCGTTTTCCACCTTGGGCAGTGCTAAACACGAATTGGTAGATAAAGTAACAATGGCTAAAGCAATTTTAACAGAAAGAAAGGTGGATTTTGATTTTGATGGAGAATTACAATTTGATGCAGCTCTCATTCCTGAAGTAGCAAAAAGAAAAGCACCCCAAAGTTCTGTAGCAGGAAATGCTAATACACTTATTTTCCCTGATTTACAAGCCGGAAATATTGGCTACAAAATAGCTCAATATATGGGAAAAATTGAAGCAATAGGACCTATAATTCAGGGTTTAGCAGCTCCGGTAAGTGATTTATCCCGGGGTTGTTCTGCTGGAGATATTATTAATGCTGTGGCAATCATTCTGCTTTTAGCAGAGCAGCAAAAAAAGAAATAAAAAATACATAGATTGGAGGTTAAGATGGCTATCAAGCTATCCAACCGTTGTCGCTTAATTAAGCCGTCGCCAACATTAAGCTTATCTGCGAAAGCAAAAGAAATGAAGGATGCTGGAATTGATGTAATTAGTTTCAGCGTAGGCGAGCCGGATTTTAATACCCCGGAATATATTAAAGCATCAGCCCATAAAGCTATAGATGCCAATTTTACGCGTTATACTAATAATGCTGGAATACTGGAATTGAGGCAGGCAATTTGCGAGAAATTATTACGGGATAATGGATTACGATATAGCCCCAAAGAAATTCTGGTTTCCCCTGGAGCTAAAGCAGCAATAGTAAATGCGTTAATAGCTGTATGTGATGATAAAGACCAGGTTTTGATGGCAACCCCTTATTGGGTAAGCTATCCTTATCAGGTTGCCTTAGCTAATGCAGAACCAGTATATATACCTACCCGCGAAGAGCAAGGATATAAAATTCAACCTGCAGAACTGGAAAAAGCAATACAAGAAAATCCCTGTGGCAAAGCATTGATAATAAATTCACCCGGCAATCCTACAGGTTCAGTATATACCCGAGATGAGCTTTCCGATATAGCTGAGATATGTATTAAACATAATATTCTGGTAATTTCCGATGAGATTTATGAACGCCTGGTTTATGATGAAATGCAGCATATATCAATAGCAAGCAGCAGTGCAGAAATGAAACAAAGGACTATTGTAATTAACGGTGTTTCAAAGGCATACGCAATGACTGGTTGGCGTCTTGGATATGCTGCGGGACCCTTAGAAATTATTACAGCAGCAGGTATGGTTCAGGAACATACAACTTCCTGTGTTAATTCAATTACACAATATGCCTGTGTAACAGCTTTAAGGGAAGAAGATGATTCAATAGAAAAAATGCGTAGAGAATTTTCCCGGCGGAGGGATTTCCTCTATGAAGAGCTGAAAAAACTGCCGCATATTACCTGCTCTAAGCCTCAGGGTGCATTTTACATAATGCCGGGAATAAAATGGTATCTGGAAAACAATAACCAGAATATCAGGACATCGGATGATTTTTGTGCTAAATTACTTGACAAGTATTATGTTGCTCTAGTATCAGGTAATTCATTCGGAATGGAAGGAACAGTGCGTTTTTCTTATGCTAACAGTATAGAAAACATCAAGGAAGGACTAACACGCTTTGCTGATTTTCTAGCAGAGATAGCTTCCGGGAGGTAAAAGATGAATGATTTTAACGATAAGATTAAAGATCGCTGGAAAGAAAAACGGAAAAAGGCATATAATTGGCCTAAGCTGATACTTATGGTGCTTGCCTTAATAATTATTCTTTATCTTATAAATCACCTTGGGAATACAGAAAATATTGTTCAAACTCCTTCTGCAAGTGTTACCGACACTTTACATGCAGATACATTGCAGACGGAGATAACACCTTGAGCTTAGTAATCATTGGTTCTATAGGTTTGGATAGTATTTCCACACCTGCCGGAGAAATAAAAAATGCTTTAGGTGGTTCTGCTATTTATGGAGCTTTGGCAGGTTCCTTTTTTACAGATGCTTACATTGTAGGAGTGGTCGGAACGGATTTTCCGATTGAAGGACTGAACCTGCTACAGAAAAAAGGGATAAATTTGGACGGACTGGAGGTTAAAGAGGGTAAAACCTTTCGCTGGAGCGGAAAATATAATACCTGGAATAAAGTGGAAACACTTTCTACGGAGTTAAATGTTTTTGCTGATTTTTCTCCGCATTTGCCTGAGACCTGCAAAAGCTGTCGTAGTTTATTATTAGCGAACATTAACCCTTCCTTGCAAATGCAGGTTTTAAATCAGGTATCCTGTTATTCACATCTTGCCTGTGATACAATGAATTACTGGATTTATTTATGTCCCAAAGAAGTAGAGCAGGTGCTAAGCAGAGTAAATATTGTGTTTATGAATGAGGACGAAATTAGAGATTTTACAAATAAGGAAAATATTTATTCTGCTGCCCGAGATATACTTTCTTTGGGACCACAATGGATAATCGTTAAACGCGGTGAATATGGTTCTGTAGCCATTTCTAAAGATGATATGTATTTTGCGCCTGCTTTTCCGGTTGAAGAAGTTAAAGACCCGACAGGGGCAGGAGATAGTTTTGCCGGTGCATTTATGGGTTATTTGGCAAACTACGATATTTTGAACCGGGCAATTATTAAGGAAGCAATTTTATACGGAACGGTTATATCAGCATTGAATGTAGCTGATTTCAGTGTGAAAGGTATAGTTGACAAAACCAAAGCAGAAATTGAAGTGAACAAGGAAAAACTGGTGATATGGACAACTTGAAAAACGAGCTGGATTATTGCAAAGCAGGAGTTGATATAAAAGCAGGAGAAAAAACAGTTTTGGCAATAAAACAAAAGGTCAGCAAAACCTATAATAGAAATGTTTTAAGTGAATTAGGAAGCTTTGGGGGGCTTTATAGAATAGACATAAATTTATGGCATCAGCCGATTCTTGTTTCCAGCACTGACGGAGTAGGCACAAAACTTTTAATTGCTATTTTAGCTGATCAATATGGAACTATAGGTCAGGACCTAGTAAATCACTGTGTAAATGATATATTAGTTCAAGGTGGGATCCCGCAATTTTTTCTGGATTACATCGGTATAGGAAAACTGGAACCGGCAAAAGTAGAAAAAATAATTGAAGGAATCATCATTGCCTGCCAGCAAAATTTCTGTGCTTTGATCGGAGGAGAAATGGCAGAAATGCCGGATTTGTACAAAGGCGAAGAATTTGATCTGGTAGGAACAATAGTAGGCATTGTAGAAAAGGAACAAATATTACCCAGACCTGAAATAAAACCTGGTGACCAGCTTATTTCTTTGCCCAGCAGTGGATTACACACCAATGGCTATTCACTGGTAAGGAAAATTGTGTTTGAAAAGCTGAAATTATCTCTGGATAACTATATTCCTGAATGTCAAACTACCTTGGGTGAGTTTCTTTTAAGTGTTCATAGAAGTTATCTACCTTTACTGAAAGAGCATCTTACCGACCCTAATCTTAATGGTTTAGCTCATATTACCGGAGGCGGCATTACGGGAAACTTAAAACGGATTCTACCTGAAGGTGTGAGTGCTCAAATTAAAATCAAGAACACAGAAATACCTCCTTTCTTTCATTGGTTACAAGAAGCAGGAAAACTATCAGAGGAAACAATGAGAGAGACCTTTAATTTGGGAACTGGTATGATTTGCATAATTAATAATGAATCATTAGATGAATATTTATCTATACCCGAAGCAAGATACCTTGGCGAACTTGTGAAACAAGACCGAATAAAGAAAAAAGTAGAATTCATTCAAGAAGGTTAAAGCCAAGAATACTAAATATATTTCAGCTTGCCAAAAGAAGAATTTTGATTATATTATAAAAAAATCTCTTGACTTTTTTCTGAAGATTACAAAAAAGAGTTTTTAAGAAAGATGTTAAGAAAGAGGAAAAAACTGATTTGAGCTTAGAACGAAAAGAAAAATATAGTTATAAAATCCGGACAAAGGGGAGGTTTTGATGCGTAAATATGCATTGATCCTACTAATAATTATGCTTGCAGGAACAATATTTTTGGAAGCTGCTACAACAGGAAAACTTGCAGTTCGGGTGCGCGATAATTCAGGTCGTCCCATAGAATTTGTAAATATAGTTGTTATGCAAGGAAATCAACGAATAACCGGTGGTCAAACTAATGCTAAAGGAACAGCAATTATCATAAATATTCCCCCAGGTCTTTATACAGTTAAGTTTTCGCTTATCGGCTATGATACTGTGGTGTTTAATGATGTTCGTATAATTGTAGATCAAACCACAAATCTTACTCCTACTATGAATAAAAGCGGTTTTGAAATGAAAGCGGTAACAGTTACAGCTACTGAAGATAAAGTAGATAAAAACCGTGTAGGAAGCGCAAGAAATATAGAAATGAGTGTTGTGACCGATGCTGCCGTTTCAGATGTTGCTGATATTGTTGCTCTCCAAGCAGGGGTAACAAATGTTGGAGGAGAATTACATATTCGTGGTGGTCGTTCCAATGAAATCAATTATACTATAGATGGTATGAGTGTTACAGATCCTGTAGATGGTGGAGCAACATTACAAATTGATACCGATGCAATTAAAGATATGAAAGTGATGACAGGTGGTTTTCCGGCAGAATATGGTAATGCTCAATCGGGTGTGATCAATATTGTTACAAAGGATGGAGATCCTTTTTTCTCCGGTAAAGTAGAGTATAATACTGATCATCTTGTAGGTGAAGGACGAAATTCTGATGTAGTAAAATTAGCTATTGGCGGACCTGTAATACCTTTTGCTTCTCAGGATATTAAAGAAAA
The DNA here is from genome assembly GCA_023227825.1 of Candidatus Cloacimonas sp. Taxonomy (GTDB): domain Bacteria; phylum Cloacimonadota; class Cloacimonadia; order Cloacimonadales; family Cloacimonadaceae; genus Cloacimonas. The sequence goes on along the minus strand of JALOCJ010000006.1, from coordinate 83,782 downwards.
ATTTACCTTTTATTTGAATGGTTCAGGTGAATGGATGGATGGGAGATTGAAAGATTATTATGTTAGTGATCCTAACGGAGATTTCACTCTTAATGGCAGGTCTCTAATAGATGATGATTATCCTATCTATGACCCTTATGCAGGCAGGGATAAAATTCTCGGTATTGATATTGGCAATCGGAATTACAATTCCTATAATGTGAATTTAAAGACCAAGTATGCCTTTAACCCTGGTCAAGTAGCTACATTTGCTATCAGAGGAGATAGAAGTTTAAACTATCCTTTCAATGAATATGCTGGTGAAAATAGATGGCGTTATGCTTTACAACATTTTAAAGAAATAGAAACAACACAACGGCAATATATCGGAACTTATGATTATGTAATCAACGATAAAATGAATATAAAAGTGAAAGGCAGTTATTATCAGAAAGATAATTATGAAGGTCCCAAAGGCATAGATCGGGATTCTTATATTTTTATGACAGTAGATCCTGATAATATTCCTGGTGATTATGTCCAGAGGGTTGCATTAGGGGATTATGGATATTCCACAATTGATGCCGATAATGATGGCATATATGATTACGGGTTTTTACCTAGTGACTCTTGGAAATATCGTCTGGAAAGTGTAGAAGAGCCGAGACCAATTCCCCAATATCTTCCTCCTGGTTATATATATAATGCCTTTATTGATGATACCACCAAAATACTTAGTGGACGAGCAGATTTTGAATGGCAAATAAATGATACCCATATGGCAAAGACCGGCTTGGAAATTATAAAGCATAACATTAAAAAAAATCAATTAGAGAATTTTCTGAAAATTGACGAAAAACGACGAATTGCCTATTTAAATACTATATATAATATTAGAGATTATGATGTTAACGATTTTGTTGATGCTGATGGTAATTTGATGTTAGATGATGAATATATTCCCGAGGGCATTTACGGGATTGCCGCAACGCAAGCGAATCCAACATCTATTGCTGATTTGATACCTATTTATATGCCCCAGGATTACTATGCTGCTGCTAAAGCGGCTTCAGGAAAGCGTGATGGTTATAAAGCTGAGCCCTGGCAAATGGCTTATTATTTACAGGATAAAATGGAATGGGAAGGAATGATTGTGAATGCCGGATTACGGTTTGATTTGTGGTATTTGGGTAAAAATTATTATGTAGCACAGGATGATGGTAGTTATGATTTACGCGAATTTGATAAAAAAGATATAATGCAGTTGATGATTTCTCCTCGCTTGGGTGTTTCTCATCCAATTACAGATAGGGATGTTTTGCGCTTTGCTTATAACTATCAAAATCAATTACCCCAAATGCAATATATTTTTACCAGTAAAACGCCTGAAGATGCTTATGGTTCAGAAACTACAATCAGAGTAGGAAATCCCAGTTTAGAACCACAGATAACTGTTACTTATGAAGCCGGTCTTTCTCACCAATTGAGTGAGGACTATGTTTTAGATTTAACTGCCTATTATAAAAACCTTTATAATTATGTGAACACTAGGAAAGAACGTAGTGAAATAGAGCAAACGGTATACTGGTATAAATACTATTCCAATGACTATGGTTCTGCCCGGGGAATTGATATGCAAATTGAAAAACTGCTATCCAATTTTAACACCTGGTCTCTTGCCTACTCGTTAGCTTGGGCACAAGGGAACAGTTCCTATACTATTATTCAGGATGAGACAACCAATTTACGAGAATTTCCTTTGGATTGGGATATCAGACATAATATAAGTGTTAATTTCACATTCCGCATTGCCCAAGGTGAAGAATATTTCATACCTTTTACTGATTTTATATTACCTCTTGATGATTTTAGTGCAAATATCAATTGGGCTTATGCTTCAGGTGCTCCTTACACACCACAAAGCTATGAATCAGGTCATGATTTGGATACCAATAGTAAGAGAATGCCTAGCACTCAACAGACAAATCTAAGAATAACCAAGGGCTTTGTCTTACCTAATAAAATGAATATTAAGATTTATGCGGAAGTGGAGAACCTTTTTAAAAACAAAAACATTATAAGTGTATATCCCAAAACGGGGAATTATTATTGGAATGGCGCACAAATAGAGGAAGCTAACATTCCGGGTTTTGTGTATCCTGAGGTCTATTATGCATATTCTTTAGCTAGTCAAAATCCCCTTCTTTATAATGACTTCCGGGGCCTTACCCTGGGCTTTTCAGTAAATTTCTAAATTATTCCAAGGAGGAATCAATAAAAATGAGAAAAATCATCGGAACAATACTGCTGATTATGATGATGACATTCATCTTTGCAAGCTTTGCCTACGCACAGGAAAAACCTGCAACTGAGACAGGAGGTAGTGGTTTACAAAACTTTGCAGAACTCGTATTTGGCAGTGGACTGGTAAAATGGTTCAAAAATGGCGGATGGGCAATGTGGCCTATTCTCTTTCTGGCAATATATGGTTTAGCGTATATAATCTGGAAATTTATTGCTATGCTTATCGGAAAAGTAAATTTAAATTCATTCCTTGATAAAATTATTCCTTTGATTAAGGATAAAAAATTTGAGGAAGCAAGAGAAATTGCTAAAAATACACGAGGACCAGTAGCTGCTATTGTTTATGCTGGTCTGGAGAAAGTAGCTAAAGGGATGACAGCTGTAGATGAAGCCATAGAAAATGCTTCAATGATTGAAATGAGTTACTTGGAAAAAGGATTCGTGGAACTATCCAGCACTATTACTTTAGCTCCTATGTTAGGATTTTTAGGAACTGTTGCCGGAATGATTGCAGCATTTGATTCAATAGCGGCTGCTAGAGCGGTTGATGCTACAATTGTGGCTACCGGTATCCGAATTGCTCTAATTACAACAGAATTTGGTTTGATAGTAGCAATTCCAGTTCAATTTTTTAATAATGTTTTTATGACTATGGTAGATAGTGTCGTAATTGATATGCAAAGAGCATCCGAAAAAATTACTGAAACATTAAGCGAAGTATTGGTGTAAACAGATGAAAATCACGCGGAAGAGGAAATATAAAGCAACAATCCCAACAGCTTCCACTGGTGATATTGCATTTCTCCTAATCATCTTTTTTATGTCCACAACTAAATTTGATGTCAAGGAAGGAATCAAACTTGTTTTACCTAAAGCAGTAGAATCTCAAGAGAATAAAACTCAAACCATTACTTTAACAGAAAAAGAGATGACTCGTTTTCAAATTTTACCTGATGGACAAATAGCAGTAAATAGAGAAGCACCACGATATATTGAGAGCGAAGAATTGGATACAATAATTCAACAAAAAGTCCAGATAAATCCGGATATGATTTTTAAAATCATTACCGATCGGGATGCAAAATATAACGATATGATCAGAGTAGTTGACCGCTTAAAAGCTGCAAAAATAGAAAAAATATCGCTTTCCACAAGTTAGGAGTAGATATGGCTAAATTAAGTGTAAAAAAAAGACGAGATGCTACCATTCCACAAGCATCTACTTCCGATATTGCCTTTCTCTTATTGCTGTTCTTTATGGTAACTACCGTTTTCGTTCAGGAAAAAAAGTTCTGGGTTGAACGGGAGCGTTGGCCCTTTGCAGAAAGTATTGAACGTATTCCTCGTAATCATACTAGTACAATCTATGTAATGCGGGATGAGACAATTCTCCTGGATGATATACCTACCCGGATAGAGAGTTCTGAGGATGTTTTCGTTTCTCAAACTCTTATCCGCAAGAAAGCAGAGGACCCGGAATTGATTGTCTGTTTTCGCACCGACCGAGAAACAAAATATGGAGTTATGTCAGATGTAATGCGTCAATTGCAAGATGCTAATGCACTTGTAGTTGCCTTTGAAGCACAACCTATACTGAAGAAATAAAGGGAGAAAAAATGAAAACAAAAAATCAGGACTGGAAAGACATTGCTAATGCTCAATTCAGCAAAGCCCTTGCTTTATCCCTTACTCTACTTATCTTTGGTATTATGGTAACTCCAAAGGTTGAAGTTAGAAAACAAGTTTTTCAAACACAGCAGATGGAATTAGTGGATATTCCACCGGAAGAGAGAGAACGGATAGAGGCACCTCAAACAGAAGTTGATGTTAATGTTACTTTTCAAATAAGCGATGTTTTGGGAACTGAAGAAGTGGATATGGCTGCTTTCCAGGAAGCACTATCCCAAATTGGAAATATATATAGTACTACTGCTCCGACTCAACAAGAAGAAGATAATACACCAGTCAATTTCGTTCCTTATGATGATGCCCCGGTAGTTATCGGAAAAATTGAACCTGTTTATCCCGAATTTGCTAAAAGGAATAAAATACAGGGAACAGTGATTCTGGAAGCGGAAGTACTGAAAGACGGCAGCGTTCGTGATATCAGAGTTCGGCGGGGGGTTGGTGGTGGCTTGGATGAAGCAGCTATTGAAGCAGTTCGTAAAGTAAAGTTTCAACCAGGGAAAAGTAGTGGTCAACCAGTGGACTGTTTGGTCATTATTCCTGTAGAATTTAGAATTCAATAATTGGGAGTGTTTAATGAAGTTTTATAAGATTGGAACCTGCCTTTGCTTATTGCTGTTTTTTACAGCCAGTTTAGCTTATGCAGCAATGGCAGTTCCTACAACAGGAACAAAAAAACTGGATTTAACCAAATATCACAATGTAGGAAACATCTGGTTACGGGTTAGTAACTATGGATTTTTTGGTTCCGGTGACGACATTGTTCCCCAATATCCTTCTTTGGAATATCCTGGAGGCAGTGGAATTGATTATTTATATCAAGGAGCATTGTGGTTCGGAGCTAAAAAACAACGCCGGGATACTTTTAAAAACAAATTATATTGGTTAGTTTATCCTCCCTCAGAAACTAATGACACTATTATTACGCAAGCTGATCCGCGCTGGAATCCAACTAAACACGCAGTAATAGATACTTTAGTGAGTGTCGGTTTTGATGGCGATTGGGATTTATATGAATTTTTGCCTGCATACAATCCCTTGCTAGTTAATAATCCTGATGAAACAGAGAACTATTCAGCGTATAACAATCTGGATGGGATTATTTATGCAACAACGAGGAAACAAAAGCGAGCTGTGGATGATGATGGTGACGGGAAAATAGATGAGGATGGTGCAGGCTTTACTTTTCCTTACCGAACCGCTGCAGAATTACCTGCTCAGTTCAGTGAGAATTTTGGTGGTCAGTTCCTTGCTGATGTTCCTATCAGTAATTTTACCATTTTGGACGATCCTATTAATGCGGAAATTTGGTTTCCTTTAGGATTTATGGACTTATCATATCAAAATTCAAATTATGCTTTTGCTGCACCTTATGACGACGATTCTGATGGTAGAATAGATGAAGATGGTGCTCCTGTTTCTGAACAGGACTATATCTCTTTTTATTATGATTATTGCCCTTTTGGAACTTCCGGAGACAGGGATTATGGCACATCAAGTGGTGTTAATACACATTATCCTTTATCGGTAAGAATACGCCAAATGAGCTATCAATGGAGCTATGAATATATTAAAAACCTGGTTTATGTGGAATTTGACATTACCAATATGAACGAACAGGATACTTTATATGATTGCGCAATGGGTATTTATATGGATTGTGATGTCGGTCCTCAAACCTGGGGTGTAGATAAGGCGGCTGATGATAAATCCGGCTATGTAAAGGGAACGGGATATGAATTTGCCTATACTTATGATGCGGATTTTGATAACGGTATTACTCCCGGATTGGTAGGAGCACGTGTTTGTACACCTGATCCTGAAAAATTAAAGTTCCATTGCTGGTATTGGAAAGTTGGTGATGGACCTGATGACGGTAATCCCTATAATCTCCCAAAACCCGGTGAGACATCAAATGAAAAATATTGGTTGCTAACAGGACGCAACCCTAAACCAACTGCGAGTACATATACTGCTCTTCGTCCTGAACAGGAAGATTTAACTGAATGGGAACAGCCCACCCCAAATGATACCCGTTTTCTGTTTTCTTTCTATGGAGCTCAACCGAACAATGAATCAGAATACAACGATCCAGCAAAAAGGTGGAACTTACCACCAAAAAAGACAATGAAAATTGTGGTTGCTGTTTTCCCCGGAGATAATAAGGAAGACCTTAAAAGAACAGCACGCTGGGCTAAGGAAATATATGGTCAAGCACAAGACCTGATAACTGTAACTCAACCTGATACATTTCCTCATTATAATCCACCGGAGCCACCTGATATTCCTAATTTATATGCAGAATTACAGGATAACGGTAATCGCCTGGATGTTTATTGGGATAATCGCAGCGAATTTTCCTATGATGTTAAAACAGTTAGTACTGCAATTATTGGCTGGCAAAATCCCGAAAGCTCATTAATAATTTCAGGTCTTGATAGTGACCCAAGACCTCATATTGCAAATAACTGGGTGGATATACCTGAAGAATACAGACCTGGACCTCCTCCGCCTCCAGGAGAGGTAGATACACGCTGGAATATGAATGCCTTGGTTAATCCCTATACTGCTTCACGCTTAAGAAGAGATTTTCAGGGTTATACACTTTGGGGCAGAAGTGGAAGTGGAAGCCAAGAAGATTGGGAGATGATTAAGCGCTGGGATAAAGTTGATACTCCTAGAGATCATTCTGATTATACGGTAAATAGCAATTTTGATACTTTATTTGTAGATTTTGGAGGTTATTTAGGCATTGATACTGATTTACCCAATAAAAATGAGTGGAATGTAGATGTTAGTGAATACCACCAATTCTACTGCTTTGATGAAAATTATCTTTTAGTTCCCAATGGTGATACATTTTATGGTTGGCCTATTTATGAACCAAATCCGGTAATAAATGGGACACCACATAATGAAGTAACTGACTGGCAATTTATTCAGGACTATGCTAACAGTATAATAGGACCTAATCTTGAAACAACCAAGCTTTTACAAGCGCGAATTTTCAAACATAAAGACATCTCTGATCATATATTTTATGCACTATACGACCCCAAGCTAATTCCTTTACAGGGTTTTGCTTTCCCTGGAGGTGTGGGTGTAGAAGCTCCCGATACTTTGGATTTGATTAAACTACAAAAAGAAAGATTAGCCAGACGCTATTACAGGTCGTCCATTATGTATCCCCGAAAAGGTGTTGAATATTATGTTGCCTTAACTGCTTATGACAGAGGTATTCCTTCCAATGATCTGGATTATTTGGAAAGTGGAAGAGATTCTGATGCTAATATGAAAGTGCTTTTCCCTGGCCCTTTAGCTAAGGAAAATATGGATAATATTATGGTTATTCCCAATCCCTATATTGGCAGAAGCAGTTTTGACGGGCGTAGAGAAAACGATGAAAAGGGAGATAAAAGCCGTCGTATATGGTTTATTAATTTGCCTAAGCGTTGTGATATCCGTATTTATACTTTAGCAGGTGATCTTGTCCAGACATTGAAACATGATGGTGCTCCAGTTACTGATATCATTACTATTTCTAAAGCAAGTACTACTGGTCTTGCTGCAGATGGTATGGAATCCTGGGATTTACTATCCAAAAACAGACAGATAATAGCCCCTGGTGTGTATCTATTTTCGGTAGAGAACAAAGCCGACAGCAAAATCAAAGTCGGCAAATTTGTCATAATCAAATGAGGGAGGAACTGTGAAGAAAGTATTTACACTTATCCTGGTCATAACAATAACCGGATTACCGCTGATAATTACAGCCAAACCATTTGGTAAAACAGGAACGGTAGCTTTACAGTTTCTCAAGCTTGGGGTAGATGCTCGTGCCGTAGGTATGGCAGAAGCATATACAGCTGTAACTGATGATATCTCTTCAGTTTACTGGAATCCTGCCGGTTTGGCTCCTGCCTTTGAAAATCAGGTATTTGTTTCGCATACTAATTGGCCTGCCAGCATTATGCATGAATTTGGAGCTGCCACATATACTAATGGGGTATCTACTGTTGCTCTATATGGCAGTATATTACATATGGATGATATGGATAAAACAGAAGAAGAGCCATTTGGACCTACCGGGGAGAAATTTACCTGCAGTGATATTGCTATCGGAATAGATTTCGCTCAGCAGTTTACTAATAAGTTCTCGGCTGGATTAGGAATTAAATATCTGAGAGAAAATCTTTACGATTTTAGTGTAAACAGCTATGCAGTTGATGTCGGTTCAATGTATAACACCGGTTGGAGAAATATAAAAATCGGGATGGCAATGCGTAATTTTGGTCCTGATATTCGTTTTCGGGTTGATGATGATGAAGATGGCAGAGATGATGAAGACCCCTTTGATTTATTTGATAATGACGGTGATGGTCTGGTTGATGAAGATGGCATTGAACTGGATAGTAAAATTCCTTTAAGTTTCTCTTTAGGAGTTAGTGGTGACCTGATGCGTTCGGGAAATAATTATTGGATTGCTTCACTGCAATTGGATAATGTAATAGATCGTTTAGAGACCTGGAATTTGGGAACTGAATATAAGCTGGGAAACATATTTTTCCGCTGCGGGTATCAATTCAATTATGATACAAATGGTTTTGCTGCAGGAGTGGGTTGGCAGGTTCCCACTTCATTTGGAATTTTTAATGTTGATTATGCCTATACTGATATGGGCGATTTGGCTGAGTCCTTTATTAAAGGAGCTCATCGTGTTTCTTTGAAAATGAAATATTAAAAGAATCAATTATGATTCAGGAGGAAATAATGAAAAAAATCCTATTAGTCACCTTATCCTTGTCTTTGCTTGTTGGTATAATTTTTGCCCAGGAAATGATTCCTACTCCTAACAACAAGAAGGCAATGGAAACCCCTGTCCCTAAAAAATTTATACCGAACGACAGGACAGTTCCGGAATTTACTTTTACCAAAACTCCGACTGCTCTTTTAACTTCTTATTATGATTATATGATAGGAAGTTATAACGGTTTGCCCTTACGTGTAATTCCGCCTAATATTTACGGAGGCGGATATTTTTTAACCTATCATGGACGTAGAACTGCAGACGGAACCCGTCGTATATTTTATGCTTATCTTGATGCTAATGGTAATGTTACAGTAAATAACGAGATTACAACAGAAGCAAATCATGAAGGATATGGCACCGTGGCAGTAGATCCGGTTTCGGGAAAACCATTTTATGCCTGGCATTGTAATACTGATACAGATGTTGAAAATGAAGTGCAATTTACTGTGGATCAATTTTATGAAGGCATTTATGGCTTGTTTACTGATCTTGAGACCATTATTGATAATCCTTCAACTGTTTATACTTCTGATGTTGATTCCACATCTGACAACGAGTTCATTTGGCCTACAGCTGTAATCGGTCCTTCTCCTACTCCCGATAAAAGAAGAATCTATGTAATTGCCAGAAATTCAATTACTCATACTTACGGTCCCTCTGAAAATCCAAAAATTGCTTATGCCGATTTTGATGCTGCCCAAATAGAAAATGCTATTCCTCTAAACTGGCAGTATACATCTATACCGGAAATGGATCAATGGAATGTTGATGATCAGTGGCGTAGACCTTTCAATTCCTTAACCGCGGATGATGCAGGAAACCTTTATTATGCCGGTTTTCATTTTGCTACGGAAGCAGATGGAACAACCGATATTATTGAGCCGGATGTAGATGTTTTTAAATGTGGAAATTATGGACAAGGTACTTGGGTTAGATTAAATAGTTCGGGTTATTTACCTACATGGAATCCTAATACAAGTCCTACTGATACAACAGGTTTTTTCAAAAATCCAAGTGATCTACCTTATGGAGATAATGATCTTACCTGGGAATTGTTTTCTTCTGCTTCAGGCCATCTAAATGCTACTGTTGATGACTTGGGTCGTATTCATTTCCCTGCTGTTTGGAGAATTATTACTAATGATGGTTATTGGTTTCCCAATTACCAATTACCCAAAGAAATTATCTTTGATCCTTCTCTTCCGGAAGATTCTCAGTTCAGAATTAACGATATCTGGCCCCATATAAATTCGCTTAACGATGTAGATGAGCATTATCAACCATGGGATAGCCAGCCACCTTGGGGTGTAGAAGATTTTGTGCAAGATCCTGATAGTGGTGAGTGGTTTATCAATATGTATTTAAGCTGGGAATTTCCTTATTGGGATGATGCTGCTCATGATAATGCTATGTTTTTCCATTGCAATAATATGAAAGTTACTGAATGTAACGGGGAAGGAATGTTAGCTATGGTTTGGCAAAATTGTGCCCGGGCAAAGTGGTATAATGCAGATGGAGATACTGACTATGCTGCCTGGGCAGATACTCCCGAAATCTGGATTTCCGTCTCTTCCGATAATGGAGAACGTTGGAGTGAGCCCATAAGACTAAACAATATTGAAACACCTGAATTTGCCGGAATAAAGCCAATGTGGGTATATCCAGCTGATAAAGTTATTTATGTTGGTGAAAATAACGGTGAGAAAGTAGGTAAACTTGGACTTATGTTCTATGATGATGTTACTTGGGGTGCTTTTGTTATAAGTCCCGGAGTCGGTGCTATAAATGATGGTGGACGAGTAATGTTTACAGAATTGCAAATCGTCTTCCCCAGTAATGCTTCAGACGATCCTACCGTTAGCCCTGTTACCAATATGCTGAATCAAAACTATCCTAATCCTTTCAATCCGGAAACTACTATCACTTTTGATATGTCCAAAACCGCTAATGCTAATCTTTCTGTGTATAATGTGAAAGGTCAACTGGTTAAAACCCTTCATAATGGTATTGCCAATTTTGGTAAAAACACCGTTGTTTGGAATGGAACGGATAATAATGGTAACAAAGTTACCAGCGGTCTATATTTCTATCGCCTTTCTACCGAGGGTAAGGTTGAAACCCGTAAAATGATGTTAATGAAATAAGAAAACCCTTCCTCAAAATGTATAAAGTAAAACCCCGGTATTTATACCGGGGTTTTCTTCTCCGGAAGAACGATGTCCCCGTCGTTCACAAATCCCGGAAGAACGATGTCCCCGTCGTTCACAAAGCCCGGAAGAACGATGTCCCCGTCGTTCCACTTGCAAAAGAAATATTTCTTTCCACTAACTATTCGGTAACAATATTAGGAACAATAGATGGTTGACGAGGACGTCAACCTTCCGGAAGAACGATGTCCCCGTCGTTCACAAATCCCGGAAGAACGACGTCCCCGTCGTTCCACTTGCAAACGAAATATTTCTTTCCACTAACTATTCGGTAACAATATTAGGAACAATAGATGGTTGACGAGGACTTCAACCTTCCGGAAGAACGACGTCCTCGTCGTTCACAAAGCCCGGAAGAACGATGTCCCCATCGTTCCACTTGCAAAAGAAATATTTCTTTCCAATAACTATTCGGTAACAATATTAGGAACAATAGATGGTTGACGAGGACGTCAACCTTCCGGAAGAACGACGTCCCCGTCGTTCACAAATCCCGGAAGAACGATGTCCCCGTCGTTCCACTTGCAAAAGAAATATTTCTTTCCACTAACTATTCGGTAACAATATTAGGAACAATAGGTGGTTGACGAGGACGTCAACCTTCCGGAAGAACGACGTCCTCGTCGTTCACAAAGCCCGGAAGAACGACGTCCCCGTCGTTCCACTTGCAAAAGAAATATTTCTTTCCACTAACTATTCGGTAACAATATTAGGAACAATAGATGGTTGACGAGGACGTCAACCTTCCGGAAGAACGATGTCCTCGTCGTTCACAAAGCCCGGAAGAACGATGTCCTCGTCGTTCACAAAGCCCGGAAGAACGATGTCCTCGTCGTTCAAAAAGAACAATACATCAACAAAGAAAGAAAAATCAGAGTGAATTCGTATAATCCTTTTAATCCCTATTGCAAATTTATATGTGTCAACTTTGTTTTTTCAAAAGAAGCCACATAAAAAAGGGACAACCGATAAAGGCAGTAATTATTCCTACCGGTAATTCCATAGACAGCAAATATTTAGCGAGCATATCACAAGCAAGCAGAAAGATACCTCCAGACCATAATGACAGCAGATATATTTTTTTCTGTCCTGAAGGAATGAAAAAGCGAACGATGTGCGGAATAATTAATCCGACAAAACCAATTATTCCGGCATAAGATACACTAATTCCAATAACTATGGAAGTGAGGATAAAAATTTTTCGCCGCAGAGATAAGACATTTATTCCCAAGCTTGCAGCATACAAATCTCCACAGCTTAAAATATCAATTGTAGTGGACTGGAAAAAGAGATAGAGAAGAATAACAAGAGACAGCCCTGTCAGAATTAAGAAAAAAGTCCATTCACCCGTAGTAAATATATGACCCAAATTACCCATCAGAGTTCCTAAAATTAGAGCTGTATCTTGCTGATGAAGATACATAAGCAGTGAAATACCGGCAGAAAAAAACATCCCGGCAATCACACCGGCAATCAATAAACGGCTTTTATCAAACCTTCCTTTTTGATGAGCAAGTTTCCAAACCAGCAGCATAGTAAGCCCTGCACCAAGAAAACCTCCAACAGGCATCAAAATAATCAGTCCCGATATGCCAAGAAGTATACTGCCAAAAGCGGACCCGGAAGAAATTCCTAAAATATATGGTTCGGCTAAGGGATTGGCAAGCATAAGTTGATAGATAGAACCGATTCCGGCTAAAGCCATTCCGGTAAAAAAAGTTAACAGCAAACGGGGAATTCTAACCTGAGTAATAATATTCGTATCCGGCTTACCTAATGTAAGATATGCAATAATAATACCTACACCGATCAAGAGCCACAGAATCGGACTTAATATTTTTTTCATTGTTCTTTCTGCCAGTCCTCAAATAATTTGGCTAAAATCATCATTCCTTCAATACAGCGAGGAGTGGCACGTTGAATCAGATCAGGATTGATGTCCTTCTCAAAGAAAATCTTTCTCTTTTGGATAGCTGGTATATTTTGCCAGCCCTTACGGTTAATAATATTTTCCAATGTGTCCTGTGAATAACAGATCATAATATCGGGTTTAGCAGAAATAACTGCCTCAGGATTTATTCTAGCATAGTCACGTTCCAGCCTAGGAAAAATATTATCTCCTCCTGCTGTTTCAATTAATTCGCCTACAAAAGAGGAATCGGATACGCTCATTAAAGGATTTCTGTATATTTCCAGATAGACCTTGGGACGAAGTTTGCCTTGTGAATTTGCCTTAATTTTTTCTTTTTCCTCTTTTAAGTCCTTTACGAGTTTTTCTGCAGCTTCTTTTCTTCGAATAAGAGTTCCAATTCTTTCTATGTCTGAAAACATTGCGTTAATACTTTCAGGATAAATAACTTCCACTTGAAATCCCAGATTTTTCAGGTCAAGAGCTATGCTTTCCTGCTCCAAAGAACTGCAAAAAATTAACCGGGGATTAAGAGCTATAATGGCTTCTTTATCAATACTGCTAAAAGAGCCGACTATTTTTTTTTGTTGGAGAGAGGGGGGATAATTACATTCAGCTGTAATACCCGTAATCTCATTTTCAGCATTGAGCGCGCAAATAATTTCTGCCACTTCCGGAGAAAGAACTACAATGCCCTTTTTTTGATTTTTCTCTGATTGCTTGCAGGAAAAAGTAAAGAGAATTATAATTATTATGATTGGAAGTCCTGATTTTTTCACGCGAGCATTCCTTTTTTCCTTTAGCTTAATTTATTTTAAAGTCCTTCACAGCAAGTTTCACTGCAATAGCGAGCTGAAAATCCCCACTCACTGTTAAAGAGAACTTACTAATATCAACTAACTGCTTGTTAATCAATTCATTGTCTTGGATAATACCATTCCTCATTCTTTCTTCTGTTCTTCATTTATTATAACCTGAAATATTTTGTTCCTGATAGTAAATTTACCTGCTGCTGTCAAGAAAAATGAATTGCTTGTTGCAGATTGGGGATAATTTAATCCTTAATAGCTACCCCTCATTCTCTCAGCTGCGCAATATTTCCTGCCAAGTTATATCTTTTATGCTGCATCAACATTTCTTTAACGACTCCTTAACAAAGTTAAGGAAGTGTTAAAGAATCGTTAAAGAGTCGTAAAAGAAGTGACTAGGCAACAGGCAGTTATACTAAGTCCACAAAGTAATTTTGTAAATTAAGATAATGATGGGAGCAGAACTTCTGTTCTGAGCAACAAGACATTACTTTTGTCGTTCTATGGTATTCCTTCTTATTTTTTATTATTTCAGGACGATATAATCATTTTTATCCATTCAATCTGTCCTGCAAAACTATCCTTAAAAACCCTTTTGCTATTTTACTGGCTTTTCCTCTTGACAATCTTTTCCTGAATTTTTATAAGGTGTTGATAATAGTAATCAGAATGAAGTGAATATAAACGGTTTTACTAAAAAAGAGGTGAATTATTTTAACTTCCAATAAATTATGGGATTCCCTGGCGCTGATTATAGGTTTGCTGATAAGTTTGTTTTTAATTGCTTCCCTCACGCAGATTATAGTTGGTGGTACAGTTCTGGATACATTCAGTAAAGTAACTTTACGAATTATCAATATTTTATTTGGAATTTCCATAGTTTTAATTATTCTCATCATAGTAATGGAAAATGGTTCTCCGGCAACAACTATGGCTTGGATTTTGGTGCTTATTTTTCTGCCGGTAGTGGGCTTTATATTTTATTTGTTTTTTGGCAGAAATTGGCGGAAAAAGCGTTTATTCAGCAAAAAAAGGTATGCTGATACAAAATTACTGTTATCTTATGTTCAAAAGCATCCCATAAATATAGAACACAATTGGCAGAATGATTTAACTGCCCGACTTAATAAATTATTGGAAAATAACAGTAAAGCTACACTAACCACAAATAACTATGTAACTTTATATAACGATACGGGAAAAGCATTTAAGGCAATTTTGGAAGGTATTATTACAGCCCGGCATTTTGTACATCTGGAATATTTTTCTATTTTTGCTGATGAAACAGGTTACACTTTACAAAAGTTATTGATTCAAAAAGCACTGGAAGGTGTTGAAGTGCGTTTTATTTATGATGATGTAGGTTGCTGGATGCTAAAAAAATCATTTAAACAGGAATTGCGCGATGCAGGAGTGGAATTTGTTCCTTTTATGCCTGTTTGGATTCCTTTTTTAAACAGTCGGTTAAATTATAGAAATCATCGTAAACTGGTAATCGTGGATGGAGAAAAGGCATATTTGGGCGGTTTGAATATTGGAGATAAATATTTAGGCAAAAAAAGCTATTATGGTTACTGGCGTGATTCCTTAGCCGAAATTGCAGGTCAGGCAGTTAATGCTCTGCAATCAATCTTTTTAGCGGATTGGAATTTTGTAACCGGAAAAAATTTGATGCAAGAGGATTTATTGAATAAATATCTTCCTGTCAATCCTCCTCTGAAACAAAGATTTTTACCGATGCAAATTGTGGCTGATGGTCCCGATAGTGATTATGACAGCATTATGCAGTTATATTTTGCTTCTATAACTTATGCTAAACATAGTATTCGGATTTCTACTCCCTATTTAATTTTGAACGAAAGCTTACTTATTGCTTTGAAAACTGCAGCTATCAGCAATGTCCAAATTCAAATACTGATTCCTGATAAACCGGATCATTTTCTGGTTTATTGGGCTTCTCGCAGTTATTTTCAACAACTTTTAGAGGTTGGAGTAGAAATTTGGACTTATCACAGAGGCTTTAATCATTCCAAAATATTGATTGTGGATGATGAAGTTCTGCTCATTGGAACTGCCAATATGGATATACGCAGTTTTAAACAAAATTTTGAGCTTGCTGCCGTAATATACGATAAAACGGTCTGTGCTGAGGCAATTAGGCAATTTGAAGAAGACCTTTTATACAGTAGTAAAATCAATCCCGAGAAATTCAGACAGCGTAGTATGCTGCAAAAAACAAAAGAATCCATTTGCCGTCTGGTTTCTCCTTTATTATAAAAACCGGAAGATTGACCTCCTGGTCAACCAAAAAAACCAGAAGGTTGACCTCCTGGTCAACCAAAAAACCGGAAGGTTGACCTCCTGGTCAACCACCTATTGTTCTTAATATTGTTACCGAATAGTTAGTAGAAAGAAATATTTTGCTTGTAAGTTGAACGACGAGGATGTCGTTCATCCGGGATTTGTGAACGACGGGGAAGTCGTTCATCCGGGATTTGTGAACGACGGGGATGTCGTTAATCCGGAAAAGGAGAAAAAGTAATGAAATTTTTGCATTATCCTTTATCAGAGAATCTGGATACAATAGTCCAAAAACTTGTTCAGCCGGATTCTCTTCTTATTTTCCCAACTTTGAGGGCGGCTAAAAGAGCTGCCAGAGAATTTTTGAACAATTGGGACCTTTCCTGGTGCGGTTTTTACAGTATGGAAGAATTGCGTTCTGCTCTTATTTTACCTAAACAACCCTTATTGACAGATGAAAAACGACTGCTTTGCCTGTATCTAGTAATGGAAGAAAGCGAACGGGAATTTTTTCATATATATAATTACAGTGATATTGTGGACTGGGGAACGCGTTTTTTTGATTTCTTTGAAGAACTCTGTGAAGAATGTGTAACCATTCCGGACCTTGAAGAAATGGTGAATTCCGGATCTTTTCCCTTACAGGAATGGCAGGAGATATATTTGCAGAAGATTTTAACTATCCGCGGTAACTATCAAAAATACATCAATGTATTAGGTTTCAGTGATTCCATTTTTTACTTGAATTCCGCTAATATTTCTGTCCCCTGGCAGGGCTTAAATATTTTTTATCTCAATCAATATTATTACAGTGCTTTGGAAAAACAACAAATAAAAGCTCTTGAGGATTCAGGAAACAGAGTTACAATTATTACTCATAGTTTGGAAATAGAAGGTAATGCTGAAAACTGGAAAGTAAAAGATTTTGATTTGCAGGAATCCTGGAATTCCTTAAAACAAAAACCCTCCCTGGAATTTATAGAAACGGATAATGAAACGCAGATGGCTTTATCTTTCCTCTCCTGGAATTTGGATAAGGAATATCATAATTGCGCTATTATTGATAGCTGTTTTCATTTGAAAAGCTATAGTCATTACTTTCCTGAAGAACATTTTTTTAAACCGGATAATTATTCTTTCTGTGAAGGGAATATTTATAAAATGCTTTCCGCAATTTTGGCGGGACTTAAGGCAATAAAAGAAAGTAATGGTTATCTACCAATAAAAATATTGGCGAATTATATCTCCGAGGATTGGTTTTGTAACTATTTTTACGATAAACAAAGTGGCTTGGAACTTGAAGATTATGTAAGCCAGCTGCGTCTGGAACTTAGTATTTTAATCAATTGGGATTATCTTTATGTTGATAATGCTTTGTTTCTAACTGCGAATTTGCCAACCCTGAAAAACTTCGTAGGAGAATATTACAATTTAACCAATGCCTTTGGTAAAGCCCAAAATCTGAAAGAACTCTGCAATTTAATAGATAGTTCCAATGGCTTACAGCTGAATAAATTGCTGGATGATAACGAAAAACAATATACTGATATTCTACCTGTTTTCTGGGAAAGAATGGCAAACTTTATGGCTATTGAAAATTTGGGGTTGATAAATTCCTGGAAACAGATTTTTGCTGAAGATAATATTGGCTTAAACTTGCTTGATTTACTTTTGAATTTTCTGAAAAGCAGTAAAATCAGTTACCAAAAAAAGGAAGCCCTAACTCCCGAATGGGAAATTAGCAATCTACTGGATGCACGAAATAGAAGTTTTTCCACTTTAGCTTTTTTTCAGATGATTGAAGGTATTATTCCTTCCAGTCCAACTCCTGTATGGTTATTCAATGAATCCCAACGGTCAAAATTAGGTCTCAAAACATTTATAGATAT
Source organism: Candidatus Cloacimonas sp. (assembly GCA_023227825.1). Lineage (GTDB taxonomy): Bacteria > Cloacimonadota > Cloacimonadia > Cloacimonadales > Cloacimonadaceae > Cloacimonas. The sequence continues at coordinate 65,888 of JALOCJ010000006.1, read as the reverse complement.
TAGAAACCGGGAACGCTATTATTTCTTCCATCTTTTACTGTGTTCAGAACGGGCAATTTGTTTCAGCTATGTAAATCAAGAACGCGATATCAGCCCCAGTTCCTTTTTAGGTGAACTGGAAGAACTGCTGCAAAATGAAAAAGAGGATTTATTGAAAAAAAGAAAAGTGATTGTTTCTCTACCGGATGTATATAATTGGGAGCCAATAAGTAAAACAATTCCCGAACTTGAAGATCCGGAACTTTGCGCTATAAATAAAGACCTGACGGAGGATTTCTTTATAATTCCTTCCGATCCTGTTGCCGATTTTTATAAGGATAATCATATTAATTTTAGTGCTTCAGCCCTTATTCAATTTTTGAAAAATCCCTTCCTCTGGTTTGTAGAAAACAAAAGCAAAATCTCGGCTCAAAATTGGGAAGCTGAAGAGACAATAAGTTATAAACTTTTCGGGAACATAATGCATAACTATTTTTCTACAACTTTATCTGAATTGAAAGGACTTCACAATTCCCACACAGGTCTGGAAACCCTTTTTGGTGATAGTGAAAAACTGGTAAATCAGCTGAAAAATGTAATTGCTTCAGAAAGAATGAAATATCAAATACCAAAGAACTATAATGCTGATTTTTTAGGTGAAATTTTGGCAAAAAAATTGTCTGAATCCCTCTTCTTTTTCTATAATGACTGGCTGAAAAAACAGGTTGAGGGAAGAAACTTTATACTTATTCCGGAAGAAGATAAAATTCTCCCTTCAGAAATGAACTATAAACAACTGGGAAAGGTCGTTTGGAACAATAAGGAATATATTATTTGCATCCGGGGAAAAGCAGACCTGCGTATTGAACTGGAAAATAAAGCTCTCATTGTTGATTTCAAAACAGGCAGTCATGACTATCGTCAACTCTGTATTTATGAATGGTATTATTATCTTTTGGATGATGTTCTACCGCCAAATGCTGTTTCTTCACTCTTTTGGAATATTTTAGACCCTACGGATAAAACGGAAGGTGTAAATGAAGAAAAACGCAATAAACTGAAGCAGCAAATTTTGGATAATCTGGAATTGTGTCTGGCAAATGGTTATAGCACAATTACCAAAACAATTGATAGACAGCGTTGGCAAAATATTACCAGAGCTGATTTGTTAAGCGGAAAAGGAGGTCTGAAATGATTGAAAATAACTGCAGAATAATTTGTGCCAGTGCTGGAACCGGAAAAACCTACCGTCTTTCCCTAGAATTCCTTTCCCTAATCTTGAAATATTACGGAAATAGTGAATTTTCTTTGGATAATATCCTCGTTTTAACTTTTACGCGTAAAGCAACTGCAGAAATTAGAGAAAGGATTATTAAACACCTTGAACTGTTGCTTTCTGAACCGGAAACGGAAGAAAAACAAAAGGAACAAAAAGAATTATTATTAAACCTCCGAAAACTTAATAAATTAAAAGAACTCCCCTTAAGTGAACAGGAAAAGAATTTACTGCTCAGTGCACGCAAGGAATTAATCTGCGATCAAAGCCATTTGCAAGTTATGACTATTGATTCTTACACGGGACAAATCTTTCGTAATATTGTGCGTCCCTTACGAAATATTGAACATTATGAGATAGATACTGAAGCTGTGAAAAAGATTATGCCCTTTTTGCTGGAGCATATTATGCAACCGAATTTAAGGAAAAAAATTGAAAATTTATTAAGCCGGAAAATCAGCCGCTCTTTGGATGAGTATACTTTTTTCTTCTGTTCTTTAATTGCACAACGCTGGCTCTATTATATGATTACTAAACGCCAAACTAATAATGCTGCTGCTTTAAACGGAACTTTAATGAATTTAAACCCCCAAACCGAGCCGAATGAATTCTATCAAAAATTCCTGAAAGCAATGCAACAGTTTATAGCATTAGTAGCAGATATCTGTTCTGCTTTGGGTAGTGCATCTTTGGAAGATTATTTTAATAAGGACTTTAAAAATTTGGTTGTGAGAGATGCCATAACTCCTATTGCTATTGTCAATAACTTAAAACAGCTTAATTTGGATGCGGCAGAAAAACTGCTATACATATTAGATAAAAACAATATTTGGAGTAAACAGAAAATTAGCGACAAGAAATTTGCAGCAGAAAATATTGAACTGCAGAATACCCAAAATGAAGCAAAACGCTATCTAGCTGATTATTTGATGCTGAAATTATATCTTCCCGAACAAGAGGAAATTATTCAAATATGGAAAAGTATACTGGATGAATACGATCGCTTGCTTTATCGTTATAAAAATTTAACTTATGATGACATAACCTGGTTCACTTTTGAAGCCCTTTTCAGTGAAGAACCACCCTTTCTAAATCCCGAAAGTGCTGTTTCCGCAACGGAATTTTATCAATTCTTAAGCCATAGAACCCGCTTTTTACTAATAGATGAATTTCAGGACACTTCCCTGATTCAATTTAATGTGTTGAAGCCCATTATAGAAGAAATTACTGCCGGAGAAGGTTCCAAACCTTTTGGGGGCTTAATAGTTGTGGGTGATGAAAAACAATCCATTTTTGGCTGGAGGGGTGGTGAACGCGATTTACTGCTGAATCTGAAAGATATTTTTCCGGCATTAAAAGATCTTTCCATTGAGGCATTAGATAAAAGTTACCGTTGCGGTCCTACTCTAATGGAATTTATCAATCAGGTTTTTATAGCTACAGAACTGCGTAATTTACTGCAAGAAAAAGAAATGCAATGGGATTATAAACATATTGAGAGCGCAGAAATAACAAAAGAACCAGGAACAGAAATTGAATTCTGCCTGAAAAATTTCTCCACAAGCATAGCTGCTGCTGATAGTGAAAAAGATATTTACACGGATTTTGTAGAAAGGATGGTTGTGCCGGCTCTGGAAAAAGATGCTTCCGGATCAATTGCTATTTTATGTAGAACCAATGAAGAACTTACAAAAATTCAGCAGGCATTGGATTTAAGCGGCAAAACCAGTTTATTTCAACCCAACAGGTCTATTATAGAACATCATTATGTAGCTCCTTTGCTTTCCTGGCTGCGTTTTTTAGCCTGGGGTGACTGGATGGATTTTATTTCCTTTCTGCGTTCCGACTATGTGCTAATCAATACAAAAGTAATGAAACAAACCCTTAATATCATTTCCCGAACAATAGAAGTGCAAAAAGATAAACAAAAACCTGTAAAAGCGGATTTTTCGGCTATACCTATCGTAAATGAATTCTACCAACTCTCTTGGCAACAAGAAAACAAAAAAGCAACTGAAATATGCAGAGAAATGATAGACCTTTGTTTACCCTCCAAACAGCCAAGTGAACGGGACTATTTGAATTTACATCGCTTTCTGGATATTTTATCAGCACACCAGTTAGCTGCTTCTAATAAAGGAACTTCTTTTCCCGATTTACTTACCTATTTTAAAGATAATGCCAATGCTGAGGATTTTAAACAGGTATCTGTGAATGCTGATGACAGTTTACAGCTTCTAACCATCCATAAATCTAAGGGCTTACAATTTAATCGGGTTTTCGTTTTCTGTAACCTTTCCGGAAAACATAGAACAAATAGTAAAACCCTTAATTGGGCATTAGAGTATGAAGGAAACACATTTAACCGAATTCGGGATTTCGGGCTCAGTTTACATTATCAGAAAATCCTGAAAACATCAAGCTATGCCGATCTCTATCTCCAAAACAGGAAAAGAGAACAACTGGAAGAATTAAATAACCTCTATGTAGCTATAACCCGAGCAGAACAAAAATTACATCTCTATTTCGGTTACAAGTTTAAGGAGGGATGGGAGGACTATTATAATGCAAATAAAGAAGATAATCTGACTGTAGCACTTTGTAATTCTGTTTTAGCTCATTTTAAGAATTCCACTCCTGATGAACGCGGAGTTTATATTGAAAAAAGCTGCCTGCAGGAGAATAAGAAAGGAACATTTTTTTCTTCCCAATCCCCAAAAACTAATCTGGAACAAATCAATTCTCATATAAAAATTCGTCATCATAAACCTATAAATTGGGATCATTTAGTCCCTATAGACCTTCCTGCCGTGAAAGACCTTAAAACATACTATCTATTTGAACGCCCAAAACTGATTGGGGATTTATTGCATTTTTATATGTCCTTCCTTATCCGCAATGAAACAAAAGAACATAAATATGCTTATTACAGATGCCTGAGCCGCTATGGAGCTATTTTTACCCGCTTCCAAATAGACCAACTGGCGGAACGCTGTAAAAATGTCTGTGCTGCAAATCCCTATCTTTTTGCTTCTGGCTGGAATAATATCTTTACCGAACAAGAAATAGTTGCGAAGGGAAAAGTTCTCAGGATAGACCGTTTGATGGTGAATACTGCTGAAAAAGAGATTTTAATTGTAGATTACAAAAGCGGAGATATTTACGATCCTTATCAACTTGCAAATTATAAAACAGCTCTTGCTAATCTACCAATTTTGCAGGACTATCATATAAATACAAGGATTGTAACTATGTAGTTAAAAGGGACGGAAGAATGTAAAATGTGAGAACTTAGAGCGAAGGGCAGAGAGCGGAGGGATATTTCTGGAATAAATTACATCCCTTCATTTCCTGTTCTCTAATTATAAATGAAGAATTGAGAAGGGAGGATAAAAATCCTATAAATTCTAAAAATCCCCTTCTTATTCCTATATCCGTGTAAATCCGTATTATCCGTAATATCCTTGTTGCTATTCTAAACAAAAGTATTGACTAAAATCTAAAGTTAAAAGACAAGGATAAATTGAGAAATAAGCGAAAGGATAAGCAATGCTGAAAGCCAAGATTTATGTTCAACTGAAACCTAATGTTCTTGATCCGCAAGGTAAAGCAGTTACTAATTCTCTGCATAATCTGGGTTACACAGAGGTGATTGAAACCCGCATCAGTAAATATATAGAAATGAGATTTATGAATGATAACAGAGAACAAGTAAGCCAGGAAGTAAAACAAATTTGCCAAGACCTTTTGGCTAATCCTAATACTGAGACCTATCACTATGAAATAATTTCTGAGGAGTAATATCTTGCGTATTAGTGTTGTAACTTTTCCTGGTTCTAATTGTGATCACGATGTCTATAAAGTTTGCCTTTGCAGGAATCATCAGACAAAGCTTATCTGGCATAAAGATACTGATTTGGAGAAACCGGATTTAGTGATTTTGCCTGGTGGTTTTTCCTATGGAGATTATCTTCGCTGTGGAGCTTTAGCCAGGTTTTCTCCTATAGTAAAAGAAGTTATCGCTTTTGCCCAAAAAGGAGGTTTATTACTTGGTATCTGTAACGGTTTTCAGATTTTAACGGAATGTGGTTTACTACCGGGAACATTGCTAATGAATGAAAATTTATGTTTTATCTGCCAGCATCAATATATTCGGGTGGAAACAGTAGCCAGTCCTTTCACTCAAAGCATTGGCAAAGGGAAAGTTTTGGATATTCCTATAGCGCATAAAGAAGGCAATTTTTATATTGAATCCGATGGTTTAAAACAACTGCAAGATAACGACCAAATTCTTTTCCGCTATTGTGATAAAAAGGGAAATTTAAATATAGATAGTAATCCCAATGGCTCATTGGATAATATTGCCGGAATTTGTAATAAACAACGAAACATTTTAGGAATGATGCCGCATCCTGAACGTTCTGCTACAGAAACAGTTCCCCATAAAGATGGAAGGTGGATTTTTGCTGCAATTGAAAAAGCTCTGGAATAAAATCTTAGAACTCCTGATTCCACCTGCCTGTTTGGTTTGTGGAAACAGAATAGATGACCGTCATCAGGTTATTTGTTCTGATTGTGAGGCGAAGCTGTATTTAATTGGAGAAGGAACCTGTCCTGTTTGTGGAAGTGAAAATAAAAAACTTCCCTGTGAGTTCTGTGCTGAAGGACAATTTAATTTTGATTCTGCTATCTCTATTTTTCGCTATTCAGGTCCTGTTAGAGACCTGATACATATTTTAAAGTATGAAGGTTACAGTTCTCCAGCCGGCTATTTTGCCTTGCCGATTGCAGAATTGATTGAATCCCACACAGCTTTAAAAAATTACGACTATATATGTTCAGTTCCCTTGCATAGAGTAAGAAAAAGAGAACGGGGTTACAATCAATCCGATTTGATTGCTTATGCTGTAGCTCAATTGATTGATATGCTTTATCTTAACCCTGTGCAAAGAAGAATAAATACTTTAAGCCAAACCCTGCTTTCCCGCGATCATAGAATAAAGAATTTAGAGGGTGCCTTCAAAGTGAAAGATAAAAAACTGGTGGAAGGGAAAAAAATTATTTTAATTGATGATGTTTTCACTACAGGCAGCACTTTAAATGAAATTGCCAAAACCCTACACTCTGCAGGAGCAGAAAAAATTTGTGCCATAACTGTTGCAAGAGCTTAAAATGAATAAGGACTTTTGGGAAATACGACCCGAGACCTCAGAAAGCGAAATAAATGAAATGCTTGAAAAGGTGGCAAAATTCATTGCTGAAAGGCATTTAGCTCCTGCAGGAATTCTGCTTTTGGAGTCCCTCCGTCCTTTACACGGAATTGGAAGTCAGGCACTTTTTTTTATTCTTCCGGTAGCTGAAATCATTTTTGATTCTAAAAAATATCAGCAGTTTGCCATTATGATGGAAGATGAAAATAACCTGAAGAAACTTATTAAAAGAATGGACGAACTGGATGAAATTTACACTCGTGAACGCAGAAAGGAAAATAAGCTTAAAAGAGAGCATCGCAAAGCTAAAAGAAAAGCATTTTTCAACAAAAGATTTAAGAGAAAAAATAAAACTGCTTGAATAAATGGAGGATATATGCAATACGATGAGAAACGCCTTACCCGTATTGTTGCAACTGATTGTGGCAGCACTACTACCAAGGCAATTTTAATTGAATGGATAGATGGAGAATTTCGTCAAACCATTCGCGGAGAAGCACCTACAACTGTAGAAGCACCCTTAAACGATGTTACCAAAGGTGTTATCAATGCCACACAGGAATTGGAAGAACTGGCACGCTTGAAATATCACAATCCTAATATCAAATTTATGGAAAACGGCGAATTCGTTATCCCCCGTAAAGGTGATATTGGTGTTGATGCTTATGTTTCAACATCTTCCGCAGGTGGTGGATTACAAATGATGGTTACTGGAGTTGTTGCTTCTATGACAGGTGAAAGTGCCGAAAGAGCAGCTTTAGGAGCTGGAGCAATTGTTATGGACCTGATTGCCAGTAACGATAAAAGAATGAATCATGAAAAAATTGAACGTATCCGGGAACTGAGACCCGATATGATTTTAATGGCAGGCGGTGAAGATGGCGGCACAGTTAAACATGTTGTAGAAATGGCTGAATTGGTTGCTAGTGCGGATCCTAAACCCCGTCTCGGTTCCGGTTACAAATTGCCAGTTATTTATGCCGGCAATAAAGATGCCAGAGAAGAAATTGTCAAAACCCTCGGTGAAAAAGTGGATTTGATTATCACTGATAACATTCGTCCCAAACTGGAAATTGAAAACCTGCTTCCAGCCAGAGAAAAGATTCACAATCTTTTTATGGAACATGTTATGAAACAAGCACCTGGCTATAACAAACTGATGGAATGGACTGTTGGTCCTGATCACGAACAAGTTCCTATTATGCCAACTCCAGCAGCTGTAGGAAATATTATGCAGGCAATTTCTAAAGAAGAAAATATTGAAGTTGTAGGTGTTGATATCGGTGGCGCTACAACTGATATCTTCAGCGTTTTTACCAAGGACTTCATTTTCAACCGCACGGTCAGTGCTAATTTAGGTTTAAGCTACAGTATTTCCAATGTTCTGGCTTCCGCAGGACTGGAAAATATTATGCGTTGGGTGCCTTTTGACATTAATGAAAGTGAACTGCGCAATATGATTAAAAACAAGATGATTCGTCCTACAACGATTCCTTCTCTGTTGGAAGAGCTTGTTTTGGAACAAGCAATTGCCAAAGAAGCATTGCGTTTGGCTTTTGAGCAGCATAAGTCCTTTGCCAGTTCCTTAAAAGGGATGCAAAAACAGCGTGATATTTCAGAAGCATTCTCCCAATCCGTTTCCGGAGAAACAATTGTAAATATGATGACTTTAGACCTTTTAGTTGGTAGCGGAGGAGTTTTATCTCATGCTCCACGCAGAAATCAGACCGTGATGATGTTAATTGATGCTTTTCTACCTGAAGGAATAACCCGTCTTTCTGTAGATAGCATTTTTATGATGCCCCATTTAGGTGTGCTATCTGAAATAAGTTCAAAAGCTGCTACAGAGGTTTTCCGTAAGGATTGTATGATTTATTTGGGAACTTGCGTAGCCCCTGTAGGTAAAAGCAAAATTGGTAAACCTGCTCTTTATGCCAAACTGGAACTTCCTGATGGCTCTGTTTTTGAAGAAGATATCCCCTTTGGAGAAATGCGTTTAATTCCCTGTGAGATTGGAAAGGTAGCTAAAGCAACCTTAAAAACGCATAGTGGCTTAATTTTAGATGCAGACAGGAAGAAAGAAATAACCGTAGATCTGCACGGTGGAGTTGTTGGTATTGTTTTAGATACCAGAGGGCGTCAACCCTTTGTTTTACCAACCGATAAAAATGAACGCATCTCAGCCCTTAAAAAGTGGATGAAAGCTCTGATAGTATACCCCGAAAATATTTTATCATAGGAGGATAAAAAATGGGACAAGCATATTCTGCCGGTTTAACCGTTACTGATAGTATAATCTTACGCAAAGAACGCATTCTGCCTTTGAAAGGGCAGGTTCTCGTTAAAAAAGGTGATAAAGTAAAAGCTGAAAATGTTGTTGCCGAAACTCTACTGCCAGGTAAAGTGATACCTTTCAACCTTGCCAATAAACTTGGCGTAACTCCTCAGCAATTAGTAAATTTCATTAAAATTAAGCCGGGAGACAAAATCACCAAAAACACTGTCCTGGCTGAGACCAAAGGACTTTTCGGGCTCGGTATAATGAAAACTGAAGTTCTATCTCCCATTGAAGGAGAGGTGGAAAATATATCTTCCGTAACTGGTCAAATTTTACTTCGTGAACCCCGCATTCCTGTTCAGGTGAAGGCATTTATTGATGGTTTAGTAACCGATATTATTGAAGATGAAGGAGTCATCATTGAAAATAAAAGTGCCTATATTCAAGGTATTTTTGGACTCGGAGGTGAAACCTTTGGCGAATTAAAAATGATAGCTGATAGCTCGGATGATGAATTGGATGTTGCCAAAATTGATTCTTCCTGTGCAGGAAAAATAATTGTTGCCGGTGCCTTTGCTCCTTATCATGCTATTGATATAGCTCGTAAAAATGGTGTAAAAGCTATTATTACCGGCGGTATTGACGATCAAGATATTAAAAAATTACTCGGTTATGATATTGGGGTTGCTATTACAGGACACGAAAATATCGGAATTACTATCGTTTGCACTGAGGGTTTTGGTAGAATTAATATGGCACAAAAGACATTTAATTTGTTAAAGCGTTTTGAGGGTTATAAAACATCAATTCATGGCAGAACCCAAATCCGTGCCGGTGTTATTCGTCCGGAAATCATTATTCCGTTGCAGTTTGAAGAACAGGAACTGGTAGCTAAAGAAGTTACTATGCCTATTCTGGAAATCGGAACCGTGATCAGAATTATCCGTCAACCGCATTTTGGCCGCATTGCCAAAGTTACGGCTTTGCCCGAAGAACTTACAAAAGTGGAATCGGAGACCCTTGTTCGTGTCCTGGAAGCGGAATTTGAAGACGGCACAAGAATTATTGTTCCTCGCGCTAATGTGGAAGTAATAGAATCCTGAACATAGATAAAGCTTGAGAGGGTTTAATCCAGGACAGTTGACCTCCCGGTCAATCAAAAAACCGGAAGGTTGACATCCTCGTCAACCAAGAGCTAAGTTTTTTAAACGACGGGGACGTCGTTTTTCCGGACGGTTTACGTCGTTTTTCCGGATGGTTTACATCGTTTTCCCGGAAGGTATTATATCATCAAATCCTGTATATCCCTATCATCCTGTTCATCCCAGACCTATTCTTTTATCCATCAATACATTATGGCTAATTTTTTTTCATTTTCAGCAAATTAGCATTAGTGATTACTGTCACACTACTAAATGACATTGCCATTTCTGCAATTACAGGATGTAAAACACCAAACGCGGCTAGGGGAATCGCAATCAAATTATAGAAAAAAGCCCAAAACAAATTTTGTTTAATTTTGGTAAAGGTCTTTTGGGAGAGGTCTATCGCTATTGGAATCAGTTTTAGGTCGTTCCGGAGAAGAGTTATATCTGCTGTCTCAATGGCAATATCGGTTCCCAAGCTCATTGCAAAGCCAATATCTGCCTGTTTTAAAGCAGGAGCATCGTTAATGCCATCCCCCACCATTCCCACTATTAAACCCCTTTCCTGTAATTCCTTAATTTTCATTGCTTTATCGCCAGGCAGCACAGGAGCCAGCACTTCTTGAATACCGCATTTTTCTGCAATGGCAATAGCTGTTTTTTCCTGGTCTCCACTAATCATAATGCTTTTAATTCTTCTTCGCTTCAATTCCGCAATCACTTCGGTAGCATTATCTTTAATTGTATCAGCAAGATAGAACCAGGCAAGCAATTCCGCTTCTGTTGCCAGTCCAATTTGGGTAGCATAGTTTAGTGATTCCTCAGTAAATGTTTTCAGAGTTATTCCCTCTTCCTGCAGAAAGTCCGCACTGCCTAAAAGATATTGTTTTCCGTATATTTTGCCTTTAACTCCTTTTCCGGGGATAGCCATAAAATCCTCCCGCACAGGCAGTTCCATAGTATTTGTCGCTTTCACCAAGGCCGCAGCCAAAGGATGTTCCGATGCCTGTTCCAAAGCAGCTGCAATCATCAGATTTTCCTTTTCCGGTCCCTGGAAACAAGCAATCTTAAGCAATTGCGGAACGCCATTAGTCAAAGTTCCTGTCTTATCAAAAACCATTGTATTCAGTTCTCTCATTCTTTGTAGTGCTTCGCCGTTGCGAATTAAAATCCCGTTTTTAGCTCCTAATCCACTTCCCACCATTAAAGCGGTAGGAGTTGCTAAACCCAGTGCACAGGGACAGGCAATTACCAAAGTTGCTATGGAAGCCATCAATGCAGCCGCCAAACCTTTAACTGGAACCTGCAATGGAATAACGCTTATTATAACAGAAGCAATATCTTGCATTGGATCAGGAAAAAGCAGCCAGACCGCAAAAACAATCACTGCCAAACATAGCACCACGGGAACAAAAACAGCAGTTATTTTATCTGCCAGCAATTGTATAGGCACTTTAGAATGCTGTGCTTCTCTAACCATTTGTATCACTTGCGCCAAAAAGGTCTCTTTTCCTACTTTTGTTGCCTGCACTTCCAAATAGCCATCAAGGTTGATTGTTGCCCCTAAGACATTATCATTCGGCTTTTTAGCTACCGGAAGGGACTCCCCTGTTGCCATTGACTCATTTACTGAACTGCTCCCTTTGACCACAATCCCGTCGGTAGGAATTTTTGCTCCGGGCTTAACTATAAATATATCTCCCGCTTTCAGTTGGCTAAGCGGAATTTCTTTTTCCGTGCCCGCATCCAGAATAATTGCTGTTTTAGCGCCTAAACCAATTAACTTTCTAATTTCCTCTGAAGCAGTTCCTTTCGCTTTTGCCTCCAGATAACGACCGGTTAAATGAAAAGAGATAATCATCGCAGCAATACCAGCAAAACTATTTGCCGCAATTTCTTTTATAAAAAGAGAAAGAGGAGCCGCCAGCAATGAAGCAATTGTGCCCATTGCAATTAGCACATCCATATTGGCACTTCCGCTTTTAACTGATTTGTATGCAGATAGATATACGCTTCTGGCAGGGAAAATCATCGCCAGCAAACTCAATATCACCATCAGCCAGGCATCAATCCGTTCGCTAAAAATTGCCCTTCCCAAAACCATATCGGGAATCATTAACAACAATACAAAAGCGGTAATCAGCCAGGAAAGCCTCATTTTCTTCTTTGCTATTTGCATTTGGCGGATTTGTTCACTTTCTTTATCTTCTTCTGTCTCTTTCACTTTAAAGCCGATTTTTTCAATTGCCTGCTCAAAATCAGCCAGCGTTAATTGCTTGTCATCGTAAACAATGTATGCTTCTTCCAACGCGAGATTTACATTTGCCTCGCTAACACCTTTCAGTTGTGACAGGGCTTTTTCGGCTCGCGCACTGCAAGCAGCGCAATGCATTCCTTCAATTCCAAGCGTAATTTTCCTTTGCATTCTTGTTTATCCTTTTTTTATTTTATTTTACCTGATCCTGAAACCCTGCTGATAACTTCTTTTCTTTCAGCGCAAAAGCAAAAGTAAATATAGTTTTTAAGCGTTGCTACTCTATCATCAGGGATTGCGTCTTAAGGATATTATATCCCGAAAATCCCGTAAAACAAGGAAAACTCTTATCTGCTAACCTAACTGAAAATTTTATCTATGTTTGTAGCTACTTCCTTAATAGCATTACCTACCCATTGCCTACCCATTACTGATGGCAGCCGTAATGAATCCGTGTTTCTTTCCTAATGATGTTAAGAAAATCGGAAAAAATTAGCACCTCGGTTGGGTGGGATTTAATTATTTCCCACTGAATTATAATTTTCCTTTCTGCAAGCCGGAAGTCATTAGCAACTTCACAATTTTATTCTTTAAGATAACTTTAAGTCCGCTTATGACTTATAAGCTACAAATAATATATATAAGCCGTGAAATTAGCGTATTCCGTGTAAAACCAACCGTCGCGAGTCCTTACTACTAAATAAATTTGTGGATTGCATAAAAGCTATTTCGGCAGTAACGACTCCTGACTAGAAAAATTTTTTCCTTTTTTGCAGATTTTTCTTGACAAGATTTTCAATCTTTCTCTTAATGGTTTTGTGCATAGAAATGATTTTATATTAATGTTATAAGATTTCTATGAGTGTAAGTTATATCGTGTTAGTTGTTTTGTTTCCTTATATGAAATAGGGAAAATAAAACAAAAAAAGTCGCTCAATACTTTATTTATTTAAGGAGAAGAAATTGATTTGTTATCTTGACCCTAAGCCCAATGCCTATATTAAAAAAAGAGTTACCTCCTGCCAAAGCGCAGAAAAGATAACTCTCCCCAATTTCTTCATTAAAAGCTTTCCTCTTCAAAATCATCCTCAGCCCTCCCTATCCTCTTCGGGAAGTGCTGTTTCTTCTTATTTTTACAATCTTCAAAAATGCAAAATCTGCTTGTTTGATAATTTCCTGAATCTTTTATTCACTATCCATAATTGCTTTTTATCTTATATAAATTCAGAAATATCAAACACTGTATTTCCCTTCTTTCTAACTTTCAAAAACAAACAGGATTTATCTTCAAACCTAATAAAAACTTCTAACCCAATCACTATTGAAGATAATTCCTTCCACTTTAAAAAAATAAAAAAATCTTCATTTTAAAAGGAGTATTTATCATGAAAAAAATGATAATTTTTACACTACTAACAGTTATTTTTATAGGTGTGTTAGCAGCCGGAATTACAAATTATTATAATGCCCCTGTTGCTTCTCAAGGAACATACCAAGAGATAACTGGAACCTCAGCTGGAGCAGGTGGAGATACTTTTCTATCTTCTGCACTGAATATTGGTTTTACATTTAATTATTGTGGAACTGCATACACACAGGTAAAAATGGCTTCAGATGGTTATTTGGCTTTGGGGACATCTCAAACATATTCTAATTTAGGTAATAATCTTTCTACAACATCTGTTTTACCAATTATAGCTCCTTTGTGGGATGATCTAACTTCTAATACTATGTCTTATACCACTATTGGAACTGAACCAAATAGAGTTTTTATAGCGCAGTGGAAAAATACAAAGTGGAACTATAATGGTACTGCTGGTCAGAATTTTCAAATTCGCCTCTATGAAACAAGTGAAAAAATAGAGATTATCTATGGAGCAATGGTTACTCCTAATTATCCAAGTGCTTCTATTGGAATAAACTGTTCCCCTGGCGGCTCTGGAAATTTCTATAGTATTACTCCCGGAAATCCCATAACATATTCCACTACTACATCAAATAACAGTATTAGTTCTATAACCTATCTTACATCTGGAACAACTTACACTTTCACTAAGGTTGATCCCAATGCTCCTCCTTTACCTGCAGTTATTGTCTCTCCTACAAATGGACAAAGTAATGTTTCTAATTTGCCTACATTGAGTTGGAGTTCAGGTGGAGGCATAGTAACAAAATATTTAATTTATTTTGGTACAGATGGTGGTGGAACTTTAACTCCAGCCAATATACTTAATGGTTATGATAATCTTACATCCACATCTTATACATTTACTACCTCCTTAATGTATAATACAATTTATTATTGGCAAATTGTTCCCTATAATGGAGTTAATCCTGCTGCTGATTGTCCAATCTGGTCTTTTACCACTATGGCTGATCCGACAATTTATCCTCCATTTACTGAAGGTTTTGAATATAGTGGTGCTTTGCCAAATGGTTGGAATGTAACTCATGGTACAGGTGGTACTTATAATTGGGAGTGTGTTACTACGGATTCTCATGGCCCAAGTGCTGCTCATAATGGTTCTTATTTTGCTCGCCTTAATGTATACAACGCATCTACAAGTTACAATCCTTATTGTCTAATTACTCCCCCTATTGATCTCAGCTCTGGAAATATTCGCTTGAATTATTGGGTTTGGCTTGGTTCTACTGGTTCAAGCACACCTTTAGATATAGAAATTTCAACTGATAATCAAATAACCTGGACTAATTTATTCATCCATAATTTGACAACTACTAATAGCTGGTTCAATAACATTATTCCTTTAACTGATTATACATCATCCAATGCTTATATAAGATTTAAAGGAACGAGTAATTATGGCTCTGGCTCATGCAATATGGGTTTGGACGATATAACCTTTGAACCAATACCAGAAGAGCCAATAATTACTGTTAATCCTGAATCCTGGGATTTTGGAACGGTTCTCTTAGGTGCATCTGCTACTAAGCAATTTACTATCTCCAATACCGGTGGGGGTAGATTACATATTAGCAGTGTTGATATTGCCGGTGATTTTTATAATATTAGTGAGCAAATTACGGATACAGATCTGGATGCAAATGAGAGTACAAATTTCACTGTTGTATATGAACCCAGTGCAGAGTCCAAGGGAACACATGAAGGTTCTGTGATTATCCAATATGATGGTGGAGAAACGATAATTCCTCTAACAGGAACTTGTGTGGATGCTACTATCTATGCAGAAGATTTACCTTACTCTCAAAATTTTGATGGGGTTACTGCTCCTGCCTTACCTTTGGGTTGGACAAGTTTTATAAATTCTACATCAACCTTTGCGGCAGTCCAAACATACACATCTAGTACACCCTATTCTGTTCCTAATCATATTTATATATACAATTCTAGTGACACTAATGCCAAATTAATTCTGATATCACCTATGATTGATGTTCCTCTCAATACCTTAAGAACTTCATTCTATGCCAAGGGTTCATCTGGCTATACTCTTAATCTTGGCACAATGTCTGATCCTACAAATGATGCTACATTTACGAGTTTTGCAACAATAAATTTAACAAGTACTTATACCAAGTATACGATAAATTTGAATAGTTACACTGGAAGTGATCAATATTTAGCCTTTAAACATGGCTTGGGTGGAACTTACCGTTCAATATATTTAGACGATTTCTTATTGGAACTTGTACCATCCGTTATTGAGCCCAGCAATCTTACCGTAAGTAATATTACTGAGGATTCTGCTGTATTAGGTTGGACAGAAAACAATGTTCCTCCGGCAACTACTTGGGATATTATTTATGGTGCTCCTGGATTCAATCCTAATGCAAAAGCGACTCAAATTCAGGTTACCTCCAATCCATATACCCTTACAGGTCTTCAGGTAAATACTACTTATGAATGGTATGTGCGTGCTGTTAAAGATGGTAATACAAGTGCCTGGGTAGGTCCTTCCAGTTTTACAACTGCTCAAATTCCAGCTGAATTACCATTTACCGAAAACTTTGATGATGAAATCAACTGGACAATTGTTAATGGAACAGAAACCAATAAATGGTTTGTAGGAACTGTTCCAGCTTATGAGGGAAACTCTGCCTATATTTCCAAAGACGGTGGAACCACTTATGAGTATAACAATGGTTCAACTTCAGTTGTTCATTTGTATCGCGATATTGAATTTATTGCAGGTGCCTTGGAATATAATTTAAGCTTTATGCTAAAATGTGGTGGCGAATCTATTTGGGATGGACTAAAAGTATTTTTAGTAGATACATCTACTATTCCTGCAGCAGGAACACAGCTCACTACAGGACAGATAGGTAATCCTTGGTATAATCTTACTACTGATTGGACAGCAAAGACCATTACTATTGGCAATGCAGTAGCCGGTTCTACAAAACGCCTGGTCTTTTCTTGGAGAAATGATAGTTCAGGGGGTACTCAACCACCTGCAGCTATAGATAATATTGTACTTACTTACACAATGCCTAATCCTTCTCCTGAACCACCCAGTAATCCTGTTCCTGCTGATTTGGCTACTGATGTTCCCTTAAATCAAATCCTTTCCTGGACAAATAATGGCACTGTTACAAAAGTTGATGTCTATTTTGGTTTATCTGGTAATATGGTATTGGTTTCTGAAAATCAAACCGATCCTTTGAATAGCTATGATCCTGAGCTTGAATATAGCAAAACATATCAATGGAAAATAGTAGCTAAAAATGACGAAGGAGAAACAGCAGAAGGGCCTGTCTGGTCTTTTTCTACAATGGCTGATCCTACTATATATTCTTTACCATATCTAAATGATTTTCAGAGCAATATCAATGGTTGGACGATTCTTGACGAAAATAATGACAACATAAAATGGGAACGGTCAACTGAGATTTCTCCCAATATGGCGATGAAAATTGGTTATAATGATGATCTAGCAATGGATGACTGGTTTATAACTCCTCCCATTCATTTAACTGAGGGCATAACTTATGAGATTAAGTATGACTATCGTGCTCAATCATCTACTTGGACTGAAAAGCTGAAAGTATGTGTGGGAGATTCACCTTCCCCTACTGCTCTTACAACTACTCTTAATGATCATCCCGAGATTGACAATACTACATTTAATTTAGGTACAGCCACTTTTACACCTTCAACAACCGGTACCTATTTCATTGGATTTCACGGATATAGTGATGCTGATATGTATAATCTCTATGTAGATAATTTCCGGATCACCCTTGAAAATAGTGATATTGTAAGCGGAACTGCTTCTGGAGGAAATGTTAGTATAGTTATCCCACCTGTTCATTCTATTTCTCCTACGATAGATATTTCCAATCTTGGAGAAAGTGATGCAACTGTAACCGTTATTGCTGGCTATGCTGATGTTGCTCTTCCTAATGCTGGTCTTAGCTTAACACTTACTGGAACCAGCTTTTCCGGTGCAACTATTACTATAACTCATAATCTTGGTTTCAATCCAGAACAAATTGCTTATAGAATAGAGCCGGGAACTTGGAATATACTCACTTCCCTAAGTTCGGAAGTAACCAATTGGGATGAAACACAAGTTACTTTCACTCCTTCAGCTAAAGCAGATGGTGATTTAGATATTGTCTTTCCTGCAGAAGAAGGTCAAACATTACCTGTAACATTGTCTAACTTCACAGCTGTAGTAACTTCAGAGAACTTTGTTAATATTGCTTGGATGGCAGAAACCGAAACCAATCATTCCGGATATAATATTTTGCGGAATGAGGTAAAGGATTTGGAAAATGCCATTAAGATTAATGCTCAGCTAATTGACCAAGGCACAGCGGTGGGAACTCAAATCAGCTATTTCTACACTGATTTTGAGGTTTATACTAATCAGGTCTATTATTACTGGCTGGAAAGTGTTGCACTGGATGGAACAAATCAATTCTACGGTCCTTTAACCGTTATTATTGGTGATCCAACTCAGGAACCTGTTCCTCCTTCAATCCCAATGGTTACAAAACTGTATAATGCTTTCCCGAATCCTTTCAATCCGAATACTAATATTCGTTATTCTCTGAAAGAAGCAGGTAAGGTTAAAATTGAAATCTACAATATGAAAGGTCAGAAAATCAAGAGCTACAATCAGGAACACGCAAGTCCAGGTTACTATCAGGTCTCCTGGGATGGTCGTGATGAAAACGGCAAAAATGTTGCCAGTGGAATTTATCTGTATCGTTTAACTACAGCTAATTATACTTCTGCTAAAAAGATGGTATTAGCAAAATAAGGTTAACAGGTTAGCGGGTTAACAGGTTAACAGGTTAACAGGTTAGCAGGTTAACAGGTTAGCAGGTTAACAGGTTAGCAGGTTAACAGGTTAGCAGGTTAACAGGTTAGCAGGTTAACAGGTTAACAGGTTAGCAGGTTAGCAGGTTAACATGTTAATAAGTTAGCGGGTTAACAGGTTAGCAGGTTAACAGGTTAACAGGTTAGCAGGTTAGCAGGTTAACAGGTTAGCAGGTTAACAGGTTAGCAGGTTAACAGGTTAACAGGTTAACAGGTTAGCAGGTTAACAGGTTAACAGGTTAGCAGGTTAACAGGTTAACAGGTTAGCAGGTTAGCAGGTTAACAAGTTAGCAAGTGATATGGTAGTCGGAGCTTATAAAAAGCTCCGACTACTTTTTTATACTGCATTAATTGCATTTATGGGTTACCGAACTCCGATTGGTCAAATGCCCTCAGGCATACTTTTACTAACGACGGGTTTGAACCCGGCGAAAAGGAAGATGTGAAGCCCAACAAAAAAGTTCCGTAGGAACGAAAGATACTAACGACGGGTTTTGAACCTGGCGAAAAGGAAGATGTAATGCCCAACAAAAAAGTTCCGTAGGAACGACAGATACTAACGACGGGTTTTGAACCCGGCGAAAAGGAAGATGTGATGCCCAACAAAAAAGTTCCGTAGGAACGACAGATACTAACGACGGGTTTTGAACCCGGCGAAAAGGAAGATGCGATGCCCAACAAAAAAGTTCCGTAGGAACGACAGATACTAACGACGGGTTTTGAACCCGGCGAAATATAATGGGTTGCCGAACTCCGATGCGGCAAATGCTTTTATGTATACTTCTTTTAAAGGTCTCCGACCTTTTTGGCAAGGAAAGAGTTTGCCAACCCATTAAAGGTCTCCAACTAAACACTATTACATTATGTTACTAATTAAAACGCTGTTGTCGTAAGGAGTCCTTTGCACTAAAATTGTTATTAAGAAGAGAGAGATTATTGCAGCACAAATGAATCCTGACTTAATTGGTTGATGGGAACTACAAACTTCCAAAAAAAAGAAACCCCGAGTTAATTCAGCTCGGGGTTTGATAATTACTTGTTAGGTTAACTTATTTCATCATTATCATTTTCTTCGTACTGCTATATTTTCCAGCATTCATTTTAAAGAAATACACTCCGCTGGATACGGGATGGTTATTATCATCCAGTCCTTTCCAAACAGTAGTATAATTACCTGGAGCTTTTGTTTCATTAACCAGGGTTTTAACTTTCTGACCCTTAATGTTATAAATCTCAATATTTACAGGAATATGTTCTTTAACACTATAGGTAATAGTGGTTTCCGGATTAAACGGATTGGGATAATTTCCTTTCAGTTCAGTTTGGACAACAGGAGCATTATTATCATTGTTATCATATCCATTTACTCCGTGAATGCTTACATCATCAATAAAGAAGATGAAGGCATCGTTGGAAACACACTGAATTCCGATATAAACATTCTGATTGTCATAACTGGAAAGGTCATAAATATATTCAGTCCAAGTGACAGGTGCCTGCACATAACTTGTGCCGGAAACAATTTGGAAGTTATCAGGATTAATTTGGGTATTAGTAGAAACACCTACTTTGAACCGTTCCAGTCCATATTGTGCAGTATAGCTTCTAGCATAGAATTTTATATAGGAATCGGTGCCTAAAAACACCCGGGGGCTAATCATCCAATCATTATTGGGAGGTGTCGTTGCAGCAAAACTAGCAGGCATTTTGGAACCACTATGAGCAGTTAATGTTGTTAACGGAGGAATTGTGGCAGTAGGATTGAAAATGATGTATGCCATAGCACCCCCGTTTCCGGGAAATTCAACATCCTGTATTCCATAAGTATCGGAAAGATCAACATCAACCGCAGTCCAGGGTACAAAAGAAGTAACGAAATCAGCATAGCTTTCAAAATCATCTGTAAAGAACGCAGGAGCGGGCTGATAATTGATTGTTACGCTAACAGTGGCAGGAACTGATTCCCCAGTTGAATAAAGAGCTGTTACACCATAATTATAAGTTCCGTTGGTAAGAGCAAGATCAGTATAGTCAGTCGTGGCAGGATCATTAATAGTAGAAATCAGTGTGCCATTACGATAGACCTTATAGCCCAAAAGCGAGCGGTCAGCATTTTTCGGTTGTTCTTTAACAGGAGCAGGAATACCCTTTACGCGTTCTATAGTTCCCGGAAGAGAAACAACTTCAGAATAACGGGGTATATCTACAGGGACATCAACAGTAAAATCATCTACGAGGAAGATGAAGGCATCATTGGAAACACATTGAATACCAATATACACAGTCAGACCTGCATAACTACTGAGGTCATAAGTATAGGCAGTCCATTCAACAGGTGCTTGAATATAACTAGCTCCACTAATAAAGGTAAAGTTAGCAGGGGCTGTTCCGGTTGTGGAAACACCAACTTTGAAGCGTTCCAAACCATATTGAGCAGTATAACTTCTTGCCCAGAAGTTTAATACACTTTCGTTACCAACAGTAATTAGAGGCGTAATCATCCAATCATTATTAGGAGGAGTAGTAGCAGCAAAACAGGCAGCCATTTTGTTTCCAGTATGAGCTGCCAAGTCAGTTATAGCAGGAGTTGTAGCACTAGGATTGAAAATAATATAGGCTTGAGGAGCAAAAGCATTAGTCCAGGTTATACCGGTCATTCCATAAGTGCTACTTAAATCAACATCTACCAAAGTCCAGGGAGCAAAACTAATAGAGAAATTCTCATAACTCTCAAAGCCATCATTAAAACCTGTAGGAGGAGGAATTACCCCGGGAGCATCCCAATCTAGGAAAACATCAGTATTATTCTGCACTGTGCCTGTTAAATTCAGAGGTGGATCAAGCGGAGCCACAATTTCTACACTTACAGGACCTGCAGGAACTGATTCCCCAGTAGTATAAAAAGCAGTAACTGTATAACTGTAAGTGCCTACTTCCAAGCCCATATCATCATAAGAGAGAGTGGCAGGATTATTAATAGTGTTAATTAAATTGCCATCCCTATAAACCTTGTAACCAAGAAGGTCTCTGGTTGCAAAAGTGGAAACAGGTGCCTGCCAGGTTAAATGCACATTATAGTAGTTTTGAATTGTAGCAGTAAGGTTTTGGGGAGGATTCAGCTGTTCCACTATATCGGAAACACTGAAAGTATCCATATAGAGATTGAATCTATCGGCATCACTATGACCGTGAAAACCGATGTAATAAGTTCCACCGGTTACTGCAGGCATAATAATTTCTGCCATTTCATAATTAGTATTGACGATGTTCAAATTTTCCCAAAGCAGATTCGTCATACTTGCCACTGCAGGAGTGGTTCCCCAATAAACAGAAAGTTTTTCTGCAAAAGTGGTACTTCCGCTGCAATAATAGAACTTTATTTTATAATTATGAGTATTAGTAAAGACAAGAGGAGGTGTAATTAACCAATCATCCATTGCCAATGTAGTATTATAACGAATACGCATTGAGTTAGGAGCCGTGTGACCGTTGGCATTATAGGACTGCCAGGTGTAAAGATCGTTATTGGAATTGATAACTGTCCACCCTAATGCTAAATCAGGAGGAGTAACAGTATCAAAGTTTTGCTCGTAAGGATAGGTAGTAACCGTGGGATCAGCTAAAACCGTAAAACTCCAGACAGGGCAATCAACTGCATCACCAAATTGATTATAGGGAACAATTTTCCAGTAATAAGTAGTGCTGTATGTTAAATCATTAGCAGGATCATATAAAGTTGCCGTTTGCGTTACTCCATTAGCTATATTAGTTGGAGGGTTATTGGTTCCAAAATAGACCTTATAACCATCAACAACTCCACCTCCGGAATTCCAGCTGAGATTTGTAGCTATAGGAACATTGATAGCACCATTAACAGGATGAGGATTTTGAGCTGCCAAAGGTGGTTCACCTGTAACTGGAGGTGAGAAAGTGAAAGTTAATCCATTAGCAGGAAATACAGTTGCGCTCAAAGTACAGGTATTGTTATTAGCAGTTCCGGCTATAGTAGCAGACCAGTCAGTGGTAGTTGTCCGATTATTAAAATCAGCATTGGAATCTCCTCTTAAACCAACCTGCACAGTAGCAGCAGTTGTAGAAGTTACAGCAGTAAAGGGTCCATAAATATAGACCACTTTATTACCGTTTTCCTGAAGCTGAATTTGGAAAGTAAAATCATCATTGGCAGTGGCAGTTGGACTTCTCCGCCAGTTTTTCCATTGGATAGTAAAAACACGATTGGGTGCAGTTCCACTACTTAAGGACATTAGAGTTCCCTCAGCCCTGGATTTAATATCGCGGGCAAGAATCGCAATAACATTGTTTGTAGAAGTTCCAGAACTGATAGGAACAGTACTTGTTGCTACAGTATCACCCATAGCAATAAAACCATTGGAAGCTATGCTGATTGTAGAATAATCAACACCATTATAAGTAAAAGTAAAACCCAGTGGAATGGCTAAAAAACATTCATTATCATTAGCACTGGTTCCGTGAATAGTTCCCCCACTGATTTCAGTAAAAGTTCCTAATGCGGAAGCAAAAGAATATTCGCTTACCACAGAAAATGCAGCCATAGCTGTTACTGAAAATATCAGTAGAAGAAGGAGTTTGTGAATTTGTGCTTTCATAGCATCTCCTTTTCTTGTTAAGTAACTAAATTTTATAAACACATAAGCTGGTCTGTTCCGCATAATTTATATGCTTAAAACTTACTATTTTCACTTAATAATTATGCCTGTAATACTGTCAAGAAAAACTTATTCTCCACGAAAAAAATGTAGTTTGAGCCCATTTTGTTTTTTATTTAGCTATTTAATTGATACCTAGGAGATTAAGTAACGACTCCGTAACACTCCCGTAACACTTCCTTAAGTTCTGTTAGGGGGTTGTTACTTGAGTGTTACTTGGTTATAAGATGATCAAGTAAGCAGAATAGGAACACGGATAAAGAATAGAATGCAGATTTTGATAATTTCGCAGAGAAAAGAAGAGGTCCGGGAATTCGGGTACTTTTATGCTTTATCAGATATTTTATCTTGCATTATTCATTTTTCGTTCCCTTCATACTACTGCACTGCCAAACAAATCAGGAAAAAGTTTCAAAGATATTTTGGTTAAGACGAATCCCAACTTACATTTTATTGTTCATTCTTCATTCTTCCTTATTTTTCGGGATAGGCGAAAGTAAAGATGATAGTTATGGAGAACAACAAACAAAAAAAGAAGATCTGCAATTAGCATTGCAATATTTACAGTTAAAGGTTCCCAGGCAGTATAATAGGATATAGAAAGAATTAGAATGGTCATTAAAACGGTTTTAAAAATAATTATTCCTGCCGGGATTTTCAATTTTTGGAAAATCCATCTGGCAAGAGGATTTTTTTCGCGCTGATATTTATCCGGTTTCAGCACTAAATAAGTAGAATGACCATCCAAAATATTCAGCAGCAAAAAAATTATGCTTAAAATAAGGGTAAACACAGGGGAATAGAATAGCGTAGCAATAACCTTCCAAAACATATAGTTCTAATTCAATCTAAACACTATTTATCCCAAAATTTATTTGATAACAGCAAGTTTACCGCGTTTGATTTTACCTCCCATCTCCACTACATAAAAATAAACACCACTGGAGACAGAACGCTGATTATTATTCTTCAAATTCCAGGTATAAGTGATATTGTTGTTTTCCGCACTAAAAGGTCCTATGTCATCTTGAAAAACGAGTTGCCCGCTACTGCTGTAGATGGCAATTTTCCCTTTTTTATTCACAGGAAAGTTAATAAAAACAGCTTGTGGTGAATGTTTGGAAGTAACAGGATTGGGAAAAACATTCAAGTTATCCAGGTTATTTAGGTTTTGCATTCCGAAACGGACTAAATTTCCTTGAGGTGATATCAGGTTTCCTGCCAGGTCAGTTATATTATTTACTTCCAGATAGTAGGCATAATTGGTGAATTTAAGTTTATCAGCAAAATTAAGCGTTACAGTGTCCACAGAATGAGAAGCAGAAACAATTTTATTATTGGGATCGTTTTGAGGACAATGCAAAATATAATTGGCAGGATACAAAGCCGGAGCAGAAGATATTTCTTCACTGAACTGGATAGTTATACCCTGTTTTGAAGATAATACTATAACACCAGTAATTTCTGGAGGAATTATATCCTCTGCGTAGGGAAAATAATAGAAGGTTGTATCAGGTTCTACTCCACTTATCCCATATACATTTCTAAGTTCAATAAAAAAGAGGGAATCAATAACCGGAAAATTTGTCCTAAACCTTAATTGGACACCAAAATTGGCGGAAATACTATTAGCAGAAACAGGATTATCCATTCCATTACTCATATAATAACAGGCAGGATTGATAATAGCGGCAGGCATTTTCTGATTAAACAACAAGCGTAATTCTTTTGTTCCTGCAAAAGAGATTTGCACCAGTTCCGGTTTAGGCAAAGGTATTCCTTCAATCCAGGGACCTCTGTTACTTTCATTTGGCGAATAAGTAGGGTCTATTGCAGCAATTGCATATTGATAGACCTTTCCCTGTTGCAAATCGGTATCGGTAAAATTGGTAACTCCATTAACAGTGTAAAGAATTTCATTACCATCTTCATCCTTGCGATATAATGCATATTCCGGGGCACCTGTTGAAGTCCAGGAGAGCTTTATAGAACTTTCATTTAAGGGTTTTACGGTTAAATTGGCGGGTGTGGGGGGTCCTGTAAACGGTTCTGTAGGAGTCCATTCTGCTAGAGCTGCGTTATTGCCTTCTGTTTTTACATTAGCCAGAATGCGAATAGTTCCGTTTTTATCTTCCCAAGTGCTAACCTGATAATTATGAGAGCTTTCAGCAAAAAAAACAGGAACGAAATTGCCATTGATATATTTCAAAACATATAAATTGGGAGTAAGGGCTAAAATAACCTCATCTAAACCATCTTTATCTAAGTCAGCACTGGTGATAGAATTCATTGAGGCGACCTCATTGAACATAATGCTACCCATAGAAGTATAATTATCATTGCCTGCATTCATAAATCCCTCACCAAACCAGAAATTGAGATTCTGATTAAGTGTATTCGTAACATAGCCGGCAACAAAAAAATCCTTATGTCCATCGCCATTAAAATCACCTGCAGTAAGAGAATAAGTATTTCCTACGGGAAGTCGTGTTGTCCAGCATAAATGGTGTTGTGTGGCATTCATTATTTCAAAAATCATAATATCGCCATCGGTATCAGCGCATAAAATATCAGGATAGTTGTCATCATCCAAATTTTCTACAATGATAGTAGGCACAAAATTATTACGGCTCTCAGTTTCAGTTGGATTGCTAATTGTATTTCTTGGAGCCAACTCACCGGTGGATAATCTTTTATATGCCTGAATAACTCTTTCGGCAGGTAGATTTTTCACCATCAGGATTTCGGTTTTGTTATCGTTATCATAATCAGCCATAACTCCTCCCGAAATACCTGTGTCTAAAACAATTACTAAGCTGTCATTGCTGTTGCAAGGGTAATTTCCTCCAACTGGGGTAAGCCACATTTCGGCATTTTCGCCTCTCAGTAATAACAATTCACTTTTTGAACCGGTAGTATAAGTGGAACCAATATCAAGGGGCCAGAAAGAATCACCAAAATCATTCTTAAGGATATGTCCTCCGGTATGAGGTTCATAAGCTTTAACAATTCCGTAACCACTTTCCGGTATTTCCATAGAAACATATTCATCAATGCCATTGCCGTCATAATCTCTTTTACGCAATAACGGCTTTTGGGGAGGTCCTATATTTTCTTTAGTGTAGCCATATTGAGGAATTAAATAATAATGAATGTTCAAAAAATCGGGATAACTATCGGAAATTGAAATTAAACCGGTAATATTAACAGCAATAAATTGGACATCAATCTTCCCTTCAGGAAGAGAAGAAGGCAATTTCCATATTTGAATACTATCGGCAAGAGAAGAATAAACATTGAATATTTGCCCATCGGAAGCGGTAATTTTCAGCTGCGCATTAACTATTTCATCAAAATTGGCAGCTATGTAATATTCCAGATTTTGTTTTGTCCAGCGGGTAAAACAGGAAATAGTTTCAGTTCTTAAAACTGGAGCAGTGCGATCTAAAATAACTGTTCTATAAAAATTGTAACGGTTCATATTGTTCAGTGTTTTTTCATATTGCAAACGCAGCAGATATTTCCCTTCCGGAAAGTAGTCCGGAATATTGAAAGTAGCCAAAGTATCATTATGAACCGGTTCTCTATATTTTGTAAGCGTTTGAGAATGAGTAGAAACATCTCTCCAGTATGGATCGTTGGTGTCTTTATCTCTTTTATAGGCAACGGTATAATTAGCAAAATCTATTCCATACACAGAACCGATAACAGGAACCGAACCGCTTATTCCTAATTGATCTTGGGGACTGGTAATTTCCAGGAACGGAGGGTTTAAATTATCCAATAGTTTTTTAACATTCAGTAAACCATGACCGGTTCTAATATCAAAGCCAACAGGATATAAATCATCCGTAGCTGAAATTAAACGAGCTTTAACCTCTGCGGGACTCAAGCCCGGATACAAAGATAAAAGTAATGCTGCGGCTCCCGTTACAAAAGCTGCGCTCATAGAAGTTCCATCCATCTGGAAATATTGATCGCCGGAGCTAAGTTTATAAGTGGAAAGTACTCTTTCTCCCAGCGCCACAAGGTCTAAATCTTCTCCATAACTGGAAAAAGTGGAAAGCTGCTTAGCAATATTGATTGAACCGACAGAAATCACGGTTGACAGCTTTGCAGGATAACTTAATCCCGGTCCAGCATCGTTTCCTGCTGAGGCAACTAAAACAACTCCTTTGCTATAAGCATATTCACAGGCATCAGCTATGATGGCAGAATAATTGGGATCACCCCAACTCATATTAATTATGTTACAGCCGTTATCTGTTGCATAAATAATAGCAGATGAAACATCATCATCCTGTAAATAACCCTGATTATCAAGTGTTCTAAATCCAGCTCTAATAGGTAAAATACTTATATTCCAACAGACACCGGCAACCCCTATTCCGTTATTTCCAACTGCTCCTGCTATACCGGAAACATGAGTGCCATGAAAATTTTCGTCTTCTACATTATTATCCTGTTCCATAAAATCACCCAAAGCATTATTTGCCATTTCGGGTGCATCAGTAAAGTCCCAACCGCACCAGTCATCAATGTAGCCATTATTGTCATCATCAATTTGGTTATCAGGAATTTCGTTTGTATTGATAGCTATGTTATGCCATAGGTCTGGATGGTGAATCAGCACTCCAGAATCCACTATACCGATTTTAACATAATTGCTGCCGACAGTATAGTTCCAGGCATCAGGAATACTGCTGATATAATGATACTGTTGATTGAATAAAGGATCATTAGGGTTTAAATGCAATTTTCTTATATAATTGGGCTGAACATATTGAATTCCGGGAAAACTTAATTGTTCTAAATCCTGAGCAGAAGGCAGTTCAGAAACATTTGCCAGATAATAAGTTGGTTGCTGCATACCCTTAATGGATTTGATATGTGTAACTCCTTTCTGAACAAGAAAATTATCAAAAGCAGATAAGCCGGTTTTAGTTCCCTTAATCTGAATGGGAACTGAGGTTTTAAATATAAGCTGTCCTGGAGTAATATCAGCAGATATATAGATACATAAGTTTGTAAATATGAACAGAAACAGGATTGTGCGCAGTTTATATAAACTCCAAAAGTCCTTCACTTCTTCCTCTATCTAAAATCTGTAAGTTACACCCAAAGAATGAACATCATTCAATTCATTGTTGAAAGAGCCGTAGCCATAATCAACAGAGATGTTTTTATATTTCACTCCAAAACCGGCACTTAAATCCTGAGCATCATAGCCCAAAAGATAACCACCCCTTAAAGAAAGTATCTGAAAGAGTTCACATTCAAGATTAATATTACCTTTAAGGTCTTCGTCTAAGGTTTGAATTGCCGAACCACCGAAAAGAAAATGCTGTTCTGCAAGGGAAAATCCTTTGGCAATATCCAGTTCAAAACAGGTTGGCAGTTTAACTCTTTCTTCATCAGTATGATTGGCTATGCCCAAATTTCTTCCTGCTAAAGTTATTTTAGCATCAGTAACAGGCGGCAGCCAACAAAAACCAAGATCAGTATGTAAAGCTAAACTGGAAGCAGTGTTCAATTTCTGATACAAAATCCCTAAATTGCCTCCAGTATAAAAAGAGGGGGTTAGGCGATGAGCATAATTTGCTGTAATATCAATATCCAAGGGATGATAATTACCTATTAAAAAACCCGTATCGTCCCGGTTTTCTATTTCTCCGTAATCCAAATTACGTATAGCTATTCCAAAATGGCTTTTTCGTTGGGCAAAAGAATAAGTAATCATATTTACCTGTGTATCTGCCAGCCACATATTATGAGTTATGCCTAAAAGGCGTTGATTATTCATACAGGAGACAGCCGGTTGCAATAAAAAAGAACCCGGATTATCAATACTGAAAACACCTCTTCCTGCTAAGGATAAAGCTACAGGTCCGCAGGGAACATTTAAAAATTTATATCCGTAAGTTCCGGCATTTTCATTAATCCCGGCAAAACACATTCCCCCAATCAAGATCAGGCATAAAGTAATTGTTATATGTTTCATAAGTTTGCTCCCTCTTATTTTTCTACAGCAAACTTGAGTCGCTTGCTGTCGGTTGAGGATTTAATAATGGCAATATAAACTCCGCTGCAAAGTTTATCTGCAGGGAGATCAAAGATATCCAGGTTTTTAAGATATGCCTTAGCATAACCTTTTTGCCGATAAACTAAGGTTCCGCTAATATCATAAATACTTAGTTCCAGTTCAGTATCTCTACTGGTCATAATATTCAGCCGCATTTTTTGCTGGTAAATGGATTTCAAGGGGTTGGGATAGATATAAACCTGACCCGGCACAAAAAGCTCCGATGTTTTATATTGATTTGGCAAATTTACTTCTTCCACAGAGGCAGTTCTTCTTAAATTACCAAATTCACAAGTCCAATTAAAAGAAGAATTAAAACGCGGTTCATTTTCCAGTTTGTTTCTGAATAAAGATCCATTATCCGTTGCACAATAAATATACCAGTTGTCATCTGTTGATTTGGAAACAAAAGGCAAGGTTCTGCTGCGTTCAGCAAAAGAAACAGGATACCCACTTTTCAGGCGGTAATTATGCTCCCAGATATTAAGTCGGTTATTTTTAAAATTCCCTATTATTTCTGCATTGTTATCATTATCAATATCCATAGCATATATACCTGCGCTGATAAAGTCCGTATGCGGTTCCGGATTTTGGTTCTCAGGATTCATCAACCTTCCGGAATAATCAATTATGGCAATTTCGCTTTCACCTCCGATTAAAATATCCAAAGTTCCGTTACCATCAACATCAGCAATACTTAAAGGAGCAACAAAACTGCTGTCTGAATCCCCAATTAGATTATGCACAAAAGGAAAACCCTCCACAATCTCTGAACCATTCAAACAATAAACACTATTGGGACATTGCACAATCAAATTCTCAGTATCCGAAACCGGAGCTTTAAAAACAGCTACAATAGTAGAATCAGCAGGAATAGGTAATTTGATGTCACTTTTACTGTTATCAGTAAGATTTATGTCACTTAGCCAATATTCTCCGTCTGTATTTTGATAAATAAGAGATAGTGTATTTTGAAAATGAATAAGATTGGCTTTAAAGTTACCGGTATAATCAGCTAAAGTGGATATAGTTTTATCTGCTTTGTTAAAAAGCTTAATAGTAAAGGAATTTTCTTCAGCTTTTATTTTTAGAGGTAGAGCTAAATTTTCACCCAAATCTACTGGATGGCTTTCCCAGCTATAGGCATTAGACCTGAACAAATAAATCCGTTCTGTATTGTTTAGTTTATACAAACAGCATCCCTCATCCCTCTGCAATGGCAGATAAAAGTTTTCTCCGTCCCAGATATAAGTATAAGGAATATAAAATGCTAATTGTATAGGATAGTTATTCAGTAATTCATCATTTTTCCACATATATATTTTGCCCTGCGGCTGAGGATAAAATAATTCATCTATCCCATCGCCATCAAAATCAACAGCAGCTGCATTAATAGAATTGATTCCCTGGTAGGAAGTAGTTATACGCCAACTATAAATAACCGAAAAAGTCATTTGCAATCCGCTGGCAGAAATATCAGTTATTTCTAATGAAATACCTCCATAATAGCTTTCTGAGGTAGGCAAGGAAAGCATTCCATTATGATATTGATAACCAAAATAAGCGTTATTGCCTTCTCTGAAACTATCAAAAGGACTACCCCATTTGTAAATACTGTTTGCTGCTGTATCCAGATGCTGAATTCCATCTGCTTCTTCCAAGTCAATTCCTTTATGTAACGCATAGGAATTTATATAATTACGGTCAAAATTAGCGGAAAAATTGGCATTGATAATATTCTCATCTATGTGCCAGATAAGAATTCCTGAACCATCTATGGGAAAAGGACTATTATCGGGAACGGGACCTCCTAAACCAGGTAAGAAAAAATCCCATTCACTACCTAAGTAGCTATTCTCCATAAAATTGAAATAGGGTAATAAGGATTCATTCTCCGGTGTTGAAGGATCATCCTCATAATAATCCTGTTGACCATCAGTAAGAAGTTTAAAAGTATAACTGGGACGATTATTAATAGGGTCTAAACTGCCATCAGGATTTTGTTGTCTATTTTCCACCAAGAAATATTCCGTTGCTGAAATAGGCACTTTGTAGAGACGAATTGCCCCCGGTAAATGATTAAGAAAGTAATCCACAGAATTATTTTCACTATCCAGGGATAATATTACAGGAGTTTCCCAACCTAAAAAATAGCGTGACCAGGCACATAACTGAGCAGGAACATAACCACTTCCATTCCATAAACCTGTCCCCATCAAACCCCAATTACCAATACCCTGGCTGATACCATTACTGTTATCATTATCATATAAAGTCGGTAGACCTAACAAATGACCAAATTGATGAGCCAGCACACCATAGATACTGAAAAGGTAATTAGCTGCATTATCTTCACCTACTGCAGGAAAGTAATCCTGAAATTCGTCTTCGGGAACAATAATTATGTTGGTTAAATAAGTTCCATCATCAGTTAGATAACCAGCATACAAATCATTTTGCGGCTCAAAATAGTTCTGTAGCTGCTTCCGGGTTAGAAAAGTACTCCATATCTCATTAAGCCGAATGGACTCAATGTCTGATTCCTGTCCGGTTCCGGAATGAAAAATAATAATGCCTCCATATTGACTAAAATTAACATCAGTATCTATTAAAGCTAAAATATCCGGTAAAATTTGAGGTAAGTTTACATCTATTTCATCATTTCCATCAGCGCCGTAAAAAGACAGAGTATTAGGCATTGTTAGGACTTGTGGATATAGATAACAGTGCAGTTCATATTGAAAATGGCTCGCCTCCTGAAAATAATCCTTCAAGTGTTCCATCCAGCGATTAAAAAAAGCATCATCGTGAGCTAAATAATCAGGATATTCTGTCTGATCCCGAAAAGGGACATCACTAAATTGCACGCGTAAAACCAGAATGTTATTAGGTAGATTTCTTGTACCGGACTTTAAAGCTCCATCCACAAAAAAATCCCCCTCCAAGCGTGTAGCTTGCCAGGTTGATGGTGAATTTTTATACATTGGGACAGGAGGAACCAATGCTGACAATGAACCAGTTAGAATTACAATTATCAGCAGTATTATCCGCTTCCAGATAGGGCAAGGCATTCAATCCTCCAGGAAATATTACTATGAAGATAAAAATTCCGCTACCAAACTATTAATAGCGGATAGCTTTTAAGACCTTTTTTGGTGCTTACATAAATAGTCAATTAAAAAAACCGACGCAAGTATGTTTCTTTTCTTTGCAGTAATATGGCTTTCTTTTAAGTTAATTATATATCTTTAGAGATTTTTGCCAGCCAGAATGTCTGTTTCATTACACTTGCATATTTTTATATATGACTTCTGAGGAGTCCAACCGCCATTCTTCTTTTTATTGGTAATAAGCTTAACCCTTTTTATTTCTGTATTGCAAACAGGACAAATTACTTTCCCCTCAGAAGAGTTATCATGTGCTACCTTAGCAGCAAAACTTTTTACTTTTCCCATTTTATCCTCTTAATTAGCTCTTTCTATATATTCACCCGTGCGGGTGTCAATTTTAATTTTATCACCTTGTTCCACAAAGAAAGGAACCGTCAACCGTAAACCTGTTTCCGTATAGGCAACTTTTCCACTTCCGGAAGCAGTGTTTCCTTTCAAATTAGGCTCGCATTCAGCTATGGTCTGAATTACAGTTGTTGGTAGTTCTATTCCTACAACATCTCCATCCGGAGTAGTTGATACAATAACTTCCATATTCTCTTTAAGCAGATTTTCTTTATCTCCTAAAAGAGATACATCTATATGCATCTGTTCATAGTTATCACTATCCATTAACACCAAAAAATCTCCATCACGATAGAGAAATTCTTTTTTAGTGCGTTCTATACGGACTTCATTGAAGGTGTCACTCTCCCGAAAAGTATTTTCCAAAACTCTTCCTGTGCGAACATTTTTCAGCTTTGAACGCAGAAAAGCAGGTCCTTTACCTGGTTTTACATGGAGAAATTCTATCACTTCATACAAGTCATCTTTGAATTCAATGACCATTCCGTTTCTAATATCAGCCATTGTAGCCATATTCGTTTCCTTATATTTCAATTAAAGAAGTCACGCTATTGAAGATAGGGATTTTGGCAAGGAAATTTTTTTAGGAAGAATGAAGTCAGGAGTCATTTGCGCCTGGATAACTTTTACTTTGCAGATATCTTTTACGGCGCGTATTATTCCTGACTCAAATAATCCAATAAATCCCTGAAATCCTGTTCATCTCCAACCTATTCTTTTATCTGCGTAATCTGCGTGATCTTTATTTTTTTCCCGAAATTTTCTTGACAGCATAAGTAGTTCATCAGAAAAGGAAAAGTTATGAAAATAGACAGGCATTTTTTCTGTGAATTAAAACGCTACCGTGAACCGGCACCTCAATTGTGTGCTGTTTGCCCTCGTATTTTCAAATGCAAGAGTTTTTATGCCTGGCACAAAGAACATCAAAAAGAATATCTGAATTTCGTTGTTGAAATCAGTAAAAAATTTCCGGATAAATATACAATGGAGGTTCACTTTATGCCTGAAAAACAAACTTTCGTCCAAATCGTAGATATGGCTACCGGCAAAATTGAAAAAGTAGTCAATTGGAATGAAATTGAGGCATTATCTGCAGAGGATAAACTTGCTTTATCCCGCAATAAGAACTTATTTATTGTAACGCACCGTTTGGAACCGATTGTTAAAATTGAATTGAAAAAAACGGTGATTAGTGCTCCCATTCAATTTATGGAAAGTACTCCTAAGGAGGCAGAGCCAATTGAAGAGGTTACAACTTTACCGCTAACCCCTGTAAAGCCAAAACCCAAACGCAATCCTAAGCATTAAATATTGCTGACCCCTCATTTAGATTAGGGTTATCCATTGGATAATGGAATGCCGAATTCTGCTAAGGAAAATACAAAGAAAGCAGTATATACCCTGTTTTTTGTCCCAAATTATAAAATTCGTCATCCTATATTTATATAGGCACTCTTGTAAATAAGAGGAAACGAAAATTTCCTTTTACAGAATTCTGCCTTCAAAATAAATGGCTCAAAATGTAGAAAAGTGCTGAGTTATATATAATCATCTCTGCATAATTAAGCACAGGAGGAGATATGTTTATCCTTGAAGAAAAACATCTGGATGTGGCAAAAGCCATAGCCGAAAAAAATCGTAAGAAAAATAGCTGTGACCACTGTTATAATAGAGGTTGGATTGGCGTTAATGAACAAAATATGCTTGTCCTCTGTCCGAAATGTGTTGATAGAGAAAAAGCAATTGAGGACTGGAAGGAATATGTTTCTGAACAGGATGAATTGAAAGAGCATTTTAGTGAACTCTTTGAAGAAAAGAAAGTGGAAACTGAACAGGAAAATCCCCTTAAACAAAAGGACTTTGAACGCACAAAAAACCATCCTGCCAATCCGCATAATTTCGTTCCCGGTCAACGCAGAAGTGGTCATCAAAAAAAGATTGGATAAGGAAAATATGTATAAAACACCAGACCTGAAAGAAAGCCCCAGGCATCTGGAAAACCGCATTCGCGAATATTGGAAAAAACACGATTTAGCTCAAAAAAGCGTTGATATTCGTGAAGGAAATCCCCGTTTTATTTTTTATGAAGGACCTCCTACGGCAAATGGCAAACCTGGTATTCATCATATAATGGCAAGAACCCTGAAAGATGTTATTTGCCGTTATAAAACAATGAACGGCTTTCAGGTTAAACGCAAAGCCGGTTGGGATACACACGGTTTACCGGTAGAAATTGAAGTAGAAAAAGAACTCGGTCTGAAGGATAAGCGTGGCATAGAGGACTATGGAATTGAAAAATTCTGTCAGAAATGTCGGGAGTCCGTTTTCAGCTATGAAAAGCTCTGGCGAGAAATGACAGAACTTATGGGCTATTGGATCGATCTGGATCACCCTTATGTAACTTTACATAACAGCTATATAGAATCCGTTTGGTGGATTCTGAATAATTTCTTTTGCCGCGACCTCATATATAAGGCATATAAAATTGTTCCCTATTGTCCCAGTTGTGGAACTCCTCTTTCTTCACATGAAGTGGCTCAGGGTTATAAAGATATAGAAGACCCCTCCATTTATGTTAAGTTTAAAGCGTTGGATGAAGAGAACACCTATTTTCTCGCGTGGACAACTACCCCCTGGACTCTTATTTCCAATGTTGCCTTAGCTGTTCATCCTGATGAAACCTACATTAAAGTTCACTATCAAGGTCAGAATTTAATTTTGGCTAAAGCCCGTTTGCAAGTGCTGGATGAAGATGTAAAAATTATCTCTGAAATGCAAGGCAGCGAATTGGAAGGTCGTTATTATCAGCCCCTTTTTAATTTTATTCCTGTTCATAAGCCCGCCTGGTATATCTGTTTAGGCAATTATGTTACAATGAGTGATGGCACTGGAATTGTTCACACAGCTCCTGCTTTTGGACAGGATGATTATTCATTGGCTGTGAAATACAATCTGCCTTTTATTCAACCGGTAGACAGCGAAGGCAAATTTACCGCAGCAGTAACCCCTTGGGCACATCAGTTTGTTAAAGATGCCGATAAAGATATCATCCGTCACTTAAAAGAAAGTGGCAACTTATTAAAAAGGGAACAAATTAAACATAGTTACCCCTTTTGCTGGAGATGTAAAAGTCCGCTTATTTATTATGCCCGGGAAAGCTGGTATATTAGAACTACGGCTTTCAAAGAACAGCTATTGGAAAACAACCGGAAAATTGATTGGTATCCTCCTTTTGTAGGAGAAAAGCGTTTTGGTGACTGGCTGGAAAATAATGTGGACTGGGCTTTATCCAGAGACCGTTTTTGGGGGACACCGCTCAATATCTGGATTTGTGAAAAATGCGGGAACCAGCGTTCTATAAGTTCTATTGAAGAATTGCATAAAGAAGGAAAAATGATTTCCGGAAAAGAAGTTCCGGAAGACTTGGATTTACACCGTCCCTATATTGATGAAGTTGTTCTTACTTGTTCCTGTGGTAACAAGATGCATCGCACTCCGGAAGTTATTGATTGCTGGTTTGATAGCGGCTCTATGCCTTTTGCTCAATGGCATTATCCTTTTGAAAATTATGAGCATTTTGAGCCCGACCTCTTTCCTGCTGATATTATTTCTGAGGGTATAGACCAAACCCGGGGTTGGTTTTATTCTATGCTTGCCATTTCTACTTTGTTGAAAGGAGTTTCCAGTTACAAAAGCTGTTTGGTTAATGATATGATTCTGGATAAAAACGGCAGGAAAATGAGTAAATCTCACGGAAATGCAGTTGACCCTATAGAACTAATGCAAGATTATGGAGCAGACGCAATTCGCTGGTATTTATTAGAGGTCTCTCCGCCCTGGGTTCCTACGCGTTTTGATGTTGACGGGGTGAAAGAAATCTTAGGAAAATTTATCGGCACTTTGAAGAATGTATATTCATTCTTTGCTACTTATGCCAATATTGATGGCTTTGTAGCAACTGACTATCCATATAATTGGGTTCGGGAAGTGGAAATTGACCGCTGGATTATTTCCCGCTTGCATTCCTTGATTATTACGGTGCGTAATAACACTGATGTTTACGATTTTACAA
This sequence comes from Candidatus Cloacimonas sp., assembly GCA_023227825.1. GTDB lineage: Bacteria > Cloacimonadota > Cloacimonadia > Cloacimonadales > Cloacimonadaceae > Cloacimonas. The sequence goes on along the minus strand of JALOCJ010000006.1, from coordinate 29,079 downwards.
AAGCGGTGCGTGCCATTCAGGGTTTTGTAATTGAAGAGCTTTCCAATTGGTATGTTCGCAGAAGCAGACGCCGTTTTTGGGCTTCAGAATTTAATGCAGATAAAACTGATGCCTACCGAACTCTCTATCAGGTCTTAGTAGAAATTGCCAAACTTATTGCACCTTATGCTCCTTACCTGGCGGAAGAGTTTTTTTTGAACTTGAATGCAGGAGAAAGCGTTCATCTGGAATATTATCCTGTTGCCGATGATGTCTATATAGATACCAAACTGGAAAAGAAAATGCAGACCGTAATTGATCTTGTTTCTTTAGGCAGAGCCGCCAGAAATGAATGCCAAATAAAGGTTCGCCAACCCCTAAACGAAATGTTTGTTCCCGCAAAAGTGAAAGATGATTTGAAGGATATGTTAGACCTCGTAAAAGAAGAAGTAAACATCCGAAAAATAACCTTTGTAAGCGAACAGGATGGCTTTGTGCAGTATGAATTGAAGCCCGATTTCAAAATATTGGGTCCTAAATACGGCAAAAAAGTGCAAGCAATTAATATCCTTTTAAACAACACCCCGGCAGATAAGGTCTTGCAGGCATTTAATTCAACTGGCTTTTATCCCCTAAAAATCGAAGGCGAAACTATCAATCTATTGCCAGAAGAAGTCAGCATAAGCATCATTCCCCGTGAGGGATATGTTTTTGCTAATGCCAAAGACCTCTTTGTAGCTTTGGATACAAAGTTAACTAATGAACTGTTAAATGAGGGTTATGCCCGTGAACTAATCAATAAAATCCAATTTACCCGTAAAGAAATGAATTTGGATATTTTAGATAATATTATTGTAACATTGGTAGCTCCGAAAGATATTGTCCAGGCGGTTCAGATTCACCGAAATTATATCTTATCTGAAACCCTTGGAAAAGAATTGATCTTATTAGATAAACCAACAGCAAATATGCAGTGTTTGGATATCAATGGTCATAAAATCCATCTGGGTATTGAAAAAGTAGTTTCATAATGATTAGGAGGCAGTCATTACTAAATATTGTATAAATTGTGGAAACCCCATCCCGGGAAAAGCAAAATTCTGTCCCGTCTGCGGGGAAAATCAAATTCCCGAACAGGAAAAACCAAAACAAGAGGAAACTAAAAAAGAAAAAGCTCAGAAATCTGCTGAAACTATTTCCCGCAGAAATACTCGTTTGCTTATGAATCCTGGAACCACATTCAGGGATTATACTATAATTAAAATACTGAATAAAGATGCAGAGGGAATAAAATATATTGTGGAAAAGGATGGCAAAGAATTTCTCCTGAAGCTTTTCTATAAGGCAAGTTTAAGTAATATTACCAATATTTTTAACCTTCAACAGCGTTTACAACAACTTAATAAACTGGAAGATAAACACCTTCCCAAAGTGATTGAAATTGACCCGCATTTTGATCCTCCTTTTATGGTCGTGGAATTCATTCACGGCGTTTCTTTGGCTGACCTAAAAACCCATAATCCGGAAAAATTAACTGAGGACTTTATCCGCTTTATAGCAATCCAAATAGTAAACACAGCTATTACTTTACATCAATATCAACTTACTCTCAGTCAACTAGCTTTAACCAATATAATGATAAATGATAATAACGAGGGAATAATTCTTTCTTCTGCCATCACCTGGGAGGAAAGAGATGAACGGGAAGAAATGTTTTCTATTGCCATTATTTTAGCTCAGGCATTATCCCAACACGATTTCTATAAAACATTATACCGTCAGGAGCGCTTATCCACCCAAAAATTTGAATATATATACGGAGTAAGCGTTCCCCTCAATAAAATCCTTGCCGAATGTTTGCACCGCAATATTTTACAGCGTTATCGTAACCTAAATGATTTACTGAATGCTTTAATCAATCTGCCTCCTGTTACGGAATGTGAGATTTGGACAGAGCCAGAAAAGGCACTACCGGATAAATTGGAAGACCTTAGCAAAAAAGATATTCCTAAAATCAGAATTGAACTCCCTTTCTGGATACTGATTGCACTTATCATCATAGTTATTGTAATGTTGCTAACTACCAATATTTTCAGTGTTCTCTTTGGCAGCAAGGGAGAAAAATTAACTTATTCCTCCTGGCTTATGCCTGATACGGAATCGGACACTGTAAATAATTCTGTTCCCGTTGCTGAATTACCTCGCGAAAAACCAACCCAAACAGCTTATGGTGAATTGAAAACCGGTACTCCCACCCCCAGAGAGGATTTTCGTAAGCAGCTCCCTGTTCCCAGAATCACAACTGTTAATCCTCCACCTGTAGCTCCCAAACCTCGTCCTCCCCAAAATATGGTTCTTATTGAAGCAAATACTTTAGGTTTTGGACGCCTGCGGGATAATCTCAATCCTAATGTATCCTTATCCTCTTTTTATATTGACAAATATGAAGTTACTCAGGCAGAATGGAATATTTATATGAAACCCGCAAATTGTTCCACATTTGGAGAAAATTTACCTGTAGATAACATCAGCTGGTTTGATATTGCTATTTATTGCAATGGCAGAAGTGAAGCTGAGGGCTTAACCCCTGCATATAAAATTAGAGGAGTCGGGGCTTCCAGAGTCGTAACTTGTGATTTTAAAGCGAACGGCTACCGTCTCCCTACTGAAGCAGAATGGGAAATGGCAGCTAAAGCAGGAAAACTATATAATTACAGCGGCTCAGATGACCCTGATGAAATCTCCTGGAATAGAGATAACAGCGGCGGCAAAATTCATACCCCAGGAACTAAAAAACCAAACGATTATGGTATTTACGATATGACCGGAAATGTATCGGAATGGGTTTGGGATTGGTATGATGCAAATTATATCCGTTCCCTGCCTACTTTTATCAATCCTACAGGTCCCGAAACAGGGACCCTGAAAGTTATCCGCGGTGGAAGTGTTGCGAATGGTGAAGGTAGAAATCTAAATATTATGTGGAGAGAAAAAGGAGACCCCAATCGCGGATATCAATATGTCGGCTTTCGCTTAGTGCGCAGCAATTGAAATTATTTATTTTTGTTTTGACTTACAATTTTGCCAATGCCAACTCTGAAACCACAACCCTCAATCTAAAAACACTAACAACCGAGCTACAACTGGTCTCCAAACCTCAAAATTGTGAGTTAAAAAGAAGAAAGACAGAGACCAAATAATAAGTTCCGTAGGAACGATACATATTAACAACGGGTTTCAACCCGGTGATTAGATAATACCGAACAAAACCTTTCTCCCTTATAAGAAAAGTTCCGTAGGAACGACACATATTAACAACGGGTTTCAACCCAAGCAGACGCATAACCCTTTTGCAGGATATGCAGAAGAGTAGGAACGACACATATTAACAACGGGTTTCAACCCGGTGAAAAGCAGAAAGTCAAAACTCCCCACTACTTGTTTTGACTTACAATTTTGCCACTGCCTTCTCTGAAACCACAAACCTCAATCTCAAAACACTAACAACCGAGCTACAACTGGTCTCTTCATTTCAAAATTGTGAGTTAAAAAGAAGAAAGACAGAGACCAAATAATAAGTTCCGTAGGAACGACACATATTAACAACGGGTTTCAACCCGGTGATTAGATAATACCGAACAAAACCTTTCTCCAGTATAAGAAAAGTTCCGTAGGAACGACACATATTAACAACGGGTTTCAACCCGGTGAAAAGCAGAAAGTCAAAACGAACTACTTGTTTTGACTTACAATTTTGCCACTGCCCACTCTGTAACCACAACCCTCAATCTCAAAACACTAACAACAAAATTATAACTGGTCTTAAAAACCTCAAAATTGTGAGTTAAAACAAGAACCCTGCACACTGGCAACCAAGCTTCACCAACCCCTCAAATTCCACAATCGTGAAAGAAGGTATTTTTTCACATCAGCAGGGTGAGTTGGAATTATTCAGAAATAGCGACTTCGGGGCGAATTTTTGTTTTAACTCTAAACCGAGCTTCAGCTTTGAAAGTTGAAAACAACGAACAAAATTTCCTGTTGCGTCTACATCTCGTTGCAACCACAGAAGAATCGGTTTAGAGTCAAAACATCACCACCCCAAAAGAATCGGTTTAGAGTCAAAACTCACTTAAAAAATAACTTCCCACAACTTCATTTTTTTCTTGACAAGTTATTCTATCCGATTATTATATCTCTAGGCATAGAAATTATTTCTTGTTTTTTTTTGTTATTAGCGTGCTGAAATATTTCTCATGCTGAGCAGAGCAAAAAGCGAACTTTGGTCTCTAATAAATGAGGAAGGGGTAAAATGAGTCCAGATGAATTAAAGGTGGCTACTTTTTCGGGGGTAAAAGTTAGTCAATGCTTGAAGAGTATCGTTTATCTGAGAGGAAATTTATACCTATCAGCTATTATCTTATTCTTCTTCTTATCTAATGCTGTATATCCTTTTTTTATCCTTTTAGTTAAATACTCCTGTATAGTAAATATCCTCTTCACTTTGAATTCACACTTATTTCCCATATTTAATATCCCTTTCTTTATTTTAACTTTTTTCTCGTTATTTTCGGTGGTCTCAGTGGTCTCGGTGGTCTCGGTGGCTAAAAAATCAACCCTGTATCCTAACGAAATGCAACCCGCTGTTTTTCTACCGGTGTATTTTAGTTATAATCATCGCACATTATATGAAGTCACACTGGCAAAAACAGCAGTCCCATTTCATCTTCCTTTTCACTACTCAACATCAAACCTGGCATTCCCTTACCTGCCATTGATTAAACCCCAAACCTTAAGCTTTAAAACCAAGGTAATGCCTATCGTTTAACCAATAAACTAACTCTTCAAGAAAAAAAATCTAAACAAGGAGTTTTTGTATGAAGAAATTATTACTTATCCCTTTGCTCTTGCTAATTGTGGCTTTTGCCTTTGCTACCGAATATATAATCGGAACGGGAACAAGCACACAAACTTATGTCCCTTTTTATGGATTATATGACTACAGCTGGAGCAAAACAATTTATACTAAAACAGAGATTAACGCAGCCGGATTAAATTCGGAAGGTAATATTGATGCCATTTCTTTCTATGTTGGCAACACCCCTTCCAATTATCAAATGTTAGACCAAAGGGTTTACATCCGGCATACAACCTTAGCTACTTATGGAACTGCTACCGATGAAACCGGTTCCGGTTATCCTAATAATACTAATTTTACCTCTGTCTTTCAGGGTAATTTAACCTTTAATGGAGGTGGCTGGTTTGATATTGTATTTTCCACTCCTTTTTACTGGAATAATACAGATAACCTTGAAATATTATGGGAAAATTGGGATGGAGATTATGTAAGCGGCTATCCTAATTTTTGCTATACTACTGCCTCTAATACTTGTGTTTATAAATATCAGGATACTTCTTTTCCTGCAGTTGCCGGAACCAGATCTAGCAGCCGTCCTAATATTAAATTTGGTATAATTGATTCACCACCCAATCCTGCAGTATTAGTTTGGCCCCTTAATAACGGTTGGGCTTTTACTAATGATATTCTCAGCTGGCAAAGTGGCGGAAATTATCCTACCGGATATGATGTCTATTTAGACACTGTAGATGGAACTACTTTAGTTAGTGATAACCAAACGGGAACTATTTACACTCCTGTTTTAGAACCTGGAACAACCTATTACTGGAAAGTTATCCCGTTCAATAGTTTTGGATCTGCTACAGGAATAGTTCTCTGGAGTTTCAAAACGCCAACGGCTACTCAATTGGCAGAAAGTTTTGAAAATACAACCTTCCCACCTGTAGGTTGGGCAAATCCCGGAACTTGGAGCCGTAATACAACCTATAAGAAACATGGAACTGCTTCTGCTTATAAATATGGTTCAACTTCCACACAGTATATTCTATCCACTCCTAAAGTAACGATAACTGAAACAAGTACTTTAGACCTGTGGTCATATTGCAGTGGAACAACAGGAACTTTACAAATTGTCTATTCTCCGGATAGAACTACCTGGACTCAACTTGGTGATAACATTACTTATGCGGCAGCAAGCACATGGTATAATTCAGTTATTGATTTAAGTTCTCTTGCAGGTAATAATTACTATCTTGGTTTCCGAACCGGTTTGCAATCAGCAAGTTTCTATGTTGATCTGGTTTTTGGTCCGGAATTTACTCCTGAAGCACCAGGTCCTGCAACTCTTATTTCTCCTTTAAATAACAGTTGGGTCCTTCCTGGAAGTGTAACCCTTTCCTGGAACCCTCCTTTACTTGGTGGAATTCCAGAAACTTATGATGTCTATTTCGGACCTACATCCGACCCACCTCTGGTGAATAATCAAGAAACAACTACTTATGATGTAACTGTTAATGAAGCAACCACTTATTACTGGAAAATTGTTCCTGGTAATATCTATGGAAATGCAACCGACTGTCCGATTTGGAGTTTTAAAACACCAACTGTTACTCAAATAGCAGAAAGCTTTGAAAATACAACCTTCCCGCCTGTGGGTTGGGCAAATGGTTCCACCGGTAATTGGACACGATCTACAACCTATAAGAAACATGGAACTGCTTCTGCTTACAAATCCGGTTCAACTTCCACTCAGTATATTCTGTCCACCCCTAAAGTAACGATAACTGAAACAAGTACTTTAGACCTCTGGACTTTATGTTCTTCTACATCCGGAACTTTGCAAATTGTATATTCTCCTGATAGAACTACATGGACTCAGATTGGCAGCAATATCACCCACGCTGCCACTTACACTTGGTATAATACAGTTGTGGATTTAAGCTCTCTTGCCGGAAATAATTATTACCTCGGAATCAGAACCGGTCTTCAAAGTGGAAGTTACTATGTTGATCTGATTATTGGTCCGGAAATTACGGCTGAAGCTCCCGGTGCTCCTACTTTAAGCACCCCGGTAGATCTGGCAACCAATGTAAATGAATTGACTACATTCACTTGGACAGCACCTACAACCGGTGGAATACCTACCGGTTACAAACTCTATTGTGATACAAATAATCCACCAGTGACAATGTTAGCTGATGTTACATCGCTTACTACTACTCTTACTACTCCGCTGGATTACAGCACAACCTATTATTGGACAGTTTCAGCTTATAACGATACCGGAGAAGGACCTACAGCTACAGTAAGAAGCTTTACAACCAGAGACGATCCTATTATTTATACTTTCCCTTGGCTGGAAGATTTTGGCACAACTACAAACTTCCCACCTCTTAATTGGTCACGCTTAACTGGGCTATACCCATCAGAGACACCTACTTCTACCACATCTGGATGGACTTATGATGATTTTGCCAATGTAGTAACTACTCCTCAAAATATGTCTGCTCGTCTTAATATATGGTCTAGTTCTACAAAGTATTGGTTGGTAACACCACCAATTGCAATTCCTGGCACAGGATATGAACTGAAATTTGACTTGGCATTAACTACTTTTAGTGGAATAGCTACACCTCCAACTCCAGGTGCTCAACCAGATGACAGATTTATTGTATTGATCAGTGATAGCCCTCTGATGACCAATCCGACTGTTCTTAGGGAATGGAATAACACAGGTTCTGCTTATGTGTATGATAATATCTCTCCTTCTGGTGAAAATCATATCATAAGTTTGAATACTTATTCAGGGACTAAATATCTTGCTTTTTACGGTGAATCTACTGTTTCCGGGGGAGATAACAATGTATATGTAGATAATGTCATTGTTCGTTTAACTCCTGCAGGCGCACCTGATCATGTAACCTTAGTTAGTCCCGCTAATGAAGCTACCTATATAGACCCGGAAAATGCAGAAGTCAATTGGACTCCTGCTATAACCGGTGGAAATCCTGCTTATTATGAAGTTTTAGTAGGAGAAAATCCCTTTAATCCGGAAGAAGGTTATTTTGGCGAATATTCGTTTGAGACAGTAAATACCAGCTTAAATCTTTCCGAGCAGGATATTGTATTGCCATTTAGTAGTACCTGGTATTGGGCTGTTTTACCTTACAATGCAGATGGATTATGTCCAGATCCTTTAGCACCGGAATTTATGGTTTGGAGTTTTACCATTGCTCCAGATCCTACTATAACATCTCTTCCCTACGAAGAATATTTTGATGGTGTAACGGCTCCTGCCTTGCCTTGGGGATGGAGTGCTTTTGTAAATTCCACTTCCACTTCCGCTTATGTTCGCACTTACAGTAGCACTACTTATGCTCAAAGTCCTCCCAATAGTGTTATATTTTCCAATAGCTCAGATACTAATGCTGATTTAAGGTTAATTTCTCCTCCAATTGATCTCTCTGCCAGGTCTATAAACAGAATAAAACTAAAATTCTATGCCCGCAGCAGCTCTGCAGGTTACCCAATTCTGATTGGAACGGTTAGTGCAAAAGATTCTACCGGTATCTTTACTCAGGTTACCTCTATTAATCTTACTGTTACTAAAACGGAATATGTAATCTCACTAGCAGATTATGTAGGAACCGATCAATATATCTGTTTCAAACATGGCTTGGGAGGAACCTACCGTTCTCTTTATGTTGACGATGTTAAATTTATTGAACTGCAACCCGCTGATTTAGCTGCTACTTCTATTACTGGTCCTACCTTTATTCAAGCGGGTAATAGTTATGATTATGTAATTAGTGTGTTCAACGAAGGAACTGCTGAACAAAGTTCTTACACGGTTAATCTAAAGACCGGAACTGAGACCTTGGCTACTTTGAATGTAACTACTCCTCTTGCCAGTAGTGCTACTGCTCAGCATACCCTTTCCTGGATTCCTGCTGTCGGAGGTGTTTATCCTCTTTACGGAGAAGTGATTTTAGCCGGGGACGGCAATCCAGCTAATAATAATTCCAATATTATTTCTGCTTATGTTGTTGATCCTACAATGACCATTATTCCTGTGGGTGATGATGCCAGCACTACAACCGGTAATTATCTACCCTTGAATATGTATTTTAAGAACTGTGTTACCGAAGAGCTCTATTTCACAGATGAAATGCACTTACAAACCGGCACAATTACTGCTATTGTTTATAAGAATAATTTCGTAGAAACGCTGATAGATAAACCAGTAAAAATATGGATGGCGCATACAGATTCTACCTCCCTTGTGAATGGTTGGTTGCCCAGTACGAATTATACTCTTGTATTTGATGGAACAGTAACTTTCCCGACTGGAATTAATGAAGTAGTTATTCCTTTGGATACACCTTTCAATTTCACTGGGGGAGTGCTTGCCACCCGAGTAAATCGTCCAATGGATACTGTATATTATTCCTCCAGTGATAAATTCTACTACACAACTACAGCTGAACATACTAATCGTTCTCGTTATCTGCAAAGCGACTCTGTTGTATATGATCCTCTGGCACCTTCTGCAGCTGGAACTGTTGTCGGTTATGTTCCTAATACTTACTTCGTTGTGCAAAATGCCGTTATGCAACAACAAGCAGTGCTGGAAGGTTATGTGCGTGATTCTATTACTAATCTACCAATTGTAGGAGCAACCGTTACTCTTACTGAACGCGTATCAACTACTACTAATGAAGATGGTTTTTACCACATTGGTTTCTGGGAATCATTAACAGTTGATGCCACCGCAAGTATGCTTGCTTATTACAATCTTACTTTCACAGATATAGCTCTAACCTTGGGAACTACTGTAACTCAAAACTTCAATTTAGTGCCTATGCCACGGGTAACTGTTAGTGGAATTGTTACTTCTAATGATTATCCTGCCGGTTTGGTTGGTGCTACTGTTAGCATATCCGGAATTGAAAATTATGATACAATTACAGAAACTGGTGGTGCTTTCAGTATCAATAATGTTTTGGGTAGCGTTGATACATTGAGCTATGCGTTAACAGTTGAAAAAGAAGGTTATCAATCCTATATTAGTGCCCTAAATGTTGTTGAAACCAATGTTAATGTAGGAACTATCAATCTGGTTGAATACCTCTGGACTCCTTATAATCTGGTTGCTACTCATTCCGGTAATGATGTTTCTCTGGTTTGGGAACCTGCCGGAGAACCAAATTACTATTTATATGATTTTGAAGTGGATAACGGTGGCTGGGTTAGCAGTGGATATGGAGATTGGGAATGGGGCAATACCTATAATGTAGCTAATTTTGTCTATACTTACACAGGAAGTGATGTTACTCCTCCTCCTACAGCTCATTCCGGAACTGGAATGTGGGGAACTAAATTGCTTACCAACTATAATAATTCCGGTGCTTTCAGCTATCTAACCCAAACGATAGACCTATCTGGTTTTACTAATCCTCAACTAAGTTTCTGGAGCTGGGAAAATGCGTTCGGTAACTTTGATTACTGTCAGGTAGCTGTAAACGGAACTGTTGTTTGGGGTCCTTCCTGGGATTATTCATCAACTCAATGGAGACAGCGAGTAATTAATCTTTCTGCTTATGAAAATCAAAGTGTCGTAATCCAATTCCAATTCTATGCTACAACTACTGTTAATTATGCTGGCTGGTATATTGATGACATTTATATCGGACCGGCAAGCAGAAATATAGCTACAACTCAATTTGCTTCCCGCAGTTCACAGGATCGCTGGTTCCTGAATTACAGTGTTCATCGTTTCCCGATTGCTGATGAGGGAACCCCGGCAAACTGGACTCTAATACAAACTGGAGTAACCGATACTACCTATCTGGATACTACTTTTGGAACTCAACCCGGTGGAAAATATAAGTGGGCTGTGATAGCTAATTACAGTGGTTCACTGCAATCTGAAGCAATAATTTCTAACTACCTGGGAAATGTTGCTACTCCTCAGGATGTTGTTGCTAATAGGGTTGGAACTACAGTTCAGCTTTCTTGGACTGTAGATCCGGGAGCTGATTACTATGTAATCTATGCTGCCGATGATCCTTACGGAACCTTTACTGTGCTTGGCTACAGCAATACTAATTCCTATACTATTGCTACTCCGCCAGCTAAAAAGTTCTTCAAAATTGCCTCAGCAGATGGTGAAATGCCTGTCGCCAAAGGAATAGAACCACCGGCTGCTAAAAACAAAAAGTAAATAACAGGAAGGTTGACATCCCTGTCAACCTCTCCCTGATCATTGATGTCCCCGTCAATAAACGACGGGGACATCTTTTCTTCTGCTTGTTTTGACTTACAATTTTGCCACTGCCAACTCTGTAACCACAACCCACAAATTACAAACACTAACAACCAAGCTACAACTGGTCTCCAAACCTCAAAATTGTGAGTTAAAAAGAAGAAAGACAGAGACCAAATGAAAAGTTCCGTAGGAACGACACATATTAACAACGGGTTTCAACCCGGTGATTAGATAATACCGAACAAAACCTTTCTCCCTTATAAGAAAAGTTCCGTAGGAACGACACATATTAACAACGGGTTTCAACCCGGTGAAAAGCAGAAAGTCAAAACGAACTACTTGTTTTGACTCACAATTTTGCCACTGCCCACTCTGTAACCACAAACCTATAATTACAAACACTAACAACCAAACTATTACTGGTCTCCAAACCTCAAAATTGTGAGTTAAAACAAGAACCCCGCACACTGGCAACCAAATTTCACCAACCCCTCAAATTCCACAATCGTGAAAGAAGGTATTTTTTCACATCAGCAGGGGTGGTTTGGAATTGTTCAGAAATGTTGGCTTCGGGGCAAATTTTTGTTTTAACTCTAAACCGAGCTTCAGCTTTGAAAGTTGTAGGCAACGAACAAAATTTCCTGTTGCGTCTACATCTTGTTGCAACCACAGAAGAATCGGTTTAGAGTCAAAACTCCCTCCAACTTGTTTTGACTTACAATTTTGCCACTGCCCTCTATGAAACCACAAACCTCAATCTCAAAACACTAACAACCGCGCTACAACTGGTCTCCAAACCTTAAAATTGTGAGTTAAAACAAGAACCCCGCACACTGGCAACCGAGCTTCACCAACCCCTCAAATTCCACAATCGTGAAAGAAAGTATTTTTTCACATCAGCAGGGTTCGGATGGAATTGTTCAGAAATAGTGACTTCGAGGCGAATTTTTGTTTTAACTCTAAACCGAGCTTCAGCTTTGACAGTTAAAGGCATCGAACAAAATTTCCTGTTGCGTCTACATCTCGTTGCAACCACAAACAGAATCGGTTTAGAGTCAAAACATCACCACCACAAAAAGAATCGGTTTAGAGTCAAAACTAACTTAAAAAAAACTTCCCGCAACTTCAATTTTTACTTGACACAAATATTAGAATTGTAAAAGTCGGTTTATAGGATAATGAACATCAATGGAAGTTGAAATAATATCCTCTAAACTGGTGAGTTAAGAAAAATGACTATACAAAAAAATAGTCCTTTTTCAAAAAAAATTTGCTTGACGGAAAATTTGGATTATATTGTCTTAAGATGAAGAAGAAAATGGTTGGATACAAATTTCTATGTTGTATTCAGCCAAAGTTGTTATGAGTCCTCACTGCCAAAAGACAGGATATAAAGTAAAAGTTACTAAGGTAGTGATGATTTTTAAGAAACTAAAGAAAGGATGCTGTTCTTTTTGAGACAAAGGAGTTTAGATGAATTTATGGATTTGCCCAAGGTCTAAGGTTCCTATAGGGATAAAAAACCGCAAGAGCGAGAACTATGCACTTTGGTGTCTATCCAATTCTATATTTATTTTCTTTAACCCTTCAAAATCAATCCTCCGGAAAAGCAAATTAAATTCCCTCGGCAATACAGAGAGTATGAATAAAAGTAATTTCTCTTTAAAGCAAAAAAACAATAGCATTATTACTCAAAAGCTATACAACTATTACGGGAATTTAAGTTCTTTTCCGGAAATAACCAATACGCTGAAAACAGGAAAACGCAATCTTATGAACTTATTGCACTCTTTTTGTAACAATCATCGCACATTATTACTAAAGCACAGTGCAAAAGGGACAATCAGCGTTCTTCCCTATCTGCCTAAACCGTCAATATCAAACCAGGCATTCCTTTTCCTGCCATTGATTAAACACCAAATCGTAAGCTTTAAAACAAAGGTAATGCCTATCGTTTAACCAATAAACTAACTCTTCAAGAAAAAAAACATCTAAAACAAGGAGTTTTTGTTATGAAGAAATTATTACTTATAACCTTAGCACTGGTTATAGCTGCTTGGGCTTTTGCACAAACAGATATAACTATTGGAACAGGAACATCCACAGGTCGTTATCCTTTCAATGACTATTTTGTGTATTCCCGTTCCCAGTGTATTTATTTAGAAAGTGAAATAGGATATCCCGGTACTATTCATAAATTAAGATGGTATCGCAGTGATACCGGTGCCGATCCTAATGCTATTGGGACTACCCAGATTTGGCTTAAAACAGTTCCTAATGCAGTGTTTGCAGATGCAAACTGGGAAGACCCCGGAACCTTAGTTTATGAAATTGCTAACATTGATCTTGGTGCTGGTGGCGGATGGTATGAAGTTGATATCACCGATTTTAACTATACCGGCGGCAACTTAGTAGTTTCTGTATACACCCAAGATGCACCATACACTACACCTCATTCATACTGGTATTATACTGCTACTACGGGATATAATCGTTGCCGTTTAGGAAATAGCGATTCTACTAATCCTCCTACTTTGAGTTTATCTACTTCCAGACCCAATATCCAGATAAATATGACAACATCTGATCCTACTTCAGCACCTAATCCTGCAGTATTAGTTAGCCCTGGAAACGGTGCCTGGGCTATGATTGGAGATATTCTATCCTGGAATAGTGGTGGCGGATTTCCTTCATCTTATGATGTTTATTTTGGAACCACTAATCCCCCTCCTTTTATTCAAAATCAAATGGCAACTACTTATGCTCCTGGTTTAACAGCCGGCAATACTTATTACTGGCGAATTGATGCTGTAAATGCCAATGGCACTACAACAGGGATTGTATGGAGTTTCAAAACACCAACTGCTACTCAAATAGCAGAGAGCTTTGAAAATACAACCTTCCCGCCTGCGGGTTGGGCAAATGGTTCCACCGGTAATTGGACACGATCTACAACCTATAAGAAACATGGCACTGCTTCTGCTTACAAATCTGGTTCAACTTCCACTCAGTATATTCTATCCACTCCTAAAGTAACGATAACTGAAACAAGTACTTTAGACCTCTGGACTTTATGTTCTTCAACATCGGGAACTTTGCAAATTGTCTATTCTCCTGATAGAACTACCTGGACTCAAATTGGCAGCAATATTGCACATACAGCAACATATACCTGGTATAATACAGTTGTGGATTTGAGCTCTCTTGCCGGAAATAATTATTACCTCGGTATCAGAACCGGTCTTCAAAGTGGAAGTTACTATGTTGATCTGATTATTGGTCCGGATATTACTCCTGAAGCTCCAGGTGCGCCTACTTTAGGCACCCCGGCAGATCTGGCAACCAATGTAAATGAATTAACTACATTCACTTGGACAGCGCCTACAACCGGTGGTGTGCCTACCGGTTACAAACTCTATTGTGATACAAATAATCCTCCAACAACCCTGAAAGCAGACCTGAATGCTCTTACCTATACTTTAACTACTCCTCTGGCATATAATACAACTTACTATTGGACAGTTTTAGCATATAACGGAACAGGAAATGGTCCCACAGCTACGGTAAGAAGTTTCACTACGCGAACTGATCCTACCATTTATACTTTCCCCTATACCGCTGGTGATTTTGAGACTGGTTCTTTACCGCTTAATTGGGTTGCTTCAGAAGGTGTAGCTGGAGCTTCCTATCATTGGAATGTAAGCACTGGTGCAGCATCTCATGGTCCTGCAGCACCTCACTCAGGAACATATTTTGGCTGGTTATATTGCTATTTGGCTAATAGTACATATAATCCCTATTATTTAACTACCCCGCCTATTGCTCTGGATGCCACAGCCAAAAGATTAACCTACTGGTATTGGATTGGAACAGATACTTATACCAATCCTCTCTTTGTAGAAATTTCTACGGATAACCAAGCAACTTGGACAACTCTCTATACCCATTCCAATACTTCTAATACTCTTGCCTGGTATCAAAATACGATTAGTTTAGAGACATACGCTTCCACTACTGTTTATCTTCGTTTCAAGGGGATGAGTAATTATGGAAATGGGATGACAGATCTAGGTTTAGATGATATAATAGTAGAAGATATTCCTGCTGCACCGATCATAAGCTGTACTCCTACCAGTTGGGATTTTGGACAGGTAATACTTAACACTACTAAAACTAAGGACTTTACGATTTGTAATATAGGTGGTGGAACTCTTAGCGTGTCTTCTATAGTCATAGCAGGAAATTATTATACACTGCTTACCAATCCTGCCCCTGTAGACCTTACAGCTGGTCAAACTGCTATCTTTACTGTTCAGTATGCTCCTACGGCATTGGGAAATCACAATGGCACTGTTACTATTACTGATAATAGAGGAACAACAATTGTTAATTTGAGTGCTGTATGTTATGATCCCACGATTACCAGCGCTCAATTACCCTATTCCAATGGTTTTGAAGAGACCTGGACAGGAACTCCTCCAGCACCTGTACTTGGTTGGACAGTTATAAATGCCGATAATGATTCTTATACCTGGAGAAGAGGTCCAACTTATATTGATGCTCACACAGGAGATTATATTGCCCAAGGTATGGGAAATACAGATGACTGGTTGATTACCCCTCCTATTCAAGCAAGTGAAGACCTAAGGATTAAATGGTGGGATGCTGTAGAATCAGCTACTCGTCCCAATACCTATACTGTATTGGTCTCTACTACTGATAATAATATTGCCTCCTTTACAAACAATCTGGGAACCTTTACCTGCAACTGGACTACCTGGACTGAACACACACTGAATTTGGATGCCTTTACCGACAATACAATTTATATTGCTTTTCATCAAACTGCATCTGGTTCTACTGTTTGGGATTTCGGAATTGATGATTTTCTGTTAGAGGCAATTCCTGCTGCTCCAATCTTTAGTTACACTCCCACTTCTATCAATTTTGGTTTGATACAGCAAAACCTACCTGCTACTCCCGTTAATGTTACTGTAACTAATACCGGTGGTGGAACCTTAAATCTTAGCAGCTCTGATATCAGTATCACAGGACCCAATGCAGCAATGTTTTCTTTCAATCCTGCAAATCTTCCTGCTGCTTTAGATGCAGGACAATCGGTAATTATTCCTGTTTCCGTTACGGTAACTCAGGAAGGTCCGGTAAGTGCTACTTTAACTATTACCTATAATGGGACACCCTATAATGTAGCTCTTTCTGCTGAAGGTTTGCCTGCAGGAATAGTGATTATAGGCAATGGAACCAGTGACCTTAGTTTACCAATAGAACCATTTTATGGATATACTTACAGCCAGAGTATTTTCCTGCAGAGTGAGCTGAATATGGTTAATCAAAGGATTGAAAAAATTTGGTATCATTGGAACGGTGCTGCAGAAGCAACTCATAGTAACAACTGGACTATATATATGGGGCATACAACGAATACCAGCTTGGCTGATGGAACCAGTTGGATACCCTTAAGCAATCTTACCCAGGTTTTTACTGGTGAAGTTGCCCTTCCTGCTACAGCTGGCTGGATTGAAATAATGCTTACAAGTCCTTTTGTCTATAATAATACCGATAACTTGGTTATCGCTGTAGACGAAAACGAAGCAAGTTATGATGGTAGTTCTGTATATTTCTATTGCACTTCAGCAACTACATATCGTAGTATTCGTTACTATTCTGATGGCACCAATCCTGATCCTGCTACACCTCCAACTGGCACAATGGTCTCGGGTTATCCCAATATTATGTTAAAGTTTGATGAAATTCCTACTACCCCGGCACCTGTAACTCTTATCTATCCTGCAAACGGCGCTACTCTTTTGCCTACTACGGGATTTAATCTACAATGGGCACCTGATTTGCTCAATGGTTTACAACCGGATTATTATGCTGTCTATTTATCTCAAGATGAAGATGCAATTTTTGATACAGAATTTCGTTTTGAGACCTCTAATACTCACTTCAATCCAGTAACCGAAGGCGGCATAACTTTCAATTATCTGGAGCGCTGGTATTGGACAGTTGAAGCATTTGTAGGTGAGATATCCGCTGTTGTAGAACCGCCTTTTATGTTCACTATAACGCCTCAACCTGGCATTCTGGGTGTTAATCCCACTTCCCTAAATCAGACACTTACTCTTCCGGATGCGATAACAGCAACACAACAATTAACCTTAAGCAATACTGGAGCACTTCCTCTAACTTATCAAATTATAATTGAAGAAACAACTGCACGGGGAAGTTCTATTGTTCCTCCAGAACAAATGCAAATACCTATTGCCAATCCTGAAGCAGCTAATTATTGTGATAATGCCCCTGTTCAGGGACCGCTTATTGAATCTCAAAGCCGAATTCTCTTTGATCTGCAATTCTACTATCCTACTCAAGTTAATGATGGTGAGTATGGAATAGTTTGTGATGGTAATTACTTCTATGTTAGTGTATGGAATGCTGCTTCATTCCATAAGTATGATCTCTCGGGTAATTATCTGGAGACATTCTCCGTAACAGGTGTTCCATCCGGTTTGAGAGATTTAACTTATGATGGGACATATTTCTATGGAGCTGCTACAACAGCAACAATCTACCAGATGGATTTCAATACTCACACCTTAATTGGAACAATAACTGCGCCTTCCGGTGTTCGTGGTATTGCTTACGATGAAGATAACGATGCCTTCTGGGTAACTTCCAACTGGTCTTCCCCTCTTTATTTAGTAAGTAGAACTGGAGAAACTTTACAAACTCTTACTACAGCAGCAACAAGTATGGGCGGTTTAGCTTGGGATAACCTATCTGGACCTGAACCTACTTTGTGGGCAAATACACAAACCGGAACAAACCTTAATACTTTGGTTCAGAT
This sequence comes from Candidatus Cloacimonas sp., assembly GCA_023227825.1. Taxonomy (GTDB): domain Bacteria; phylum Cloacimonadota; class Cloacimonadia; order Cloacimonadales; family Cloacimonadaceae; genus Cloacimonas. The sequence goes on along the minus strand of JALOCJ010000006.1, from coordinate 11,103 downwards.
TGATCTCAATGATGGTAGTGTTCTTCAATCCTTCAATGTAGATGCTACTGTTGTTCCTGGTTTACCTGCTACTGAGCATTCAGCCGGTGGTTTATGCATAGCTAAAAACCTGATTCCTGGAACTGCAACCTTAGTAGCAATGGCGCAAAATTATGCCTTCTACGGTCTTGAACTGTGCAATCTTATCACCTGGCTTAGTGCGGAACCAGGAACAGGAACTTTAAGTCCAGGTGAAACACCCGCAGTTACGGTATCCTTTGATGCCTCTGGTCTTGATTTAGGAACCTACTCTGCTAACCTTACCTTCACACATAATGGTGAAAATGAACCTGTAGTGGTTCCTGTCACTATGACAGTAGGAGGTATTTATCCAGCTGTATTTTCCATTACTCCCGATGTTGCTGTTGATTTTGGCACAATAGAACAGATGAATCCTGTAATGCAGACCTTTACTATTACCAATACCGGGGGTTCAGGTCCAACTCCATTAATCATTCCTGAAGATGGTATATATCTGACAACTGATACCGAACATAACTTTGTTATTGATGCACCTGGTCTTCCCGTATCTTTGGGTCATAATGAAACATACGAGTTTACGGTATCTTTTATTCCTCAGACGATAGGAGAAAAAACTGCTACTCTGAACATCCTGGATAATCTTTCCGCTAAGGTCTTGCATACCATTGCTCTAAGTGGAACTGCTATTGCAGAACAAATTTATATTCCTGTAAACCTTACTGCCACTGTTACAGAACAAGATGTTCAGCTAATTTGGGCAAATTACAGTGGTATTCCAGGAAGCCCTGGATGGCTAAGTTACGATGATGGCACAAACTATGATGGAATAGGCACTGGCTCAAGTGGTACTTTTGATGTCGCTATCAGGTTTGATTCCGGAACAATGTATGGCTATGAGGGTATGGAACTTAGTAAAGTAAAATATTTCCCTCGTTCAGCTAATACTACCTATACTATTAAGGTCTGGACAGGAAATGATGGAACGCTTACCCCTTCCACTCTGGTTTATTCTCAAGCTCATACTCCCACTGTAAATCAATGGAATGAAGTTGTTCTTAATACTCCTATTCCTATAAGCGGAACCCAAGCTTTATGGATCGGTTATGAATGCGTTGTCGCCACTGGCGCTGATTATTATCCGGCTGGCTGTGATGCAGGTCCTGCTGTAGTTGGTTACGGTGATCTTATTTCCTTGGGAACATGGGAAAGTATGGCAACTGGATATGGCTTGGATTATAATTGGAATCTACAGGGATATTTTGATATTCCTATAGGCACAAAAGCTCCTAAGTTACTCAGTATTCCCGTAATCAATCAGGAATTGCGTTCTAAGGAACATTTGGCTGTCCGATTCACAACTTCCGGCAACAGCAATCCTCCTAACCGTGTCCTGCGGGGTTATAATATCTATCGTAATGCTGTACAAATAAACACTTTACTGGTTCCCACTGCTACCTATCTTGATCAGGGTGTACCTTACGGAACTTACTCTTATACTGTGCAGGGTGTTTATTACACTGCATTATCTCCAATGTCTGATCCTGTAGTTGTTAATGTAGAACCTCCTATTCCCTACTCTTTGCCCTTCGTAGAGACATGGAGTAGTGCCGACTTTGCTACAAATCAATGGAATACAACTGCAGCTAACTGGATAATTGACTCAGGTAATGGTTTGGAAGAACCATCTGCTGCCTTCAGTTGGAGTCCCCAAATTACTGATTATCAGGAATATCTTACTAGCTGGTATTTAGATGCTACCGGGATTTCTAATGTAAAATTCAAATTTGATATGGCATTGAATAATTACAGCATTGATGCTGAAAACTTGTTAATACCTCAGGTCTGGGATGGAACTTCCTGGCAGACAATTGATACCTTCTCCTCTTTTGATAATGAGGGTGCTGGTTATGGTTGGGATACTTATGTATATGATATTTCTGCCTATGCCAGTAACCGGATGTTCCGAATCAGATTCCTGGCTGCAGGTGAAGATTCGTATGAAATTAATTACTGGTATATTGATAATATTGTAGTAGAAATAATTCCAACAACTTTATCTCAGCCAACCCTGGCTATTGACTATGATGGAACTTATGTGAACCTTACTTGGGATACTGTTCCCGGAACTGACTGGTATCTGATTTATTCTGCTACAGATCCTTATGGTGCTTATAACTATCTTGGCTACTGGCCTGCCAGCTATGGAACTGCTCTTAGTTTCGAACCTAATAGTAAAGAATTCTATCAGATTAAGGCCTGCTCTATGGAACTGCCGGATATTCCCTTAACAAAGAGAAATAATGTGTTTACTAAAAAAATGCCTAACCCTGTTCTAAACAGAAAGTAAACAAACTGTTAAACTTAACAATAACTGCCCCCGTGTTTATCCGGGGGCTTTTTCTTGTTTTATCACCCACCCCTTCTGCTTGTTTTGACTTACAATTTTGCCACTGTTCTCTCTGAAACCACATCCCACAAATTACACACACTTACAACCAAGCTACAACTTGTCTCCAAACCTCAAAATTCTAAGTTAAAAAGAAGAAAGACAGAGACCAAATAATAAGTTCCGTAGGAACGACACATATTAACAACGGGTTTCAACCCGGTGATTAGATAATACCGAACAAAACCTTTCTCCCTTATAAGAAAAGTTCCGTAGGAACGACACATATTAACGCCGGGTTTCAACCCGGTGAAAAGCAGAAAGTCAAAACGAACTGCTTGTTTTGACTTACAATTTTGCCACTGCTCACTCTGTAACCACAACCCGCAATCTCAAAACACTAACAACCAAACTATTACTGGTCTCCAAACCTCAAAATTGTGAGTTAAAACAAGAACCCCGCACACTGGCAACCGAGCTTCATCAACCTCTCAAATTCCACAATCGTGAAAATAAGTATTTTTCCACATTTGCAAAGTTGGGTTGGAATTGTTCAGAAATAGCGGCTTCGGGGCGAATTTTTGTTTTAACTCTAAACCGAGCTTCAGCTTTGAAAGTATCGGACAATGAAATATATTTCCTGTTGCCTCAAATTATAGTTGCAATCACAGAAGAATCGGTTTAGAGTCAAAACTTCCCCCTGCTTGTTTTGACTCACAATTTTGCCATAACCCTCTCTGAAACCACAACCCACAAATTGAAAACACTAACAACCGAGCTACAATTGGTCTCCAAACCTCAAAATTGTGAGTTAAAACAAGAATCCCGCACACTGGCAACCGAGCTTCACCCACCCCTCAAATTCCACAATCGTGAAAGAAAGTATTTTTTCACATTTGCAAAGTTGGGATGGGATTGTTCAGAAATAGTGACTTCGGGGCGGATTTTTGTTTTAACTCTAAACCGAGCTTCAGCTTTGACAGTTGAAGGCAACGAACAAAATTTCCTGTTGCCTCAAATTATAGTTGCAACTACAGAAGAATCGGTTTAGAGTCAAAACATCAACACCTCCAACAGAATCGGTTTAGAGTCAAAACGAACTACTTGTTTTGACTTACAATTTTGCCACTGCCAACTCTGAAACCACTACCCTCAAATTGCAAACACTAACAACCGCGGTACGACTGGTCTCCTTATTTCAAAATTGTGAGTTAAAACAAGAACCCCGCACATTGGCAACCGCACTTCGCCAACCCCTCAAATTCCACAATCGTGAAAGAATGCTTTTTTTCACATTTTCAGGGTGGGATGGAATTGTTCTGAAATAGTGACTTCGGGGCGATTTTTGTTTTAACTCTAAACCGAGCTTCAGCTTTGAAAGTATCGGAAAATGAATTAAATTTCCTGTTGCGTCAAAATATAGTTGCAATCTCAGAAGAATCGGTTTAGAGTCAAAACATCACCACCACAAAATTGTGAGTTAAAACAAGAGCAAAAAAATTATTTGTTTTCTTCCCAAAAATATTTATCATATCCCATAAACAGGAGATTTCTGAATGCGCACAAAAATGATTCATCGTTCCCTCAACACTTATTTCCATATCGTAAATCATTCTATTGATGGTAGAAAACTTTATTATGACCCCGGTGACTATAAAACCTACCTTTACTTATTTAAGAAAGAATTGGATTACAAAGTAACTGTAATTGCCTATTGCCTTATGCCCAACCATTTTCATTTCTTGCTTCGCCAGAATGAACCCGAAGCAATAACTTCATTACTGGAAAGAGCTCATAAAAGATATGCACGCTATTACAATAAAAAATATAACTGCAAAGGAAGAATATTTCGCAGTCCCTTAAATCATATTGAAACTCCAACGGAAAATTATCTCTTAAATGCTTGTGCCTATATTCATGCCAATCCTGTGCAAGCAGGTTTAGTAGGTTTTCCTGAAGAATGGGAATTTTCCAATTTCCGGGAATATATCCGGATGAGGAAAGGAACACTATATTCAGAACAATTTTTGATGGATTATATTGGTAATCCGGAAACATACAGATTGAAAGTTATTGATATAGCCAGAAAAAAGGCAATGCAAAGAGCATTTGAGAAAGATAGCATTTTGTTTTGAAGAAGTTTTTTTGTTTTGACTTACAATTTTGCCACTGCCTTCACTGAAAACACAACCCGAAGCTTGTTTTGACTCACAATTTTGCCACTGCCCTCTCTGAAACCACAATCCACAATTTACAAACACTGGCAACCGTGTTTCATCTGGTCTACTTATTTCAAAATTGTGAGTTAAAACAAGAACCCTGCACACTGGCAACCGCACTTCGCCAACCCCTCAAATTCCACAATCGTGAAAGAAGTTGTTTTTTCACATTTGCAGGGGTAAGTGGAATTGTTCAAAAATAGCGACTTCGGGGCGAATTTTTGTTTTAACTCTAAACCGAGCTTCAGCTTTGAAAGTATCGGAAAATGAATGAAATATCCTGTTGCGTCTACATCTCGTTGCAACCACAAAAGAATCGGTTTAGAGTCAAAACGACACCACCTCTGCTTGTTTTGACTTACAATTTTGCCACTGCCTTCTCTGTAACCACAATCCACAAACTCAAAAACACTGGCAACCGTGTTTCATCTGGTCTACTTATTTCAAAATTGTGAGTTAAAACAAGAACCCCGCACATTTACAACCAAACTTCACCAACCCCTCAAATTCCACAATCGTGAAAGAAGTTGTTTTTTCACATTTGCAGGGTTTGGATGGAATTGTTCAGAAATAGCGGCTTCGGGGCGAATTTTTGTTTTAACTCTAAACCGAGCTTCAGCTTTGAAAGTATCGGAAAATAAATGAAATTTCCTGTTGCCTCAAATTATAGTTGCAAACACAGAAGAATCGGTTTAGAGTCAAAACGACACCACCTCAAAATTGTGAGTTAAAACAAGAACCCCGCACACTGGAATATTTATTATTTTCTGAAAAGGGTTTTTTACTCCTTGCTATAATGAAAGATACGAAAGGTTCAGATTTTATTTATCGCTATAGCTGAAAAAAAATATGATTTTTCGCTTGACATTTTTCCATTATGCATTATTATATAACTATGGTTAATGAAAACATAAGTATATAGAGTGCTAAAAAGCAAGTGTAAGAAAGTTAATGCTGCCTTTCACTGATTTCGCAAAGGTCGTCATTAGTCCTCACTGCTAAATGAATTTGCGGGTAGTTTGAAAGTTATTTAAGCAGTGACGACTCCTGACTAAAAAGCAGGGGTAAGAAAGTTAATACTGCCTTTCACTGATTTCATAAAGGTCGTCATTAGTCCTCACTGCTAAACAAATTTGCAGGTAGTTTGAAAGTTATTTAAGCAGTGACGACTCCTGACCTTTGAAAGACAATATGTCGTTCTTCCGGAATAAAAATGCGGAGCTTCAGCGAGCTCCGGCTACAAGGAATGCGGAGCTTCAGCGAGCTCCGGCTACACAACATCGTAACCGGGAAATCCTTATGAACGACAGGATGTCGTTCTTCCGAAAATGAAAAAAAATTGAAAAAAGATGATTTTTTGCTTGACAGAATTTTAGCAATATAGATAGTGGTCTTTGTTGTCTGAAAGAAAAAATGTATATAGAGTGTAATGTGCGATGAAAGTGTTTTTTTTAACCTTTTCAAAAGCTGACGCATAACCCTTTTGCAAGATATGCAGAGGAAAATATGCGATATTTTTTATTCACTTTTCAAAAGCAAATACCGGTGAATAGCATAATAAAAACCACCGGCAACAAAAACAATGTCGTGCTCCGGTTTTCAACCGCTTAAAACGAAAACCGGAAACACAAAACTTAATTTTTATAACTTAATATCATTTCCTTTAGGAGGAATGTTATGAAGAAATTTATATTACCGCTGCTGCTGATTCTTACCGTTGGTATGCTCGCAGCGGTCGAATCAGAACCTTCCGAAGTAGTCGGATATGTAAAATATGATTGTGTAACAGGATTGAATTTCATTGCCTTACCGATGGATACAGGTTATAATATGGCAAGTGATCTTGCTGTTACATACCCCGGAATAATGGATGCTATAAATTACTGGGATCCTATAACACAATCTTGGGTTGCTGCCCAATATATCCCAGATTTTGAAATATGGGATGGAGATTTCTCTGTTGCTCCAGGTAAAGCTCTAATGATTAATGCTTTATCTAATTTCGCTTTTTATAGTATCGGGAATATGCCCGCACAAAATGCAACATATAATATTATTGTCGGTCTTAATTCTTTGATGATACCTTTGAATAAGTCAGAAATTACTATGGCTAGTGAGTTAGGAACTGCAATTTCTGTAGTTGATGCAATCAACGATTGGGATGAAATTACTCAATCATGGGTTGCAGCACAATACATACCAGATTTCGAAATATGGGATGGTGATTTTGCTTTGTACATTGGAATGCCATTAATGGTAAATTCTACTGGAATAACTACATGGCCAGCTAGATTTTCTAATACATATCAGATAAGATCATCTCACTAATAAGGTTATAAGGAGATAACATGAAAAAAATTACTTTAATAACACTATTAGTACTAATCACCGTTACTCTTGTATATGCTGGCACACCTAGAACTTATTACCAAAAAGTGTTAAGCGGTAGTGGGAATGTGCTTGATTACGTAACTAATACAGGAACTACTACAAGTACTAACTATATTGTTACTGCAGATATAGTTGAAACTCCAGGAGAAGTTTTATCAACAAATGATGGCACTACACCTGTTACTACCTTAAGGATAACTCGTCTTACTGAAACTACAGTAGTTACTGTTTTGCAATTAGGAACTTTTGCTACTCAATGGTTAGAAGGACAAACGATCCGTATGACAGTTACTTATATTCCTAATAATGAGTATACTACTTGGGACACTGTAATACCAACTGGTACTAGTGGAATACTATATACTGGAGTTGGACAAGAACAAATTATACCTCCTTTAGCAGTAGCAGATACCTGGACTTATAATTTAAATATAACAGCATCAGATAATGGAGTTTATGAGTTTACAGATCCCCAGAGTGTTGTTCATACTACACCAGCCATTTTAACTGATGGACCTGGTGATGAAACAAACTCACTTCTGGGAACCTATACTGTAACCAGTGCACCTCCTGCAGGTTTTCAATGGGAATCTACAACAATTGAAGTAGTTGCTGGTGATTTTACCGCTGGAAAGACAGATTATGTTTATAATGCTGCAAAGCAGTTTGTGCTTGTTCCAATACCGGATACCTATACTTACAATCTGCATATTGCCGGACCTCCTGGCTATACTGTAACAGGGCCTACTCCAGCATCATCCGGAACAATACCTTATACAGCAACAGCTACTGTGGTAACCGAATTGGTCGGAAGTTATACTGCTGAAGCTGCACCTGCAGGTTATCAATGGGCAGTAAATCCTATTGTTGTTTCAGCTGATATGTTCATTGCAGCTACTAAAAAGAATGGTGGAATGGATAAAGTTGTTTTGGGAAGTAGAACTAATGGAGCCAAGACAAATTATGTATATGAAGCAACAATCACCTTTGAGCTGGAAGAAATACCAGTTCAATATTACGATGTGCTAATCACATCAGTTCCTGCTGGAGCTGCAATATATGTTGGTGGAGTTGACAGTGGTCAAATTACCCCTTATACATTTACTCTGGCAGAGGGATCAGATGCAGTTTATACTGTTGTGATGGGAACTTATACTTGGACTCCAGCTCAATTTGTTGTAGAGGATATTTCCGAAAATATGAGTTGCAATTTTGTACTTACTTTCCCTGCTGATGTGCCAATTACTCCTCCCGGTGTTCCTGCTGGTTTTGATATCACTATTCAATTGACAGGAGGATCAGCACTTTATACAACAGGTATACCAACCTCAGCTGTTAATCCCAGTTGGAATATGGGATATGTTCAATTTATGACATTACTTGGACTTGGACCTTGGCAACTTACTATTAACACAACTTATAGTTTTGTTTGGATAGTAGGTGTTGGTGTATATACCGGACCATTCCCCATGGATATCACAATACCAGGTGGAACTAAGGATCAGGGTGCAGAAATTCAATACGGTTCAGGTGGAGATCCTACTTTGCCAGTGGAATTGAGTTATTTTGCAGCAACTCTCACAGCAGAGAACTTTGTGAATATTGCCTGGACAACTCAAACCGAGACCAATATGAATGGCTTCAATATTTATAGGAATGAGGGTTCTGAAAATCTTGCAGGTGCAATTCAAATTGCCTATATTCCTGCTACCAATACCAGCACCACTCAGAACTATAAACATATTGACAGAGAAGTGGAAAATGGTCATACTTATTACTACTGGCTGGAATGTGTAGAAATGAATAACCACAGCACCTTTAACGGACCTTCTCCAGTTTATGTAGATGGACCTACGCCTCCAGTTTTACCGGAATATACAACAATGCAAAATGCCTATCCGAATCCTTTCAGAGCCGGTGATGGCACAACTATTAAAGTTGATGTAAAAGCCGGAGACACTGGAACAGTAACTATCTATAACATCCTTGGTCAGGTTGTGAAGACCTTCCCTGTAACTCAAGGAACAAATAACCTTACCTGGAATGCCCGTGACAGCAAAGGCAACCTTTGCGGAAACGGAATCTATTTCTACAAACTGAGTACGAACTCACTGAACCAGACAAAGAAGATGGTGATAGTGAAGTAACGCGTTAGAGCGTTTATACAATTGTAAAATAAGATGATCGCCCCGGAGAAAAAAACTTCGGGGCGAATTTTTGTTTTGACTCCGGAAAGTTGACCTCCCGGTCAACTACTGTGTCTGTTCTATTTTGTTACTACATAATGCGTGATAAAGAAATAGCCCGGTTGCAAGTGGAACGCAAGATGTCGTTCTTCCGGAAGTAAAAAAGCCCTTCAGGGCGACACAATAATAGCGATGGAGACGTAAGCCCCTCGGGAAAAAAGGTTTAGCAGGTTGAGAAGGTTTAGAGGGTTGAGATACCTTAAAGCCCCTAAGGGCGACACAATAATAGCGATGGAGGCGTAAGCCCCTCGGAAAATTACCGATGCAAACAGCTTGTTTTGACTTACAATTTTGCCACTGGCCTCTCTGTAATCACAACCCTCAAATTGTAAACACTTACAACCGAGTTTTTTCTGATTTCCTCATTTCAAAATTGTGAGTTAAAACAAGAACTCCGCACACTGGCAACCGAGTTACGCCAATCCCTCAAATTCCACAATCGTGAAAGAATGCTTTTTTTCACATTTGCAGGGGTAAGTGGAATTGTTCAGAAATTGTGGCTTCGGGGCGAATTTTTGTTTTAACTCTAAACCGAGCTTCAGCTTGGAAAGTATCAGAAAATGAATGAAATTTCCTGTTACGTCTACATCTCGTTGCAATCACAAAAGAATCGGTTTAGAGTCAAAACGAACTGCTTGTTTTGACTTACAATTTTGCCACTGCCTTCTCTGTAACCACAATCCACAAATTGCATACACTGGCAACCGAGTTTTTTTTGGTCTCTTCATTTCAAAATTGTGAGTTAAAACAAGAACCCTGCACACTGGCAACCAAGTTACGCCAACCCCTCAAATTCCACAATTGTGAAAGAAGGTACTTTTTCACATTTGCAGGGTGGGTTGGAATTGTTCAGAAATTGTGGCTTCGGGGCGAATTTTTGTTTTAACTCTAAACCGAGCTTCAGCCTTGACAGTTGAAGGCAGCGAACAAAATTTCCTGTTGCCTCAAAATATAGTTGCAATCACAAAAGAATCGGTTTAGAGTCAAAACGAACAGCTTGTTTTGACTTACAATTTTGCCACTGCCTTCTCTGTAACCACAACCATCAAATTGCAAACACTGGCAACCGAGTTTTTTCTGATTTCCTTATTTCAAAATTGTGAGTTAAAACAAGAACCCTGCACACTGGCAACCAAGTTACGCCAACCCCTCAAATTCCACAATCGTGAAAGAAGGTATTTTTTCACATTTGCAGGGGTAAGTGGAATTGTTCTTAATTTGTGGCTTCGGGGCGAATTTTTGTTTTAACTCTAAACCGAGCTTCAGCTTTGACAGTATCAGAAAATGAATGAAATTTCCTGTTGCGTCAAAATATAGTTGCAATCACAGAAGAATCGGTTTAGAGTCAAAACGAACTGCTTGTTTTGACTTACAATTTTGCCACTGCCTTCTCTGTAACCACAACCATCAAATTGCAAACACTGGCAACCGAGTTTTTTCTGATTTCCTTATTTCAAAATTGTGAGTTAAAACAAGAACCCCGCACACTGCCAACCAAATCTCGCCAACCCCTCAAATTCCACAATCGTGAAAGAAGGTATTTTTTCACATTTGCAGGGTTGGTTGAATTGTTCAGGAATAGTGACTTCGGGGCGAATTTTTGTTTTAACTCTAAACCGAGCTTCAGCTTTGAAAGTATCGGAAAATGAATGAAATTTCCTGTTGCCTCAAATTATAGTTGCAATCACAAAAGAATCGGTTTAGAGTCAAAACGAACTACTTGTTTTGACTTACAATTTTGCCACTGCCTTCTCTGTAACCACAACCATCAAATTGCAAACACTGGCAACCGAGTTTTTTCTGATTTCCTTATTTCAAAATTGTGAGTTAAAACAAGAAC
>JALOCJ010000013.1 GCA_023227825.1 Candidatus Cloacimonas sp. | reverse complement strand
TGATTAGGAGGGCAGAAGGCTGAGGGCAGAGGGCAGAGGGCAGAGGGCAGAGGGCAGAGGGCAGAGGGCAGAGGGCAGAGGGCTGAGGGCAGAGGGCTGAGGGCGAGATGGATTTTTTTACAAAGAGAAATAGTTAGAATGTATTTAGTGAGATGGCGAGATGGTGAGAGGGAAACTGTCCGGAAAAACGACGTCCTCGTCGTTTATTATGGTTGACGGGGACATCAACCTTCCGGAAAAACGACATCCTCGTCGTTTTCTGCCCAGGAAAAAAGATGTCCTCGTCGTTTCCTGCCCCGGAAAAACGATGTCCTCGTCGTTTCCTGTCAGCTCACTACAAACAAGTAGAAAATTAGTGTCTAAAAGAATGATGAATGAAGATAAATTGAGAGTTATAAAATAATTTCGGTGAATTCGGTGCTTTCGGTGGCTGAAAATAAGATGAATTCAGGAACGACAAGGATGTCGTTCATCCGATATAAAAAAGGAGAAAATAGTGGACAGTGAAATTAAGTTAAACCTGTTGCAGGAATTCCCTCCTCCCAGTTTTGAGGAATGGTTGCAAGCAGTGCAAGCAGGATTGAAAGGTGCAGATTTTGACAAAGTTCTTAAAACCAAAACCGCGGAAGGAATAACTCTGCAGCCAATCTATCGTCAAGAAGATATAGCGGGTATTCCTTTTACAGGAAGCCAACCGGGAAGCAGTCCTTTCGTGCGAGGCAATAATCCCCTCCGGTTTTTAACCGAGGGTTGGTTAATTGCTCAAAACCATACGGAGACAGACCTGAAGGAGTTGAACAAGATATTGCTGAAGGAATTGAATCAGGGCTTGACCGCAGTAAATATTACCTTGAGTAATTTTAGTTCCGCAGAAGGGGTAAAAATACAGAACTTAACTGACTGGGAAACACTTTTAGACGGTATATACCTTAATTCTGCTCCACTGTTTATGCAATTAGGTATTGAGGATATAGAAATACTGCAGACCTTGGAGCAATATGCAGCTAAACATAATATAGCTATAAAGTCCCTAAAAGCAGGCATAGGACTTGATTTTATCGGGGAACTTGCCGAAAAAGGTTATCTGACTTGCACTTTGGCAGATGCGGAACAGAAATTGGCAGAAATAATAAAAAGGAATGTAGAAAAAATGCCGCAGAACAGAATTCTCAGCATAGATACCTCTTGTTACGAAGCAGCAGGCGCTTCCAGCGTTCAGGAACTGGCTTTGGCATTGGCTACTGCAATTTATTATTTAAGACAATTACTGAATTCCGGTTGGACAATTGAACAGGTAGCACCTTTATTTCAAGTGAAACTAACTCTGGGTTCCAATTTCTTTATGGAAATAGCCAAAGTGCGTGCTCTGCGTTTACTTTGGGCGGAAATGATTAATGCTTTCGGTGGGGGAGAGGAAACTCAAAAGGTTTGGATTCACGGTAAGACAGCTAAATTCAATAAGACCCTCTACGACATTTATGTAAATGTATTAAGAACTGCTACTGAGGGTTTTGCCGCTGTGATTGGAGGGGTAGATAGTTTGGAAATTGGCTGTTTTAATGAGTTAATTGCTCAGCCGGATGAATTTTCTAACCGCTTGGCAAGAAATCAGCAGATAATCTTAAAAGAAGAGGCACATTTTGATAAAGTGCTTGACCCAGCAGGGGGCTGTTACTATATTGAATGGCTTACTAAGGAACTGGCAAATAGGGCGTGGAAATTGATGCAGGAAATTGAAGCCAGGGGTGGAATGCTGCAATGTTTGATAAAGGGAGAAATTCATAACAGCATTGAACTAATAGCCAGGGAAAGAATTGAAGCTGTGAATAAAAGAAAAAACATCTTCGTGGGAATCAATATGTATGCCAACCCGGAAGAGAAAATGCCGACTCCGCAAAAAGCTGATAAACTTGCTGCAAAAGAAGATAAAGCTTTTACTCTGAAAGATGGAGCATTACCCAAGCATAGAGCTGTAGAAGAAATGGAGAATTTAAGAATGCAGATGGAAGCAAGCCAAACCAATAAAAAGGTCTTTTTGCTGAATATGGGAACTTTGGCAGAATATAAAGCCAGAGCTGATTTTGCCCTCAATTTCTTTCCTGTAGGTGGCTTGGAAGTTATTTATCCCGATAGTTTTAATACTGTTGAGGAAGCAGTAACAGCAGCAGAGAAATCGGGTGCTGCTGCCTTTTGTATTTGTTCTACGGACGAGAATTATATTAGTTTAGTTCCGGAAATATGCAGCCGGATGAAAGATAAAATATTGATTTTGGCTGGTTATCCAGCTGATAAAATTGAGGACTACAAGCAAGCAGGAATAAATTATTTTATTCACCTTAAGGCAGATGTGACGGCTACTTTACGGGATTTGGCAAAACAAATGGGGGTGATATAATGAAGAATCCTGATTTTTTGAACATAAATCCCAAGTTTAGCACCAAAGAACAGCCGGAACCTAAACTGAATTTCAGCTGGAAAACCAATGAGCAGATAGAGGTGAAACCTTTATATACCAAAGAGGATATCAAGCATACAGAACATCTGGATTATCTATCCGGTCTGCCGCCTTTTTTAAGAGGACCATATTTGACAATGTTCATTCAAAGACCCTGGACAATTCGTCAATATGCCGGTTTTTCCACTGCTGAAGAAAGCAATGCTTTCTATCGCAGAAATTTGGCTATGGGGCAGAAAGGACTTTCCATAGCTTTTGATTTGCCAACGCACAGAGGTTACGATTCAGACCATCCTCGCGTGATTGGGGATGTAGGAAAAGCCGGTGTGGCAGTGGATTCTATTCTGGATATGAAAATTCTTTTTGACCAGATTCCGCTTGACCGGATGAGTGTTTCAATGACTATGAACGGAGCTGTTCTTCCGATTATGGCATTTTATATTGTAGCAGCAGAAGAACAGGGTGTGCCGCCGGAAGCGCTGAATGGAACTATTCAGAATGATATTTTGAAAGAATATATGGTGCGGAATACTTATATTTATCCTCCTGAACCCTCAATGCGCATAATAGCGGATATTTTAAGCTATACGGCAAAAAATATGCCTAAATTCAATAGTATCAGTATTTCCGGCTATCATATGCATGAAGCGGGAGCAACTGCTGATTTGGAAATGGCTTATACTTTGGCAGATGGTTTGGAATATGTGCGCACAGCTCTTAAAGCGGGTTTGGATATTGATGTTATTGCTCCGCGGCTTTCTTTCTTTTGGGCAGAAGGTATGAACTACTTTATGGAAGTAGCGAAATTGCGTGGCGCCAGAGTTCTCTGGGCAAAAATAATTAAGCAGTTTAATCCTCAAAATCCGAAGTCCATGGCTTTAAGAACCCATAGCCAGACCTCGGGCTGGAGTTTAACAGAACAAGACCCTTACAATAATATAACCAGAACCTGTATTGAAGCATTAGCCGCTACAATGGGTCATACACAATCCCTGCATACCAATTCTCTGGATGAAGCAATTGCCTTGCCGACTGATTTTTCTGCCAGAATTGCCAGAAACACTCAGCTCTATTTACAAAATGAAACAGGCATTTGCAGAGTTATAGACCCCTGGGCTGGTTCCTATTATGTGGAATTTTTAACCGATGCTTTAATGAAAAGTGCCTGGAAACATATTTTGGAAGTAGAGAATTTAGGCGGTATGGCAAAGGCGATTGAAACAGGTCTTCCCAAAATGCGCATTGAAGAAGCAGCTGCCAGAAGACAGGCAAAGATTGATTCCGGTGCGGATATTATTGTAGGCGTTAATAAATATCCCCCGGAAACAGAAGTCCCCATAGAAATATTGGAAGTGGATAATTCCGCTGTGCGGGATACCCAAATTGCCCGGCTAGAAAAATTACGCCAGGAACGCAATAATGAAGAAGTAGAAAGAGCACTGCAGGCAATTACCAAAAGCGCTGAAACAGGAGAAGGAAACCTTTTGGAACTGGCAATTGACGCCGCCAGGAAAAGAGCTACCTTAGGTGAAATATCCTACGCTATGGAAAAGGTTTGGGGTCGTCACCAGGAAGCCATTCGTTTAATCAATAATGTTTACAGTAGTGAGTATACAAAAATGGATGAAATTGAACAAGTTCGGGCTTTAACCGATAAATTTGAGCAACAGGAAGGTCGCAGACCTCGTATTTTAGTTGCCAAAATGGGTCAGGATGGTCACGACCGCGGAGCGAAAGTTGTGGCTACTGCTTTTGCTGATATGGGTTTTGATGTGGATGTAGGTCCTCTGTTTCAAACCCCGGAAGAAACAGCGCGTCAGGCAGTGGAAAATGATGTCCATATAATTGGCATAAGTTCCCTGGCGGGAGGGCATAAAACACTTTTACCTAAGCTGATGGAAGAACTGAAAAAATATGGCAGAGAAGATATTATGGTTACGGTTGGGGGAGTAATTCCTCCGCAGGATTATGAATTTCTCTATCAAAATGGAGCATCTTTTATTTTCGGACCGGGAACTAAACTGCCTGAATCTGCCAAACAAATTATGGAAAAACTATTGGCACGCAGGAATGAATAAAAAACGCAAACCGGAATGGACTCCTGAAAATAGCGGAAAAGAATTTGCCAGTAAGATAGTAACCGGAACAAAAAACCTGAAGACAAAAACAGTCCCTGCCCTTAAAGAAAAGAATTATAGCCCTAAAACACTGGCGAAAGGAGTTCGGGAAGGGAATCGGACTTTGCTTGCCAAGGCGATTACTTTAATTGAAAGTAATGCCGAAAAGCACTTTTTACCTGCGCAGGAACTGATTAAAGAACTTCTGCCTTATTCCGGAAATTCCATTCGGATTGGCATAACGGGAGTTCCCGGAGCAGGGAAAAGCACTTTTATTGAGAATTTTGGCTTATATTTAATTGAGCAGGGATATAAAGTTGCAGTTTTAGCCATAGACCCCAGTTCTACTATCAGCAAGGGCAGTATTTTAGGCGATAAAACAAGGATGGAATTGCTTTCCCGCAATCCTGAAAGTTTTATCCGTCCTTCTCCTAGTGCCGGAATTTTAGGCGGAGTAGCCAGGAAAACTAGAGAAACGATTATCCTTTGTGAAGCAGCAGGTTACGATGTGATTTTAATTGAAACGGTAGGAGTAGGTCAATCGGAAACCACTGTCCGCTCAATGGTGGATTTCTTTTTACTGATGCAGATTGCGGGGGCGGGAGATGAACTGCAGGGTATTAAAAGAGGAATTATTGAACTGGCGGACTTAATAGTAATCAATAAAGCCGATGGCGACAATATTACCCGAACGGAAATTGCCCAAAGAGAACTGCAAAATGTGTTACATTATATCAGAAACTCAACTGAGGGTTGGCAAACGCAAGTTGTAACCTGTTCTGCCTTAAATAAAATTGGCTTAACCGAAATCTGGAACTTGATAACCGAATTTCAGGAAATCACCCGCAAGAGTGGTTTTTTCACTAAACGCAGAGCACAACAAAATACCCTGTGGTTTGAAAATCTGATTACAGAAGCAGTTTTGTATCGCTTTTATCAACAAGAGAAAGTGAAAGAATTATTACCACGCTTGAAAGAAGAGGTAGCAAAAGGGAAAATACCAGTTGCCTTAGCGGTAGACACCATCCTGAAAAACAGTGCAGAAAGTGAGAGGGTGAGATAGCGAGAGGGCGAGGGGTCGAGGGGTCGAGAGGTCGAGAGGTCTTGAGGTCAAGAGGTCTTGAGGTCGAGATGGGTGACGACTCCTGACTTGTAGTTCATCCCCTACCTATTAAATCCCTAAAATCCCTTAAATCCTGTTCATCCCATACCTATTAAATCCCCAAAATCCTTTTTATCCTGTTCATCACAGACCTATTAAATCCTTGTTTCTAAAATCAAATCTGCGTAATCTGCGTAATCTGCGTGAGAAAAAAACTTGACAGAATTTTTATCAAATTTATAAAAGGAAATATGTATAAATTTTATGGAGATTGAGAGGATATGTTAATATTAAAAGAGCAAAACAAACTACAGTATTTACATAGAAAAAATAGCATTGTCTTAACAAAGCAAACCCCATTGCCATATTTACAAAACATTAACCTATTTATCTTAACAAAGCAAACCCCATTGCCATATTTACCAAACATTATCATATTTATCTTAATAAAGCAAAGCAAATTACTGTTTCTCTATCTTCATAATATAAATATACCTACTTTAACCCTGTATTTTATAATTATTACGCAAAAGCAAAAAAATATCGGGGAGGAAATTATGAAAAAGTTATCTCTAATCATTATCTTGGTTTTCTGCTCCGTAGCACTCTTTGCCCAAAATGAGGATTGGTTCTGGGCAAAGAAAGCCGGAGGAACAAGTAATGAAAGTGGTAAAAGCATTGCTGTTGATGACAATGGAAATAGCTATGTTACAGGTTATTTTTATGGTAGTGCAACCTTCGGAACTACTACATTGTCCGGTTCTGGCATCTTTGTTGCCAAGATGGATAGTAACGGGAATTGGCTCTGGGCAAAGCAAGCCGGTGGATTATATAGTGGTTATAGTTATGGTATTGCTGTTGATGCCAATGAAAATAGCTATGTTACCGGTTATTTTTCAGGAAGTGCTACATTCGGCACTACTACATTGACCAGTAGCAGTGAATATTATAGTGACATCTTTGTTGCCAAGCTGGATAGTAGCGGTAACTGGCTCTGGGCAAAGCAAGCCGGGGGAACAGATTGTCATGATGGCTATGGCATTGCTGTTGATGCCGATGGAAATAGCTATGTTACAGGTTATTTTTATGGTAGTGCAACCTTCAGCACTACAATATTAACCAGTAATGGAAATGAAGACATCTTTATTGCTAAGCTGGATAGCAATGGTAACTGGCTCTGGGTAAAGCAAGCTGGGGGAACAGGTTGGGATTATGGCTTTGTCATTGCTGTTGATGACAATGGAAATAGTTATGTTACAGGTTATTTTTCTGGTAGTGTTACCTTCGGAACTACTACATTGACCAGTAGTGGATATGAAGATATCTTTGTTGCTAAGCTGGATAGAAACGGGAACTGGCTCTGGGCAAAGAAAGCTGGGGGAACAAGTGATGATATTGGCTATGGCATTGCTGTTGATGCCAATGGAAATAGCTATGTTACAGGTTATTTTGAAGAAAGTGCAACCTTTGGTACTACTACATTGATGAGTAGTGGTAGTCGGGACATCTTTATCTCCAAAATAGGTATACCTGTTTATCAGGTCTTAGCTCCGAACGGGGGAGAACAATGGCAGACAAGAAGCACAAAGACTGTTTACTGGAATTTTAATATGGGCAATTATGTAAATATCCAATTATCTTTGAATAATGGAGTATATTGGATAATGTTGAATTCCAGTCCAATTGAGGCAGCATTAGGCAGATTTTCCTTCACTGTCCCTTATGAAAGCTCCGATGATTGTCTAATTAAAGTGGTAAGCACAGAAAATAGTAATTATTTTGATATTTCAGATGCAACATTTACTATTAGCAGTTCCGTGCCCTATTCTTTATCATTAATGGAGCTCGGTTATTCTAAGCTGCAGGCAGGAAAGAACTATTCTATTAATTGGACAGCAGCGGGAATTGCTATGGTAAATTTAGCTTATTCCTGTGATGCCGGTGTTACCTGGAATAGCATTGCCACTGCTCTTCCTGCCAATCCGGGAACTTATGAATGGACTGTTCCTGATATTAGTGCTGCTAACTGCTATTTAAAAGTATCCGCTTCTGCCCAGCCCGCTATCTATGATTGGAGTGACCAACCATTTAGTATTTGTAAATTAAATTTACTCAGTCCTAATGGTGGAGAAGTATATGCAATAAATACTAACCTATACATAAGCTGGAATTCTGGACTTATTGAAACTGTAAAAATTGAATTCAGTTCAGATAACGGTAATTCCTGGTTAACGATTGCTAATAATGTTTCTGCTGCTGCAGGTAGCTATAATTGGACTACACCCGATATTATTTCCACTCAATGCCTGATAAAAATCTCGGATGCTAGCAATAATACATTTTGGGATATAAGTGATAATCCCTTTACCATCCGTCCGCAAATTATTGTAATTTCCCCCAATGGGAATGAATATTTATCTGTTTATAGTATTTATAGTATACTTTGGTTAAATACTGAAGATGTGTCCTTTGTTTTGATTGATTATAGTATTGATGGAGGAGTAAATTGGCTACCTGTTCAGACCAGTCCCTATCCTGCTTCAACAGGGAGATATGATTGGTTAGTGCCCAATAATCCTTCAACTAATTGTCTGATAAAAGTTCGCAATTCTGACAATAGCGGCTTTTTTGATGTATCGGATGGGGTTTTTACTATCACTCCGGTACCTTTGCCACCCACGGTTAATTTTACAGCTGATGTCACTTCCGGGTTACAGCCCCTGGAAGTTCATTTTACTGACCAGTCCACTGCCGGAACGGGAAGTATTAACTTTTGGAATTGGGAATTTGGCAACGGCGATAATTCTAATGAGCAGCATCCGGTTTATGTATATCAAGACCCGGGTGTGTATTCGGTTACGCTGACTGTTACCAATTCTGTAGATTCTACTGCAACCCTAACAAGAGAGAATTATATAACTGTTATTCAACGCGTTCCTGAGATAGAGGTTAATCCGCCAACAATGCTGAATTTCGGTAGTGTGTATCTGGGCAGTAGTTCAACTCTCTATTCCATTGTGATAAGCAATAACGGGACTGCAGAGTTGCTTATTTATAACCTTAGTTTGGAAGAATCCAATTCTCCCTTCAGTTTTGTGAACACTGTGCTGCCGTTAGCTATACCCGCGGGAGAAGAGACCGAAATATCTTTGCTTTTTACTCCGCAGGAAGCAGGAACAATTAGTGATAGCCTTTATATTCACAATAATTCAGTAAATTCTCCGCTTTATACCTTAGAGCTGAGAGGCACGGGTGAATATGTTCCCCCGAAACCGCCCAATAACCTTGTCTGCGTAATGGATGGTTACAATGCTGTGCTCACCTGGGATGCTGTAACTGAGACCATTTTTGATACTCCTATTGTTCCAGATTATTACCTTGTGTTTTATAATGGCTCAGCTAATCCCGAGGGGGAGTTTTATTTTCATGGCGCTACACCGGATTTAACTTATACGCACTCATTAGTGGGTTTGCATTCTCCTTATATGTTTTATCGGATTGTTGCCTATAAGTTCTATGGCAGAGAGAAAGTCAGCATTGAAGATTTGGGCTTGAGCAGAGGAATGACCGAAACCGAGATTAGAAATATATTGCAAGCAGTAGAAACAAGGATTGAATAGCTCTGGGATGAACAGGATAAAAGGGATTTTAGGGATTTAATAGGTCTGGGATGAACTACAAGTCAGGAGTCGTCACTGCCGAAATAATTTTTACGCTATGAACTAATTTGTTTGGCAGTGAGGACTCATGACGACTATCTCTCACAGATTACACAGATAACACAGATATGATTTTTTGATTGGTCTACAGTGCCGTCATTAGTCATATGTGCCACAAAAGTTATCTCCCAGGTGATAATTCTCAAGGCACAAATGACTCCTGACTTACATTCCGTCTACCCTGCTTCCCTACTGGAGGGTTGTCTGATTGTAAACAGTGTATTGAAGAGTTCTCAAACTTTGTTTTAGTGTGTATAAACAGACATATTGGTGGTATTTGAGTGGGTAGTAGGGAGGCAGAGAGGGGTAGGGAATAAATTAGCCAATAGGAGCGAGAAATTCCTACACAAAGGCAACCACAGGCAGAGAGGGGTAGGGAATAAATTAGCAAATTGGGGTGAAATTATAAGCTACATAATAGCAATAGGTTGGGCTAATGACCGAGATAAATTAGCAAAAGGAGATAGAGTTATAACTTTCATAATGTCAATGGTTTAAGAGATAAATTAGATAAATTAGCTATTTTGGCGGGTGTCATAAGTAGGTAAGGAGGTATCAGATTATATTATTATTATACTAATATTTATTATTATTATATTTATTTATTCAAAAGGAAGTTTGTCCATAGTAAGGGGGGCGCAAAACCTTCTAATTTATCTAATTTATTAGTTAACAGCTTGTGCTACAATGAGATATAAATTAGATAATTAGCATATAAATTAGATAATCAGTATATAAATTGGATAAATGAGGGCAAGAGCGGAGAGCGGAGAGCGGAGAGCGGAGAGCGGAGAGCGGAGAGCGGCGCTACGGCGAGCGCCCGTACCTAACGGAGGGCAAAGGCGGAGAGCGGCGCTACGGCGAGCGCCTGTACCTACACGGCGAGCGGCTGAACCCCCAACTATCGTGGGCAAGGAATTAAGAGGCCTTTTTTCTCTCTACACTATGGGGTGAAATAACAGGTAAATCTTTTATATCGGGAAAGTTATTGGGCTTATTTGGAAGGTTGTAAATATCCCAGCCATCAGATAAAAGAATATAGCATTCAGTATTTTTGTATGAGTCAGAGG
The DNA here is from genome assembly GCA_023227825.1 of Candidatus Cloacimonas sp. GTDB lineage: Bacteria > Cloacimonadota > Cloacimonadia > Cloacimonadales > Cloacimonadaceae > Cloacimonas. The sequence goes on along the minus strand of JALOCJ010000013.1, from coordinate 24,923 downwards.
ATTTCTTTTTACATGCCATAACAACTTCTTGTAGAGTAAGAGTTTTTATAGCATTATTAAATTCCTTAGCGGGAAGTTTGGTATTTTGTAAAATTAGCGACCTTGTAACCCATTGTTCAGGATATCTGGCAAGTTGGTTTACAATTTTGGCTTCATTACTAAGTTTACTGGTATTAATGATGTTCATAAATATTTTAGTATCATTATAAATAACACCGCATAAGTATAATGCCTGTTCTGCTGTTTCTACGCTCACCTGCAGGGTGTCAAAAAAGTCCTTACATTTATTTTCCACTTCGGCTTTCTTCAGTTCTTCAATGTGTTCCATAAGAGTAAAGATAATACAAAATTTTAGAAAACCTTGGATATATATTCTGATTCCATAAGACCAGGCATCTGAGCCATCAGTTTGTTCAATACTGTTCTTAATAATATTTATTTTATCTTGATAATAGTCCATTGCTTCGGGACTTAATTTTAGTTCAAAGGAGCCAGGTATTTTTCTTAAAATATCAAGTTTATTATCCAATTGCTTTAATTTTTCAGCAGATTCTTTATCAGACAAAAATGCTATATTTTTACCCTTATTGGTAGTGGAAATGATACAAGGGAATATTCTTTGAGCAAAGCCGAATTGGCGGTCTTCTTCCGTATAAAAGATACTCTGGACGCATTCCCGTGTTGCACAAAACAGCATAGATATGGCACAATCCTTAATATCTATATTAATATTCATTGATGAGTAGGAAAAAGCGTCGCTATCATAAATAGCGGTCAATTCCTGTTTCATTCCCTTATTGTTCTTATTATTAAACATTTCCGTTAGAATACTTATTTCTTCTAACAGTATTAAGAGGGCATTATTAGCTTGGAGCATTGATTCCAGTTTAGTTAAAGTTACTCTATTTATGATAGGATTTACCTTCTGTCTATCTTTTTCATTCATAGCATTCAAGCTATTAAAAAACGGCTCCATAGTAAGTTTAGCTACATTTACAGTAGTGCTTTTCTGGGATTGTCCAGAAGGACCAATTAGACCGACCCAAAGATTAGAAAATACTTTTTTCAGCTCATTTATGATGTAAACCCTATCTCCTATATTAACTGCAATAATAGGTAACCAAGCTTCAGCTAATGCTTTAGGAGAAGCACCACAGACACAGGTAGCCGAGTTTAAATATTCTCTTAAAAAGGGCGGTAAGCAATCAATATCCACTTCAGTTGTTTTCATTTTTGTTTTACTCCTCAATTTATTTTCCTTATTGTAGTTTTCCATTTTGTCACCTTCTTTTTTCCATAATTGTTTATACTTTTTATCCTGATTCATTTTAATTTTCCTTTCAGATTATTCATATTAAGCAACTTTATCTTTATTTTCTTGGACAAAGCTTATTTTTACCCCTAAATATTTTTCAGCCAGATAGTAAAAGCTGCCCAGTTCTGCAATCGGGTTCTGAAATGAATTCCATTTTTTTTGTAGGGAGGGGTTATCATCACTATAAGCGGGATTATTGGCAAACATCAGCCATAAATTCAATCCATCATTACCAAAAGCATTTTTTATTGCATATCCCATTTTTATCCAATCAGAATACTCTATTTTTAGAGCTTTATCATTATAGCTTTCAATTAAACACTTAACATTTTGATAATCAGAGGGGGAATAGCTTTTCGCTACAGTTGGGCTACAATTACTGATAATAGTTTTTTTATAGCTTTCATCTTCATTGGGGTTGGGACAGTTAATATTTTGCATAATGAACTGTTTTTTAACTGGTGCTAAAGGGTTAGGATTATTATATTCAAATATAGCATCCATAAGCGGGATGAGCTTACTTGGGTCGTAATCCAAATCCCTTCTGTTTACAGGATAATGTATCCACTCATAATTTCCACCTCCTATAACAGTAGAAGGCGGAGCAAAAATGAGACCGCCGTCAGCTCGGATATCAATACCTATATTGCTATTTGTAGTGGTGAGGGTTTTACGCTGATAACGCTGTTTCCATAGTTCTGAATGTGACCAATCCAGATAAATATGCATACCTCCCGAAGGAGAAAGGGCACAACAATATTCGGCTATATCCAGCCCATATTCATCCAGCACATCGGAAAGAGTAGTATCAGTTTTATCAATGTCAATGACCATCAGTTGCGACACCTCTCCGGTGATGATGGCTATCGCATTATGGCATTCTTTAATGGCTGTGGAAGTAAACGATTGGTTCTTCCACGGCGGAATATTCGTGGTTACTTTTTTGCCGTTTTTCAATTGCAAAGTAAGCGAAACCATTTTAAATCCCAGCTTCTCATAATAGAGCCAAGCATTAGATAAATCCACGAAAACAATTGCCTGGCTTTTCTCCCCATTGTTTACGCTTATTGGCTTATTGCAGGTGTGCGAATAAGCTGTTGTTTTGGCTTTTAGTTTAATCATATAATATATCATTTTTTAATCTCCTATATACTAAGATTTGCTATCTTTTCCATAGCCATTTTATATATCATTTTGAGAAAAACAGTATTTTCTCTTGTTAGTGTTAACCTTATAATCTTGTTACCTCTCATACTAATATTTACTGGAATATATATTTTATTTATTATATCCACCATCTATCCTGTTTTATTCACTCTATGCATATATTTTTATAACCATAAAAATAGTTAACAATTTTATGTCAAGTAATATTTAGATAGCGCTAATAATATTATTTAATTGATTGTTGGAACTTAATTTATAATCCTGAAAATATCTGTAAATTAGCCCTATCATATTAAATATAAAGGAGTTAAAAAATATGGCTTGGTTCAGCTCATCCATTTTTACTATTCCAACACATCATTAAGCCCCGGCGTAAACAGCGCTTTACAATAGCCACTGCTTCGCTGTAACCATCCTTTTCAGCTTGTTTCAGCAGGGTGTCTATATTTTTACGCAAACGGTCGTAGGCACTGGAATCATCATCGTTAAAGCACTTTATTTTACCGGTGGGGAGAGTGGTTTCCTGACGGTAACGGATAAGGGCTTGAATTTCTTCGTCATATTCGTCTGTGGCATTAAAAGCTTTCAATTCTATAAGATGATTCAGACGCTTATCTATGTTTCTTAAGGTCTTAGCATCGGTCATCAAAATAGGAGCAAAGTGATAGCGATTGTGAAATACAAACTCCGGAGGGATTTGCAGATTAACAGCTAATTCCATATCGGAAGCTGGAAGCGGAGTATCGGGATAGGCATAAAGCAGGTCTATCACCTTGCTACCTTTATAGTTAGGGTAGTTGTTCAGGAGTGTCCTAACGGCTTTATTGTTCTTTGTCATTTTTTCACCTCTGTTAATAACTAATATATTGATACCTATATATGATAGTTGATTTTTGTCAAGTTGAAATATTACGCATCACATTGGCATATCTTATTGGAAAATAAGGTGTTATTGACATAGTGTGAGGTAGCGAGGTGGATTTTTTTTACAAAGAGAAAAAGAGAGAAAGAGAAATAGTTAGAATGTATTTAGATGGTGAGGTGGCGAGATGGCGAGGTGGGGAGGCAGCGAGAGGCCAAGGGGTCGAGAGGTCAAGGGGTCGAGAGGTCGAGAGGTCTTGAGGTCGAGAGGTCAAGAGGTCGAGAGGTCGAGATGGGTGACGACTCCTGACTTGTAGTTCATTCCAGACCTATTCAATAATCAAATCTGTGTAATCAGTGTAATCTGTGAGAGATAGTCGTCATGAGTCCTCACTGCCAAACAAATTAGTGGGATGTGTATAAATATTGATGGCAGTGACGACTCCTGACTTGTAGTTCATCCCAGACCTATTCCATAATCAAATCTGTGTAATCAGTGTAATCTGTGAGAGAAAAATTATTTTGAGAAGTGGGGGCAAATTTCCGGCGTATATATATGAGGACAAAATTATGATAGTAGAATCCAAATTGGAGTTACTCTTCTGCGGTAGTTGTGAGGGAATGGTGTATTATTACAATAAACGCTTAGGCAAGATGATTGCTCGGAAATGGGTGAAACCCAAAACAACAGCAGCGAATAGGCGTTTAGGAGCAATTAGCCGTAACCTGAAGAACTTGCAGCCATCAGAAGGATATATCAAAGACCTGCGAGTTTATATTGCACTATATGATTATTCTCCCGGCGAAAGACATTATATGAGCTGGCAAAATGTATATCTAACCCTGATGTATTCGCTGGCAAAACAAAATCCGGCAGTTGATTTATTAACAATTAACAGAGAACAAATTACTTCCGATAACCTGCCCTGCAAATGCGTTAAAGATGCTATTGAAGCAGGACTACTGCGCGAGGTTAACGGATACGAGAAGTTGACGCAGGAGATTTAAAACCCCAATAAATAATAGGAGGGCTTTCTATTATGAAGGTCAAATTAAAGTACGGCATTAGAACCTATAGTGGAACTCTGGATGAGTTAACCTTTGGTTCTTACTTCCAAGACCGCGTGTGTATTGCACGCAAGTATGTAGTTCCGCGGCTTACCGACCAAAACAGTTTAATGGGTAACAAGATGAAGAACCTGGCAGTTATTTACGAAGATGTTTCTGATAGCTACAAGCTAGAGCTGAAACAATATGCTTCCTTGCATTCCATCTTAACTCCCAGAGGTAAACTTCCAGCTACGAGCTACGCATTGTGGGTGAAAATGATGTTCCTGTTTGCCAAAGCAGACCCTGAACACATTGACCTAGTGACACTTACCTATTCGGATTTGCAAACTATGGGCGACGACATTCTGTCCATTGCATCCGCTGTGACTAACGGATTTATGGATAATGTGCCCGGAGCAGAAATGCTAACGGCGAATATGTAAACAAGAGCGGGAATTCGTTCCCGCTTTTTTTTTCTCACAGATTACACAGATAACACAGATTTGATTTTTGATGGGTCTACAGGGTCGTTGTTTCACGCAGATTTCGCTGATTACGCAGATTTGATTATTTAATAGGTCTGGGATGAACAGGATTGGAAGGATTTTGGGGATTATTATATTGTAAAAACAACTTAAGCTATCCGGAACTCAAAAGTTATATCTCAGGGGAAAGCACTCAAGGCATAAATGCAAGTCAGGAGTCGTCACTACCGAAATAACTTTTACGCTATGCACTAATTCGTTTGGCAGTGAGGACTCATGACGACCTTTTCTCACAGATTACACAGATAACACAGATTTGATTTATGATTGTTCTTAAGTGCCGTCATGAGTCATATGTGCCACAAAAGTTATATCCCGGGTGAAAGTTGTAAAGGCACAAATGACTCCTGACTTGTAGTTCATCCCAGACCTATTAAATCCCTAAAATCGTTTTTATCCTGTTCATCCCAGACCTATTAAATCCCTAAAATCGTTTTTATCCTGTTCATCCAGACCTATTAAATCCTTACTTCTAAAATAAAATCTGTGTTATCTGTGTAATCTGTGAGAGAAAAAAAGCGGAGGAGCAGCGACCTCCGGCTACACGGTTTCGGTTACAAAGAGTTATAAATGGAATGTTAATTGCATTTAAAAAGATTGACACTTTCTGCATAGCTAGGTGCGACGCTGGAGGTGTGTGAAAAAAAACTTATTAACAGGGGAATAGATGACTGTTCTGATAATTGTGACTATGCTGCTAATAGCTCATTGGATTATAGAATATCAAAGACATACCAAAAATGTGCTGTCCATTCCGATTCGGATTCATATTAACGGGACGCGGGGAAAATCCAGTGTAACTCGCCTCATAGCAGCCGGCTTAAGGGAAGGAGGAAAAGTAACGGTGGCAAAAACTACAGGAACTTTACCCAGAGTTATCCTTCCGGATGGAAGAGAAGCAGCTATTTTGCGTTTAATGGGAGCTAATATAATTGAACAGAAATACATATTCCGTCATGCTGTAAAGCATAAACCGGATGCCATAGTAATTGAATGTATGGCAGTAAATCCTGTTTTGCAGTGGATAACCGAAAATAAATTTATTCGTAGCACAATCAGTGTTATTACGAATTGTCGGGAAGACCATCTGGATTTAATGGGTTCAACATTGGAGAGCGTAACAATGAGTATCAGTAATACAATACCTAAAAAAGGGATATGCTACACGGCAGAAGAAAAAGAGTTTCCGCTTTTGGAAAAAGTAGCGAAAAGCAGGCATTGTAAAATACAAAAAATAAGACCTAAAGATGTAACGGAAGAGGAATTGCATAAATTCAGATACATTGAACATAAAGAAAATGTCCAGTTAGCCCTTGCCGTCTGTGCTGAAGCGGGAATTCCCCGAGATGTAGCTTTGAGAGGAATGCAAAAAGCGACTCCCGACCCTGGTGCTTTAAAAAAATACCGGATTGAGGATAGAGGGAAGACCATAATATTTTATAATGTATTTGCGGCAAACGACCCACAATCAACAGTAGAAATTATTAAAATGGTTACTGGTAATCTGCAGAATATAGAAAAGATAATTATCCTTAATAGCAGAGCGGACCGACTTTTTCGCAGTCATCAATTAGTGGATGCTATCAAGCCCCTGGATTTTTCTTATTTATTGCTAACGGGAGAAATTCCTGATAAGATAGAATCCTATGCAATTCATTCAGGTATTCCCCGGGAAAAAATATTCCCCCTGGGTGAACCTTTACCGGATGTTATCTATCAAAAGGTGTGGGAGCTTACAAAAACTGAATCTCATATTCTGGGAATCGGTAACATCGCCGGGACAATAAAATACGGGGCACAAATAGTAGCCCACTTCAGACATAAAATGAAAGAGTGTAATGAAAGGAGCCGGATGTGATTGATACAATAGTTCAAGCCGCGGTCGGGATGGGCGTAATAATCTCGTTGATGTTCAGTGAATTACTAGGCGCTTCTGCGGGAGGAATAGTAGTTCCCGGTTACATTGCTTTATATTTGGATAGGCCATTACAGATTTTAGGCACTTTGGTAATCAGTTTGTTAACCTGGGCTATTATACGAATTATTAGCACATTTACTTTGCTTTTTGGTAAACGGAGGATGGTGCTGAGTATTTTGATTGGTTTTATTTTGGGTTGGGTTTCCCGTATTATGGTTGTTCAGGATATTACTATTCACCAATTGCAAATGCAATCTATTGGTTACATCATTCCTGGGCTTATTGCTAACTGGTTTGAAAGGCAGGGATTTTGGAAGACAGTATCTTCTATGGGGATAGCTGCGATAGTAGTCCGCTTAGCTTTAATGGTTATTTTTAACGGAGAATTGTAAAATGATGTATCGTCCATCTTTGAAATCCAATCGTTCTTTAATCATTCTTTTGTTGTTAGCCATAATTCTTTTTTATATAGCACAAACCAGTTATGTGCAAATAAAAAGTGATAATTATGAAGTCAAGATAGCTGCATCTCAGTTAATGAAAGCGGCAATGGATTCATTAACCGCTGAAATAAATAAAAGAGGAATAGATATAGACCCTATAGATGACCCGCTGCAAACCGGTTTAATTGGAATGCGCTTAAGTTCTATTACTACGGACAGAGGGTTGCTTTCGGAAAAGAGAGCTGCTCTTAATCCCAATCTGGCGGCTATATTTGTGGAAGAGCTTTCCCAGCTGAAACTTATGCCTGGGGATTATATTGCGGTAGGAATTACGGGAAGCAATCCTGCAGTTAATATAGCTCTTTATTCAGCTATTAAAGTAATGGGATTAAACCCTGAAATAATTGTTGCTTTATCCTCAGCATCTTATGGAGCAAATAGACCGGAACTTACCTGGCTGGATATGGAAAGCATTCTGAAAGAAAAAGGTCTGTTTGATTTTGGTTCTAGTTATACCTCCCTGGGTGGGAAAGAGGACCTGGCAATTGGCTTATCGGATAACGGTATTAAAGCCCTTCGGGACGCAATGCAGAGAAATAATGTTCCGTTTTTAATAGGGAATGACCTGGAAGATAACATCGCTATCAGGATGGCGGCTTATGAAGAACTTTTGCCTGAAGGAGAACGCTATAAAGCATTTGTAAATATTGGAACAGGTATAGCGAATGTAGGTAGTGAGCCCAATGCCAATCTTATTCCGGAAGGTATCAATCGCAATTTGGCTGAACACAATTATGAAAATGAAGGTGTGATGATTAAGATGGCAAAGAACAATGTTCCCGTCTTGCATTTTCGCCGAATTTTACGCTGGGCAAAACGCTATAATCTACCTACTTCGTTTGACACAATGCCTAAAGTGGGAGAAGGGAAAATGTTCGTTTCTCGTATCCACAATCAAACAGTCAATATTATATGTCTGGCTATCTTACTTATTGCCATAATAGTAGTAATTATATTTGACCGTCATGACCGTCAGTTTATGGCTAATATTGTAGACCTTGATGAAGAACTGTAAGGAAACTTAACAATGCAAAAACACATTATATCCGTCTTATTGATTATTCTGGGAATCAATTTGCTATTTTCCCAAGCTGTAAATAGATATAAGGTTCTGCCATTTGATAATCCTGGTACTAAACGCCTGCTCCAAACTGAAGCGGGAAACTATTATTATTATCGTAGTTTACCTGAAAGAGCATTAATTTTAAATACCACCGGTGTGGAGAAAATTGAGCTACGCAGTTTCAGCAAAGAAGCAATTCGTAAACCGGAAATTGTAACTGTTATAAATAAAGAGCAGAAGACATATCCGCTTTCCTTAAAAGAAAAGAAAGGGGATTATTATATCTATCAGCCCATTATCATAGATATTCCGGAAAACACTAAGGACATACAGATAATTTGCTATGACCGTTCAACTTATATGCGTGCTTTCAGTATTTTACCTCCCAAACAGCCAACAGCAACAAAACAACCTAACATTGTTATTAAAGCTCACAGTGGGACAGTAAGTGTGCAACATAACAGCTCTAACAGCGATTATTACACTTTTTTGCCCAATCAACCCTTTAAGTTTACACTCCATAATGGCAGAAACGCTTATGTTTATGTGCGTCCGCGTTTGCTTGACCGTTCCATACCTAAATTGGGATTATATGCTAACGGGGATTTAGTTGAGGTTATAGAATTTACCCTCAAACGCACAACAAAATACCGCAGTCAGGGAATAAGCAGTTTGGGAATTGCCAAAAAAATTGTTTTACCTGACAACGAACAGAGCACAGATTATGAATTAAGAGCTTTGAGTGAACATTTATTCCTTGCCAAGCCGGTTATAATGAAGAAGTAGAGTGGTCTATGGAACATACTAAACTGAAAGAAGTTCCTTCTAAACCAAAGTGCAGAGAGAAATTAAAGGAAAAAGAAACAACCGCTGCTTTTGAGGTTACATCCTCAAATCATACAGGGAAAACTAAAACCGCAAAAAAAAGTAAGATAAGAAGAAAAACCAATATCCGCCCTATAATTCTTCTGATTACTTTCTGTCTATTTTTCAGCTTTTCCCGAGTTGCAGCACAAATAACCGGTTCTGTAAAAGTGGAAGCCGTTTATTCTGATAATTCGTTTCACCTTTCGGAATATGATATTGACCGTTTTAATGATGGTCATCCGAACCTAGAATTTGTAGATACGATAGATGATTTAACCTTAAAAACGCGCATTGAACTACAATATCCTTTTTCTTATCGCTGGTGGAAATTTACACCCTCGGTAACTGGTAATTTTGCTCAAAATATCAGTAATGAAGATAAATACCGCACTGATTGGGCATTAAAATTTAAGGTTTACCGCTATTACTGGAATTGCAGTATCCAATATACCAGTAATCCTTATATTTATTTCCGTCAATTTGTGGATAGCGATGGAACGGGTGAACTGGAAAAATACTGTTACAGCCGCGATACATATCGGGGTGATATAACAATAAAACCCTTTCCTAAAACTATTGTGAAAGCTAATCTGCGCTATGAACTTTATCGCTATAATGAATATTTTACGGAAGGTGACGGCACAGCTATAACCGGAGAAGCAGGAATCAGCTATAAATTTCCGTTTTTTACAGTGGAAGGTTCTTACGGCTATCAGGATTTCAGCTGTGATAAACGCCTAGAGAATAAAGATTGCTCCTATCAAAGTAATATATACAAAGGCGTTTTAACTTTACCTAAAATGCCTCTTTCCGAGAAAGGAAAGACCTTTTGGCAACCTTCTTTTGCTCTAAATTATGAACAGCGTTTTTACCAGGGAAGTGGCTCCTGGTATGGTGGTAGGGCTTACTATACTTATAATTTATCTGCCGGTTGTGATGTATTTTTTTCCCCGCAATGGAATTTATCTCTTGACTACTCTCACTATTTCAGGAATGTAGAAACAGATAATGAATCAGTGCAGCGCTTGAAAGAATATGGTGAAAATCGTATAAGCACTGCATTGCGCTACAAGTTTTAATTTTAGAGGTGAAAAATGATTTTTAAAAAAGAGGATAACCCCGAAAAAATTAATGAATTCCTTAATTTAGTGGAAAATCCTAAAGTGGAATTGCGCCACTATAAAAAACCCGTTTTGGTCTGGGCTGTGGATGAAGGAACCGTCTTTTATTCCTTTTGGGAAGAGGAAATGCTCTCGCGTTACGGACTGGATAATGTAGACGGTTGGGATTTTGAAGAAGACCTACTTTTTTGTCCCGATTGGATTGGTGATGCAGAAGAAGAGGATTTGGATGATTTTGATTTAAATGATGATGATATTGAAGACATAAGTCATTTCCTTCATCGTAATAAGGATGATAAGGATTAAGCTTGCATATTGCCATTCTTGGAGGCGGAGGATGGGGTTTGGCATTATCTTCACTGCTTTCCGAAAACGGGCATCAAGTTCTGGTTTGGGAATATAATTCCGCATACTTGCAGCTATTAAAAGAGACGCATTCCAATCCACATTTACTGCCTGGTGTTACTATTCCTGAGCAAGTTTGTTTTACTAATGATTTTAATGAAGTTTCCGTTTTTTCCCCGGAAATTATTATCCTGGCAACACCTACCCAATTTTTGCGTTCCACTTTGCATAAAACTCCTGTTTCTTTGTGGAATGGACAGCAGCTTTTAGCCGTAGTAAATGTAGCCAAGGGAATAGAGGAAAAGACCTTCAAAACCCTTGATGCCGTTATTAAAGATGAACTGCCCTTTTTACCTGAAAGTAAAATTTGTGCTTTATCCGGTCCCTCCCATGCCGAAGAAGTCGCCCGAAAAATACCTACTACAGTTGTTATTGCCGGTAGCGATGAGAATTTACTTTGCCAACTGCAAACTGTATTCAGTAATGCTTATTTCCGCGTTTATCGCAATTTAGACCTTATCGGAGTGGAAATTGGGGGCGCAGTTAAAAATATTATTGCTATCTCAGCAGGAATAATTAGCGGTTTGGGCTTTGGAGATAACACTATCGGAGCTCTATTAACCCGGGGAATTGTGGAAATCCAACGCCTGGGAGTAGCTTTGAATGCCTGCCCCGAAACATTTTTAGGGCTTTCAGGAATCGGGGATTTGATTACTACTGCTACTTCCCTTCATAGCCGCAACAGATTTGTTGGCTGGGAAATTGGCAAAGGCAGAAAGCTTTCTGAAATATTATCTAAAATGGAAATGGTGGCTGAAGGAGTTGCTACTACCCGCAGCGTTTATTTGTTAGCTAAAAAACTTCAAGTGGAAATGCCTATTGTAGAAAAGGTCTATCAAGTCCTTTACGAAGATAAAGACCCCAGGCAGGCAATCATAGAATTGATGACTCGCGACCTCAAAGCTGAATAAATGTGTTTGTTTCACGCAGATTACGCTGATTACGCAGATTTGATTATTGAATAGGTCTGGGATGAACAGGATAAAAAGGATTTTAGGGATTATTAAATAGAAAAAACGATTTAAGCATAGGGAGCTTCATAAGTTATTTACCCTAAGACATAACAGTTCTATTTTGATTTCTTTTAATTGGGAGATAATTTATGAAGCATATATAACACATAATGGCTCTGGCAATCAAAATAAAATCTGAAAAATCTGCGTAATCTGCGAAATCTGCGTGAAAATTGTCTCTTTGTTACCATAGATAAGAAACCCTAATTTCTGGTTTAGAAATTGCTTAAATATAGAATAATAGCAATAACGACTGAGAGGATATGATGCTGAGGAAATTATTATTCAGTGCAATCATCTTTTTCGGACTAAGATTTACTTTAGGGGCAGTTCGCTATACAACTTTGGAGGATTTTGAAAGTGGTTTTGTTTCTTTAAGTTCCTGGAACGCCGAAGAAGATGTGCAGCCCGATGCCTGGACTCTTGATTCTGCTACTCCCGATAGCAGTTTATATTGTCTTAAATTAACAGGTAATTGTTACAAATTACAGCAAATAACTCCTTATGCTATAGACAGCACAGGTATCATTCAGGTTCAGGTTAAAACCAGTTCTGAACCGAGAATTCAGGGTATTGGTTTCACAGATAGTGTGCATAATATTCTTTATAGTTTTGCAGGAAATAGAATTTTAGATATTGAGGTTTGGATACCGGTTTATCAAGGTGCATTTAGTAGTGGGGTTTGGAATACTTATCAATTACCTGTGGCATCCGACTGGGAGGCATTTTGGGGTTATCTTCCTGTTATCAACGGTATCATTTATATCAACGATTTGGACGGTATATCTTCGCGCAGTGTATGGTTTGACAATATAATAGACATCAGTTCTGACCTTCCTGTTGCTCCAGCGGTTAGCATTACTGCTTCTTATTCCGCTAAAAATACTGGTGTCTTTTTCTCTAGCACTGTTTTTGACCCTGATAGTGATACATTTACTTATGAATGGTCTTTTGGAGATTCCACATACAGCAATTTGCCTAATCCTTATCATTTATATACCGTTGCTTCTGCTTATCCTTACACCGTAACCTTAAAAGTGACAGACGATACAGGCAAAGTTGGTTTTGCTGCAACGGAAGTTACTCTGGAAACAGGCACATCCGGATTGCCTGTAACTCTAAATTTTGTTGGTGATATAATGCTTGCACGAAAATATGAATATCCTGGAGGTATAATTCCAACTTTAGGAGTAAACGCTATTTTTGCTCCTTCAAAACCTTATTTTGGGGATGCGGCAGATATCAATGTAGCGAATCTGGAAGTTGTTTTAGCCAATGTAGGGGTTCATCATCCTACGAAAAGTGTTTATTACCGAGGCAATCCTGCCAATGTAAACGGACTTGTTTATGCTGGAATAGATGTAGTTAGCACTGCCAATAATCATACTATGGATTATGGCATTGAAGCATATCAGCAAATGCAGGGTTTGTTAAATAATGCCGGGATTCAATATAGCGGTTGTGGAGCTAATTCTTATGAGGCATATTTACCTACTTTTTACCATTGCCGCGGCTTGAATATTGCTTTCTTAAGCAGTTCGGATAGAACCGGTCAATACAATAATGCGCAACCTTTTTTGCAAGCGGGGTATAATAAACCAGGTTTTGCCTATATGACACCCTATTATATAGAACAGCAACTTCAAGCTGTGGAAGGTGTTGCCGACCTTAAAATTGTAGAAATGCACGGGGGCAGTGAATATTCTCTTACTCCTGGTGCAGGTTATGATAAGGACTTCAATCCTTTTTTAGAAGATACCGAAGATGAGGATTATTTCTATCGTAACGATGTTCCCCATCAATGGGATATAGCCATCAGACACAGCGCTATTGATAGTGGTGCCGATTTAGTTATTGTGCATCATCCGCATATTATTCAGGGCTTGGAACTTTATCAGAATAAACTGATTGCCCATTCGCTGGGAAATTTTGTTTTTGATTTGGATTATCCGGAAACGATGCCCACTATGATTCTCTATGCCGATGCCTATTTTGATGGCTTTAGAAACTTTCGGATTAAACCCTTTTATATAGACCAATATATTCCCCAACCAACAACCGGTCAATTGGCTGTTTACATTTTGGATTATATTGCAGGAAGGTCTCGCGATTTTAACACTCGCGTTATGGTGGATAAAGAAAATCTGGAAGCGAGAGTTTTAATGGAAGATGAAAATCCTTCTATAACTGCTAATGCCTTCAGTTCCTGGCAACAATTACTAATGCATAGCGGGGAGATGAGTTATACTTCACCAATTAAGTTACCCCGGAGAGGTTCCATTAGCGATATAACAAATGTTGAGCCACCTGCAGAATATCAATTTCGTTTAGGTCAGGAACATATTTGGTATGGTAATTTTGAAAACGAGGGTTGTAATCTTTGGGTTCCCCCGGCTTATTCTACAACGGACTTTATAGATGGAGAGCGCAGTGCAAAATTGACTACTACCGGAGATGATTCCGTAACTTCTACAATTTCCCAGCGCTGTAAAATATATGACAATACTAAAAAATACACTCTGCATGGCTGGCTAAAAACCGAAAATGTAACTCTTGCTAATATTACAATCAGATTTTATACATCCAGAACTGCAGCAGTTCCATCCTATACCGATTATGTGACGGAAGACCTTACAGGAACAAATGATTGGACATATTACTACAAAGAATTGAACCTTCCTGCCAATGTTTTCTATTATGAAATCCGTTTACAGATGACAGGCAGCACAGAACTAACCGCAACTGCCTTATTTGACAATGTGGGCTTGATTGAATGGACGCAGTGGACAGCTACAGAGGACTTGGTAAATATACCCTGGCCTAATAATTATTACTGGATTCAAGCTCGGACTGCCGAGACCCCTAAGTCAATGAGTTTTTCCCTTGTAGAGCGCAGTTTTGGAGTTCAACGAGCAAATATCCCAAACAATTTTACAAAAGTGAAACCGGAATTAAAAATCAGCCCCAATCCTTTTAATCCTGAAACTGTTATAAATTGTGTTTTACCCGTGTCCGGTAAAACTGCTCTAAAAATATATAATATTAAAGGACAGTTGGTGAAAGAATTATTTAAAGGAGAACTGGAAGCAGGAAGTCATCGCTTCAATTGGAATGCAAAGGACAATACTAACCGCTCTGTCGGTTCCGGAGTATATTTCATTTACTTAAAAAATGGCAATAATAAGGTAATTCGGAAAGCGGTTCTAATGAAGTAAAAGGAAATTTTCTTGACGAAATTAACCTCTAAGAATATGAGGAAAGAAGATAACACAAAATTAAGGAGCTGAAAAGTGCGTAAGTTTCTTTTAAACCTAGTTCTCCTAATGCTTACTTTTTGCCTGATGGCTGAAGAAGCAGACACGCTAAAGATAAATTTTGCCCTGCTAAACCCTCAAGAAATTAATCTTGAACTTCGTGTCTATGCTCCTATGCAAAGAATCTATGTTACTGCCAATTTTTCCGTGGAAAAGGATTCCCTACCCGAAGCAGTGTATCATAGCTTATTTTTAACTAAGGATGCCAGAATTGAGTATTTCCTGATTAACGATAAGTTTATTCCTCCGGTTTATTCTTCTAATCTTGTTCCGGAACACTTCAACCCTGTTTTTCCCTATCCCGAAATGCTGAAAGAAAATAGTAACCTGAATTGTTACAGCTTCTATCTGCCTAATTATGAAGGAAAAATAAACTTCACTCTACGCTATTCTATTCCTATCCCGGATTGGATAAAGGAATCAGATATTCGCGGTTATGTTACTTTCTCCTCCAGCCAAAATTGGTATCCCCGAAATTTAATAAGCCCCTGCAAGGTCTATGCTCGCTTGCTAAGCTCAACCTATTATACAATGGAACTCGGAACCCAATGCACAATTAAAGAAAAAGATGGAGTCCGCACAACTGAGGGTTATTTTATTGATTCCCCTACAGAACAGACAATATTGAAAATCATTAAGGGCTAAATTAGCTCAGCTGGTAGAGCAACTGATTCGTAATCAGTAGGTCGGGGGTTCAAGTCCCCCATTTAGCTCCACTGTTTTTCATAAAGCGAAAAGTAAGAAAATTCACGGTTGAGACGGTAAAAGCAAAGAGCTAAGGGCAGAGAGCAGAGGGGGAAAAACGACATCCCTGTCATTTTATTATGGTTGACCAGGATGTCAACGTTCCGGAAAAACGATGTCCTCGTCGTTCCACTTGCAACCGCGCTATTTCTTTATCACACTTTTTTCAGTAACGAAATAGAACAACTATGTTGGTTGACCAGGAGGTCAACCATCCGGAAGAACGACGTCCCCGTCGTTCCACTTGCAACCGTGTCTTTTCGTTACTGCTTTGCATTTCGGTAAAGAAATAAATCGCAAGAGGTGGGTTGACCAGGAGGTCAACCTTCCGGAAAAACGACATCCTTGTAGTTTTAATCACCCTGCGGTTACATTGTTGTGTAGTCGGAGCTCGCTGTAGCTCCGCTATTTTTTCTTGCGGAGGAACGGCATTCTTCGTCTACACAAAAAAACTTGACAAACTGGTTATAGGTGATTATATTATTAATTAAAAAGGTGAGTGAGAGAAATGCTTAGCTTATCTAAACAAAATAAATTGCTTTCTTTACAAAATACAGATATACTAACATTAATCTTTCATTTTCCTCAAACCAATAAGAAAAAGAATATCGTAGAGGATATTATGAAAAAGTCATTTCTACTCTTTATCTTAGCTCTCTGCTCTATAGCACTCTTTGCCCAAAATGAGGATTGGCTCTGGGCAAAGCAAGCCGGGGGAACAAGTAATGATTATGGCCGTAGTATTGCTGTTGATGACAATGGAAATAGCTATGTTACAGGTGATTTTGCAGAAAGTGCAACCTTTGGCACTACTACATTAACCAGCAGTGGATATGATGACATCTATGTTGCTAAGATGGATAGTAACGGTAACTGGCTCTGGGCTAAGCAAGCCGGGGGAACAAATTATGATTATGGTTATGGCATTGCTGTTGATGCCTATGGTAATAGCTATGTAACAGGTTATTTTAAAAGTAGTAGTTGTTCCTTTGGCACTATAACTTTAATAAACAATAACAGTGAATTTATAGACATCTTTGCTGCCAAGCTGGATAGTAACGGGAACTGGCTCTGGGCAAAGCAAGCCGGGGGAATTTATATGGATTATGGCTATAGTATTGCTGTTGATATTAACGGTAATAGCTATATTACAGGTTCTTTTGAAGATAGTGCTAACTTTGGAACTACTACATTGGACAGTAGTAGTAAATATTATTCTGACATCTTTGTTGCCAAGCTGGACAGTAACGGTAACTGGCTCTGGGCTAAGCAAGCCGGAGGAACTGATGATGATGGTGGTAGTAGTATTGCTGTTGATGCTAACGGAAATAGCTATGTTACAGGTGTATTTGCAGAAAGTGCAACCTTTGGCACTACTACATTGACCAGCAGTGATGGTTATGACATCTTTGTTGCCAAGCTGGATAGTAACGGTAACTGGCTATGGGCTAAGCGAGCCGGGGGAATTTATGAGGATTCTGGCTATAGTATTGCTGTTGATGACAATGGTAATAGCTATATTACAGGTTTTTTTAATATTAGTGCAACCTTTGGCACTACTACATTGACCAGCAGTGGATATTATGATATCTTTGTTGCTAAGCTAGATAGCAGCGGTAACTGGCTCTGGGCAAAGCAAGCAGGTGGAACAATTTGGGATACTGGCTATAGTATTGCTATTGATGACAATGGTAATAGCTATATTACAGGTGTTTTTGCAGAAAGTGCAACCTTTTGCACTACTACATTGACCAGTAGTGGTGATTATGACATCTTTGTTGCTAAGCTGGATAGCAGCGGTAACTGGCTCTGGGCTAAGCAAGCCGGTGGAACAAGTACGGATAGAGGCTATAGTATTGCTGTTGATGTCAATGGTAATAGCTATGTTACAGGTTATTTTGAAGAAAGTGCAACCTTTGGCGCTACTACCATAACCAGTATTAATGATGATGGTAGGGAAATCTTTGTTGCAAAATTAGGAGAAGTAAATAGTATAGATTTACCTGACATTATATCCTTTAGTGGCATCCGTTCTATCTATCCTAATCCGTTTAATCCCCTTACGACTATTGACTATGAAATAAGTATGCCCGCAGATGTTAAAATTGAGGTCTACAATAATCGGGGACAATTAGTGCGCAATTTTATATTGGGATATAAAGAGCAGGGAAGTTATAAATTAACTTGGGAAGGCGAAGATAATAATGGCTGCCTCTGCAGTACGGGTATTTATTACATTAGAATGAAGGCAGGAAAGGAGATTTACATCAAGAAAGCAGTCCTATTAAAATAAAGAAGGGGGGATACCATTCCTCCGCTTTTTTTCTCTCACAGATTACACAGATTACACAGATTTGATTTTTGAAACAAGGATTTAATAGGTCTGGGATGAACAGGATAAAAGGGATTTTGGAGATTATTATATTGTAAAACAACTTAAGCTATCCAGAACTCAAAAGTTATTTCAAAAGTGAAAGTTATCAAGGCACAAATGTAAGTCAGGAGTCGTCACTGCCATCAATATTTATACACATCCCACAAATTCGTTTGGCAGTGAGGACTCGTGACGACTATCTCTCACAGATTACACCGATTTGATTTTTTATTGGTCTACAGTACCGTCATGAGTCATATGTGCCACAAAAGTTATCTCACAGGGGATAGTTATCAA
Source organism: Candidatus Cloacimonas sp. (assembly GCA_023227825.1). Taxonomy (GTDB): domain Bacteria; phylum Cloacimonadota; class Cloacimonadia; order Cloacimonadales; family Cloacimonadaceae; genus Cloacimonas. The sequence goes on along the minus strand of JALOCJ010000013.1, from coordinate 6,366 downwards.
GGCACAAATGACTCCTGACTTTTATGGTTGACCAGGAGGTCAACCTTCCGGAAAAACGACATCCTTGTCGTTTTAATCACCCTACGGTTACATTGTTGTGTAGTCGGAGCTCGCTGTAGCTCCGCTATTTTTTCTTGCGGAGGAACGGCGTTCTTCGTCTACCAAAAAAAACTTGACAAGCTGGTTATAGGTGATTATATTATTAATTAAAAAGAGAAGTGAGAGAAATGTTTAGCTTATCTAACCAAAGCAAATTGCTTTATTTACAAAATAGAGATATACTAACATTAATCTTTCATTTTCCTCAAACCAATAAGAAAAAGAATATCGTGGAGGATATTATGAAAAAGTTATCTCTAATCATTATCTTGGCTCTCTGCTCCGTAGCACTCTTTGCCCAAAATGTGGATTGGCTCTGGGCAAAGAAAGCCGGAGGAACTGCTTTAGATTTTGGTTGGGACATTGCTGTTGATGCTAATGGAAATAGCTATATTACAGGCAGTTTTTATGATAGTTCTACCTTTGGCACTACTACATTGACCAGTAGTGGTAGTCAAGACATCTCTATTGCCAAGCTGAATAGCAACGGGAACTGGCTTTGGATTAAGCAAGCCGGTGGAACAAGTGAAGATTATGGCAGTCGCATTGCTGTTGATGCCAATGGAAATAGTTATATTACAGGTTATTTTGAAGGTAGTGCAACCTTCGGCACTACAACATTAACAAGTAGTGGATATTATAACATTGACATCTTTGTTGCTAAGATTGACCAAAACGGTAACTGGCTCTGGGCTAATCAAGCCGGTGGAACAGATACTGATTGTGGTTATGGCATTGCTGTTGATGCCAATGGTAATAGCTATATTATAGGAGTTTTTGCAGAAAATGCAACCTTTGGCACTACTACATTGACCAGTAGTGGATATAAAGACATCTTTGTTGCCAAGCTGGATATTAACGGTAATTGGCTCTGGGCTAAACAAGCCGGTGGAACAAGTGATGATTATGGTTATGGCATTGCTGTTGATGCCAATGGAAATAGCTATGTTACAGGTTATTTTTATGGTAGTGCTATCTTTGGCACTACTACATTAACTAGTAGTGGAGATAAAGACATCTTTGTTGCCAAGCTGGATAGCAACGGTAACTGGCTTTGGGTTAAGCAAGCCGGGGGAACAATTTATGATTATGGCTATGAAATTGCTGTTGATGCCAATGGAAATAGCTATGTTACAGGTTATTTTTATGGTATTGCTACATTCGGCGCTACTACATTGACCAGTAGTGGTTATTATGACATCTTTGTTGCTAAGATGGATAGTAATGGTAACTGGCTCTGGGCTAAGCAAGCTGGTGGAATAGGTGAAGATATTGGCTTAAATATTGCTATTGATGCCAATGGAAATAGCTATGTTACAGGTTATTTTATGATAAGTGCTATCTTTGGCACTACTACATTGACCAGTAGTGGTTATTATGACATCTTTGTTGCTAAGATGGATAGCAGCGGTAACTGGCTCTGGGCAAAGCAAGCCGGTGGAACAAGTAATGATATTGGCATTGGCATTGATGTTGATGACAATGGAAATAGTTATATTACAGGTGGTTTTATAGATATAGCAACCTTTGGCACTACTACATTGACCAGTAGTGGTTATTATGACATCTTTGTTGCTAAATTAGGAGAAGCAAATAGTATAAGTTTACCTGATATTATATCCTTTAGTGGCATCCGTTCTATCTATCCTAATCCGTTTAATCCCCTTACGACTATTGACTATGAAATAAGTATGCCCGCAGATGTGATAATTGAGGTCTACAATAATCGGGGTCAATTAGTGCGCAATTTTATATTGGGATATAAAGAGCAGGGAAGCTATAAATTAACTTGGGAAGGCGAGGATAATAATGGCTGCCTCTGCAGTACGGGTATTTATTACATTAGAATGCAGGCAGGCAAGGAGATTTATATCAAGAAAGCAGTCCTATTGAAATAAAGAAGGGGGGATGCCGTTTCTCCGCTTTGTTTCACGCAGATTTCGCTGATTACGCAGATTTGATTTTTGAAACAAGGATTTAATAGGTAGGGGATGAACAGGATAATAGGGATTTTGGAGATTATTATATTGTAAAACAACTTAAGCTATCCAGAACTCAAAAGTTATTTCAAAAGTGAAAGTTATCAAGGCACAAATGACTCCTGACTGGAGTAAGTCAGGAGTCGTCACTGCCATCAATATTTATACACATCCCACAAATTCGTTTAGCAGTGAGGACTCGTGACGACTACTCTCACAGATTACACCGATTTGATTTTTTATTGGTCTACAGTGCCGTCATGAGTCATATGTGCCACAAAAGTTATCTCACAGGGGATAGTTATCAAGGCACAAATGACTCCTGACTTTTATGGTTGACCAGGAGGTCAACCTTCCGGAAAAACGACATCCTTGTAGTTTTAATCACCCTACGGTTACATTGTTGTGTAGTCGGTGCTCGCTGTAGCTACGCTATTTTTTCTTGCGGAGGAACGACGTTCTTCGTTTAACAAAAAAACTTGACAAGCTGAGTATATGTAATTATATTATAAATTGAAAAATTCAAAAGGGGAGTGAGAGAAATGCTTAGCTTATCTAAACAAAGCAAATTGCTTTATTTACAAAATAGAGATATACTAACATTAATCTTTCATTTTCCTCAAACCAATAAGAAAAAGAATATCGTGGAGGATATTATGAAAAAGACATTTCTACTCTTTATCTTAGCTCTCTGCTCTATAGCACTCTTTGCCCAAAATGAGGATTGGTTCTGGGCAAAGAAAGCCGGAGGAACAAGTTATGATAATGGCTTAAGTATTGCTATTGATGCCAATGAAAATAGCTATGTTACCGGTTATTTTTCAGGAAGTGCTACCTTCGGCACTACTACATTGACCAGTAGCAGTGAATATTATAGTGACATCTTTGTTGCTAAGCTGGATAATAACAGTAACTGGCTATGGGTTAAGCAAGCCGGGGGAACAAATTGGGATTATGGTTATGGCATTGCTGTTGATGCCAATGGAAATAGCTATGTTACAGGTTATTTTTATAATAGTGCTACATTCGGCACTACTACATTGACCAGTAGTGGATATGCAGACATCTTTGTTGCCAAGCTGGATAGCAACGGTAACTGGCTCTGGGCAAAGAAAGCTGGGGGAACAAGTGATGATTGTGGTTATGGCATTGCTGTTGATGCCAATGGAAACAGCTATGTTACAGGTTATTTTAAGAGTAATGCTACCTTTGGTACTACAACATTAACCAGTGGTGGTATTTATGACATCTTTGTTGCCAAGCTGGATAGCAGCGGGAACTGGCTTTGGGCAAAGCAAGCTGGGGGAGCAAGTTTTGATTATGGTTATGGCATTGCTGTTGATGACAATGGAAAAAGCTATGTTATAGGTTATTTTGAAGATAGTGCAACCTTTGGCACTACTACATTAACCAGTAGTGGTAATTCTGACATCTATGTTGCCAAGCTTGATTGCAACGGTAACTGGCTCTGGGCAAAGCAAGCCGGTGGAACAGGTTGGGATGATTATGGTCGTGGCATTGCTGTTGATGCTAATGGAAATAGCTATGTTACCGGTTATTTTTGGGATAGTGCAACCTTTGGCACTACTACATTGACCAGTAGTGGATGTAATGACATCTTTGTTGCTAAGATGGATAACAGCGGTAACTGGCTCTGGGTTAAGCAAGCCGGGGGAACAGATTATGATTGTGGTTATGGCATTGCTGTTGATGCCAATGGAAATAGCTATATTACAGGTTGTTTTAATTATATTGCAACCTTCGGCACTACTACCTTGACCAGTAGTGGTAGTACTGACATCTTTATTGCTAAGCTAGATAGCAGCAGTAACTGGCTCTGGGTTAATCAAGCTGGGGGAACAATTGATGATGGTGGCAGAAGTATTGCTGTTGATGCCAATGGAAATAGCTATGTTACAGGTTATTTTGAAGAAAGTGCAACCTTTGGCACTACTACCTTAATCAGCAGTGGATATGAAGACATCTTTGTTGCAAAATTAGGAGAAGTAAATAGTATAGATTTACCTGATATTATATCATTTAGTGGCATACATTCTATCTATCCTAATCCGTTTAATCCCCTTACGACTATTGACTATGAAATAAGTATGCCCGCAGATGTGAAAATTGAGGTCTATAATAATCGGGGTCAATTAGTGCGCAATTTTATATTGGGATATAAAAAGCAGGGAAGCTATAAATTAACTTGGGAAGGAGAGGATAATAATGGCTGCCTCTGCAGTACGGGTATTTATTACATTAGAATGCAGGCAGGCAAGGAGATTTATATCAAGAAAGCAGTCCTATTGAAATAAAGAAGGGGGGATACCGTTCCTCCGCTTTTTTTCTCTCACAGATTACACAGATTACACAGATTTTATTTTGGAAACAAGGATTTAATAGGTAGGGGATGAACAGGATAAAAGGGATTTTAAGGGATTTAATAACTCGGAGATAATTTGTATAGACGGAGGACTCTGTTCCTCCTTTATTTTTTCCGGAAAAACGATGTCCTCGTCGTTTTATAGTTGACCAGGAGGTCAACGTTCCGGAAAAACGACATCCTCGTCGTTTATTATGGTTGACCAGGAGGTCAACCTTCCGGAAAAACGACATCCTCGTCGTTTCTTGTCCTCAATGTAAGTCAGGAGTCATTTGTGCCTTGAGAATTTTCCCCTGGGAGATAACTTTTGTGGCACAGTCCTCAATGTAAGTCAGGAGTCATTTGTGCCTTGAGAATTTTCCCCTGGGAGATAACTTTAGTGGCACATATGACTCATGACGGCACTTAGAACAGAGCGATACATTTATAGCGATTGCGGCGTAAGCCCCTCAGAAAAAGAAAGCTACAATCCATATCTCTTTGCTCTTTGTTATGTGATAACAAAAGGGTAACAGAATGAATTTACATTATCTTTTTCTCCTTATAATCCTTTTATTATATGTAACAGCTCATAACTTAGTTATTAAATTAGTGACCCTTTAATACATCTTTAACGATTCTGTAACGCGACTACTGCATTGTTAAAGAAGTGTTACGGGAATGTTAGGGAATCGCCTGAGAACGGACTAATTATCAATGAGTTATGAGTTTCAGATTAATATAATTGTGCAAATCCTCATATTCTAGTGAGAAATATACAAATATATTATAGAATAAATGTCCTGAAAGTTTAAGTTTCCCGGTTAAATTCATTCATCATTCTTCATTTCCAATTTGTTCATCCAAGACCTATATCAATAATCAAATCTGTGTTATCAGTTTAATCTGTGAGAGATAGTCGTCATGAGTCCTCACTGCCAAACGAATTTGTGGGATGTGTATGAATTTTGAAGGCAGTGACGACTCCTGACTTGTAGTTCATCAGAGACCTATTAAATCCCATAAATCCCTATAATCCTGTTCATCCGAGAGCTATTCAATAATAAAATCTGTGAAATCAGTGAAATCTGTGAGAGGTGATTTTGTCTATACCTGGCGGGTTCCTTTGAGGGAAGAAACATTTACAGAAAGAGGAGAATAATTTCCTGCTAAATATTTAGGAATTGCTGCGGCGGCAACCATAGCTGCGTTATCCATACAAAGAGTGTTTGAGGGAAAAAGCACTTTGATTCCATATTTACCGGATGTATCAGTTAGCTGTTGGCGTAGGGCAGAATTAGCTGCAACTCCTCCTGCTAAAAGAATATAGGGTATTTTATGCTGTTTTGCCCATAGGACAGTTTTATGCACTAAGGGTTCTATTATTGCCTGCTGGACAGAAGCAGCAATATCAGGCAGTTTATTTTTTAGTGTTTCTGGATTCTGATTAACGAGCCAGGTGCGAATAGCGGTTTTTAGTCCGCTGTAACTAAAATTGAAGTTATTTTTTTGAGGTAAGGCACGAGGGAATTTAATAAAATTGGGGTTGCCTTTTTGGGCTAATTCATCAATAGCAGGACCTCCGGGGAAGCCCAATCCAAGAAGTTTTGCGGCTTTATCAAAACTCTCTCCAGCAGCATCATCCAAGGTTTTTCCCACAACCGTAAAAGTAGATAAAGTATCAAATTGGACAAGTTCCGTGTGCCCTCCGGAAACAACGAGGGCTAAAAAAGGGGGTTCAATAACTTTATGTTCAATAAAATTGGCAAAAATATGCGATAAGATATGATTAACCGTTATCAGAGGTAAAGATAAGCTCCAAGCCATTCCTTTAGCAAAAGCCAGCCCGACAATTAAAGAACCAACTAAGCCGGGATTGATAGAAACAGCTATTGCACTGATATCTTGTAAGTTAAGATTAGAAGT
>JALOCJ010000005.1 GCA_023227825.1 Candidatus Cloacimonas sp. | reverse complement strand
AAAGTTGGCTATATTTTAAATTTTGGCAATGAGGCAAAATTAGAATTCAAGATAATAGTCCATTAAACTATTTTTCGGTAATTTCGGTGGCTTTACAAATAATAAATTATATAAGTGCAACAGGGCTTAAAGTTGGATATATCTTAAACTTTGGCAATGAGGCAAAATTAGAATTTAAGAGAATTGTCCATTAAACTATTTTTCGGTAAATTCGGTGGCTTTACAAATAATAAATTATCTAAGTGCAACAGGGCTAAAAGTTGGCTATATTTTAAATTTTGGCAATGAGGCAAAATTAGAATTCAAGATAATAGTCCATTAAACTATTTTTCGGTAATTTCGGTGGCTTTACAAATAATAAATTATATAAGTGCAACAGGGCTAAAAGTTGGATATTTCTTAAACTTTAGCAATGAGGCAAAATTAGAATTTAAGAGAATAGTCCATTAAACTATTTTTCGGTAATTTCGGTGGCTTAATTTTGAAAAGGGATTTTACAGTTAGAAAGTATGGTGAATTGTTGGATGCCTTTACGGAAGCAGGTTATAATTTCCAAAGAGTAGAAGATTTTATTCAAAAACCAAATGCTCAAGTTGTAGTTTTAAGGCATGATGTTGACCTAAGAAACTGGGCAGCAATTAGATTGGCAAAATTAGAAGCCAGTTTAGGTATTAAGTCAACTTATTATTTTAGAATTGGTCCGCAAAGCTATAACCCTAAAATCATTAAACAGATAGTAGATTTAGGGCATGAAATTGGTTACCATTATGAAGATTTAGCTACTTGTAACGGTGATATTGAGGAAGCAATACATTCATTTGAAAAGAATCTGTCCAAGATACGATATTTTTATCCTGTAAAAACAGTTTGTATGCACGGTAGCAGTGGAAGTCCTTATGATAATCGTGATCTATGGAATTATTATAAATTGGAGGACTTTAGCTTAATCTGTGAACCATATATAAGCTTAGATTATAACAAAGTATTATACCTTTCAGATACAGGCAGAAGATGGAATGGATTCAAAATGTCCTTAAGAGACAATGTTAAGAGTTCCTATAATTATAACTTTTATAAAACAAAGGATATTATCAAAAATATTGAGACCCTTCCTAAACAGATATTAATTAATGCTCATCCTGAGCAATGGACAAATAATCTGCCTGAATGGTTATTTGTAAAAATATTTTCAATAGCTCATACTTTCTATAAAATCCATTATAGAAATCCTAAGATTAAAGGATAGAATAGTTATCAGTTACAATAATATTAAAAAGCCATTTTATGCTCTTCTTAGTAATGATGTAGAAACAACATCTATATGGTTTAACGATCTGCGTGATTCTACGGGGAAAAAAGTTTTACAAAAAGGGATGCCCAAATTATTGGATTTATATGCAAAATATGGAATTAAAGCAACCTTTTTCTATACAGGGTATATTGCAAAACTATATCCTGAAGTAGTAAAAATGGCGGCAAATTTGGGACACGAAATTGGCTCTCATGGGAAGTCACATCTAAAAGAAAATGGCTTTGATATTATGCCTTATGAAAAGCAGGTCAAGCATCTTGAATATTCAAAAAAGCTACTTGAAGATATAAGCGGTAAACCAATAATTTCTTTTAGAGCTCCAGCTTTAAGAGTATCTCCAAATACTGCAACAGCGTTGTTAGAAACAGGTTTTCGTATTGATAGCTCAATTGCTTCTCAAAGGTTTGATTTTTTTCTTTCTTTTGGCTCTAAGAAAAAAATCAAGTTTTTAAATGCACCTCGTTTACCATATAGAACAAATCGGAATAATATATTTATAAGAGGTCAAAGTAACTTAGTAGAAATTCCTCCTTCGGCAACAATTATTCCTTTTGCCGGAACAACAATGAGAATTATGCCTGAAATAACAAGTTATCATCAAAAGATTTTGCACTTGGAAGCAAAATTAAATCGCAAGCCCTTAGTTTTTATTATACATCCTAATGAAATAATTGATGAAAGCAACGAACCAAGAATTATAAAGCGTCGTTCTGATAATGTTATTGCCTATGTTTTAAGCGATTTATTAAGAGCTAAACTTAAAACCAAGAATCTGGGTGAAAATGCTTTGCCATTATATGAACAGCTTGTATTATATTATATTAATAAAGGATATGCATTTACTACTATGCAGGAATATGTATCTTTAAATGAAGGTAAAATAAGCAACCTATGAAAGCATATCTGAAAGTTGAATTTCATCCTCTCCCTTTTCATCAGGAAAGGTCTTTTTTTAAGGCATTGAAACATACTACAAAAGAACATGGATTTTCGGGTCCTTTTGCACAATGCAGGTTTTTAGCTTCAAGAACTAAAGATCATTGGTTACAAGTAATATCAAGAATAATGCCTTTTAATGGTATTCGGGTTAAACTCCAAAAGATGAGAGGTGTTATGATCGCCAGAGATGTTCACATCGGTCCTTTGGTTACAATTGATGATGTGTATCCTTATTTTGTGTCTATTGGAAGAGGATCATCAATTGCCGGTAATAATTTTATTTTAACTCATTCTAAACCCCTTGAATATCATAGTGAAGTTAGTAAGGCCTATGTAGCACCTGTTAATATAGGGAAGCATGTTTGGATTGCTATCAATGTAACTATTTTACCAGGCGTAACGATTGGTGAGGGTTCTATAGTTGCATCCGGTAGTGTTGTTACAAAATCAATTCCTCCTCTTGTTTTAGCAGCCGGTATTCCTGCTCAGGTGAAAAAGGATCTAGCTCCGAAATTGAAAAAAAACTATACAGATGAAAATTTCAATGCTATTCTTGAAAAGCGGAAAAAAGAATTTGGATTTTAAATATTAGAAGGATTTATGAAACAGTTAGTTAGGAATGTTCATATAATTGGGACTGGTTCTTATACACCTGAAACAGTTTACACAAATGAATATCTTGAAACGATTGTACCTACAAGTGCCAAATGGATTGAAGAAAATCTTGGTATTAAAGAAAGACGAATTGCTTTACCAAACCAAACAACAAGTGATCTTGCAGTTGAAGCAGGTAAAAAAGCAATTGAAAATGCTGGTCTGAAACCTGATGATATAGAACTTATTATAGTTGCGACTGCTACCCCTGATCGCTTAGCTCCCTCTACTGCAGCTATTGTTCAAGATAAATTGAAAGCTTATAATTCTGTAGCTTTTGATCTTGCAGCTGTTGTTCAGGATTTCTTTTTGGTATATCTACAGCTTCTCAATTTATTGCAACCAGTGTTTATAATAATGCTTTAATTATTGGAGCTGATACTTTTTCCAAGATAATTGACTGGAGTAGAAGAGATTGTGTGTTTTTTGGAGATGGAGCTGGAGCTGCTGTTTTATCACATACAGAAACAGATGGGGGATTTTTGGCTTTCAGATTATATACAGATGGTAGAGGTAAATGGAATTTCACTATTCCAGGAGGTGGTTCTGAATTCCCTTTAAGTTATGAAAATGTAGATGCTGGCTATCGCTATTTTCAAATGAATGGCAAAGCTGTATATGAGACAGGTGTAAAAGTTCTTCCTAAAGCTATATGGCAAGTGTTAAAGGATACGGGATTAAGTATAAATGATATTGATTATATGATACCTCATCAACCAAGTATTAAGATTTTAAAAGATACCGCTGAAGTTATTGGTTTGCCTTTTGAAAAAGTAATGACTAATATGGATCGTTATGCCAATACATCTGGTGGCACTATTCCTATTTTATTAGATGAAGTGAATCGGGCAGGGAAATTAAAACCGGGAACTTTGGTTTTATTTGCTGCTGTAGGTTCTGGGTGGACTTATGGTGCTTCCATTATTAGGTGGAGCTAAAAAAAATTGAAAATCTTAATTGCGGGGGCTTCCGGAGGAATAGGTAAATATTTAGCAGAACAATTTAGTGAAAAAGGTTTTGAGGTTTTTGGAACTTATAATTCACATCCCCCCAAGCAAAATTTAAAGTATAAAATGGACAAAGTAGATGTTACTAAAGAACCTGAGATAGAAGAATGGATAAATAATGTAGCTAATTGTTCAGATGAACTGTCCTTTATATATTGTGTAGGGTTAAATTATAACTGTATTACTCATAAAGCTGAAACAGACAAATGGCTTGAGGTTATCAATACCAATTTAATTGGAGCTCAGCTTTCTCTAAAACACATTTTGCCTCTTATGAGAAATAAAAGATATGGTAGGATCATATTATTTTCCTCTGTAGTTCCTCAAATTGGAGTTTCGGGGACAAGTGCATATTCTTCTTCTAAAGCAGGGTTATGGGGATTAACTAAAACTGTAGCTATAGAAAATGCAACTTATGGAATTACTATAAATACTGTCAATCTGGGCTATTTTGATATCGGTATGATTAAAGATGTTCCTACTGATTTGCTAAATAAAATAATAAATTCTATACCGATTGGAAAATTAGGAGATCCTGTTAATATCTTAAAAACGGTTGAATACTTGATAGCTACCGATTATATTACTGGTAGCCAAATTAATTTAAATGGGGGACTTTATTAAAAAGGTCTCTTACAAGTGTCACTTATTTCACGGATAAAAAAATCACACAAATTCCGCTAAAGGGTCTCTCTCAAATTACACACATAGAATAAGTAATGGATAAAGAGGATTATAGGGATTTAATAGAACGCAGATGACGGGATAGATTGAATTTACTGGCTTTCAATTTGTAGTTTTTTTATATGAGGTTGTTAAAAAGAAAATTATTATTGTTTATAATGAATAGGTGTTAGAGTTCAGGGTGCGGGAGTTCAAAGTTCAAAGTGCAGGAGTTCAAAGTTTTTTTTCGGTGGCTTCGGTGGCTTCGGTGGCTGATAAAAAAATCCCCAAAATCCTTAAAATCCTGTTCATCCCAGACCTATTAAAATCTGCGCAATCAGCGTAATCTGCGTGAGAGGATAAAGTATGAAGTATTTGGTGACAGGGGGAGCCGGGTTTATCGGTTCCAACATTGTAAAAGAGTTATTAAAGCAGGGTCAGGAAGTTCGGGTTCTGGATAATTTTGCAACCGGCAAAAGAGAGAATATTCTGCCTTTACTGAAAGACCCGAAGCTGACCTTGATAGAAGGGGATTTAAGAAGTTTTCATATTGTCCGTTCTGCCGTTAAGGGAGTGGATTATATACTGCATCAGGGTGCCTTACCTTCTGTACCGCGTTCCATAAATGATCCCATAACTACCAATGATGTCAATATTTTAGGGATGCTGAACATTTTGGAAGCAGCGAAAGAATTTGATGTGAAAAGGGTAATTTGTGCTTCGTCATCTTCAATTTATGGCAATAGCGAATCCCTTCCCAAAGTTGAAACAATGCCTGTTAATCCGATGTCGCCTTATGCATTAACGAAATATACGCAGGAGCGGTATTGTCAGATTTTTTATCAATTATATGGATTGGAAACAGTATCATTAAGGTATTTTAATGTATTTGGACCCAATCAGGATCCTACTTCACAGTATAGTGCAGTTATACCCAAATTCATAAAACTGATGATGCAGAATAAAAGTCCTGTTATTTACGGGGATGGAAGTCAATCCCGGGATTTTACTTATGTGGAGAATAATGTTTGGGCAAATATTCAGGCCTGCACTGCAGAAAAAGCAGCTGGAGAAGTGATTAATATTGCCTGCGGGGAAAGTTATACTTTACTGGATTTAGTAAAGCTGTTGAATGAAATTTTGGGGAAGAAGATTGAGCCAATTTTTGAAAAAGAGAGAGCAGGAGATGTAAAACATTCATTGGCAGGGATAGAAAAAGCGAAAGAAGTGTTGGGGTATGAAGTGAGAGTGGATTTCAAAGAGGGTCTGCGTCGCACCGTAAATTTTTATAAAGCTCTCACAGATTACACAGATTTCACAGATAAGGATTTATAATGAGATTAAATAATATAACTTATAAAGTGCGGGGTGCGTTTTTTGAGGTTTATAATATATTAGGTCCTGGTTTGTTAGAAAGTGCTTATGAGGCAGCTTTAACTTATGAATTTGTTAAGATGGGAATAGAATGTAAAACTCAAGTCCCAATTAATGTTCTTTATAAAGGGCAGGATTTAGGTTTAGGATATAGAATGGATATGCTTATTGAAGATATTCTTGTTTTAGAACTCAAATCAGTGGAAATATTAACAGATGCCCATAAGAAGCAATTGCACACTTATCTGAAATTAGCAAATAAACCCTTAGGTCTTTTAATCAACTTTAATACTCCAAACTTAAACAAAAACATTATTCGTATTGCAAATGGTGACATTTCTTCCTTACTATAAATTTATATCTGTTTTATCTGTGAGAGCTTACTTAGTTTATTATCAAATTTTATCTGTGCTATCAGTGATATCTGTGAGAGCTAAATATGAAAAATAAGATAGCGAAGTGTGCACTGCTTGCCCTTGATGTGCTGATAATTGTCTTTGCTTTTTTATTTGCGGCAAAGGTTCGTCCCGGCACCAAAAGGATAATTCTTACCTATTATCGCAGTTTTATTCCTTTTGCTCTTATTTGGCTGGGTTCAGGGCTTTGGGGTCAGAAATACAGTGTTAAAACAATTAGTGGTGGAGCGGATTATGTAAAACGCATCTTCAAATGTAATCTTATAGCAATTGCGTTTCTCTTTGGTCTGATGTATCTTTTCGGGAAGTTCTATTATTCCCGCTACATAGTTTTCGGGACGATATCTATTTCCTTTGTTTTGGAGTTGTTTTTTTTCCCGGGTGTTTTTTATGCCTTTCGTTTTCAAAAGGAGAATGAGAGTTATGCTTCTACGCATTTGGTAACTCATTCCCAGGCAATGGAGAATTTACAGAGTCCGAAGTTTTTTCTGGATTCTGCCAATGCTATTCCGATTATCAGTAACGAGCCCTATCATTTACCTTTTAGTGAAAATATTGATTCCGATTCAATTCTTATTCCTCTCTGGCAGCAATATTTAGCGGAGCAACCGAAGTTATTTGAGTTCCTAAATGACTATCTGGACCTAGGTCGGTTTAATAAAAAAAGTGCCTTAATTCTTAATTCTGAGGACTATTTTAATATTCAAAACGAAGCAAAAAGCAATCGGCAGATTTTTATCAATCTACATAAGATAAATGATTTACGCCGACTGAACTACTATTTTATTCGGGTTAACGAATTGCTGATTGAGGGGGGTGTCTTTGTTTGTAAAGGACAAACCATCTCAGAGAGGCATAATCTTTTTTATAAGCGTTGGACACCTTACCTTGGATCGATCCTGTATGGGATCGATTTTATTTTTAGGCGCGTTTTTCCTAAATTGCCAATTTTACAGGGTTGGTATTTTGCTATCACTAAAGGAAAAAATAGAGCTATTTCAGAAACTGAAATGCTGGGACGCTTCTATTTTTGCGGTTTTGAACTAATTCATAAACGCGAAATTGACGATATGATGTATTTTATCCTGAAAAAGACCAAAGCACCTCGCACTGATCCCAATCCTACTTACGGTCCTCTGATTCGTTTGAAACGCAAAGGTAAGGACGGTAAAACAATATATCTCAAAAAGCTGCGGACAATGCATCCCTATAGTGAATACCTGCAGGACTATGTGTATCAGACCAATGCTTTGCAGGAAGGGGGTAAATTTTCTAATGATTTTAGAGTTACTTCCTGGGGTAAAGTATTTCGTAAGATGTGGTTGGATGAATTACCCCAACTTATTAATTTTTTTGAAGGTGATCTGTCTTTAGTGGGAGTCCGAGCTTTGAGCGATCACTATTTTTATCTCTATCCTAAAGAAATGCAGGAACTTAGGATAAAACTTAAACCGGGCTTAATTCCTCCCTTCTATGCAGATATGCCTAAAAGCTTTGAAGAAATTGTGGAATCGGAAAGAAGATATATAATGAAAAAAATGGAAAAACCGTTTAAGACGGACTGGGTGTATTTCTGGAAAAGTGTGTGGAATATTGTGATTAAGGGTGCACGGTCAAATTAGAGGTTCACGCAGATTTCGCTGATTTCGCAGATTTTAAATGATAATAGGTCTGGAATGAACAGGATTTTTTAACAGAGAGCAGAGGGTGGAGAGTGCAAATCCCTTTAGGGATGACAGATATTAACAACGGATTTTAATCCGGTGATCTGAAAATACCAAAAAAAACCCTTCTCCCTTATAAGAAAAGTTCCGTAGGAACGACACATATAAACAACGGATTTCAACCCGGCGACCAGAAAATACCGAACAAAACCTTTCTTCATTATATGAAAAGTTCCGTAGGAACGATAAATATTAACAACGGATTTCAACCCGGTGATCAGAGAATACCGAATAAAACCTTTCTCCCTTATAAGAAAAGTTCCGAAGGAACGACAAATACTAACACCGGATTTTAATCCGGTGAAAACGATAAAGCATAACAAAATAAGTCCCATCGGGACGACAGATATTAACGACGGGTTTTGAACCCGGCGATTAGATAATACCGAACAAAACCTTTCTTCATTATAAGAAAGTTCCGTAGGAACGACAGATACTAACAACGGATTTCAATCCGGTGATAAGAAATATAGGAAAATATTATGCCCAATAGTTTCACTCAGCTTTATGTCCACTATGTCTTTATAGTTCAAGAACGCGAATGTGCACTTAAGCCAGAAATCAAAGAGCGCTTAATTCCCTATATAGTAGGTATTATCCACCAGAAAAACTGTGTAACAATATCCATAAATGGAACAGAAGATCACATTCATCTGCTGGTCAAAATGCACCCGGAAATTTCTGTAGCTGAATTAGCTAAGTTTGCAAAAGCGAATTCCAGTCATTGGGCTAATGAAATAAGATTATTTCCTCATAGGTTTCATTGGCAGGAAAGTTATGGTGCTTTTTCCGTATCTCAAAGTATGTTTGAGACAGTAATAAAATATATAGAAAATCGAGTAGAGCATCATAAGCATCAAACAGTTCAAGAGGAATACGAGATGTTCCTCAAAAAACATAGGATAGAATATAATCCCAAATATCTTCCTAAATAAGAATGGATGGAAAACACAAGGGAGAAGAGTTTTTGTTTGGTATTTTCTGATCACCGGATTGAAATCCGTTGTTAGTATCTGTCGTTCCTACGGAACTTTTTCTATAAAGGCGAAGAGTTTTTGTTTGGTATTCTCTGATCACCGGATTAAAATCCGTTGTTAATATGTATCGTTCCTACGGAACTTTTTCTATAAAGGCGAAGAGTTTTTGTTTGGTATTTTCTGATCACCGGATTAAAATCCGTTGTTAATATGTGTCGTTCCTACGGAACTTTTTCTATAAAGGCGAAGAGTTTTTGTTTGGTATTCTCTGATCACCGGATTAAAATCCGTTGTTAATATGTATCGTTCCTACGGAACTCATTTCAGAGGTATTAGTATTTTTTTTGTTCATCTCTTGATCACCGGATTGAAATCCGTTGTTAATATGTGTCGTTCCTACGGAACTCATTTCAGAGGAATTAGTATTTTTTTTGTTCAGCTCTTGATCACCGGATTGAAATCCGTTGTTAGTATCTGTCGTTCCTACGGAACTTTTTGCAAGATGGTCTATTATAGATATGGATAGTTTATTTATTGTGTAACAGAAATCCCATAATCCCTAAACTCTTATTTTATATTTTAGTAAGTTTATAGGGTAAATTAATAATCATCCTGAAATCCTTGTTTCATAAATCCTAACCCTATAATCCTTGTTCCTAACTTTATTGATTCAGTTGTCAATTCCAACCTATTGCCAAAATAGAAATAGTAACATTTACACGAATGGCAGAAAATTTTGCTTGACAAAGTCATTATGGATTAAAAAAGGTTAATTATTGATAATAATGATAGATATTGCAGGATAGCAATAAATATTGAGGGGAAGTATGAAAAAGGTAGTAGTAATTGTATTTGGGCTTTTGTTGGTAGGTAATATTCTTTTTGCTCAACCCTGGATTATAGATTTTGGAGAAACAGAAAAGAGTATATTAGCAAATACTGTATCAACAGATTTATTTGTTCTTCCAAGCACTGGAAATATAAGAGCGAGAGTAGGAAATGCGGGAGGCGGGGTATTCTTAAAAAACACTTTTATTGATTCGTTAGGGTCAGGAATGGAGCTAAGAATAAAAGGTCCTGATTCAACTACTAATAATCTTGTTCAAGTTTACAATTTTCCATCAAATGAAGTAATTTATATCAAATATGAATTTCTTTTAGGAGGTGATGGAGGACTTAATTCAAATTTTGGTACTATATGTTTTTATTGTGGAGCAGGAAATTCATTCAGCACCAACAGAATTGTTATTGATTCAGTTTTTATCGGGTTAAAGTGGGTATTTCAAGAGAAACAAAATATAATTACTTCATATTTAAATGGAAAATTATGGACTACTATATCTCCATCACCGATGAAACAGTCAAATATATATGAAATTGAACTATATGGAAATAATTCAAATAGTATGGTAACATATAGCAGGAAAACCACTGAATATTCTATAAATCCACAATCTTTTGATTTTTGGATAAATGGTCAACTAATTGGAGATGATTTTTCTAAAGGACCATTGCCAGTAAATACTTCTATTAATGCATTTATGTTTAGCGGAACAGATAATGATTCTGCTAATTGCTTTGTTGATAATCTGTTATATTCAAATGTATTACCTATTGAAGAAGATACTTTACCGGTGGAGCTTTCCAATTTTAGAGCAGAATTGGATTATCAGAACAGGATACAACTGATGTGGGTAACGCAATCGGAAGTAAATCTTTTAGGGTATTATATTTATAGAAACAATGAGGATGATGTTGCCACTGCGGAACTTGTTTCTCCAATAATTACAGCAACAAATACTCCTTCCACACAGCTATATGTTTTTACAGATGCAAGTGTAAATGAGGCAGGCAATTATCATTACTGGTTGCAATGTATAGATTATCAAGGGAACGAAAAGTTTTTTGGTCCATCTATTTGCCGGTATGAATTTCCGGGAACAAATTCAGGTTCAGAAATACCTTTACGGGAAGGAATAAGAAGCATTTTTCCCAATCCTTTCAATCCCTGCACTACTATCAATTATGCAATGGAAAGTGCCGGTTCAATGGAATTAGCTATTTATAACATTAAGGGGCAGAAGGTGTTAGGCAAGACATTTGCACATAGTGAAAAAGGGAACTATAAATTTCTCTGGGATGGTTGTGATGAAAAAGGAACTGGCTGTAGTTCAGGGATTTATGCTATCAGGATGAGGTGTAGGGGAAGAAATTATTTAAGCAAGGTAGCGATTATAAAATAGAGCTCATACAAATTATACCTCTCACAGATTACACAGATTTCACAGATAAAAAAGAGAAGAGGTAAGGGGTGAACAGGATTTTAGGGTTTTTTTAGAAACGAGGATTTTAGGATTATAGGATTTAGAGGATTGATTTTTTATACTGGTGAAGATAAAAAAATAAGTTCACACAGATAAAATAGGTAGGGGATTGATAGGATTTTGGAGATGATTAGGATTAGATATATAAAATGAAATTGGATAGAAATTTAGCTGTTTGGAGGGATTTGTAAAGATTAAGAAGTGTTTTATGTCTGATTTCAGATTTTTACCCAATTAGGAAGTAATCCCATTTCAATTAAGCATTAAAATCATCACTCAGTTGTTTCTCTTTATAGTTATAATCCCTAATATCCCTAAAATCCTTTTTTCCCTACCTATTTTATCTGTGTAATCCGTGAAATCTGTGAGAGTTATAATTCCTAATATCCTTAAAATCCTGTTTTCCCTACCAATTTTATCTGTGTAATCCGTGAAATCTGTGAGAGTTATAATCCCTAATATCCCTAAAATCCTGTTCATCCCTTACCTATTTTATCTGTGTAATCCGTGAAATCTGTGAGAGTTATAATCTCTAATATCCTTAAAATCCTGTTCATCCCTTACCTATTTTATCTGTGAAATCCGTGAAATCTGTGAGAGGCATAATCTGCTGAGATTAGGATATTTGCAGAAGGTAGATATCATTTAAATTAAGGGGATAAGACCAGGAAGGAATAATAGCGTCAATTGCTTTTAGAGCTGTGTAGGAATCGCAGTTTTTAAGGGCGGAAGATATATCTATTCCCTTTTCCTGCAGTTGGTTGGCTGTGTTTTGATTAACCCAGGCACCGGATACATTTTCCAGATTATCATTTCCATCGCCGGCAAGAGCATAAAAAGTAATATGCTTTTTGCCGGCGATTTTTTTTGCCATCAAAAGAGCAAGATGTGTGCATCGTCCTCCTTTTCCTTTTCCTGTAACTTGGACAGATGCTTCTCCACCAAAGATATAGATACCTTTTTTGTTTGCAGAAAAAGCAAATTTTGTCAATGAGTTTGCTACATTTTCGGCATTTTCAGTAAAATAACGGGTCTGCACCTCAACCGGAGAAGTTAGTGCTTTAGCTAACTGATAGCGGAGAGAGAAGTTATCGCCTATAATAGAATAGTATAGTTCCTGCCTGCCTTTTTTCAGTTTCGCCTGATAATGATTTTTATCAATTTTTGGGGAATTAGCAGGGAAAAAACAGCCCGAGGCAATAATTTCCGGCTCATTATTCGGGACATCGGAAAGAGCATAACAGTATATTATTTTAGCTTTTATATGGTCAAGTGCTTTTCCGGCTTTTACTTTTGACTTTTTGGCGCGTTCATAATTTATTTCTTTGATTTTTAATCCACTCTGCAGCAGGTTCTTATTAAAATGAATCAAGTCCTCTAAAGTAAAACCGTCAACCGGCACTTCAAACAGAGAACTTCCACCACCGCTAATCAGGATTATCAGTTCATCATTTTCCGGAAGTCCTTCCAGCCAGGATAGAATCTCCCGGCTATGTTTGATAGTATTTTTATCAGGAATAGGATGACCTGCCTTTTTAACAATTAAATTGGGTATTATTTCAGATACATTTCCATATTTTGTAAGTAGATAACCGGAATAATTTATTTTCCTTTTATTTAGTGTATTTACGCAGACCTTAGCCATTGGGAAAGCGCTTTTTCCGATGGCTAAAATTTTAACCGGATTGGAAAGAGGTCTTTTGCCCAAGTCCTTTTTTAGTTCAGGCAGTTCATTGAGTTGCGTTAGCGCCTTTTCCAAGGCATTGATAATCGGGTCTTTCATATTTTATTCTGCGTAACTCTTTTTAAGTTTTAGTATGCTAATTGGGTGGTCTAATTTATTCCATATCAAGTGTAATAAGTTCACCTGTAAAACTTTCTATCAGTTCATTCCAGGCAAGATTCATTGCTCCACCCCAAATATAGTTGTTATGAAATTTACTCCCCGCATAATTGAAGTTTTCGTTTTCTGTATTTGTGGCGTTGGTTTTTTGCTGGCAACAGGCAGAAAATAAGAGAGCAGTTATAAAGATTATGACAGTTTGATATTTCCGCATTTTTTACCTCATTTCATCCTTTTGTTAGTATAAATAATGAGGGGATTGTGTCAATAAAATATTTATCTCTCCCCAATTATATAGATTATACATATCCTTATTGATTATGCCGGGGGGATGAACAAGATTTTGCAGAGTGAAAGAGTTTTTTAGAAATAAGGATTGAACTTAAAAAATGCAGTTGAAGAGAAAGTGGATAACTCCATCATTTTAGGCAGCAGGATTATTTTTTGCTTATTGATCTGTAGTGCAGATGAACTGGTGCCGCTGGGGAAATTCCCGAGAGACACCACCCTAGCTCCACCATATATTATTAAGCGGTAATTTATATCTCTCACAGATTACACAGATAACACAGATTTTTAATTTTTTTTTATAATTCTCCATTCTCTTTTTTTCCATTCTGCATTTTTTATTGTTCATTCTGCCGTCACGAGTCCTCACTGCCAAACGAATTTGAAAAAGGTTTTAAGTTATTTTGGCAGTGACGACTCCTGACTTAAAGATTATACAGATTACACAGATTTTTTATTTATCTTTCATAATTTTCAATTCTCCATTTTTACATTTTTTATTCTTCATTCTGAAGTAACTTTTGCTTTCATTTCTCTTTATAAGATAAGCAATTACAGACGGATTGTTGCAATCGTGCCCTGGTTTAATTTTAATGCCGGTTCTCCATGAATCATCATAATAATTCCTAACTCTTTACCGCAATTTGGGCATTTGGGTCGGGAAAATGTTTCAGCACCTTTAAGTCCTACAAAGTCATCAGTTAATCTACTAATGAGGCATTTGATTAGGCGTCCTTTTCCTGCTTTGTAATAACGGAAAAGAAGATATCCGCAACGGCATTTTACATCAATTATTCTTCCACTATGCATTTTACTTTGTTCTCCCGCTCATTTATTTTTTGTTATTAGGTGTCTTATGCGTCCTATAAGATTTCTATTAAGATAGACAAATAGGGCTCCTGTTCTCACTTGAAGCCGTAACGGTATATTTTTTGCTGAAAGAGCGCTGTTTTTTCCATATTTAACAAGGCAGACAGAAGGTCATATACAGAAGGGCTTTCCAGCAATTTTTCCATTATCAGTTCGTTGCCGTTTTGTTTTAGAGAAACGATAATCTCTTTTAGGTTATAGTTTTTCACTTTAGGGGGAGTGCCTTTTGTGTAAGTAAATATTTTACTCTGGTTAAAAAAGATGATTTTATCCTTGATATGCTTATACAAATCATCAGGAAAGGAGATACCCAGCACTTCATATTTGGGAGGAATAATTTTTGTTCTTAAAAGCTCAACGGTAGTTACGGTAAAATCAGGAATTTGGGTTTTATTGAATTCCTGTAAAATCAATTCTACAGGATAGGGTTGATAAAAAGAAAGATCAAAATATTCTGCCAAACCCTCAATTCCTACTGCTAAAGGTGGACATAAAGAAACCTTCGGATGAGGATTAAACCCTTGTGTAAAAACAGTTTGCAGGTCTAAAACAGATATTCTGCGAAAAAGCATCCGCATCCAATCCAGATGAGAAATAAAGCGTAGCAGTCCCGTTTTTTGATAATAAACCCGATATCTGAATTGTGATTCCCGGGGAGAAGGGTTTTTCTTTTCCTGCCTTAACTGATCGGTTTTTAGTGGAATACCGACTGCGGTTGTAGTTTTTACTTCTTTATTACAGATGCCGCAGGAAGAACATATTTCTCGGCAATCGGGTGTTTGAATTCCTGCTAAAGCTTTTTCCCGTTCTGCAAGTAGAAAGCTTTTATCTAATCCCAGGGAAATAAAATCCCAGGGCAAATTATCTTCCGGATTACGAGAGCCCAAATAACTATCTAGAATGATGTTACATTCAGTTATTGCCTCCTGCCAGCAGGAAAAATTAAAACACTCATTCCAGGCGTCAAAAAGGGCACCCTTATTCCATGCAATTTCAATGACTTCGGCAATTTTTTTGTCACCCCGGCTAATTAGCGCTTCCAGAACGGAATTTTCAATAGTATGATAATGGATTTTGATATTCTTGATTTTAGCAAAAGCGGATTTAATTTTGATTGCTTTTTGCAGTAATGATTCTGCATCTTCCATAGCAACCCATTGAAAAGGAGTAAACGGTTTGGGGACAAAAGGAGAAAGGGTAACATTTATTTGCAGGCGGTTTTTGCCTGCTTTGTTTATTTTAGCAATAAGGTTAATAATTGCTTCAATATCTTCATCTGTTTCTGTGGGCAATCCTAACATAAAATAGAGCTTAATCTTTTGCCAGCCAAGTTGTAATGCAGTTTCAATTCCGGTAAGGATTTGTTCTTCGCTCAAGTTTTTATTTATAACTTGGCGTAAACGCTGTGAGCCAGCTTCCGGAGCTATAGTTAAGCCCTCTCTGCCTAAAATTTTAAGCGAGTGCACAATTTCCCTGTCCAAAGTGTCCACTCTTAAAGAGGGAAGAGCAATATGGGTTTTTTGGGTATTTATTCTTTCCAGCAGTTCTTGCAGAAGTTCTGAAATGCAGGAATAATCGCTACTGGAAAGAGATAGCAAGCCAACTTCGTCCCAACCGCTTTCTTTTATTTCTTTCAAGATATTTGTAATAATGTCTTTCGGTTCACGTTCCCGCACAGGACGATAAAAATAACCGGCAAAACAAAATCGGCAGCCCCTTGTGCAACCTCTCATAATTTCAGATACATAGCGATTATGAGTTGCCAGCTGCCAGGAAAGTAATTGGGGACTATGTTGTGCTTCTGATGTATGAAAAGCAGTATATTTACGACTTTTTATCAAATCAAAGCCATTATGCAAAGAAGGAACATAACAGGAATCAAGCTTGGCAATTTGTTTGAGGCGTTCAGAACGAGTCCTTTCGTTTTTCAGAATTTGGGCAATTTGCAGAATACCTTCTTCTGCTTCACCAATAAAAAACACATCTATAAAAGGTGCTAAAGGTAAAGGATTAGCGGCACAGGGTCCACCTGCTAAAATTATCGGGTCTGTTTCTTTCCGTTTTAAGCTATGTATATCAATTCCGCAAAGGTCTATAATTTCCAGCACATTAGTGTAATTAAGTTCACTTTGCAGGGTTATTCCTAAAATGTCAAAGTCCTTAATTTCCCTTCTGCTTTCCCAACCGAAGAGATTTAATTCCTCTTCCCGCATTAGTTTTATTAAATCAATCCAGGGTAGATAAACCCTGTCTGCCATAGCGTAATTCAATTGATTGATAATAGAATAGAGTATTTTTATACCCAAATGAGAAATTCCCAGTTCATAAGTATCAGGGAAAGCAAAAGCAAAATGGACCGGATAAGCAGAAAAATCCTTTCGGCAGGCATTTATTTCGTGGTCTATATAGCGGGATGGTTTTTCCACAAAAGGCAAAAGATGTTCAATATTCACTATCATAAGCAGCGCAAGGATATTTTAACGCTATGTTCTGAACCCCAATTGATTAGTGAAAGGCAGGCAGGATTTTCACTTAAAGGAAAAGAACCGGTTAAAATATCTTCTTTTCTTATTTTTTCCAGGGTATTGCTGTAATGACATTGCTGAATGATAAATCTATCTCCCGGCTTTAATAAATTTTGCATAGAAGCAAGATCATCAGTGCTTAAAAGCAAGTCAAAAAAGGTAGTACGAAATTCATAATCAACACCTGCTCGGCGAATAAGATTCATACTTTTTTTAATTATCCCGGGTTCTAACTCCGCTCTGGTAATAACTTTATATAGCTCTAAGGGGGCTTTAATATCCATTGCAAAATAGTCCACCAGGTTCTGCTTAACAATTTCCCGTAAAACCTCAGGAAGGGAACCGTTAGTATCCAGTTTAACTTTGTAATGCATTGCTTTTATCAACTTTAGAAAAGGAATAAGGTCTTCCTGCAAAGTTGGTTCACCTCCGCTAACTACTACTGCGGAAAGTTTCTTATGCCTTTTATAGAGAAAACGCAGAACCATTTCCGTTTCCAACAAGGGACTATATCTTTGCGGATCAACAAGTTCAGGATTGTGACAATAGGGACAGCGAAAATTACAGCCCTGCGTAAAAATAATGGCAGCTAACTGCCCAGGATAATCTAACAGAGAGAATTTTTGCAATCCGCCGATGTTCATTAGTTAGTCCTATACAATATGACTTTTGGGTATTGTGGAACTATCTTTTTTCTGCTGCTTGTGCAGGTCAAAATTTGTCCTCAGTTTAAATTCTGCTTTCTTGCCTTCGTTCCATTGAGAAACAGGACGCAAATAGCCAACAATTCTGGAAAAAACCTCTGTCATTTTTTGGCAAACAGGACAAATTGGCTGTTCTCCATCCAAATAGCCATGAATTGGACAAATACTGAAAGTGGGGGAAAAAGTGAAATATGGTAAACGGTAACCCTCACAGACGGTTTTTATCAGCGCTTTGATACTTTGGCCATATTCAACTCTTTCACCACCAAAGATATGTAAAACTGTTCCGCCTGTATATTTGGTTTGGAGCTCATCCTGCAAATCCAAAACCTCAAAAATATCATCCGAAAAGTTTACCGGCAACTGACTGCTGTTAGTATAAAAAGGTGAATCGTCATCACAATTGGCACAGATAATATTAGGGAATTGTTTTTTATCCAAAAGAGCTAAACGGTAGCTTGTTCCTTCGGCAGGAGTTGCTTCCAGATTATAGTTATTCTGTGTTTCTTCCTGAAATTCCAGCAACCGTTTACGCAGGTAATCCATAATTTTTAAGGCAAATGCTTGTGCTTTTTTTGTTCCTAAGTTCTCATTCATAAAGTTTTGCATTGCTTCATTCATCCCAATTATGCCAATGGTGGAAAAATGGTTTTTCCAGTATTGCTGAAAGCGTTCATAGATGCTTTTTAAATAGAACTTGGTATAAGGATAAAGTCCGCCTTCCGTAAAATTTTCCAGAACTTTGCGTTTTATTTCCAGGGATTTTTTAGCCAGCAGCAAACGCTCCTCCAAAAGAGAAAAAAATTCCTCTTCGGTTTTTGCCAGATACCCGATGCGAGGTAAATTAATAGTTACCACTCCAATGGAACCGGTTAAAGGATTAGCTCCGAAAAGCCCTCCACCTCTGGTTTCCAGTTTACGGGTATCCAAACGTAAACGACAACACATACTGCGTGCATCTTTGGGGTCCATATCGGAATTTACAAAATTGGAAAAATAGGGAATACCATATTTGGCAGTTGCTTCCCATAAATAATTCAGATTGGGGTTATCCCATTCAAAATCCCTGGTGATATTATAAGTTGGAATAGGAAAAGTGAAAACCCTTCCTTTGGCATCACCTTCAATCATCACTTCCAGAAATGCTTTGTTCAGCATATCCATTTCTGCTTGAAAATCCCCGTAGGTCTTATCTTTTGGTTTGCCGCCAATGATAACTGCCTGATCTTTGTAGAGCTGATGGGGCTTTAAATCTAAAGTGATATTGGTGAAAGGGGTTTGAAAACCGACACGCGTTGGAACATTGATATTGAAAACAAATTCCTGCAGCGCCTGTTTTACCTCTGTGTAATTAAGCCCGTCGTAATAAATAAAAGGAGCTAAAAGAGTGTCAAAACTGGAAAATGCCTGAGCCCCGGCTGCTTCACCTTGCAGAGTATAAAAGAAATTAACAATTTGCCCTAAAGCACTTCTAAAATGCTTGGCAGGAGTGCTTTCCACTTTGCCTTCTGCTCCGCAAAAACCGGTTAAAAGCAAATCCATCAAATCCCAACCTACACAATAAACAGAAAGTTGACCCAAATCGTGGATATGCAAATCCCCGCTTAAATGTGCCTCCCGAATTTCCGGAGGATAAATTTTATTCAGCCAGTAGGTCTTACTTACTTCCGAAGCAATGTAGTTATTCAATCCCTGCAGCGAATAAGCCATATTGGAATTTTCATTCACCTGCCAATCCAATTTTTCCAAATATTGATCTATCAAATCTACACTGGCTTTGGAAACCAGTTCCCGTATCCGTGAATGTTGATCACGATAAATAATATAGGACTTGGCGGTCTTTTTATAAGGTGAGGCAAGCAAAACCTCTTCTACAATATCCTGAATCTTTTCCACTTCGGGAATTTCATCCTGAATAACCTGCTGTGCCAAATTAAGCACCCGTAAAGTTAAAACCGCAGCAATATCTTTTCCGAATTCACCTGTGGCAAGTCCAGCACTTTCAATTGCTTTGGCTATTTTTTGTTGATTGAAAACAACGATTGAACCGTTTCTTTTGCGGATAGACGAAAACATCTCAGAACCTCTATATTTTTAAGTCAATATCTTATTTATAACTAAAGAGTTATAACGCTGAAATACATTTTTGGAAAAGTGGCTTTCAGCAACTGAAGTTTATGAAAATAGGGAGTTACTATTTTGTCAAGCGGAATTGTGAATGTCTCTCACAGATTACACAGATAAAAAAATACAGGAAGGTTGATGTCCTCGTCAACCACTTTTTCCGGAAGGTTGACGTCCCCGTCAACCAAAAAAGATAATAGGTCTGGGATGAACAGGATTATCAGGATTTACGGGATTTATTATAATTAGCCACCGAAAACACCGAAGCCACCGAAAATATGTAAGCACGAAGATTACGCAGATTACGCAGATTTATGATATATAAGAATTACTTGGAGTATTTAGAGCAGGTATTGCTTTTTTCATAAACTTCCGCACTTCCATAATCACGCAACTTTTAATAAAATACACCGCCAACCGGGCAACCGGAAAAGTTTTTCTTATTGCCTTCATAGCAGATTCCACAAGCAGTGCATTTAGTTGTATCAATTATAGCTTTACCGTTTTTCAGAGAAATAGCTCCTTCAGGGCAATAGCGGAGACAGAGTTTACAGCCAATACACAGGTCTTGATTTACCTGGTAGGTTGTTTTAGGGGAGGATATTGTTGTTTCTGCAGGTTCCAGTGTTTCAGGTTTAATCTCATCTGGCAGTTTATCTATATTATTTTTATCTTGATATTTATTAGCAGAGGCAGTTTTTGCTTTTGCAGTATTGGATTGGGGTTTTTGAACAAAAGATTTCTCTTTTATGCTATCAGGTTCAGGAACAATTTCTTTAATTGAGTTCAATGGAACAGTTTTTGAAGGCAGGAAAGCATTATAGAACAGGAACAAAAGAATGCTGCCCAAAAGCAGCAATACCAATATTTGTAAAATAGTTCTCATTTATTTTTCCCTCTGGACTTTAAGGGTTTCGGGTTTAGGGCATTTATCCATACATCTGAAACAAAGAATGCAATTCGGGTTCTGCACATATTCTTCTTCCGTAATATTGATATTCATCGGACAGGATAGAGAACAGATTTCGCAATCGTTGCAGCGTTCCAGATTACGGTAAATTTTTAAGTAAGGAAAATGAACTAACTTTCCCAAGTATTGAAACAAGTTCATTAAAGCGGCATAAGGACAGAGGAAACGACACCAGAATCGTTCCTGAAAAATCCCTGCTACAATTATCAAGAGGGCAACAATCAAACCTAAAATAGTTATATTGGGCAATAGAGACAAAGCATAGACAGGGCATAAGCGAATAAAGATATAGTTCCCACCGACAAGGGATAAGAGGATAGTTATTATTAATACCATATACTTTACGGAGGCAAAAAGCCTTTCCAGATATAGAGGGATTTGTTTTCTACTTCTTCTCTTTTTGCCGAAAAGAGCATAGATAATTTCTTGCATAGTTCCCAGGGGGCAAAAATAGGAACAGAAAAGGCGTCCGCAAAAAATCGTTAACACCAATATTAAAAAGCTAAAGGCAATTGTTAAAGCGAACGGATTTCCAAGATATTGAATAAGGATGTTTTTGCTTAAGCCGAAACAAACTATAGCATAAGGACAAATATTATGAATAGTATAGGGCAAAGCAAAGAAGATAAGCCCGGCAAAAAAAGCCAGGGATGACAGCAAAAAAAGCAGTTGGATTGTGTGTCTGAGGATTTGCCTTTTGCTTTCTTTGCTCATTTTAGCTGTTTCCTATATTTATTTTCTTTTACTATAACGGGAAAGTGGTATTGTCGTTTTTCCGGTGATTATAAACGATGGGGACATCGTTTTTCCGGAAGGTTGACCTCCTGGTCAACCAATATAAACGATGAGGACATCGTTTTTCCGGAAGGTTGACCTCCTGGTCAACCAATATAAACGACGAGGACATCGTTTTTCCGGATGGTTGACGTCCCCGTCAACCAATATAAACGACGAAGACGTCGTTTTTCCGGAAAAATCTCTCACCATCTCAATTAATTCATTCGCTCATTTTTTGTTTAGAGAGTTCTTCCAGGTCTGACTGGTATCCGCTTATATCATATTGGAGTTTTGGACGGACTTCATTAAGCAGTTTTTGAACTGCATCAAATTCTTTATATTCTTGAGCATAACCGACAGCTAATTGGGCAAAATATTCCTGTTCCGGAAAAAGCAGGAAACCTTTTTTGAGGTAAGTGAGGATTTTATCTGGATAATTATCTACCAAATGAGCTATTATATAGCTTAAATAAATCTTCCAGCCCTCTGGATGCTGAGCTATATGTTGGTCAATAAATTCATCCAGTTTGTTCCACTGACCCGTTTTGCTGTAATAGTTAGTATAGAATTCGGTCAGTTTTAATTCATCATCTACAAATTTTTTTGCTTTATTAATATATTCCAATGCCTTAGGATAATTTCCGTTATCCACAAAATAATTGGCAGCACGCACAAAGCCGGAACCATAATTCATTACGAGGCGTTTCATATTTTCATCTTTATAGACCTTTTTATCATCTATAGAGCGGTAATTATAGACCACATCAATATTATGTAACAAGCGTTCAGGGTCAATCTGACCGTCTTTAGGAGTGGATACAATTCTGCCTACCATACCTTCATTACGGATATAATCATTAAAATTGATATAGCTTTCACAGGTTACAGCAAAATAAATAGGGCGTTTGCCATAATTATCTTTCACAATTTGCATTACAGCAAGATCGGAAATACGATAAAAAGGTTCATTTTCTCTCCATTCAGCAGATTCCGGTATGGTCATTGTAAAGCCCATTTCAGGATGATTCGGAGGTCCAGGAATAACTAAGGGTTCTTTCACTTTTTGCGGGTAAAGATCATCTAATTGGTCATCAGGGATATTAAACAGAATTCCTTCCTGATCTCTGAGCTGCCTGATATACCAGGGTGTATTTAGAAGAGACAGGTTGGCTACTGAAACATCTTTCCGGATACCCTTCAGGCATTTATTTTTATAGTTATTTGCTTTAGCTATTGCTGTTTTACTTTCCTGCGTGGGATAAACATCTCTGGCAGGATAGATATTCTCTTTGGCAAAAGGGTCTTTAACCGCTTGAGCATACCAGAGCGGAAAAGTATCGTTATCTCCATTAGTGAATATAATTGCATTTTCCTCAACCGAATTAAGGAAATTCAGTCCATAATCCAGAGCGATAAATTCCTGAGAACGGTCGTGGATTTTATACTGAGAAATAAAATTACTAACAGGCAAAAGGCACATAATAATAAGTAAAGCAACTCTTACAGGTTTACTATTCCACAAGGTAACTAATGCCAAGGCACCCATTCCCATCCAGATTGCCCACATATTATAGGCAACTACAAAAAAGTAATCTCTATCACGCACTTCGGCACTGGAAAGATTCATCACGAAAACCATCACAATTGTAGTTAGCAAAATAATAGAGAAGAAATACCAAAAACTGTGTTTATTCTTTCTGAATTGTAAAACAGCTCCCGCTATTCCTAAAAAGGCAATAAAGATATTGGCAATTGGCTTTAACAGACCGGAAGTAACTCCTAAGAATTTTGTGAAAAACGGTTCATTTAACCATTGCATACTGAAATAGCGTAAAAAGTGATAATTTAATTGGTCTTGAAAGAAATTTCCCCTTCTTTGCACAAAACTTGTATTTCCGTATTGTTTTCTTAAAACATATTCCTGAAACATTTTCCAGTTACTAGGATTGCCTTCATTGATAAAAGGTCTATCTGCAGCTCGCACCATTAAATATATATGAGAGGAAAGACCAACTACAACTAAAGCAATACCCAAAAGCCAAATTCGCCGGTCAAGCACTTTTCTCAATTCTATAAACATAATAATAACGGCAACAAGAGCAAAACCCATTTTGTCTAAATCATCTATCTGCAGCTGTTTACCTATCACTCCTAAAAGAAAATAGCCAATCAATAAAAGGATAGAATAAACAACCAGTTTGGGCAAAAAACTACCACTTTTAATTCCCTGTTTTAAAAGAGGATAGCAAACAATAAACAGCATCGCCGGAGCTATTTGTAAAGCTGTCTGATGAACACAGAAGCCTAGGAAAAAAAGGTAAGCAATTAAAAGCAGGATATTCTGGTGAGAAAAATCCCGACTTTTTTGCACCCAGATTAATGTAAGCCAGATAATTAAGTTTACAAAAAAGACCAAACCAGAATAGACCTCTGCTTCCACTGCATTCATCCAGAAAGTGAAAGAAAAAGCAGTATATAAAGCAGCAATAATTCCGGCAAATATTGCTTCCCAGGACTTAACTTTCAGCATACTGGTAAGCTGGATAGTTATCAGGTAAGTAAACATCACAGCCAGAGCACTGAATAAAGCAGAAATGAAGGCAGCAATCATAGCATGGGGGAAAATACCACCAAAAATAGCCACTATTGCTCTGCCAAGCAAGATATAAAAAGGATTTCCAGGAGGATGGGGAACTCCTAAAATGCTAATGCAAGTTGCATATTCTCCGCTATCCCAAAAGCTCATTGTGCGTGCTTGAGTAAGCATATACACAACAAGAACCGCAAGAAATACCCCGAGAGCAATCCAGCGATTCAATTTTACCGGAACAATATTTTGGGGGCGTAATGATTCATCATCAATTATTTTATACGGAACCGGTTTTTGATATTCGGGAGGTAATTTTTGTGCCTGTCTGGCTTTCTGTAGTTGTGCTTTTTTCTTTATTTCTTTGGCATTCACTGTTTTCTCCTTTTAATCTTTTAGTCCTGCTTTAGCATAACTGGCTATAATTTGTTTTTGCGCCATAAAGAACAGAATCAAAATCGGGACAATGCTGAAAGTAGAAGCAGCCATCAATAGTGTTGTTTGAGTTGATGCTTCCTGATTAAAATAGCTAAGCCCTACTTGCAATACTCTGAGACCAGGACTGTCCGTCATTACAAGAGGCCACATAAAACTGTTCCAGCTTCCAATGAGAGAAAAAATAGAAGCAGTAGCAATTACCGATTTGGACAGAGGAAGCATAATTCTCCACAGCATTCCAAAAGTGCTGCAACCGTCAATTGCTGCAGCATCAAAAAGTTCCTGAGGCAGTGATTTAAAATGCTGGCGGAAAAGAAAGATAGTAAAAATATTTACACACCAGGGAATGATTAATGCTTGATAAGTATTCAGCCAATTTATTTTATCCAGCAAAACATAAGAAGAAACCAAATAAATTGGTTCTGGCACCATCATCATACTTAAAAACAGATAGAACAAAAAGTCCCTTCCGAAAAATTCCATTCGGGCAAAAGCATAAGCAGCAAGGGTAGAAGTTATCAGCACTCCGATTAAAGTGAAGAAACTCACCAGCAGGGTATTTTTAAAGTAAATAATAAAAGGAACTTTATTGAATGCTTTAACATAATTTTGCCAGTGAAAACTGGGGTTTTTTGTAACCTTTTTTACTTGAGTAGTGGGGACTTCCTTATATTCTTCAATTATTTTATCCTCGCTATTCAATAAGTGGATAATACTGGTTTTTCCTTTGTTCTGCACAAATATTACTTTCTGTTTTTGGTTTCCGTTATCCCATTCAAAATATGTTTCTTTGGGTATGAAAATGCGTTCCTGTTTATTGAATTCAGATTGGGTCATTAAAGAAGTGGAAAGCATCCAGAGGAAAGGAAGAACCATACCTATTCCACAGATAATAAGAACTGCATAGATAATAGTCATACGAATTTGTTCTGGCATTTTCTTTCTCCTTCTTTAATAATTAACATATTTTTCCAGGCGTCTCTGGAAAACAGTTAAAGTAAGGATAATAAGGAAAAGAGCTAAGGCAACAGCACTGGCATAACCCATTTCCAGAGTGTCAAAGCCCTTTTCATAAATGTAATACACAATCAGC
Source organism: Candidatus Cloacimonas sp. (assembly GCA_023227825.1). Taxonomy (GTDB): domain Bacteria; phylum Cloacimonadota; class Cloacimonadia; order Cloacimonadales; family Cloacimonadaceae; genus Cloacimonas. The sequence continues at coordinate 180,376 of JALOCJ010000005.1, read as the reverse complement.
TTTGTAGTATTTAACGGTCCACCTTTATCCGTCATTAAATAGACCTGAGAAAAGGTCTGAAAGGTGACAATGGTAGTCATTAATAATACATAAAAAGTAGTGGGGGAAACCAATGGCAGGGTTATTTTGAAGAACTGTTTAATTTTACTGGCGCCATCAATTTCCGCTGCCTCATAATAGACCCTGGAAATGTTCTGCAAACCGGCAAGATAAATAATAGTATTATAGCCCAAACCCTTCCAAACCGTCATAATAATAATGGCAAAAAGAGCTTGAGAAGGTCCCCCTAAAAATCGGGGAAAAGTAACTCCCGTTTTGGCAAACAGCAATTCAAATATACCTCTGGATTCGGATAACCATTTTTGAGGCGGGATGCCAATATAGCCGATTAAAGTATTTATTAAGCCGGTTTGTTCATTGAACATCAGTTTCCACACAATAGAAACAGCTACCAAAGAAGTTACATAAGGCATAAAATAGACAGTGCGAAAGAGTCCTTTAACAGCTTTAATATTATTTAGGAGAACAGCAAAAAGCAAAGAAAAAATTATACTTAAGGGGACAATAAAAATTACCAACCAGAAAGTATTACCCATTGACTGCCAAAAGACACTATCTTTCAGCATATTAGCATAATTAAGCAAGCCGATGAATTTCCCTGTACCTCTAATTGACCAATCAAAAAAGCTGAGCACAAAGCTCATTACTATTGGTATTAAACGAAAAGCAACCAGCAAAAACAGAGCTGGCAGGATATAGAGATAGGGAGAGATTTTCCCTTTTGTTTTCATACTATTTTCCCTTTATTTCTCCTTATTCGGGATTTCTCAGTTTCCTGTTTGCCTTGGCATTATGAAAATCTTCTTCTATTTTCGTTATTTTTTCCTTTTAACATTTTGAACTTGCTTTTGCTAAATGCATTTCCTGATAAACAGCAAGTCCTTTTTTAAAGATGTGCATTGCTTTTTGCAGGTCTTCTTTACAGAGAATATAAGCCAAGCGAAGTTCATTTTTTCCTAAGTTAGGTGTAGCATAAAATCCGTCACCTGGAGCAGCCATAACGGTTTCATTATCAATTTGAAATTCCTTCAGCATCCAGATAATAAAATCTTCTGCATCGTCAATAGGAAGCTTGGCAAAGATATAAAAAGCTCCTTCCGGCTTTTTACAAATAACACCAGGAATTTTTTCCAGTTCATTTAATACCAAATCACGCCGGGATTGATATTCTTGTCTTAACTGTTCAAAGTAGGTTTCAGGTAAGTAAATTCCTGCATTCGCAGCTAATTGATCTACGGTTGGAGGGCATAAACGCGCCTGAGCAAATTTTAATACAGCGGACATTATTTCCCTATTTTTGCTTACAATACATCCAATTCTGGCTCCACAAGCACTGTAGCGTTTAGAAACACTATCTACTAAAATAGCGTTTTCCTCAAAATCAGGAACTTCAAGAACGCTGGTATGGCTTAATCCATCATAAATAAACTCCCGATAGACCTCATCGGAAATAAAATACAAGCCCTTGCGTTTTGCCAAATCAGCAGTGCGAAAAATTTCTTCTTTACTGTAAACAGTTCCCGTTGGATTTCCCGGATTGCAAAGCATTATGGCTTTGGTTTTAGAAGTGATTTTCTTTTCTATTGCCTGGTTATCCGGTAAAGCAAAACCATCTTCTGCGTAAGTTGTTAAAGGTATTAAAGTTATACCTGCCATAGTAGCAAAACCGTTATAGTTTGTATAAAACGGTTCAGGAACAATTATTTCGTCTCCAACTTCGCCAACAACCATCATCGCGAAAGTAATTGCTTCGCTACCGCCGGTTGTTACAATTATATCTTCTACATTCAGTTTAATGCCTAAATTTCCATAATAGTTAACTAAGCCCTCACGATAAAGATCAAGACCTTGGGAAGGTCCGTAAGCTAAAACTTCATCAGAAAATTCGTGATATGCTTTCAACATTTCTTTGGGAGTAGGTAAATCGGGTTGTCCAATATTAAGATGATATACCTTTATTCCTCTTTTTTTAGCGGAATTGGCATAAGGATTCAATTTTCGGATAGGTGATGCCTGAATTTCTCGGGCTCGTTTAGAGAGTTCCATTTTAGATTCCTTTATATTTTTTAATTTTATTTCTGTGTAGTCGGAGGATGCTGTTCCTTCACAAATTCCCAATACTTTAACATTATCTTTTTCTTCTAATACCTATAATTTACAATCCTGAAAAAAGACAAGAAAAATCTTTCCCCTGTATTGAAAAAGCATCTACCTTTTTTTCCTTCCTCATTCCCCGATGGGCTTACGCTACCATCGTTATTGTAATATTACCTTTTGGGCTTTTTTATTCCGGAAGAACGATATCCTCGTCTTTTAACAGTAGCCAGTCAATGGTAATCTAAAATGATACAGAATGGCAGAGTAAAATGATACATTTATTCATTTTTGAATATTTTTATACGGAAGCTATCCCTGAGGAGGGTAATTGGCTGGGAGAGATAGTGGCGTAAGTCACTCGTAAAATTCACGATTTAAACGGTGGGAAGTTTTGATTCATAATTTTCACCTGCCTTTAATGTAACCACATCTATCATTCTTTTTCACTTGCAACCGCTCTACAACCGGTCTAAAAAACAAAAAAATATGATTTCAAACATAAAGTATGCACCCATACAACCGTTCTGAAAGATGTTTTGACCCACTATTTTTATCTGGCTTTAAGGTAACCACATCTATTATTCTTTTTCACTTTCCACTGCTTTTTAGCTTATCTACAAACCGAAAAATTGTAAGTTAAAAAAAAAGCAACTCCGTAAAGCATTATAACACTATTCGGAGAAATTGCTCTTTTTCTTTCCCAAAATAGTTGGGTGATAATTCCTGCTTTTCCGCGTTATGCAGATTATAAGATTCCCATATGATTCCCATATCCGATATGGGAATCATAAGAGCTGGATATGGGATTGTTATGATGAAAAATTATAGGTTTTCTGTGGTTATGATATTGGTTCTATTTGTTAATTTCTTGCCGTATTTTGATTTAGCGAATTTTGTTAGCTTGCTTTTATGATGACTCACAATTTTTAGGTCTATAGATAAGCTAAAGAGGGGTTGTAAGGGGGAAAAAAATATGGTGTGTGGTTACATTAAAGGCAGGTGAAAATTGTAAGTTAAAACATCCCTATTCATTTCACTTTTTCCACAAAGGAAGGCAGCTGCCTGAGGGGCAACTTTTTTCACTTGTTTTGCCAATAATTGTGATATTTCTCGGATTTCCCATTGGGCATTTTCGTCACTACGCAGGCGGACAAAATGGTAAATTTCGCGCAAATTCATCTTCACAAAAATGGTAACAAGAGAGGCATTAGTTCTAAAATAAGGATTTAGATATGCCAGTTTCGGGGGAAGTAAACTACCCAATCGGATAATATTATTATTCAGTTCCGTCCAAATATCTTCCCTTTTAATAGCTTTTATGGCAGGAGGGATTTTTGCAGATAAAGAACTTCCCGCTTTGCGCAAAATAGTACAATAGCGATGTCGCTTAAATTGAGCCCAGCAACTTTCGCTCATTGTCAGTTCAAAGCAGAAATCAACTGTCTCAAAAGCACGGGGAACTTTGTGCCAGGGCTTTAAATTTTTAAAAACTTGATTCCAGAGTTGTTGTTTAATTATCCTGGGTAAATGCGCCACTGTTTCCTTTGTTTCATTCCAGTCCAATTCTCCCTGCTGGTAGATTATACTTGCTAAAATAGTGTCATCAGCGTTAGCAGGAATATTAAGCACCTTCACTTTATTTTCCATATCCAATTCTTTCACCCAAGGCAATTCCTGTTGTAGAAAACCGGAAAAACCAACTTTTTCCAAATCCACTTTTCCAGTGTATTCATTAGTATCCAGGTAACGAATTAAAGAAGGGGCAATTGCCGAGACCTTGGTATATAATAATTCCTTTAGTTCAGCGGCTTCTTTTAAGGGACTTTTATTTAAACGCCGCAAGAGATTTTCCAGGGAGCGGGCATTAATAGTCATTCCCATTTGGGTTTTTGTGGAAAGAGGTAAAATGTAACGCGCATCTTCTTTGGCAAGGCATTCCCTTTCACGGGTTCTGAGTTGCGGTTTCTGTTTTTTATACAGTTCATTTAACGCATTGAAACTGAATTCATATTCAGCAAAAAGTTCGTCCATCAGTTTCTTGTAGGGCTGTTTCAGTTTGGGGCGATTGGTGAATTCTTTAGGAATAACATAATCCTTGCCAAAAGTTACATAGCGTTGAGATTTTTCTGTGAAGGAAGCAATTCTGCTGCGTTGAACCAATTCTGTTAATGCTCTGGAAATTCCGATTATATCAATATTAAAAACCGAATGTTCTGCAACAGAGCTATGACCCATCTCAAAGATGATATTGGTATTGGTTTTTCTTGCCTTTTCTAGTTCTTGCATCGCTTCTTTTCTCAGGTTATCAATGCTTTTATTGCTTCTGCTGATACGGGCATAAGAGGCAGAAATCAATTCCGGAGTAGCCAAAGGACTATTCAGTTTATCAATAAGTCCTTTCTCAATGTTAAATCCTGCAATATTCACTATCATATTGGATCATCCTTATTGTAAAATTGTTTTCACGCTGGAAGCTCCGATTCTATTGGCACCTGCAGCAAGCATTGCCAGTGCCTGTTCTTTAGTTTTAATTCCGCCTGCAGCTTTTACACCAATTTTAGGTCCTACAATTTTACGCATTAATTTAATATTATCAATAGTGGCACCTGCAGTTCCAAAACCGGTTGAGGTCTTAACAAAATCGGCTCCTGCTTTTTTAGCTAGCAGACAACTGATAATTATCTGTTCTTCTGTAAGATAGCAGGTCTCCAAAATAACTTTCAACAATGCCTTATGCTGCTTACATAATTTAACCACTTCTTGCATACATTGCAAATTACTTTTGTAATCACCACTTAAAAAAGCACTTAAGTTCTGAACCAAATCCACTTCTTCTGTACCGATTGTTAAAACCGCTTTTGCTTCATTAACTATTGCTTTTTGAAGAGATGCACCCAAGGGGAAATTGATAACGGTGCAGCTTTTAACCGGTTTTTCCAGAAGCTCTTTCACCAAAGGGATAAAATGTGAATTAACACAAACCGCGGCAGTTTTATATTTATTTGCTGTTTTACAAAGTTCTTTTATATCTTCTTTACTAGTTTCTGCTTTTAAAACTGTAGCATCTATTACAGAAGCCAAATCCTGAGTCGGATTATAAACTTGATCAGGACAATTTAAATGACACTGATAACAGTTCAGACAAATTATGTGTCCACCTTTACATTGGGCGGGATGATTATCACCAAAAAGTTCTTTGGCAATTTGCGGAATATCTTTCATTTTTTTTCTCCTGTATTATTTTTTAGTAAGTTGTCCGCAGGCACCAAAAATATCTGCTCCCCTGCTTTTGCGTAAAGTTATTGCTTGGGGCAATTTTTGTGCTTTCTGCAGAAAGTCCTTAATTTCTGGTTCTGTAGGAGCTCTAAATCGGGAATTTCTGCCAGGATTATAAGGAATAAAATTTATTTTACAGGATAGGTCACCTGTGAATTTGCGTAAAGCGGAAAGGTCTTCGCTATCCATATTAAAACTTGGAATGAGGATATACTCAATAGTTAAGCGAAAGGAAGTTTTTCTTAAGTAATATAATAATGCCTGTTTCAACTGAATAAGGTTATATTTGTTGCTTATAGGCATTAATTGTTTGCGCTTTGCTTCAATGGCAGAAATTAAGGAAAGAGCAAGTTTGGCTTTAATTTCGCTATCAGCAAGGGCTATAATTCCGGGAACAACTCCACAGGTGGAAATAGTTATACGCCTTGGACTGAAAGAAAATCCTGCGTTGCTTTGAAGAATTTGCAGTGAGATAAGAACATTTTTCAGATTATCCATTGGTTCACCCATTCCCATTAAAACCAAATTGGTAAGTTTAGCTTCTCTGCTATTTTTTAGTTCTTTGCTGGCGATAATAACCTGACCTACAATTTCTTGTATTTCCAGATTCCTGATAAATCCCATTGTTCCTGTAGCACAAAATTTGCAATTGCGGGCACAACCAACCTGAGTAGAAAGGCAAAGTGTGTTCTTCTTCTCTGTGGGAATTAATACACTTTCAATTAGTTCGCTATCCTCCAGCCGTAAACGATATTTTACAGCTCCGTCTTGAGACACTAGTTTGCTTTCTATTTCGGGTAATGAAAAAGAGTAACTGGTCTTTAAAAAAGACCTGAATTCTTCCGGTAAATTGGTCATTTTATCCGGTTCGTTATTGTAGGATTTATACAACCAGGAAAGAACTTGCCTGATTCTATAACTAGGCAATTCAGGTTGCCTGCTCATAATGCTTTTTGCCAGGTCTTCCGGTATTAAAGAAAAAATGTTGGTTAGCATTCTTCCAAAATGGGAATACTAATAACTGGCAGACGGGAAAATTCATCTAAATCAATTTCTTGAATTACACCTTCCTCGCTGGTAAGCATAACTTTTTTGGCTAAAACATTAAGACGAAAAACCATCATTTTTGTATTCTGATAGGAAACAAAAGTACCAACTATAGGAAAGCCCTTAGCTTCCTCCACATAAAAATCTTCTTCAAAATTAAGACAACAGAGCAGACGACCGCAGGGTCCGGAAATTTTTGTTAAATTTCCTGCCAGATTCTGGTCTTTAGCCATTTTGATAGTAACCTGATTGAAGCGTTTTAAAAAGCTACCGCAACAATATTGTTTTCCGCACATTCCAAAACCACCTAAACGACGTGCTTCATCTCTACCTGTTGTTTGATGAAGTTCTATGCGGGTTTTAAAAATATTAGCCAATTCCCGAACAAAGCTTCTAAAATCAATTCTGCCCTCTGCAGTGAAGAAAAATGTCAATTTATTGCCGTCAAACTGGTAAATTGTTTCAATCAGTTTCATTTCAAAAGGGTAATGATCCAAGAGCGCAATAAAGGTTTTAGCTGCTTTATCTTCTTCATAGCTGAGGTTTTTCATTTTCTCCAGGTCTTCTGAATTTGCCTGGCGTCGGATGTTTAATGTCTTTCCTGTTAAAACCTGAGCATCCATTTCTTCTTCCTTAATACCCAGATGAATAACCTGAGCTATATCGTCACCCCTTTCCACTTCTACTATTATTATATCTTCGGGTTGAATATTCAGGCCTTTGGTATTTTGATAATAACCAATTCGTCCCGTTCTAAATATCACTTCTATAAAGTCCGTCATTATATCCTCATTTTATAGATATTATTATATAGGGCTTTTTCAGTTTCGGTGAAGCTTATCTTTCGCCGCTGTTTAACAATTTCTGCTGTTTCACAAAATTCAGGGAACCGGTATTTATCTAATTTTTCTGCTTCGCCCCAGGAAAAATCAGGAATGAAATCACGGATTAAATTTGGACCATAAAGGTTGCATCCAATACCAATTACAGTTCCGGTATTGATGCTGCAATTAATACCTGTTTTGCTGTGATCTCCAATTACACAACCTAAAAATTGATTTCCGGAATCAATTTTAGCTTTACTGGTATAGGAATAATAAGCTACTGTTTGGTAAGTATTTTTCAGGTCACTGTTATTAGTATCAGCACCGATATTTACCCATTCACCGATATAAGAATGCCCCAAAAAACCGTCATGCTGCTTATTACTATAGCCCTGAAAAATTGTTCCTTCAACTTCTCCACCAACTTTACAAACAGGTCCGATAGAAGTGCCTCCGTAAATTTTGGCACCGATTTTAATCAGGGATTTTTTACCTACATAAACAGGACCGCAAAGAACGGCATTAGCCATCAGGCGTGCTCCCGTATCAATTACAACAGGTCCTTCTGAAGCATCCAAAATAACTCCCGGTGAAAATTCTGCTCCTTCTCCTACCCAAACATTATATGGATGCAAAACAGTAACTCCCGGTTCGGTTTCAAAATAATTTTCTCCGTCGTAAAAATGGAGATGATAATCTCGCATAAGCAATCTGGAATTATCTTTAATAATGTCTGCAAGGCAGTTATAAAGGTTGATATTACTGAGTTTTTTCTTCAAGTTCACAACATCAGGAAAAATGGAAGCGTCCTTCACTTTTATAGCTACAATATCCTGTCCCGCATATAAACAGGAACCGAAAGCCATTTTTTGAATCTGTTCCAAAGCATCAGCAGTTAACATAAGGCGTGAATTCAAATAGAGTTTTTCCCCTCTTACAGCAGAATTGATTATCCAATCGGGATGTCGTTCCTGATATAACGGAACAAGAGATTCATCTATAAGCACACAGGTCTCTTCCGAATCGGAAAAAATGCACTCTAAACGCTGACGCAATTTAGTTATTCCACAACGCAGGTCTCCAACACTTCTGTTTAATGTTAAAGGGAAAAAATTGGAACGAGCATTATCATCAAAGATTATGGTTTGCATTGTTATTCCTTTTATTGTTGGGTCTTTTGCCGTGCCACACAAAAATATTGAACTGACCCAGTACCATTGTAAACACCAGAAAAAAACTCTGAATAACTAGCCACACAGGATAAAACTTCATTATTTCTTTCGTAATTCCAAAACGTGAACGGGAAAAATTGAAAATGATGTTTTCTATAATAATACGGTAAGCCAAAATAAACAAAGCTAATTTATAATTAAAAAACAGCATTAGCAACCCGCCCCAATATAAACAGGCAAGCGAAAACAGAATAAAATAGAACTCCGGATTGAACTTCAGCTGATATTTCATATTGGAAGTCCAACGACTGCGTTTATTGATTAGTTCTTTCCAGGATTGAATCGGCTGCGTGTAAACAAAACTGGAAGGGGAAAAATTGAAAACAATTTTATAACCCTTATTACGCATTAACTGCAGTAAATTTACATCATCTCCCGAAAGTAAATGTTTTATTTTACTAAAGCCCCCTACATCATAAAAAGCAGAACGTCTGTAAGCCATATTTTGTCCTACACATGCCCAACTTTTACCAATTGTATAACAACCCGCTAAAGCCATATAAGATAAGGCATAATCCAAATGTTCATATTTTTGCACGAGAGATGCCTTTTTCCAATTGGGAAGCAAAGTTCTAGAATAACCAGCAACCATAGAAACATCATCTGTAAATAGAGAAACCATAGAAGAAATCCAGGTTGTCGGAACAATACAATCTGCATCAGTAGAAAGAATAATTTCTCCCTGCGCAGTATAAACAGCATCTTCCAGAGCTTTTTTTTTGGGGGATAGGACATTTTCCCGTCCCGTAATTTTCAAATAATGTAAATTTAGACCTGCTTCAATATACTTATTTGCTACTTCCGCGGTTTCATCTTCAGAATCATCATCGGCTAATACAACCTCAAAAAGCTCTGAAGGATAATCCTGATTGAGCAAACACAGCAATAAATCCTGTAAGTTCTTAGCTTCATTACGGGCAGCAATAACCACACTCACTGTCCTTTTTTTGAAGCTGAAAACGGGTTTATAGTGCTTATAACCATACACGAAACGGATACATAAAACAAGATAGGTTATGCAACCCGTTGAAACAAGCACACAGAGAATATAAAAAAGTATGCGATACATTCTTGACTATCCGGTTTATTCAGAATTATCCATACGGGTGGGATAATAATTATAGCTTATTGTATCAGAACGGGCAGGAGGTATATTATCCTCAATAAAATATTCTTCAATGCCATTTTCAGAAAGGAAACCGGTTTTAGGATTGATAGTTCTTTTCACAATTCTATCCGGAACTACAAAACTATAGCGGGGATCGTCAGATTTTGGAAAACGCCCCTTATTTTCATTACGAATTGCCCTCGTCATAATTTGACCCCAAATAGGAGCACAACTTGCACTGGCAGATATGGCAGCATTATTATCAAAGCCGTTCCAGATGCCTAAAGTATATTTGCGGTTAAAACCTATAAACCAGGCATCACGATGATCACTGGAAGTTCCTGTTTTCCCAGCTGCCTGCCAATAATAATTGTTTTTGGCAGCAGCTCCTGTTCCAGAAGTGACTACGGATTGAAGTAAAGAAGTCATTATAAAAGCAACTTGAGGTGAGGTAACATCATATTTTGCAGTAACACTGCGTTCCAGAACTTTTCCATTAATATCTTCCACTTTAGTAATAAACACAGGTTTTGTGCGAAATCCGTTATTAGGAAAAGTTGTAAAGGCGGAAATTAAATTAATAGGAGTAACTTCATAAGCACCAAGAGCAGCCGAATAGTCCTCGGCTTTAGCATCAATTCCAAAACGCCGAAAAGCATCATTAACTACATCCAGTCCAAGGTCCATAACGGTTTTAACTGCCCATACATTGTAAGAATAAGTAATAGCAGTTCGCATTCTTGTGGGTCCGTAATATTTCCGGCTGAAATTTTGAGGAGTCCAATCCTTTCCATTACTTCCTGTTAAAGTTATAGGAGCATCATTAATAACAGTGGCAGGAGTATAGCCCTTTTCAATTGCTGCTGTATAATAAGTTGGTTTAATAGCACTTCCGGGTTGCCTTTTTGCCTGAGTTATGCGGTTAAATTTACTGTGTGTAAAGTTTCTACCTCCAAGCATCGCTAAAACCTGTCCGTTACTATTTTCCATTAATAAGATACCACCCTGCAGATAACGGGTATTTATATCCACACTGTTTTTAGGAACACTGTCATAACGCATAGAAGCAGGATAACCTTTTTCAACTCTGGAAAGATAGCGATTTAAAACAGAATCAGCATAAACGGAAAGGTCTACATCCATTGGAGTGTAAATCTTTAATCCGCCTTCAAAGAGTTTTTCCGTGCCATATTTGCGTTCCAGATACAAACGAATATGTTCAATATAATAATCAGTTGAATATTGTTGCAGAGAACTGCGGTCACCGGTTATTTTAGAAGCGACTGCTGCATTGTATTCTTCCTGGGTTATTTTTTTTGCCTTCAGCATTTTGCTTAAAATCATATTCCGTCTTTCAATCAAGCGTTCGGGATGTTTTGCGGGATTATAATAATTAGGACGCTGAATCATACCTACTAAAGCTGCTGCTTCTGCCAATGTTAAATCGCGGGCATGTTTGCCGAAATAGTATAAAGAAGCGGTTTCCACACCGTGAATTTGTCCACCCCAAAAGATTTTATTGAAATAAATCTCCAGGATTTCATCCTTCGTAAATTCCTGTTCAATTCTCAGTGCGAGTATAATTTCTTTCAGTTTGCGCGAAAGACGTTTATCCAAAGTAAGAAACATATTGCGTGCCATTTGTTGAGTTATAGTACTTGCTCCTTGGGAAAAATCCATACGCACCAGGTCTACAGCTAAAGCACGAATATTACCTAAAATATCAATTCCAAAATGATGATAAAAGTGTTTGTCTTCTGTAATTATAAGTGCATCTATCAAATATTGGGGAAGTTCTTTCAGGGAAACCAGCTTGCGTTTTTCAAAAGCAAAAAGATAAACCATTTTACCATTGCGGTCATACACCTCAGAACCGGAACGGAGAGTATAATTTCTCAGTTCACTCGTGGGAGGCAAACTATCATGGTAAAACCATAAAGCGCCTGTAAAAATACCTGTAATCAGACAAAAGGCAAACCACAGATATTTCAGGACACTATATAATTTCTCTTTAGTGCTGGTTTTCATCTTTCTGTTATTTTAGCTTTTTCGCTTTTCCTATCTATATATAAGGTTAAGTAGGCAATTATGCTGCCGCTAATCAAGGCAATTGAGAGCAGGATTGGTGTCAATACAAAAACTTTATCACTGCGGATTAAGATGGCACGAACCATAGCTAACTGCATAAGATTATGTGTAATAGCTCCGCATATACTGATTCCGTAAATCCCCAATCCCCAATGTAACCACCGCACTAAAACCATAATAATAATAGCAGCAATACCTCCAGTTAAGGATAACAAAGTAGAAGGACTAAGCAAAGTGAGGGTAACAATTCCGCTTAATAGAGTTTTACTGATGTTAACGATAAATGCTTCCCAAATTCTATTGTGGCAAATAAGATAGAGAATAACAATGTTAGAAAAACCAAGTCGGACAAAGGGAAGAGGCAACATTCGCATTATAAGGTCTTCTACAATGTGAATTGAAGCAGCAACAGCAGTATAAAAAGCCAGTTGAGTGAGATTTGATTTATCGTGAATATTCATTGTAAGTATTCTTGCAGGAGGGGATCAGGTGATTGTGATAAGTCATTTGTTTTGCCATTGAAAACGACCCTGCCGGCATCTAAAAATAAAATCTGATTGCCAATTGTTTGAATATCTTTCAGTTCATGGGTAATAGTTATCAAAGTAGCGGAAGCTGTCTCCACGATGCGAGTAATGTAAAACATAATTTCTTTGGAAGTTATAGGGTCCAATCCGGAAACAGGTTCATCAAAAATAATATAATCCGGCTCATAAACTAAAGCTCTGGCAATGCCAATTCTTTTACGCATACCACCACTAAGCTCGGCAGGATAAAGGTTTACGGTATTTTCCAGTCCAACCATTTGCAGACATTTAGATACTCTTTCTTTTATCAGGATAGCGTCTTTTTCACCGCGTTCATAAAGCGGTAGGGCAACATTTTGCAGAACAGTAAAGGAATCAAGCAAAGCTGCATTTTGGAAAACCATTGCAAAGCGTTTTTTGGTTGCTTTCCTTTGTTCTTCCGTAGAGCGGTGAATATCTATTCCATCAATAATTACACTGCCGGAAACAGGAAAATAAATTCCCAGTAGGGTTTTGATTAAAACAGTTTTTCCGCTACCGCTACGCCCTAAAATAACTAAATTGTTACCATTATCAAGCGAGAAACTAATATCCGCCAAAATTTCTCTATTATTTAGAGAAACGCAGAGCTTATCAACTTCTATCATATTGGTGCAGGAAAAATAAAAAACCAATTATGATTCCAGCAGAATTTGCCATAAAATCATATAGGGAAACTTCACGACCGGGAATATAGGTCTGATGATACTCATCCAAACCGGCAAGGAGCAAAAGAACTAAATAAATAAGAATTACAATTGTTAATTTCCAGTCCTTAAAACTTAGCCAGTATCCAAGTAAACAGCTCAAAACAGCATAAACACCAATATGTTCCAGTTTGTCAAAACAAGTAATATTCACCGATGGAATATGTTGAGAAGGCAGAGAAGATAAAATCCAGATAAGGCAAAACCAAATAAGAGTTGGGTAAATAGTCCGCAAGAATTTCATTTTTTTATTCTGAAATTGTTGAGGAACAGCGTCCTCCGACTACACAATAAACGGATTTTATTGTAGCTGTTTAGAAGGAGCTCTCCGCAGATCGGCATCTTTTTGAAATCCGAGAATATCATTTTTTAAGAGTTATCAGTTCCCAGCTTGAAGAGAGTCCTTTCTTTTTAAAGGTTGCCTTCACAGCATATTGATTGTCATAAACCCACAGGTTCAGTTTACTGTTTTCTTGCAGCATATTAAAGGTTACCATATCAATATAAGGCATCTTTTTCTCTGTCAGATTTTGGAAAGTTATTTCATAATGTTTTGCGTAGTATTTGCCAAGGTGGGTATCAACGGTTTCAGAAGTGAGTTGAACAACTTTTGCCTGCCAGTTTATACCATTAGCATCAATGGGATAAATTCCTGTTGGCACTTTTCCCGTTATAACTTCTGCCAGAAGAGAATAGACATCCCGGCTGTTTTTTGCAATAGCATATTGGCTAGTGCTATTATCCGAGAGGCGAAACATAGTAGCTTGAGCTGTATTATGATTATAATTTACAGTAATTTCATCATTAACATTTTTTTGACGGATAACACGAGTATAGGTTATGGGCTGATAGGAACCGTTATGTTTAATGAAGTAACTGTTATTTATTTGAAGGAAAAGAGCTGCCTCTTTCAGCGAGTTGACTTTTATTTTTATAAATGGTTCATTTTCACTAATCCGGATACTTATTTTAGCCAGTTTTATTCCTAATGCTTTCATATAGTACTCAGCAGTTAAAGCAGTTAGCATACTGTGACAAAATAATAATAAGGTGAAAAAGTATTTCAGGACAATTCTCACAGATTGATTTTCACCTGAATTTGTTTAATGCTTTTCTCGTCCGCATCTAAAACAGTAAACTCCAGCTTATCATCATATTTTGCAGTTGCACCAACGGCAGGAACATTATTGAAGTAAGATAGTAGAAATTCAGCTATATTATCATAGTCCTCCACAGAAATTTCCGTAGAAAAAACCTCATTAAACTGGCGAACGCTGAAATTGCCGCTTAAAATATAGGTATTTTCATCTTTTTTTATCAGTTCGGGTATTTCATCTTTATCATATTCATCTCTAATATCGCCAACTATTTCTTCCAGAATATCTTCCAGGGATATTATACCGCTTGTGCCACCATATTCATCAACCACTATTGCTATTTGTAATTTTTTCTGTTTGAATTGATTTAACAAGGTCTGCACTTTCATATTTTCTGTTACGAACCATACGGGACGCAGCAATTCTTTAATTGTTTTCTTTTCTGGATACAGCAGAAGGTCTTTCACATATATAATTCCTACAATTTCATCTATACTGCCACGATAAACAGGAATTCTGGAATAACCGCTGTCTATAATAATTTGTTTCAATTCCTCAAGTGATTGGTTTTCTTCTATTGCCGTAATTTTTACCCGCGGCACATAAATCTCTTTTATTTCTGCTTCTTTAAATCTAAAAAGACCTACCAGCATTTTCTTTTCGTGTTCTTCCAAAGTGTGGCTGCTGCTTTCGGATTGCAGTAAATTGTGAAATTCCTCGTGAGTAAATTGTGTTCCTACATAACGGTCAACTGGTTTGCGGCTGGAAATCAGTTCACTTATTTTTTCCAAAAGCCAAACAGCCGGGAAAAAGATTATGCGAAATCCCATTAGCGGTAGGGATAAAATTTTGCTAAAACTATCTGCCTTAGAAAGAGCAATAAGTTTGGGAGTTATTTCACCTAAAAATAAAATCAGAATAGTAGTAATGATAATTTGCACTGTTACTACCGATGATTCTGTATAACCGTATTTAATTCCAATTTGTAATGCCAGTAAAGTTCCGAATGAGGAAATTGCCAGGTTTACAAAAGTATTGCCTAAAAGCAAAGTTATCAGTAACTGCCTGGGTTTACCAAGTAATTTGATAATCCTTTTTGCACTGCTTTTATTGCTGTTTTCCAAGCGTTTCAGCTGAATGCGTGAAAGCGAAAAAAGAGCAGTTTCCGAGCCGGAAAAAAAAGCTGATAACGCAAAAAGGACAATAATTATAAATGCCTTACCGTCATCCACTGTTATAATTCACCTTGTGTTTGTCTGAAATAATATTCTTCTTTTTTTTTCATTTTTTCTGCATCTGCACTGTGGATATGGTCATAACCAACCAAATGTAAGAGACCATGGATCAAAACAGCGCGATATTCTTCTTCCATATTTCTGATTCCCTTTTGCTGTAAAAGCTGATTTATGTCAATAATAATATCACAAATACGAATGGGCTTAGTGGAAAATTCATCTTCCGAATCAGTTATCTCTATTTCACAAGCAGGTAAATCCGCAGTAATAAAACTTAAAATATCAGTAGTTTCATTTAACCCCCGATAGCGTTTATTGTAATGTTTCATCGTTTCACTATCCACTGTTTTAACACATATCTGATAAGTATGTTCAGGGTCTTCACAAGAGCAAATCAGCGCTGCGATTTTTTCCTGTTCGGATTCAGGGATTATTGTTTCTCCAATTAGTTCTAAACTATTCATCTTTTTGGGCTTCAGGATAGTCAAGTCGTTTCCGATAAATACTTTCCAAAACCGGAATAAAGCTCTGTTTAACTATTTTCAAATCTTTCAGAGAAATCGGTGCTTCTTCAAACTGTTTTTCTTTCAGTAAATAATTAATGGTGTCATCAATAATCTTAGCGATATCTGTTTCATTTTCAATTTCTTTCGCTTTTGTAGTGGATTCTACAATATCTGCCAGCATTACTAAAGCTGCTTCCTTGGTTTGAGGTCGGGGACCGGGATAGCGATAAGCATTTGTATCCAGTTCCTTTCCTTCTTTATTTGCTTTTTCATAAAAATAACGAATTATCATATCGCCATGATGTTGCATTATAATATCTATAACCGGTTGGGGAATTTTGTATTTTTTTGCCAAAGTAATGCCTTCGGTTACATGATTACGAATTAATTGAGCACTTTCCTCCGGCTCCATTTGAGAATGAATTTCGCCGGAATCTTCATTATTTTCCGTAAATATTTCAGGATTGATAATTTTACCTATATCGTGATAATAACTTCCTACTCTAGCTAAAAGAGGATTAGCTCCAATTGCTTCAGCACTATGTTCTGCCAGGTTTCCCACTACTAAAGAATGATGATAAGTTCCAACTGCCTCAGTTGCCAGTCGTTTAAGCAGGGGATGATTAAAATCCAAAAGTTCCAATAGGGTCTGTTTTGTTGCTCTGTTCCATTTTTTTTCATAATAGGGAACAATCAATAAAATACCGGTTATGCTTAAAGATGCCGAAATAAAAGCATAACCTATTGAACGCATTATAGTTATTATGGAATCTCTCTTGTAAATTCCCAGGCAAATAATAACAACTAGCAAAGAAATAATTAAATATAACCAAATCATCAGATATTCATGCCAGACCTTTTGACGCCGTAAAATTAACAGACACATTATAGTAGATAAGATCATTATTACCGGAGTGAATGTTTCCCAATTCAGGAAAGGACTGATAATCAATATATTACAAACGCTGTAAAGAAGTCCGAATTCAAAATTGACTAAAATCGCTCCTGCAATAGCAAACAATGCAAAAGGTATAATAAGATTACTGCTGGAAAGAACAAAATTGCTGAGAACCGTTAAAATAACCAACACCATAAATCCCAGATTTACAGGCAGAAAATCCGCTACCGGTATCTTTTCTTCTTTGCTTTGAACTCCGTAATAATGATTTGCCAGAAAGATAACTACGAAAATATACATCAATAAACCGAGGGATAAAAACAATTCCTGCAGCGGTGATTTGCGAATTTTTTCGCGCCGATATGCTTCTTGCAGGGATTCCAGTTTCCTAACTTCTTCCTCTGTAACGCGTGAGTTTTTTCGCACTATAACTTCGTTTTTTAAGACCATTCCTTCGCTTGGCTGAACTGTTTGCAGGGAACTTTGATGGAGTTCATTCAGTTTTTCTTCGTTCACCAGCAGATTGGGCTTGAGAAATTGTTCCGTAAATTCACTGATAAAGGTCTCTGCTTCGGGAAATTTATTCAGGAGAGCTTCCTTTGCTTTTTCCCTGGAAAGAAAATCACTTTTAACTCTTTTTTCAGCAGTGTTATTTTGATAAATCAGGATACTATCCTTTTCCAGTGATTCATAAATCCCTTGTTTATATAAAATTCCCAGTTCACTCCGCAGGGATTCGTAAATTTTATCCCGTAAAGATGAACGCAAAGTAAACTCCAGTGCCTCGGGAGAAAAGGTATAACCGGCGCGTTTTAAATCCGCAGCAATTTTTTCCAAATCATCAGTTGGCTCAATTGTATATAGAACAGCATAAATATTATCCAGATTGCTAATTACCTCAAATAGCGGTTCTTCCGAAATTTCATACGGCTTATCAACCTTGGAAAGCACTTCTTCCTTTTCTTCAGCCAGCTCTTGAGGTGATTTTAGAACAGGAAAATCAAAGGGAGCAATTATCTCCACTTCCGAAACTTGTCCTTCTTTCAAATTATATTCAGGGTAATTAACCCGTCCAAGGGCTGCTATTTGGTAAATACCAACAATTATTAAAGCCGTTACTGCACAATAAAGTATGTATTTAGAATTCATATTTTTATCTTTTTTCTAAGATAGCTTCTCTGTCAAGTGCCATTTTTTCCTCGCATTTATTTTTGCCTTCTGCTTGCCTTCTCCTAAACTTAATAACTATTAAACACTTCCGTAACGATCCCTTAACTTCGTTAGGGAAATGTTACGGAAGTGTTAGGGCAGTGTTACGGGGTTGCCTAGGAAGTGATTAAGAATCAATAATTTAAGCGTTTACTTTTAAACTGCTTTCGGAGAGCACATTTTTCCCCAATAAAAGAGGGCACAGATTGCGCTCATTTTTTATTTAATAATCTGCTAAGGCAAAAGTAACTAATTTGTAAATTAGAAGTTGTAACTGCTGAAATAATTTTTTCTCTAACCGCGAACTAATTTGGCAGTGCGAATTTATAGCGATTAGTTAGACAATATTTTGGGTTTGAAGAGCAGAATTAAAATTATCAATCTGTGTCATCTAGGTGATCATTGAGAGATAATTCTATAGGTTATAACGAGTCATATACAGGGCAAAAGTTATCTCAAGAAACAAAATTATGAAAGCAATTTCTTGCTTATAACCTAATTTTCATATAGCAAAATATTTATTTATCGTCAATTCTAAATTCTCCTATCTCTATTTTCACTTATATCTCTTTTTCGCTTTGTAAAAATAAACTTATTTTCCCTTTTGGAAAAAGCCAATTTTACACTATATTATCAATAAAGACATTTGAACAAAGGAGAAATAATGATTCAGCTCTCTGAACTACCTGTAAGTTACGGTAAAATTCATTTACCGGCAAAAGTGGCATTGGTAGTAACCCAAAAACCCGAAAGCGGATATAATTTAATTACCATTGAATGGTTTATGCGAACTTCTTTAACCCCCCCGATGTTTGCAATTTCAATAGGAAAAACAAGATACTCTCACGAATGTTTGGAAGCAAACAGATACTTTAATTTAGTTTTCCCTTCTCTCAAAATGAAGCCACTTTTAACTTTATGCGGTTCCAATTCGGGTAGGGATATGGATAAATTTGCCGTGGGCAAAGTGGAATATATTGCAGGTAAATTACATAAACTTCCTGTGTTAAAGGATGCTGTTGCCTGTTTTGAATGCGAAATTGCAACTCAAATACGCAGTGGAGATCACACAATTTATATTGGAGAAGTGCATTATAGCTGGGAAAATCCTGAGGAAAAACTATTCTACTTTCAGGAAGGAATTGAAACAAAACCACTTTAAGGAAGGAAGAAAAAGTTTATCAAGGAAACGGGGAAAAAAGGTTTAGAAGGTTGAGAAAGTTTAGAGAGTTGAGTAAAATGCAAGCCCCGTTTCTTTTTCCCTTATCTCTCTTTTTGTTTTACCTATATGCTTTGCCTTGTCCCTAGGCAAAGTAACAAAAGGGTAAACCCACTTTACCAATGGTAATTTAATTGAAGAATCGGGGTTTTATATTGCAGATTAAAGGACAAATTTGCTTTATTACCTGGAGCTGTCCACCTTAAAACATCAATTGTGCTCACTAAATGATTTAAGATTATTATCCCACCGGCAACAAGAGCATAATTATCATAATCCATACTCCGATTACGGATTTTATTATATTCGCTTCTATGATTTGAGCTATCCCAATACCAATATTTATCATTTCCATAAGCATTATCGTTAATATACTGCTGTTGCATTTCGGGATTATCGGGATATAAATCTATAGCTGTTTGACGCACCCAATTATTATAGCCCCCGGCATCAAAACCACTGCTTTCATAACGGGCTAAATGTTTAAAAAAATCATCATTATAACCATTGGGATGCAAGTGGGCAAACTTAATGGCATATTCATAACATTCCTGTTCCAAGACCTTGCTTTCGCTGTGAAAGTAATAAATAGAGCCAATTATAACTGCTTCTGCAGTAAGCATTGCGTAGCCGTAATTTCTCTCAGAACTGATTTGAGACCATCCTGGAACTACAAAGGATTTTAAAGTTAAAAGCCCTCTGCTTTGAGCAAACAGCGTTGTAGAAAGCAGAATAGTTAAAAGAAAAATACCTATACGCTTCATAGATATTCTCCTAAAAATTAATTTGATAATTTAGCATTGCACCATTTGCAGGTAAAGGAATAAAATAGAGTTCTCCGTGCTGCTTTTTAGATAAAATGGAACTATCTATAATACTGATACTCCTATTCAATAACATCAGCCCTAAAGCAAGCTGATTATTCATCTTGGTTTTCTGATGCCGTTTCCGGATATCTTTGTATTCCTGCCATTTTTCCTCGCTTTGCCAGCTCCATTCTTCATTATCTTGATAAGTATTGAGGGAAATGTATTCCTCATAAGAATCAGGGTCGTAATTATAAATCAAATAATAGTTACGAGCCATCATTTCCTGGATATCGTTGTAATAATCACTATTAGGATAATCTTGCACTGCCTGATAGTGCTCATTAGGCATTCCATAAGGCACTCCTGCATAAAGTTCGGCAAATTGCATATAGTTTTTTTTCTGCAGTTCAATTTCACGATTGGTGGCAATAAAAGTATAAATGGTAATAAGGTCCATTCCTATCAGTGTAGCTCCTCTTGTATTATAGCCCATAAGCAATTCTCCCGTTCCCGGTAAAATTAAAGAAGAAATAGGATATACGAATTTGGGTAATGCCAATAGGGGAGCTATTCCTAAGAAAAGCAGCAGAATTATAAGACAGGTCTTGTGTTTTAGAAATTCCACTTCAACCCCAACATTGGTGTTACAATTCCCGAAGGCATTGCAGCATAAAAATTTAAGCTAGGAACTGTCTGGGAAATATAATAACGGTTAAAATTACGCGTAACCCGAACGGCATCAAGTCCTGCAGCTAAATGATTGAATGCCAAACCCAAAGTGAAAAAATGAGCTATGCTATAGGAATCCTTAGCGTCGTTGCGCATTTTAATATAGGTCAGACGCATCTTGCTCATTTCATGTGAGTCATTAGTTATAAGGATTTCAGTATCATTACCCCATAAAGGGTAATTTCCGGTCCAGCGCATATTGGAACTATCAATTTCACCATCAAATTTCCAACGAATAGAATCAGGAGAAACAGGATTTCCTGATTCATCACAGGCAAAACGATAATACCAATCCATCCAGCCAAAAACATATTGAGGGTATTTACCTATATCTTCATAGAAATGTTGAGTATTTGTTTCATCCAGACGGAAATAGCTCTCATCATAAATATCAACTTGATTAACATTGCATAGAATAGCTTGAACTATATTCTGATGTTCCCTGTCATAACGGTAGCCGGTTATTTCTGTTCCATCCGCAGTAGTGTAGGTTATTTTTTCTCCATTGGCATATTTTTCGTATTTTTTGGTTTTATCTTTGCCTTCGTTGTTGAAATAAACCAATCCGCCAATCAGTCCAATTTCCAGAAGCGGGAAAATATAGGTTGTAAGAACGGTTTTATTGGCATAAAATTGACCTGCACCTGGAACCAGCATAGACATAACCATAGCCAATTGAGCACTTTTTCGGTTGTAGTTTTGTTTAATTAAATCGTTAGTTACAACGGAATCACGCATTGCATTCTGTTGTTCTTCTTCTGTTTGAATGAGCCATTGGTCAATGTCCGTTTTAGGTTTTTCCTGACAGAAGAGGTATAACCCAAAACCGGCAATAAAAATCAGCAATATAAACTTCTTCATTGCTAACCCCCTAAAAATCATTTCTCCACCGCAAACTTGAGGCGTTTAGTGGAACCGTTATTTTCCAGAACCAGAATATAGACCCCGGAACTGAGCCCAAAAGTATTCAATTCAAAGTCCCGCGGGTTATTTTGGGATTCAGGAATCAGTAGCTTTTTTACTAAAGTGCCGCTAATATCATAAAGACGGAGTTTTGTTTCTCCAAAATAATTTTGTAAATTAAGCTTATAATATGGTTTACGCACAGGATTGGGATAAATATAGGCAAATTTATCCGCTGAGCCGATACTTTCATCTCTGAATTCAAAAGTGACAGATCCGCTTTCTCCATTTCTGTAGCCGGCAAAAAGGATAGGATCATAGGGAATATTCTGTTTACTGTGGATAAACAGCTTTCCGTTATTGTCAGAATAATACCAGGATAGGATTTGCTGTTCCGGCTGGTAATACAAATAATCATTCTTATCATCTTTATTTACAGATAAACACATTTCTGGAACTATTTTTCCTGTTTTATCTATAGCTAAGTAACCACTTTCTGCTAAAGGATAAAAAAGAATATCAGCGGAACCGTTTTTTAGAGCAAAAGGAGTTTCAATGGTTGAAATTGTTTTCGGGGAAACCACTGGAAAGTGAATTAGTTTGGTTCCATCTGCTTTCAGGGCATAAAGTTTATTACTAAGTCCAAAGAACAAAACCGGAGAAATATCTCCTAAAACTGAACAGGCAAGTTGCCCCGGAATTTCATTGGTGTGATTGGCAAAGATTAATTCCAGGCGGTTATTATATATCCGGTATAAATTTCCACTATTTGCCATTACAAAAATCATTGCAATGCTCTTATCCGGGTTTGTATAAATCAGCGGTTCAATATTGCCACAAGGTTCAGGCAGGATGAATTCATTGATTATACCTAGGTTATCTAATTCCAAAGTATATAAATGATCCTTTTCTAAAACTATAACATTATTGTCATAACCCGCAATACATATAGTTCCAGGTAAATTGATAAAATCCTGAATGCTGAAGTTTTTTACGGAATAGACACAATCTTTTGTAGTTACAATTAATGTATTAGTTATAGATAAGGGTGTAGTTGTAATAGAATCAGGAAAGGAAATTTGATGAAAAGTAGGCGAATCATTCGCCCAATCCGTAAAAAACAGATTATTGCCGTTAACAGTAACTAGTTCGGCAAAATTATCGTTATTGAGGTCTGTTTCTTGTAAAGGAAAATCCGATAAGTAAAAAGGGGTGCTAAATTCTCCCATCATATCCTGCCATTCATTATCACTATCTATATAGCCGAATAGATGTATAGAACTGCCGAAAGCGACGGGAATATTTGTTTCCTCATACCCAGTGTTGATAATAGGTCCGGTAAGAATATTACTGGCAGCAAAATCTAATATCTGAGTGCTGTCAAAAAAACCGCTCTCTATCCTGAAACTCATTTGTTTTGCAGGATTGCCGATTTCTTTTAAATGATACAATCCCGGGACATTGAAACTATCAACCAGAGGTGGTTTTGTAGCTGCCGTTAGTTCAGGTCTCCAGTATTCCTGACTCCAGTTTACAAATAAGCCGTTTGTATCAAGAACCGGTTTACGGGAATGAAAATATTCATAAGGTGTTCCTGTCCAATACATAGAATAGTCACTACCCAGGTCTGTAAGACCGTCAGCTTCAATTACGGAAACCCCTTTATGGTAAAAACCCGTATTTACAGTATTCGCGTCAAAATTACTAACCCAAATGCCATCGCTATCCGTTTGTCCTTCATCATATAAAATAGCTTCATTGATATGCCAAACAAGTATTCCACCTCCAATTGCAGAACCATTCGCTTTCATAAATGAAGGTAATAGATAATCATATTCGTAAGTTGGAGGCGGGGGAGAAATATCTTCAAAAGGAGTAGGATAGAGAATAACGCGTCCTTCCAAAGCTCCAAAGACAGCAGTGCCTCCATCACCATCAGGATCAACATTGCGGTTTTCCACTAAAATATATTCTTTGGTATTAAGGGGAATTTTGTATGTATGAGGAATTGAATCATTACCATTTGGCATAGCACTGATGGCATTTAGGGATAATTCAGTCATTGTAGCAAAATCAGGAAATTCTTTTAATAGACCACGCTCCAGGTAACTATCACGAAACATCAAATTGCGAGAAAAAGCTCCCGGTAATGTTGGCAAAGCACCTTCTACATAAACCAAATCTCCGTTTTCTAGTTCATCTATTAAAATACCTGAACCGCCACTATCCATAATATCAAATACACCAACCATAGGAGAAGAATTATAAACATTATACAAATCCACCATTCCTAAAGAATGACCAAATTCGTGAGCCATTACTGCATTCAAGGCACCATAACCATTATGGATTGTTTTCCCGTTCTCTACACTTTCGTAAAAATCCTGGGATATTGTTTCCGGAACATTGCAGCAATGGGAAATAAGGACTGCTCCATTATCTACAACTGCTTCTTTGCCGTCACCTACCTTAATAAAAAAAGATGGCAGATCCGATGGTGTATTTCCTAAAATATCATGTTGCCA
The DNA here is from genome assembly GCA_023227825.1 of Candidatus Cloacimonas sp. GTDB lineage: Bacteria > Cloacimonadota > Cloacimonadia > Cloacimonadales > Cloacimonadaceae > Cloacimonas. Next base: position 156,241 of record JALOCJ010000005.1, on the reverse strand, counting down.
GTCCGAACCGGAATGTATAATCATATAATGTCCATAACTGGCAAAATCTATGTCCGGGTCTGTGCTATCGGCTGTTTCCAAAGCTGTTTTAAAATATTCTTCCATACGGCTGACAAATAATTCGGAACTGGCGTTCGGAGGATTATAATAGCCCAAACTCTTAGGTAAAGTATAAGCAGGTCTATTTTTGGGGTAGACATCGTAACTAAGCTCATAGGCACCAGCAGAGACAGCTAAATAATAATATTTCAATGCTTCCAGATTTGTCTCAAAATATTCTCTGTTATGAGGAGGGGCACCAACTGAATAAATGTATTCGGGATCCTGTTCCAACTGAAATTTTCCGTTACCTGTGGTATTGGGGTCGTCGGTTTCTTCTATAGCAAAATCCACCAGAATAACCAATAAACGATTATAGTTTGCCTTATCTCTTTTAGTTAAATCCTGTTTGGAATTATGCTGAATTAGCTTATTTTGATAGGGATGCCTTGCCTGTTTATAGAATTGTTGTGTTTTATGCAATACTATTTTTTGTGCCGGTAGCAATGCTGCCGCCAGTAGGAATAATATCAGTAATTTACTTTTTTTCATCTTATTTCAGGAATGTTGATTTCCTCGTAAACTTCGGATGGTTGACATCCTCGTTAACCAAGGAATGCTAAAGTTATCGTCAATTCTTGAACGACAGGGGCATCGTTCTTCTGTCACTAAAACTCAAAGCCCAGAGAGAAGATCTTATTATAATCAGTCATTCCACCTGCAGGAACCATTGCAAAATCAAATCCCAGTTTATAACGTTTGCTGAATTTGTATTGCACTCCTACACCAAAACTGGCTCCTTCAACTTCACCCGCGTTATCGGAATAATAACCGCCGCGTAAAGCGATCAGATTCAAGTATGTATATTCTGCTCCAACTCCATAGATTGTTTCGTCAAAATACTTCCAACCAGTAATAAACCTTTCATACAAAGGATCATCGTTTGCCAGGATTTTACTCATTTCCGCTGTTGCTATTAAACGTCCCATAGAACTATTCATAATTTCATAACCAAGTCCAGCTCTGAAAGTTAATGGAGCTGGATCAGATTGATCCTCATCAACATAAGTAATATCGGGACCTATATTTTGCAATACAACCGAGGCATTCAGATTATTTACAGCTACATCTTTGAATAAAGCTCCTATATCAAAAGCGAAACTGAAAGCAGAACCTTCGGTTTCTGTTAAACCAGTTCCAGGACCCAGGTAAGAATATAACAATTTGAAGTTACCACCTACTCCAATCTTTTCTGGAACTACTTCATAACCATAACCTAAAGCACCGGCAACTTCATAAGTGTGAAAATCACCAAGATTAACATTTTGAGCATTAGTTTGTGGTTGCGTTCCTTCATCCAGCCAAATAATATGAGCATTGATGTTACCAATACCATAAAAATAATTATTGAATCCCAAATATTCATAGAAGATATCATCAACCCCGGAACCTTGCAACCAGGGAATATGAGTTGCTGCAATTTGAGTATTACGGTTAAAAGCTGTAGCTCCTGGATTCCACCACATAGCATAAGCGTCATCTGCAATGGCAGAATAGGCACGGCCCATAGCATTGGCACGTGCTCCAGGTTCAAAAGTTAAGAATAACATTGCTGCCTGGGATATTCCAGACAGGGCAAAAGGTAGAATTAGCATCAGCAATATGCTGAGGATAATTGTGTGGCGCTTAAACATTATACCTCCACAGGTTTTGTATAAAATAAGTTTCAGGTTTAAAGAAATATCACCTGAAGTATTTGATTTGAATATATAATCTAATCTGCGGAAAATAAATATCAGTTTAGATTATGCCTCTTCTACAGTCAACTACATTGTAAGGACTGATCCCCATAGCAAGTAAAAAGTTTTTATCTCCTCATAAAAAAACTTTGGTGCCGAAGGCCGGAATCGAACCGGCATGAGCTATTGCCCGGTGGATTTTGAGTCCACTGCGTCTACCTGTTTCACCACTTCGGCATACTATTTCGCCACAAAAACAAGCTTGGTTTACCTGTCAAGTAAAAAGGTATTTTTTCACAAATAGAAAAAATAACTCGCTCTCTATAATATAATCCTTATTCCTTAAAAAGCAAATTCACCGTAAAAGCATAGAAACAAACAAGCTGAGAATTGCTTTGACATAATTACTTAACTTAATTAGTTGGTCTGAAAGAGAATTTTATATCAGGTTTCGGATTTATAAATTGCTTTAAAAAGGAGCAGAAAATGCTAACTAAACTCTGGGCTAATAATTATCGCTGTTTTGTCAATTTTGAGGTTGAATTTGATAGTTTAACTTTATTACTTGGTCCCAATGGTGGGGGTAAAACAAGTATATTTGATCTTCTTTATAACTTAAGAAAGTTAATAATAGATAATGCAAAGGTATATGAGGTATTTTCTCCTGATGATTTAACCGCCTGGCTTGATTCCAATGAACAAACATTTGAGCTACAAGTTGAGGGTAACGGAGGAATTTATACCTATCGTTTAGTCATCTCTCATCAAAGGGAATTAGGGAAATTAAGAATTGAACAGGAAACACTTCATTATGATAATAAAGTAATCTTCTCTTTTGAAAAGGGTGATATTCATTTATATAATGATTATTATAAGGAAGGAGCGATTATTTCTTTTGATTGGATGTTATCAGGACTTTCTATGGTTGTCTCCAGACAGGATAATACTAAATTGACTTGGTTCAAGGACTGGATAAACAAATTATTTATTTTAAATCTGGAACCCAAAGCCATACATTCTGTTTCTGAAGATGAATCCTCACAATTATTTAGGGACGGGAAGAATTTTGTTTCCTGGTATCGTTATTTTTCTCAAGAGCATCAGGATAAAATGTATGATCTGATAACCTATCTACGGAATTCTATCTATGGATTTGATTCTTTAAAATTGGAATTAGCAGGTAAACATCGTATCTTGCAAGTTGGCTTTCGGGGTGAAAAAAAAGGAGACAAGACCCTATTTTTTGATTTTGATCGGCTTTCCGATGGGCAAAAAGTTTTATTCATTTTACATACTTTGTTAGTATGTTTACAAGAAATGGGTAATACATTGATGATGGATGAACCGGAAAATTATGTAGCACTTAGGGAAATTCAACCCTGGCTTATGGAGCTTAGTGATGTTTGTGGAGTTAAGATACCTCAAATTATTATTATCAGCCATCATCCTGAGCTGATTGATTATTTTGGAGTGGAAAAAAGCCGTCTGATAGTTAGAGAGCCACTTGGTCCTGCAAGAGTAAAACAAATCTTTAACAGGTTTGAAGATAGCTTAAAATTATCAGAATTAATTGCCCGGGGTTGGGAAAATGAGTAAAAGAAAAGTAAGCTTAGTTATATGTTGTGAAGATAAACAACAAGAATGTTTTGCCAGAATAAAGATAAAAAATAACCCAAGTATGAATTTTGATGAAAAATTAAAGATAAAGGATTAGGTTGGAACAAATAAATTCAGAGCAAATCCAAAAAAGGGCAAGAGAACTGATAAAACAGATGTTTGGTCAGGGAGCAGAATTACGATCCGGTCAATGGGAAGCAATAGAATATATTTTATCAGGCAGCGGTAAATTGTTGATTGTGCAGAAAACAGGTTGGGGTAAGAGTATTGTATATTTTATTATGACCAAAATCAACCGTGAACTGGGCAAAGGACCAACCCTTATTATTTCACCGCTTTTAGCTTTGATGAGAAATCAGATTTATAATGCCCGCAAGCTAAACCTGAATGCTGCTACTATTAATTCCTCTAATACCAGGGAATGGGATGAGATTAAAGAAGGACTGAAACAAAACAGATATGACCTGCTTTTGATTTCTCCTGAACGTCTTTCCAGTGATAATTTTATTCCGGAAATAGTTCCAGCTATTGGAAAAATTGGAGCTTTTGTAGTAGATGAAGTGCATTGCATTTCGGATTGGGGTCATGATTTCAGGCCTGATTACAGGAGAATAAAAAGTTTGGTGAAGACTATCTTTACAGGTATTCCTGTAATTGGAACTACAGCAACTGCCAATAACAGAGTAGTGAAGGATTTGGAAGAACAGTTAGGTGCAGGTTTTTATACTATGAGAGGAAAGCTGAGTCGGTCAGGTTTAAAACTCCAAAACATTGTTTTACCAACAATAGCGGAAAGATTAGCCTGGCTGGCAGAAATAATTCCTACTTTAGAGGGCTCGGGAATTGTATATTGTTTAACAAGGGCAGATGTTTACAGAGTAGCTAACTGGTTAAAACAATGTGGAATTGACTGTCATCATTATTGGGGAGGAAATGTTCCGGATGAGAAACAACAGGATATAAGCCCAATTTTGGAACAGAAGTTACTGGATAATAAAATAAAAGTTTTAGTTGCCACTTCTGCTTTAGGAATGGGTTATGATAAACCAGACCTCAGTTTTGTGATTCATTATCAGACACCGGGCTCTGTAATTTCTTATTATCAGCAAGTTGGCAGAGCCGGTAGAGAAGTTCCTGAGTCGTATGGAGTTCTCCTAAATGGAAATGAAGAAGATGAAATTCTGGATTATTTTATGGAGGAAGCTTTTCCTACGGAGGATGAAGAACAGGCAATCTTAAATTATCTGGAGTCCCTTATTTCTGCTACAGCAGGACAAATACAAAGAAAACTAAATATCCGTTCTTCCCGACTGGAAAAAGCGCTGAAACATCTGCTTATTGATGGTTATATCACTAAAAATAAATATGAATACAGCCGAACAATAAAACCCTGGACTTATGATTATAACAGAGTAAAAATGATTAAGGATTGTCGCATTCAGGAAAGGGATAGAATGAAAGAATATATTAAGCACAAGGGTTGTTTAATGCAATTTGTAACCCAAGAACTGGATGATCCCAATTCTGAGCCCTGCGGGATATGTGCCAACTGCCAAAATGGTCTTTTACCTGATAAGCCAAAGCCGGAAACAATTCAAAAAGCGCTGGAATATTTACAGCAGGATTATGTTATTATTGATGCCCGAAAAAGATGGCCTAGCGGAATTGAACTGAGTGTAAATGCTCAAAATCAACCGACAACAGTAATTCCCAAAGAGGAAATTTTAGAACAGGGAAGAGCTCTTACTTATCTGGAAAAAGCAGGTTGGGGAACTATTATTATGAATTGTATAAAAAAAGATGCTCTTTTACCGGAGGATATTATTGATGCTTCCTGTTATCTTATTGTCAATAAATGGTCACCCGATCCTTTTCCGGAATGGCTTACCTTTATTCCTTCGTTGGGGAGAAAGAAAATTATTCCCGATTTTGCTGAACGGATAGGGGAAAAACTGAAACTTCCTGTTTATGATACAATTTCCATAATTAATTTACAAAAACAGCCCATTCATCACTATAATAACAGTCAGCAGAAAGTAGATAACAACATTAATAACTGGTCAATTAAGAAATCAATTCTCCCCAAACCTGTTTTATTGATAGATGATTTTGCTTATTCCAGATGGACTTTAACCATTGTTGGCAGGTTGTTAAAAATAGCCGGTGCTGAAAAAGTTTATCCTTTCACCTTAGGTTCTTCCAAAGATACAGAATAATGCTGGATACAAACGCACAAGTTATCTTCCTTTTAACCTATCAGTTTATGAGAGAAGGAGAAAAACCATTAACAGCCCAGGAATTTAGTCAGCTTTCCAGAAAAATCAAGCAAGCAGGATTAGAGGGACCTCAATCACTTTTGAAAATGAGTTCAGATGAGATAGCTATGATATCTGATATAGGATCAGCAATGGTAAATAAAATTCGTGATCTGTTAAATCAGGGAGGAGCTGCATCTTTATATTTGGAAAGATATTTAAATCAGGACATCAAAATAATGACCATAACTGATGCTGCTTATCCGCTCAGGTTTAAAACCAATTTATCTGACTTTGCTCCACCTTATATCTGTTATGTTGGCAACCGGGAACTTCTCTATAATCTTGATTCAACTTATATAATTTCTGCCGTTGATGCAATGCGAATTCCCTTGCCCGAAATGTTTTCCGATATTCAAAATATGGTTTTTATTCTGGATTCGTTGCAGGCGGTTAATCAATTGGGAAAATCAGAATTATACTGGAATAAATGTGTCATAATAAGTTCCTTGGGTTTAGCAAAACTAATCCATTATCCTTTTTTGCGTGATCAAATTAAAAGCGGTAATTGTTTAATACTTTCCCCAAACACTCTGGAAGGAACGATTCCAAATTTTCCCGGTTTATACCTTTGTTTAATGGCATTGGGAATTTCATCTCAAAGTGTGGTTGGTATCTATGAAAATAATATCCAGATTTTGCATAATTTTGAACAAATCTTCAACAATGCCTATTATCAATCGCTTATTCAAGTAACCAGAATTCCAGCTACATATAAAAACATCTTTTTTTACGGGGTAAAATATATGAAAAAAGTGAATAACTCCAATAATCAATTATCAAGTTCACGGACTGTTTATACTATAGGGCACAGCAATCATACCATAGAAAAATTTCTGGAATTGTTAAAAAAACATAATATTCAAATTCTTGTGGATATTCGTTCCGTTCCTAATAGTTCATATTCTCCTCAATTTAATAAAGATGAACTGAAAAATGCTTTACAGGAAAAGGGAATTGAATATCAATATCTGGGACTTAGTTTGGGTGGTAGACCTTTAAATAAAAAAGTTCTCAATTCAGAAGGCAAAATTATTCGCGAGTTTATTGAACAAGAGGACAGGTATCAAAAAGGAATTGAGGAATTACTGTCTTTAACTGCTAACAACAAAAAAGTAGCTGTAATGTGCAGTGAGGAAGATCCTCATCATTGCCATCGGGGATATATTGTTACCAATACTTTACTGGAAAAAGGTGTGCAAGTTTTACATATCAGAGGAGATGGAGAAATAAATGATTTCGGTTTATTTAATTCTCCTTCGGATCAGATGGAGATACCATTATGAAGAAAAAGATTGAATTATACACTATTGGCTTTGCACAAAAGAAAGCACAGGACTTTTTTGAAATCTTAAAACAAAACAACATCAAAACTTTAATTGATATACGGCAAAGCAATACCAATATCTATGCCGGATTTACTATTAGAGACAATCTACGCTATTTTTTACAGGAAATTTGCCAAATAGAATATGTGGAAAACAAGCTTTTTGCTCCTACCCGAGAAATCAGAAATTGCTTTCATAAAGATCATAACTGGGAAAATTATTCAAAGGCATATATAAAACTGATTAAAGAACGCAAAGCAGTGGATTCCCTTTCTGAACAATTACTGGATAAAGCAGTTCTTTTATGTTCAGAACCAGGTGCTGAATTTTGTCACAGGCGATTAGCTGCAGAACAAATTGCCAAATATTATTCCAATGTTAAAATCATTCACCTCTAACGGAAAAAGGATGTCCCCGTCCTTTTATTATTTTTGGAAAAAGGAAGTCCCCGTCCTTTTATTATTTTTGGAAAAAGGATGTCCCCGTCCTTTTATTATTTTTGGAAAAAGGATGTCCCCGTCCTTTTATTTTTACCGGAAAAAGAAACAAGAAGACATTGAACGACGAGGACTCGTTCTTCCGGAATGTTGATATCTTTGTTCTTTTCCAGCTTCTATTTTTTTAATTCATTTATCAGGAGTTATAAAATATGCTTAAACAAATCATCATTACAGGCATAACCAATATGAGTGAGAGTTTTATTTGTATCAGTGGTTTTGATAGAGAAGAGAAAAAATACATCAGACCTGTTTTGTCTAAAGGACAACTTACTGAACAATTTCTTTCTGATTATAATGATAAAATAGAGCTTGGCAGTATATTAGAACTTGATTTTATACCTCCGATAAGTGCAGCTTCACCTCCTCACATTGAAGATACATTATTTCATCAGTTTTCCGGAAAAGTATTAGATAAGCTGAATAAAAAACAGTTTCAGGAATTTATTGTTTCCATAGCAGATAGAAGCATAGAAGATATTTTTGGTTATGAAATAGAACTTATAAAAGGGCAGCCAGTTCTTCCTCAAGGAACAGGAAATCGTTCTCTGGGAACTATAATTTGCCGAAAATGCAATGTTGTAATTGACTATTCAGGGAAAGCCAGATGTGATTTTATTGATCAATTTGGAAATGAATTCAGGCATCTGCCAATTACCGGAAGAGATGAATGGATAAAAAAACCCGGGAATTATACAAATGTTCCTGTCCGACTTAGTTTAACCAGACTCTTTCAAAAAGATAAAAATTCTGAACCTGTTTATTGGCTGCAAGTGAGCGGAGTGATAGCTATTTAGATTTATTTTCTCATAGTTTATTCTGATTTCACAGATTAATGTTTATGCTTATTACTGAGTGAGAAATCCTTATTTTACGGAAGACAAAGACCCATTAAAATGAACACTCCCCTTTTTTCCATAACACCATCATTGTCTTATTTCTTCGCTTGAAAAAGTGAAGAGAGAGAAAAAATAAATAATGTCTTTATTTTGAATGAAGTTTAGTTTTTTTATTGCTTTCTATGATACGACATAACAGGACTTCGGAAAAAATAATTTGTCTACTTCTAATTTAGCAATTAGTTTATTAGTATAAGGTCTTTTTTAGGTGTGGAAAAATAATAAGGTAAAGGAGGAAGGTATTAATGTTGAGTATAAAAGTGATTCACAAATCAAATGATTTACCTCAAGAAATTTCTCAGAAGGATTTAGTAGATTTTCTATACGAGCATTTGGGTAGATTCCGAGATACACCTTCAGCTATCAATAAAGCCATTGATTATGCATTTTCAACGAAAAGAGGAAAAGGTGGATTCGTGATTTTGGCTTTTGCGGAAAATAAGCTCTGCGGTGTTTTAGTAATGAATAAAACCGGTATGCAAGAGTATATTCCGGAAAATATTCTCGTGTATATAGCTGTAGATAAGTCAAAGCGAAATATGGGGATAGGAAGTAGTATATTACAGGAAGCATTGAAAATTTCTGATGGTGATATTGCACTTCATGTAGAATATGATAACCCGGCAAAACATCTTTATGAAAGATGCGGTTTTACCACAAAGTATGCCGAAATGCGTTGGCATAAGGAGTAATAATATGGCACATTTAAAGATTCATATAGATAGGATAATTGAGAATATTGAAATTCTGAATGATTTTATGAAGAAATATCACAAAGAATGGTCGTTGGTTGTTAAAGTATTGGGCAACGATAAAAATGTTTTATCGCCAATTCTTAAACATCCTGTTATTAGAGAGTTACATTCAATAGCCGTAACTCATCCTGAAACATTGAAACTGATAAAGCAATTGGATTCAGAGATTAAGACAATGTATATTAAACCCCCGGCTTTGAGAAATGCAGATAAAATTGTGCGTTTTGCAGATTACTCTTTCAATACATCTATAGCTACTATCAAAGCGCTAAATGACGCAGCAGCAAAACTTAATATAGAGCATAATATCATAATTATGATGGAGATGGGGGAATTAAGAGAAGGTATTAAAAGAGAAGGTCTTATTCCTTTTTATAAAAGTGTTTTTAATTTACCAAACATCAATGTAATCGGAATTGGCACAAATCTGGGTTGTATGATGGGTATTAAACCAACTTACGACAAACTTATCCAACTTGTTTTATACGGACAATTGTTAGAAGCAAAATTTAAACAAAACATTACCCTCATCTCCGGAGCGAGTTCTATAACCTTGCCGTTGTTGGAAAAAGATAAAGTTCCATCCGGAATAAATCATTTTAGAATCGGAGAAGCTGCTTTTTTAGGAACGACTCCTCTCAACAATAAGCCCATTCTAAATCTTAATACAGGAACCTTCACTTTTGAGGCCTATATAGTAGAATTATATAGAAAAGACAGTATCCCGGATGGAGAAATTACCAATGCTGCTATAGGAAAGAACATTTTCACAGAAAGTGAAAGTCCTTCTCTGGAACCAAGCTTTAAAGCTGTTTTGGATTTTGGTATTTTGGATGTAGATGCCGATAATTTAATACCCGAAGATAAAAGTGTCAGTTTTTTCGGTAACAGTTCAGATTTAAGTGTATATGATCTCGGAACAAATCCCAATGGCTATAAAACCGGTGATGTAATTCGTTTTGAATTAAAATATATGGCTGTTGCCAAACTTATGTATTCCCAATTTGTAGAAAAAGAGATAATTATTTAATCCTTTACTAAATTAACTACAGACACATTGCTCACCCATTGCGGATGGCATCCGTAATGGGTGAGCAATGAGTAGGTAATGCTATTAAAGAAGACAAAAGTCATACTGGAGTATGATATTGTATTAGTGTAAGATAGTTATTTTTTTTGTCCAAGAATTTCCTGAAGCAACAAGATGTAAGATATAATTTCCGTTAGCTAACAAATTTCCATTTTCATCTCTACCATCCCAGAAAAGATCAAAATTACCGCTATCTTTGATTTCATTCACAAGGGTTCTTACATATTGCCCTTTTATATTGTAAACTTGCATTAAAACATGGGATCTTGAGGGAATGCCATAGAAAATTTTAGTGCGAGAATCAAAAGGATTGGGAGAAAATGAATAAAATCCTGCCTTAACAGATAGGGGAGGTGTTTGATTTCCATTATCATCTACTTCTACAATAGCGGGTCCGTAAAATGAATTATATCCATCCCAATCAACAACTTCCAGCCAGTAATAGTAGATATTATTGGCAGGAACCTGGTCTGTATAAGTGTATATTTGTAATTGGGAAGAATTCGTTGCCGGAATGAGGTAATTGAGATTAATGGCTGTGTTTAAATCTGCTTGTGTGGAACGGTAAATATAATATCCTCTAATATTTATTTCAGATTGAGTTGCCCAAGTTATTTTAACAGTGGAAACTCCACTGTGGGTCGCAATAAAAGAAATTATAATTACGAGCAAAGTATCATCTCTTTCTTTACCCATAAAGTAATATAGATTTTCCTTAGCATTGGAGAAATTATGTGCAATAAAGGAAATCTCTTCAGGGTGAGCAGGATTCCAAATTGTATTTAGCGGCTTATCACTGTTTGATAAATAAACTTTCGGGAAATTATGAATATTCCAGTTGCAGTTATCATCCTCATTTTCATCCCAATAAAAGGTTACTTTTTTAGCACCGTTGAAATTCCCTTTAAGGAACCATTTTAGCGTAACAAACTCACCATTATTCTGAAAGGGTTGTAAATCTGCCAGAAAATTATACATCAGAGTGCCGTTTTTGGGAATAACAGTTTTCTTTACATCGGGACTATAAAAACCGTCTACTCTCTGAGGTTGACTTTCATAATTGATATCTCCTTCCAGAAGTTCCATATTAGATACAACTGTAATAGGATTGGTCAAAGTAATACCTGCGGGATTATCAAAAATAATATCGTTTACAGTATAGGAAGTGGGTGTAGAATTAAAATTACCGGTTTGTTGATGGACAGTGCCATTAAAAATATACTTGCCCTTGCTGTTATAAGTTCTTGTTCCTACTTGCACACTGCCTTTATTGCCAGTGGAATAAAAACCATCAGGATTAGAAGTAGCTATAGTGCTCTCGTAATTGGCGGTAAAAGAACAATTCCCGGTTATTGAACCTTGACTGCCAAAGGTGATTTTTCCGTTGGAATTTACTGTAACCTGGCAATTTTGGCTTGCATTGGAAGCAGATATAAGACCATTGTTTTCAAATGTTCCACCATCCATAACAACGATTGATGAATTGGAATTACCAGTTTTTACTTCACCATTATTAATCAGTTTTGAAGCGCTATATATTTGAATTGCTCCGATTTCGCAATTAGCATATTTATTGATTATCACTTCAATTCCAGAATATAATTGCAAAGTTCCGGTTATTACCAGACCACCCTCAATAATCATAGAAGTATGCATAGCTATGTTTTGAGTGTTTATATAGATTGTATTGGCAAAAGGTGAAGAGGGAAGTTGAGATGCATTAATCCAACCACTACCATTATAACATTCCCATAAATTTATATCTTCAAAATTACCGCCCCATTTAGTGCGATAATCCCCTGTATTATAGCAGAATAAATTAGTGGCAATCAAGGCAAGAAGTGCCAAAATTACTACCCGTTTAATACTGTATATCTTTGCTCTTTTATTTTTACTGTCAGACATAATATAACTTCTTGATATATATAATGTTAAGTTGAATACAAAAGAAAAAATCTATATCTAAATTCACACTTTTTAAAAGAAGAATAGTGTCAATCCTTTTTTTGTAAAATAGGGGTTAATTATATGTGTTTGAAAGAATAATGAAGAGAAAGGAGAACATGTGTTGAGAAAAAAGAGTTGACGGTATTCCAGTAAAATAAAAAAAGGCATTCAAGGAGAAATATGTTGCCTAAGCGAAAGATTATTGTTGCTATAGACGGACCTGCTGCTTCCGGTAAAAGCACCACAGCCAAATTACTTGCCCAAAAACTGGGATATGTGTATATTGACACCGGGGCAATGTATCGGGCTTGTGCTTTACAGGCAAAGCGGGAAAGGATTTCAATTGATGATCTTTCTGTTATTATTCCTATGCTGGAACGAATTGATATAAAAATTTCTGATGCTGGAAACGGGAATATAATTTGGCTGAATGGAGAAGATGTAAGCCAACAAATTCGCACTCCAGAAATATCTGCTACGGCTTCTGCGATTTCTGCAATTCCCTGTGTCAGATATAAAATGGTAGATTTACAACGCAATCTTGGCAAAGAAGGAGGCGTTGTTTTAGAAGGAAGAGATATTGGAACCTATGTATTTCCCGAAGCAGAAGCGAAATTTTTTATGATAGCGGATTTGGAAGTGAGGGCAAAACACAGATTTAAAGAACTGGCAGAAAAAGGAATAAGTACTAATTTTGAGGATGTATTACAGGAATTGAAAACCCGCGATGAAGCAGATGCCAACAGGTCTCTTGCACCCTTAAAACCTGCGGAAGATGCTATTTTAATAGATACAAGCAATTTAACTATTGAAGAACAAGTGCAAAAAATTTATGTTATAACTTGTAAAATTATAGAAAAAGCGGGAAAAAACAACATAGGCAATAAAGCTACCAGTAAAAAAGTCAAGATTCGTTTGGCAAATTATTCCGGTTACTGTTTTGGTGTAAAGCGAGCAATTCAAATGGCAAAAGAAGCCAATGTAACTGAAAAACAGGTTTATACTTTAGGAGAACTGATTCATAATCCCGGTATTGTTCGCGAACTTGAAGAGCAGGGAATTCATATTGCCAATAACGCTGCTGAAATTAAAAACAGCACGGTTATTATTCGTTCGCATGGAATTACTAAAGAAGAGTATAAAATACTTAAAAAAAATCATAACGAAATTATAGATGCTACCTGTCCTTATGTAAAAAGAACACACAAAATCCTACAACAGATTGTTAAGGAAGGTTATCCGGTATTAATTCTGGGAGATAAACAACATCCGGAAGTGACAGGACTGCTTTCTTACGGCAACGATAAAACATTTGCTATTGGTGAAGACGAACCCATACCGGAAATAAAAGAAAAGCGTTTAGCGATAATTGCACAGACCACACAAAAAATAGAAAAGCTTCAGGAATTGGTATGTAAATTGCTCTTAACCTTTAGTGAATTGAGAGTATTTAATACTATCTGTTTAGCGACAACACAAAGGCAGAAAGCTACAGTGGAACTTGCTCAAGCCAGTGATGCAATGTTCGTAATCGGGGGTTTGAACAGTTCCAATACGCGTGCTTTGGCGAAAATGAGTTCAGTTTATTGTCCGACTTATCACATAGAAGATGACAAACAGTTGGCACCTGTTGATATTTCGCAATATAGAAGTATTGGTATCACTGCCGGAGCTTCCACTCCGGAAGAGATGATTATAAAAGTTTATAATGTATTATTACAAAAAAGCGGGGATTTTAAGACCGTAACAAGTATTGAAGAAATCCCTATGTTTAAGGAGGAATCATGTTAATACATGATCAAAACACAGTCCTGCCCGAAGGCAAAGATACGGAAGATACTAATCCTGAAGTAGAAACCGTTTTAAGCGTCGGTGAAGGCAAAATGTCCAAATCTCCAGTTGAGGAAGAAACCAAAGAAGAAGAACCCTCAATTGCTATTCCCGAAGAAATGTTAAGTAAAGAGCCCGAAACAGAGGTCTCTGAAAAGACAGAACCTGAAGAAAAAGCTCCGGAAATGAAACCTGATCAGGAAAAGAAGGAGCTTACTCAGGAAGAAAAAGAGCATCAAGCAATGCTTTCAATGTATGAAGAATCGTTCTCCAGTTTCAAAAAAGGTGAAATTATTGAGGGTACGGTTGTGGACATTTCCGATAAGGATGTCCGTGTGGATATTGGATTTAAATCTGAAGGTATTATTCCAATTTCCGAATTTGCCTACACCGGAGTTCCGGAACTTAATTCCGTGATAAAAGTGTATATTAATGAAATTGAAAACGGGGAAGGCAAATTGCTGCTCTCCAAAAAGAAAGCCGATTACCTGATAAACATTGAACGAATCAAACAGGCACACACAGATCACACTTCATTAAATGGAGTAATTCGCCGGCGTGTTAAAGGTGGTATGATTGTTGATGTTTTAGGTATAGAGGCATTTTTACCCGGTTCGCAGATGTCCTTAAAACCGATTCCCAATCTTGATCAATTTATCGGTAAAGAATTACTTTTCAAAGTTGTGAATATTGATGAGGAACATCATAACATAATTCTTTCCAGGCGCCAGGTTTTGGAAGAAGAAGCAGAACAGAAAAGACAGGAATTACTGAGAAAAATTCAGATAGATTCTGAATTGGACGGGGAAGTGAAAAATATCACTCAATATGGTGCCTTTATTGATTTAGGTGGTATTGACGGTCTCTTGCATCTGACAGATATGAGCTGGGGTAGAATTAATCATCCTTCAGAAATGCTCCAAATTGGTGATAAAGTAAAAGTGAAAGTAATAAATTTTGATCCTGAAACAAATAAAATTTCCCTGGGTATGAAACAACTGGTTCCTCATCCCTGGGAAAACATAGAAATTAAATATCCCGAAGGCAGCAGAGTAACCGGTAAAGTTGTAAATATAAAACCCTTCGGAGCTTTTGTAGAACTTGAACCAGGCGTTGAAGGTCTGGTGCATATTTCGGAAATGAGCTGGACAAAAAGGATTACTGATGCCCATAAATTCTTAAAAATCGGCGAAACAATCAATGCTATAGTGCTGGATATTGATAAAGAAAATAAACGCATATCTCTCGGTATGAAACAGATGGAACCCAATCCCTGGCTCACAATTGAAGACCGCTATCCCATTGGAACAATTTTAACTCGTAGAATTAAAAGTTTAACTGCTTTTGGTGCTTTTGTGGAAATTGAAGAAGGTATTGACGGTTTGATTCATATTTCTGATATTAGCTGGACTAAAAGAATTTACCATCCTCGCGAAGTATACAGAAAAAATCAGGAAGTTGAAGCAAAAGTTCTTTTAATAGACAGAGCTCAACATCGTGTTGCTTTAGGTGTTAAACAGCTGTTTCCTGACCCCTGGGAGACATTAGACCAATATTTACCTATTAATACTGAAATAAAAGGTAAAATCAGTAAACTGATACCTAAAGGCGTGTTAGTGGATATTCCTGTGAATAATGATGTTGTAGAGGGTTTTGTTCCTGTTTCACATTTGGCAATCCCCAAGCTTGAACATAGTGAAGATGCCTTTTATATTGGAGAAGAACTACCCTTAAAAGTTATAGAACTGGATATGGAAAATCGGCGTTTAATTCTTTCTGTTAAAGCATTTTTCTTCTCTCGCGATCCCAAATTGCAGGAAGAATATATCACCCTGCATGAACAATATATGCGGGAAAAAGTAGCTCGCCAACAAAAGAAAAAACAGGAAAAAGAAATTCGCGAAAAGAAATCAGCACAAAAAATAGAACAGGATGAAACAACCAAACCTGAAGAAAAAGAAATTATCCTTGAAAAAGCAGAATTCTTAAAAGAAAAAACACAAGAAACTATAGAGTTAAAAGAGGAAAAAATACCCGAACCGGAACAGACAAGAACAGAAGAAATTCAGATTCCAATAGAAGAACGGGAAGAAACAAAAGAAGCTGAAAAGGAAGAGGATATTATTTCGGAAATCAAAGAAACCGAAACTGTAGAAATTCAAATTACAGCAGAACCTGAACCTGGAGAAATGCCTGAACCGGAACAAATAATAGCAGAAGAAATACCCGTTGAAATTGAAACTTCAGAAGAGGAAACAGAATCTGAAAAAATTGGGCAAGAAGAAAAAGAAAATGAAGAAGCCAAAATAACAGTAATACCTGTTGTGGAAAAAACAGAAGAGGAAAACATACCTGAATCGGAACAAGTGGAAGAAGATACAAAAAAAGAAGTTTAAATATAATTATAACAGCTAATCAAGGATTATCATTCCTGAGAAGGAAAATAGTTCCTGTGAAGGGGTAAAGGATTCTTTATGAAAAAATTGGTGATATTATCAGGACTCTTTCTGCTCCTGTCTTTTAGCTTAAGTGCAGAATTGCTTGCTGAAGGTAATAGTAAAAATTCCATAATCTTGCTTAGTGATAATGACAAGGAAACCATTCTGGAATACCGGATAAGTGAATTTGAGAAAAATAAAATCACTATAGAAGGTGAGGACTGGTATCAAATTCGTCTACCTAAAGAAGGAATAACTCAAGATAAAGGTTTTCCTGAACTCCCCGTTCTTAACAGAAGTATCATTATTCCTGATCAGGCATTGATGGCGATTGAGGTTTTTGATATTGAATTTAAGGACTATGCAATAAAAGTAGCTCCTTCCAAAGGAGTTATTACGCGTGATATAGATCCCGCTAAAGTTCCTTACACATTTGGTAATGTATATGAGGAGCCCTTTTATTATCCCAATACAATTGCAAATTTGTCGGAACCTTATATTTTAAGGGATTTTCGGGGAATAACTGTTTTAACCAATCCCTTTGCCTATAATCCTGTTACCGGTTCTTTAAGAGTTTATACTTATTTTAAAGTGAGAGTATATAATAAAGGAACTGATAGCGTGAACACTTTCAACCGTTCCCGAATTTCTATCTCCCGGAGTTTTTATACTCTCTATGAAAACCATTTCCTGAACTGGAATTCCTATCGTTATACTCCTGTGGATGATTCCTACGGTAAATTACTGGTTATCTGTCATACGAATTTTCTTTCTCAGATCGCTCCTTATATTAATTGGAAAAAGCAGAAAGGTATAGATACGGAGTTAGTTGAATTCAGCACTATCGGCACAACTGCCAGTCAACTTAAAACCTATATTCAAAATCGTTACAATGCTGATAATTCTCTTACTTTTGTGCAACTTGTAGGTGATGCCCCTCAAATTCCATCTCTTTCTTATTTTGGAGGAGGAAGCGATCCCGGTCTTTCTCTTGTAGCAGGTAGTGATAATTATCCGGATATCTTTATTGGCAGGTTTTCAGCACAAACAACTGCAGATGTTATTGCTCAGGTAAATAAAACCATTTTCTATGAAAAAGATTTAAATACCTCTGCTACCTGGCTTTCCCAAGCAATGGGAATTGCCTCTGCTGAAGGAGGTGGAGGTCAGGGTGATAATGGAGAAAGCGATATTCAACATATGAATTTGATTCGGACTGATCTTCTAAATTATGGTTATACGAGTGTTGATCAAATATATGATCCAGGTGCCTCAGCTTCCACAGTAACTACCAATGTAAATAACGGGCGTGGTTTTATAAACTATGTAGGTCACGGTGCTGATAATTATTGGGTAACAACAGGTTTTAGCAATACTAATGCTTCAGACCTTACTAATGGCAATAAAGTTCCTTTCATAATGGATGTTGCCTGTGTAAACGGTAATTTTGTTTCTACTACCTGTTTTGCAGAAGCATGGATGAGAAATACCCATGGAGGAGGTGCTGTTGGCATTTATGCCAGTTCCATAAATCAATCCTGGAATTCTCCGATGAGAGCGCAAGATGAAGTTACCGACTTACTAATTGCTGAAACCCATACTACTTTAGGTGGTTTGTATTATAACGGTTCTTGTAAAATGATGGATGTTTATGGTTCTGATGGTGTAAATATGTTTAAGACCTGGAATATTTTCGGGGATGCCTCTTTGCAAATTCGTTCAAAAACCCCTTTAGCAATGACAGTTAATCATCCTGCATCCATATATACTGGAACAAATAGTGTTTCTGTCTCTACAGGAGTGGCAGGTGCTTTGGTAGCATTAACTTATAATAATACTATTTACGGCAAAGCATTTACCAACAGCAATGGCATAGCAGCAGTAAATTTTACTAATCCTCCGATAGGAGAAATCACTTATACTGTAACAGTTACTGCTTTTAATAGAGTAACTTACATAGGAACATTGTCCCAAATAAATACTCCTGCTCCAGAACAACCTCGTTTTGTAGCAGAATGGGAACCGGCTAAAGGTTCAATAATTCGTTATCCTGTAGGTTTGCCTTATACAATGATAGCTGATTTATCTAATAATGGACTCCTGTATGTAATTGTTTCCAGTTCCTCACAGGCAACCTGTAATTCGGAACTTTCTGCCAATGGCATTAATATGGCTAATGTGCGTTATATAATTACCAATAACGATTCCTATTGGATAAGAGATTACGGTCCCTGGACGATTATGGATGGTGATAATAATATGCAGTTAGTTGATTTTATTTACAATCGTCCCCGTCCTGATGATGATGCTGTTCCTTCAGCGATAGCTAATTACCTGGGAGTAAATATTTCTCAGATGGATATTACTCATTCAGGTGGCAATATAATGACTGACGGGCAGGGCAAAGCAATGAGTACAAACCTGGTTTTAACGGAAAATGCTACTCACAGTCAGAATGCTATAAATACTATGTTTAACAACTATCTTGGAGTTACTGATTATCAATTGTATCCGGATCCCAATAATACATATATAAACCATATTGACTGTTGGGCAAAACTATTGGATGTAGATAAAGTTCTTATTCGCAGTGTGCCGACAAACCATCCTCAATATAGTGCTATTGAAGCAGTTGTAGCTCAGTGGCAAACAAAACTCTCCAGTTACGGTACTCCCTATAAAATTTTCAGAGTCAATACTTCTAATGATGAACCCTATACCAATTCCTTTATCTTTAATAAACATATTTATGTTCCCTTAATGGGAACTGCCAATGATGCTGCAGCTCTTCTTGCTTATCAAAATGCAATGCCTGGTTATACTGTAACAGGTTATTCATACAGCAATTTTGAGTCCACCGATGCCATTCACTGTAGAGTTAATACTATTTTTGACAATCAGATGATTTCCGTTAAGCACTTTCCTCCGGTTCCTTCTTCGGTTTTACAAACTCTTACTTTTAATGTGAATATTGCCCATACTAATGCTCTGAACCAAAGTGGAACATACATTTCCTGGAAAACGGGAAAAAACGGAATTTGGCAAAATAGCAACCTGAGCTTACAAAGCAACGGAAATTGGTTAATTAACCTTACAGCTCCGGTTATTGGAGATACTCTTTTTTATTGGATATCGGCTACAGATGTTACCAATCGGAATGTTACCCTGCCTCTTTGTGCCTCTCAAGATCCTTTTATGCTGATTGGAGTTTATGTACCTGCTATCAATCAACCCCAAGTGCAATTACAAATTCAGGACAACAATGTTAGAATATCCTGGAATGTTGTTCCTTACGCCAATAACTATGTTATTTATGCTGCGGACACACCTCAAGGTTCTTTTTTACCTGTTGGTTCAACTTCTGAAACTTATTGGGAGACCTCTTTAACTGCGGAGAAGAAGTTCTTTAAGATTATAGCTCAGCGCGTTGTAAGATAAAATAGTTTGTCTCAGAATTGTCTCCACCGAATGTTTGGAAAAAACAGCGATGGCAATTTCTATTTATTTTCCAGCAACTGCATTATTTTTTTGGCTACATTTTTACCGAAGATATCAGGATGTTCAACAGGGGGCTTAAAATCATTTATTGCCAAAGGAAAATGCCCTGAATTTACAGACAGCAGAAGATTCCATCCGCTTTGAACTGTTTCCAGCCATTCTGTTTCGGGACGAAGAGTTACACAGGGCTTTTTTAAAATATATGCCTCTTTCTGAATTCCTCCAGAATCAGTAAAAATCATTTGTGAGTGTTGCATTAAAAGTAAAAAATCAAGATATGCCTGGGGTTCTATAAAACGGATGTTACTGAACTTTATTTCCTTTATCTGCTTAAGAATATTAAGTGTTCGGGGATGAACCGGGAAAATTATCAGTTGCTGTAATTTATCCAATCCTGAGAGAATATGATATAAATTATCGGGAGAATCTACATTATAAGGTCTATGCAGGGTCAACAGACAGTAGTTTTTATTCTCCAGCTGCAAAGTTGATAAGACATTTGATGCTTTTTCTGCTTTCCTGATTCCGAAGGAAAGTGAATCCACCATAATATCACCCACCAGAAATGTTTTTTTTTCCAGACCTTCTTTGGCGGCATTTTGCAAAGCTGTTTCTGTAGGAGCTAATAAAATATCGCTTAGATGATCAGCTACGATTCTGTTTATTTCTTCCGGCATACTTTTATTGTAACTGCGCAATCCTGCTTCTATATGAGCAGTTTTTATTCCCAGTTTAGCAGCCGCCAAAGCTCCTGCCAGCGTTGTATTGGTATCCCCATAAACAATTGCCAGTTCCGGTTTTTCTTCTCTTAAAACCGGCTCTAAAGCACTCAATATATTTGCTGTTTGGATACCTTGACTACCTGAACCGACATTAAGATTATAATCCGGAGCGGGAATATCCAAATCCTGGAAAAAGACCTCATTCATTTGCCGGTCATAATGCTGACCGCTGTGAATAATTATTTCCTGATGGCGTTTTCTAACTTCCCGGGAAAGAGGAGCCAATTTTATAAATTGAGGTCGGGCTCCCACAATTTGTGCTATTTTCATCTTAAAAATCCTTATCTAATCTCACCTAATATAATTTAAATCTTGAAAACGATGTAATCAATAGGGATTCCTGCCTTCACAGGAATGAATGGTTGTTTATCATTCTTAATCCTTTTTCGTGCCTTAATAATTCAAAGGTTATTACTGTCAAGCAGGAAAGGACTTTGCTTTAGCAAAGTAAGTGCCACAAAGTGTAATAAACAGAGTAAAGTAATCCTTTGCCGAAAAAGAAAACTGATTAACTTGTTAATAAGTTGCTAAAACTAAGTGGATTCTAACTTGCTTAGGCAGGATAAAGGAATAGAATTTGCTAGCTATGCTGTCCTAATACAGAAAGAAATTATTAATAGAAGGAGCAAATAAAAGTGAAGAGGTTATTAGTGATCGTAGTGTTGTTATTCGTTGTTTGTTTAAGCCAGGGGCAAACACAGAGCAGCAAACTTAAGGAAGAAAGCCGAAATACCGGTTTGGGTTTTCATTTCGGAACTATCTCCGGAAATGGTTTCAGCTATCGTAAATATTATAATAAAAGTGGCTTACAAGTTACTTTAGGGGGATTTACTTCCGGCTCTAAAGAAATTAATAACTCTATTTATGGCAATTATAATGGTGCTTCTATTATCACTATTACTGAAAATGGACGCAAAACAAAGCTAAGTTCTGCAATTAATTATGTGCGGACTTTAGATACTAATCAGGTAGGCAGATTTTATATTGTTGCGGGTGGCTCTCTGCTCAGTTCTTTCATCCGGCAATATGAAATTGATTATCAAATGGTGGATTGGACACATTATACACTTATAAAAGACCATCCGGAAAGAAAAAAATGGGATAGTGACTATGCATATTATTTTGGTTTCGGCTTAGGTTTTGATTTTAATTTGGGACAGAATTTTCATTGTACGGTGGAATTGCCTCTCACAGTTGATGAGGAAAGTGAAATTAAAATGTATATTCCCCAGGTAGGAATTTACTACTTTTTTAAATAATATCATTTTCAAAGAGAAAATCCTTTTTTTTAACCTGCATAAGCAGGAATCCAAATATAAAAAAGCAGTAAAAAAAAGAACATATCAAAAATGATGAAGCCCGAAAATTACTTCGGGCTTCATATAATCTGTAATCTTTATGCTTACTGTATCTTGTATACGCTTAATCGGTAATAAGCTTTCTATTCTCCGATAATTTTTACTAAAACTCGTTTATCACGCATACCATCAAATTCACCATAGAATATCTGTTCCCAGGTTCCGAAATCCAATTCACCGTTGGTTATGGCAACAACAACTTCTCTGCCCATAATTTGTCTTTTCAAATGAGCATCGGCATTATCTTCAAAACCGTTATGGCGATATTGGGAATAGGGTTTTTCCGGAGCCAATTTTTCCAGCCAGGTCTCAAAATCGCTATGGAGACCTTTTTCATCATCATTAATAAACACGGAAGATGTAATGTGCATAGAATTTACCAGGCACAATCCATCTTTTATTCCGCTTTCGTGTACAGCATTTCTTACCAGCGGAGTTATGTTTATAAAGTCCCTGCGTTTATCAGTTCTAAAATGCAATTCCCGGCGATAACTTTTCATGGACAAAGGGGTTGAGAATCAGAATATGTGGACATCTCTGTCGGGCTGTCAAAAATCAAATCAGCTCCGGCATCTTGAAGGTCTTTCTTATTACCATAACCCCAGGCGGCTCCAATAGCAATCATTCCCGCGTTTTTTGCGGTTTTAATATCCACAACACTATCTCCAACCAAGGCAACATATTGCGGTTTTACAATTAAGCGTTTGGCAAGTTCCAGAGCTACAGTGGGATCGGGTTTTTTGGGTTTATCAGGTTCTTCACCGCTGTAAACACCAAAAGGATTTTTCGTATGACGAATCATTGCTCCCCGAAAGAAATGACGAATCATCTTTTTCGTAAAATAATGTGGCTTATTGGAAAGAATTGCCAGCTTCATTTTGCGAGCTACAGCTAACTGAATCAGATACAGCACACCAGGGAAAATATTGGTATGCAGATACCATTGAATATCGTAATTATCCCAGAATTTTTTAGCAAGAGTTTCAATATTTTCCGGGGTTCTTTTATCTTCCGGGAGAACTTTTCTTGCTAATTCCATTTGACCGTCGCCGATAAAGAATTTATATGCCTCTACCGGATGTTCAGGATAACCAAGTTCTTTTAAAGCAGCATTCATCGCACCTGCGATATCAACAATGCTGTCAATTAAAGTGCCATCAAGATCAAAGATGATGGCTTTGATTTGAGGTTTTGCAGTCATTTTACACTTCCTTATTCTTTATTTTGTTTTTATTTAGGGATTCTATTTTAATTCCTCCGCATTCGCAATAAAAATGTGAGGAAAGGGAATAGTGATATTTTCGCGCTCAAATTTTTCCTTGATAGCAATCATCAAAGAGTTCTTCAAATTATAATACTCTTCTTTGTTTACCCAAACTCCATATTGAATATTGATTCCTGAATCGTCAAACTGATTAATCAAGAATAGTGGAGCTGGTTCTTTCAATGCCAAGGGCTCATTTTCCACGATTTCCATAAAGGCAGTTTTCACTTTTTCCAGATTATCACTATAGCTTATTGATACATAAATATCCAGGCGCCTAATCGGATAGCGTGTAATATTTATAACTTCCGTCTTAATCATTGTTTCATTTGGAACTCTAATGTAACGGTTGTCGAATGTTTTAAGCTTGATGGATAGCAGGTCTATGGATTCAATTATTCCGATATTGGAACTGACCTGAACCACATCTCCTATCTGAAATGGCTTTTCAGAAATGAGAAAAATACCGCTGATAATGTTTGAAAAGCTCGTTTGAGAAGCAAAACCGATGGCAACACCAAAAATACCTGCTGCTCCTAATATGGCAGAAAGCCGAAATCCAAATTCATTCAGCAAAGTAATAAGCAGGATTAAAACAGCTACATAATAAACCGACCGCACAACTAATTGTTCACTTTGAGGAGAAAGACGGTTTTTTACTATTCGTTTGGTTATAGACCTTATCAATCGTATAAGAGGAATTCCTATAACCAGAATAAGAATAACCCGAATTATCAAGCTTATCTTTTCCGGAGTTATAAAATCTCCTGTCAGCTTTTCCAAATTAATAGCTAATAGCATTTTTCATCCTTGTTCTAATAAATTTGGCGTCTCTAAACAAGATAATCATTTTGATGATTTATCCAAATATTATTTTTCTTTGAAACACTTATATTTTGTTAACTCTTTTTGGCTCAAGTTTTCCGGCATAGTATAAACAGCTAATTACTTCCATCTTTAATTAAATAACCACCTAATCTATATACTTATAAATATTCAGGACTAATGAACTGCTTAATATTAGTTTCAGCAAATTAAATTCTACAACTTATGTTTAATCATTCAAACTGAACCTTAGGAGCTTTTTCAGCACCTTCTTCTGCCTGGAAAAACTGGAATGGGTTTACATTAATAATACCGGCAATGATATTATTCGGGAAAGTTACAATCAGCTGATTGAATTTTTTGGCTGCATCATTATAGCGCATTCTTTCAGTTCTGATTCTGTTTTCAATACCTTCCAGCTGGGATTGAAAGGTAAGAAAATTCTGATTGGCTTTCAATTCCGGATAGCGTTCCACCACAACCATCAAACGCGAAAGGGCATCACTTAATCCTGCCTGACTTTGTTGAAATGCTTGAAATGCCTGTGGATTGGTTAATGCTTCAGGAGGCAGATTTAAGCTTCCACCGGCTTTTGCACGAGCTTCAGTTACTTGAGTTAAGGTGGACTTTTCAAAATTTGCCGCTCCCTGAACCGTTTCTACCAAATTAGGAATAAGATCATAACGAGTTTGATAAACATTTTGCACTTGTGCCCAGGAGCTTTCTACATTCACTTTTTCTTTTTGTATGGTATTATAGCGCCCGATAAACCATCCGGCGCAAATTATAATTACCAGGATAATTGCGAGTAAGACAATCAGTCCTTTTTTCATTTTATCTCCAAAATTTATTTTGTTTCCTTTTTTGAGGAATGGTTTATTTTGTCCAGTATTTTTTTGCTTTCCTCCCCGGAGCATTGAAATAACAAAGAAAAATAATATAATAAAGAGGGAAGCTGCTTAGCTTGGTTTAAATTATACACACCCCGATAGTTATCTTATAATCCCAAAATATGCAGGAGTAACTGAATTTTAACTTTAGACCTCAATAGTAAAGAAAACTTAACATTCTCCTTATAAAATCTTAACAGAAGGGAAGTATAATAAAAGTAGAGGCGAAAGCCAAAAAATTAAAAAAGGAGAATACAGATGAAACAATGGAAACTAATGCTGAACCTTATTTGTATAGGATTACTTTGTATCCCGATAGGGTTAAGCAGTTTGGAAACAAAATTAAGTGGCGAATTTTGGGGTCGTTGGATTTCCGAAATTGCCAAACGGAAAGACAGCGATGGAAATTATGAAAACAAATTAGTGAGTAACTATTTTTCATTGGAAAGAGGTTACCTGGGTTTGGAAACCAAATTTTCCGAACAGGTAAAAGGGCGTTTTACAGTAGATATATTTACGACTGATAAAACACACGAATATCGGGAATATTCTTTGGCAGACAGCACCCTAAGTTATTCTACCAAATCCGGAAGCATTGATGGTGCAGGGCTTAAAATCAAATATGCTTATGTAGATTTTGGAGGTCTTATTCCTGTAAAAGATATGACCTTAACTGCCGGTATGCAGAAAGTATATTTTGGCAGTATTTATGACTGGAGCTATACTTTAATAGGTAAAGCACCTTCAGATGAGCATAAAGTGGTTAGTTCTTCGGATTTGGGCATAACCCTAAATGGCTATCTTCCTTCCGGTTTTGGAGAATATCAATTGGGGATTTATAACGGAGAAGGGTATAAGAAAGTAGGAGCAAATCTAAAGGAAAATACCGATTTTGCTTATTTGGGAAATTTACGCGTAACTCCAATTACGGGTTTTACAATTGGAGGTTCCTATATGATAAATACTGTAGAGCGAGATAAAAAACTTGATGGAGAAATAATTAATTCTTCCTATGAAGAGCAGAAATTAACTGATATTTACACTCGTCTGGCTTATGGTCCCGTAGATTTGACGGGAGAATATATTATCAAAGATGTGGATTTTCCCGATGTAAAAGATATTAACAAAACACAAACATATACAGCAACAGGAATTTCCATATTTCCTTGCCTAAATTTGAAAGCATTTTTGCCTTATAATCTTCAATTAGTTGGCTGTTATGATATTTGGGATGAATCCGATAGAGTTGAAACAGATAAAGCAAGAAATAAAGTTACTGCTTCTACTATTGGTGTAAATTATAATTTTATGCCGGATGAAACAGACAATCCTTCTATGCAATTACAATTAAATTATACTGCTAAAAAGTATGATGAAGATAAATCATACAGTGATTATGCAGACGGAAAGAAGGATTCTTCGCAAATCAATCTGCAACTTAAATGGAAATTTGCCAACACTTTATAACGAAAAGGAGATATCAATGACCACAAAAATCCATTTTGTCACCCCCTTATTAATGATGCTGTTCGCGTTCAATTTGAATGCTGTTACCAAAAATCAAATAACCTGCACCGGCTCTACAACAGTTCTTCCTATTGCTCAAGCGACTGCTGAGGCATTTATGAATTCTCATCCTGATATTAATATTTCTATTCGGGGAGGAGGTTCAGGAGTAGGAGTTGCTGCCTTACAAAATGGAACTACAGATATCTGTAATTCCAGTCGTCCGCTGAAATCCAAAGAAATATCAGCAGCTAAAGCTAAAGGAATAAATCCGGTTGCTTATACTATTGCCAATGATGCAATCAGCATTATAGTGCATCAGGGCAATCCTCTTAAGGATATCAGCATTCAGCAGATAAAAGATATTTACACCGGCAAAATCAAGAACTGGAAGGTCTTGGGAGGTCCCAATTTACCGATTGTAGTTATTTCCCGTGATGTTTCTTCCGGAACTTATGAGGTCTTTAATGAAAAAGTTCTGGCAGGAGCGAAAGTAGAAGGCAGTGCCCAATTGCTTGCCTCCAATAATGCTGTTTTAAGTGCTGTTTCTAATACTCCCGGGGCTATCGGTTATGTGGGTTTGGGATATGTGAATGAAAGTGTAAAACTGATCAGTGTAAACAAAATCATTCCTTCGGAGACAACAGTTAAAAATGGCAGTTATATGCTTTCCCGAAAACTCTATATGTATACAAACGGCAAAGCAAAAGGGGAAGTAGCAAATTACCTTGGTTTTATTCAAAGTGAAAGAGGACAACAAATAGTTCAAGAGCAAGGATTCATCAACATCAGGTAATTGATTATGAGAACAAGAGGTGAGGGTTGTTTTTTTGCCCTCACCTGATGTTACTAAAGGATAAAAGATGCATAAATATAAAGAAAAGGCATTTACTGCTATTACTTATACCGCATCGTTATTTACTATTATGGTGCTTTTTGCTTTAATATATGGTTTATTTAGAGAGGGTTTGCCGCTTTTTAATAAGGTCTCTTTAACTGAATTTATTTTCGGAATTGGCTGGTATCCCACAAACGCAGAACCGGAATTCGGTGCCTGGACATTTATTATCGGTTCTTTTTGTGTCACCATCGGCGCTTTGATAATAGGAATTCCTTTAGGTTTGGGCTCTGCAATTTTTATCTCTGAAATAGCAGGAAATCGTTTAAAAGAAATAGTTAAACCCGTAATTGAACTTTTAGCCGGAATACCTTCTGTGGTTTACGGGCTTTTTGGAATGTCCACAATTGCGCCACTAATAAGAAATTGGTTGAATTTAGATACGGGACTGAATATATTTACTGCTTCCGTTATTTTAGGGCTGATGATTGTTCCCATAATCGCCAGTATGAGTGAAGATGCCCTTACAAATGTTCCCAAATCCATAAGGGAAGCGGCTTTAGCTTTGGGTTCCACGAAAATGGAATGTATTTTTCGGGTTATCATTCCCGCAGCTCAAAGAGGTATAATTGGCAGTATTTTACTTGGTTTGGGCAGAGCCATTGGAGAAACGATGGTTGTTTTAATGGTAGCAGGAGGCAGTGCTCAAATTCCTAAAAGCATTTTTGATTCAGTAAGACCATTAACTTCTACAATAGCAGCAGAAATGGGGGAGACGGTTATAGGCGGTTTACATTATCAATCGCTTTATGCCTTAGCAATATTGCTTTTTGTGCTCACTTTTGCAATTAATCTGATTACTGAATTTTTTATCGCTAAAAGGGACAAAAAATGAAGAACAGGAAGGTCTTGAATTTTTGCGGCAATGGTTTTCTTAGCTTATTGGCAGGGATTACTATTTTGGCTATATCTATCTTTTTAGTCAGGATATTTTCTTTAGGTAGTAAGGTTTTAAGCCGGGAATTTTTATTTACTGCTCCCCGAAACTGTATGCAGGAAGGAGGTATTTTTCCTGCATTAGCAGGGACTTTTTGGCTTACCGTTATTTCCATCAGCATAGTAATTCCTTTGGGGATTTTAACAGCTATATTTTTAACTAATTATGGTAAACCAAAGTGGCTGTTGAATGTGGTTCAGATAGCTATTGATACATTGGCTGGAACTCCTTCCATTATTTTTGGTCTTTTCGGAATGGCTGTTTTCGTTAACCTTCTGGCGATGAATGTTTCGCTAATTTCCGGTGCTTTAACTTTAGCCATCCTGGCATTACCTTTATTTATCAATTCCTGTATAGAAGCCATTAAAAGTGTTCCTTTTGATTTTTATGAAGCATCTTTAGCTTTGGGAGCAACGAAAAGACAAACAATTACCAAAATTGTTTTACCTACTGCATTACCCAATATTTTAACCGGAATTATTGTTTGTATTGGCAGAGTAGCTGGAGAAACAGCCCCTATTATGTTTACGGCAGCTACTTTTTATACCCGGCATTTACCTGAGGGCTTAAAAGATGAAGTTATGGCTTTACCTTATCATATTTATGCTTTAATGACGGAAGGAACTCATCCGGAAACTCAGGTGCCAATTGCTTACGGGACAGCAGTTGTTTTATTATTGCTGGTTTTAGGTGTTAGTGCGGCTGCAGTTGTTATTCGTTCATCCATCAGGAGAAAAAGAAAATGGTAAATAACATACTCTCAACTGAAAATTTAAACTTATGGTTTGGCAGGAACTATGTGCTTAAAAATGTTAACCTTAATGTGGCAGACAAAAATATTACTGCTGTTATAGGACCTTCCGGTTGCGGGAAATCTACTTTACTGCGCTGTTTTAACCGGATGAATGATCTTATCCCGGAAACCCATATTGAAGGAAAAGTAAAGCTTTTAGATGATGATATTTATACCTCTAAGATGGATGTAACGGAAATTCGCTCCAGAATTGGAATGGTTTTTCAAAAGCCCAATCCCTTTCCGAAAAGCATTTACAAAAATGTTGCCTATGGTTTACAGATTCAAGGTAAATATTGTAAAGACGAAATTAATGAGAGAGTTGAACAGGCATTGAAAGCTGCCTGGCTTTGGGAAGAAGTTAAAGACCGTTTGCATAGTCCGGCTATGGCTCTTTCCGGAGGGCAGCAACAGCGTTTATGTATTGCCAGAGCTTTGGCAAATAGACCTGAAGTCCTTTTACTGGATGAACCGACTTCCGCTTTAGACCCTCAGTCAACCGCTAAAATTGAAGAACTTTGTTTGGAACTGCAAAAAAGTGTTTGCATTTTAATTGTAACTCATAATATTGCTCAAGCGGGTAGAATTTCCAATTATACTGCTTTTATGTATTTGGGAGAATTAGTGGAATTCGGACACACGGAAAAAGTATTTACCGTGCCGCAAGATAAAAGAACCGAATCCTATTTAACAGGTGTTTTCGGATAATTACTCCAAAAGGAGAAAAGATGCTTACAGAAAGAATCTCTGAATTAAAAAAATTGCTTTTGGCTGAAGCAGGATTAGTGGAAAAAATGATTATTTTGGCTATGGATGGCCTAATTAATTTCGGAACAGCTTTCAAAGAAGAAGTAAATACTTTTGAAAACAGAGTAAATCAAATTGAAATAGAATTGGATGAGAAATGCTTTACAGTGATTGCTTTAAATCAACCGGAGGCAAAAGACCTGCGTCAAATTCTGATGATTTATAGAATAAATAACGATTTGGAACGCCTGGGTGATCAGGCAGTTAATATTGCTGAAAGTTCTGCTCAACTTACAGGAAATCCTGTCTTAAAGTCAATTCCGGAACTCTTTTCTATGAAAGAAGCAGCTTTAAAAATGTTAAAAGATGCCCTTTATGCTTTTACCAGAGAGGACTATGAACTTTCACGCCAGGTTTGCGATGCCGATAATATCGTTGATGAATATAATCGTAATATTTACAAGCATCTGGTAAAGCTAATCAGGGAAAATCCATTACAAATAGACCTCTATCTCCATATTTTGCGCATAGCTAAAAATCTGGAAAGAATTGGCGACCTCTCTACCAATATAGCAGAAGATACTATTTTTCTCGCGCAAGGAAAGGTTATTAAGCATAACATAGACAAAAAATCTGATTAATTACTGTAAAGCCAATCTGTCAAAATTGGGTTGCCATATTCCGATTTGCTGACTAAATAAAGGAATATGACTTTGTCCTAGTGGTAAAACAAGAATTTATCGCTACCTAACTTACTGAAAAATCATAATTTGCCAGGTTATTTTTTCAACTGTCTTATTCCAATATAAGTTATTAATGTCTAACTTACTGATTCTTAGTCAGTTCTTGCTCGACCCCGTAACACTTCCCTAACACTTCTCTAACACTTCTCTAACAAAGTTAGGGAGTCGTTACTGAAATGATAGAGGAATATTAGATGGTAAAGAAAGCAAGTATTAACTTTGAGGGTAGTGTTTTTTTAGGCAGCGGAAGGCTTTTTTCTTGTGCTGATTAACGCGTTCCACACTGATATTTAAAATTTGGGCAATTTCTTTTAGGGTCTTTTTTTCGTTAAAGGACAATTCCAAAATGGTTTTTTCCAAAGGTGGCAGATACTGTGTAAAATTTAAGCTTAGATTATTTTCTTCCGTATCCGGTGGGGCAATTGGACTTTCTTTTAGGCGAAGATTTGCAGCTTCCGATGTGTCATTCGCTTTTGAAATATTCTCGTTAAAGTCCTCTTCTATTGTGGAGGAATTATTTTTTAGCGATTCTATAATTTGTTTTTTAATCCAATAATTGGCGTAAGTAGTAAATTGAATATCTTTTTCCGGAAGGAAATGTTTGCCTGCTTTCAGCAAACCCAAAAGTGATTCCTGTTTGAGGTCTTCCCAATCCAGCCCTTTATTCCGATATTGTTTAGCGATGCTGTAGGCAAAATTGCCATAGCGTTCAATTAGTTC
Organism: Candidatus Cloacimonas sp.; assembly: GCA_023227825.1. Lineage (GTDB taxonomy): Bacteria > Cloacimonadota > Cloacimonadia > Cloacimonadales > Cloacimonadaceae > Cloacimonas. The sequence continues at coordinate 124,786 of JALOCJ010000005.1, read as the reverse complement.
ATCAGGACTTAGGTCAATCATTATTTTCCAGTTGGTTGGGTTGTGCTAAGGGTAATAAGATACTGAAAACGGTGCCTATTCCCAGTTCACTTTTTACTGTTATGGAGCCATGATGTAATTGAATGATATGTTTTACAATGGCTAAACCCAATCCCGTTCCGCTTTGGGTTTTATTTCTCGCTGAATCAGCCACATAAAAGCGTTCAAAAATACGCGGCAAATGGATATTATCTATGCCAATGCCGGTATCGGAAACCTCAAAAAGTGCTTCATTAGCTACTAATATACTACGAATGGTTATTCCGCCTTGAGTTGTATAGCGCAGAGAGTTTTGGACTAAATTGATGAATACCTGTTCCAATTTAAAAGGGTCACAAATCAGGCGCGGTAAATTTTCATCCAGTTCCATTTTAAGATAAAGTCCTTTTTCTTCCACCATCGGAGTTAAGATCAAGGCGATATTTTGGAAAAAAGTAGCTAAATTTATATCTTGGCATTCAAGTTCTTTTATGCTTTCCAGACGGATAAGCTGTTCTAGATCGCTAATTAGATGAATTAAACGCTGGGTGTGATTTTGGATAATTTTTAGGTAATTTCGGTGTGTTTCATCAATACTATCTTCCATTGCTTCCGCAAATCCGCTGATTGCCGTTAAAGGTGTTCGGAGCTCGTGAGCTAAATTTACGATAAAATCCTTTTTCATCTGCTCTGCTTGGCGGATTTCATCTATATTTTGCAAAATGAAAACCTGGCGTTTTGCTGTGTCATTATGCGTGCTGGAGAGTAAATAAAAATGATTGTTTATCATAATTTCTTTCATCAATTTGTCTTTACTGGTTTCTGTGTCTTTAATAAAAGAAAGCAAGGTGGGATCGCGAATCACTTCCCAATAGTATATCTTCCTTTTAGTATCTATGCTACCGAAAATTTCTTGAAATGACTGATTTACCCATTCTAACTTACCTTCTAAACTTTGAGACCATAAAATATCATCTATAGTGCTCAGCACTAAACGCAATTCTTCGCGATGCACAGCTAAATGATGAATGGTCTTATCCAGCTTTTCCAGCATACTATTTAAATCGTTACTTAAAGTGTTCAATTCTGTAAAATCCAATTCTGGAAAGCGTGAAGTATGATTTCCTTCAGCCACTTGCAATGTTGTTTGCGAGAATAAGGAAAGCTGTTTACGCAAATTAAATATTATATTGAGGATAAGCAATGTAGATACAAGTAATAAAATAATCAGAGTAAACCAAATGGGCGAATTAGCCAACATTAAAATAGCTACCAGCAATAAGATGAAAGCAAAGGATAAAATCAAGTGAAGAGTAAAACTAATCTTTTTTAAGATCATTTTTTCCCTCGTCGGAAAATTGATAGCCCACCCCTCTGATATTTTTAATCAGATAAGCATAGTCACCCAGTTTTTCTCTCAAATTACGAATGTGAACATCAATTGTGCGTTCAATTACTATTTTATCATTACCCCAAAGATAATCCAGAATTTGACTGCGGTTATACACCCAACCTGGTCTTTTGGTTAAAAGCTGTAAAATTTTGAATTCCGTTAATGTAAGGTCTAAACGCTTACCTTTAACCCAAACCTCGTAACGGTTAAAATCAATAATGAAGTCCTTAGTTACGGAAAGAACATTTTTATTGCTTTCCCAATCGCTGCGTCGGAAAATTGCTTTTATTCTGGCAATCAATTCTCTGGTTTCAAAGGGTTTGGTTACATAATCATCCGCACCATATTCCAAGCCCTGAATTTTATCTTCCAGGTCTGTTCTTGCAGTAAGCATTAAGACAGGTATTTTTTGAGTTGCCTTGTCACTTTTGAGTTTTTGGCAAACTTCCATTCCATCCATATCGGGTAACATTAAATCCAAAATAATAAGGTCTGGATGCTCTATTTTAAGCAAATTGAGCATCGGCAGGGCTGTTTTAAAACCTTTAGTAACAAATCCTGCACTCTCCAATTTCATTCTGATTAGTTCCAGAATGTCTTTTTCATCCTCAACTACAAATATTTTTTTACCTTTTGCTTCCATATAAAACCTGTAAATAATATAACTGCTTTTAAGCAAGAAAAAACAGCTATATTTTGGTTAAATTTTCTTAACAATAAGGTCTTGAGGTTTTTAAGGTTTGGAAGATATTTGTTTGCAATGATATTTGTTTCTTCATTTCACATTGTCCCCTTTTTCACTTAATATGTTTTCCTCTTTACCCGATAACCTAAAAAAGCCCGTTACGCAATAATCGTAACGGGCTTTGTGTATATTAGAGAGATTAAGGGGTTTTTTCTTACACTATACCTTGGTCACACATAGCATTGGCTACTTTCAAGAAGCCGGCAATATTGGCTCCCTTAACATAATTTACATAGCCATCAGGTTCTTTGCCACTATCAACACATGCCTGATGAATGTTTTTCATAATTTCGCGTAACTTTTCGTCTACTTCTTCTTTGCTCCAGCTTAAACGCATAGAGTTTTGAGTCATTTCCAAGCCGCTTGTAGCTACTCCACCTGCATTTGCTGCTTTTCCAGGGGCATAAAGGATTTTGGAATTTAAGAAAATTTCCATTGCTTCCGGAGTGCAAGGCATATTAGCTGCTTCCGTTACACAGAAAACTCCATTATTTATCAGTGATCTTGCATCGTCTCCATTCAGTTCGTTTTGCGTAGCACAAGGAATAGCAACATCAACTTTCACTTCCCAGGGGCGCTTTCCAGGGAAGAATTTCGCGCTAGGATATTTATCTGCATAGTCTTTTACACGGTCATTATTAGAAGCACGCAGTTCAAGCATATAATCAATTTTGTCACCACTGATACCATCTTCATCTAAAATATAACCATCGGGACCGGAAATAGTTACAACTTTTCCACCCAGATGATTCACTTTTTGAACGGCACCCCAAGCAACATTGCCAAAACCTGAAATAGCTACTCTCTTACCTTTAATAGTTTCACCTTTGGTTTTCAGCATTTCTTCAGTGAAATAAACAACTCCATAACCGGTTGCTTCAGGACGAATTAAACTACCACCCCAATTAAGACCTTTTCCAGTAAGAACTCCGGTAAATTCATTCATAAGCTTTTTATACATTCCAAATAAATAGCCAATTTCCCGAGCTCCAACTCCAATATCACCTGCCGGAACATCTGTATTGGGACCAATATGACGAAATAGTTCTGTCATAAATGACTGGCAGAAACGCATAATTTCGGCATCACTTTTTCCTCTGGCGTCAAAATCACTGCCACCTTTGCCTCCTCCCATGGGAAGAGTAGTTAAGCTATTTTTGAAGATCTGCTCAAAACCCAAGAACTTAAGAATGGAAAGATTTACACTGGGATGAAAACGCAATCCACCTTTATAAGGTCCGATTGCACTGTTAAATTGAACACGGAAACCACGATTTACTTGCACTTCACCTTTGTCATCAACCCAAGGAACGCGGAAAATAATTACGCGTTCGGGCTCTACAATACGCTCCAAAATATTCGCTTTTACGAAACGAGGATTGTTAATATAAACATCCCAAACTGTTTCTACAACTTCTTTAACTGCCTGTAAGAATTCAGGTTCCCCTGAATTTCGGGCTTCCACTTTCGCCATAAATTCATTGATGGTCATTAGTTCCTCCAGGTATTTAATTTTTTTTTCCACCTTATATTTATATCCTTTTATGTCAAGGGATAAAAAAATTCTTAAGCTACCTCTCGTTTTTTTAATGGGTTGCTGAATTCTGCTTCGGCAACCTATTATCTTTCTCCACCGTTTCTACGGAACTTATGTATACTGAAAAATGAAACTGCAAGGGTGTTTACAAATTTCCATAAAAAAAATAGGAAAAAACAATTTTGTGCTTAACAATATATTCTTATTATAAATAGTAGTATCAGTAGCTGAAGAAACTATATGTTAAAGAGTGTAATGTGCGATGAAAGAAATTTTTAACTGTTCAAAAACAAGCCCTGGTAGTTTATTTGATATGCGCCGTCGTAGCAAGGTAGCATTTGATAAATAAAAGGACTTGACTTGGATTAAAGAGATGAAAATAATGCAATTGGTCGTTTGGCCTTACATAGATTGTGAGTAACGAGGGATATTAAATGCCCTCAAAGAACCTGAGAAACAATGAGTTGGAATGGACACCAACATTTGGGACTCAACACATTTTAAAAGGGAAGTACGGTTATGTTAAGTGATTGGGAAAGACATGGTTGTAGGATTAAGAGAATGTGTTCCAATGTATTTACCAATGATTTGATTTGGGAAAAAGTAGAAAGATGTCACGGTAGCCTTTGGGATATCAATGATATCGAATTTATAGTAGGAGAATAAATGAAAAACACTGTTGTATTTTTTGTTTTCTTCCTGTTCTCAGTAATCATATATGGAGAATCACTTCAATTTTCTGAGGTAATGGGCGACTCTAAAAATGAGATTGTAGACTCGCTTCTTGCAGTTGATGAGTTAAGCGGGTCTATCTACTATCAGCAAAACTACATTACGGTAGATGCAAACTGGCAGGAGGGGGAGACATATATTGGAGATTATTACAGTTGGGCCTGGATGGTTCATTTTGCCAGCATCGGCTATCTTTCCTTTGAATTGCCGAGCATACCCGAGGGTTATAAAATGCAATCAGCACATCTTATGATGTATATAGGTGCGATGAGGGGCAATTCTACTTCAGGTGTTTATCCGGTATTTGATTATGGTAATACATCAGCATTTCCAGAGGGGGTCTTGGAACATATTGATTATGGGGATACTTTTAACTCAATCGACGTTATCCCATCCTCAATATATGGTACTTATACTTTCTTTAATCATGAGACACTCATGCCTCCAAGTTGGGTGAGTCATGACGTAACCGATTGCCTATTGATGGACTTTTCTGCAAATAGGTCACTTACCCAATATCGCATCTATTTAGATGGCTTCTCAGACTGGGATAACCGCGAAGATTATATAGCAACTACTACAGACAGTAGTCCCTATAACCCATACTCACCAAAAATATTTTACACTCTTACAGATGGGACATCTATTGACAATCCCGTTATTCCGAAACCCAAGCTCTCTATATCAACTTATCCTAATCCATTTTCAAGAACAAACACTATTTTAATTAAAGCATCTGAGCCGGGTGTCTGCAAGCTTAGAATATATAACCTCAAGGGACAATTGATCAGATCTCAGTCCAGCAATATCAATGCGGGAGGTGATCACACATTCCAATGGGATGGTATAGATGATACCGGCAAACAGGTAAGCGGAGGAATCTATATTGCTGAGGTTGAATCAGGCAGAAATAAAGCAAGCAGTAGAGTTTTGTATTTACGATAATAGCAACAAACACAACCTTAGGAAGAATAAATGAGGTAGAATGATATATGGTTGCCAATCGCAGCCAATATTCATGAGTTGTAGTTTTCTCTAGGAAAAAGTTACCTGAGGGAATATCTTAATTATTAACCGTTTTAAAAGGAGAATTTTATGAACAAGTTATACTTGATATGCGCCGTCGTAGCAAGGTAGCATTTGATGAAAAAAAAAGAACTTGACTTGGATTAAAGAGATGAAAATAATGCAATTGGTCGTTTGGCCTTACATAGATTGTGAGTAACGAGGGATATTAAATGCCCTCAAAGAACCTGAGAAACAATGAGTTGGAATGGACACCAACATTTGGGACTCAACCTTTTGTAATTTAGTTTATGCTAAGCATATTGTGTTTTTTGATTTAAAAGATGCTTTCTGGGAGGAAGAATGACAAAGTATTCAAGAGCAGTAGCTACTATGGTATTAACCATTCTCTTGACTGGTATTTTATATGCTCAAAACCAATTTCTAGATGTGATGACCTATCTCAGTGGTGAGTTTGCAGGCAGCGAGTTTGGCTGTGCTGTTGCCAGCCTGGATTTCAATGCAGACGGTTATAATGATTTAGTGGTTGCATCTCAAGCCTGGAATCCAAATTTACTTTTTAATGACCAAAATCGCTGGGGTAAGCTCTATTTTTATTGGGGTGGACCCAATTTTGATAATGTTCCTGATTTTGTAATACTAGGCTCGTATGCTGGACAGATGAACTATATCATCATTTATAATGCTGGCGATATTAATGGAGATGGGATTGAGGATTTAATTGTAAATCAAAATTCTGTGAACAATGAAATTCAGTTAGCCGTTTACTTTGGCAGGCAAAACCCTCAAACCACTCCGGATATAATTCTGACTTTCCCATATCCTGAAATCAACGGGATTATGACTGTACCGATTGGTGATATTAATGGGGATAATCATTCCGATGTGTTTTTAATACTGGGCTTGAGTAATGATTCAAGAAAGCTCATGATCTGGGATGATTATGAATCACAGCCATGGTTGTTTAAACAAACAGCAAATTCTCAGACAATAACATTGTTGAGTGGCATAGGCGATGTAAACGGAGATGGTTTTGATGATTGTCTCTTGCATATCCCGATTAACAATACCGGCGAAACAAATAACCAGCTAATCCTGTATTATGGGAGTTCCACATTTCCACAGACAGACAGTTTGGTTATTATCAATGATTCCAATAGCATTATCAACAGATGGGGCTGTCCCTTAGGCGATGTCAATGGCGACGGGATTGACGATTTTACCGCGGACAGTAATATCTACGGCTACACTCATCATCTTTGGTTGGGAAGTAGTAACTTGACAGCAGAATGGGATATAACCTTATCCGGAGATTGGTACGAGCTACATCACAAATTCAGTGAAAGCGGAACCGGATATCCCTTTGTGCATGGCGATCTAAATGGAGACGGCTTTCAGGATATCCTCAGTTTTCATCACGAAGCAGGATATTATGAAGGATACCTGTATTTGTGGATGGGTGGAAATCAAATGAACGGAATAATGGATGGTATTCAGTATGGGATATATGGCTATGATACTTGCAATTTCGGGTATTCAAAAATTACAGGTGATTTCAACGCTGATGGTTTATGTGATGTAGCTGTAGGCGCACCGTGGTGGGGAACGAATAATGATCATTGGAAGACCGGAAGAGTTTACATCTTTTCCGGTAACACGAATTTACACGATACCACTGTTGCTAACGAGGATAACACAATTCCAGCAATTGATACTGCCCAATGGCAGATAGATGTCTATCCCAATCCGGTGTCTTCCGAGCAGAAATCCTTGTATATTAAGTTTGTAGGATCCGGCTATCAAACTGCGCAAAACTTAAAATTGAGAGTTTATAATATCAAAGGACAACGGATATTTTCGAAAACAATACCACCTTCAAAGATGCATGAGGGGTTGTGGGAAATTAATCCCCCATCAATGGGAGTAGGTTTGTTTATGGTATCTATCTCTCAACAGAATATAAATCTAATAACCCAAAAAATAGTTATCCAATAAAGGAGGATAAAATGACTACGGTTCCAGAGATAATGAATCCTTGCAGCTTAAGATTAGGCTCGTGTACAAAATGGGGGTATCTATGCAGTCACTAAATTGGGTAGTAAAGATAAAAAGTATTCCCACTTAATATCCTTTCCTACCAGATGCATATAATTGTCAACTTATTTAGGACACCACACTTAGGATTTTATCTATTTTAGGAGCTCTTAAACGATGAGCTACAGGAAAACCTGAACCCAAAAGAGGTCTTACATAATACTTGAATTCATCGGTAATTCCATTTCCTTCAGCATTAATGAATTCATCAGGCATAATTCTGGTTTTTCCAGCAATATCGATTAAATTTTCCAATTGATAATTCACAGAGTAAAAGCCGGTTCTTTGAATAGAAATTGAACCATCCAAATTATACCAGATAGCATAATGAGCGGCTCGTTCACCAACTTCGCGTGCTTCCCTTTGATCAATATCACTTACACAACCGATAAAAGAACGCTGTAAGTAACCAAAAGTGTCGCTACGGACTCTTTTAATTTTCAGTTTTGTGCGAACAAGTTCGCTGAGTAAATCTCCCAGAACTCCAGTTCCCGAAAGTTGAACATTGCCATGAGCATCTTTTTCCTGATTACCGGAAAGTTTTGTAACTATCGGTATCCCGTTGGCATCCGTAATTCCTTCCGAAACAGCTATTACACATCTACCGTAAAGATCATAAATGCGTTTTACATCGTTTAAGAAATTTTCACGGTGAAAAGGTCTTTCAGGTAAATATATTAAATGAGGTCCGTCATCAGGATATTTTTGTGCCATAGCAGAAGAAGCAGTTAAAAAACCGGCATGACGACCCATAACCACTCCAATATAAACACCAGGCAAAGCGCGATTATCTAAATTGGCACCTGTAAAAGCACAGGCAACAAATCTTGCAGCAGAGCCAAAACCGGGCGTATGATCATTCAAAACCAAATCGTTATCAATGGTTTTAGGAATATGTATAGCCCGAAATTCATAGTCAGCATTAGTCGCCTGTTCATTTACAATGCGGACTGTATCGGCAGAATCATTGCCTCCAATATAGAAAAAATATCTTACATCGTGTGCTTTGAGCACTTTGAAAATTTCCATACAATACTTTTCGTCGGGCTTATCACGCGTTGAAAGTAATGCAGAAGATGGTGTATCAGCAACTTGTTCCAAATTATGAGTTGTTTCCTGAGTTAAATCCACAAAGTCCTCATTCACAATTCCCTGAACACCATACAGGGCTCCATAAACTCGTGTAACTTGGGGAAATTTTCTTGCTTCCAAGGTTACTCCCACTAAGGACTGATTGATTACAGCAGTAGGACCTCCGCCTTGTGCTATAACAACTTTTCCTTCCAACTTCATTTTTGAACCTCCATCTGGAATAAACTTCTTATAGCACTTAAAATAAAGGGCTGATAATCTGTCCAGCAGAAAATACTTGCTTAAAAAAGTAGTTATAGAAAGCTGGCATAATAATAGTATTGTATTATATTTCGTGAGGATAGATGAGTTACATTGTATTAGCAAGAAAATACCGTCCCCAGAGCTTTAAGGAAGTTTACGCTCAGGAGCATATAACCGAAATCCTGCAAAGTGCCATTGCTACAAATAGAATAGCTCATGCTTATTTATTTACAGGACCTCGGGGTGTAGGGAAGACCTCTTTGGCACGAATTTTGGCAAAAAGTTTGAATTGTGTAAACGGACCGACCATTACACCTTGTAATGCCTGTTCCAATTGTCTGGAAATTACGGCAGGAACTTCTCCGGATGTAATTGAAATTGATGGTGCTTCCAATACCAGTGTAGATGATATTCGGGAATTACAACGCGAGCTTTTATATCCTGCCAGCAGTTCCAATTATAAGATATATATTATTGATGAAGTTCATATGCTCTCTAAAAATGCTTTCAATGCATTACTTAAAACCCTTGAAGAACCTCCGGATAATGTTATTTTTATTTTTGCTACTACGGAACCGCAAAAGGTCTTGCCGACTATTATTTCCCGTTGTCAGCGTTATGATTTTAAACGCATTCCAATTGAGTCCATAGTTCAACGGTTGCAGGAAATAAGCACTTTGGAAGGAATAAAAATTGATTCTGAATCACTTTATTTAATAGCTCGTAAAGCGGATGGAGGGATGCGGGATGCGCTTTCTTTGATGGATCAGGCAATTTCCTACTGTTTGAATAATATAACTATAGATAAAGTCCGTCAAATTTTCGGTTTGATTCCCAATCAGATATATCAAAAGTTTCTAACTCTTATATATAATAAAGATACTCAGGGCTTAATTAATGAACTGCATTTAATTTTTGAACAGGGAATTGACCTCCAGGAATTTATAGCTAATATGCAGGAATTTGTGCGGATTCTTATTTTGCGTAAACTGCAAGTTCAAATTAAAGACATAAATCCGGATGAACTTTTTTTGTTTGATGAATTAGCTGAATTATTTGGACAGAACAAATTGCTGTATATTCTTTCCTATCTTATAACCTGTAAAAATGATTTAAGAGGCAGCAGTAATCCCTATCTCATTTTAGAAGCACTGATGATCAAACTTTGCAAGCTTGATGAAATGGAAGATATTACTGCTATAATCGGCAAGCTTAATTCCGGTATATTTACTCAATCGCAACCTGTCATTTACTCATCATCAACCTATCATCAACCCACCCCGGGGATGAGTTCATCAAGCGAGGATACTAACAAGGCAACAGAAACAATTCCTAAAGAAGAATCTGCTGTTGTAAAAATGGAATTTAATCAGGAGAATCTGGAACAGCTTTGGTTACGGATTATTACACGCGCAAAAAAAATCAGCCAGATGTGTGCTCTTGCCTTAGAAGCAACTGCAAGTAGAAAAGCAGAGGGCAGAAAACTTTGTTTAACTGTTGAAGGTAACACCAATTATCAGTGCATAAAAAGCAATCGGGAAGCTCTGGAAAAATCTCTTTCCGAATTATTTAATGAACCGATTTCTATCTCTTTGCAACTGCAAGAAACCGAACCTCCTGCTAAAGTTAATATTCATCATAAAACACTGGAAGATATAAAACAGGAAAATCCCGAATTAGCAAAATTTATTGAACTTACGGATTCAGTGCTGGTTAAAAGCTAATGAAGAAATGCTTTCCTCTATTTACAATATTGTATTCTACTTTTCTAATTTGGCTAAAACGAGGCGTAGATAAGATAATTGCTGAAGAAAAAAAGAAATCAGTTCCCGATATTTTTCAAAGTATTTCCATCATAATTGCAGCCAGAAATGAAATAAAGAATCTGCCAAATTTACTAAACTCCCTTGCCTGTTTGGATTATCCCCGGGACAAATATGAAATAATTATTGTAAATGACCATAGCAACGATGGCAGTAAAGAATATTTGGCTACTCAGAAAAATATTCCTAATCTGAAAATTATTAATTTCTATAGTGAGACCCCACCCTTAACAGGAAAAAAAGCTGCTTTACAAAAAGGCATAGAAAACTCCCGCTTTGAAATTCTTGCTTTCACTGATGCTGATTGTATTGTGCCCGTTTCCTGGTTACAAGAAATAAACCGGTCTTTTACTAAAGAAACAGATTACCTGCTTTCCTATTCAGTTATAAAAAGAAAACCCGATGACAGCATCATTCGTCTGAAAAATTTTGAACGCAGTGTTAATTATGCTTTAGCTGCAGCGGGCTTATATTACAAAATTCCTTTTACCAGCAGTGCCTGTAATATGGTTTACAGGAAAAAGACCTTTCTGGAAAGTAGTGGTTTTGAAGGAATAGGACATTTAAGATCAGGTGATGACGATTTACTTTTAATCAAAATGATGCCTAAGATCAGAAAAGCAGCGTACAATCCCAATACAGCAATGCAGGTTACCTCAATTGATGGCACAAATAGAAAAAAGCATCATCAAACAAATATCCGCAGAGCTTCCAAATTCAAATATTATCCCTGGTGGCTGAAAGGTCTTTGTGCCTTTATTTTTATCTATTTTTGTCTGTTTTATATTGCTCTGTGGCAAGCTATACATAAGAAAAGCGGTAAAGCAATTAAACTTTCTTTACTGCTTAAAACAGCAGCCGAATTTGCTTTTTCCTATAGCCATTTAAGGCAAATTGGAAGAAGCAAACTCGCTTTTTTGTATCCTCTTCAGATATTTGTATTTCCCCTTCACTTCATTTTCTATGGCTTGCGGGGAACTTTAGGAAAATATACCTGGAAATAGTTACATTTCAATTAACCTAACTTGCACATATTCCAAAGCATTAAGTTCTGAAATCATATTCTCCAGAATATTTTGTTCTCCTTGCACTTCCAGGACTAATAAACCATCATTGGCGCAGAATTCATTAGAGACCTCATGCAAACCTAAACGGACGCGAATATTGCATCCATACTTGGTTAAAATTCCCTGAACTTTTGTAGCTTCAGTGCTACGTTGATCAATTTTTACAAGCACAATCTTGTAAACCATAATATCCTCCCCTTATATTTTCTTACTGAGCTTTGCCCAGCTGTCTTTTAAGTCCACAATACGGTTAAAAATCAATGCCCCTGGCTTACTGTTATAATCAACATTGAAATAACCAATTCGCAGAAACTGATAATGTTCTCCAATCTTTGCTTCTTGCAAATTTTCTTCTGCCAAACAGTTTTGTTTAACTATCAGCGAATTTGGATTCAAGTAATCCTGATAGGTCTTTCCTTCTTCCATATTACTCATATCCGCTAAAGTGAAAAGGCGATCATATAAACGCAATTCTACAGGAATAGCACTCTCAGCACAAACCCAATGTAAAGTTCCTTTCACTTTGCGTCCATCTTCTGTCCATCCCCCGCGTGATTTTTCATCGTAAGTGCAAAGCAATTCTATAATTTCGCCCTTCTCATTTTTGATTACTTCATTACAAGTGATATAATAAGCGTATTTTAAGCGAACTTCTTTGCCCAAGGAAAGACGAAACCAACCCTTTACCGGATTTTCACTGAAATCATCTTTTTCTATATAAAGATGGCGGGAGAACTTTATTTTCCTCTTTCCCGCAGAAGGGTCTTCCGGATTGTTTTCTGCAGCAAAATCCTCTATTTTGCCTTCCGGGTAATTAGTAATAGTTAATTTTAGGGGATTTACAACAACCATTCTGCGCTCCGCTCTTTTATTCAAATCTTCGCGCACACAAAACATCAGCAATTCGTCATTAACCAGAGAATTAGCTTTGGAGACACCAATCCGCTCGGAAAAATCTCTAATGGCTTCCGGAGTAAAACCTCTTCTGCGCATTCCTGCAATTGTAGGCATCCTGGGATCGTCCCAACCGCTGACTAAATGGTTATTTACCAATTCCAGTAAAAGCCGTTTACTCATTATTGTATAAGCAAGATTCAAACGGGCAAATTCTATTTGTTGCGGATGACAGGGAACCGGTAACTGGTCTAAAAACCAATCATATAGAGGCCTATGGTCTTCAAATTCCAGAGTGCAGATAGAATGGGTTATACCTTCCAGGGCATCAGAAACACAATGGGTATAATCATACATAGGATAAATTTGCCAGTCATTACCGGTTCTGTGATGATGGGTTTTTTTAATTCTGTAAATAACCGGATCACGCATATTCAAATTTGGGGAAGCCATATCTATTTTGGCTCGTAAAGTTCTGCTGCCTTCGGGAAATTCACCTGCCTTCATTCTTCTGAATAAATCCAGGTTTTCTTCTATACTGCGATTTCTATAGGGACTATCTTTCCCCGGAACCGTTAAAGTGCCTCTGTATTCTTTCAGTTCTTCCCAAGAGAGATCACAAACAAATGCCTTGCCGGCTTTGATTAAGTATTCCGCAAATTCATACAGTTTATCAAAATAGTCCGATGCATAATATAAATGTTCACCCCAGTCAAAACCTAACCAATGCACATCTTCCATAATGGAATTAACATATTCCACATCCTCTTTCACCGGATTGCTGTCATCAAAACGTAAGTGACAACGCCCCCTATAGTCGTTTGCCAAACCGAAATTCAAACAGATGGATTTGGCATGGCCAATATGTAAATAACCATTGGGCTCGGGAGGAAAACGCGTTACAATACTTTTATGTTTTCCGCTTGCTAAATCCCTTTCTATTATAGAGCGGATAAAATTGGAAGTTACTGCCTTTTCTTCTTTATTTTCAGTGATATTTTCCTTTGTATCCATATTCAATCCTTTCTTTATAATCATTTTGTCATATTATGATAGTATGCTTTTCTGTCAAGTGCAATGAAGATTATCCTCTCACAGATTCCACAGATTAAATAAGAACACGGATAAAAAATAAGAGCACGCAGATAACGCAGATTTCGCAGATACAATAGGTCTGGGATGAACAGGATTATCAGGATTTAAGGGATAAAAGATTTTAGTTCATCCAGATTTTATTTTTTACACCGAGAACACAGAAGACACTGAGTACACCGAGAACACCGAGAAAAATAAGAGCACGCAGATAACGCAGATAACGCAGATTTTTACTTATAATTATTCTTATATAATATAAAATCCAGCTGATCCAGTTATCTGTGTTCTATTTTTTCTCTTTTTCCGCTTTTCTCTTTGGTAGAAAAAATATTTTTTAGGGTATTGTGGAAATTTATCAACATTAGTAACTTCTTGAATAAATATGAGATATACAACTATTTGTTATAATTTCGGGGGGGGGGGGGAGCGAGGTCAATAATAATAAAAATAATATATTAGCACTTGACAAAGAATAGGGATTGATTATTTTTTGCATTGATACTTAGATGAAGTATAAAAAAAGAATGTAAAAAAACCTTTAAAGGAGATGGCTATGAAAAAAGAAAGTATCTTCCTTATAATCTTGCTTATTAGCGGAAGTATCTTTGCTCTTACCGGCTATGGTGAATCAAGTGTAGTTTCAATTACTGGAATACCCTGTCAGCATTTATCCGGTTTAGGCGAATCAAGTGTAGTTTCAATTACTGGGATACCCTGTCAACATCTTAGTGGAAGCGGGGAATCAAATGAATTTGCGATTACAGATGAGACACTTCCGGTAGAGCTATCCAGTTTTATAGCTGAGCAAAGTGGAGGGAGTAGTGTCCGTTTAATGTGGGCTACTCAATCCGAGACCAATTTATATGGTTATCGTATTTATAGGTCAACCAATGAAGAATTGTCTCAAGCTCAGATGTTAAATATCTTGATTAATGCTACCAATACCTCTCAAATGCAGGTCTATGTTTATGTAGATGCAGAAATCTATAGTCCCGGTATTTACTATTACTGGCTGGAAATGATTGATATTAATAGTGTTTCTCAGTTTAAGGGACCCATTAGCGTCAATGTTATTATACCGGAAGGAAATGATGAAATTCCTCTGATAACAGGGATTGACAGTATTTATCCTAATCCTTTTAATCCTGGCACCTGGCTAAGTTATTCTCTTGCCGAAGAAAGTAAGGCGATACTGGAAATATTTAATCTGAAAGGTCAGATTGTGTGGAATAAAGTAATCCCTAACCAATCAGCAGGTCGTTACAAATACTTTTGGGACGGGAAAAATCAAAATGGCATTACTTGCACCAGTGGACTTTACTTTTTCCGCTTAACAACTAACAAAACAAACTATATCGCCAAAATGATACTAATGAAATAAGGAGAACAAAAATGAAACAAATTCTGATTACTATTTTAGCCGTATTTTTCTGGGGAATACTTTTTTCCGCGGCTCCAACTGTTAGTAATGTATCCGTAACAACTCATACAGGATATGTTACTATTTCTTATGATCTTTCTGCTGATGAAAACTGCCAAGTGATTATGTTGGTTTCCAATAATGGTGGCTTAAGCTACACATTTTCACCAACTCATACCTCAGGTGCTATTGGTAATAGTGTTAGTGCAGGAACAGGAAAACAGATAACCTGGTATCCAGTACAAGATGGAATGAGTACCGGCACTAATTACAAGATTAAATTAATTGCCCGCGATAATCCCTCTCCAAGCACTCAACCGGTAGGGTTTATTACAGTAACAGGAGGAACCTTTAATAACGGCACTTCAGATGTAACCATTAGCACATTTTATCTTGATAAAAATGAAATTACTCAAGGTGAATATCAAGCAGTAATGGGAACAAATCCCTCTAATTTTACCGGTGATCTTAGTAGGCCTGTGGAGAGAGTAACTTGGTTCAATGCCATTGAATATTGTAACCGGAGAAGTATGCAGGAAAATCTTACTCCCTGTTACAGTTATCAAAATTATGGCACCAATCCCAGTAACTGGCCCTCCGGCTGGAATACAAATAGTGAAAATCATACTAATGTCAGTTGTAACTGGACTGCTAATGGCTATCGTTTACCAACTGAAATGGAATGGATGTTTGCTGCCCGGGGTGGAAACTCAACTCATAATTATACCTATAGCGGGAGTAATACTGTAGGAGATGTTGCCTGGTATACCGGCAATTCCGGTAGCACTACTCATCCTGTAGGGGGTAAACAAGCTAATGAGTTACAAATTTTTGATATGAGTGGAAATGTTTGGGAATGGTGTTGGGATATTTATGGAAGTTATCCTTCAGGACCTCAAACCAATCCAACCGGATCAACAAGCGGTACCTACCGTGTGAGGCGTGGCGGCAGCTGGCTCGACTATGCCGGCAATTGCACTGTTTCGGGTCGGCGCTACTATAGTGCTACTGACAGCGTTTACTACTTTGGCTTCCGTGTTTGTAGGGTTTCCCTTGATTGATTTTTGCTTTTTTACCTTTTTGCCTTTTGCCAAGTAAGAACCAAAATGAAAGAATTAAGAAGAGAAGAATTGATAGGGGGTGCAGGGGGATATATCCCCCTGCTGAAATTTTTTTTTCAAATGAAAACATATCCTGATAACATAGAAAAGTTAATAATAAGATGCTTATTTATATCATTTTAAGATTGAAAAGCACTTTATCATTCATAAGAAAGCAGGAATCCATAATAGTTTTACTAAAATAACTGCAGTTTCAATATGGAAACTATATTAGAAGTAGCTTTAACCAAAAAATAGAATTTGTAGGTGAAAGTTGCAAAGAAGAGATTAAGTATAAATGTTTAAATTGATGTTAGTAAGATTTGACAGAGACAAAGGAGTTTTTGAAGATCAGGGATTCAATCAATTTTGTCAGAATAATAATATAATTCGCGTAGAAAAAGAATTTATCAATAACGAAGGGAATATCTATTATTCTTTTTTTATAGAGTATTTACCAAGAAAGGGGAGTCATTTTATACCTGATATGGAAAGTTTAAGTGAATTGGAACAAGCTCAATATGAAAAATTAAGGGATTGGCGTAATGAATTAGCTGCCAATGAGGGCTTTCCTGCTTATATTATTATGTATAATTCCCAGATTTATGAGATTGTGAAAAAACAACCCAAAACTATTAGTGATTTTTCTTCTATAAAAGGGATGAAGAGTAAAGCGGAAAAGTATGGGGAACAGATAATCAAATTATTACAAGAGGCGGTATTAGAAATTGAAAAATGACTATCCTTTATATATAAAATGGATGGATATATCTATCTGGATATTTGGGAGAACGGAAAGATTTCCGAAAAATTTGAGATATTCATTAGCTCAAAAAATGGACAACCTTTGTTTAGAGATATTGGAATTAATTGTTCAAACGATTTACAGTTCGTCAAAAAGGGAATATTTGATAAAGATAAACATAAAGTTGGATGTATTAAGAACATTAATCCAGATGGCTTATAAGATGAAATTATTAGCTGAAAATCAATATCAATACATTAGCAAGGAATTACTGGAAAGTGGTAAAATGGTGGGGGGTTGGTTAAAAAGTGCCTAAACGGGTTGGATATCTTTGGGAAAAATTAACCTCCTGGCAGAATCTGTATTTAGCTTATAAAAATGCTTGTAAGCATAAAAAGAGTAAGTATGAAACAGCAGAATGGATGTTTTATTGTGAGAAAAATTTATGGGAATTACAAAAGGAATTAATTAATGGAAACTATCGTCCTCAACCCTATAGATACTTTACTATTAAGGAACCTAAGGAACGTTTGATTAGCGTTGCTGTTTTTAGAGACAGATTAGTGCATCATTCTCTAATAAATGTTATAGAACCTTATTTTGAAAGCATTTTTATTAAGGATTCTTATGCCACTCGTAAAGGTAAGGGTTTGCATTTAGCTGTATTAGCAGTTCAAAAATATTCCCGGCAGTACCCTTGGTTTTTGAAACTGGATATTGAGAAGTTCTTTAACAACATAGATCATAATATTTTATTGAAATTAATATCTAGTAAAATTAAAGATCCTATGATAATTAATCTATGTTCTATTATCCTTAAAAATCAGAACCTAAGTATGAATCATAATGAGGAAATTGGATTACCAGTGGGTAATTTAACTTCCCAATTTTTTGCCAATATTTACCTTAATCAGCTTGATCATTATATTAAGCAAAATCTTGGATATAAGGGATATGTAAGATATATGGATGATTTTATTCTATTTTCGGAGAACAAAGATAAGCTTAAAAGTGATCTTCTTTTAATAAAATATTTTTTATCTAATATCCTAAAATTGAAAATAAAAGACAAGTCAATACAAATGAATAAAGTTAACCAAGGTATTCCTTTTTTAGGTTACCGTGTTTTTCCAAAATTGATAAGAGTTAGTAATATAAATTTGAAAAGGTGTTTACAAAATATGCAAAAAAGGGAAAAAGAATATATTAGAGGTAAAATTGAAATAGAGAAACTTTATCAAAGCACAAGAAGTCGCCTTGGTTTTATTAGTTTTGCCAATACATATTATTTACAAAAGTTAATTTGGGGTGGAGTTCATAAAGCGGAACCAACCGTGTGAAACGTGGCGGCAGCTGGAACAACAATGCCAGCAATTGCACTGTTTCGAATCGGAACAACAATAGTGCTACTAACAGCAATAACAACATTGGCTTCCGTGTTTGTAGTATCTTCCATTATAATAATCAGAATTTACTCTGTACGCAAAGTAAATGTAAAAAAGGGAAATCCAGAGCTTCATCCAGTTCTCTAAAAGAGACAAAAAGAAAGTGAGTTTATTGCTGAGTAGTTAAATCAAAAAGCAGTAAACTCTTTTTTTAACTCTCATAGATTCAAAAGAGAAAAATAACCACTGAAGACACTTAGGACACTGAGGACACTGAGTAAAATAAAGAGCACGCAGATAACGCAGATTACGCAGATTACGCAGATACAATAGGTCTGGGATGAACAGGATTATCATGATTTAAGGGATTTTAATTCAAGATGTTTTACACTATAACAAGCATAAAATCCTGATGATCCAGTTGATCCAGTTATCTGTGTTCTATTAGTCATTCTCAAAATCCAGCTGATCCTGTTGATCCAGTTATCTGCGTTCTATTTTTTTCTCCTTTTTCATTAACTTCAATTCTTCAGACCTTTTAGCAGCCACAGTTTTGCAGCTTTATTGATTACTTCGGTAAGGTCTAAGGCAATATCTATGTTTTCAGCCAGAACGAGGAGACCATGTTTTTCCCAGATAAGTGCCTGTTTATCTTGGATGGATTCACAGCTTTTTTCTGCTAATTCTAAAGTTCCGGGAGGAGCATAATCAGCCACAGCAATTCCTTGGGGAAGGAATAATTGTATTTCCGGAAGTGCCTCAAATAAGTATTCATTCAGGCGTTGGGGATATTGCTTATTATTCTGAAAAACGGAGGTATGGGAAAGAGCGATAACTTCCGTGGGATGAGTGTGCAGAAGACAAGATACATTAGTATTTTTATTCATTTCTTGCAGTTTACGGTGACAGAGCCATTCGGAAGTAGGTTTGGCAGTATCAGGAAAGTAATGTTCTTCTTTATCAATACCGATTATCATTAAACAGTTCTCCGGTTCATCACTAAAATCCCGAAAACGGCTGCCAGTTCTGGAAACAAGGAACCAATCCTGATATGGATAGGAATTTTCCCAACTGTTTGTCCTGATAAAGGGTAGCAGCAAATTGGATATACGGATAGAAATATTTCCGGCATTAGCTTCAGCCCAACCTTGTTGATGGATAACTTTAGCGATTTTGCTTAGACGCATTATCAGATTTCTGAAGGGTAGAACATTGTTAAAAACATCATTAAATAGCATTGCTGAATCTTTATTTTTGGTCATTTCACTGCTTCACTTAATGATGTGCAGCCAATCCTTCAGCAAAAATTCCAGCCGTCCTATCAATAAAGAGATACGAGCCATAACCGTATAGCCAAAAGAAGCGCCAAAACTAATCATCAAAAACCAGATTCCCAGTTTGGAAGGAACAGCTCTGATGCCTTCCTGTTTTTTGCTGAAATAGAAGAAATAAACACCGCAGATGGTTCCTACAATCAAAAGTATATTACCGATTACAGTTATAACATTATCGGAAGCAAAGGGATTGATCATTGTAGCGCTGATTTGTCCCAAAAGGTCTGTCTTAGCATAGCGTACCATATTAATGCCGGCAGAAGTGCCAATCATAATTGCAATGGGATAACGGCTAAGCCATTGCGCTTTTGGAATTAAGCGCAGCAGCATCATCAAACCCAAAGCGGTAGGAATAAGCAAAATCAGGTTTCCCTTAAAATCGGTAAAGAGTTTATTGAACAGATTGGGAACCATAACGCTATAATATAAATAGACCAACCAGTAGGCAGCGGAAAGACCTACGAAAATTTGTTCGGAGAGTTTATAGAAAGGATTATCCTTATAGAGAAAGCTGAAGATGCTTAAAGTGAAGAATACTGATAGCCAAAGTCCGAAGGTAGTCATAAATCCGCTCATTGTGCACCCCTTTTTCTGCTATAGAAAGCTTTTATATTTCCGATAATGATGAAAACTAAAATCAGCAGATGAGCAATGGACTGTGCATCCATTTTGATAGTAGCGCTGCCAATTTTATTGATCAGGGTTTCATATTCTGAGGCAGCTTTAAGTCCACCCAGCAAGCCGTAAAGTTGTTTCTGGCTATTTACATAAGGTAATAAACCAGGAGCGCTAACTGCTGTAGTTCCGCCTGTAACAGGAGTTCCTAAAGGATCGCGGGCAGCCATAACCCATTCTTTAATTCCTGGAGTTCCACTGGAAAGGGAACAAATATAGGCAACATCTTTCAGGGTTTTAACCTTTTTCAGCATTGGAATATTTTCATATTTTGTCCCGCTTTGATCGGAGGGAAAAACCTCTTGCATTGATTTTCCCATTGCTTGAATAGCAACAATGCCTGCAACTTTGTAGCCCAAATTAACATAATCCACACCATATTTTTTCTCAGGATATTTTTTAAGGGCTACAGTAAATGCCTGGTCTGCCATTTGCACACCTTGAGGCCAAAGAGCCACAGCAATAATTTTTTGATTGCGGGAAAAAGAATGTTCCAGCATTGCTTCTGCCATTGGTTGAATTTCCGTTATCGTAGAAGGATCGTAATCAAAGGAAAAGAGGACAACAGACGAATCGGGGGTATTTTCTATCAATTCCCAAGCCATTTTTGTGTAGCTGGAGACCTCTGTTTTCCAGCCGATAGGAAAAATAAGGGGTAGAGCAACTGCAACTAAAAGGACTAAATAGATTATTCTGCGTTCGGTTTGGGTATTTTTATTAGCGCTCATTTTTCGCCTCCCAGATAGGATCTTTCAATACCAAGAATAATCCTTAAACTGCTTCCTATTATTCCTAAAGCAGCGCTAATCAGAATTGCCCTTTGAGCTGCAGAATTGGGAAATTCCATAATAAAATCGCTCAAATTGGGCAGATGTAAAAATTTAAGCCCTTCTGGAAGCCAGGAAGTAAGCATTCCTCCAAAACTGGTTCTTCCTAACATTACTATTACAGCCGTAATCATTAATAGATTGGATTCAAAACTACGAATAATAAAAGCACGATAAGCAGCTGAAGCAATAAAAAATGCCAGCAGGGAAAACATTGTTGACGATAGTGGCATAAAAGCATTGGCAAACAGATAATCAAAGGGTTTCATTCCTACCGTTGCCTGGATTTTTTCTCCTTGACCAAAAATTCCTCTATATTCCTGAGTTCCCCACAGCAAGCCAAAAATTAACATTACAGTAAAACTAATCAGACCCGCGAGGTAAAAGGGCCAGTCCTTGTTTTTTTCTTTGATTTTTTTAATGTTTGCCTGAAACAAACTGATTTGCCCTAAAAGAATGGCAAAACCGGAAATAATCATAAACCAATCCTGCAAAGTGGTAATCAGCATATTGAAAGGACGGTGGGGAATAAATTCCGAAATAACTACCAGAATTCCACATACGAAGGCAAAGACAAGGGGGATTTTATACTTCATTGTGCCCCCTCAAAAAATGCTTTAAACCAATGCCAGCCAGACATTTCTGTTATTACTCCAGCTATAATTAATAGAATTACTAAAAGTTTACCGAAATCATGACCCTTTAAAGAACCCAGCTGTTGCGGATCACGCGAAAGATAAGCGGAAGCGGCAAAAAGTTCTTCTCCAATCAAAGTGTAATCACAAGAAACCACAAAAAAGGGTAATTGACTTGCCTGAGCGGTTCCAGCTGTTTGAATTGCGCCTGTACTAAAACCGGTTTCGGCTAAAATTAAGGATTCGGCATAAAAACTTCCGAGGAAAAAATTAGCTGCTGGCTGTTCGCGTACCATAATTCCATCAATTCCTGCTACATAACCAAATTGGTCATCGGTTAAGTAAAAAATCCTATCCTGATTGTAAGCATCGGGCTTTTCGGCTTTGATATATGCTTCTTTTACTACTTCTCTGGCAGCGGATAAAACCATAGAAAACCTGCAGGGAACAATTATTTCCGTATCATATTCCGCCGCTTTATGAGCTAAATGGCTTAAGATGGTTAAACTGGATATGGTTTGAATATCATCCAAATCCATAATTCCGGGAACAAAAAGAATGGGTTTTCCCTTTTCCGTAGCCCTGCCAATGGAATCCTCAATACAATCCAGACCGCTAATTCTGCGAATATAATAGTCCTTTCCTTTGCGAGCATTTTGAACATAATAGATAATGGCAATGGAAACAGCAAGCAGAATTAAAAGATAGGAAAGCTTGTGCAGATAGAACCATTGTTCCTTTGGTTGAGCTTCTGCCATAAAAAATATGGTATCATTAAATGCAGGACGCGGAACCAGCAAACGGTATCTGTATTTAATATCAGGATTAAGTTCATTTTGCGTAAAGGAAAGAGACCTTCCTTTACCAGTGTAAATTGTTTCCCAGGTTCCATCTTCCAAAGCTTTTTGCAGATAGACAGTATCGGCAGGAACATTTGCTTTAATGTTTAGCGCCTTTCCATCATCCCAGGGAACATCTTCAATCCAAAAAAAGGTGGATTGGGCAAATAACAGGGTGGAAAAGAATAGAATACCCGAAATTAGTATTACTTTTTTCATTATCTTCCTTTTAGTTTTTTGCAGGATGGCAAACCACAATTTGCCACAAAGTTCAAAAAAATCCATTATTCTGTATCTGTTCCATCAGAATTCAATAGAACAGCCATAGATAATAAGGTTGGGAAAGTAATATCAGCAATCCTTAAATCTTGCTTTTTCCCAACCTGATTGTAACATAATAATAGCAGAAATTACTTTTTAAAGGTCTCTTTAATCTGATTAGTCAGCGAAATTATTTGATCCAGCTGTTCCGGAGTATATGTCTTTTCTTTATCGGCATCAATAACCGCTTTAAGCTGTTCCATCAAACCTAAAACCTCTTGAAATTCGGGTTGACTGGTAATATGTTCTGCTTTGATATTTTTCAAATTGCCGATTAAGCTGTTGAATGTGCCTTTTTGATTCAATACCTTGGTTTTTTCTGCAGAGTAATCCTGTTTTATAAGCCAGGCAACGCGATTGGTAGCTTCAATCCAACCGCCGAGAAGCATCAAAGTGTAGTTATCAAAACTTTCCATTTCCCAGAGCTTATCTTCCACTTTTTTCTTGTGATTATCCAAAGCGGTTTCCAGTTCAGTCCATTGTTCTTTTTCAAGCAAATTTTTCAGTTCGGCACTCATTTGATTTACTTCTTCCTCCAAACCCAGAAGAGTGGTTAAATCCATCATCCTGGAAGAAATCTGACTCAGGCGCTTTTTATTATGACCTTTAGCAGCTAAAGTAGCATCTGCCGTTAGTAAACCTAAGGAAAAAGCGTTACGAACCTCTTCTTGCTTGGTTTTATAAAGATCAGCAGGAACGGCAGCTGAAATGTCTTTTGCCTGAAGTTGATCCAGAACTCTAAAAACCTCTTTAAATGAAGGGAGAGGGGCATAAGTTGTGATAGCGGATGCTGTTTCCTGGCTGGGTAATTTTTCTTCCTTTTTTTTACAGCCAACCAGACCCATCAAAATTACGATGGCAATAATTAACCAAACCGTTTTTTTCATTGTTTACTCCTTTTATCTAATTCATCATTTAGCAAAAGCTTATGTCTGATAAAAAAGGGTCTTATTAACTTTTTTTCTTTATTTACCAAGGATAAAGAATTGTCAAGGAAAAAAGGAAAACTACTCGGAAGGTTGAAGTCCTCATCCACCAAGATAAAGCATATTTATCAAAGCCCAAAATTGTAATGTTAAACTCCAATAATGGATTGGAAAAAAATGAAAGGGAAATTGCCTTCGGGCTTTCAAACAAACCGCATTATTTGGGCTAAAACAAACCGTCGTTATCTAACTGTAATGCCTACAGAATTTTTACTACAATATATGATTAAAGAGAGGAGAAATAATGTTTACTATTATTTCTATTCTCTTTCATCCAATAGCATTACTGAAGCATTGCTTACCCATTACTAATGCCATCCGTAATGGGTAAGCAATGGGTAAGCAATGCTATTAAGGAAGAAGTGTTTTTAGTTAGATATAATTAAAATGTATTAAATAAATTCCCCATTGCTAAAAGGGTTGGCGGATTATTATACAAAAAACTCAGTTTCTTTTACCCCCTCGGAATTTGTCATCCTGTTTTTGTCTTCACACAGTAAAACAATTAGGAAAACTGGAGTTCTTCTCCTGGCTTTAACACCTTTCCTGCAAAACCGTTAGCAGTAATTTTATCCACGAATTCCTGCGGATTAGCTCTAATTAAATCAAAAGTATTATAGTGCATAGGAATAGCCAATTCCGGCTGAATCAAACTGACGGCACGCACAGCATCATCAATATCCATTGTATAATTGCCACCTATAGGAATCAGGAGAACATCAATTTTATCAATCTCTCCAATCAATTTCATATCTCCAAAAATGCCTGTATCACCACAATGATAAATGGTTTTATGGTCCAATTTGAAAACTACTCCCGCAGCTAAACCGGCATAAAGACCGTTAGAGGTTGCAGAACCATGAAAAGCGGTAACCATTTTTACTTTACCGAAAGGAAATTGAAAAGCACCTCCTATTTGTAGAGGATGAGTATTATAGCCATTTTTGGAAATTATGGAAGCAAGCTCTACAACACAGATAATTGTAGTTTTTCGCTTATCTGCTATGGTTAATGCATCACCTATATGATCGGAATGAGCATGAGTAAGAATGATATAATCCGCTTTCACTTGACTGGCTTTTACAGGTGCCAGGGGATTACCTGTTAAAAAAGGGTCTATAAGGATTGTACGATTTTGGCTATCTGAAAACAGAAAAGCCGAATGTCCCAAATATTGAAGCTTCATTTTTCTCCTCCTTTTGTTTGCGCTAAAGATATAATAATGCGTTTGGGCACAATAAACAACATTAAAATATAGGGGGAAGCGACAATATATTTTGTTTTAACTTACAATTTTTTAATTTATGAACCAGTAATTGCTCGGTTGTAAGTGTAATAGTTGGTGGGGTAATGATTATTGGGAGGGAAAGTGAAAATTGTAAGTTAAAACCTCTCTACCCTCTTACTTTTCCCTTGACTGAATTTCTATATCTATATTTAATGAAATAACAAAAAAAAGATTAAGGGAAAAAGTGAATGACCTTACGAGATATTGTAGAACTTCTGGAAGCGGAAGTTCTTTACGAAGGAGCTGATTTGAACCGGGAAGTTCCCTGTGCCTTTGCCTCGGATTTAATTTCCGATATTCTGATGTGCACCAAGGAGCCAACCCTGCTTTTAACCGGACTTACCAATAATCAGGTAATCCGTCTTGCCGATATGATAGATTTAATAGGCATTGTTTTCGTTCGTGGTAAAAAACCAATGCAAGATGTTATTGATATGGCAAAAGAACGAGGTCTTCCATTAGTTGCGACTAATATGACTTTATACCGTTCAAGTGGGATATTATATAATGCAGGACTCCGCAGTTGCCGAATTTGAAATGTCCGAATACTGGTATATAAAACCAGATTTTGAAGAAAAAGTGCAGGACTTTTTTGCTCAAAAAAGAGAACCGGAAGTAGTTTTGGAACTTGATATTCCAGGAAAGGATTTTAATATTGCCGGAAAGGGTTCCTCGGAATTAAAGAATTTGCTAAAACGCTTAGGAGTAGATTCGGAAATTTTAAGACGCATTGCAGTTGCGGGTTATGAGGCAGAAATAAATGTTGCTGCTCATTCTCAAGGTGGAAAAATGATCAGCAATGTGTTTGATAATCTAATTTATATGCAGTTTATGGATAACGGACCTGGAATTAGTAATATTCAACAAGCAATGACCCCCGGTTTTTCTACAGCCGATGATTTAGTGCGCGAATTAGGTTTTGGAGCCGGTTTGGGCTTGCCTAATATTCAAAAAAACAGTGATGCATTGCACATAACATCGGCATTAAATTCTCCCACCTTAGTAGAAATAATAATATTTTTCTAAGATAAAAGCGATATGACTGAAACGAAATATTTTCATGCTCTGCAAATTTTGGCAGATAATTGTACCGGCTGCACTGCTTGCGTTAGAGTTTGTCCTACAGAAGCAATAAGGGTTAGAGACCACAAGGCAAATATTGATCCTTACCGTTGTGTGGATTGTGGCAATTGTGTAAATGTTTGTCGTTTTCATGCTATAATTCCGCTTAGCGATCCTCTGGAAATAATTCATAAGTTCAAATACAAGCTGGCTATTATTTCTTCTTCCTTTTTTGGCCAATTTACGGAAGATATTAGCTATCAAGTTGCCAAACAGGCAGTTCTAAATCTCGGTTTTGATCAAGTGGCAGAAGAAGCGGCAGTAACGGATTTTATGATTAACATTATTCGTGATTATATCAGAAAAAATCGGGATAAAAGGCCTATTTTAAGTAGTAATTGTCCATCCGTTGTGCGTTTAATTCAACTAAAATATCCTTCTTTACTGCCGAATCTTTTTCACCAGGAAGCTCCAATGAGCATTTTAACCAGGTATTTTAGAGATAAAATAAACAAAGAATACGGTTTGGAAGAAAAAGAAATAGGCATTTTTTTAATTGTCCCTTGTATTGCTCATGTGACTGCAGTTCACCAACCTGAAGGCGCTTATAAACATCTTCAGGATGGAGCTTTTTCTATTGGAATGATTTATGGCAAAATACGGGACTCCTTAAAAGAACTGCAAAATAATCCTCCTTCTATTGAAACATATCCCCAAGGTTTAACTTGGGCTCTTTCCGGAGTGCAGGCAGAACTTGTTGATTGTGAAGATATCCGCACTTTATCAGTAAACGGAGTGGAAAATGTGATGGAAATCCTTTCCCGGGTGGAAGATCATTACCTTGATCAATATGACTATATAGTATTGCGAACTTGTACCAATGGTTGTGTTGGTGGTTGTTTAAATGTGGAAAATCCTTTCGTAGCTATGAGCAGAATTAAAAAAATGATTAAAGAAGGTCAGGGAAGCGATTTTGATACCAGTGAACTTTATGAACTCTATCAAAAAGGCGAATTTGCCGTAGTTCCACTTGCCCCCAGACCAATTATGGAACTGGATAAGGATATCAAAAAAGCAATTCAGAAAATGAAACAAATAAATGAAATCCTCACAATGCTTCCAGGACTTGATTGCAGTGCCTGTGGAAGCCCTACCTGTTATGCTCTGGCAGAAGATATCGTTTTAGGAAAGGCATCCATTGATGATTGTGTGGTGCTGTTAAAGCGTCACAGTAAAGATAGTGAGGAAGAAGAAAATCAAAATAAGGATAGGATAAATGATTAAGCTAAGTGATTATGTTACTGCTATTAATGGCATTAACTGCACTCCTTCTCTTGCCCTTGAAGGAGTGGAAATAAACGGTGCTTATGTTTGTGATATGCTAAGCGATGTTATGGCTTCTGCCAAATCAGGACAGGTTTGGATAACAATTATGAAACATCTGAATGTTA
This sequence comes from Candidatus Cloacimonas sp., assembly GCA_023227825.1. Taxonomy (GTDB): domain Bacteria; phylum Cloacimonadota; class Cloacimonadia; order Cloacimonadales; family Cloacimonadaceae; genus Cloacimonas. The sequence continues at coordinate 96,959 of JALOCJ010000005.1, read as the reverse complement.
TTGCTGTTGCTTCTATGACTGGCATTCCGGCAATAATTTTTGCCAAAGGAAATGAACCCGAAACTGCAGTTATAGAAAAAGCGATTGAGGAAGGCATTTTACTTATTTCCAGCAAGTTACCTACTTTTGAACTTGCTGGTATTCTTTACCAATTACTTTATTCCTAAGTTATTTTCGGATGCTATCGCTCCGCACTGATTTACATATTCATTCTGTTTTATCTCCTTGTGGGGGTTTGGAGATGTCTCCCAATTCAATTATGCAAAGATTAAAGCAATTTGGCATTCAATGGTTGGCAATTACTGATCATAACAGTATGGCAAATTGTCCTGCCTACCAAAAAGTAGCGGAAAAAGAAGGACTTTTTTTCACTTGGGGAGTAGAAATTCAAAGTGTGGAAGAAATTCATCTCCTTGCCTATTTTGAGGATTCTTCTTCCGCAGAAAAATTCAATACAGAACTCTATGAAAGCTTGTTTCCCCTTGATAACGATCCCGATTTTTTCGGGGATCAAGTAATCATTGACGAAAATGAGAACATTTTAAGAGTGGAACCACGCGCTCTAATAAATTCCTCACAGTGGAACTTAAACACTGTAGTGGAAAAGGTTCAGGCATATAATGGACTGGTTGTTCCGGCTCATATTGATTCCAGTGTAAATAGTATCTTAAGTCAGCTGGGTTTTATGCCAGAAGTGCCTCAATTTCAGCTTTTCGGGATAAGCGCTTGTCTGGATGTTAAAAGCTGGGTGCAGGATAATCCTTATTTTAAGGATAAGGTCTTTTTGCGTGCCTCGGATGCTCATTACTTAAATGATATTGGCAAGGGCTACAGCATAATAACTGTAGAAAAGCCAGCGGTGCAGGAATTGTTTTTGGCTGCAAAGGGTTGTGGCAGGCGTAAAATTGAAATTTAAGAAAAAATATAGATAAAATAAGGAGAAATTATGATTCCCGCAGATCAGATGCAAAATGACCAATATGCACATCTGAAAAAAGTGATTGAAGAAAAGAAAAAAATCCGCAATCCCCTCATTGAAATTCTTCGTTCAGCTCAGGAAATATTCGGTTACCTGCCTGTGGAAGTGCAAGAATTTATAGCTCAGGAATTAAATATTCCCGTCAATCAGATTTATGGAGTAGTTACTTTTTACAACTTTTTTACGATGACTCCTCGCGGAAAATATAATCTTAATGTTTGTTTAGGCACTGCCTGTTTCGTTAAAGGAGCTCCTCGCTTAGTCCAAATGCTTTCTGAAGAATTGGGAATCCAAATGGGGGAGACCACAAAAGACGGCATTTTTACAATGAGTGCAGTTCGTTGTGTAGGTGCCTGTTCTTTAGCTCCGGTATTTGTAATCGGGGAAGAAACCTACGGTAGAATTGATAGTAAGGATAAAATAGCCGAAATCCTGAAACGCTACAAATAATCCGGATTCTGAAATGCAAGATATTTCATTACACCTTCTGGATATTATAGAAAATTCCGTTCGCGCCAAAGCAAAGAACATTAAAATCCGTATTATTCGCGATGTGCAGGATAATATCCTGCGTTTAATTGTGGAAGACGATGGAGTAGGAATGGATTCTCAAACCTTAGATAAGGCGCAAAGTCCATTTTATACATCTAAAGAAGAGCGGGAGAAAAAAGTAGGGCTCGGAATACCCCTGGTTAAACAAAATGCAGAAGCAACAAACGGCAGTTTTAAAATGACCAGTGAACCTGGTTTTGGCACTGTTTTAACGGTGGATTTTCAATTAGACCATATAGACAGAATGCCCCTGGGAAACTTGAAAGATACTCTTTTAGGTGCTATTATAGGCCATCCCGAAGTTGATTTTACCATTAAACTTATCAGCCACGAACGCGGTGTGGAAAAGAGCTTCTATTTTGATACCGCGGCTATTAAAGAAGAATTGGGAAATATACCTTTAACTTATCCCGATGTTATTGAATACATTGATCAATCATTATTAGAAGGAATACAAAACACAAATATGGAGGATGTCTGATGAAAACACTCGCAGACCTTAAAAAAATCCGTGAAAAAGCTCAGGAAGAAATGAAACTTCGCGGTGGAAACACACGCATCAAAATAGTGGTCGGGATGGGCACATCCGGAATCGCTATGGGTGCAAGAGAAGTTATGAAAACCTTCCTGGAAGAAATTGCTAACCGCAATTTAACTGATGTTTTAGTTACTCAAACAGGTGAAAAAGGGCTTTCTTCCCTGGAACCCGTTGTGGATATTATTGAAGAAGGCAAGCCAAAAGTCACTTACGGCAATATGACTCCCGAAAAAGTTAAAAAGGTAGTTGTAGAACACATAGTAAATGGCAGAATCGTTTCAGATTATGTTGTCGCTACAGGCAACTGATTCTGGAGGAAAAGAATGTCATTAAAACGTATTGACCTATTGATTTGCTGTGGGTCAGGATGTGTAAGTGCCGGTGCCTTAAAAGTTAAAGAACAGTTTCATAATGTCCTAAAAACAAAAGGACTGACAAATGAAATCAACATCATTGAAACCGGTTGTATGGGACCCTGTGATTATGGTCCGGTAATTGTAATTTACCCGGAAGGTGTTTTCTACAAAAAAGTTACCCCTGATGATGTAGAAGAAATTGTGAATGAACACTTTTTAAAGGGGCGTCCTGTAAAACGTTTGATGCTTCAGGATGAAGAAGATAAGACCTTCCTTACGCAGAAAGAAATCCCTTTTTACCAAAAACAGGTGAAAGTAGCCCTTGCCAATTGCGGTTATATTGATCCAGAAAGCATTGAAGAATACATTGCTACCGGCGGTTATGAAGCATTGGGAACTGTTTTAACTACTCTAACTCCTCAGCAGACCATAGATATTATTAAAAAATCAGGATTGCGGGGAAGGGGAGGAGGCGGTTTTCCTACTTACCTTAAATGGCAAATGGTGCACGACAATCCTGTAGAAGAAAAATACTTTATTTGCAATGGAGACGAAGGCGATCCCGGTGCTTTTATGGATAGAAGTTTACTGGAAGGTGATCCGCATCGTGTTTTGGAAGGAATGATGATTGCTGCTTATGCTACCGGAGCCCAAAACGGATATTTTTATATCCGGGCAGAATATCCTTTAGCTATCAAGCGGATCAAAATGGCTATTGAAAAAGCTAAGGAAACCGGTTTGTTAGGTAAAAACATCTTTGGCAGTGAATTCAGTTTTGAAGCCGAAGTTAGAACGGGTGCAGGTGCCTTTGTTTGTGGCGAAGAGACAGCTTTAATTCAATCCATTGAAGGTCAAAGAGGAAATCCAACTCCCAAACCACCCTATCCTGCAGTCCAAGGTCTTTATAAAAAGCCAACCGTAGTAAATAATGTAGAGACCTTAGGCAATATTGCAACTATAATCCTAAAAGGAGCTGATTGGTTTGCTTCTATGGGAACAGAAACCAGTAAAGGGACAAAGGTCTTTGCCTTAACAGGAGATATAAGAAATACCGGTTTGGTTGAAGTTCCAATGGGAATTACTTTACGGGAACTGATTTTTGATGTAGGTGGAGGAATGATTGGCGACCACAAATTCAAAGCAGTTCAATTAGGAGGTCCCAGTGGCGGCTGTTTAACTACTCAGCATTTGGATGTTCCTATTGATTATGAAAGCTTAAAAGAACGTGGAGCGATGATGGGTTCGGGGGGAGTGATTGTAATGAATGAAGAAAAGTGTATGGTGAATGTTGCCAAGTTCTTTATGGATTTCTGCGTGGATGAATCCTGTGGAAAATGTTCTCCCTGCAAGATTGGCTTGAAACAAATGCTGGAAATATTAAAAAGGATTGATAGCGGATATGGCAAAGAAGGAGATATTGAAGAACTTCAACACCTGGGAGAAACCATTTCCAAGATTTCCCTTTGTGGATTAGGACAAACAGCTCCCAATCCTGTTCTTTCCACAATTCGTTATTTCCGCGATGAATATGAAGCTCATATTCGGGATAAAAGTTGCGCCAATAAGGTTTGTCCCGATCTAATGCATTTTGAGATAGACAAGGATAAATGCATAGGATGTTCCTTATGCGCGCGCAAATGTCCTGTAAGTTGCATTTCCGGTAGTCGGGAAGAAAAATATACGATCAATCAACTATCCTGCATCAAGTGCGGAACCTGTATGGATGTATGCCCTGTAAAAGCCATTTCCAAAATTCCGGGAATGCATCCTGAGGTTAAAGCAATGCGTGAAGCAGAGGAATTACAAAAGCAAAATCAAGAAGAATAAAGGATAAGAGCTATGATAAAAGAAATTTGTCAAAAATATGCTCCCCGTAAGGATAATCTGATTCAGATTCTCCATGAAATTCAGGATCAAGACCCTCAGCACTATATTTCTCCTGAAGCAGTAGATACTGTTGCTGAATATCTTGATATTCCTGTGAATCATATTTATGGAGTGCTGACATTTTACACTATGTATAGCACTAAACCAAGAGGCAAAAATATTATCCGCCTTTGCGAATCACCACCCTGTTATATTAAGGGCTCGGACAATATGCTGCGGAAACTGAAAGTTCTGCTTGGCATCAATATTGGCGAAACAACGAAAGACGGCTTATTCACACTTGAATTTACTTCCTGTTTAGGTGTTTGTGGAAATGCACCTGTGATGATGATTAATGATGATGTTTACGGTGACCTCACGGAAGAGAAAGTGGAAGAAATTATTGAAAGAATCAGAGGGAGGAGATAATGAAATTCTATCGCAGTCATATTTTGGTCTCAATTAATGAGACCTCTCTCGCAGCTGGAGTTCAGGAATTTATTACTGCTCTCCGCAATGAATTAGCCAAAAATGATTTAGCGGAAGAAATCAATATTCTGGAAACAGGACCTTTGGGCTTTTTCGGCAGAGGGATTTGCTTGACTGTATATCCCGAAAACATCAATTATGAAGGCGTTAAAATAGAAGATATTCCGGAACTTGTGCAGGAACATTTCCTGAAAGGACGCCCGGTAAAACGCTTAATGGTTGGAGTTACAGAAAAATTTAGTCCCAAGTTCAACTATGAAAACCGCATTGTTTTACGCAATTCAGGTATCATTGACCCCGAAAATATTGATGACTATATTGGTGCTGGCGGCTATGTAGCATTGGAAAAGGCATTAACTAATATGCAACCAAATGATATTATTGCCGAAGTGAAAAAATCGGGATTGAAAGGAAGAGGCGGAGCAGCATTTCCTGCAGGTCTTAAATGGAGCTTTACATCCGCTCTTGATGTTCCCCAAAAATATGTAGTTGTTAATGCTGATGAAGGAGAACCCGGCACTTTTAAAGACCGTTTAATTATGGAAGGAGACCCGCATCAATTGCTGGAAGGTATTATACTTTGTGCGCGTGCGGTAGGTGCCAGTAAGGCATATATTTATATCCGCGGTGAATATAAGCTCTGTATTGCCCGTTTGGAAAAAGCCATTAAACAAGCTTATGACTATGGCATTTTAGGCAAAAATATCTTTGATAGCGGATTTGACTTGGATATTGAACTCAAAATTGGAGCCGGAGCTTATGTTTGTGGAGAGGAAACAGCTTTAATTGAATCCCTGGAAGGAAACAGAGGAACTCCGCGTTGGAAACCACCTTTTCCCGGAGTGGAAGGACTTTGGAAAGCTCCTACGATAGTTAATAATGTTGAGACCTTAGCAAATGTGCCTTTCATTATTGCCAAGGGTGCCGATGAATTTTTGCAATATGGAACCCCTGATTGTCCTGGAACTAAGGTCTATACAATTCTTGGAGATGTTGCTTATCCGGGACTTTGCGAAGTGGATATGGGAACAACTTTAAGAACCATTATCAACGATTATGCAGGTGGAATGAAAAAAGGTTTCCGTTTCAAAGCAGCATTGGTAGGTGGAGCAGCCGGAGTTATTCTTCCCGATCGCCTTTTAGATGTGAAAATGGATTTTACCAGCTTGAATCAATATTCCGCTGTTTTAGGTAGCGGAGCCATTTTAGTTTTGAATGAACACCAGAGTATTGTTGATTTGCTTTGGAGTATTCTGCGTTTCTTCCGCCATGAATCCTGCGGAAAATGTTCTCCTTGTAAAAACGGAACCCAACAGCTTTATCAACTAATTTCCAAAATCCGCAAAGGAAATGGGACTATGGAAGATGTGAATTTAATGCTCTTAATAGCTGAAACAATGCAGCAAACATCTTTCTGTGCTTTAGGTCAATCGCCAATTATGGCTGTTCGCAGTGCGATTGAAAATTTTACCGATGAATTCATTGAAATAACTAAAAAGTAAGAAAATAAGAGGATTGATATTATGGCTAAAACAGTAAATGTCTTTATAGACGGTCATCATCTGGAAGTTCCGGAGACAATGACTATTATAGAAGCCGCAGATAAAATTGGAATTTATATTCCCCGTTTGTGTTATCACCCCGATTTACCTCCTACAGGAAATTGTGGTGTTTGTGTTGTGGAAATTGCAGGAAATCCAACTCCCAAACGTGCCTGTTGTACTCCTGTGGCGGAAGGAATGAAAATTGTTACTAATTCCAAGAAACTTCGTTCCTATCGTAAGACAGTTGTGGAAATGATTCTTTCCAATCATGATGTAACTTGTCCTACTTGTCCTGCCAACAATAAATGCGAATTACAATCCCTGGCAAATAATCTGGGAGTAGATTCTGAGGCATTACCCAACATTTTGGTTAAAACACCTGCCGACGAATCCAGTTTGTCCATTATCAGAGATACTAATAAATGTATCGGATGTGGACGTTGTATAACCGTATGTAACGAAGTGCAAACGGTTTATGCTCTCACTTTTGCTGAAAGAGGAATTGATACCCATATTGATACTGCCTTCAGTCAGGGAATGGCAAATAGCCCATGCGTTAATTGTGGTCAGTGTACTGTATATTGTCCTACGGGTGCATTGCACGAAAGAAGTGAACTGGATGCTGTTTGGGAAGCTATTTTAGACCCTGAAAAACATGTGATAGTTCAGGAAGCACCTTCTATTCGTGTTTCTTTAGGTGAAGAATTTGGAATGCCTTTAGGCAGTGTAACTCCTAAAAAAATGTATGCAGCTCTGCGTAAAATCGGTTTTGATTCGGTTATGGATACAAATTTTACTGCCGATTTAACCATTATGGAAGAAGGCACGGAATGCGTAACCAAACTGAAAGCTGGAGAAAAGAGACCGCTGATTACTTCCTGTTCTCCCGGTTGGATTAAATTTATGGAGACCTATTATCCCGATTTAGCGGATTGTGTTTCAACGGCAAAATCACCTATGAGTATGTTTGGAGTTCTTTCCAAGACCTATTATGCCCAGGAAAAAGGAATTGATCCTGCTAAAATTGTCTCGGTTGCTATTATGCCATGCACCGCTAAGAAATTTGAAGCACGACGTCCAGAATTAAGCGATAGCGGTTTTCAGGATACCGATTATGTTTTAACTACACGGGAATTTATTCGGATGATTAAAGAAGCGGGAATTGATTTTGCTAACATACCGGATGAAGAACCGGACGAAGGAATGAGTTTTTATACCGGTGCAGGAACAATTTTTGGAGCCACAGGCGGAGTTATGGAAGCCGCTATTCGTAGTGCTTATTACCTTGTAACCGGCACGGATTTGCAGAATGTGGATATTACGGCAGTGCGTGGCTTGGAAGGAGTTAAAGAAGCATCGGTTGATGTTCCCGGCTTTGGAAAAGTGAATGTAGCTGTTGCTCATGGACTTTCCAACGCGCGTAAGGTTTTAGATCGTGTGCGTGAAGGTCTTGCCACCAAAGGTGAATCCCCCTGGCATTTTATTGAAATTATGGCTTGTCCGGGAGGTTGTGTAGGTGGAGGAGGCCAACCTTACGGCAATGATATTGCTTCCAGAGCGAGAAGAGGTTTGGCTTTATATGAAGAAGACCGCAATTTACCTGTCAGAATGTCGCATCATAATCCGGAAGTTCTAAAGGTCTATGAAAAATTCCTCGGTGAGCCAAATTCCAAACTTGCCCTTAAGCTATTACATACACATTACTTTAAACGCTCCGTATTCAACGGACAAGTTACCGCAGAAATTACTCATAAACACGGATAAACTCCTACTACTAAAAGATACAGAAAGGCGGAGATTTCTTTCTCCGCCTTATTTTTTTATCAGATGATAAAAAACACAGTATAAACTCAAACAATGCAATTGGTTAAAAATGGGTTGGCAAGTTCCTATTTGACAAAGAGTTTGTAGAACTCTGAGAAATAAATGTCTTTATTTTATGCTGAAATATAGTTCCAGTTGTAAGAGTAATATATTGTGGGGTATTGTATTCGGGAAGGCAAGTGAAAATTGTAAATCAAAACTTTTCCAGCGATATTTTCTCTTTTTCTCTTTGTAAAAAAACTCTTTTCCTCTTTATCTCTTTATCTCTTTGTGAATAATACTTTTATCCTCTTTATCTCTTTGTGAATAAAATTCATTTTTCTCTTTATCTCTTTTTCTCTTTGTGAATAAAACTCTTTTTCTCTTTATCTCTTTATCTCTTTGTGAACAAAACTCTTTTCCTCTTTATCTTGAAGATTACGCAACGAGATAAGCTCTGCCATAATGCTCACTGCAATTTCGTAAGGTGTATTTGATCCGATAGGTAAACCTACAGGTGAATGGCATTTAGCCAGCTCTTCCGGGGTAAATCCCTTTTCTTTCAATTTAGTAAAAGTAGCGGCTGCTTTTGTTTTACTGCCAATCATTCCCAAATAGCGAAAGGGTTTTCTCAGGCATTGTTCCAGAACTTCTTTATCGTGCAAGTGACCTTGAGTCATAATCACAATCCAAGTATGGGGATTAAAATCAATAATCTCAGCCAGGTTTGCATAATCGTGATGTATAGCACGATGACAACAATCCTCAGGTAAATTATCAATAATTTCTTTTCGGTTGTCTATCAGGACAACATAAAAACCGCAAAGGCAAGCTAATTTTCCTAATGCTTTGCCGCAATGTCCCGCTCCAATAATATAAAGTTTATCGGGGGAAAATAACGGTTCAACATATACTTTTACATAACCTCCGCACAGCATAGAAGTTTCAATTCCGGATTTAGAGCCATCTGCAGATAAATTAAAAATATAAATTGTGGCTTTTCCGGGTTTATCATTTCTAATTTTCTCTATAACCGTATGTTCCAATTCCCCTCCACCCAAATTGCCAAATGGTTCTTCCTTTAACGGAATGGCTAATTTCATTCCCGTTTTTGCCGGAGTTGAACCATCGCTTTCAATAATATTTGCCTGCCAGACAGGGCTATGTTCTTGCAGTAAAATAAGCAGTTTTTCAAAATAAGCAAGGTTATCCATTAAAACCTCCAAACAGAATTTGATAAAGGACAATTCCTGTTGCCACGCCTACATTTAAAGAATTTTTCCAACCCAATTGAGGCAAAGTGATAAATTCATCACAAAGCTCTAAAATTGATGGCTCTATGCCAAGAGCTTCATTTCCGATAACAATCGCAAGAGGAAATTGATAAACGGTCTGAAATACACTTTTTGCATTATCTATCGTGTCCAGAGCATAAATAAAAAAACCTTCTTGATGGCAAAAAGCAATTGCTTCAGTAGTGCTGGGAAAATATTGCCAGGCAACGAGTTTTTCCGTTCCCATAGCCGTTTTTGGCATATTACTATGTTCCGGAGTAGGGGTTATTCCGCAGACAATAATTTTTCCTATCCCTAAGCATTCCGCAGTCCGAAAAAGAGAACCAACATTAAAAACCGAGCGTAAATTATCACAAATCACGGTTATCTGTTTTGCTTTTTGACGCATATCAGGATCAAGAATAACTTTTCCTTTTTCCGTTTGAAGTGCCATCTGACTATCTTTTCTGATAGCTCCATCACAGTAAAAATAGAGTTTATTCAATAATTGATGAGGACTTAAGTGAGGATTTAATTCTTTTATAAAGAGCTGCATTTTTTGAGGTAAGGGTTTTTCCACCAAAAGATATAATTCCAAAATATGCTCAATTATCTGAGAGCGTTTTTCCGCTTCCGTTAAATTCTGTTCTAATGATAAGATAAGTTTATTCAATGCCCCTATCTGTTCCTCAAAGGTAAAGGACTTGAATTTGGTTTCGCTGTAATGAGTGGAAAGTTTCATAACTTATAATCTCTAATTAGTTTAGCGGCGGTCAATAAATTCTCGCAGACAAAATCTGGTCTTAAATCATCCGTTTCCAGAATTTTTATAAAGTCCTTTTCTCCATTCCCTGTCAACAGCAAGATATTTTTGAGCTGAGCATTTTTGCCGAAACCAAGATCACTAATGCGGTCTCCAATCATATAGGAACCCTCTATTTGAAAATGAAACTCGGAATATGCCTTTTTGAACATTCCAATGCCTGGTTTGCGATCTATGTGATCAATATTATATGGTGGAACGATTCCGTCTTTATAATAAGGGGAATAATAAACGCCATCAAGCTCTATTCCTCCTGCGGAAAGTAAAGAACGCATTTTTGCCAGCACTTTTTCCAGATCGTCAATAGTAAAATAACCCCTGGCAATTCCGGACTGATTAGTAACCACGAAAAGCAAAAAATTTAGTTCTTTAAATATCTTTAACGCCTCAATTGTGTAAGGATAAAGATGATATTCTTCCGGATTACTTAAATAGCCAAAATCATCAGGACTTATAACACCATCCCGGTCTAAAAAAATAGCGCGTTTAATATCTTTTGCTGTCATGGGTTTGAAACCTTAAAGCGTCCGGTAACAAAGTATTAAACAGGGAAATTCGGTAATCCCAGTAATCATTTCTCAAAGTGATATTTACATCCATTTTCCAGCAATGCAGGTCTCGGGAAAAAGAAAGTGTTTGAGAAAGCATATCATTTGTCTTCAGGTTATAATAATTGGTGTAAGATAATCTCCAGTTTTGCGTGATTTTACAGGTTAAGCTTGATCTCAAACTACTGGTTGCGGAATGAAAAATATCTTTATCGGCATAGATATTTTGACTGATGGAAAAACTCCAGTCACTGGTTCCTGCAGTTTCTTGCATATATTCCAAAACTGATTTTTGAGAATCGGAACTTTCAAAATCCTCAAAACTTTTGTTTTTAGGAGCAGAAAAATATCTGTTGTAAGGTGCAGAACCGCTAAGAACTATTCCCTGAGAAAAATATTGATTCCTTAAGTTCATTTTGTCCCACTGAATTTTATAGGGATCTTGAGATGCGCTAAATTGTGAGGAATAGCTAAGTTTTAAACTGCCAAGCTTATATTTTCCTTCATTTAAAGATAGAGTTCCCAAGTTAAAACTTCCTGGTTTGAAATATAGTGTATGTGCTATGTTAGAAAAGGGTTTATCCTTTTTTTTCAGATTGGCATTAGTTCCCATTCGCCAAAATAAAAGGTCGTTAAGTTTTGTTTCGTTTCCTTTTTTGCCGTATTTCATCTGCCAAGTATTATCTAAATTAAAAGTTAGATTGGATGCCTCTTGGGAATTGCTTACTCCGATACTGCCAAAACTGTATAAATCGGAATTCTTCCTAGTATCCGGTTGATAGGAATAGCCGATATTAGGTGTAATTATATGCCGAATAGAATTAATAGGGAAATTTTTAAAATTTCGCAAACCGTACAAATTAAATCTGGCATTTGCAGATGCAGTCCAGGCATAACCTCTGGCAAATTTATCATCATTTCTATCTCTATCCATCCACGCTTCCGTATAGTCAAAATTCTTACCTAAAGTTAACCATCCGAATAAATTGGAATTATGAGAAATTCCGGCATTTTGTTTTATTCCCAAATGATGTTCATTCAGCATCCTAATTCCTGTTGTATCTGCAGGATCAATTGTGTTATCCCAGAAAAAATCACTTAAAGAATAATTCTTTTCTCTTAAATTCCCTGTATGTTCTAAATATACATTATAGCGATAATTAAAATTGCTTAACCAGGAATCGGAAGATACATTAAAAAGTTCAGAAACGGGTCTACTGGACAAGAAAAAAGACGCACTCGGTAAAGATAAAGAAGCAGTATCATTGATCAAATCCTGCGTAAAATAGCTGCCGGCATTTAAATATGAAGAACCAATCGGTTTGGAATAGGAAACACTGGAAGTTAATCTTTGAGCTAAACTTTGGTCTACATCACTGCTGCTTTCCCAAATGCGTTTATTACTTACAAAATTGATAGTTGCATCCAAAGATGACTTTTCTGGAAGGTCTTGATGATGATTTCCCTGTAATGACCAATCGTCAAAAGTGCTGTATTCATCTACGCTGTGTTGAAAAGCAGCATTAAAATTTCCAGAAAAAGCATAGCGTTTCAGGTATTCGGTATCAAAATGACCTTTCCAACCGGTTTTTTCCATAATATCAAAGCCCAGAACAAAATCGGCATAATCACGATAAGGATAATATAAAGCTAAATTTCGGATCACAAAACCATCTACATTATTATAATCAGGAGAAGGAATAAGAAAACCGGGATGCCTTCCCTGCCTGATAGGAATTATAATAAAAGGAAAAAAGAATGCCGGAAAGTGATTTACATAACCAATTACCGGTTTTCCGACAATTTTATCTCCCTTGTAAACTCTTAATTGTTTTGACCAAAACCAAAAAGATGGCTCTTCCAAATCACAATTGGTAAAAGTGCCACCATCTATATCATAAATATCCTTATCAACTTTACGAAGTTCGCTTCCAGTGTAATAACCATCTTCAATTAAGCTGTATCCATTATTCAAAATACCGGTTTGAGTTTTAACATCATAACGAACATTGGAACCTAAAAGTAATTGCTCTCCATCTCTCATTTTGGTAGGACCATAGCTGAAAGCGCGTTCTTTTTTGATGTCTACGGTGATGGAATCGGCAATAATTTCTGTATCCTGATAATTAATGCGGGGCTTGCCAAAAAGCTTAATAATTTCCGTATCATATTCAAAATGAATGCTATCTGCCTTATAAAAAAGCGAATCCGTCTCTATTAAATTAATTTTCAAGCTATCAGGAATTTCGGGAAATAGGGAATCAGACAAAGCAGAATTTCTTGCTTCGTTTTGAGCAAAAAGCGAAAGACCTGTTAGCAACAGTAAAGGTATCAGTAACAGACAGATTTTCTTATTTTTCATTTAGCAATCTAAAAAAATAAATGCCATCTCTGTGTCAAGCAGGATAATAACTTGCCTGCAGGCAATAACTAAATTATTATATTAGATGAATGCCTTTTCTAAAAAAGGAATTACTTAAACATAAAAACCGGTTGAGGTTAGAAAGAAGGAGTTTTTTTTGAAATTATTACTTTGGTCTTGGAATGTTAATGGATTACGTGCTGCTTTGAATAAGGGTTTTATAGAAATTATCCAAAAAGAACAGCCCGATATTTTAGGAATTCAGGAAACAAAATTGCAGGAACATCAAATCCCTGAAGAACTTAACACTTTAAATGAATACCTTATTTATTGGTCGCATAGTTTGCGCAAAGGGTATTCAGGAACCGGCTTATTTACAAAACTGCTTCCTTTAAGCTTTTCCACAGGATTTGGCAATCCGGAATTTGATAACGAAGGTAGAATTAATATTGCCGAATATACTGATTTTATCTATTTTAATATCTATTTTCCTAATGGACAAAAAGATGATGAACGCTTGAACTATAAACTCCGCTTTTATGATCGCTGCCTGGAAGTTATGGAGGAAAAAAGAACTTCTGGCAAAATAATTTTAGTTGGTGGTGATTTCAATACTGCTCACCATCCTATAGACCTTGCCAATCCAAAAGAAAATGAAAAGACCAGCGGTTTTTTACCTATTGAACGTGCTTGGCTGGATAAAATTGCAGAAATGGGTTGGATAGATACTTTCCGCTATTTTGATAAAAGCCCTGAACAATATACCTGGTGGAGCTATAGAACAAAAGCCAGACCCAGAAATGTAGGTTGGCGACTGGATTATTTTTGGGTAAATAAAGAAGAAATTGAACATATTAAAAAAGCTGGAATCAGGCAAGATATTGAGGGTTCAGACCACTGCCCCGTTTTTGTTGAACTGGAAATATGAAGTTATTACTCAGTAAGAACGACCTTCTGTTCGTTCACAAGTTATCGTGTTATTTGTATTATAAACTAAAAGATTAACTTGCTCTTTTGTTCTTATAATTGAGGGGGACTTCAACTTTCTGTTATTTCTTACTCAGTTTTTGTTTCACCTTTGCACTTTTACACTTTTTTCACTTCAACTGTTAAGTGGTTAACTCTATTTAACTTTCAGCTTTATTCCTTCCTCCCAATAAAAATTGTTGAAACCGAAACAAAGAACATAATTACCTCTACCTGCTGGAAAATCAATAATCACTTCCAACTGTTTTTCTCCAATCCACTGCAAAGGAACAGGTTTCATACCAACGGTATAAGACCTGTCATCTATATTGTATTTAAATCTCATATCAGGAAAATTCAGCACAGCTTTCAGTTCTTTAGCGGGCTTTGTAGACATATATTCAAACAGTAATTGATATTGATATTGAGGTTCAAGCTGGTCAGGAATTTCTGACAGTAACTTCACTACCGGAGTAGCAAAATTCTGAGTAACCAAAAGCACTTCATCTTTAGTAAAAACACCTACTCCTAAATGAGTGTAAGTAGGGTTCAAAATATTTTCTTTGTGCTCAGGAGAATTCATCCAACTGCTAACTACTTCTTCAGGAGTAAAAACTTTTGCACTGTTCACGAATTTAGCTAAATTCTCTCCAATAGAAGAAACAACTAATTGAGGATAGTATTTCTTTTTTCGGTCATCTACAAGATACCCAAGATGGTCTTTATGCGCAAAGAAATCAAAATTGAACATATTGGAACTATGCAAACGGGCTAAATCAGCTAAACCCTCATCATACAAAAGAAGAGGCAAATTATAAGCTGAACGTTTTTGGTTAGTAAGTTCCCAAATATGATGTTCAAATTCTTTTGTACTTATAGTTTTTGAGGATTGTGTGCAGGCAAAAAGGAGCAACAGAATAAGAAATAATGATTTACGCACAGATTTATGCCCTTACTAAAAGTTATATTCCAAAAGAAGAGTTTCTTCTTCAAAGCGGATATGGATTTTTTCCTTTTCTTCCTTAAAATTGGAAAGATGTGCATCAATATAAGCATCAAGGGTAGAAAATGCCAGAGTTAATCCCATCCACCAAAAATCACGAGTCCGCTTTTCTTTGTATTGCTTTTGTTTATCTCTATATTCCGCAAGTAATATTTCATCGCTGGTGGAATTGATTTTTTCTCTATAATCCTGAACTTTAGCATCATTATGAATTGCAGTAGCAATTAAATAGGTCTGAATTCCAATTATAGCACTGGCTTTGATATATGCCTTATTGTATATTTGTCCTCCTCCGGGAATAATAGAATACAATACTGCTTTGTTTGGATTCTTCTTAACCGGTTGTGCAAAAATACAACTGCATAACAGAATTAAGAGCAGAACTAAGCTAAATCGTTTCAAACCAACTCCTGCTTTTTCTTTTATTCCTTATCTTTTTCCCTGATTATATTGTCAATAACAATGTAACAGGAGGATATTAAACTCATATATCAATAAATTACTGAGGCAAAAAAATTTTTAGTTACAAAAAACGGAGCTAAAAATAGCTCCGCTTCCATAAAAAATGGTGCAGAAGGCGGGATTTGAACCCGCACACCTTTAACAGGCACAAGATCCTTAGTCTTGCGTGTCTGCCAATTCCACCACTTCTGCTTTTTATATCTTATTTTGTTGTTGCAGGTTTTTGTATAGGATTAGCAGGTGCAGATTTTTGTTCGGTATCTTTAATCTTTTTTTGCCGGGATTGAATGTCGGTAAGAGCACTTGATTCAATATTTTTTACCAAAAAGGCAAGTAATAAACAAGATGCAGCAAAAACTACTGCCAGAATTTGTGTCCATTTTTTCAAAAACTTGGAAGCACCGCTTCCCCCGAAAACATTCATTGCTGCCCCGCCTAAATTAGAATCCAAACCTCCTTTAGAGGTCTGAGCTAATATTACAAGAACCAGAGCAACACAGATTATCACATGGATAATTAAGGCAATCGTGTATAAGACCATTGATTTATCCTTTCCAAACAAATTAATGTAACTAATGGAAATCAATGAAAAAATAGCCCTATTTCTGTCAATTAAAAAGTTTTATCTCCCGCATACCAAGCTCCAATTTTCCTTCTTATTACCATTTTATTCAGGTGTTATCAGATTTTTTTGGCTTGACAGAAATAGTTGATTAAATTGACAATGATAAAAGAGGAATAATTTATGGCAAGAAAACACGCTGCAATACTGCAAGAACTTGAAATAGATGAAGTTAAAGGATATACTGAAGCCCAAAAAAAGTATTATACTTCTTTAGGTTTTAAACCTTATTTGAATGAAGAGGGAAAAGTTAAATGGCTAAGGCCTGATCAGCATTCTCTAAGGATCAATGCAAAGTTGAAAAGGCCTTTTTGGGCACGACTTTTTCCCCATAAGAAAGTTCAGATGCCTCACAGACGAAAACATAGACCGGTTTTAGTAAAATTTGTCCAGCGAAATTGGTTATTTATCATTATTGTAATTATTGTGATTGTAGCAGTTGTTTATATTTTTCGCAATCCTCAGCTTATTTTTTAGGAGGGGAAAAAAATTTGAAGATATTATTGGTTAATGATGACGGTATTTTAGCTCCCGGAATCAGAGCTTTAGCGGAAGAATTGAAAAATGCCGGACATAAAATTATGATTGTAGCTCCGGATAGTGAAAGAAGTGCAGCATCGCATTCTTTAAGTATCCGTAAAGAGCTGAAAGTAAATAAAATCGCTGAAAATGAATATGCTGTAAGCGGAACACCAGTTGATTGTTCTGTAATTGCGTTACAAAAAATCCTTACGGAGCCGGTGGATTTGATTATTTCGGGAATAAATGCCGGACAGAATATGGGGGAAGATGTTTTATATTCCGGAACAGTTGGAGCAGCAATGGAAGCAGCGCTATTAGGTTATCGGGCAATAGCGGTTTCTATAAATTCTTATATAAATCAAAAATTTGATGTAGCAGCATACTGGGTGCGTAAATTGCTGGATTTAGGCATTGCTAAACAAGCAGAGGCGTATGGTGTTTTGAATATTAACATTCCCAATCTTCCTTTGGAAGAGATTAAAGGCATTCGTTTAACCCGGACAGGTCATCGTAAATATTATAATTTTGTTAAGATTATAAAAGAAAATGAAGATGGCTTTATTTATGAAGTAGGGGGTGATATTCCTGTTTGGGATAATGAAACAGGAACCGACGCCGAAGCAGTTAATAACGGCTATATTTCTCTAACTCCTTTGGGTTTTGAGCTTACAAGAAGCGAAACCTTTCCGCGTATTCTTAATTGGCTGGAAGAAAATAATTTATTACAATTGGAGAGTTGAAGATGCGTTTTGAAGATCAACGGTTAAGATTGGTAAACGAATTAAAGTTGGAAGGAATAACTTCTCCAGTTGTCTTAAATGCTTTTGCCAAAGTTCCAAGAGAGGATTATGTTTTGTTTGAATATCGTGATTACGCATATCAAAACCGTCCCTTACCCATAAAAGAAGGTCAAACCATATCGCAACCTTTAATGATAGCAATTATGCTGCAGTTGCTTGATTTGCAATCCACAGATATTGTTTTGGAAATTGGCACCGGTAGTGGTTATCAAAGTGCCTTACTGGCAGAAATTGTTCAGGAAGTTTGTTCGGTAGAAATTTTGGAATCCCTTTCCTTAAATGCGCAGAAGGTTTTACGCAATGCCGGATACAACAATGTCTATTTTCGGATAGGGGATGGGCATAGCGGTTGGCAAAAGGCATATCCACCCCATAAGGAATTTGATAAGATATTGGTTTCTGCAGCAGCACAGGAAGTTCCCAAACGCTTAGTAGAACAACTGAAAAAGGGAGGTAAAATGGCTATTCCTATTGGTAAAACCGGTTTTCAAATTTTGTATATTGTTACTAAAACAGAAAATGGTCTGGATATTGCAGAAGCCGGTGGCTGTTCTTTTGTTCCTTTTGTTTGTGATGATAAGACATTGAGGTGAGAAGTGATTAAAGATAAATTTGACTGGCTGAAAACAATCTGGAAAAAACCGGATAAATATGCGGACTTAAAAAAGTTTCCTGTTTTAAGCGAATTCAGTTCTTTTGAGCTCTATTTGCTGAATAACTTTTTACATCAGCGCAAGTTTAATAAGGGAGAACTGCTTTACGATAAAGATCATCCTCTGGAAGTTATTTATTTTATACTTTCCGGCAAAGTAGAAGTAACAGGTCCTACTCATCCTAAAGGTCGCTTTATTGTCCGCGAGTTTCAGATTTTAGGTTTGATTGATATGTTTAAAGAAGAAATCCGCAGCAGTTCAGCAACCGCATTAACTGAAGTAACAGCTTATGCAGTTTCGCGTTTTGATTTAAAGGATTTGTTCAATCAGAATCCCCATATAGGTGTTAAAATGTTAACAGCATTCTGTCAAACATTGAGTAACTATATTTTCATTATTTCACATCCGAAAAGAACAAAAGAACTATGAACTGGACGAAGTGGATTTTTTATATTTTATTACTTGCGCTGCTTGTATTGGGATTATTTTTTTATCATCCCATAATTTACTATTTGATTTATGCTTTTATCTTTTCCTATATTCTTGATCCTTTTGTCAGTTGGTTTGAAAGAAAAAAGTTTCCGCGTTGGCTTGCAGTTTTAATAATTTATTTCATAATTGCAGGAATCATTGCCTGGTTTTCTTCTCGTTTGGTTCCAGGTTTAGTTCAGCAAGGCAACAACCTTTTTAATATTTTAAGCAGTGGAGAACAGCTAACGGGACAATATATCATAACGCTGCCTTTTATTAGAAGAATATATGAATTTTTACTGGAGTTGGATACTCAGATTCCCGGTTTGGGAATGGCTGATAAGCTGGTGGATATTTTAGACCAAACTAATGTCTTTTTAGCAAAAATTCCCAAGTTATTGATAGATAATTATAAAAAGATTTTTTCCACTATTTCCATTATTGCTACAGTTCCCTTAATTTCTTTCTTTCTTTTGAAGGATAAATACAAGTTGCGGAAAGGAATTGTAAAAATGTTTAACAACCGCTATTTTGAACTTTGTATCATTATGATGCGTAAAATAGATAGCACAATAGGTAACTTTTTACGAGCCATCTTGTTTGAAATTATAGCAGTTGGTATTTTAGCTTCTACTGCTTTAACGATTGTAGGAGTGCCATATTCCATTTTAATCGGTGCTACAGCAGGTGTGGCAAATATTATACCTTATTTCGGACCTTTTTTAGGTGGAGCTTTAGCTGTTGTAACAGTGTTGATTAATGGAGGTTCTATTCTTTATGTAATTACTGTAATTCTGGCGATGTATATTGTGCAGTTGATTGATAATAATATAATATATCCTGTTGTTGTAGGAGGAACAATTAAAATGCATCCTTTGTTAGTTCTTCTTACTTTAATTGCCGGTGGTTGGTATGGAGGCATTCTTTGGATGCTTATTTCGGTACCACTTGTTTATTTGACATACAATCTCATCAGGGTTTTGTATACTAACCTGAAGGGCTTCAAAATAATATAAAAGAGGAAAGTGTGAGTTTACTGGACAAATGTTATAAGTTTACGGACGCGCGCAAAGTAATGGCTATGGGTTATTATCCCTATTTTAGAGAAATTACTTCCGAGCAGGATACGGAAGTTATTTGCAACGGGAAAAAAATGTTAATGTTAGGTTCAAATAGTTATTTGGGCTTAACTAATCATCCCAAGGTGAAAGAAGCAGCTGTAAAAGCCATTAAAAAATATGGTAGCGGCTGTGCAGGGAGTCGTTTTTTAAACGGAACTTTGGATATTCATCTGGAACTAGAAAACGAACTGGCAAAATTAGTTGGCAAAGAATCTGCAATTTGTTATCCTACTGGTTATCAGGCAAATGTTGGCTGTATTTCTGCTATGGTTAATAAAAATGAATTTATTATAACCGATAAATACGATCATGCCTCAATAATAGACGGTGCTTTACTTGCAGAAGGGAAAATGCTGCGGTTTAAGCATAACGATATGGCTTCTTTAGAAAGGGTATTAAAAGAGATTAAGGGTAAAAATTCGCTTATTGCTGTAGATGGTATTTTTTCTATGGAAGGGGATATAGCCAATCTTCCTATGATAATAGAATTGGCAGAAAAATACAATGCTGAGGTTATGGTTGACGAAGCACATTCCTTAGGTGTTTTAGGAAATAAAGGGGCAGGGACTACTGCTCATTTTGGCTTAACAAATAAAACAGCATTTATTATGGGTACTTTCAGTAAGTCACTTGCTTCTGTAGGTGGTTTCATCGCTGCGGATGAAGCACTTATTCACTATTTAAAACATAAATCCCGAGCTTTAATTTTTTCCGCATCGCTTCCACCTGCTTCCACTGCTAGCGTTTTAGCCGCACTTAAAATTATGCAGGAAGAGCCCGAAAGAATTGCCAAACTTTGGGAAAATACGAATTATATGTTAACAGAATTTAAGGCAATGGGTTATAATACCGGAGCAAGTTGCACACCGGTTGTTCCATTACATATCGGGAATATGATGATTACTTTCAATATGTGGCGGCGACTTGGAGAAGAAGGTGTTTTTATAAATCCTGTTGTTCCTCCTGCTGTTCCTCCCAATTCCTGTTTAATTAGAACATCTTTTATGGCAACTCATACTAAAGAACAGCTGGATATGGCTCTGGAAAAATTCAATATTATTGGCAGGGAACTGAATATCATTTAATTTATAATAGGTATCATCTCAAATTTTTTGAACATATAAAATAAGCCATATATGGAGGAACAAAATGGCAAGCAAGAGCAGTGTGGAATATTATTCCAACATTAAAGAAATGTCTCCTGTCCGAGCTATTGCCGAGACCTTGATGAATAACCATTTAGTTCGGAAAGTAGACATTCGCGAAGCATACGATTTGGCAAAAAAACAACCAGGTGTAAGTGTTACCGATTTGCCGATGTATCCGGAATTTGTTAAACTTCACCATCTTCCGGAAGATGCCAAAGTTATCAACGATTGTCACGGTAACATAATTGGCAGAACAGCAAAAGCCCGCAGGTTTTACCATCGGTTAAATCCTTCCCAGAAAAATAAGGTTGAGGGAGATTTCCGCGAAGCAGTTTGGCAAATGCAACATTATCCGCTTATTAAAGCCGAAGCAATTTTAGGTATGGATCAAGACCTGATGCTGAAAGCGACCTTTATTACTACTGAAAGCGACGCAGCTAATGTATTTTTTTGGCTGCTAAATTTTGCTCCTTACGAATCATTGAAAGAGCAATATGAGGCAAGCCTCAAGCTGCCTATTCAAGATATTATTCTGGTTGCTTTTAATGAATGGACCTGCGATGACGATTTTTACAATAATGTGGGGGCACCGCAACTGGCTTTGGTGGATGAAAAACACAATGTGATCGTAAACCTGGGTATGCGTTATTTTGGTGAACGTAAAAAAGGAACTTTAACTATGGCTTGGACTTCAGGTATTAGAATTGGAATGGCTGCCTGTCATGGCGGAATTAAAGAAATTGATTTCACAACCTGTATAAATCCTGAATACCATAAATTGGGTAAAAGGTCAATCGCCTTTTACGGCCTTTCCGGCACGGGAAAATCCAGCCATACCAATAATGCTGATAATGCAGGAACTTTGCCTGAGGGCTTTTCCAAGGTTGTTTTACACGATGATGCCTTCCAGATTGACCTGGAGAATAAGCTTTGTCGCGTTTGGGAACCTACTTTATTTGATAAAACTGATAGCCGTCCAGTAAATCATCCTGACTGGAAATATACTTTAGCTCTGATGAATCATACAGTTTTAGATGTTAACGGCAAACTTATACCTTATGGACAGGATATTCGCAATTCCAATGGTAGAGCGCTTTTTGACCGTTCACTGTTAGGAAAATATGTGAATCGCTGTGGTTTTCCTAAAGCATTAGTTTGGTTAATGAAGGATTCTGTATTGCCTCCAGTTTTACGATTGGAAAATAAATATCTGGCAATCGCAATGGGAGCTGCCTTAATGACTCAGCGCAATCGTGCCGAAAATGTTACCGAAGAAGAATTGAATAAACTCGTTTTTGAACCTTTTGCCAATCCTTTTCGGGTTTATGAACTCTATCGGGATGTGGAAGCATTTTTAAAAGTAGCTGAAACCGGTGCGGATTTTTATTGTTTCAATTCGCGTGGTTATTGGAAAGAATCTGACGATATTCTTGAACCAATACCCTTGAATACTTCGCTGACTCTGCAGACCGCTATTTTGATGGACCAGTTGCAATGGGAATCCTGGGATTTATTACCAGGAGCAATGATTCCTACCAGAGAGTCCGTTGAAGCCATTTTACCAGGTTATTACGATAAATATAATACCGAACTGCGCGGTAACTACGATAAATATATTGCCTTGCTGAAAGATAGATTTAGGCAAAGAAAGGACTTTTTACTTAGCAGCGATTTAACCGAAAGACCGGAAATTCAGGAAAAATTGATCCAGTCATTACAGGTAAATGCTGATTAAACTTATACACTGGCATATTTCTCAATAAGCATAATAAAAAAGAGTTGCCAAGTTCCCATTGGGTAAATGCCGAATGTATCCTTCTTTGGAAGTCCTTTAAATTATGTAGTAAAAAGTAACTTGCCCTAAGAATGTTTAATAGATAGCGGGATAATTCTCCCGCTATTCTTTTTTTATCCTTCCTTAATTAGCTATCGTGGAGCTATGGTGCTAATCAGTGGTTTTTTCCCGAGAAGCACCACCGTATCTCTACCATAACTAATAAGGCAAGGAGTGGGAAATAGTTTAGTAATATAGGTCAGGGGTTATTTGGGCGCAAATAAAAAAATATTTTGTAATGAATGCTTATGACCCAAAGGAGTAATGACAGCGGTCTCTACTTTATCAATAATTAATTACTACCGTTATTAGGTACTTTTGGGAAGGGGTTACACAATGATCGCTATTATTGAATTGACTACAGGGCTTTTAAAAATCTCAACCTTCTTAGCTACTCAGACCTTCTAAACCTTTTGTTCTGAATTCTTATCATTAGAAAGTGCAATAAATCCGCCTCCTAAAAGTAAGTCCCTTAAGTATAAAACTAATCCCTGTCCCGGTGTTATAGCAAGCTGGGGTTTACTAAAAACCACTTCTATATGGCGATCATCTATAGGGGTTACAACACATTCTGCTGGTGTATGCAAAAAGCGTATTTTAGCTTTTGCTCTGAATTTTTTTTCTGGTGCAGGAATAGACACCCAGTTCATATTGATTGCCTTGCATTGTTTTTGATACAAATTACTCTTAGGACCTATAACAATCCTATTTTTTTTTGCGTCTATTGCCAGGATATAATATGGTTCGGGTAAACCGCTTATCCCTAAATTTCTTCTTTGTCCAATTGTGTAATTGATAATTCCTTTATGCCTTCCAAGAACATTTCCATTTATATCTACAATTTCTCCTAGGACAAAGTCATCGGGCTTAAAAAGCACATCCCAATCGGAATTTTGTATAAAATCTTGGCTTTCTTTGCGGGAAACAAGTTCACTAAATCCCTTTTCATCCGCCATTTTTTTAATTTCCTGCTTGGTATAATTCCCTAAAGGAAAAAGGGTTTGTGCCAGTTGTTCCTGCGATAAAAAAGCTAAAAAATAGGATTGATCTTTATGCAAATCCTTCGCTATTCTTATTTGATAGCGGTTAAGGTCTTTATTAAACCTGAGTTTAGCATAATGTCCGGTAGCAAAATAGTCAAAGTTTAGCCCCAATGAATGTGCTTTTTCGGGTAATAAGGCAAACTTAATATAAGCATTACAGACCAAACAGGGATTAGGTGTTTTTCCTGCTTTGTATGTCTCACAAAAATAGGCAATTACCTTATGTTGAAATTCCTCCTGCAAAGGAATAATATGATGCTCAATACCCAATTTATTACATAGCTGTGCAGCAGACCTTATATTTTCTTTCTGTGCGGGACCAAAACAGCCACTTTTTAATGTGTTATCCATTTCTCTGCTCTCAGCATAAGTTTGCATTGTGATGCCAATTACTTTGTAACCGTCTTCTTTTAATAAATAAGCAGCCATCGCGGAGTCAATCCCTCCGCTGATTCCCACTGCTACACTAGTTTTATTTTGCATTTTATATCCTTGATCTTATTACAAATTATTATAATGCAAATAGCTAAAGTGTCAACTACTTTTTATTTGACATTAAGTAGCTTTGTGAATTTTAGGAAAAATTGAATATAAGTAAAGAGGACAAAACATTGTATAAAGAACCGTATACCTTTAATATCAACCGCTTTATGGACGAAAAGCGATTTGAAAAAATTAAGTCCTTTGCCAAAGATTTCCCTACTCCTTGTTTGATTGTGGATTTGGAGATAGTCCGTAATAAGTATTTGGAACTGCAGGCAAGTATGCCTGACTACAAAATTTACTACGCCGTGAAAGCAAATCCTATGCCTGAAATTATTATGTTATTAAATGAACTTGGTGCTAATTTTGATCTTGCTTCCCCTTATGAACTTGACCATCTATTGAATTTGGGAATTGAACCAACGCGTTTAAGTTTCGGGAACACAATCAAAAAAGTAAATGATATTAAGTATTTTTACGAAAAAGGTGTCCGTCTTTTTACGACTGATAGTAAGATTGATCTTGCCAACTTGGCAAAATATGCTCCGGGTTCAAAGGTCTTATTCCGGATTTTAACAGAAGGCACAGGTGCGGACTGGCCCCTTTCCCGAAAATTTGGTTCGCATCCTGATACAATATATCACTTAATAGTTAAAGCGTCCAAAATGAATTTACAACCTTGGGGAATTTCTTTTCATGTGGGCTCTCAACAACGAGATATTGGTCAGTGGGATGATGCAGTAGCACGTTGTAAATATCTTTTTGATGCAGTTGCCGAAGAAGGAATTGAATTAAAAATGATTAATATTGGAGGTGGTTTTCCTGCTAACTATGTTGATCCCACTTTTTCTATTCAGGAATATGCAACTGAAATCCAGCGTTTTATAATGGAGGATTTTGGTGATAACTTGCCGGAAATTATTTTGGAACCAGGTCGTTCCCTAGTTGCAGATGCGGGTGTAATTATTTCTGAAGTTATCAATATAGCTCGTAAATCTAAAAATAACCTGTATCAATGGGTTTATTTGGATATAGGAAAATTTGGCGGTTTGATCGAGACCATAGATGAATCCATTAAATTCCCGATTTATTTTCCCAGGAAAGGATTAGCGGAAGAAATTATTTTAGCAGGTCCAACCTGTGACAGTATGGATATTTTATATGAGCATTATCGTTATCGGATGCCCGATGGAACAGTTCCCGGTGATAAAGTTTATATTTTTTCTACCGGTGCTTACACACATACTTATGCAAGTGTTAATTTTAATGGCTTTCCTCCCCTGAAAGCTGTTATTTTTGAAGAAAATAACAAAAGGAATTACCGATGAAATATTTACCCGTTGATATTTTGCAAAGTTTTATGCAAGAGGTCTTTATTAAATTGGGAGTGCCCGAAGAAGAGGCACAAATTTGCAGCGATGTATTAATTGCCAGTGACTTAAAAGGGATTGAATCACACGGAATCGGACGACTAAAAATGTATTATGATAGAATTAAAGCTGGAATTCAAAATCCTGTTACCAACATTGATGTAATCCGCGATAAATATGCTACTGCCGTTTGGGATGGAAATAATGGAATGGGACAAGTAATCAGTAAAAAAGCGATGCAGACAGCAATTGACAAAGCAAAAGAATATGGCTTAGGAGCTATTGCTGTTCGGAATTCTACCCATTTTGGAATATGCGGTTATTATGCAGAAATGGCAGTTAAACAAAATATGATTGGGTTGGTTTTTTCCAATGCCCGACCTTCAATTTGTCCTACTAATGGTGTTTCTCCCATTTTAGGGACTAATCCTATATGTTTTGGCGCTCCAACAGATTTGCCCTATCCTTTTTTATATGATGCTGCTACATCCATTTCCCAAAGAGGAAAAGTGGAACAACTGGCTCGTGAAGAAAAAGAAACTCCTCTTGGCTGGGCTATTGATTTGGAAGGAAAACCCTACACAGATACAAAAGGTCTGCTGATTGATTTATTAAAACAAAAAGCGGCAATGTTACCCTTAGGTGGAACCGAAGAAATTACCGGAAGCCATAAGGGCTATGGACTAGCAACTGCTGTAGAAATAGTTTGTGCAGCTTTGCAAAACGGGAATTATTTAAACGGATTAATGGGAGAAGATGAACAGGGTAAACCCGCTCCCTACCGTTTAGGACATTTCTTTATGGCAATTAATATTGAGTTTTTCACGGATTTAGAGGACTTCAAAAAAATAACTACCTCTATCTGTAGGGACTTACAAAATTCACAACTTTTTCCTGGTAAAACAAGAATCTATGTAGCAGGCGAAAAAGAATACGAGATAGAACAAAAAGTTCGTAAACAAGGCGTTCCTATCAATCCCAATCTGGAAAAAAATTTGCAAATTATCCAAAAGGAGCTAAATTTGAACCTTCTGAATTTTACTAACAACACCAATTTAGCTAAATCTTAAGCATATTTATTAATAGAGGATAAGTTTTATCTAACTGCTACGACCTTATAAAAACGATATGGCTGTTCCAGTAAAATTTGCATATCCAGCTGCAGACATCCGAATTTTGATTATTTTCTAGTATTACTTCAATGGAACGGGAAATTTTAAAAGGTTCCTGGATGTGGTTATATTGATTTGAACTGCTACAATGTTTCAGCAGGAAATAATTTTTAATGCTCTCATAAAGCCGACACAATGCTTTTATTTTCGGAATAATTGTAGACGAATGCTTTTTTATAGTTATTCACTTGACATTGGTAGGGTAATGAATTATCATATAACTAAAAACAAAATAAAAAAGGAGAAAAAAGTGAAAAAAGTTCTTGTTCTCACTTCAACCCTATTGTTGATCGGCATTTTGGGTGCAATTGATTTTAAATATGAAGGTGAATTGCTCACACGGGGTGCCGCTTACAACAATCCTTATAAAAATGACGGAGGCGATATTAACAGTCGTTTGCGAATGGGATTTGATTCCAATATCACAAATGGACTGGATTTCAGAGCAGCTTTCCAGATTGGAGAAATTTACTGGGGCGAAAATAATTCTGGTGGTAATGTAGGAACCAACGGAGTAAATGTAAAAACCAGTGAATTGTATCTTGATTATCTGATGCAATCCATCAATACAAATATTAAAATCGGACTACAATATTGGGCAGATCATCGCGGCTTGGTCTTAGATGATTATTTTGCTGGAGTAATGCTTAATACAGATTTTGAGGGTATAAATTTGCAAGCTGGGTTTCTGAAAAATTACGAGGGCTTTCATTATAAGCACGATGATTATACTGTTTTGCTGGGCTCTTTGGCAGCAACATCTCCAGTTGACTGGGGTGTGAATGGTTTTATTGGCTATAATGATATACCGGATGATGGTGAAGTTACTCTGTTGCCTTATGCAACAATAGAAGCAGGTCCAGCAACTATCGATGTTAATCCCTTCTTATGCTATCAATTTATTGATGGTGATGATGAAATCGGAATTGGGGCTTCCGTTAAAGCTGGTATAGATCTTACCTCTATTCAACTGGGAGCGGATGTTCTTTTTGCTTCTGAAAATGCTTTGGTTACATATAGTCCATATTACCAAAATGGACTCTTTATTTATGGAATTAATGCTATTCATGACGGTTTAGATTTATACTGGGACCGCAATTTGTACGATCATAATAAGGATGCTTTTATTAGTGCTGTCGGTTCAATCCGTTTTCCTGTAACAGATAAACATACTTTATTCGCTGCAGGTGGCTGGCTAAAAGACCTTGGGATGGAACTGAATGGAGGCATAGAATCCGAGCTGGTTAAAGATATGTTAAAACTTTATCTTTACGGTGCCTGGGGCAAAAATGATGATAGCGATGTGAATAACTATGCCACAGGAGCTTCCTTACAGCTCAATTTCTAAAAAAATATAATCCTGATATAATAATAACCCCGGTTTGTTATCAAACCGGGTGTTTATTTTAAAAAAGAGAATTATTATGAGGTGAAGAAAATTTTTACTTGACAGGATAGGGGAATTGGATGGTTTTGGAAAAAGTAATATAAGTATGGATATACAGGTGAAGAAATTAATATTATCTCTTCCCGATTTATTTGGATTTGTTGGCTTAAGACCTTCTTTCCAAAAGGAGGTTTTTAAGGTTTGGTGTTGCGTTTATGTAACATAATTTAGGTTATAAAAAATAGGGAGTGAAAATGAAAAAATCCCTTGTCTTATTTATATTTATCACTTTTAGCTGGATTTTGCTTTTAGCAATCCCTCAGCCGGTGCATATTGTTCCTGTTTCTACAGCGAAGAATAATCCCTTTGGAGTAGATTGTTTTCATCTTCAGGGCAGTGTTGCCTATTGTGTAGATAATACAAGAGGCATAATTAAGGCCTGGGATGCCAGTAAAAAGGAATTTTTACAAACTGTATTTGCCAAGCTTCCTTATGCAGGAAAGGCAGATGATATAATAGGTGATGAAACAACTTTATATCTTCTGGATTCCAAAGCTAGTTCCATATATTTATATAGCTACGATGGAAAACATTTAAGAACTATATCTTTCAAAGGTTCTCCAGCTGTTCAATTTAAAAAAGCTATCCGCATTCTGGTTGATTATCAGGGCTTTATTTATGTTTTAGATGCAGGGCGAAATGAATTGCTTTCTTTTACTAATGAAGGTATGTTTACCGGTAAAATTTCAGTTATGGCACCTCTATCAATGTGTTTGGGAGAAGATCAGATAATCCATATTCTAGTAAACAAAGGTAGAAATCAAGCGATTTTGCATTATGACAATAATCTTGTTCCTTCTGGGGGCTTTAATTTTTCTACTCCAGAAGGCAAAACGGATAAAATTGCCGATTTTGCTGTTAATAAATATAATGAGTATTATGTAATTTATGCTCTGAGCACTAAGATTGGCAAAACTGATTCTTCAGGACGCTTATTTCCCAAATCTACATGGGGTTCAAAAGACACAAATGTTTCTCTGGTTTCCTTTCAACAGCCAACTACGATTAAGACAGTTGATAATAATGGAAAAGTTCTTTTAGGGATTTTAGACAGAAAAGTCCGAACCGTAAAACTCTATTTGGATAGTGAATTTTTTTCAATGAATGTGCTGCAGAAACCTCCTTTTACGATGCGACCCAAGTTATGGGAAAGTAATGAAGTAAAAACAAAGGACTATCTTGTTAAAGACAATAGTAAATATTATATTCATTCCACTACAGTGCAATACAATAAAGCTAAAAAGACCACCGACGCTATTACCTGTAGAGAAAATAATAACACTATATTTAATATTTATGCCATAGCAGAAGCAAAAAGAGGAGTGAAAGGTTACGATGCTTTTGCCGTTTACAATAATAAATTATATGCTGTAGACAGTAAGTCCTGTAAGGTTTTTATTTATAATGCATTAACAGGTGATTATATTGATTCCTTTGCCGGAAAAGGTTCTCAAAACGGGCGCTTGAATATTCCGGTCAGCATAGCAGTTTCTTCTGATGGCTTAGTTTATATTGCTGATAGGGATAATTATCGGATTGCTATTTTCAACGAAAATTCCGCTCATATGGGTAATATAGACCTAACGAATAGAAAGTTAAAACCCCAATTATTAAGGATTAGTGGTCAAACACTATATTTTATGGCAAATAACTCAGCTATCTATCAAATGTCGCTAAATGATGAAAGAACCTTGAAGCTTTTAGTTTCAGCCAA
Organism: Candidatus Cloacimonas sp.; assembly: GCA_023227825.1. GTDB lineage: Bacteria > Cloacimonadota > Cloacimonadia > Cloacimonadales > Cloacimonadaceae > Cloacimonas. The sequence continues at coordinate 66,994 of JALOCJ010000005.1, read as the reverse complement.
TAAAATCAGCACTTTTGATGTCCTTTACGAAAATAGGATTGGCTACATTGACGGGCTAACACAACAGTTGAATATTATTTATAATAATCGTACCGAGCATCAATACTTTGCTAAAAATACTAACGGCATTTTTCCTGGCTTTGGGGATATTTACCTTATCCGCTATAATCCACTAGAAAATAATCTCTATATATGTGATAAAATGGCTGCAAATACAAGATTACTGACCTTTTACTTCAGTCCCAAGAAACCTCAGACCATACATTTTATTGTAAACCTGAATAAACAGGCAGAGCTTTCCTGGGATGCAGCAGAAGGAATTTCCAGCTGGTTTGTAATGGAAAACACAGGAACTCAGAGTATAACTTATAAAGTTAGTGAACCCCGTTTTGTGATTCCTGATCCAAAACCACAAATATGCACATATAGAGTGCAGTCAATTTCTGCGGATGGGAAAAGTGGTCAATCTTCTGAAGAAATTGAAGATGCCTATTCTTATTACCGCTATTTATATCAGAATATGAATTATAAAGATGCAGTTACTGCTCTGGAAAGAGCTTCTAAAATCTTTTCAGGAGTTAATTTCAAGGAAGAAATAGTGAAAACTTATACTCAGGAAGCTCAAATGTATATAGACCGAAACGAATTTGAAAAGGCATTAGCCAGCATTGATTCTATAGAAAGAATAACAGGAGTGCAGATAAATACTGCTCTTCATAAAGCTGAAATATACAGAATGATGGGTGATTATAAACAGGGTATATCCTATTTGGAAAAGTTTAAAAGAACAGATGACCAGAGTATTGTGCGCGAGCTAATTTCACTGTATTATTTTGATAAGAACTATACAAAAGCGAAAGAACTGTCCAATTCCTATCTGGAAACATTTACTCGGGATAAAGAAGTAATCCGCTATCTTGCTTTATCAGAAGAAAAATTGAAGAATTATGCCAATGCCTTATCTGCTATGCGTGAACTGATTGCTATAGAAGATAATTTGGATAATAACATTAAACTGGGTGAATTGCTGATGTTTAATAAAGAATATGAGACAGCAATTAAACATTTACAAAGAACATTACAGCGTTTCAATAATCAAGGAGCTGATGTTATTCTAAAACTGATAGGTGATTGCTATTATGCTTCCGGAAATTACGCTTATGCTGTAGATAAATATAATGATGCTATTCAGCTTAATCCTAACGAAGCAGAATATTATTATTGTTTGGGAAATGCCTATACTATGAATCGGAAAGCGAATGAAGCTACGCAGAATTATGCTATTGCTTATCAAATAATGCCCAAAGAGGTTAAATACGGTTTTGCCTATGCTCAGGCATTAGATAAAGAATTGCGTTCTTCTGAAGCTTTAGCGGTGATGGATAATATCTATCCATATATTGCTTCGGATAGTACCACAACTGAATATCACGAATTTTATCACGATTTGTTACTGAAAGAACAACGCTATGATGAAGCCTGGAAAGAAATTCAAATTGCTCTTAATTATGCACCTGATAATAAGCGTTTACAGGACAAAGCCAGAACTACTTCCGAAACAAGGAAATATTATAACGAAACAAGAGATGAGATAGAAATTAAGAAACTTGAATTTTACAAGGTCTTTCCCGCCCTCTGCGAATATTATAAAACCCATCCTATCGGAATCGTTACCCTTTATAATACGCGTGAAATTGCTATGGAGGATATTTCTGTAACTGTTACTATTCCCCAAATAACAGACCGTCCTTATAAAAAAATCATTCCGGCTTTAATAGGTGGAGCTGAATTGCAGTTGGATATTACGGTTCCTATCAATAACAGGATATATGATCTTTGTAAAAATGGTCCTACCACTTTTAATGCAGACCTGCAAGTTGAATGGACATTTAATAAAAAACAGGGCAGTGCTTCTAAAAGTGCAATAATCCAGGCACAAGGTATCAATGCTATGGATTGGAAGGAACATCAGCAATATGCCTGTTTTGTAAATCCTGAAGATGTGAATTTACGCACTTTTGTTAATACGCATATCACTCAATATTTCAAAACTCAACCTCTAAGCGAACTAAATAAAAATATCCAACGGGCAGTCCAGGTTTGGTGTTTTTACAGTGCCAATGGTATAAAGTATATTCCGGATATGTCTTCCTCCAATGTAACCGGCAGTGAGATTGATTATGTACAATTTCCTTTTCAAACCCTTATTCAAAAAGCTGGTGATTGTGATGATTTGCTAGCTCTTTTAGCTTCTACCTTATCTGTAATTGGTGTGGAATGCGGATTTGTAGATATTCCGGAACCAGGACATGTTATGTTAGTCATCAATTGTGGATTAACTACGGAAGAGATATTTTCATTTGGTTTTGAGCCAAGCCAGTTTATCTACAAAAACGGTAAATACTGGCTTCCTGTTGAGACAACACTTTTGGGTAAAGAGACCTTTACTGCCAGCTGGAAAAAAGCCAGTAAGGAGTATAATATGCTGATTGAAAAAGAGATAGACCCGCAGCTAATTGAATTTGATATTACTCACCAACTTTATCCGCCTGCTTCATACACAGAACAAATATCAGATTATGGATATGGCAATAAAACGCAAGCTATAACTAATTACGAAACCGAAATAAATAACATCAAATTGATGGGAAAGGTTGCTCAGGAAGAGAAATTTATTGAGACCCTAAAAAAGTATCCCTCCAATCTAAATGTTGCTAATCAATATGCTCTTTGGTGTGTGAAAAATGATCGTCCAGGAAAAGCTGCTGAATTATGGTCTCAAATATTAACTCAAGACCCTCAAAATCCTGCTGCCTTAATCAATTTAGGCAACTTACACTTTAACACAGGTAATTTCAGCGAAGCCAGAATTAATTATTTGAATGCCTTAGAACATAGTAATGAAAAGGATCTGATATTACGCAACCTCTGTATTCTTGAATATAAAAGCGGAAACCAAAGCCAAGCGAGGGAATACTTTAATCGCATGAGCGATAAAAACCTTCTGCGTAATGTAAATCAAAATATATATTCCGATTTGTTATATATAGGAGAGTAAAAAAAATGAAGAAAACTATGCTTCTTATCACTTTTGCAGGAATAATATTATGCCTTTTTCCTGCCCCTGTAGGTAAAATCCGTTTTTTAGTGGGTGAGGTTCAATATAAAACATCACTAAATCTCACCTATAAACCAGCAACTTTGAATATGGAAGTGGAACCTGAGGGTTATATTAAAACAGGTCCCGATTCCAAAGCTGAGATTCAATGGAATAATGGCATAAAATCTGTTATTAATGCCAATACTCAAATCAACATTAGTAAGCTACAGACAGATGCTTTAAACAATCCTAATTACCGGATTAATTTGCGAGATAGAATCAATAATCTCAGAGTTCAAAATGAAAAACGCGAAGCCAATCAGGTTGCCGGAATCCGAAGAGAAGAAGAAGAGATTATTCCCGAAAGTGAGTTATTCTGGTATTCTGAACCGAAATATAAAGTTAAGGATGCTCTGAATTATATGGATGCTAAGAATTATCCCCAAGCTATAGAGATTTTTGAAAAGGTAATTGAACAGTCACCTCTGGATAAAGATGCAGAATTATCTCATACTTGTTTGATAATGATTTATGATGAACTGGGAGATAAAGTTAATCTTCAAAAACACATAAAACAGCTGAAGGAGGATTTTCCGGATAGTTCCGCGCTGGATAGTTTGCCACCGGAAAAATAAAAGCAAGAGCATTAATGTCCCGTTTTCGTTATTTTCTAATTGCTTTGATAGTATTAATTAGCGGTGTATTGTTGCCGCAACTTCCGGTTATCAGCATTTTATTAAGAAGTTTGGATTTAAGCATTTACGATACTATTCTGAAAGTGCATAATGCGCTTACCTATAATGAATATGAAGGAGTTTATGACCAAATTTGCATTGTTGATATAAACGAAAAAAGCATTAAGGTTTTAGGACAATTCTCTTCCTGGCCCAGTTTGTTTTTTGCCGATTTGGTTAATATTTTATCTGCTGATGAACCCCTCGCTATTGCTTTTGATGTGCTTTTTACTGAAAGTGACAGTATTCAGGGATATGCCAGGCAAAGGTTGCGTCCGGAATTTGAAGGTCTAAAAGTTAATCCGGATATAATTATGGATGCTTTAAGCACAGATGATAGTTTTGTCCAGGCAATTGAAAATGCCGGAATGGTTTATCTGGCAATGTTTAATAGTAATTATCCTTCTTATACAGGAGCTCTTCCCGATAAATTAACTGCCTGGAATGTTCAGCCCAAGTATTCTTTGCAGTTGCAATATCCAATACCTCCCATTCCTCAATTTACAAATTCGGCAAGAGGAATTGGTTTTGCTAATATTGATCCCGATGTTTCAGGTAAAATTCACGCTTATCCTCTTTTTTTTCAATATGGTAAAAATGCCTACACCAATTTCAGTATGCAGTTATGTCTGGATTTGTTAGGTATAGATAAGATAAAATTAAATAAGAATTGTCAGTTGATTTCCGGCAAGAAAGTTGTGAGAGAATTACCTCTTAATTCCGAGGGTTTATTTTTTTTCAAGTATTATGGTGAGGGAGGTCCCGATAAAACCTTTCGCTATGTTTCTTTTTCTGATGTGATATTAAAAAGAATTTCCCCCGGCTATTTTAAAGACCGGCTTATTTTAGTGGGGTCTTCTGCTTATGGATTGAAGGACAGTAAAATAACTCCTCTGGATAAATACTTTCCCGGCGTGGAGTTACATGCTACATTTATCAGGAATGTTATGGAAGAAAATTATGTGCGATGGGTGGATTTCCGCTTGTTACTAATAATTAATATTTTAGCTTTAACAATTATGGCTATCTTTATTCCCCGCAGTAAGCCATTTGTGTCTATTAGCATTTTTTTATTTATTTCTCTGCTTTCCATTCCTGCTGTATATCTACTTTATGTGAAAGGGAGTTATATTTATAATTATACAACTACACTTGTTCCCTGGTTTTTTGGCTTTTTAGCATTATTTATAACTCAAGCACACGAGCAGGGTAAAGAAAAAAGAATGGTTAGAGATGCTTTTGAGCATTATGTTTCTCCCGCAGTTATCCGGGAAATAATGAAAGAACCAAAAAAATTGAAAGTGGGTGGAGAAAAGAAATATATCAGCATTATGTATGTTGATGTGCGCAGTTTTACTTCGCTTTGTGAACAATTAACTCCCGCAGAAATAACCTGCTTTATGAATAACTATTTTAATTTGGCAACTCAAACAATCATCGCCAATCGTGGAACTTTGGATAAATATGTCGGAGATGCTATTTTAGCTTTGTATGGAGCACCGGTATCTTATCTCGGTTTTGAGGAAAATGCCGTTCAAAGTGCTCTTGCCATTCGCCAAATTGCTTTAGACATCAAAGAAGCAAATAAAAACCATCCCGCGCTGAAAAATTTCCGGATTGGCATCGGTATTGCAACGGGAGAAGTGATTGTAGGCAATATTGGTTCTGATAGAATTTTCAACTATACCGGCATTGGCGATAAAATGAATTTCGGTTCCCGCTTGGAAGGACTGAATAAATTTTATCTTACTACTGTTATAATTGATGCATATACCTATAATGCAGTGAGCAAAACCTTCTTTTGTCGTAAAATGGATAAGGTGAAAGTTAAAGGTAAATTAGAACCTTGTGAAATTTATGAGGTTATTGATACCCTTGAAAATATGCAGAAACAACCTGAGTTATATTCTGCTTATAGGAAATATGAATCCGCTTTGGAATTGATGATTAGTGGACAAAAAAACCAGGCAGAAACCCTTTTTAAAGAGGTCTTAAATGTTTTGCCAACAGATGAACCAAGTAAAATTATGCTGCAGCGTTTGAATATTATTGATTGGAAAACCTGGGATGGCTGCTGGCAATTTGACAACAAATAAACTATGACTGTTCTGAATGATTTATTAGTGATATTGATTACGAAACTTTACCCCGATTCTTGATGTCCTATCTGTCTTTATTGTCATCTTTCAAGCAAGCCAGAATCCATCCTATTATTTTTTTATAAAATAACTTCTACCTGATGCCTAGGTGTTTCCCCTGTCTTCTTTACAGAGGATTTTGAGCATCTCAATGTAGGATAATTGGGGTGTTAGTAACCGATTTCAAAAAAGGTGATCAGCATCGTTTGAAAAAATGATTGTCAGAATTACCTTTAAAAAATTCTATTGGTAATTTTTAGTAATCAGATTTGCCGTTTTTGGTAATCAAATACAATTCCCCTTATGGAAAGAGTAGATTACCAGTTAATCAACCCTTAATCAAGCGTTAATTATTAAGGAGTGATTAAGGGTAGATAAAGGCATAATTGAGGACTTATCCTAAGTTGGTAAGAATTATAACACCATTTTAAAGCATAATGGGAGTTAAAGTAATATGCACAAATAGGATTATGTGAAAATATACGGATTTTATCTCATACTTTCTATGTTTTCTTTAGCTGAGGGATCTACTTGGTATACATATTCAGTTTTTTCGCAGGGAAAATCCGAGCATTCAGCACAGCTTTTGTATCCTTTTTCTATTGTGCATAAACGAATAGGACACAATCCACACCAAGAAAATTTTGCTCCTTCACTCATACAACCATCACAACTAATGTCTTCAGGTTGAATTTTGCCTTGATAATGTTCGCTCCAACGCTTAGCAATATCCACTTTTTTTTGCCAATCATCATCTTGGGTAGCAAGATATGCTTCACATTGGAAACAATTAATTCCGCAGGCAGAGATTACTTTATTCATTTTTTCTCCTCTTCCGATGTTACAACACCGGTTTTTTTTCAAATCCAAATTCTGCTTATTAGCTACAAAAAAAAATAAGATCTGATTTCTTATTCACTTTCTTTGCAGCATTCAAAATAGAATTTCATTTTCTTTATCTCTAAAAACCAATTCTTGTCAATAGTTAATTTTACTCTCCATTTTACCCTCTAGGATAGAAAGCAGTTGAGAATTCTATTGACAGAATAATACTGTTTAAGAAAAGTAACAAAAATGGCTAATTGCGTCTGACTTGTTATCTTTACAGGAAATGATATTGAGCGGGGATTATGCGTAATTTATTATTGCCAGAGCCGGTTCTTGTAGTGGACATAGGAAATTCAAATATCGTATGTGCCATATACATGAAAGGTAAATCCGTTTGGACAGCACGTCTAACATCATTTAAGGAGAATACTTCTGATGAATATTATGTTTTACTCAGCAAATTGCTGGAGTCCACAACTCTATCAGAAGTTTATAAACTTGGGTTAAAAGACATTCATTATATTGCTTTAGGAAGTGTAGTTCCGGAACTTACAAGGATTTGGAAGCATCTTTTCAGTAAATATATACAGGCGGAAGTGTATGAAATAAATGCACTTAGTCCTTTAGGTATCAGTTTTAGAGTAGATAACCCTGCTTTTATAGGTGCTGATTTAATTGCCAATGCTTATGCTGCCTGGCAGAAATATCAGACATCTTCAATCATAATAGATTTGGGAACAGCCACAACTATTGAACTTATCAGCAAAGAAGGCAGATTTGAAGGTGCCATAATAGCTCCCGGTATGAAAACAGGAGCTGAAAGTTTATTCCTTAAAGCAGCAAAGCTATATGAAATTGAACTTGTTCCTCCTCCGGTACTTTTGGGTTTGAATACTACCGAAGCAATGCTTTCAGGAATAGTAAACGGTCATTCCTTTATGCTGGATACATTTACAGCAAAAATCAAAGAACAATATTCTGATCTCAAGCCATTTCAAACAATTCTTACCGGTGGAATGTCTTCTTTGATAAGTCCCTTCCTTAGTGGACTTGATACTGTTGATAAAGGTCTTACGATGGATGGGTTTTATTTGGCATTATGTAAGATTCTGAAGCAATAATCTTGAATTTATGACCAAAAAGCTTATCTTCTGTTTGATTTTATTAACCATAGCTATATTGTGGGCTGCAGAACCGGTTTCTGATGTTAATAAGCCCCAGGAAGATGATCAGACAGACCATAAAAGTATTTTTCCTGTTAGACCTTTCAAACAAAAACAGGAAATTAAACTTGAGCATAATCCCTTAACCGAAAAGGCATTATATCCTCGTCTTTACATTACCGGTTACAATCCGATAATTAACAATCGCATAGAGATTTACAAGATAAATAAGGGTATGAATTATTACAAGACAAAGCCCCTGGAAATTCCTGCCTTTACTCCAGAATATAAAGAAAAAATTGATTTTGCTAATAGTAAAGTAATTTTAAGCGTCCAAGCAGGTGATTTCAAAATAGAGCCCGATGTTCCCATTAGTTTTGACCGCTATTTCACCAATATGCAAACAAAGGCATTTCATAAATCCCTGCTTGCCAATTTCAAAACTCAGGAACAAGTAGCACAAACAGTTACCAGTGGTTTATTTAAAGACCTTACTTTGCTGCCGGATATTGCAATGCCGAAAGCGATGCAAAAGGTTCTTGGTTCCTCAGCCGGACGCTTAAATTTGGATGGAACTCAGAAACTTACTATGCAAGTAAGTAACACTCATAGAAAACAGGTACCTATCTATGATCAATCGGGGAAAAATGTGTTTGACCTGAAAATGGAAATGGAAACAAATCTTCGTCTTTCCGGTACTATCGGTGATAAAATTGCAGTTAACTTCAAATACAATTCCAAGCAGGATGAAGAACTGTTTGATATGAACAATGTAAATGTAAAATATACAGGTTACGATGACGAATTTATCCAAAGTATTGAAGGTGGAAACATTGCTTTAGCTTTAAGCGGTTCGCGCTATGTAAGCTATTCTGCAAGCTCTCAGGGACTTTTTGGTATAACCAGTAAATTCAAATATGGCAATTTGGACTTAAGTGTTATTGCCAGTAAAGAAGAAAGCCAGAAAAATACTCAGACATACATAGGTAAAAGCCAGGCGGATTCTTCCACAGTCAGCAGCTGGAAATATGCCAGAAGAACTATGTATTATTTACACGATCCCTATCAACTTTACCAACTGAAAACCGGCTCTAATATCCCTCCCGGTTGGGTAAATAATGCAATTGAAACAGCTCCAGACGGTTCCTGGATTGTAAATGAGAATTTTTTACCGGCAAATGGAACTGTGCGTTTGTTTTATGACGATGCTAATTATACCAATAATACTGCTGCAGCAGTGGGAGATACAATTTATTATGCAAATGAAATAAGACCTCCCTACGAACCCTGGTATGATGAATTAATTGAAGGAACGGATTTTGTTACCGATTATGACAGCGGAATTATTACTATCTTGAAAACTATAGATAGGACAGCTACTTTGGGGGTTCAATATACACGCAGGGATGGAGTTCAGGTTCCTCCTCCCAATTCTGATACCAGTCGCTTACATTTAAAGGTGCTGCGAAAAAAGTATCAGGAATATATTCCTTACGATCCTGATGATGAACTCAATACCTGGCATTTACAAATGCGGAATATATATGATATGGGTAGAACCAACATAAAAAATGATGGATTTGAATTGCAGGTTTATACTGTTAATGTGGACTTAACCCGAAATTATAATTTACCTGATAATTTGGTTTTTGGTGATATTTCTACCTATAACGATTATTTGCGTTTAAATGCTAATGGCAGCCCCGATGGACTTATCAATGGAGATGATGCTACCGTTAATCTTACTAATGGCTGGATTATTATTCCTTTTATTGAACCGATGCAGGGATTGGGAGACGGCATAATTTACCGGAAAGAAAATGAAGATGAATATTCCTATCAGGACTCCACAAGTATTTTTATAAATATTAAAGGAAAAATTGGACGCGAGGCAATAGAACTTTCTTCAATGGGTGTCCTCAAAGGAAGTGTAAAAGTTAAAGTGAACGGTAATGAACAAAGAGAAAATATTGATTATATAGTGGATTACGATTTTGGCAGAATAACATTTTTAACGGCAGCAGGAAAAGACCCCGATGCTAAAATTGAAATTGAATTTGAATCCCGCACACTCTTCAGTGTAGCCCAAAAAAACCTTGCAGGAATAAGAGCAAACTGGAATTTAAGCGATTATGCAAAACTGGGAGGAACTCTAATTTATCGTAGTGAAAATGTAGCAGACAGACGCCCCAGAATAGGCAATGAAAATATAGAAATGGTTATGGGTGATATAGATGGTGAATTAACTTTTAAGCCGGCATTTATTACTAAATGGCTGGATGCTATGCCTTTAATTAATACTACAGCTCCCTCCCAGCTTTCTCTGTCCGGTGAAGTTGCTTTTACAATGCCTAATATTTATGGAGATCCTGAAAGCAAGAAAAAAGAAGCATATCTTGATGATATGGAATCAATTATGGATTCCTATCCTTTAGGAGTTACTTACAATACATGGGTGTTGGGAAGTAAACCCTATTCAACTTCTTATGCTAAGGGACGCCTAAACTGGTTCAATCCAAAAGATGTAAAAAGAAAAGACATTGAAGCAGAAGCAACTTTAACAGACCAGGAAAAAGATGAATATGTAACTGTGCTTACTATGATTGCGAAACCAAATCCTGTTCAAATTCCAGGTTCCACAACACATAGCTGGGCTGGAATTATGAAATATCTTGGTAATCAGCTTGATTTTTCGCAAAAGAAATATCTGGAGGTGTATGCCAAGCTGGAACCTCTTTATCCTAATACTGATAATTATCCTAATGTAACTATGCATATAGACCTCGGAGATATTAATGAGGATTTTTATACTGAATTTGGTGGTTATGGTATTTTAAACAGTGAAGATATTAACCGCGATGGAGTTCTTACTATAAGTGAAGATATCGGTTTGGATGGAATTCCGAAAAATCAACCGGGTCACGATCCCAATGATATTGCCTATCCCTCAAGTGGAAATGATTATTCGGGAGTGAATGGAACTGAAGAGAACAGAATTTTAGATACTGAAGACCTTGACGGTAATGGTGTTCTCAATTCATTAGACCGCTATATCAGTTATTCTTTTTCGCTTACCGCTCCTGATTCCTCTTTGGTAGTTGATTCTTATAATCAATGGCGAATGTTTAGAATTCCTCTTAACGATGAACAATACTATCAACTTGTAAGCAGTTCCGGAACAAACATCCAGCCCTCTTTGCAAAAGATATCTTATGCCAGAATTTGGTTAGATACAGATTCTCCGATGGAAGTGAAAGTTCGTATTGCAGACATAGCTGTTGTTGGCAATAAATGGCAGGATAACTATATCCGCCAGTTCAAATATGGTAATGCACCTCCGCCCAATAGCTATGTTCAATATTATAATCCTATAATTGAGCCCTCGGTTTTAGCCGCAAAAAATACAAGTTATATTTCAGGTATTGTAACTAATCAGAAAAACTTTTCTCATTATACTTCCCCCCCTGGAACCTGGTATACAGAAGATAAAAAAGAATCGGCAGAATCAGCTTTAACTTTGGAAGTGAAATATTTGCAACGGGATCAAATGTGTTTACTGAGGCAACGGATGCTGGATACCCAAAATTTACTGTCTTACGATAAAATCCGTTTTTGGGTTTATCCGGAAGCGGCTCAGGGTTCTTATTCCAATTTGGATTCTCTGTATATCATTTTCCGTATTGGAGCTGATTCCTTGAACTATTATCAGGTTCGGCAAAGGATTCCGGTTCGTCCCTATAATGCAAAAATGAATGCTAAGGACTGGATTCAGCTGGAATATAATCTGCAAGACCTGATTTCCCTGAAGGAAATTAATCCCCTTGCAGAAGCGGATTCTTTAGTTAATGTAATTTCCGGGGATGAAGGACAACTGGGAAAATATTATCGCGGTAAACCAAGCTTGATTAATATCCGGGATATTTATTTAGGAGTTTATGTGCCAGGAACTCATTATTACGCAAATCAGACAGATATAAAAGAATTCAGCGGGATTATATATTTTGATGATATCAGAGTTGCTGATCCTTATGAAGACATAGGAGTTGCCCAACGTCTTAGCGTTAGCGGTACTTTTGCTGATGTTGCTACCTGGAATGTGGATTTTGAAGATAAAAGCGAGAATTTTAATACTACAATTCAACGCGGACGTAGTAATACCTTTACCAGCACTCAGTCCCTCAATATAACACATAAAATATTCCTGAATAAGTTGTTTCCCAATTCCTGGAATTTGGATATGCCTTTGTCTCTGAACCGAAATTATTCTTTGGGAACCCCCAGGTTTAGAGCTAATTCAGACCTCTTACGAGCTAATATGGCTAATCCTGAACTGAAAAAAATTGAGAAGTCAGAACGCTTAGCTTACAGTGCGGATTTTGGTTTCAGCCAAAAACAAGCACCTAAAAACAAAATTTTACAATATACTGTTTATAGAACATCCCTAAGTGGAAGAATTGAAAGCTCCTATAATAATACTTCTAATGCAGCTGATACTCTTTTGGCATACAGGGGAACTTTGAATTATAACTTGAATGTTCCAGCTGATAAAACCAGCTTCAAGTTATTTAAAAATTATCGTTTGGGCTATTTTCCCAATACTTTCAGCAATAGTATAACCTTTAGCAGTAACGAACCTAAAAGCTGGGACCGATTAACTACAGTTGATAGTTTGGTTTGGAATAAACGCACCCAAACCACAGACACGAGAAATATTACTACAGATAGTAATCTTTCCTGGAGTTTATTAAGCGATTTAACTGCTACGGTACGCTTAAATACAAAGCGGGATTTATTGCAAAAGGACTATCTTTATGATATCAACATTGGTAAACAAACAGAATATGTGCAGGACTTAGGTTTGAACTACAGCCCCAATTACCTGCCCCAAGTGTTTAATTTCACTTCTTCTGCTTCTGCAAGATATACCGATACTCAAAGAAAATACACCCAATATGTTGAAGGACAAGCTGTTGATACTTATCAACGCGATGGTAATACAAACCGCTCTATCCGGATGAATATAACTCTGATGAATTCAACTCTCTTATCCAATTGGGCAATGAAGATGAAAAGTAAATTGCCTCCTGAAAGTGTTTCTTCCCAAGGTAAAGAAGATGAGGGCTCAACTAAAACAGAAATGACTGAAGAAGATAAGAAAAAACAGGAAGAACAAAAGAAAAAAGACGAAATGAAAAAAGAAGAAGAACAGAAATTAAGCGAAGAGGAAATGAAAAAAGAAGAAGAACAGAAATTAAGTGAAGAAGAAATTCAAAAACGCAAGGATGAACTTGCTCGTTTGGAAGCAGAAGGAAAATTAGCAGACCTTTCTGAGGAAGAATTGAATAAACTGATGGAAGAGTTATATCCGGATAAGGGAAAAGAAGAAAAACCCGAAGAAGGAGAAAAGGAAACTGAAACCAAAGAGACATCTGAAACCAAAGAACCTGGTTTTAATCCTTTGCTGACAATGGTGAGCGCTCTTTCAATGCTGAAAAATATAACTGCTTCCTATCAAAATACATATATGATGAATTATGCCCGTAAAACAAATCCCTTTCCTTTTTCTTTTCAAATTGGCTTACCTCATACTGTTCCTTACGATTCTTTGGAGGCAATTTCCAATGATAATACTCTTACTTTGGGTAGCGGAATAACATTTTCCCGAAGAGTGGATAGTGTTATTAACTGTTCTCTAATGTCTAATAGACGGTATGCCAGTGCCAGTAATCAGACGATTGGCTACACTTTTCCTGATATAACATTATCTTTGATGGATATTGAAACCTTGATTGGTTTGGGAAAATATATATCCGGTTCCAGATTAAACACCGGTTTTCAATATACTGTCCGCCAAAATGGAAATCTGGATTGGGTTAAACCTAAACAGGAATCATTTACAACTGCCTTTAATCCCTTGCTTGGTTTTACGGGCAATCTTTTTAAGGTTGTGTCCACTAATCTCAGTTATTCTTTAAGCCAAACTAAAAATATCACTGATATGGATACTTACGAAATTTTAAAAACCAGCGATACACAATCTCTAAATGGTAATCTTTCTTACAGTTTCAGAGCAGCAAAAGGTTTCACTGTGCCCTTCACCAAAAAGAAAATACATATTAAAAATGAGCTGACATCTTCTTTGGGTATAACCTACGAAAATAATTTTGATAAAACCAAAGGCAGCACTACTTCTCAAGTTGATAGAAATACCAGCCGTTTTACTATTTCACCCCAGGCAACTTATCAGTTTGATGCCAATATTAGAGGTGGCTTGACCAGCAGTTATGAAGTAAATTCCGATAAAAAAACTGAAGACGGCACCTCTATCTTCAGCTTGGGAATCTGGGTAGAAATAAATCTGTAACCGGAAGGTTGACCTCCCGGTCAACCAAAAAAGCCGGAAGGTTGACCTCCCGGTCAACCATCTTTTATGCCCTCTATCGTTACTAAAAACAGCGTGGTAAAGAAATTACCGGGTTGGAAGTGGAACGACAAGATGTCGTTCATCCGGAAGGTTGACCTCCCGGTCAACCACAAAAGCCGGAATGTTTGTGTTACTTTTTTGCTGAGGAACAGCGTCCTCCGGCTACATTAAAAACCAAGTTCTTTCAGAGCTGATTGTTTTTTTCTCCATTTGGGTTTAATTTTAACAAACAAATGCACTTGAACAGGAATTTGCAGAAAGCGGGAAAGCTCCCTTTCTGCATATTCTCTTATTTTTTTAATAGAAGAGCCATTTTTCCCGATGAGGATAGGTTTCTGGCTTTCTCTTTCCAGCCAAATTACGGCATCAATAATTGTTTTATCGGGAAATTCCTTAAAGTGTTCAATCAAAACAGCTGAAGAATAGGGTATTTCCTCTTCAAAAAAATGGAAGATTGCTTCCCGGATAACTTCCCGGGCAAAAAAACGCATAGGTAAATCGGAAAGCATATCCTTATCATAATAGGGCAGATGATAGGGTATATAATATTTAATTGCCTCCAGCAGTTCCGGGATGTTTTCTCCGGTTTTAGCGGAAACAAAAAAGACCTCATTGATAGATTCGGGAAGATACTTTATAAGTTCATTTCTATCTGCATCGGGCTTGAGGTCAAGTTTATTGAAAACAGCCAATTGGGGATTTTTTAAAGTTTTCAGCTGTTGCAGCACTTCTTTGTCATATTCCGTGGGAAAACCTTCAATTTGGGTTAAGAAAATAATTAAATCCACATCTTTAAAGGCATTATGCCAAATTTTAAGCATCTTTTCCTGCAGTTCATAACGGGGTTTTAAATAACCGGGTGTATCCACAAAAATTATCTGATGCTCTATACTATTCCAGATTCCTTTAATGGCATAGCGGGTAGTTTGTGGCTTAGGAGAGGTAATAGATATTTTTTCTCCTAAAATAAGGTTCATTAAAGTAGATTTACCGGTATTGGGTTTTCCTATAATAGCCACAAAACCGCTTTTGAAGCTTTCCGTATTATGCATAATTGCAAAAAACAAGGGGTGGAAAAGCCACCCCTCTTATTGTTTATTTACATAAGGTTTCATTTAATTCGTTAAAAACATCTTTAATAATCTGGAGACATTCATCCATTTGTTCTTTAGTAATAATTAAAGGTGGCGCAAGACGAATGATATGACGGTGAGTTGGCTTGCAAAGTAAACCTTTATCTTTCAATTTCAAACACACATCCCATGCTTCAAATCCATTCCTTGGTTCAATTATAATCGCATTCAATAGACCTTTTCCGCGCACAAGCTTGAGCATTGGATGTTCTATTTTTCGCAGTTCAGAACGGAAATATTCACCCATTTCAAAAGAATGCTCAGTCAACTTCTCTTCTTGAATAACTTTTAAAGCTGCAACTGCTACAACACAGGCAAGGGGAAAACCGCCATAAGTGGAACCATGTTCTCCGGGTTTTATTTGCAGCATAATATCTTTATCAGCTAAAACTGCTGAAACAGGTAATACACCTCCAGATAATGCTTTACCTAAAATTAAAACATCGGGACGCACATTTTCATAATCACAGGCAAGAAGTTTCCCGGTTCTGCCTAAACCGCTTTGAATTTCATCAGCTATAAACAGAACATTATATTGATGGCACAGATCATAACAATTTTTTAAATAGCCGTCTTGGGGGACAACTACACCGGCTTCACCTTGAATGGGTTCAACGATAAAAGCGGCTACATTTTTGCCGTTTTTTTCCAGATATTCTTTTAATGCGTTGGCATCATCATAGGGAATACGCACAATTCCAGGAGTAAAAGGACCGTAACCACCAAAAGCAACCGGATCAGAAGAAGCGGAAATAATAGATATCGTTCTACCGTGAAAGTTGTCATCTACAAATATAAGAATGGCTGAATCGGGAGCTACTCCTTTTACATTATATGCCCATTTGCGGGCAAGTTTCATTGCTGTTTCAACTGCCTCGGCACCTGAATTCATAGGTAAAACCATATCATAACCGAAATAACCGGTTATATATTTTTCATATTCCCCCAGCTTATTGTTGTAAAAAGCGCGAGAAGTTAAAGTAAGTTCTTTTGCTTGATCAATCAACGCCTGAATAATTTTGGGATGACAATGCCCCTGGTTCACTGCTGAATAGGCAGAAAGAAAATCATAATAACGATTTCCTTCGGGGTCCCAAACATAAACACCTTCTCCTTTTGCTAAAACCACGGGCAAAGGATGATAATTATGAGCTCCATATTTTTCTTCCAATTCCATTGCTTCATTGCTGCTAATGTAGCCATATTTCAATTCAAGGAGCATTTTTTCGGCAGACATTTCTGTCATTTTAGCAATTTCATTGTCAGCAGAACGAATGTATTTCAGATTCGTGGACATTTTTCCTCCATATTTTGTTAATATTATTATTTAGTTGAACTCTCTTTATAAAGGGATTTTTATGTCAAGAGGAATTTTTCAACCGTTTGGTGATATGATACACAAATATGAACGAAAGAATAGTAGTTATCACATCTGCAATAGGTAAAGCAAAGATCAAACCACTAAACTGGAAAAGATAATTCAGCAAATATAACATCGGTATATAGACAATTCCCTGGCGCGAAAGAGAAACAATAAAAGCGGGAATTGCCTTTCCCATTGCCTGGAGAACTGCCATTAAAATCATTCCCAAACCGGCAAAAGGGATGGCTAAAACATAAGCTTTCAGTATTTGTGTTCCGATTTTTATAATTGTTTTATCTTTGATAAATACAGCAATAAATTCTTCAGGGAAAAGAGCAAAGAACAAAGTAAAGACGGCAGACATACCTAAACAGATTAGAATTGATATATTGATCACTTTTTTCATACGGGTATAATTTTGAGCCCCGTAATTAAAACCTATAAGTGGCTGAATACCAATAGATAAACCAATAAAAGAAAAAATAACTATGGAAAAAACACGGGATACAACTCCCAGGGCAGCAATAGTATGATCCGTGTAAGCAGAAGCCAGCTTAAAACTTATCGCATTACCGATACTCATCATTATCTGGCTTAAAGAAGAAGGGATACCAATAGCAAAAATTTCTTTATAACAAGACCAGCGAGGATGTAAATACTTTCTTCCGGGACTGGCTAAACTCTTCTTACGCAAATAATAAAAAGAATAATATATCAATCCTAAACCCTGACCAATAACAGTAGCAATTGCAGCTCCCGTTACATCCATCTTAAAACTAAAAATAAACAGCGGATCAAGAATAATATTTGCTCCCGTGCCAATAAACAAACCCCACATTGCTTCTTTGGCAGCTCCTTCAGCTCTCAGCAATTGAATCATAGTAAATTTAATCATTATGATTGGACTACCGATAAGAAGAGCAGTTAAATATTTCCTGGCAGAAAGCGCAGTTAAGTAACTTGCACCTGATATTTTAAGATAAGAAGGAATAAAAAGAACTCCCAAAATAGCGGTAAATATTGAAACTAAAGCTATTGTGAAAAGAGCAGTAGTAGTTGTCTCCCGAGCAGTTTTCAGATCATTTTTTCCCAGGAGACGGGAAAGATAGCTGGCTCCTCCATTAGCAAAAATTCCTGCAATTGCCATTAGCATAGTATAATAAGGTAGAGCAATAGAGATACCGGCAACCTTAAAAGGATCATTCAACTTGCCGATAAAAAAAGTATCTGTTAAATTATAAAAGATATTTACCAGCATACTTAGCATACTGGGTAGGGCAAGATAGAGTATAGAATAGGCGACAGGTGTCTGTTCCAGAATTTCTATTTTACTATGTTTCATTTGATAAATTCCTTATATGAACCCTTTTTTTACGAAGTGGAATTCTGTCAAGACGAAGGAAAATGGAGTTACAAATTCAGATTTAATACCGCAAAAAGGATTATTAAAACAAACTATTTATTTCTTGTTTTCTGAATCGGAATATGACTACCCTGCTGCACAATATGCTTATTAATCCAAATAGTATTACTTTAATTACTACCTACCCATTGCGGTTACTATCCGTAATAGGTAAGCAATGTGTAGGTAATGCTATTAAGGAAGAAAAGGGAAAAGTATTTATATTATATGTAAGTTATTATTCTCTGTCTGAATAGATATTAGCCCGCTGCTAATTCCTTTCTTTTGGTTATGTTATAATTACTTTTGCAATTTATGTAAAAAAATCCTTGCCTTAGCTTGCCTGATAATAATAATGGCAATGGGAAAGAAATATGTATGTTCGTTCCTGCAGAAGTTATAAATTCAGAGCATAAAAAGAAATAAAGGAGTATGAAATGAATTTTCTAAAAAGAATCGGAATCTTCCTGCTCACCAATTTTCTGGTAATGATGGTGTTAGGAATTGTAGCAGGTCTTCTGGGTTTAAAAATGGAAGACCTTTGGGGTTTACTTATAATATGTGCTGTTTTTGGAATGGGTGGTTCAGTTATTTCGCTCTTTTTAAGCAAGCCAATGGCAAAAGCAAGCTATAAAATTCAAATTGTTAAACCGGGAGTGACACATCCTAAAGTTGCTTATCTGCTTTCTGCAGTAGAAAAAATGGCTGAAGAAAGAAATATTAGAATGCCGGAAATCGGTATTTATAATAGCAGGGATGCCAATGCATTTGCCACAGGAGCTTCACAGAATAATGCTTTGGTTGTCTTTTCCTCTACTTTAATAGACCGTCTTTCGGAAGAAGAATTATCCGCTGTAGCAGGGCATGAAATGACTCATATTACCAATGGAGATATGGTTACAATGACTTTATTGATGGGGGTTGTGAATACCTTTGTGATGTTTTTTGCCCGGGTTTTGACAGTTATAATTGATAATGCCTTGCGTGATGATCGGGGTGGGGGTTTAGGTTTTTTTGGATATATGCTGGTGATTATGGTTCTGCAAAACATTTTGATGCTCCTTGCCAATATTCCTATTGCGGCATATTCGCGTTGGCGTGAATTTAAAGCTGATGCCGGTGCTGCAAATTTGGTAGGTGCAGCTCCTATGATTGGAGCACTAAAGAAAATAGCTGTTGCTTATGTTCCTGAAAAGCGAAGTGATTCTTATGTCCTGGCAAAAATCAATAATCAGAAAAGGATTTCACTTTTTGCTACTCACCCTCCTGTTGAAGTGCGCATTGAACGCCTTCAGGAATTGCTTTGAAACAGATCTTGAATCTTAAAATTGAAAAAATGGCAATGGGCGGTTTTGGCATTGCCTACGCCGAAGGAAAAGCAATTTTTGTACCCTGTACCGCTGTTGGAGATATTGTAGATATTGATATTACAGTGGAAAAGAAGGACTATGCTTACGGGAAGGTGAAAAAATATATAAGCTGTTCGGATTCCCGGGTTGAAGTAAAATGCCCTTCTTTTGTTGCAGAAATTCCCTGTGGCGGCTGTGACTGGTTGATGTTAAAATATTCTGAACAGTTGAAACAAAAAAATCAGTTGCTTCTGGAACTCTTCAGTCCCTTTATAGATAAGGCATTAATTTACTTTCCTGCTCCTTCTCCCCAAATAAAACATTACCGGAATAAGGTTTTTATGCCGGTGGGGAAAAATATACAGACAGGAAAAATTACTTTTGGAATGTATGCCCGTTTTTCCCATCAAATCGTAGAACACATTACCTGTGAAAATCATCCCCCGATTTTTGATCAGCTGGCTAATTCCCTAATGGAATTTTGCCTTAAAGCGAAAGTTGAGCCCTATAACGAAATTGAGCATAGGGGTCAGTTAAGATATATTGGCTTTCGCTGTAATTCTGATGGCAGTCAAATTTTGGTGATCCTGGTTACTTTAAGCGGAAAACTGCCTTTTACCAATCTTCTGGTGAAAAAGCTGACCACTGAATTTTCCCCGATAAAAGGAATTATCCAAAATATAAACCGCCAGAAAGGGAATGTTATTTTGGGTAAAGAAACCAAACTGCTCTACGGAAGTGAGAATTTATACGATAATTTATGCGGATTAAAATTCAGGGTTAATTATCGCAGTTTCTGGCAAATCAATACCGGAACTATGGAAATGATTATTTTCTTCCTGCAGGACTTTGTTAAAAGTAAAGATGTTATTCTGGATGCCTATTGCGGAATAGGAGCTATAGGACTTTCTTTGGCAGATAAAGTTCAACGCGTTATTCTGCTGGAAGAATTTCCCCAGGCAATTGAAGATGCTAAAGAAAATGCCGCTCTGAATAAAATAAAAAATGTTTCTTTCATAACCGGTAAAGTGGAAGATCATCTGGCTGATATATTAAAAAAGGAAAAACCCGATACAATAATTCTTGACCCTCCCCGTAGCGGAATTCAACAAAACGCTCTGGAAGCAATTATGCAAGCAGAAGTTAAACAAATTATTTACTTAAGCTGTGCCCCTATGACTCTTGCCCGGGATTTAAATACTCTCCTGTCTGGAGAGAAGTATAAAGTTGTCTTTTTACAACCCTTTGATATGTTTCCCCATACCTGGCATATAGAATGTCTTGCTGTTCTTAAATATAACGATTATTATATAACTATGAGGTAATAAAATAATTTGGCTATGAGAAGAATAAAAAGATACTTGTATATAATCTTCTGCATTTTCTTGCTGCTGACTTTGGTAAACTGTGAAAGCAATGATAGCGATACAATTGCCCAGCGTGAAATTCGGGATATTCTTTATGACATAAGTATAGATTTTAACCTGAAAGATATAAACGGAATAATGGATCACCTCCATACTGATTATCTCCATAAGGGGATGACAAGCTATAATTTTAATGATTTATGGCTGGATAGAATGGCTCAATACTCCTTGTTGGAAATAGAAGTTCTTTATATTGATTTGGATGGAAACAACGCTACAGTGCATAGTAAAAATAAATTCACTTCCCATTCGGAAACAGTTACTTTGAATGAACCAGAAGATTCTGGTGATATCTCTTACTTCAAAAGAGAAAACGGTGTATGGTATATCTACGGTAATCAGCGTATGTATTAATAATCTTTTCCGGAAAAACGATGTCCCCGTCGTTCATTTTGAGGTTGACGAGGACGTCAACCATCCGGAAGAACGACGTCCCCGTCGTTCATTTTGAGGTTGACGAGGACGTCAACCATCCGGAAGAACGACGTCCCCGTCGTTCAAAGAAGTCAGGAGTCGTCACTGCCTAAATAACTTCTTCACTACCTGCAAATTTGTTTGGCAGTGAGGACTCGTGACGAGTTGGTTTACTCAGATTTTGCCGATTAAGCTGTTATTATTTATAATTGGTCTGCAGTGCTGTTATGAGTCATATTGCACCGTTGAAGTTATCGTAAAGGAATAAGTTATATAGGTACAAATGACTCCTAACTTAATTGGTTGACGGGGACGTCAACCATCCGGAAGAACGACGTCCCCGTCGTTCATTTTGAGGTTGACGAGGACGTCAACCATCCGGAAGAACGATGTCCCCGTCGTTCAAATAAGTCAGGAGTCGTCACTGCCTAAATAACTTCTTCACTACCTGCAAATTTGTTTGGCAGTGAGGACTCGTGACGAGTTGGTTTACTCAGATTTTGCCGATTAAGCTGTTATTATTTATAATTGGTCTGCAGTGCTGTTATGAGTCATATTGCACCGTTGAAGTTATCGTAAAGGAATAAGTTATATAGGTACAAATGACTCCTAACTTAATTGGTTGACGAGGACGTCAACCATCCGGAAAAACGATGTCCCCGTCGTTCATTTTGAGGTTGACGAGGACGTCAACCATCCGGAAGAACGATGTCCCCGTCGTTCATTTTGAGGTTGACGGGGACATCAACGATCCTGTCTGATAGCTTTTACAGCTAAATAATTATATTTATCGTTCCTGGTTCCACAAAGTTTATCCAGGAAATTCCACATTGTATACGGCATTTTTTGTAATTTCTTATCCAATGCTAAAGCAGATAGCAGTTTATGCGAAAATAAAGTTACTTTAAGAACATAAAATCCATTTTCCGAAAGTAAAGATGCCAATTTAAATACATCCCAACTATGCAAATGGGCATTAACCGGTGTTTTACGATTACAATGAATACAAAGGGAATAGCGAATGACTTCTTTGTAGGGAACTGTCACAAATAAAATTCCACCGGTCTTTAACATCATTTTCCAGTTACCTATTGCCAAAGCTGGATCAACAAGGTGTTCCAGAACTTCTAAAGCCACAATTAAATCAAAATAATCTCCTGGAATGTTTATTTTGCAAGCATCACTATAAAGGGTTTTTATTCGGGGATCAATTTGCTTAATCTTGTTTAGATTCTCTGTGCTAAGATCTATAGCCGTAACCTTAGCTCCTATTTTGGCACAATGCAAAGAAAACCAACCCCTGCCACTACCTATATCTAAAACCTTTTGCCCCTTCTTAACAGGACACAGATGTTGAATAAATTGATTTCTTCTTATTTCTGCAGGAGTTATTAAGTCCTTACCCCAATAATCAAATTCCAGGGCGTCATTATGATAATGCTGAATATAATCCATATTTAATCCGAAATTTTTTTTCCTATTTATAAACTAAGCGAAAATGATAATTAGGCAAGGATATTTCACGCAGATTACGCAGATTTCGCAGATAAAAAAAGACGCAGATTTCTAATTTTGAGTTCTGAGTTCGTAGTTTTTAGTTCAAAGTTCTGAGTTCGTAGTTCTTAGTTCTGAGTTCTTATTTCTTAGTTCTTAGTTTGTAGTTCTAAGTTCTGAGTTTTTATATCCTGGTTCATTGTTAAATATTCGTTGGTTTTATCTATTCTCTCATTACATGATAACTACATAATTTTACACTCCCCTCAATTACTTTTTCGCTATCTCGCCATCTCACCATTTCGCTATTTTCGATCTCGCTGAAAAAAAAGATTTGACAGTTTCAGCGTCCTAAAATTTCGTGGTTAAAATTATTCATTACGCTTTGAGCGTAAAGCACAAGTTCCATATTTTGCAGGGACTTATAGTTCTTTAGGAGGAACAATGTCATCCATTAAATGTGGTACTCTAAATGAGTATCGCTGTGGAAAGGGAATTAACCCAACCCACCACTTAAATAAAACAAACTGTAGTTTGATTTGCTGCACAGATGGCGGAGCTCTACAAAAATATCGTTTAAACACAAGGAAGCCATATTGCATAAATTTTGGAGGATACAGTGAGTAAACTTGATAACCGAATCCGTATAAAACTGAAAGCTTATGATCATCGTCTGTTAGATAAATCAGTAGCTGAAATCGTGAAATCCACTCGTAATACGGGAGCTAAAGTTGTCGGTCCTATTCCGTTACCTACAGACAGGACTATTTATACGATTTTGCGTAGTCCCCATGCCGATAAAAAGAGCCAGGATCAGTTTCAGATGTTGGTTCACAAGCGATTAATTGATATTGTGAATCCTACTCAACAAACCACAAATGCACTAAAGAAATTAAGCTTGCCAGCTGGAGTCCATGTGGAAATCAAAGCGAACACAAGGAGTTAAATATGATTGGATTAATTGGTAAAAAAATAGGTATGACTCAGGTGTTTGACAGCGATGGCAAGGTAGTTCCTGTAACGGTTATCAAAGCCGGACCCTGTAAAGTTATCTGTAAAAGGACCAATACCGAAAATGGATATGCAGCACTCCAGATTGGTTTTGAAGAAATTCCTGAACATAAAGTAAGTAAACCAATGCAAGGTCACTTTAAAAAATTCAATAGTCCTTATTACCGTTATGTGCGTGAATTTCGTCCTTCTTATGGACAAGATATTGAAAATATCCAAATTGGTGATGAATTGAGAGCAGATATATTTGGTGAAAATGAAACAGTATCCGTTTCTGCTAATTCCAAAGGCAGAGGTTTTACCGGAGTGATGAAAAGGCATAATTTTAGTGGTTTTATTAGTTCTCATGGCAGTCATGAGTCATTTCGGGGACCTGGTTCTATTGGTCAATGTGCTCAGCCCTCGCGTGTTTTTAAGGGAATGAAAATGGCTGGACACTATGGAAATTCTAAAGTTACAATACATCATATTAAGGTTATAAAAGTTGATCCGGAAAATAATCTTATTATGGTTAAGGGTGCCGTTCCCGGTCATCGTAATTCTTTAGTAACAATTCACAAGGAACAATAGGTGGTATCTTATGTTGACAGCAAAAAGATATAATATGCAGGGTGAACTTTTAGGAGAGGTTGATCTCCCTGCAAGCATTTTTGAAGTAGAAGTGAATTCTCCCGAAATTTTACTGAATGAAGTTGTTACAATGTTCCTTAATAATCAGCGTCAAGGAACAGTGCAAAAGAAAAATAGAAGTATGACTGCGGGAAGCACGCGTAAACTTTTCAGGCAGAAAGGAACAGGAAATGCCAGAATGGGAACTCGCAGAAGTCCTGTTCGGGTTCATGGTGGAAAAGCATTTGCTATATATCCTAAGGATTGGTATCGGAAAATTCCTCGCACTAAAAAACGGCTCGCTTTGAAAGTTGCTTTAACAGACCGTGCTCGCGCAGGTAGAATAATGATTATAGATAAGCTAAGTTATGAAAAACCGAATACTAAGCTTGCACTGGAACTTTTAGCTAAAATTATACCGGAAAAAGGTTATAAACTTGTCGTAACTGATGGTCACCATATTCCTACTGTTAAAAGTTTTACTAATCTGCCTGAGGTTATAACTGACAGAGCAGATAGTTTAAATACTTATGAAGTGCTTAAAAGCCGTTATATAATTATGACTGATGAAGCCCTGAAAAAAGTGGAGGAGGTATTCAACAAATGATACACTCACGCAATATCATAATCAGTCCTATAATCACTGAAAAAAGCAGTAACCAGATCCAAAAAGAGAATACTTACAGCTTTAAGGTGAGCAGTAATGCTAATAAAATAGAAATTAAGAAAGCCATTGAGCGCATTTTTGCTGTTAAAGTTTTGGCAGTTAATACTATTCGCTATCAAGGGAAACCTAAAAGCTTAGGTAAATATAATGGCAAACGTCCTGACTGGAAAAAGGCAATAGTTACTCTTCGTAAAGGTGATAAAATTGCCGATTTTGAGGTTTAATGAGGTGAAGAATGGGAATTAAGAAATACAGACCAACAACTTCTACCCTCCGTTTTCGTACCGGTTATACTTTTGAGGAAATAACTAAAAAGTCCCCCGAAAAATCATTGCTGAAAATGAAACATAGAACCGGGGGTAGAAATAACTCAGGGAGAATAACCTGTCGTCATAGAGGTGGAGGTCACAGACGGCACTATCGGATAATTGATTTCAAAAGAGATAAAATTGGAATTCCGGCAAAAGTTGCTGCTATAGAATATGATCCTAATCGGACAGCACGTATCGCTTTACTGCATTATGTTGATGGAGAAAAAAGATATATTATTGCTCCTGATGGTTTGGAAGTAGGAGCTAAAGTGATGAGCGGTCCTGATGCAGAAATTGCAGTCGGAAATGCTATTCCTCTGGAAAAGATACCTTTAGGAAGTGTTGTTCATAATATAGAATTGAAAAAAGGTAAGGGTGGACAAATAGCTCGTAGCGCTGGAACTTTTGCTCAAGTTGTAGCCAAAGATGGAGATTATGTTCATATTAAAATGCCTTCTAATGATGTCCATTTAGTCCGGAAGGAATGTCTTGCTACAATGGGCAGCGTTAGCAATCCAGACCATTCATTAATTCAAATTGGTAAAGCAGGACGTAATCGCTGGAAAGGAATTCGTCCTTCAGTGCGTGGTGTAGCAATGAATCCTGTAGATCATCCGATGGGTGGAGGTGAAGGAAAAACCTCCGGAGGTGGTCATCCTGTTTCTCCCTGGGGAAAATTGGCAAAGGGTGGAAAAACACGAAAAACTCATAAATACAGCGATAAATATATCGTGAAAGCAGTTAAGAAATAGAATAAGGATAGAGAAAATGTCACGTTCAATAAAAAAAGGTCCCTTCGTTGATGCTCATCTGTTAAAAAAAGTGGAAGTATTGAATACCGAAGGTAAGAAAAGCGTAATTAAGACCTGGTCTCGCCGTTCAACAATAACCCCTCTGTTTATTGGCCATACTTTCAGTGTTCATAACGGGCATAAATTTGTTCCTGTTTATATCACTGAAAATATGGTAGGTCATAAACTGGGTGAATTTTCTCCAACCCGCACCTACCGTGGTCATAAAGAAAAGAAGAAAAAGGTTACGAAATAGGAGAGAAAAATGGAAGCGACAGCAAAACTTAACTATGCTCGCGGTTCAGCTAGAAAAGCGCGTTTAGTATTGGATACAATTCGCTATAAACCTGTTACTGAGGCACAAAATATACTGCGTTATTCCAACCGGAAAGTAGCCACGACGATAAATAAATTATTAGCTTCTGCCATAGCTAATGCTCAAAATAAGGATCCGAAAGTTGATCTGGATAAGATGTTTGTGATAGTAGCTACAGCTGATGAGGGTCCGCAAATGAAACGTTATATGCCCCGAGCCATGGGAAGAGCTTATATGATTAGGAAACCGACCTGTCATATCTGCCTGGAAATACAAACATTAGAATAATAGGAGGAAGATCTTGGGACAAAAAATACATCCCGTTCTTTACCGTATCGGTGTTAATAAGGAAACAGAATCCATCTGGTTTGCTCAAGGAACCTCGTATGTGGATTTTCTTCAGGAAGATATAAGAATCCGAGATTATATTCACAAACGACTGAAGAATAAGATGGTTTCCCGAGTGCAGATAGCGCGTAAAACTAGTTCTATAATAATTGATATTTACACTGCCCGTCCAGGTTTAGTAATAGGCAAAAAAGGCGAAGATATTGATAAACTTCGTAATGAGCTGAATGTTTTTATCAACAAAAACCGAAAAAATCCGATCAGTGTGTCTATCAACATTGAACCTATAGAAAAAATGTGGCTGGATGCTCGTTTGGTTGCTCAAGAAGTAGCACGCCAACTGGAAGAGCGAATTTCTTTCCGTAGGGCTATGAAAATGGCTATTCGTTATGTAATGAAAGAAGGTGCTCAAGGTGTTAAAGTTCAAGTTTCCGGTCGTTTAGGTGGAGCTGAAATAGCACGTTCAGAAAGATATAAACAAGGTAGAACCCCGCTTCATACTCTTCGTGCCGATATTGATTATGCCAATGTAGAGGCAAATACTACTTATGGTGTTATTGGTGTTAAGGTTTGGATTTATAAGGGTGATATACTTGATTAAAGGAGATAAGCAATGTTAGCCCCTAAAAAAGTTAAACATCGTAAAATGATGAAAGGAAGAAGGAAAGGTCTATCCTGGACCGGATGCAACATCTCCTTTGGTGATTATGGATTAATAGCCCTTGAGGACTCATTTATTTCCAGCCGCCAAATTGAGGCATGCCGTATTGCTATTACTCGTCATATGAAACGAGAGGGCAAGGTCTGGATTAGAATATTTCCCGATAAGCCAATAACCAAAAAACCTGCTGAAACGAGAATGGGAAAAGGTAAAGGTGCTCCTGAATATTGGGTAGCAGTAGTTCGTCCGGGAAGGGTTCTTTTTGAAATTGAAGGTGTAGATGTAAATGTTGCTAAAGAAGCATTGCGTTTGGCAGCGCACAAACTTCCGATTAAGACACGCTTTATTGTTCGCGAAGGAGTGGAATTATGAAAATAGAGGAAATTCGCGATTTAAGCATAGAAGAATTACAGGCAAAACTGGAAGAACTACGCATTGAGCTTTTTAACCTACGGTTTCAAAAAGCAAAAAACCTGCTGGACCGTCCAGACCGTATTCGTAACATCCGACATGATATAGCTCGGATTTGTACTATTTTAACAGAAAGAGAAAAAAATCTGAGGTGATAAGTGGCAACAACACATAAAATGATTAAACAAGGAATTGTAGTAAGCGATAAAAATGATAAAACCATCGTAGTTCGCGTGGAACGTCAGTTTATCCATCCTTTATACAAAAAGACCGTGCGTCGGCATAAAAAATTTATGGCTCACGATGAAAATAACTCTGCGCACGAGGGTGATATTGTTCAAATTATGGAATCCCGTCCGTTGAGTGCACAAAAACGCTGGACTCTGCATAAAATTGTGGAAAGAAGCAAATAAAGGAGTTTGGAGAAGATGATTCAAGTTCAAACAATGTTAAATATAGCTGATAACTCCGGTGCCAAGAAAGCAATGTGCATCAAAGTTCTGGGTGGAACACAACGTAAATATGCTTCAATCGGAGATGTTATAGTTGTAGCAATTAAGAGTGCTACTCCGGGTGGAAAAGTTAAAAAGGGAAGCGTAGAAAGAGCTGTAATAGTTCGCACTCGTAAAGAATTGCGGCGTCCTGATGGTTCTTATATCCGTTTTGGCGATAATGCAGCTGTTATTATTGATGAAAAACATGAGCCCAAAGGAACTCGTATTTTTGGACCTGTAGCCCGTGAACTGCGTGAAGCACATTATATGAAAATTGTCTCCCTGGCTCCGGAAGTGCTTTAGGAGGAACGATGGCAAAGAAGAAAATGCGTTTTAAAAAGGGTGACCTTGTAAAAGTAATTGCCGGTGACGATAAAGGCAGAAAAGGTCATATCTTAAAGGTCTTTCCTAAAACCGGAAAAGTTATCGTAGAAAAGGTGCATATGATAAAAAAGCATGCTAAGCCCACACAACAAAATCCTCAAGGTGGAATTATTACTATGGAAGCGCCTATTGATGCTTCTAATGTAATGCTTTTCAATGAAAAATTGAATGCTGTTTCCAAACCGGTTTATCAAGTTCGGGAGGGAATTCGCATCCGAGTTTGTAAAAAAAGCGGTGACGAGCTTTAGAGGAGAAAAATAGATGAATCGTTTGAAAGAAAAATATAAAACCCAAGTTATGGATACCTTAATGAAACATTTTGGCTACAAAAATCCGCATCAGGTTCCTAGATTAGAAAAGATTGTGGTTAGTATGGGAGTGGGGCAGGCAACTCAAAATAAAGCTATTTTGGATAATGCCGTTAAGGATATGGAAACAATTTGCGGAAGAAAACCAATAGTTACCAAAGCCCGAAAATCTATCTCCAATTTCAAGCTGCGAAAAGGGATGCCCATTGGCTGTAAGGTTACTTTAAGAGATGAAGTGATGTATGAATTTTACGATCGCTTAATTTCTATAGCAATACCCAGGATTCGTGATTTTCGTGGTATTCCAGCTGATTCCTTTGACGGCAGAGGAAATTTTTCTTTCGGCTTGAAAGAACAGACAGTATTTCCGGAAATTGAATATGACAAAATAGATATGATTCGGGGATTAAATATTACAATAGTTACTACAGCCAAAACCGATGAAGAATGCCGTGCTCTTTTACAAGAACTGGGCATGCCCTTCCAGAAAAACGAATAAGGAGATATATATGGCAAAAAAATCACTTATCATCAAACAGCAACGAACCCCTAAATATAAAGTTAGAAAATACAATCGTTGTAAAATTTGCGGACGTCCTCGTTCTTATATGCGCGATTTTGGAATGTGCCGTTTGTGTTTTCGCAAATATGCGTCCGAAGGCCAGATACCTGGAATCACAAGAAGTAGCTGGTAAAATAACAGGAGGAAAATAATGAGCGTTAGTGATCCGATAGCTGATGCATTGACAAAAATTCGCAATGCATATCGTGCCGGACATTCACAAGTGATAGTTAACCATAATAAACTTGTTGAGGCACTGGTAAACATCCTTGCTGAAGAGAATTTTGTAAATAGTTTCCAGGTTCTGGATAAAGACCCGGAGCATAAAATAAACTATAAACGTATTTTAATTATTCTTCGCTATACGAATGCCGGAGAACCTGTAGTACAAGGGATTCAAAGAGTTTCCAAACCTGGAAGACGGGTTTATGTGAAAGCCACTAAATTACCTTGTGTTTATAATAATACCGGTTGTGCGGTAATTTCAACTAGTATGGGTTTAATGGTAGATCGTGATGCTCGCCTTAAAAAAGTAGGCGGCGAATATATCTGTAAGGTTTGGTGAGGGGGGAAAATGTCACGAATTGGAAGAGCTCCGATTAAATTACAATCCGGTATACAGGTAAATGTGATTGATAACATAGTTACCGTTAAAGGAAAGCTGGGAGAACTGAATTGGTCATTACTTCCCGGAATTACCGTAGAAATAGAAGAAAACCTTTTGCAAGTGAAACGAGCAGACGATAGTAAAAGTCAGCGAGCATTACATGGTCTTACGCGTGCTTTACTACAAAATATGGTTACCGGTGTTACAGAAGGATTTCAAAAAATATTACATATCTATGGAACAGGTTATTCTGCTGAAGTAGTGGGACCTTGGCTTAAACTGTCTTTGGGTTTTTCACACGATATTATGTTACAGATTCCTAAAGGATTACAAGTGACTGCAGAAGCTGTTCCCCGTTCTAAAGGAATTCGTTCCGATTTTCAAAGCATAATTACTATCAAAGGTATTGATAAACAGTTGGTAGGAGAATTTGCTGCCGAAGTTCGCGGTTGCCGCCCTCCCGAAAATTATAAAGGGAAAGGTATACGCTATTTTGATGAACATATTATAATAAAAGCTGGAAAAGCCGGAACCAAATAAGGGAGAGTAGAAAGAGATGATAACTTCAAGCTGTAAAATTAAAAAAGACCTACGCAATCGTCGTCATTTATCTATTCGGAAACATGTGAAAGGAACTCCTGAACGTCCTCGTTTAGTAGTTTATCGTTCCCTGAAGAATATTTATGGTCAAATTATAGACGATACACAAGGTGTTACTTTAGTTTCAATGTCAACTATTGCTAAAGACATAGGTTCATTAGCCGGAAAGAAGAAAACGGAACAGAGCTATGAAGTTGGCGTAAAACTTGGTGAAAAAGCGCTTGCTGCAGGAATTATAAAAGTTACTTTTGATCGTGCCGGATTCAAATATCACGGCAGAGTGAAAGCCCTTGCTGAAGGTGCCAGAAAAGCCGGATTGGATTTTTAAGGAGCAAAAATGAATTACGAACAAAATCATACAGATGAAGAAAAGTTAGTAGAGAAGATCGTTGAAACAAAGCGTGTTGCCAAGGTTGTTAAAGGTGGCAGGAATTTTAGTTTTACTGCAATAGTTGTAGTTGGTGATAAACAAGGAAATGTAGGAGTGGGAAATGGTAAGGCAAACGAAATAGTTGATGCAATCAGAAAAGCTAAAGAAAAAGCTGTAAAAAATATGTTTAAAGTTCCTATTGTGAAAGGGACTGTTCCGCATGAAATTGTTGCTCGTTATGGTGCTTCCCGGGTTTTAATAAAACCTGCAGCTCCAGGCACTGGAGTTATTGCCGGAGGAACATCAAGAGCGATTTTTGAAGCAGCTGGAATTGAAAACATTTTGTGCAAGTCCCTTGGCTCTAACACTCCAACTAATGTAGTGAAAGCTACAATTAACGGTTTGAAATCAATGCGCACTTTATCTGATATAGCGCGCTTAAGAAATAAAACAATGGCTCAGCTTACCGGTCAGGAGGAGAAATGAAATTGAAAGTCACTCAAATCCGCAGTACTATTAATCGTATTGAAAGCCACAAGAAGATTATCAGATCTCTCGGATTGGGGAAAATAGGTAAGAGCCGCATTCATAATGATACTCCGTCCATTAGAGGTATGATCAATAAGGTCGCTTACCTCTTAAAAGTTGAAGAACTGAAGGAAGAATAGCGATGTTAACTTTATCCGATTTAGAAAGACCTGCAGGCAGGAAAAATAAAAAACGCTTGGGAAAAGGACAAGGTTCCGGTTGGGGACATCAAGCTGGACGTGGTCATAAGGGTAAAAAAGCACGTGCCGGTGGAAATGTGCCTCCTCGTTTTGAAGGTGGTCAAATGCCTTTAAACAGGAGAGTTCCTAAACGTGGCTTCAAAAATATCTTCCGGGAAAATTATCGTATACTGAATCTGCATAGTATACAGGACTTGGATGTTACCGAATTAGATATTCCTACGATGGAAAAGCTGGGTTTAATTCCCGGTAAGGGCAAAAAGGCAAATGCACCGGTTAAAGTTCTTGCTGGTGTAAAAGAGGAATTCATAAAAACCGTTACGATCAAAGCAAACGCTTTCTCCAAAAAAGCTAAAGAGCTTATTGAAAAGAACGGCGGCAAAGCGGAGGTAATGTAACTTGTTCAAAACAATAGGTAATATGTTCCGGATTCCGGACTTAAAGAAAAAGATCTTATTTACAGCTCTTTTCCTGGTGTTATACCGTTTAGGAAGTTTTATTCCGCTTCCTGGAGTTAATGCCACCGCTCTAAAAGCTTTTTTTGAAGGTGCACGTGAAGGTGGAAATACCCTTTTTGGTCTTTTAGACCTTTTTGTAGGTGGCAATTTTGAAAGAGCGTCGGTCTTTGCCCTGGGAATTATGCCTTATATTACTGCCTCCATTGTAATTCAGCTTTTAGGCAGCATTATTCCCTATTTTGAAAAATTGCGTAAAGAAGGAGCTGACGGACAGAAGAAGTTGAATCAAATTACTCGTTATGGAACTGTTGCTTTAGCTGCTTTTAATGCAGTAACAATCACAATGTGGCTTACTAATCTTGCAGGAGGAGTTGTTCCTAGTCCGAACTTTTTGTTTCATTTAACGGGAATAATAACCCTGGTTACAGGAACAATGATTGTGATGTGGATTGGTGAGCAGATAACGGAACATGGAATTGGTAATGGAATATCGCTAATCATTTTTGCTGGTATTATTGCTCGCTATCCTGAAGGTTTTGTAAGAATGTTTCAAAAAATAACAGTTGACCCCAGTTATAGCTGGAAGGCAATTGCAGCTGTCGTTTTAATGGTTTTGGTTACAGCCGCAGTTATTTTTGTAACTGAAGCAGTGCGTAAAATACCGGTTCAATATGCAAAGCGAATAGTTGGAAGAAGGGTTTACGGAGGTCAAAGTACCTATATTCCTTTGCGGGTAAATACTGCAGGTGTTATTCCTATTATTTTTGCTCAGAGCGTTTTAATGTTTCCGGCAACTATAACTGCTCTCTTAGGAAGTAATAGTCCTTTTTGGACTACACTACAAAAATGGTTGTCACCCGGGGCAGCATTATATACTATATTATATGTTGGGCTTATTATTTTCTTTGCTTATTTTTATACTGCTATTGTACTCAACCCTACAGAAATGGCAGAAAATATGGTTAAATACGGTGGTCATATTCCTGGGAAAAAACCCGGTAAAAAGACCGCTGAATATATTAACAATGTTCTTGTTCGGATAACACTTCCGGGTGCTATTTTCTTTGCTTTTATTGCATTGTTACCCGAAATTATGAGTAACCGTTTAGATCTGCCTTTTTATTTTGGGGGAACCGGTCTTTTGATTGTGGTTGGTGTAGCTTTGGATACTTTGCAACAGATTGAATCTCATCTTGTTATGCGTCACTATGATGGTTTTATGAAAAAAGGTAAATTAAGGGGACGCTCCACATAAGATGATATACATCAAAACGCCTGCAGAGATTGAAAAAATGCGCAAAAGCTGTCAGATAATAGGTTGCCTGCTGGATGCCTTGGAAAAAGTTATTCGTCCTGGAATCAGCACTTTGGAGATAGATAAATTCGCTGAGGATTTTATTTGCAGCAGAGGTGGAAAACCTTCCTTCAAAGGATATCAGGTAGATAGTTTACCTCCTTTTCCCGGTTCTATTTGTGCCTCAGTTAATGAGCAGATTGTTCATGGAATTCCCAGTTCTAAGAAGATTTTGCAGGAAGGCGATATTATCGGTATTGATGTGGGCGTTGTCTTGGATGGCTATAATGGAGATGCAGCAAGAACTTATAGAGTGGGTAAAATTTCTGCCCAAGCAGAAGACCTTTTGCAGGTAACTAAAAAAGCACTGGAAAGAGGAATTTCAGCCGCGATTCAGGGAAACCGCGTTGGCGATATTTCTTATGCGATTGGCTCTTTTGTTGCCTCCAGGGGTTATTATGTTGCAGATAATCTTACCGGGCATGGAGTTGGGCGCAATTTGCATGAAGAACCCCAAATTCCAAATACAGGAAAACCGGGTAGAGGTCCTCGTTTATCTGCAGGTATGACCTTAGCTATTGAGCCGATGGTTAATATAGGCACAAATCGTGTGTTAGAGAATGGTTGGGAATTTAAAGTGGCTGATAATAGTTTGTCTGCTCATTTTGAACATACCATTTTAGTTACTGATGGCGAACCGGAAATTTTAACAGTTGCTGATTGAGGAATATTATACAATGAGTAAAGCTGGTGTTATAGAAGTGGAAGGGGTGGTGACAGAAGCCCTGCCCAACACAACCTTTCGCGTAACTCTGGAAAATGGTCATGAAATTCTGGCTCATTCTTCCGGAAAAATGCGTATGAACTATATTAGAATTCTGCCTGGAGATAAAGTTAAAGTAGAACTTTCGCCTTATGACTTAACTCGCGGCAGAATTACCTACCGCTATAAATAATTATAAATGATTGCCCACAGCCCTATTGGCTAAAGCAAGGAGATGATAATGAAAGTGAAAGCTTCCGTTAAAAAAATCTGTAAGGATTGCAAAATTATTAAACGCAACGGTGTTATCCGTGTTATTTGCAGTTCAAACCCAAAACATAAACAGAGACAGGGTTAAGGAGGAAAAACTTGGCACATATTGCAGGTATTGAACTTCCTAAAAACAAACGTTTGTTTATCGGGTTAACTTATATCTATGGTATTGGCAGGTCAAGTGCCAGAGAAATCTGTAAGAAGGCGAATATTAATGAAATGAAAAAAGTAGCCGATCTTACTATGGAAGAAGAAAAAATCCTACGCGACATCATTCAGAATGAATATGTAGTTGAAGGAACACTTCGCACTCAAGTAGCTATGAATATTAAACGCTTAATGGAAATTGGTTGTTACCGAGGGTTACGACATAAACGCGGACTTCCTGTCCGGGGACAAAGAACCCATACTAATGCCAGAACCAGAAAAGGTCCTCGTGGCAACATAATTAAGAAGAAAAAATAGGAGAATATATGGCTACTAAAACCAGAACCAAGAAAAAAAGAGTGCGTCTTGCCTTTGATGAAGGACTTTTCTATGTCCATTCCAGTTTTAATAATACAATAGTTACTTTAACCGATCGTGCAGGAAATGTTCTTGCTTGGTCAAGCGGTGGGAAAGTTGGTAATAAGGGTTCTCGTAAAAGTACCCCTTTTGCAGCTCAAGTTGCGGCTACAGAAGTTGCTAAAGCAGGTCTGGATATGGGAATTCAGAAAGTTGGTGTGATTGTTAAAGGTCCCGGTGGAGGAAGAGAATCTGCTATCCGGGCTATTAATGCTGTAGGAATGAAGGTTACTATGATTAAAGATGCAACTCCTATTCCGCATAATGGTTGTCGTCCACCTAAAACCAGAAGGATATAAGGAGAGTAATAAATGGCTAAATATACAGGTCCCAAAGCAAAAATATGCCGTAAATTCGGCGAAAACATATATGGTAATGCCAAGTATGATAAAATACTTAGCAAGCGTAAATATCCAGCTGGTCAGCATGGTAGAAATCTTCGGCGTAAACTTTCTGATTATGGTTTGCATTTAAAAGAAAAACAAAAAATGCGCCATACTTATTGCTTAATGGAAAAGCAATTTAGTAACTATTTCCAAAAAGCTGCTAAAGCAAAAGGAGTTACAGGTGATAACTTATTACAATTATTGGAACGCAGGTTGGATAATGTAGTTTATCGTATGGGTTTTGCTGTAACCAGAATGCAAGCACGTCAGTTTGTCAATCACGGTCATTTTTTAGTTAATGGTAAGAAAGTGGATATTCCTTCCTATTTAGTTAAGGCAGGAGATATAATTGAAGTGCGACCTAAAAGCAAAGGAATGAAACCTCTTTTAGAAGCAATGGATAAAACCGAAGTTACTTCACCATATTCCTGGCTGAGTGTTGATAAAGAAAATTTCCGTGGTCAATTTAATTCCATTCCCTCAGTAAGCGAGATTCCGGTCACTTGTGACCTGCGTCTTGTTGTTGAATTTTACTCCAAGTAAGGCGTTATAAGCATAAGGAGCAGCTATGATGTATCTTGAACCTTTACAAATGCCGAATGAAGTAACTTACGATAAAGCATCGTATTCACGCACTTACGGCAAGTTTGAAATTGGTCCCCTGGAGCCGGGATTTGGCACCACTTTGGGAAATACATTGCGTAGGATTTTGTTGTCTTCCATTCAAGGGGCAGCAATTCGGTTTGTGAGAATTGAAGGTTTACATCATGAATTTTGTCCTATTCCAGGAACAAATTCTGATTATATTGACTTAATTCTGCGGCTGAAACAGCTTGTTATTTATTCCAGTTCTGTAGAAGAAGTTCCTCTGGTTCTGGAACATAAAGGAAAGGGTGTAATAACTGCCTCTATGATTCAAGAGGCCGCTTATGTGAAAATTATCAATAAAGACCTCTATTTGCTGGAAGTTGTTGATGATATTGATTTTCGGCTGGAAATGATAGTTGGTATCGGCAGGGGTTATATTTCCGCAGACAGACAAAATCCCGAAGGTAAAGCGGTTGGCTTTATTCCGATTGATTCTATTTATTCACCTGTTTTAAAAGTGAACTTCAGTGTTTCCCATCAAAGAGTTAAAGAGAGAATGAACTTTGACCGTTTGATTATGGAAATTTATACCAACGGTGCCACAGAGCCATCTATTGCACTATTCCTTTCCGCTAAAATTTTGAAAGATATGGCTGCTAAAATATCTCTGTTTGAAATAGAACCGCAATACATCCGGGATATAGAATTGGACCCCGAATTGGAAATGCTGGAAAGAAAATTGGCGAAAAGTGTTCGTGAAATTGAACTTAGCGTTCGCGCTGCCAATTGTTTATCTCAAGCAAAAATTGAAACTATTGGCGATTTAGTATCCAAAACTGAGGCAGAAATGCTTAAATTCCGTAATTTCGGGAAAAAATCCCTGGAAGAGATAAATCAGAAATTGAAAACTTATGATTTACACCTCGGTATGGATGTTGAATCTATCTATCGTCAAATCAGAGAAGCCAGAAGCAGAGGAGTCCTTCCAGTTGAAGAAAAAGAAACCAAAGTTTCAGAAACAAAAACAAAATCCAAATCTAAAACTAAAACAGTTGCAGAAAAACCGGTACCTAAAGCAAAAAAGACCTCTGAACCTGTAACTACAGCAACAGTTCGTAAACCGGTTCCCAGTCCCAAAAAGAAGGTGGAAAAATGAGACATAGAGTTGAAGGAAAAAAATTTGGTCGGGAAATGGATACCCGACGGCTGATGATGAATAATCTGGTTAAATCTATGATAGAACACGGACAACTGAAAACAACTCTCCCTAAAGCTAAAGAATTGAGAGGATATGTAGAACGCGTGATCACTTATGGAAAAAACGATACCGTCCATTCCAGACGAATGGCTTACCGGGTTCTGGGAAATAGAACCTTAGTTAAAAAACTATTTAATGAAATTGCTCCAGCTTTTGAAGGCCGCAACGGTGGTTATACGCGCGTGTTAAAAGCAGGTTTTCGCAAAGGGGATAATGCCCCGATGGCTGTTATCCAGTTTGTGGAAGAATCCACTATCAAACCTAAAAAGGATGCTATCAAAGCCAAAGATCTGAATAAGTAAATATAACTCTCGCAGATTACACAGATTACACAGATAAAAGAATAGAACACGAATTTGTATTCACCAGGAATTTTACCAAGAAGAAAAGAGAATGTAATCCAAAAGTCATCTGCATATATAGAGAAAGTCAGAAGTCATTTTTACCTGAGTATCTTCTCTATCCCTTTAGCGCACAGGACTAATAAAGACGATAGCTATTTTATCAATATATAATTACCAGGGTTATTAGTCCTCAATGCTAAATAATTTATTCTCTGTTGCAATAACTTAGCTTGCATTGTGCGCGACCTTTATCTGTTTTTAGACAGCGCATTATTTCCTGCCAAGTTGAATCTTTAATGCTTCTTAAACACTTCTTTAACGACTCCTTAACAAAGTTAAAGAATCGTTAAAGAGTCGTTAAAGTGTCGTTAAAGAAATGACTAGGCAACAGATAGTTAGACAAAGTCCACAAGGTAATTTTATAAATCAAAATGATGACAGGAGCATAGCTTCCGTCTTTTAATTCCATTCAGGAAAAAGATGCGGTTATTTTAAGTTTACGAAACACGGGACTATCAGATAATGTATCTATTACCCGTTAAAGTTTTTTTATTTTCCAACTGCAATACTGACCATTTTTCCGGGAACTACAATTATCTTTTTGATGTCCTGTTCCGATATATGGCGTTTTACATTATCAACTTCCAGAGCTATCTGCTTAATCTCTTCTTCCTTAATATCTGGTTCAACCTCTATTTTTCCCCTAAGTTTTCCGTTTACTTGAATTACATAGGTTATTTTATCAAGCATAAGAAAACGCTCATCATATTCCGGTAAGCCACAATCGTTGAGCATATTTTTATTGCCCATTTTTTGCCAAAGCTCTTCCGCAATATGAGGTGCAAAAGGATAAAGCATTTTAGGCAAAGTAGCACAGGCAAAAGCAAAAATTTTCAGTTCCGCAGCATTCAATTTTTCCGGTTCCTGAATTTTCAATATTGCATTCAAAAATTCCATACAAGTGGCAATGGCAGTATTGAATTGCATCCGCTGTAAACAGTCCTCTCTCCATCTATAAATAGCATAATGGGTTTCATAACGCAGCACTTTAATTATTTCAGAAATACTATCAGAGCA
The DNA here is from genome assembly GCA_023227825.1 of Candidatus Cloacimonas sp. Taxonomy (GTDB): domain Bacteria; phylum Cloacimonadota; class Cloacimonadia; order Cloacimonadales; family Cloacimonadaceae; genus Cloacimonas. The sequence continues at coordinate 27,842 of JALOCJ010000005.1, read as the reverse complement.
TTCACCTAACTGTGAACTGCGCTTAATAAATTCCAGATTATTATCTATCAAACGCCAAACCCTTTTCAAAAATCTAAAAGCACCTATAATGCCATCATCGCTCCAGTCAACATCTTTTTCGGGAGGTGAGGCAAAAAGTAAAAAAGTGCGTAAAGTATCTGCTCCAAAACGATCAATGATATATTTCGGATCAACTACATTGCCTTTGGACTTGCTCATTTTGGCTCCATCCTTTATTACCATCCCTTGTGTAAGTAAACGCGCAAATGGCTCATCACATTTTACCCAACCCAAGTCACGCATAAATTTATGGAAAAAGCGGGCATATAGCAAATGCATACAGGCATGTTCAATTCCGCCAATGTATTGATCTACGGGAAGCCAATAATCAGCAAGTTCTTTACTGAAGGGTTCTTTATCATTATTAGGATCTGTGTAGCGAGCATAATACCAGCTGCTGTCTACAAAAGTATCCATTGTATCCGTTTCTCTTTTTGCCGAAGCTCCACATTTTGGACAGGGAACATTTATCCACTCTGGAACGCTCAACAGAGGATTTTTTGTAGTTCTACCTACCTGGACATTATCTGGCAATTCAACAGGTAAATCCTGATCCGGAACTAAAACTATTCCACAATGGGGACAATGAATAACTGGAATAGGATTTCCCCAATAACGCTGCCGCGAAATACACCAATCCCTTAAACGATAACTAACAGTTTTTTCGCCCCAACCGTTTTCCACAGCCCAATTGGTGATTGCAGAAATTGCCTCTTCACTATCTATACCATTGAACTTATCAGAATTTACCATAATCCCCGGTTCTATATATGCTTCCTGCATTTCTTCCACTTTTAAGGACATATCCGGTTTTTGAATTACTATTTTAAGCGGGATATGATATTTTAGGGCAAACTCAAAATCGCGTTGATCGTGAGCCGGAACAGCCATAACTGCTCCTGTTCCATAATCCATAAGGACATAATTAGTAATCCAAATCTGAATTCTATCTCCATTAAAAGGATTTATTGCATAACGGCCGCTGAAAATTCCTTCTTTTATAGTTTCCTCTGCACTGCGCAGAACTTTATCCTCATTGATAACTTTATGGCAAAAATCCTGCAGTTCTTTATTATCCGGTTCTTCTTTTAGCCATTTTTGCACTAAAGGATGCTCCGGAGGCAAAGCCATAAAAGTTACCCCGTAAATAGTATCGGGACGGGTTGTAAAAATAGGTATTTTTTCGTTTGTCCCTTCTAAAATAAAATCTACTTTAGCGCCTTCGGAACGACCTATCCAATTCTTTTGCATTGTGATCACTCTTTCAGGCCAATCAATAACTTTGGAGAAATCAAGTAATTCTTCTGCATATTCAGTAATTTTAAAATACCATTGCTCCAGTTCTTTTTGTTCTACAATGCTTCCACAACGCCAACAGTGACCATCCACAACCTGTTCGTTGGCAAGAACTGTCTGACATTTATCACACCAGTTCTGAAACCCCTTTTTTCTGTAAACTAAACCCTTTTCATATAACTTCTTAAAAAGATATTGACCCCAACGATAATAATCTGGACGACAAGTGCTGATTTCTCTGCTCCAGTCAAAACCAAAACCCATACTGTCAAATTGTATACGCATCGCAGCAATGTTTTCTTCAGTTGTAAGGCGCGGATGGGAATTGTGCTCAATAGCATAATTTTCCGCAGGCATACCAAAAGCGTCATAACCAATGGGCTGCATAACATTGAAACCTTCCATCATTTTCAAGCGCGAAATCACATCTCCAATAAAATAATTGGAAGCATGCCCTACATGAAGAACCCCTGATGCATAAGGAAACATTGAAAGAACATAATATTTGGGCTTGGAACTTTTATCGGGGGCATTAAATATCCCTTTTTCCCGCCAAATATTCTGCCATTTCTTTTCAATTTCATTAAACTTGTATTCCATTTTATTTCTCCAAGTGTATCTTTTTATCTTATAATACATTGTAAAATTCGGGAGAGCTGTAAATTGTCAAGCAAAAGCTGCAATCCAGATTTTGACTAACAATTTTCACCTGCTTTCAAGGTAACTACTCTCTACAATCTTTTTCACATTCAACCGCTATTCGTTCTCGTAAATAAGTTCTTGAATCCAAATTAGATAACAAAATAAAAGATAAGGAGAAAAAGTAAAATTTTTTCTTGACATCATTTAATGCATTCGTAGGATTGAATTCAGAAACTATGAGGTGATTGTTATGGATCCATTAATTTGGTGGATATGTATTTTCCTGCTTATAATTTTGTTTGCCATATTGATAAAAAACATTATTCAAGCAGTTATGAAAATATATCGATCAATAAAAAAAAGAAATGTAGAACATTCTCATTCTTATTCACACCCTTACAAGAATACTCAAGACAATTCTTATACGATGAAAGCTTATTACAAACAGGTTCATTATCCTGCCTTGAGAGTAATTTCTATAGTTCTTCAGATATTTTCTATCTTAGTGTTTGCTGCTGGTTTGATAGGTTCTATATTTATGTTTACATCCGATGATGATATATGGGAACTTGGTATAATAACATTAGGAATAGCAATTACAAATGCTCTACTTTTGTTAGCAATTGCTGAATTGATAATAGTGTTAGCTGATATCTCTATAAGTACCAGAGCCACGCTTAATCAAGTTATTGATACAACGGCAAGAAAAGCAGAGACAGAAAACAAGCAATAACCACATATCAGACGGTAAATTAGAAGATTTTTACTAATTTTAACTTTGCTAAAGGGCAAAGTAAAGGTTTTGTGTGCTTTTAATTGGATAAACCTAAAAGATACATTATAGGATTATAGGTTGGTAAATTCTTTCTTTGCCCAAAGAGCCGAAGGTTTCTAAATGAATTTGTGTCAAATGTATTTGCAAAAGCAGAAAATTCGCTAACCCAAATGCAAAATATTCATTATAGTGTTAGCTACTAAATAATGTAGGATTAAAAGTTTAGATGGTTGAGAGGGTTTAATATCGGAAGTTTGACTTCCTCGTCAACCATCCGGAAGAACGATGTCCTCATCGTTCAATATGGTTGACCAGGAGGTCAACCATCCGGTATAAAAATAGTTAGAACCAACAGCGAATATTTTCCTTGTCTGAAATGCAATTATCTCTAAGCTGGAATCAATATCCAAGGTAAGATAATAATTTGGAGATATAAAAGAAAATAAAATGGAACCGATAATCATTTCTGCTTCGCGAGCTACAGATATACCCGCTTTTTATTCGGACTGGTTAATTTCCCGGGTTGAGGATGGATACTTAAAATGGAAAAATCCCTTTAATAGCCAAGTTCTGGATATCTCCTTTGCCAAAACCCGACTTTTTGTGTTCTGGAGCAAAAATCCTTATCCCCTAGTGAAGAAGCTCTCATATTTTGATGAGAAGGGCTATAATTACTATTTTCAATTTACCTTAAATGACTATGAACAGGAAAACTGGGAAAAGAATCTGCCGGCATTGAATAAACGCCTGGAGACCTTCATAGAACTTTCAGAACTTATTGGAAAACAAAAAGTTATCTGGCGTTTTGATCCTCTTATTATCAGTGATAAACTACATCCCGATGAACTTTTAAAACGCATAGAAAAAATTGGTGACCAGCTTTTCCCCTATACGAATAAATTAGTGATCAGCTTTATAGACATAGAAATCTACAAAAAAGTGAAACGCAAGCTTAGCGCTTTGCCCGATAAAATTCAGGAAATAGATATTACTACTATGCATTATTTTGCCAGGGAATTGATGCGGCTTAACCAGAAATGGAACTTGAAAATAGCTACCTGCGCTGAAAAAATAGACCTGCGACAATATGGAATTGAACATAATCGCTGCATTGATGACCGCCTGATTATTGAGCTCTTCTCCGATGATAAAGAACTAATGAATTTCCTGAGCTATAAACCTTCTAACCAGACCGATTTTTTAGCTACGGGAAATAATATACCTTCATACAGCTATGAGAAATTGAAAGATAAAGGACAACGCAAATTCTGCGGCTGCATAAAAAGCAAAGATATCGGTCAATACAATACCTGCCCTAATGGATGTGTATATTGTTATGCCAATTCAACAAGACAGTGAGATGGATTATTTTTACAAAGAGAGAAAGAGAAAAAGAGATTAAATTGAGAAATGAAAATGAGGCGTCCTGAAAATAGTGGACTAAAAATAAGAAAAAAACTAAGAACTTTGCACTTTGAACCACGTACTTTGAATTTTACACCTATTTGAAAATCTTTTTAATCCTATAATCCTGAAATCCTTGTTTCAAAACAAATTTATGTAAGTCATCTTTCCTTTTTTACTTGACGGAATAAAGCCAATTGAAAGAATTGAAAAAAAGCAAAAAAGAATATTAGGACAGGTAATGAAAGATAGAGGGAATATCCTGGAACTTCTAAAACAAGAAGTCTCTCCTGCTTTAGGTTGTACGGAACCGGCTGCTGTTGCTTTGGCAGGTGCCTACGCTGCGAGTGTTTTAGAGGGGACAATTATTTCTGCTGATTTGATTGTTAGCCCGAATATTTTGAAAAACGGAATGGGGGTTGGGATTCCCAATACGAATTTACTGGGTTTGGATATTGCTTTTGCTTTAGGAATATTAGTTGCCAAGCCGGAAAAGGAACTGGAGGTTTTGTTAGATTTGAATGAAGAGACAATTGCTGATGCGCAGCAGATGCTGGCAGAAAATAAAATAAATACCAAGATGAAAGATACGGAAGATAAAATATGGATTGAGGTAAATTTACAGACCTCAGAATCCGAAAGCAAGGCAATTTTACGCTGGCGGCATAACTGGCTGTATCATTTGGAAAAGGATAAGCAGGTTTTACATCATAAGGATATAGGAACAGAAGAAGCACCCCGTTTAATTTCACCTTCAACTTTTACTTTGAAGGATTATTACGATTTTTGCATTAATACAGATATCGGCAGTTTGGAAACTATTGATTTGGGAATGAAGGTTAACCGCAAAATAGCGGATTTTGGTTTATCCAACAAATCCGGCATAAATGTAGGCAAAATTATTATGGACCAGATAAAAAGTGGAATTTTAGGTGATGACATTCATCATTATGCAATGGCACTTACAGCTGCGGCAACTGATGCCAGAATGAGTGGTTGCAACTTACCCGTAATATGTAATTCCGGAAGCGGAAATCAGGGTTTGGCTATTACTTTACCTATTATTGCGGTTGCTGAAAAACTTGGTAGTAACGAAGAAGAACTAATCAGAGCTTTAGCTTTGGGGCATTTGGTTAGTGTGTATATAAAACAAAAAATAGGCATTCTATCCTGTATTTGCGGATGCCTTTCTGCTTCTGCAGGAGCTGCAAGTGGCATTGTTTTACTTTTAAAAGGAACCTATCCTCAAATTGAATATGCCATCAAAAATATGATTGCGGATACAGCAGGAATGGTTTGTGACGGAGCTAAAGAAGGTTGTTCTTTAAAAGTTGCCACTACTACAAGTGCTGCTGTTCAAGCATCTCTTTTAGCAAAAGCAGGAATTTGTGTTTCTGCCAATGATGGTATAATTACTGAAAGTATTGAAGGAACAATTGATAATTTAGCTTATTTTGTAGCTAAGGGAATGCAAGATGCTGATAACACTATTCTAAATATTATGCTAAATAAGACAAAATTTAGGAGATAAAAAATGACCTATAGAAAATTTGAAGTCCATTTACCTTCGGAGCTACCTCCGGAACCAACTTTTGAACCTAAAATTCGTAGAGCTCCGGATAGGGGATTGGATTTGAGCAAAAAGGATATTACCTTGGCTATAAAAAATGCCCTGCGCTATATTCCCGAAGAATTACATCCTGTTCTAGCTCCGGAATTTTTACGGGAACTGAAAACCAGAGGTAGAATTTATGGCTATCGCTATCGTCCTCAGGGTCATATTTACGGCAAACCTATTGATGAATATAAAGGCATTACTCCCGCCAGAGCTATTCAAGTGATGATAGATAACAATTTGGATTTTGATGTTGCCTTATATCCTTATGAACTGGTAACTTATGGTGAATCGGGACAAGTCTGTCAGAATTGGATGCAATATCGGCTAATTAAACAATACCTGGAAATAATGACTGAAAATCAGACCCTTGTTGTTGCCTCAGGGCATCCCTTAGGGCTTTTTCCTTCGCGTCCTGAAGCTCCCCGAGTAATTTCTACGAATGGCTTAATGGTTGGAAAATGGGATAACCCTGTAGAATTTAAACGCCTGACGGCATTAGGGGTGGCAAATTACGGTCAAATGACTGCCGGGGGATGGATGTATATAGGTCCTCAGGGCATTGTAAACGGAACTTACATAACTTTGCTGAATGCGGGTAGAAAATATTTGGCAATTCCGGAAGATAAAAATCTGGCAGGAGTACTTTATGTTTCTTCTGGTTTGGGTGGAATGAGTGGAGCTCAAAGTAAGGCAATAGAAATTGCCGGAGGCATTGGCGTTATTGCTGAAGTGGATAAAAGCAGGATAGAAACCAGGTTTGATCAGGGTTGGGTTAGCAAGGTCTCCAGTAATTTGGAAGAGGTCTTTAAATGGGTAGAGGAAGCCAGACAAAGCAAAAAACCTCTTTCTATTGCTTATTACGGAAATATTGTTGACCTGCTTGAATATATAGATAAACATAACATAAAAGTGGAATTGCTTTCGGATCAAACCTCTTGTCATGCCGTTTACGAAGGTGGTTATACACCCGTAGGAATTACTTATGAAGAAGGGCGTAAACTTTTGGCAGCAGATATTGAATTGTTCAAGCAAAAAGTAGATGCTTCCCTGTTGCGGCATTTTAATGTCTTAAAAAATTTAACAGAAAAGGGTTCCAAATTTTGGGATTATGGCAATAGCTTTATGGCAAGTGTATTTGATTCTGGAGTTACAGCAATTGCCCGCAACGGAATAAATACCAATGATGGCTTTATTTGGCCCTCCTATGTGGAAGATATTATGGGACCTATTTGTTTTGATTACGGCTACGGACCTTTCAGGTGGATTTGTCTTTCCAGGAAAGATGAAGACCTGCACAAAACAGACCTCGCTGCTATCTCTTTAATAGACAAAAATCGCAGTGCTATGGATAGAGATAATTACTATTGGATTTCCACTGCGGAAGAGAATAAACTGGTAGTGGGAACTAAAGCTAGAATTTTGTATGCTGATGAAGAAAGCAGAATAAAACTGGGACTGAAGTTTAACGAAATGATTCGTAAAGGTGAAATTGGTCCGGTTATGCTGGGTAGAGACCATCACGATGTTTCCGGAACAGATTCTCCTTTCCGGGAAACAGCCAATATTTATGATGGCTCAAATTTAATGGCTGAAATGGCTACTCATTGTTTTGCCGGAAATATTGCCAGGGGAATGACTATGGTAGTTCTTTCCAATGGTGGTGGAGTTGGAGTAAGCCGTTGTATAAATGGTGGGAATGGAATTGTTTTAGATGGCAGTGAAAGAATGGATGAAGTAGTAAAAAATGGTCTTTCCTGGGATGTTATGGGTGGAATTGCACGCAGAGCTTGGGCTCAAAATGAAGGTGCCATTAAAACCGGAACTGCCTGGAACGAAAAACATAGTGCTGAAGGCAATATAACACTTGCAGAAAAGATTGATGAAGAAATGGTAGAAAACTTGGTAAATAAGGAATTTGGAGCGTAAATATGAGCACTCCCTTTATCCGGTTGATGAAACAGGAAGGTTTAAGAGATGAGGTTATCCGGACTTTTGATGTATATTATCAGAAACTTGCCAATGGTGAAAAAGGGCTTATTAGTGAAGATGAAATAAAACCACCTTCAGAAAAAAATCTAATTGATTATCAACAGATAAAACATCTCTCCCGAACCTCCTTGCTGAAAAATACTGTAGTAATTAAACTGAATGGTGGTTTGGGAACAAGTATGGGGCTTTCTAAAGCGAAATCACTTTTACCTGTGAAAAATAATCTGAACTTTTTGGATATTATCAGTCGTCAGGTTCTTACTTTAAGATCAATTTCCGGATATAATGTTCTTCTGTTGTTTATGAATAGTTTCAATACTGAAGCAGACACTTTAAAATACCTGGAAAAATACCCGGATTTAAGCAAGCAGGATTTCCCTCTTTCCTTTTTACAGAATAAATTTCTTCGCATTCGTCAGGATAATTTGTTGCCCTATGAAAATAAGGAGAGAAAATTAATGTGGAATCCTCCCGGGCATGGAGATATTTATACTGCTTTGGGAGATTTACTGGGGAAAATGATTGCCAAGGATTATCGTTATGCCTTTGTTTCCAATGCTGATAATCTGGGAGCAGTTGTAGATACATCAATACCGGCTTTTATGGAGGATAACAATATTCCTTTTGTGATGGAGGTCTGTTTACGCAGTCCAATGGATAAAAAAGGCGGTCACCTTTGTGAAGATAAATCGGGACAATTGCTTTTAAGAGAAATTGCTCAATGTCCGGAAAAGGATTTGCCTGTCTTTCAGGATATTGATTATTACAAATATTTTAATACCAATAATTTGTGGATTGATTTACGGGCTCTGGAATGGCATATAATGTCCAATGAAGGTTTAATGCTGCTACCCTTAATTGTTAATCCAAAAATAGTGGATGGAACAGCTGTTTATCAACTGGAAACAGCAATGGGTTCAGCCATCAGTTTGTTCAACAATTCTAAGGCATTGGTAGTAAGCCGGGAGCGTTTTGTGCCAGTTAAAAAAACAAATGAACTTTTAGCGCTCTGGTCTGATGCTTATGAACTGAATGAACAATATCAGATTGTTTTGAAAAGAGGAGTGGAAAAGGCACCTGTAATTGAACTGGATGAACAATATTACGGTAAAATAGATGAAATGCAAAAAAGATTCAACAAGGGCATTCCCTCTTTAAGCGGGTGTAAAGAACTAAAAATATACGGCGATGTGAGCTTTGGAGAGGATGTTATTTGTGAAGGAAAAGTAACCTTGAAAGCCAGTTCTCCTGTGTTTATTCAGAACTGTTTACTTACCGGAGAAGTGGATTTGGATTCTATTATGAGTAAATCTAAAGACAGGACAGGAGGATAATATGGTATCTAAATCTGCAAAAATCCGTCTGGGGATTTTTTTAACTATTGGAGCAGTGCTGATAATTATCTTTGCAGTAGTTGTAGCAGGTAGCAGATTAGTAGAAAAGAAAGATATCTATTATATTGAATTTGAGGACTATTCTGTTAGTGGTTTGCAAGTTGGCAGTTCAGTAAATTATCGCGGAATAAAAATTGGTAGAGTTGAAGATGTTAGAATTAATCCTAAGGATGTAACCAAAATAATTATTACTATCAGCGTAAATAGAGGAACTCCCATAAAAGAAGATACTGAAGCAGTTCTATTGTTATCAGGAATAACTGGACTGAAAAATGTGGAACTAAGAGGTGGGACAAATGAAGCAAGGTTACTAAAACCCAAAAGTTACATTAAAACCGGAACAACGGTATTGGAAGATATTAGTGAAAGAGCAAAATCCATCGTAGATAAAATAGATATGATTGCTGCCAATCTGAATGCCATAACCGGCGAGGAAAACAGAAAGAATATTGCTACGATACTTGCTCAAACCAGTTTAATTCTAAAAGATACCCATGAAAACCTGGCAACTACAATGCAAAGTATCAGTAAAATTGCTAATAATACTGCTGATTTAACTGAGGAGCTAAGTAAAGACCTTAATACTGTTACCGAAAATCTTACCAAAAATCTTGATGCTATCACCAGTAGTGCTACAAGTAATATTCAAAATGTTTCCGAAACCTCACAAGCAAGTTTAATTAGCGTTACCGATAATGTAAATCAGCAGCTGGAGGACCTAACTAACAAACTGGAAACCAGCTTAATGCAATTAACAAATGATGGTTCCGCTTTAATCCGCGAAGCAAATCTGCAGGTTTCCACGGTTGGCGAACATAGCGATCAGATGGTTTTGGAAACTACAAGGGAAATATTAACTATCAGCAATAATATCAATAGAGCATTAGACCAGGTTAATGCCATACTTTATACTCCCGGTTTTGACAGCTTAATGACTAATCTGGGAAAACTTAGTGGCGAACTTGCCAAAACTGATTTGAAAGGAATGGTCACAGAACTTGCAACTACTATTCAAAAAACCGGAACCCTGGTTTCTAATTTAAACAGAGTAGTAACCCGGGGACAAGGTGACTTGCTGGAAATTTTAAGTACTTTAACTGAGACAAGTGAAAACCTGAATGAATTTTCTCGTCAGATAGCAGATACACCTGCTATTTTATTACGCGGAAATTAGGAGTGTAAACAATGAAAAATAAAGGTTTATCATTCATATTAGGGTTATTGCCTATTTTGCTTTTACTTACAGGTTGTTTGCAAAAAGTAGAAAGAACCCCTGTCAACTACTATGTTTTAGAATATCAACCAGGAACAGAAAAACCGGAATTACGCCGAACTACGAATACCGGGAAAAATCTGGAAGTGCTGGATACTGTTCTTTCTAGAACTTATGACCGTAATCAGATTGTAGTGAAGGAAAATTTCTATAATGTGAAATTTTTGCAGACAGATGTTTGGGCAATGCGTTTACGGGATGCCATTCCGAATTTGATTGTTCAGCGTTTGCGCGCTTATAATATTTTCGGAACCGTTTCCCGAGGAGAGCAATTAGAAAAGAATCCCCAATATTTTTTGGAGACCACTGTGCATAATATAGAAAAGATTGAAGGAACAGAACCGAGAGCATATTTGAAAATGGAATTTGTGTTGCGGGATTCCACTTCCGAAAAGATAGTTTTTACTCATAAAGGGGAGCGTTCCATTGAGCTGATTGATCCCTCAATGATCTATCTTGTTCAGGCATTTAATGAAATGATTATGGAAGAAACGGATCTCTTTGCCGCAAAATGTAATTTATATTTCAGCGGTTTACCTATTGAAGGTAAATCTCTATCTGCATCAGCTTCTCCAATTGCCAAGTATGTTTATGAAGAAATGGTAGCCATAGACACAGCTTTTGATTTCGGAGAGCTAATGGTTAATACCAAAACTCAAACAGAAGAACAAATACGCTACACTATTGAAGAATTGGACTCCCTAAACACTGTAATTTCTACAGATGAAGGGATAATAGGAGTGCCGGCATTGTTAAAACCTGGACATTATAGAGTTATTATTGGTGAAATGGGTGATTCAATTATTCCTGTGGAAATTTTACCGCGCCAAAGAACAGTCGTGAAACCAACCTGGGGAGAGCTGAAAATTGTGGTAATGGATGAATCTAAAAGCAGAGTTAGAATGGAATATGATCTCTGGAAAAAAGATGCGGAAGGTGAAGGTTATAAAATTTATAGTGGAGGTATGGTAAGTATGGGAGAAGATGAAATTGGAGCTGTAGATAAACTTTGGATTTTACCTCCAGGTTCCTATTTGGTAAAATTAGGAGGTGGTTCCTGGAGTGATTTGAGGGACTTTGCAACAGTTACTATAGCGGAAGGAGAAAAAAAGACCCTTTCAATGATTGTAGATCCTGCTGCTGAAGGTAATGTTTTAATTGGAGCAGGTGTTTTTACCGATGAGGATATTGGTTTAGGTTCAAAACGAATTCACCGGGGGGCGATCCATAGTAATATATCTTTAACTTCCAATAATAATGTAGATAAAAATAAACCTACTACAAGTGCTTCACTTACAGGGCAATTTGATAACAGTATTGATACTCACGATTTGCTTAAGCCATTTCAATTTACTACTCGGAGTATCTATGATATTGGTCTCAATTTAACCTCAAATCAGGATTTTGTATTTAGTCCGGATGATTATTCTCTGAAAAGTGTTCTTTTATTATATCCTATGGAAAAAAGCAAGTTTTTAAAAAATTTCGCTTTTTACGGAAGAATGAATCTGAATACGCATATATTTGATGAAACCACCTTCTTTTCAGAAAACAAGAATATTATGTTAGAAAATTCAGCTGGCGATACAATATCCGTTCTTTTGAACCAGTCCGAATTAAAAACCAAAATTGCCTTCTATCCTTTACGACTGAAAGAAGGAACAGGTTTAACCTATCAAATTAATTTCAGCCCGAATACCAGGACAAGTTTACGCGTTGGCTATGGTTGGTTGCAGGATTATAATAAAAATAGCTATGTATTTGATAAAACGGTAGCAGGTTCTTTAGATGGAATAGATTATGAATTTGAAAAATATAAAGAAGAACCCAACAGTAGTTCCAAAGGTATTGAATCCACAATTATTCTTTCCGCTTTGAATCTGATGAAGTTTATCAGCATCAATTCTACTGTGGATGTGCTTTTTCGGATGGGAGTTCCAGATCATTCCTATAGTTTGGAAAACGAGAACAGAATAAATTTCAGATTGTTCAGGAACATATCGTTAGATGTTAAATTCAACATATCTTATGATGAATCCAAAAAACCCTGGACGGTATATGATTATACCACTTTCTTACGATTATCCCTGTTTTATTAAGAGGCAGAATGTCCTGCAGGATAGTTAATAACATTCTTTATCTGGAAGGAAGTTTAAATGCGGAAACGGTTCCGGAAACCTTAATTGAAGTTAATTCGCTGCTAAAATATCAAAATCCCAATACCATTGATTTAAGTAATATAATTGTTTTGGATAGTGCCGGGGTTGCTTTTCTGGATGAATTACAAAGTCGTTTAACTACAGAAGGGATATTATTATTACAGGGAGCAAATCCTGAGATACAGGAAGTTATAAAAACCTTTTCTTCTTTAAAATTAGAGTTTCCCGCACAAGAAAGAAAGATGGGGTTTTTTGAAAAAATAGGGGATTCGCTTGTTTTAGCAGGACAGAATTTCTATAATGTAATGTTACTAGCTTCCGAAGTTTTTTATTGGGCACTTATAGGAATTTTTAGCAGAAAAGGTCAGCGGAAGGGTTCTTTCGCTGTTCAATGTTCGCTTTTAGGTTCACAGGCATTGCCGATTTTATCCTTGCTTTCTTTTATAGTTGGCTTTATATTATCTTTACAAGCATCGGTGCAACTGGCTAATTTTGGTGCCAATGTTTTTATAGCAGACCTGATGGCATTTTCAATGGTGCGGGAAATTGCTCCTTTAATTACAGCAATTATTGTTGCTGGCAGAAGTGGTTCAGCCATTGCTTCGGAAATAGCCACAATGCAAGTTACGGAAGAAATTGACGCTTTAAAGATTATGGCTTTATCTCCTGTCCGCTATGTTGTTGTTCCCAAATTTCTTGCCATCACCGTTGTAATGCCGATTCTGGTTATGTTTTCCATATTGGTTTCCGAGATTGGAGGAGGAATTATTGCCATAGATTACCTGGATTTGAGTGTTTATACTTTTGTTCAGCGTTCTATAAATGTCCTCACTCTAAAGGATATAGTAACTAGTTTTGGTAAGAGCATCATTTTTGCCTGGACAATTGTTATAATTGGTGCTTATTGTGGTTTTCAAGTTAAAGGTGGGGCAGAGGGTGTTGGCAAAGCGACTACCTCATCTGTTGTTGCTTCCATCTTTGCAGTTATTATCTGGGATGCTATTTTCAGTTTGTTCTATTTATAATTATGGATGCGGTAATCAGTATTAAAAATTTAATAGCCAAATATGGCGATATTACGGTATTAGACGATATTAGCGTGGATATTTTTCCGGGAGAAATTACTGTTATTTTAGGAAGCAGTGGGTGTGGTAAAACAACTCTTTTAAAAAATATTTTACGCCTGGTAGAGCCGGTTTCGGGAAGTGTTAAATTCTGGGGTGAAGAAGTTTTGGGTTTAGATGATATTCAAATGGGAAATATTTTACGCAAAATAGGAATGCTGTTTCAAAGTGGAGCTTTACTCAATTCTATTTCTATTTACGAAAATATCAGTATCCCTTTAGAATTGCATACTAAACTTCCTCGGACGCTGATAGATAGAATAATAAAAGTTAAACTGAATCTGGTAAACTTAAGCGAGGCAATCTATAAATTTCCTTCAGAGCTTTCCGGAGGAATGAAAAAAAGAGCTGCCTTAGCCAGAGCTATTGTTCTTGATCCTCAAATTCTTTTTTGTGATGAACCCTCTGCAGGACTTGATCCATTAACTGCTGCTTCTTTGGATGAACTTATTTTAAGCTTAAAAAAACAATTAAAAATGACCATTGTAGTTGTTACTCATGAACTGGCATCCATCCATAGAATTGCCGATAAAATTATCTTTCTGGAGCAGGGTAAAATGCTTTTTAACGGGACTTTGGAAGGAGCACAAAAAGCTGGAATACCTCAAATTGATACATTTTTTAAAGTGGGCAGATTCTGAGTATTATAATTATTGCTGCTTATGATCTGAACCGTATAATCGGCAAAAACGGTAAATTGCCCTGGAAAATTCCTGAAGACCTCAGCAGATTTAAATCTGTTACAATGGGGCATCCGGTTATTATGGGGAAAAAAACCTGGAATTCATTAGGAAAACCATTACCAGGAAGACAGAATATCGTGCTGAGCAAAGATCAGAACTTTCAACCGCAGGGCGCTATTGTAGCCCATAGTTTGGTAGAAACATTAAAACTGGTTGAAAATTATGATGCCTATGTTATCGGAGGTGCCAGCGTTTTTAAGCAATTCTTACCCCTAGCAGATAAAATGCTTATAACCCTTATTCATTCTGAATTTGAAGGCGATACATATTTTCCTTATTTTTCAAATGAGGAGTGGCTTTTGCAGGAAAGTTCCTCACTGCTTTCTTCTACCGGCTATGAATTAAGCTTTCAAATCTATATCAGAAAAACCCCCTGCAGGTAAGTGAAAACAATCCTTCTTTTGCTTGATCATTTTATGCAATGTTAACGCTTCTTTAACGATTCCTTAACGGCGCTAAAGAATCGTTAAAGAATCGTTAAAGAGTCGTTAAAGATTGGACTAAGGACTATTGATTCTGATTTAAGAATACAGCGCTCCAATTAAATTTTGATAGGATTTGTACTTTATTTCGCAGGAAGGACAAGCAATTATTAAACCTGAAACCAAATATGAGCACAGGATTATGCTTGACACAATTCTCTGCCGAAAAAAAAGATAAATTTCCCAAACGGGTATAAAGTTTCTTTTCCCGAAATATAGTTCAAAAAGGATACTAAAATGAAAGCAACTTTAAACGATATTACAGCGCGCATCATGGCTTGTAAAAAACCATATCAGGAACTCCTTCATCGCCTTGAAACAATAGAAATTAAGCAGGATATGCCGGATGCTGCTTTTTTTCAGGAATTGCAAAAGATAAGTTTGCAAAGTGAGAAATTCGCTAAATTTCTGGAAGATGACCCCCAATTGAAAACAATCCCCTTAGAACATCTTTCTTCTTGGCACAATGAATACTACGCTACTTTGGCAAATTATGATAGCTGTCCAGGAAATCCTGATTATGCAGTAAAACAATATGGTGAAGAAATGGGTAGATTTATATCTGCTCTATATTATCAGTTTATACTTATGTATGCAAATCAGGCAACTAATAATTATTTACAGTTAGAAGAAAATCTGCGACTGTATTTTACCTTTTACGACAAAGCAATTAACGGAAATACTGATTATGCGGACTGGGTAAAGGACTATCGTATAATTATGACAGAAAACCATAAAACAAAACTCTATCGGAAATTTTATCAGAACTTCTATCCCGAAGCAAATATCAATTTTGATATTATTAGAAATTCAGACCTGAATGATTTGCGTTATCTCTATCGCTACGGAATGTTTATATCTGAAGCAAGTTTTAAAATGGCTCAATTTATCAATAACTATCCGGAAAAAGAACTGAATGATATTGCCCGCTATATTGTTCAGTGCTGGATTGATGGTTTTACACGAGCTAATAAAGATTACCGAATAAAAAAGACAGCCAGTATTATTGTTCCTTGTGGAATGGAACTTTTAGGACGCCTTGTTGATAACGAACTGGAAAAAATAGGCATTCAAGGTCAATTTATCGTTCCTTATAAGGTCTATGAAAATAAACAGCTTAATTATGATCATCGTTTTGATAGTGCCCTGATTTTAGACAGGGACTATACGGCTATGGCTATTAATGTTTATGCTGAAGTAGTAGATGATATTCAAGAACTGATTAAAGGTGATGCGGGTCCCGTTTGTATAGAACTCTTTGGTGAAACACCTTTTTCGCCGGTTGTGAAAAACAGTGTTTTAACTTTGAATAAAGAACAGCAAGAACTTTCCCGGGAAATGATGTCCAAAACCGCTCAAATTTATTATCAGTATTATAAACGCGAGCAAAACAGTTTTTGTATTATTGCCTTCCCTTCTCCTGAAATTGGAGACAAGTTCCCGGAAATATTTGCTGATACATTGAAAATCAATCTCTTAGATAGTAATCATTATGCTGTGATTCAACAAAAGATTATTGATGTGCTTGATAAAGCTGAATATGTAAATGTGCAAGGAAAAACGGGAAATGATACAAATATCAATGTTAAATTGCATACTTTGCAAAATCCGGAAAAAGAAACCAACTTTGAAAATTGTGTGGCAGATGTTAATATTCCTGTAGGTGAGGTTTTCACTTCTCCTGTATTAAAAGGCACAAATGGAACTTTACATGTAGCCGATATTTACCTTGGTTCCTTACGCTATTTTAATTTGAAAATGCACTTTGCAGATGGATGGGTGAAAGATTATTCTTGCACTAATTTTGAAGACCCGGAAGAAGGGAAAAAATATATTTACGAAAACCTGCTTTTACCCCATAAGTCATTGCCCATTGGTGAATTTGCTATCGGTACAAACACTTTGGCATATCAGATAGCTCTAAAATATAATATTCTACCCCGTCTGCCAATTCTCATTATAGAAAAAATGGGACCCCATTTTGCAATTGGAGATACTTGTTACAGTCATGAAGAAGATACCCCCCATCCAAGTTTTGTGAATGGCAAGGAAATGATTGCTGTAGATAACGAAAAATCCATTACCCGAAAAGAAGATCCCCTAAATGCTTATCTGCAAAAACATATAGATATAACTCTCCCCTACGAAATGCTTGGTTCAATAACTGCAGTCACTAAAGAAGGAAAAAAATTTGATATTATCAGAGACGGCAAATTTGTTGTTCCCGGTACAGAGGAATTAAATATACCCCTTCAGGAATGTTGATGTCCTCGTCAACAAATGAACGATGAGGACATCGTTCTTCCGGAATGTTGATGTCTTCGTAAACAAATGAACGATGAGGACATCGTTCTTCCGGAATGTTGATGTCTTCGTAAACAAATGAACAATGAGGACATCGTTCTTCCGGAATGTTGATGTCCTCGTCAATAAATGAACGATGAGGACATCGTTCTTCCGGAATGTTGACGTCCTCGTCAACAAATGTCAGTCAGGAGTCATTAGCGCTTTTATAATTTGTGGCTGTGAAATAATTTATTTTATCCCTCTGCTCTTAGCCCTCAGCCCTCTGCTCTTAGCTCTCAGCCCTCAGCCCTCAGCCCTCTGCCCTCAGCTACCTGGTATCCAAAAAGTCGTTCCCAAAAATCCAGCCAGGTATTAATCTGTTCTTTAATAATAGATTGTGGAAGGCGATCATTTACACAGTAGGTAATAAAAGGAATAGTAGAAAAATGCATCGGTAAAAGTGTCTTTCTGTTAGCAGGAAACATCCCCAGTTTGTAAATTACCATTTTTTGTGCTTCTGATGAAAGAAAATGGTTTACAAACTTGTTACATAAGGATGATTTTTTAGTTCCGCGATGAATTCCAATTGCTTCAATATATTGATAGCTGCCTTCTTTTAGCATAGAAACCTCAAATTTATTATTTAAGGGATCAAGTTCCTGTAAAAAAGCAGGAGTTGTATTATAACCGATAATAAAAGAACATTCACCTCTGTTCAGGGTTTTCAATGTCTCATTATAGTTAGGATATGTTTTATAGATATTTTTGCGTAAACTTTTCCATAAATGCTCGTAACCTTCTGTTCCAAAAAGTGCTACACTCCAAAAAAGCATAGTTCGTCCTAAACCAGATGTCTGAGGATCACAGATCGCTATTTGAGAAAGATATTTCGCATCTTGCAATTCGCCAAAGGATTGAGGAGGATTTTTTACTAAAGAAGTATTATAAACCAATGACAGATTACTGTAAGCATAAGGAATAAGGCGTAAAGAAGGGTCAAAAACAGTTTCTTTAATTAACAGGTCTGTATCAAATGATTCCGGTGGCACAAAATTGACTGCAAGAGTTTCAGACATAACAAAACTGTTGTCAATTCCAATTGCAAGATCATATTTTCCATAGTTAGCTCTGCTTTTAACTGCTTTGCTCAAGTCCGCAGTATTACGGAATAGAATCACTTCCAGCTGGCAGTTATGCTTTTTTTGAAAATCCGGAACAACAGAATGCTCCAAACCTGATTTACGAAATTCATCAGTAGCATAAACCACCAGTTTGTGTTTGCCGGATGCATTTTCCTGTTTTTTATTTTCTTTTCCGCAAGAACAAATAAGGACAAGAAACAATAATGGCAATAACTTCCAGACCTTCATTTAATATCTTCCAAACAAAAACCAGGCAACAATGAAATCCATCACCAGAATAGCTACAGAAGAATATACAACTGTTGATGTTGTGGCTTTACCAACTCCTTCTGCTCCTCCAAAACAACGATCTCCATGATAACAGGCAAAACTGGTTATAATAAAACCAAAAACAAGAGATTTGGCTAAGCCGCCCCAAAGGTCTGAAGAAATAAAATAACTGCGCATATTATTGAAAAAAGTGTAATAGTGAATCCCATAACTCAACCAGGAAAAATACCAGGCACATATTATTCCTACTGCATTGGCAAAAACAGTAACTAAAGGAAATGCTAAAACACCGGCAATAATCCTGGGCATATAAAGAAATTCATAAGGATCAATGTTCATACTTTCTAAAGCATCAATCTGTTCGCTAACTCTCATTGTTCCAATTTCAGCTGCTATGGAAGCACCAACTTTTCCGGTTAAAACTAAAGCAGTTAAAACAGGTGCCAATTCTATCATTGTAGATTTGCCAATGAGCACACTCAAAAGATTTAATGGCACATACCCTTTGGATTGATAAACTGCTTGCAATGCCGTTACCAGTCCTGTAAAAGCAGCAGTTAATAAAATTAAAAAAAGGGAATCAAAACCAATACGCTTAAATTGAATCAGAAATTCCTGATAGCGTTTAAACAGAGAGGGAATCTTGCCTAGGCATTTACCGACAAAAATAGTATATTCTCCAATGCCGGCAAAAAGATTACTGTTCATATTTTGATTCAGGTAAAAAACTATGCAGAGGAACAGTGTCCTCTGACTACACAGCTACTGTTCATATTTTGTTTCAAGAGGACGGAAAAGGGTGAATTCCTTTTCAAATCCCAATTCCAAATTACCTGTAGCTCCGTGCCTGTTTTTACTGATAATTATTTCTGCTATTCCCGGTTTTTGTGTTGTTTCAGGATAATAATATTCATCCCGGTAGATAAACATAACCAAATCAGCATCTTGTTCAATAGCTCCAGATTCCCGTAAATCCGCCAGTTTGGGTCTTTTATCTTCTCTGCTTTCTGCAGCTCTATTAAGTTGAGAAAGTGCCACCACCGGAATTTTCATATCTTTGGCTAAAATTTTTAAAGCTCTTGAGATTTCGGATATTTCCTGTTGACGGTTATCTTTTTCCCGGGTAAGAGTCATCAATTGTAAATAGTCAATCAGAACGAGGTCTAAACCTCCAATTTCAGCTGCTAACCTTCTTGTTTTAGCTCTAATATCTAAAGGAGTGTTAGTTCCGGAATCATCAATGTAAATATGTTTGGAAGAAAGAACTTCCGATGCTTGCATAATGCGAATCAGCTTTTCTTCATTCATTCCATAGCCCCGTAACATACCATCCATTTTAACTTCGGAAGCAGAACTGAACATTCGCATAATAACTTCATCAGCAGCCATTTCCATAGAGAAGATAGCAACCTTCTTATTCAAATTCACTGCAGCATTTGCGGCAATATTTAAAGCCAAAGAGGTCTTTCCCATTGCTGGACGGGCAGCTATAATAATAAATTGCCCGGACCTAAAACCACCTGTAAAACGGTCTAAATCTGCAAAACCACTACTCACACCTGTAACCGGAATTTTGGTAGAAGCAATTTTATCTATATTATCCAGAACTTCCTGGCTGATTTGATCAAAACGCACAAAACCTTGATGACTGGGTAATTCAGCAATGGCAAAAATTGCCTGTTCTGCTTCATCTACAATCGTTTTTACCGGTTTCGCTGAAGTGTAACAATTCTCAATAATTCCATTGGAAGCTAATATCAAATGCCTTAACAATGCCTGGTCAGTTACTATATTAAGATGATAATCAAAATTAGCGGAAGAAACCACAAAATCGGCTATTTCATTGATGTAAGGAATTCCCCCTACTTTTTCCAGAAGGTTATTTCTTTCCAGACGGTTAATCAAAGTTAACTGGTCAATCTCAATACCTTCAAAGAAGAGTTCCTGCATAGTGCGGAAGATTAATTTATGCGCATTACGGTAAAAATATTCTTCCTTTATCTTTTCTATACCTTTGCTGACTACATCACTATCAATCAGCATAGCAGAAAGCAAAGCTGCTTCAGCATTAATATCAGCAGGCAGAGTTCTATCCGTCTGTGTTTTATTCAATTTTTCTGCTTCACTTTGTTTTGCCATCGTTTTAGCCCTGATATTTTTTTCTCATTGCATCTGCAACACAGGCAGGAACATAATCTTCCAGAGGTCCGTTTAATTCGGCTAACTGACGGACTGTTGAAGATGAAAGATACATATATTTTAAGGAAGGAACCAGAAAGATGGTTTCTATTTCCGGATTAAGTTTCTTGTTAGTAATTGCCAGAGAGAATTCATATTCAAAATCAGAAACAGCTCTCATTCCGCGAATCATTATTTTACAATTCTGGTTTTTCGCATAATCTACAAATAGTCCCCGGAAAGTGCTGACTATTACATTGGGGATATGTTCTGTGGCTTTTTTACAAAGTTCATAGCGTTCCTGTAAATTAAATAAGCTTTCCTTACCGGTATATTCTGCCACAGCAAGAACTACTTCATCAAAAATATTGCAGGCCTTTTCCAGTATATTTAAATGACCCAGGGTAAAAGGATCAAAGGTTCCGGGATATATTACTTTAGACATTATTTAGCCAATGCCTGCCGGCGGATTTCTTCAATTTCTGAAATCTCTTTGGGTATGTTTCGGGAAAGAACACAATAACCGCTTTCGGTTACTAAAACATCATCTTCAATACGAATGCCAAGTTTCTCTTCCGGAATATAAAGTCCCGGTTCAACAGTAATCACATTCCCGTTTTCCAAAACAGCATTACGTCCTCCTACATCATGTGTATCCATACCTAAAAAGTGACTTATGCTGTGCATATAATAATTTTTAATATCTTCTTCGTGTTCAATTAACCCAAGTTCTATTGCCCCTTTTGCTAAAAGGTCGCGTGCTGTTTGATTCAAGGTTGATAGTTCCATACCTGGCTTAATCATTTCAATAATCTTTTTCTGCACATCTAAAACTGTATTATAGACCTGTTTCTGGCGTTCACTGAAAGTTCCCCTAACAGGAAAACAGCGAGTTATATCTGCACAGTAATTTAAATATGAAGCTCCTACATCCATTAAAACAACTTCTCCGCTTTCTATCGGGCATTCATTTTTCTCATAATGCAAAGTAGCGGCATTGATTCCACTGGCTACAATTGGAGAAAAACCCCAGTGTTTAACTCCCATTCTTTGCAGACGATAGAACATTATTGCTTCCAGATCATATTCCATCATTGAGGGTTCAGCTTTTTCCCAAACATCTATAATAGCTTTACCTGTAATATCAATTGCTTTTTGTAACTGCTTCAATTCCCATTCACTTTTCACTTTCCGCAAAGGAGTTATCAGTGTTTCAAGGGATTCAATAATTATATTTGGATAGCGTTCGCGGATAGGTAAAAGGTGAAAAAGCTGTCTTGAAGGTGGTTTATTCAATGCCTGAATTCCGATATTAGCCCATATCTTATTTAGAACAGGACAATAAACGGAAAGAACAGTTAAAAACTCATCCAGAAAATAAATTTTATCCTGCGGTAAACCGCTTATTTTACTTGCTTCTTCACTGCTCATTACAGCTCCAGTCCAAATTGCTTTTTCCGGATCGCTGCGTTCAATAAAAAGCATTTCTCCGGTTCCGTTCTGTCCCTTACAGGCAAAATAAATTGCTTCGGGAATCTGTAAACCGGTTACATAGAGGAAATCATTATCCTGTTTGAATTTTTCTAACTTTACTTCCTCAGCAGCAAAAATAATTATTGCTTCTTTTTCTTCTAAGGTGGAAAATAGTTTTTTCCGGCGTGGGATAGTTACTTCTGCCGTCATTATCAGGTCTCCAGTTTATTTTTCGTTAGCTACTTTATTGCGAGAATTGATTGGCTTGATATAGCCATATTTGGGTTCTTGCGTAAGAGTTACAACTTCGGGAGTGATGATACAACTCTCTATATCAGAACGGTCTGGAATACTGAACATTATCTTCAGCATAAATTTTTCCATAATGGAACGCAAACCCCTCGCTCCTGTTTTTTGTTTGATAGCTGTTTTAGCAATTTCTTTCAATGCTGCTTCCGAGAATTCCAAACGGACTCCATCCATTTCAAAGAACTTTTGATATTGCCTGCAGATAGCATTTTTAGGTTTCATCAGAATGTCTACTAATGCTTCTTCATTAAGTTCCTGCAAAGTACAAATAACCGGCATTCTACCTATGAGTTCAGGAATCAAACCATATTTTAACAGGTCTTGCGGAATAGTATAATCAAAGATGTTAGCTTCATCTCTTTTTTTGCCTAATTCCACATCAAAACCAATTGCCTTTTTATCCATTCGTTCTTTGATTATATTTTCCAGCCCGAAGAAAGCTCCACCTGCAATAAACAGGATATTTTTAGTATCCATTTCAATAAAATCCTGTTGAGGATGTTTGCGTCCACCTTTGGGAGGAACATTTACTTTTGTGCCTTCCAAAATTTTAAGTAGTGCCTGCTGCACTCCTTCACCACTCACATCACGAGTTATAGAAGGTGTTTCGGACTTACGGCTGATTTTGTCAATCTCATCAATATAAACAATTCCTCTTTCAGCTTTGGCAACATCGTAATTGGCATTTTGCAGTAAACGCACCAGAATGTTTTCTACATCTTCACCTACATAGCCCGCTTCGGTTAAAGTTGTAGCGTCTGAAATAGCAAAAGGAACTTGTAAAAACCGTGCCAGCGTTTGAGCAATAAGGGTTTTACCACTGCCTGTAGGACCAATCATCAGGATGTTACTTTTTTCCAAATCAATATCATTTTCATATTTCTGTTTGAAAATGCGTTTGTAATGGTTATAAACTGCCACAGATATTATTTGTTTAGCATTATCCTGGCCGATAACATATTGATCCAGATATGCCTTTATTTTACTGGGAATAGGTGCTTCAAAATCCTCTTGCTTAATTTCTTCTTTACTGGAATCTATTATATTGTGGCACATCACAATACATTCATCACAGATGTTTCCTGCAATACCTCTAATTAAACTTTTAACTTCATGTTCTGCTCTTCCGCAAAAGGAACAGGTTAATGTTCTGTATTTATCCAAGGAATCCTCCTTTTTTAATTTACCTTCTTTTATGCAAAATTCAATTTACTTTTTATGAATCTTTTTATCTGACTGCTTAATTTTAGTCAAGCTATTTTCGCACTGAAATCACTTCATCTATAATACCGTATTCCATAGCTTCTTCAGCACTCATAAAATAATTCCGTTCTGTATCTTCCAAAATTTTTTCAATGCTCTGACCACTGTGTTTATGCAGAATTTCGTTCATCCTGCCACGTAAATAAAGAATTTCTTTTGCCTGAATTTCAATGTCAGTTGCTTGACCTTGTGCTCCTCCCATCGGCTGATGAATCATAATTCTACTATTTGGTAGAGCACTTCTTTTTCCGGAAGCACCAGCTGCTAATAAAACGGCTGCCATACTTGCTGCCTGACCAATACAAATCGTATTTACACTGGGTTTAATATATTGCATTGTATCGTAGATGGCAAGTCCTGCAGAAATAATTCCCCCGGGACTGTTTATATACATATAGATATCCCGTTCAGGATCTTCACCTTCCAGATGGAGTAATTGGGCAACAACTGTATTTGCCAAATTATCTTCTATTATTCCACCGACAAAGACAATTCTATCTTTTAACAAACGCGAATAAATGTCGTAGGCACGTTCTGTTCTGCCTACCTGTTCTATAACGATAGGGACAAAACTCATTGTTCCTCCTTATTGGTTTCTGTTTCGGGCTCTTGAATGTTTTCTTCCTCGGTATTTTCTTTAATCACAAACTCACAGGTTTGAGAGATTTGTCTTAAGATAAAGTATTTTTTAGCATCATTGGTAACATCCTCAGAAGAAATATTATCCATATAACTTTCTTTATACGCTTCAGAGCTCATATTTTTTTCAATAGCCAAATGGTTTATGTATTCTTCTTTCATTTCCTCCGTAAGCTCAATAGGTATAAGCCGTAATAGATTATCTGTAATATACATTTTTATTAAGGAATAAGCATAAGCTATGTAGTAATGCTGATAATAATATTCCCGGATATAATCATTTTTAAAATCCTTAATTTGTTCTTCCACAAGATATCTTATAGTTTTATCGGGTAACGGAAACTGGTTTTCTATAAAAAGCTTAGTTATAAGGGCATCGTTTTCTATATCTATATTTGTATGTTCATTTCTCAATCTTAGATCATCTCTGATTTTTGCTTTCATATCTTCCATAGAATCAAATTCCATATCTTTGGCAAATTCATCATCAAGTTCCGGATATTCTATTCTGGAAATACTATTCACCATTATTTCGCAATCATATTCTGCCTTATCATTTAGCGGAAGTTCATAATCCTGAGTTGACTCCATAATATCACTTCCGGTTAATTTAACTTGGGCTGTGTCACCAATTTTCAGACCTAATAGTTCCGGCAGTATACACAGGGCTTTTTCTGTTCCGGAATACAGGTTACCTTTCCTGGTAAATGTTTCATTATTATGTTGAAAAGAAATCTCTACTTCTACTTTATCTTTTTCCATTGCTGTTTCTACATCAATTACCCGACAATTTGATTTTTGTAATTCTTTAATGAAGTTTTCCACTTCTTCTTCCAAATCAACCGGTTTATAAGGAACAGTCAAACCTTCTATCTGTTTGAATTCAAGAACTGGTTCATGTTCAATCTCTATTTTAATTGTCATATCATTGCCTTTCTCCCATTGGATATCTTTTACATCCGGGAAATGTAGATATGTTATGTCATTTTCTTTAACAACCTTCTTAAAGACCTCATCTGTATAATCTTCAAAAAAATATTCCTTGATTTTGTCTGCATACATTCGTTCTACAACATTCAGAGGTGCTTTCCCTTTCCGAAATCCGGGAACATTTATTTCCTGCGATGCCTTTTTCAGATATCTTTCGTATGCCTTATCAACTTCCCCGGATGGAATTGTAAGATTAATTTCTTTAGTTACTGCATTTAATTGATTGAATTCTACTTGCACTTTATTCTCCTAATTTTCTATCATCAGAAATTTGGTGCGAAAGAGGGGACTTGAACCCCTATGAGTTTAACCTCACTGGATCCTAAGTCCAGCGCGTCTGCCAATTCCGCCACTTTCGCACTTATTTTTTCTTAAACAAAACTAAAAAATTTTAACCTCTCCTTCTGTCAAGCGCTATATATCTTCGCATTTATTTACAATGAGCCAATATTTTTCGTTTAGATATTCGCTTCATTTTTTTGTGAGACATTGGGATTTTTGCGGATAAAATAATATTCTTAGTCAGCTGAATATTGGAATTATAGTAACTTTTATTAAATTATATTTATAGCTATGGAAAAGTAGAAGTAATAAACTAAATTTTATCCTAAATACTATCTTACCCGCTGATTATGATACAATTAGCATTTTATTTTGTCTTTGCTGTCTTAAAATGCGTAATTAACTCTTACATAGTTGATTAAGTAACAACCCCCTAACACTTCCGTAACACTTCCGTTGTCTCGTTACGGGGTTGTTACTTGATTGTTACTTTGTTATAAGAAGATTAAGAATGCAGATAAAAAGAGAGACATCAAGGCAGAATTGCACAACTAACTGAAGGAATATATATTAACCTTTTAAAGGAGCATTATCTATTAATCGTGTTTTACCTATAAAAACAGCTAACATAATACGCGTATTATCGTCAGCAATAGCAACTTCCTGAAGTGTATTTGGCTCTACAAAGCTGATATAGTCAACTATACCTCCGAATTTTTTTACTAAATCTGCTGCTTCCTTTTGCAGAAATATCGTCTCCCGTATACCTTGTTTATATTGAGTTTGTGCTTGTTGAATTGCCTTAAATAGACATAATGCCTGTTTGCGTTGTTCCGGATTGAGATATATATTTCGGCTGCTCATAGCCAGTCCATCATCTTCTCTGATAATATGACAGGGAACTATTTGCGTTATACAATTTAGGTCTTTCAGCATTTTTTTCAATACTGTAACCTGCTGGAAATCCTTTTCTCCCATAAACATTAAATTTGGTTTGAGGATATTGATCAGCTTTAAAATAACTGTTGCTACCCCTCTAAAATGCCCTGGACGACTTGCTCCACAAAGAATTGAACTAATTCCTTCCACCTCTACCCAGGTTCTATAATCCTGAGGATACATCTGCTCAGAAGAAGGACTAAATACATAATCAACTTTATAATTACTAAGTAGTTCCAAATCACGCTGCATATCTCGCGGGTAACTATCAAAATCCTCGTTGGGTCCAAACTGGGAAGGATTTACAAAAATGGAGACAACTGTTATTTCAGATTGTTTATTTGCTTCTGCTACAAGAGAAAGATGCCCTTGATGAAAATAACCCATTGTAGGAACAAAACCGATTCTCTTGCCTGCATCCCAATTGTTACCGATTTCCTGCATTGTTTTTACGCTATTAATTATCTGCATTAAAGGATGCTCTCAATTTTATTATTATCGTTTAAAACTACTATGCAGGGCTTGTGATTTTCCACTTCCGCGTCCTCCAAAATTCCGTAATTCATAACGATCACTTTGTCCCCAACCTGGACTAAACGCGCTGCTGCTCCATTAATTCCGATAATTCCACTTCCGCGTTCTCCAACTATTATATATGTGGAAAAACGGTTTCCATTTGTGATGTCAAAAACATCAACTCGCTCAAATTCCCGCATTCCACTTTTCTCCAATAGCTCTTCATCTATTTTGATGCTGCCATTATAATTCAGGTCGCATTCTGTTACCGTGGCACGATGCAACTTTGATAATAGAATTTGGCGTAACATATAAATTTCTCCTGCTTTTTTTGCCCTTATAATCATAAGCTTGCCTTTTGTCAATAAATTTTACCCGTTTTCCTAAACAAAAAAAATAATTTGCTTTTCTAAGGAACTGAACTAATATATAATTAGGTAAGATAGGAAAAGAATTTTAGCTATTGAATAAAAAAAAGCAGTTGACAAAATAATGGTCTTTTTAAGGATGGCACAACCTGCTCTGCCTAGGCAGGGCAAAAATGTTCTTTTATTCTTTATATAGAGTGCGCAAGTGAGAGAGAAGCTCTTGTCAGT
>JALOCJ010000004.1 GCA_023227825.1 Candidatus Cloacimonas sp. | reverse complement strand
GACTTGTTATAATAGGAGTTGTCAACGGAATTTTAATTTGCACCACTTTTGGAACTTTAAAGTGTACCACTCACTATCTCAGTTGAAGTTCTCAGACGGAGCTTTGGAGCGTAGTCGAAAAGAGCCGACGGCAGCAGAGACTGAACTTTGTTGGACATTATCACTCCTTTCACTATTACCTTCTGATCTTTCCATCAAGAGGCAGTTTTGTTCATCCTTAAAGTTGTTCAATTTATAGTTCCATTGCTTGTGCACTTTTAAATTCCGCCGACACCTTTTCAGAAAAGCAGAATTCCTTTGCCTTTTTTACCTTATTTCATACATCGCTGAACCCCTCCAAATTGTTAATCAATAAATTCCGCTTCTCTCCGCAGATACCCGCATTGAGTTGGTTAAGAATCGATAGGAATTATATTGCTATTGACAATGAGAACCTTGCATAAATATTTGCATAACACAGTAAATAACAGTTTGAAGGGAGAGTGAATGCAACAGTATGACAAGGTTCTAAGCTACATCGACTTCTTCTCCGCTGCCGGAGAGGATGTGGGAACCTGGGTGCACAACCCTCCTTATTTCCCTTATGTGAACTACTCAAAGGAGATGTCATTTTTTATTCACGAAGTCAATGAAACTAATCTCATGGACACAGAATACCTGCCTTATTTGGGAAAGCCATCACCCTTATGAAGCAAACTATGCTTATCACATAGATACTGCCGATTTCCGACTACTCAGAGCCATTTTGACATACTATATGAGGCAAGAAAGATTCCAGGATGGTTTGTGTTTGGTTGCGGTTCAGAATGGTAGCTTCAGTAAAGTTCTACATAGATTAATGACATTGCTATGTTAAAGCTGTCTACAGAGTAGTATTTTTTCAAAAGCTTTAAGATGCAGATGAGTAGATAAATATATGGGTGATATTTATGAATGATATCAGCAATAGATTTGTTCGTGGCAGATACCAATACTATGTGGAGAATATTCAAGTAACTAATGAGAGTCCTTTGATAAGGTTTTGGTTAGCATTACCTATGAGTCGTCTGGGGCAACAAATATCGGTATTATCTATCAATCCCCCACCTCAAGAGATAATTGAGGATGATATTAACGGTAATATAATTATCTTCTGGGATATAACACCGTCCACAAATAGCTTGATTTTCCAATATGACTTTGAGGTCATTGCCACCGATATAGAATTTGAAATAGATCCTTGCACTATCAAACCCTACAATATGGAATCGGATCAATATCGGTATTACACAAAATCCGAACCTTGGATCGAGATTAGCCCAGAGATCATACAAAAAGCAAAGGATATCATAGGCACAGAGACAAATCCCTATCTATGTGCAAAGCTGTTCTATAACTGGGTTATTGAAAACATGGTGTATATATACCCCAAGGTTGAAGATAGAGGGGCACAGAAATCATTTACCCGTCTGTCTGGTGATTGTGGAGAGTTTAGCTACGTATTCATAGCTCTCTGTCGATCTGTAGGGATTCCATCCCGTTCCATAACAGCAATATGGCCTACTGAATCCGGTCATGCTTGGGCAGAGTTTTATATAGAACCATACGGCTGGTTACCCGTGGACTGCACAATTGCTCAAGTGTTAAATATGGATTTACAGCATACAATCAAGTCCAAAAGCATGGAAAGAGACTATTTTTTCGGGAACCTGTATCCTAATAGACTTATTGTATTTGTCGGCTGCAATGTTGAGGTCTGTACAAAAAAGGAAAGACTGAAGAGGACATTTTCTTTTTTACAGCCTGGCGGAGGGTGTTCATACCCAACCAGTATAGAATTTTCCGGGATATCAGACAATGTATTGCATGCCGGGTTTTATTTATTTGATGAAGAGATTGATGATCCAGAGTTTATCCAATCTAAAAAAGACAAGGAGTTTGCCACCAGCTATTATCAATCTGATAATTACCTCCGCTCTGAACTGGATCTGCTAAATCTCACGAGGACAAATCCTGATGCACTTGTTTGTTGGTTTTATCTTGGTCAAGTTTATCTGAATTTAAAGAAATGGGATGAAGCTATTACTTGCTTCCGGAACTCTCTTGAAAATGAGCGAGTGCAGCTTCAGCCAGAAGCGAAGGTGTGGGCTTTTAATCTGCTGGGCACTTGCTTGTTAAAAGCTAACAATCCATCTGAAGCTATGAACAAATTTCAATCAGCTCTTGCACTCGAATGCGATTATCAAAATGCTAAAAGTTATGCACTTAATGGCATATCAAGAACGAAACTGAAGTAACATGAAGTGAAGAAAAATTCAGAAGTTAACCAAGTAGCTATTTCTTGATCTTGAGTATGCAAATATCGTGTCATAATTTGCAATTTTCAATGATCGGATTTGCAGATATCCTATCACAAACCATTCAAAATGGTCTAGTTAAGGATTTCCTATGATGCATAAAGATGCAATAGTTTGCAGATTTCGCTGCACAATTTTCAGTTTTCGTTGTCATGTTGTTGAGTGGTAACCCATTAAAGTATACAGGGTCGTTTATGCTAAGATAGTTTTTTCTGAAGTTATCGCAAAGGATAGGTGGAATGATGAAGTTAGTAGGTTTTAACTCCTTGTTATCTTGGCAGATAATGTCTGCAGGAGTCTGGTTATTCCGGTTCCTGTTTTTCCTGAATATGTTGAAGTAGATGTTATACAGAAAGGCTTTACTCATGAAGTCCGGGAAGCTGTCAAAGTCTTCAAGTTTGAGAAGCTCATTCTCAACTCTGCCATGGAATGATTCTACATCGCTGTTGTATCTAGGCGAGGCTGGAGGAATGATTATATGTTCTACCTGCCCACTGAGAATATCCTGGAAGAAGGTTCTGTGGTATCTAAGCCGATCCACAAATTCTGTACCGTTATCAGTTTGAAAGCTGACCTCTGACAAGTCCACGCCAGCGGATTCAAGGTTGTGGATCAGGTATTGGGCATAGATACCTGTGGCAATGGGATCAAGTTTATTAGAGAAAGCCAGGAATAACCATCCAGATTTATAATCCCTGGCAGAGATCATGAACTTGGGAATATCGCCCTTACAATAAGCAGGATAGCATTCAGGCACATCATTCAGGAACTTAACGTCTATCTGGATCTTCTGGAAGGGCTTATACTGAGCCCTGATCTTACTCATATCCCATCTTTTCTTCCATTTGGTAGGTCGGGGCTTGATCATTCCGTTCTGCTTGAGGATTTTATTCACCGTCTTGGCAGAGCACTTCAAGCCCAGTAAGTTGATTATCGGTCTGGCTCCCAGTTGATTTTTGGTCTTCTGGCGGAAGGCAATGATTCTTTGCCTGGTCTCTTCCGGTATCTTTTGGGGATGATTCTGTCCAACTCTGGATTTATTTTTCAGGCTCTCCACACCTATCTGGGCATCATAGCTGCGCACCCAGTGCTGGACAGTCCTTCTGGTGGTGTTGTATTGACGGGCACAGGCTGAGATTCCATACGTCAAAGCATACACGACCAGTGAATACCGAAAAGAAGTTCTTGACTTAGAATCGGGTATCGTTTTCATTATATCTCTATATGTAATCATGTGTGCCAGTATTTTCACTATGTGGTTTTCTGGCACGCTTTTTTTTTGATATCTCAGGCATAGTTGGTGTGTTTTTATGCGTAAAGGGAGGATCGGCATAGTTTTTTTTGCATTTAAGCCAAACTCCCCTACATAGAAACCCACCGCAAAACTGGGTTGGCTGGGTACAAAGCTGATGTACCAGGACGCAAGAGCCAAAAAAAAGACATACATCCTGAATAGTGATCTTCATTTGTAATAACTTACTACTCTCAATGATCATTTGGTTCTCCATCTTTATGCGGTTGATTCTGCCAACGTTCGCGTAAGTTGCTTTGGCGAAAATCCTTCACTTCCTGGGCTGAAAACTCTATCTCCTTGATACCATAGGCCGGAATCGCTATGTTCCTGTATATCAGCAGCTTTTCCATCGTTCTCCGCGAAACTATTTTTAAAGGTTCTACCTGTATACTTAAAAGGGTGACTCTCCAGATTATAATGAAAGTAACTGTAAAAGAAGGAATAAAGGGATTTTCAGGCAAACTAGATGGTGCTATATATTATTATCATCCCCGCTTGAAAAGAACTCTAATGCGGCGAGCTCCCCAAATGCCAATCCAGGAAAAGAACCTGGAATATTCTGCCATCGCCAAACAAATTAAAGCCATCAACCCTTCGGAAGCATATCGTAGCGATTTTAAAAATTACCTGAACCTATTGAGAGATAGGGATGATAGTGTGCGAGTGCCCTCATGGTATTGCCTTTTTGTAAAAATGCTGTGGGCAATGCAAGCCAAATATCCCGAACAGGTAAACCTGAAAACCATAACCAAAACCCAAATTCTGGAACAACAGTTACCCTGCCATTCAGTCAAAACAGCGGTGGAAGATGGCTTATTAACGAAAGTTCCTGGCTATCAATATCTGGATAAAGAGATTTGATACTAAGGTTGAGAGAGTTGAGAGAGTTGAGATAGTGAGATGGCGAGATGGTGAGATGGTAAGAATGCTCCAGTGAAAAAATATGGGAATGCCAACAGAAAAAATAGATTGACAGTTTCAGGGAATTTTTGCCTAATGCTATAATATATAATATATAGAATAATATAGGAGTTACATAATGAACTACTTTTTAACAGAAGAACAATTGGAAATGCAGGAAATAGCACGCAGGATTGCAGAAGAAAAAATCAGACCTGTTTCTGAAAAGTATGATGAAGAGGGTATTTTCCCTTGGGATATTGTAGAAGTGATGAAGCAAAGCGATCTTTTCGCTATTTTGATCCCTGAAGAATATGGCGGGATTAGTGGCAAAGTTGCTGATTTGGCAGTAGTTACAGAAGAGCTTTGTGCTGTGGATGTCGGTATTTCCTTAGCATTTGGAGCAACCGGTTTAGGGATGTATCCTATTTTAATTGCGGGAAGTGAAGAGCAGAAACAGAAATATCTGGCACAAATTGCAGCCGGAGAACAACTTGCTGCTTTTGCTTTAACAGAGGCAAATGCAGGTAGTGATGCGGGGGCGATTGAAACCACTGCTAAAAAGGAAGGTGATTATTATCTTTTAAATGGCACAAAACAATGGATAACTAATGGGGGAGAAGCAGGAATTTACTGTGTTTTTGCAATGACGGATAAAACCAAAGGAGCGCGTGGTTGTTCCTGTTTTTTAGTGGAAAAAGGCACTCCCGGTTTTAATTTTGGTAAAAAAGAAAACAAAATGGGTATTCGTGCCTCCGCTACAAGAGAGCTGATTTTTGAGGATTGTAAAGTTCCGGCAGAAAATTTGATTGGGCGTGAAGGGACTGGTTTTATTACGGCAATGAAGGTTTTTGATAAATCGCGTCCGATGGTTGGAGCTCAATCTGTAGGAGTTGCTCGCGGTGCATTTGAAGCGGCAATAAAATATTCCAGGGAAAGACAGCAATTTGGCAAACCGATTTCCAGCTTTCAAGGTATTCAATTTATGCTGGCAGATATGGCAACTCAAATTGAAGCGGCAAGGGCTTTAGTGATGCAAACGGCAAGAATGATTGATAGCGGAGCCAAAAATTACTCCAAAGAAAGTGCAATGTGTAAATATTTTGCTTCCGATGTAGCAATGAAGGTTACAACCGATGCAGTGCAAATTTTAGGCGGTTATGGTTATATGAAAGAATATCCTGTGGAAAAGATGATGCGCGATGCTAAAATTTTACAAATATATGAAGGCACTAATCAAATTCAGAGAAATATAGTTGCCGCTAATTTGCTGAAGGAATACTGATAAAATCAAGATCTTAGGGTGAGAAAAAGAAAACTGATAATAAATTTGCCGAAGAATAGAGTTAATTATGCTAAAACCAAAAATTTTACTGCATTGTTGTTGCGCACCCTGTTTGATAGCTCCTTATTATAAGCTGAGAGCTGAGGGCAAAGAGCTTAGTGCATTTTGGTTTAATCCTAATATTCATCCGCTTTTAGAATATCAAAAAAGGCGTGATACCTTGCGGGACTTTACTGCCAAAGAAAATATAGACCTGATTGAAGAGGATGAATACGGTCTGGTAAATTTCTTGCAGGCAACCTTAAAAAATATTGAAAACCGCTGTTTATATTGCTATGAAACCCGTTTAAATGCTGTTGCCAAAACAGCAAAAGAACTTGGTTACGAAGCATTCAGCACTACAATGCTTTACAGTAAATATCAAAAACACGAACTGATTGTGGATATTGCGTTAAAAATGAGCGCGAAATACGGCGTTGAATTTTACTATGAGGACTGGAGACCTTTGTGGTGGGAAGGTAGAAAATTAGCAAAAGAAGCCGGACTTTATCGTCAACAATACTGCGGTTGTATATTTAGTGAAGAGGAACGCTACCGTGAGCAAATACAAAGAAATAGACCTACAGAAAATTAAGACCTATCCTATTGACCAACGCTATAGCAAAATAAATATAAATGCCTTTGCCCAAAAGGGAAAAGTGATTGTTTCGGAGTTTCTGAATTGCCTTCCCGATATCCTTGCGGCTAAAAACTTGAAAGAGCTTATTGCTACTTGTAAAAATGCCAAAGCAAACCATAAGCCGGTTATAATTGGACTGGGAGGTCATATTATCAAATGCGGATTAACACCTTTGCTGATTGAAATGATAGAAGAAGGTTTTATTTCTGCGTTTGTGTGTAACGGCGCGGTAGTTATTCATGATTATGAAATTGCCTGCTTTGGCAAGACCTCAGAAGATGTGTCTTCCGCTTTATCAGACGGCTCTTTTGGAATGGCAGAAGAGACAGCAAAGGGAATTAACAGCGCTATCAATAAAGGTTTTAATGAGGGTTTGGGTTTGGGAGAAGCAATTGGTAAAGAATTATGTGCAATAGCAAAAAACAAAGAACTCTCCTTGCTTGCTTCCGCTTACCGCTTAGAAGTTCCTGTTTGTGTGCAAGTTGCTATCGGAACAGATATAATACATCAAAGTCCTTATGCCGAAGGAAAAGCAATTGGTGATTGTTCAATGCGGGATTTTAGGATTTTTGCAGAAATAGTTTCTAAACTTAATGGGGGAGGGGTGTTTTTAAATTTGGGCTCAGCGGTGATTATTCCGGAGGTCTTTTTGAAGGCATTAACGGTTGCCAGAAATATCTATGGCGAAGTTCAGGATTTTACAACTGCCGTTTTTGATTTTAATGTGCACTATAGAGCAAAGGTAAATGTAGCAGAAAGACCTGTAGAAAATGGGGGGAAAGGATATTATTTTGTAGGACATAACGAAATAATGGTACCGTTGTTGTTGAAAGGGATTTTGGAATAACACGCAGATTATAAAGATTACGCAGATTTTTAATAATAATAGGTCTGGCATAAACAGGATTTTAAGAAATTTTTTAGATTGAAGAAAAAATATTTTGGGATGAAAATTTAGAAGGAATTTAAGCAAAAATCGGGGAAGTTTAAAGGGTTGAGAGGGTTGAGTTTTAAACCCTAAATGCTACACAATGATCGCGATGGTGGCGTAAGCCCCTCGGATAATGAAAACACCGAGTTATTATTCCCTTTTCTCTCTTTTTACCTTGCAGATACCTAAAAAAACTGGATTACGGGAAGGTTGACATCCCTGTCAACTACCTCTCACGCTAAATTTTCTTATAAAAAAATGCGATAACGAAACACCCGGGTTTCGCTTATTAACTCGTTTACTTCTTAATCCGATTATTCTTGCGGCAACCATTCATCCTTTATAGTAGGTTTTTTCTCGGGTTTAGGATCATCTACAGTGAAACTTTTATCGGAAAGATTGTAGATAACTTTAACTCCTGCTTTTCCGAAAGAAGGTTGAGTAGTTGCTGTGATAGTATAAGTATCAGAGGAATATTCAAATATAAAATCGCTTGTATTGATATCACCCAGGTTCAGTTCTTCCATAAAGGCAGGATAATCTCCAAATTCATCTGCTTTACGGTAATTTTCCATTGCCTCAATGATTTTTTTGAAAGTGGGGATTATATTTTCAAATTTTTGTTGGGCGATTGCCTCATTAGCTTTATCAATTTGGAGTTGTTTCATTCCAAAATAAAAAACAAAAACCAAGCCCACTAGCATTAAAATCATAATCAGTTCTACCAGGGAAATCCTTGTAGAAAAATCAGCCATAGTTGAAGTTTTTTTGGTTTTCACAGCACTTTCATTTTTAACTGTATCCGGCATTATCTCCTCCCGGGAATTTTATCTTTTTACCCTTATTTTTGGTTTGTGCTTTTTGTCAAAGGATTTTATTAAAAAGTCGCTTATAGATTTCCCAGAGAACACTGATAAAAGAAGATGTATTGAATATTTGGGATTTTAGGAACTGAGGATTTTTGTAATTCATTTTTTTTACACCGAGGACATCGGAAACACTGAGAACTCTGAGATTATTTTAGATATTTCCAAGCAACCACACATTCTCAATTTTTCCTTCCTCAATCTTTATAGTCCCCAAAAACGGAATGATTTGGATAGCATTATTTCGTGGCTGGTTTTTTTCTCTTGGGCTTCATACTTTAAAGTATAGGCAACCCGGTAATTCCGGGGTAAAATAAAACGGATTGATGCTTCATTGGAAACCAAAATTCGGGTGCGTTTCTGCAGGTTTGTTGCTTCTTGCAATTCCAGCATATAATCCAGAAAAATGCTGCTTCCCAAATATTTGCTCATTGAAATGGATAAGTTATTCAGTAAAATAGAAGAACTGAATTTGGCAATATCGGAACTAAGCTGATTCATATCTGTATATTCAGCAAATTGTTGAGGATTATTAGTATACTGGGTGTAAAGGTTCTGAATAAAACCGGCATTAATAGTAAAGCTATCCAGATGTAATGTGCGGCGAATATAATTTTCTATAGGTGATAAAAATGGAGTAAAAAGCGAAGCATCAAGGTTTCCGGAAATTAAACCCAATGCTTCATCCTGCAATAATTCACCTTGTGTTTGATCGGGTGTATCGGTTCCTGTATAATGCAGGCGGGCAAGAATTTGGCTGATATTTTTATCTTCAGGATTATCGCTGGTTAAGCTTAATTGCAAGCGTTCCATAAAACTCTTTGTATAATCGGAAGAAGTTATTGCTGAAAGAGTTATCATAGAACCGTCAGGAGCCCGTTTATAAAAGATGCCTTCCAGACCTAATAGATTTTGGGAGTCCACTAAGGTTAAATTTGCTTTTTCCACCTGAAAGATAGTGCCGAAAATATCTACAGTTCCCTGTTCCGAAGAGAAAGATGCTTCTTTAACGCTAAAAGATAAACCATCATAAGCTAAATGTAAATAGCCACCAGGAACAATTCTCAATTCTGCAGGATAGGTTACATACTTAACATTCTCTCCTACAATGAGTTTAACATCTAAAATAAAGGGCAGTGGATTGGGTTCGGAAGTCCTTTTTTTACCGGAACCGCGAACTGAAGATGCCATAGTAAGTAAATTTTCAGTATCGGGAGGATAAAGAACATTGGTGTTGGAAACAACTGCTTCTCCGCTTATTTTCATTTGGTCAAAGGGACCCCGGATGGTAGCATAGCGGCTGTTTTGACCTCTTAAAATAACTTTAGTTAAAGAACGGGGAGTTGTAAATTTAGGTATGTTGATAAGTATTCCCGGTTCTTCACACATCGTTCTGAAAATTCCCAAATCCAGGAAAGCAAGCATAAAATGGTTGCTGTTATCAGCTTCAAAAATATTGTTAAAAACTAATTTGCCTTCTCCCATTTGAATCTGCCCATTTTCAATAATCAACCGATTTTTATCAAAACCGCCTTTGATATTGATGTTGGAAAGGGGTTCAGTTTGGTCTTTAAGACGAATAAATCCATTGTTAATGTCAATTTTTCCCCCGGAAACCCAAAATTGATCTTCGCTGGTGCCAATATTTACACTTAAAGAGGATTTTCCTTTTGCTTCCAAAATATAGGAAGTGAGATTCTTGAGCCAGCTGAATAGTTCAACTTCCACATTAAGATTCAGCTGTTCCGGTCCCTCAAAATATTCGTTGTAAAGTGCATTATAATTAATAGCGCCTGAGCCGTTAAGCTTAAACAGACCTGTGGATTGAACTAACAAACTGTCTACAATGAGTTTGCGAGGTGTTTGTTGACCTTTAATAATAGCTGTATTAATAGTGTAATCTTCTATAGTCAGGTTTTCCGAAAGAAGGTCTGCTCTCAATTCAATTTCCGGTTTTTGTTTTTCAATTTTATGCCAGGTGATTCCTGCTCCTCCATTTAATTTTCCTGTTACAGGAGAATTGATGAGAACATCTTGGATGGTGAGGTCTTTAAAAGAGGCATCCAAACTAATATTCGGCTCCGGTTTAAAACCAACAAAACCGCTTAAATTCAGAATGTTTTGTTCCGTATTGTGAATATTGCCTGAAACCTGAATGCTGTCTACAGGTCCGTTTAATCCTAACTTCAGAGAAAAAGGAGTAACTGCTAAAAGATCAATGTAAGATAAATAAACATTAGCATTCAGAACTCCCGAATTCTGGCGATTGTATTCAGCAAAAACATTCAGTCCGTAAAATTCAGGTAGATTGATATCCAGCTGAGGAAAATAGTGCACAATATCCAAATAACCGATGTTATTGAGGTTTAAAGCAAAATTCAGATCCTGATAGTCGGAAAGATTAATTGCTCCGCTTAAACTGATTAAGTCGTTAAACTTAAAGCCCTGAACGGTAAGCAAGTTATCTTTCAGCATAGCAGATAATTCCAAATTCAGAGGTTGATAATTCACCATTCCGTTCTCACTTAAAAGATGTAAAGATCCTTCCCTGGTTTTATAATTAAAAGTTCCCAAGGCATCTAAAGGAGTATTTACAGGCACCGGTTTATCCATTTTTACTCCTAAAAGGGTCTGTAATACTATATTTTCACCTGTAATGATTGCCTTTATGTCTCCATTCACATAAGGTTTCAGTTCAATAATTTCGGGTTGAGAGTAGAGTTCCGCTACTTCCATATTATCAAACTTTGCATCTAATAGAAGATTACGACTTAGAATATCACCTATAACCTTAATATTATAACCGTTATCTCCTGATATATTGGCATCTAAATATAGATTATCCGGGCTGAAAAGAGGTAAAAATTTTATCTTACCGCTTATACCTTGTAGCGTTACCAGGTTATAATTAAAATCCAGTTGGTGG
The DNA here is from genome assembly GCA_023227825.1 of Candidatus Cloacimonas sp. Classification (GTDB taxonomy): domain Bacteria; phylum Cloacimonadota; class Cloacimonadia; order Cloacimonadales; family Cloacimonadaceae; genus Cloacimonas. Next base: position 202,127 of record JALOCJ010000004.1, on the reverse strand, counting down.
ATAGTAGCATCAACATAAGGATATTTATCCCATAATTCTGCATAAACATCTAAATTAGCAGTTACCAGATAGGGTTGGGACTTTACGCTTATCGGTAATGTTTCCAGATGTGTATTAATTGTTCTGTAAAAAGGATTTATATTACCTGAACAGTTAATTATTTGATTCTCAAAAACGAGCCCGGGTAAATTAAAAGAAAGCTCATCATTATTGTAGATTCCGGATAAATTAAGATTGCGGACAGTATATTTCAGGTATTTTGCTTGTTCAGAAACAATATTTAGTTCCAATTCGGGTTTGTCAATAGTGCCTTGTCCTTTTGCTTTTACCTTTACATAGCCCTGAAGGTCTTTATTAAGCATACCCAAATCAATATTAGCAGCGACAGTAGCATTATCCAACTTCATCTTTTGGTCTAAATTGCTTATTTTTACATTTCCTTCAATTTCACTGCTGCCAATATTGCTGTGCGAAAGGTATAAATTAAGATTTCTGCCATCTGTTTTTACCCAAAAATAAGGAATTAAAACAGGATAATTTCCGGCAAAAAGTGTTTCAGTTCCCCAAATATGAGCTTCGGCTTCATATTTAAGAGGAGCTTTTAGCGTATCTTGCGTCAAAGAGCCAACCAGAGAAATTTCCGTTTGCAGATTTTGTAAATCGGGATGAGAAACAGAAAGAGGTCGGAAAGAAGCAATTTCAGCATCCAATTTAGCTAAACGTCCTTTGTCTAATAAGCCCTTAGCGGTTAATTTTCCCCCTTTTGCACTAACCGCATTTAAGGTTACATCAGAAGTGGACTTATTGATAGTGGTAAGATTTATTTCCTGAAAGCTGTCTGATATGCTTAAGTATCCTTCCTGCAAAATTTTAACAGGTATTTTAGCAGAAATAACAGCTGTTCCTTCAATTAATTGCAAACGCTTAAAATAATGGGCAAAATCAGGAAGGGTAAAAGGTTTTTTAGCTTTTGGAGGTTTGGGTTTATATATATAGCTGTAATGCACCTTGGGCTTATATATCTCTATGTCACTGATTAACTTACTGGTTTTGAAACCGGAAAAAATGTAACGCGTAAGATTGTATTGAACACTTAAGCGATTAATATTTACAGCAATACTGCTGTCAGCCGAAGTATAAGTAATATCCTGTGCCAATAATTGACGGTCACTGATATGCAACTCATCAATAGTGACCTCACCTTTAGTCAATTTTCCCAAATAGCCGGCAACCAGATTTTTGCAGAAATTCCTTAAACCAAAAGCATACCAGGCAAGAAAGAAGCCCGTGTTTATCAACAACAAAATCAGCACAAAAATCAGGAACTTTTTTGCTTTTGGCATATCGGTATAACCAATTTATCTTTTTTCCAGTTTACCTTCACTTAAGTTATAAGTTACCTGTGCCTTAGATGCATTGGCAACATCGTGAGTTACGATTACGAAGGTTTGACCCCGTTCTTGATTGAGCTTTAAAATCATATCCCAAATCTCATTGCTGTGTTCGGGGTCAAGATTCCCTGTCGGTTCATCTGCCAGAATGATTTTAGGGTTATTAATCAAAGCTCTGGCAAGGGCAACCCGTTGCTGTTCACCTCCACTTAATTGATTGGGATAGTGAGTTATGCGTTCAGCCAAATCAAGGTCATTTAGAAGGGAAACAGCATTAGCAATTGCTTTGGAATAACTTACACCGGATATTATCATCGGTAAAGCTACATTTTCCTGTGCTGTGAGGTCATCTATCAGATAATGAAACTGGAAAACAAATCCCAGCTTTAAATTGCGTATGGAAGCTGCTTCCGGCAAGGTGGATTGAACAACATTTCCGTTGATCATTATTTTTCCGGAATCAGGGGAATCCAGTAACCCCAAAAGATGGAGAAGGGTACTTTTTCCGGAGCCGGATTTTCCTGTTATACAGACAAGTTCAGATTCCTGCACTTCAAGGGTAGCTTGGCGTAAAACATTGATGGTCTGATTGCTATCGGTGTAACTTTTGCAGAGGTCGTATCCGGCTAAACAAATCATATTAAACTCCTTATTAAAGAGAAAATTAGCTTCTTCATAATATAATCCTTTATGGATTGCGCAGCAATTCTATAATTTCCAGCTTATCTATTTGCTTAAGAGGAAAATAAATACAGATAAATATTAGAGCGGAGGTAACAATAAAAATGATGATTTGATTTACAGGATCAATGCTCGTATTTAAGCTGTCAATAAAATAGACATCACCTTTCAGTTGATAAAAATTCTGCTTTTCTATACCCCAGGAGAGAAGTGCTCCCAAAATCTGACCTGCTATAATAGCCAACAAAGCAGACAGCCCTACTTGCAGACACAATATTTTTTTAATGGAGGTAGGATCGGCTCCAAGGGTTTTGAGGACGGCAATTTCGTTCTTTTTATCCAGAATAATGGTTGCTACGGCAGAAATAACATTTATACCGGCAATTAAGACCAAAAAACAGAAGATAATAAAAATCAACCATTTTTCCATTTCTACCAGATGTAATAAACCTGCACTGAAGGTCTGCCAAGGGTAAACTGAATATTCCGGACCGGTAATTTTTTGAAGCTGTTGAGCAATTTCCGGAGCTTTTTCTATGTCCCCGGGTTTTAAGTGTATTTCCAGTTTGCTAAAGCCGGTTTTTGCATTCAGCATATATTCGGCATCAGCAATATCGGTAAGGATTAAAGAGCGGTCTGTTTCATAAAATCCGCTGCTGTAAATGCCTGCTATTGATAAATAATATTCTGAAGGGAAAATGCCTAAAGCGGAAATATTATCTAAACGGGTAAAAACTACTTTCAAAGTATCTCCTATATCTTTACCCAATTCTTTAGCCAAATATTTTCCGATAATAACTTCTTCCCGGGCAGGTATTTTTTTACCTTTTTGAATGTATCTTGCCTGGGGAAAGGGTTGTTTAGCGGTAAAATCATAAGCATTGAGAATTGCTCCCCGCACTTTTTCTTTTCCGGCTGTCATAACAGGATAACTAAGCAGAGAAGTAATTTGCTGAATTTCATTTCTCTCAGATAATTCAGTTATCAGCGAATCAGCTTCGTCGGAAGATATATTTTCCAGATTTGACCTGGTTAAAGTAATGTGAGGAAAAGTTCCCAAAAGAACATCTTTCAAAGTCCTTTCATAACCTTCAAACAGATTCAAGCCAGCACTTAAAATACCCACGGAGAGGATAATACCTAAAATCATAAACACAAAACTGAACCGTAATAAATTACGCTTGGGAGCTTTGAGATAGCGGGTTAGAAAAAAAACTGAAAGATTATCCATAGCTTAGCAATAAAATAGTGAGATGGCGAGAGGGAAAAACGATGTCCTCGTCATTTCTTATCTCCTGAATTTACAGAAGATGGATCGGATTCTAACAAAGGAGCGGAGGACTCAATATTCAGGCAATGAGTGATAGAAACAGGTGTTTTCTTTCCTTGGCGGAAGCGATTAACTATTAATTCTGAAATCAAGCCCATAGAAATAAACTGTAAACCACCCAGAATAAGCAAAATACCTAAAAACAAAAGAGGACGATTGGAAAGAGGTTGACCATAAAACAATTTCAAAACAGCAAGATAAATACTGATAACAAATCCCATAAATGTGGAAGCGATACCGATGCGACCAAATAGATACAAAGGACTTTTACTGTATTGAGTAATCATCTTCACCGTTAAAAGATCAAAAAAACCACGCAAATAGCGCTCTTTGCCATATTTGCTTTTTCCGTATTTACGCGGGCGATGAGCAACTGGAATTTCGCCAACTTTATAACCAAGGGAATGAGCCAAAACAGGTATATAACGATGCATTTCACCGTATAGAACAAGTTCTTTTTCCAGAGGATGACGATATGCCTTAAATCCGCAATTATAGTCCCTTAGTTTCAAGTGGAAGGTTTTGGTGGTAACGAAGTTGAACAATTTGGAAGGAAGGGTTTTATATAATGGATCCCTGCGTTTATGTTTCCAGCCGGAAACCAAATCGTAGCCCTCGTCAAGCTTAGCAATAAAATTGGGGATTTCCACAGGATTATCCTGTAAATCGCCATCCAGAGTAAAAATAATATCCCCTTCGGCAAGATTAAAACCAATCTGTAGTGCTGTAGCTTTACCAAAATTGCGTCTGAACTTAACAACTTTAACTTTTTCATCGTTAACAGCCAATTCCTGCATAACAGCAAAGCTATTGTCAACAGAGCCATCATCAATGAAGATTATTTCATATTCATAGCCCTGGCAGTTTTGCACAATTTCAGAGTAAAGTTCTCTTAAGGATTCTTGTTCATTCAATACCGGAATTATAAAGGATAATTTCATAGCTACCTTATCTTTAAATTACGATGCTCAACAAAGTCATAACTATTGCTGAAGTAATTGGAATCTTGATATTATCGTCAAGAGGAATATTGCATAATTCTGCTATAGTAGCAGATAAAGCACCTAAAATAGCCAGAGGAGGATTATCTAACCACAAGATGCCGAAAATGGAACAGCTGACAAAACAAGCTAAACTACCTTCCAAACTTTTTTTCCCGTTATTAAACCAGCGTTTACCGAAATTGATGCCTACCAAAGCAGCAAAAGTATCGCCTATCGTTAAAAAAGCCATAGCACAGGAAGCAATAAGCGGACTGAAAAAAGCAACACAAATCACTGCTGAAAAAAGCATATAAGTAGCACCCGTAAAATCTTTTCGTTCGTGCTTTCTAAGCAGGATACCGAAAATGCGGTAAAAGGTCTTATGGAAGTCCTTCTGCCAAAAACGGTAAAATTCAATTACCAAACTAAGAGTGAAGGCAATCAGCAACAGCGAAAAACCCCAGGCACGATTGAAAGACAGCAGATAGCGATAACCCAAGGGGATTATTAAACTACTGATATGTATTGCTTTTCTTAAGGTTTCACCGGGCTCAATCAACTGCAGCTGCCTCCAGTAAATTTATTCATTGCTTTTTTGTTGCCAGGATAATACTTTAACCAGATTGGGAGCTTTCCATAAAACCAAAACATCACCTTTACCCTTACCTGGTAAATCCATTCCACTGTTATCCAAAGATACATAACGGGTAATTTCAGCTCTGGAAGTGTTACGAATTAAAAATGCAGGTTCCGTATTTAGCTGTCCCCAGGGTAACAAAATTTCCAGCTTTTTCCAATTATCCCGGTTCAGGTCTTTGGGTTTAACCTCTGCATCGTAGCTTATTATTTCCCGTTTAGAAGGATGATAATTCTTCTCCAGAAAGCTGTTGAAGCATTCCAGAAAAGCATCATAATGCTCAGGATTCATTGTAAAACCAGCTGCTCGCGGATGTCCTCCAAATTGCTTTAAATGCATATTACAATGAGTAAAAGCATCCATTATGTTAAAATCCTCTCCACATCTTCCTTCGCAAACAGTAGCACCATTATGATTTTTCAGGATAATAGCTGGAATATGAAGTTTGCCTACAACATAAGTTGCCGCAGTTCCTAAAAGTGTGTAAGGTATCACATCTTCATCATCATAATACACAAACCAGTTTCCTACGAAGTCGGTTACCAGAGTATCCATAATTTTGAATATCCGATTTATTTCACTTTCCCAGATATTTTTTTGGCATTCCAAATCCTCAAAAAGTTTGGCTTTAGCTTCTGAGAGTTGCAGGATAAAACGCATTGCAGTATGTTGACCATTAGCTTCACGACCATTAGCTATTAAGTGAGATGTATATTGCAGAAAGTTGAATATATCACTCATTGTATTGATACGGTTATAATTACGCAGGAGGAAAGTTACTGTTTCATCTTGAACCTCATCAAAATGTTCTAAAACATAGCGGACCAAAATCCTGTTCAAACCAACCATAGGAACCTTATCAGCAATTGAGCCAACAGCAGTCCAAAAGTAACTTGCAGGGTCAACAGGGTGATTCCAAAGACGTCCCAAATATCTAATCAGCATTAAAACAACACCTACTCCGGCAAGCTGTTTAAAAGGATATTGGCATTCCGGCAGTTGAGGATTCATTATTGTAAAAGCGGGAGGTAACATTTCCGGTTGCACAATATGATGATCAGTTATTATTACTTCACAACCTATTGCATTAAGCTTTTTTACTCCTTCCCTGGAAACAATACCATTATCCACCGTAACTATTAAACGATAACCATTTTCCCTTACAAATTCAATAAAACTTTCTTGAATGCCATGGGGCTCCAGATTGCGGTTAGGAATATAATAACAATGTTTTTGATATCCGCAGGTATTTAAGAAGTTATACAAAATGTAGGCACTGGTTATACCATCAGGATCATCATGCCCAAAAATCACCATTGGTTCATTCTCAAAAAGGGCAGTCCGCATTCTATTTTCCACTTTGTCAATATTGGCAAAAAGCTTCTCATCGGGAAGCATTTCAAGATTAGTTTGTAAGTTCTGAAGAGTGAGGTTACGGGATTTAAGAATCTGGTATAATAAATCATTAGATTCACTTATATTACTATTGGATTCATCCTGCTTCATTCAATATCCTCTTTTTCAGGTATATTACGCGGAGCAGTTTTATCTTTTCCTTTTGAAATAATATCATATCCGGTAAATCCAATCATCAGCATCATTGAAGTATCGCTAAGATTATTAGTAGAAAGATCACCCCGTTGTAAATATTGAAAACCCAAATCAATTCTATCTACTTCATTCTTCAGGGGAAGGGTAAGTCCACAACTGACTGTATACTCGTTAATATCCTTACCGTTTTTATCATAAAAAGGCAACTGACGCATAGAACCACCTACCCTCACAGGCAATTTCAGGAAAATATGTTTATGAGTTTCAGTATCCGGTTCATAAGCAAATCCGATTCCTGCCTTATAACAATCCCGATAATTAGAGGAAATTGATTCCCAGGGTTCAAAGCTGATATCTGTAGTTATCTTAAATTGTTCTAATGGTTTAACGGTAGAGCTTACACAATAAAGTTCCGGCAGTTTATATTCATAGTCCACAGCAGGTTCAGTATTGTGAATGCAGCTGCGAATCAGTTCACCCTTCATCGTTACTGGAGCATTGTAATGTGCACCGATACTGTATTTATCAAATATTTTAATGGCTCCGATTGTAACGCTGGGATTCTTAAAATCCATCAGCAGGGATTCATAAGTATCAAAATTGGCATAGTTTCCTGTCTGTGAAAAATAACGCTTGTCATGACCGAAATAATAGTTTACACTTATTCCCAGGTTTACTTCTTTAAAACTGTAGCTGTAAATCAGATCAGCTTTATAGAGATATTTATCTGTAGTTTGTTTTTCCAATGAGCCGTCCTGAAGGGTTTGCTCATTAGTAACTAATCCTGAAGAAAGGGAATTAAACTGAATTCCTAAGCGGTGTCTGTTTACAGGAATGCTGATATTGAAATAGGGAAAATCCAGAGAATCATCTCTATAACTATGTTTCACACCATTATAACGGGATTGGTATTTAGTATAACCTGAAATCATTCCCGTAGAAAATAAAGTGTAGTTATTCCTATTGTGCATTGCCGGATTAGCATAACCTGTATTGAGACGAAAAACATCACTGGCGCCTGTATCTCCCATACCTAAGCTGTAAATATCTCTGCCATAATTCCGCACAGGGAATCCATAAAAAGAGAAAATGGAATTTCCTGCCCAAAGTGATATACTTAATACTATGCCACAGATAACGATAACTATTTTTTTCATTATATATCCTTTTACTTTAAAATCATAATATCTTGCCGGCTAATTAGTTAACCTGTATATAACATTAAGTTTTCTTATGGCTGGCTTTTTTATGTGATATTTTTACAGGGTCAGGAGGAACACGGAAAAAACGATAAGCATTCGCAAAAGAGAGTTCGGCAATTTCATTGGGACTGATTCCTTTCACTTCTGCTATTTTTTCTACAACCAAAGGCAGAAAAAGAGGTGAATTTCTTTTTCCTCGGTGTAAATAGGGAGGCAGATAGGGACAATCCGTTTCCACCATAAATCTGTCTAAAGGTACTAAACGAATAACATCATCCAGTTTGGAATTAGCATAAGTGATATTAGCTGTAAAAGAAATCATCCAGCCCTCATCCAAAACCTGTTGAGCAAAAATAATATCACCGGTAAAACAGTGAAACACAGCTTCTTGAACTTTATTTTTTTTCAAAATATTATAGCATTCCTGATGAGCATCCCTATCGTGAACAATTACCGGCAAATCATAATCAACAGCCAAATGTGCCTGATTATTAAAAACCTCTCGTTGAACTGTAAAAGGAGATAAATTCCGAAAAAAATCCAGTCCGATTTCCCCAATAGCCAAGACCTTTTTTTCGCGTGCCAGTTTTTTTACCACTTCTGCATCAAAATCCACAGCATCATGAGGATGAAAGCCAACGGTAGAAAAGATATGTAAATACTTTTTAGCCAGCTCTAAAGAACTGTATGCGGTTTCTTTATTAAAAGCAACATTGATAATATAATCAATTCCGCTGCTGAAGCATTTATTAATTATGGTTTCTCTGTCAGCATCAAAATCAGGATGATCCAGATGGGCGTGTGTTTCAAATAATTTCATTTTTCAATTATTAAACCTCATTTATAATCTAAATACAATTCAAAATAAATAGCGTTTTTTTGTCAAGCACATCAACAACCCGGATTTTTTTACACCGAGGACATTAAGAATACCGAGAGCACTGAACGAATGTATCAATGTGTGATGTATGTTGTAAAATTAGAATGCAGGTTTTTATATCTGAAAACAATTAAACTCACCAACTCCAGCACTCCAGCACTCCAACACTCCAGCACTCTAACTGTTCTCTTTTTGCCTTTTTTATTTTGTGCATTTCTTTCAATTCAGATAGAGCCAAAGAACTTGCACATAGAGTGATACCGGTACAGAGTAAGCACCATAAATTGTTGAAGATAGTGCATTTTTAATTCCTGCGCGTAATTCAAAATAATTACTAATATCAAAACCAGCCCAAGCATCCAGAATTGTTGATGCCTCAATTAAAGAAGGGTTTGCGGCGTTGGCAACATAATATCCGGAGTGACCATAGATACCGCAACCGGCAACTACCGAATTATTGTAAGGTAAATGGTATTTTATTTGTTGAACACTCTGAAATCGGTATTCGGGACTTTCGGTCAAGTTTTGATAGTATTTGCTTAAAACCCATTCCGGTCTGGCAGTTAATTGCCAATTTTTCCAGGTGAAATTAGCATCCATTGTCAGGCGTAAGAAGGGTTGTTGTTTATCTAAATTAAACCAGGTGCTGTCTGCTTTTTGCTTAATTTCTTTGCTGCCCAAAGCGATTAAGGGTTTAATATTCCAAAAGTTATAGCTGAATTGAATTGATGCTTCCCGGGGAATGGATATATCTATCAATTCCAGTTCTCCTGAAGAATTAAAAATATCTTTAACCTTCAGGGGAGAAGGATTTTTACCTAAAAGTTGTTTGCAGGTTACTCCTATTCCGAAGTTTTTACGGGAATATGCAAGATCAGCAAATATCCTTCCTCGTTTCCAGTCAAGCCAGTCGCCACTTAAATCAATTTCCAGCGGACTATTTATTTTACAACTGAGGGCAAGTTTATCTTTATATTCTTCTTTATCATAGAATCCGCAGAAGTATTTATCGTCTTTATTCCAGTTATGTTCATACATTGTTTGATATTGTCCAAAACCGAATTTATGTTCCGAGTTAATCTGAAACCGAGTGGACTTGCGCTTGTATGTTTCATAAAATTCTCTGGCAGAAGCGGTTTCAGTTTCTTTTAGCAGTTTCAGTTTTAGCCAGGGGATTCCCAATTCCGCATAAATCTGCTGTAATTCATAATCAATTTTGAAGTTTGTGAGTTGCCAGTAAACAGGAAGCAATTCATTCATCGCGACATCTTTTTTCCAGCTTGCATATTCAATTTCCCCGTTAAATAATTTTCCCTGCCAGGATAGACGATGTTTCATTGCCGTTTCTGCCGCGGTTATATCAGACCAGAAACCATTTTGAGCAAGTAAATCTCCCTGATATTCCAATTCGGAATAAGAAAATAACTCATTTTTAACAAAATTTATTCTGGCATAGTGATGATCATAATCACCCAGTCCTGCATCCACAGAAGTTAGAACAGGAGCAAAAGGATAAGTTCTATTAGTATAATTTATTGTTCTTTGATATTTTTTAACCGGATACAGGGAATTAAATGAACCGTGATACAAAGCCGGGGAAAATATTCCGGAAAAGGTCTCAAAACCGTTTCTTTCCGGCATCAGTAAATTGGTTCTCCCTAAATAGAAATAACAATTATGATACAGGTCACCCAGGTCTAATTGAAGAGGAGCAGTACTGAAAACAGATTCACGAGTATCCATTCTGTTCTTTTTTATCCAATCCTCAATTTCTGTTTTAGATACTTCCCGGAATGTATAACTTATTGTATCTGTTTCAGATATATTTTCATCCAACAATATTTCTTCAGCAACCAAAGGAAGGAACAGCAACCCAAATATTATAGCCAACCCAATGCGCGGTAACACTTTGCGGTATCCTTAATATTTTTTTCCAAATTGGCTATGGATTGCCAGCCAAGAATATTTCGGGCTTTAGAGATATCTGCCAGCCAGGCATCTGCCAGAATTTCCTTCATTTTTTCCTTATTAACTACCACTTCTTTGTGGAAAAGATGTCCGTACAGGTCTCCACCATAAAAAACAGCTTTGGCAAAACTTTCCGGAACTGTTATTTTTAGCGGATGTTTATTCAAAGCTTTAGCTATAGCTGATAATATATCGCTTTGTTTGTAAACCTGTCCATCGGTCGCAAAAAAGGTCTGATAATAGGCAGAAGGGTTATTTACACAAAGTTCAATAAACCGGCATAATTCGGAAACATAAATCATATTCAGCAGTTTATCTTTGCGCCCTATTTGAAAACTTAAACCTCTATTTACTAATTTAAAAAGCTGTAAAAAGTCCTTATCTCCACAACCATATATAGAACAAGGACGAATAATAGTATAATATTTTTTACATTTTTGCTTAATTGCTTCTTCTGCAGAAAGTTTGCTTTTACCATAACAAGTTACAGGCGCACCGGGTTCATCTTCTTTTACAGGGATATTATTAACGCTGGGACGCGATGCTGCCTGCGAACTGAGATTGATAATCTGCCGCAGTTCCGAAATTTTATTGCTTGCTGCAATTATTTTTTCCGTTATACCCACATTGGCTTTAAACATCTGTTCCGCATTTATTGCCTTTGTTTTTCCGGCATTATGGATTACTATATCTATACCGGAAAAAGCAGAAAGGAGTGAAGGAACATCTTGATAATCAACCCTTACGATATGTGCCTTAGAGGGGATAAAGGCAGTGGTAGCATTAGCCCGGATTATTGCTACAACTTCATAGCCCGCAGAAAGAAAGTGTTTAACCAAATTACTGCCTACAAATCCGTTGGCTCCCGTGATTGCTATTTTCATACCTCACCACTTATTGCCTTTATCTATTCTAAAGCTATAAAACAAAAATGGTGGGCGCTAAGGGACTCGAACCCCCGACCACATGCGTGTAAAGCATGTGCTCTCCCAACTGAGCTAAGCGCCCAAGCCACAATATTTTATACTGGTCGGGGTGAGAGGATTTGAACCTCCGACTCCCTGCTCCCAAAGCAGGTGCGCTAACCGGGCTGCGCTACACCCCGTATATTTATAATCCAAAACCTGAACGGGGTAAATTTTGTCAATAACTTTCGCTTTTTCCCCGGCTATGTTTTTCTTTATTTCTGCCTATTATCAATCCAACCTAAAGGATGAGTTGATCATAGGTGGTTAATAAGAATTAATATAGTTTTCCCGGTTAAAAGGCAGAAATATTTTCCTGTCTGATGTGAACTTCTGCGAAAACAGCAAAGCGGAGATTTCTATGCAATACAAATGCGACCCCTTAAAAAGAAAAAATGTTAATAAAGAAAAGAAGTTGACGAAGAAAGAATGTGCACTAACCTTTTTTCCCTATTTCATATTCATAATTTATAGTGTCCAAAATTAAGAATTTATTCTATGTTGCCATAACTTATCTTGCAATTGGCGCAACTTTTACCTGTTTTTAGAAAGCGTATTATTTCTTGCCAAGTTGATTCTTTAGTGCTGCTTTAACACTTCCTTAACGATTCCCTAACGGCCGTTAAGGAAGTGTTACGGAAGTGTTACGGCAGCGTTACGGGATCGTTAAATAAGTGACTAATCACCAGGCAGTTAGACAAAGTCCACAAAGTAATTTTATAAATCAAGATAATGACCGGAGCATAGCTTCTGTCTTGTAATTTCATTCAGGAAAAAACTGCTGCTATCATAGTTCTACGAACTACTGGACTATCGGTTAAAGTATCTATTGCTCTCTCAATTTTTGCTAATATCTGAGCAACAAAACATTACTTTCATTGTTCTAAAGTATTCCTCCTGTTTTTTTATTGTCACCGGATGATATAACCATTAATTATGGCTTGTCCCTAAAAATGTTGTATAAGAGGGGGAAAATATATTTTCCAACAAATCTTCTGGCAGGATGTTATAAGATATCATCAGAGAAATTTTGCAGTTTCTGCTTGACAGAATTCTGCCCTTTTTCTAAAAGGACTCTAAATAATGTGAATTTCTCATTGGGGCATTAGCTCAGCCGGGAGAGCGCATGACTGGCAGTCATGAGGTCAGCGGTTCGATCCCGCTATGCTCCACCATTTTTTATTCCCCTTCAGCAAATAAAAATTGGTGAAGGGGATAAACTTTTTTGTAAAGGGAAAATTTAACCTGAGGATAACAAATGAAAACCGATAATCAGGAAATGATTAACAAAATTATGATAGAGGCAAAAGCAGCCAGGAAAGCAATTTTAACAATGACAACTCTTGCCGGTTCGGGTCATCCTGGCGGATCAATGTCTTCTATTGACCTTCTTCTTTGCGTGTATAATACTATAAAACATAATCCTGCTCAACCTCAAATGCCGGATAGAGATAGAGTAATTATCAGCAATGGACATATTTCTCCTGCCGTTTTCAGTGCTCTTGGACTTCTGGGCTATTTTGATCTGGACGATGCTATTGCCCAATATCGTCTTACGGGAAGCATTTTTGAAGGACATACCGAACGCAGTGTTCCGGGTGTGGAATGGAGTAGTGGCAATTTAGGACAAGGTTTATCTGCCGGAACCGGTTTTGCACTTGCTTCCCGAATAAACAAAATTCCCTATAATGTTTATGTTTTTATGGGTGATGGAGAACAGCAAAAAGGTCAGATAAGTGAGGCAAGACGATTTGCCGTTAAATATTGCCTGGATAATATTATTGCTATTGTTGACTACAATCAATTGCAGATAAGCGGTTCCATCCATAATGTGATGCCACAAAATATCCGTAAAAACTGGGAATCAGATGGCTGGAAAGTGATTGAAGTTGACGGTCATAATATTTCTCTTATTCTTACTGCTCTTCATAATGCTCGCAGTTTTAAACAACCGACAATGATTCTGGCACATACTGTAATGGGTAAAGGTGTGTCCTTTATGGAAAATAATCCTCAATATCACGGTTCTGTTTTATCCGAGACCCAATTGGAAAATGCCTTAGAGGAATTGGGAACAGAGATTGAGCTGAAAAAATACCGCAAACTGCGCTCGGAATTTAAACCGGAAAATAACCCGCAGCTTAATTCTGCGTTGAATACTGATTTTAATATAGGTAAGCCCGTTCTCTATGAGAAAGATTGTGATTGCAGAAGTGCCTGGGGAAAAGCCATTGCTGATTTAGCCAAAGTAAATACTAATGCCAAAACACCAATTGTGGTTTTGGATTGCGATTTGGCTACAAGTGTAAAGACCGAAGAATTTGCCCAAATTAGTCCCCAAAACTTTTTTGAGTGCGGAATTATGGAACAGCATACTTGCGTGATGGGGGGAGCTCTTTCTGTTTGTGGAATTCAGACCTTCTGGAGTGATTTCGGGGTTTTTGGCATTGCAGAGGTCTATAATAATCAACGTCTTAACGATATTAATCAAACCAATTTGAAAACAATTCTTACGCATACAGGCATAGATGTTGGTGCAGACGGAAAAACCCATCAGTGTATTGACTATATATCTTTAACCAGAAACCTCTTTGGCTTTAAACTTATTTTTCCTGCAGATGCCAATCAAACCGATAGAATTATCCGCTGGCTAATCAATAAACCGGGAAATTATCTGGTAACAATGGGTCGTTCCAAAATGCCTGTTCTGAAAAAATTGGACGGAACATTGCAATATGATTTTGATTATAGCTTTGTTTACGGGAAAGCAGATGTTCTTAGAGACGGAAATGACGGCAGTATGTGGGTTTGCGGAACTCCTGTTACTAAAGCTGTTAAAGCTGTTGATACTTTGCGCGAGGAAGGTATTTTTCTTGAACTGCTATATGTTTCTTCACCTTTGCATCTGGATTTGGCTCAATTGAAATCATCTGCCGGTAAAGGTATAATTTTCAGTGTGGAAGATCATTCCGTGAATGGTGGCTTGGGAACCTCCATTGCTGATGCTCTTGCAGTCAATTCCCTTAGTGCTAAACTCGTAAAAACAGGGGTTACACAATACCCGATATCCGGAGAAGCAAATGATCTTTACCATTGGGCTGGTTTAGATACTGCTTCGCTTATTGCTACAGTAAAAAAATATCTGGCATAAAAATTGAAGAAACTATTGACAGTAACAGCCAGTCCTGAAAATAAGCATCATTTAAAATAGGAGTAATAAATGCAAAGCGGGATAAAAATAATAATAGTGTGTTTATTTTGGACTTTTGTTTGGTCAATTCAGGGGGAAACAACATTTCCTGTCTCCTCAGCAAATAATACTTATGAAGTGAGAGCTGATTTTGGACTGGAGACCTTGCAGTATAAATATTTTTCTCTTTGGGAAAACAATTCTGCTGTTTATCATCCACAAAGTATTCAAGCGGAGTTGGATTATAACAGTTATTCCAGTTTTCCCGAATGGAGTAAAAATGTCACTTTTCATTCTGCTCAGGAATTCTTGTATATAGATGTGGCAAAGAGTGAGGGGAATATTCAAGAATTTAATTCTTTCAATACGCTTGGAGTAAAATACAAATTAGCAGGAGTGGAACTTTTTTATAACCTGATGAATAACTGGAACGATAAAAATACTAAGGCATCAAGTTATTATTTCAACCAGTATGGAATAGGTGCCGGCTTTCCTGATTCAGAATCGTTACGACTTTTTGGCTGGTTAATACATACAGATTTAAGTGATGTTTATCCTGAAATTGATTTTTCATGCTTTAAAGCTCAATTAGCAAAAAGTTTTAGCAGTAAAAGACAGATAGCGGAACTGGGAATAGAATATGAATATAATGAAATACCGGATACAGTATCCGATGAAGAGCTATTAACAATATCTGAATATTTTCCGGAGGACTATCTGGACTGGACTCCTGATACAAGATTTAGTGCCTATGTTTATGCTTCCAGTATAAAGAATTTTTATCTGGAACCCTTTTTCTTGAATGGTCATGCTCCTGTTTGGAGTCCTTTATTATTAGCCAATAAATCTGCCGGTAGTGTGTTATGCAGGTTTACATCAGAGGATAGGGAAAATGCTGCTGTGGATAACCGTCAAATTGTTTTAGACGGCATTCTTTCCTTAAATTTCGGAAACTATTTCGGGCTTGATTTTCGGTATGATTCAGAAACGAAAGATGATAACAAAAACAATACTAAGGAAGATACTTTCAATGTTACCGGAAATATGCGGTTTATTTTTATCGGAAGGGAATCATATCGGCTAATCGGTATTTTAGAGTATTTATATCATAAAACCAAAGATGAAGATGCTTCTGAAAATCTTAATTTCGGATTATATGGAATATTACGCCTGAAAAATCATTTGAATTTAATCGCTTACCTTAAACTGGATAATGAATGGCAGAGAAAGGATGATTTTTTGGAGTTTGATCATATAGATAATAAGCTCGGAACTGTCCTTTCCCTAAGATTATAGTTGACATAATATTTCCAGATTTGGATATGGAATTATTAAAGATTAAGGGGATTTGTTGTTATGAAAATGCTCAAGACCTTTCCCGATAAATGCATTACCTGCCATAATTGCGAAAGCGCTTGTTCCAAACTCTATTTTAAAGAGGATAATGCAAAAAAGTCGTGTGTAGTAATTAACGAAGAGATATATCCTCCGGAAATGATTGTCTGCAATCAGTGTGGAACTTGTGTTGATGTATGCCCTACTTTAGCTTTAACAATCAATACTCAAGGTGTAGTTATTTTGAATAAATCTCTTTGTATTGGCTGTTTGATGTGTGTAGCTGCCTGCCCGATAAATTCAATGCGCTTTACTGAAAATGTATATAATCCTTTTAAATGTATTGCCTGTGGGATTTGTACCAGAACCTGTCCTGCAGAAGCAATAGAAATAGTAACTGCATAAGGAGAAAAAAATGAACCGTAAACTAATTGCTGAATTCAAATATGCTCCGGCACCTGTTATTCGTGGCTATAATAAACGCTCTTTGTATATAAATTTGAGCACTGGGGAGATAAAGGAAAAGCCGGTTACCGAGTTGATGATAGATAAATTTGTTGGCGGAAAAGGTTTTGATTTATATCTGATGTGGCACGCAATTAAAGATGAGACAAAATGGGATAGCCCAGAAAATGAAATTTGTATTTCTTTCGGTCCTCTTTGCGGAAATACCAGTTATCCCGGTAGCGGAAAATCAATTGTAACAACTATTTCTCCTTTAACAGGAATTCCCGTTGATTGTAATGTTGGAGGTCATTTTGGTCCTTATACCAAATTTTCCGGTTGGGATGCAATTGAACTTCAAGGCATAGCAAAGGAAGAAGTGATAGTTTATATTGATGGTGATAAAGGAGTTGTGCAGATACTTTCTGCTCCCGATGAAGAAATCAATAGTCATATTTTTGCTGAAGAATTGATTAAAGAATTTGCTGACAGCGAAGATAAATATCAGTTTGTTTCTGTTGTTTCCAGTGGAAAGGCAGCGGAAAATGTTTTAATCACCTGCTTGAATTTTTCCTTTTGGGATAAACGGAGAAAGGTTGCCCGTTTGAAACAGGCAGGAAGAGGTGGTACAGGCAGTGTCTTCAGACATAAAAAAATTAAAGCCTTAGTGGTTAAATATTCCGGTCTGAAAGTAGATTCCAATAATCCGGTGGATGTAGAAACACTTAGAAAGAGGGGTTTGAAATTACATCAAGAAATAGAAGCAGGCGATTCTACCCAAAATAGAATGAGGCAGGTAGGAACAGCTCATCTAATGGAAATTATGAATGATTATGACCTTCTGCCGATTCGGAATTTTAAATATGGTCAAATGCCGGAAGCGGAAGGATTGCATTCCCGTGAATTTAAAAAACTTTTTACTCAGGGTATGCCTGATGGATGCTGGTTTGGCTGTTCTCTTTCCTGTTGTAAAGCTGTGGATAATTTTGAACCTAGAACAGGACCTTATAAAGGGAAAAAGGTCTGTGTGGACGGTCCTGAATATGAAACTGCTGCCGGTTGCGGAAGTAATATCGGTGTTTTTAATGCGAGGGATGTAGTGGAAATAAATTTTTACTGCGATACTTATGGAGTGGATACGATTTCTTTTGGAACCAGTACTGCTTTTGCAATGGAATGTTATGAAAACGGAATATTGAATAAAGAACGCACTGGCGGACTTGAACTTACCTGGGGAAATGCAGATGCCGCTTTGGAACTTTTGCATCAAATGGCACGAGGAGATGGTTTTGGAGTTATAGTAGGACAAGGTGTTCGGAAAATGAAACAAATTTTTGCTGAAAAATATGGTGCCGATCCCGATTTCCTGCAAGATATAGGTATGGAGGCAAAGGGCTTGGAATATTCTCAATATATGAGTAAAGAATCACTTGCGCAACAGGGTGGCTATACTCTCGCCTTAAAAGGACCTCAACATGATGAAGCATGGCTGATCTTTATGGATATGGTCAATAACCAGATTCCCACTTTTAAGGATAAAGCTGAGGCATTGCACTATTTTCCGATGTTTAGAACCTGGTTTGGGCTGCAGGGATTATGTAAACTTCCCTGGAATGATATTGAACCGGCTAATAATGCCGAAACAGATGAACCGGCAAAAGTTCCGGAACATGTTCAAAATTATGTGGATATCTATACTGCCATCACAGGAAAGCCACTGAATAAAAAAACCCTGATTGAACAATCCGAACGGGTCTATAACTTCCAAAAGGTCTTCTGTTTGCGAATGGGAAAGGGGAGAAGAATTGATGATGTTCCACCTTATAGAGCTGTGGGTCCTGTAACGGAAGAAGAATATCTTTCCCGTCAGGATAGATACGACAAGCAGTTGAAAGAAAAGTTAAATATTGATCCTGAAGGGAAAAGCACTACAGAAAAGATGGATATTTTAAGAAAATATAGGGAAGATCAATATCAGCAATTGATTGATGCGGTTTATGAAAGAAAAGGTTGGAATGCTCAAGGTGTTCCTAAAATTGAACATTTACAAAAAATTGGAATGGATTTGCCGGAGGTTATTGAAGTAGTTAAACGCTTTTTGTAATATATTCTCTCACAGATTACATAGATTACACAGATTTGATTTTTGAGTGGTCTACAGTGCCGTCATGAGTCATATGTGCCCCAAAAGTTATTTCACAGGTGATAATTATGAAGGCACAAATGACTCCTGACTTACATTCTTCATTAGTCGTCATGAGTCATATGTGCCCCAAAAGTTATTTCACAGGTGATAGTTATGAAGGCACAAATGACTCCTGACTTACATTCTCAATTCTCCATTCTCAATATAATCTCTTTTTCTCTTTCTCTCTTTGTAAAAAAAATCCATCTCGCCATCTCGCCATCTCGCTATCTCACCATCTCGCTATTTTCATTATTTCAAAGCAGTATATAGTGCTTTAATATCTTTTATTTTAACAAGTTTCGGATTGGCTTTCACTTTAGCATAGCTGGAAATAAATATTTTCTCATATCCCAGTTTCAGAGTTTGGCTGATATGTTTATCCAATTGTGAAACAGGACGAACTTCTCCATTTAAGCCAACTTCACCGATAAAAACAGCTTTTTCAGTTAACGGTTTATCTTTCAAACTGGAAATAAGAGCTGCCAAAATAGCCAAATCCAGTGAGGGATCGGTACTGCGTATACCACCTGTCAAATTAACAAATACATCACTATTACGAAGATAGAGAGAAAGGTTTTTTTCCAGAATAGCTAAAAGCATAGCCAGTTTTTTTTGGTCAAGTCCAACTGCTACTCTTTGGGGAGTTCCATAATTGGAAGCATTAACCAGGGTTTGGACTTCCACAATAAAACTGCGGCTGCCTTCCATTATGCAGCTGATAGCAGTTCCCATATCACTTTGTTCGTGGCTGAGGAAAATACTATTGGGATTAGTCACTTCTAATAAACCCAGATGGGTCATTTCAAATAAGCCAATCTCATTAGTAGAACCAAAACGGTTTTTTACTGCGCGCAGGATTTTATATTGACTACGCTGTTCTCCTTCAAAATAAAGAACGGTATCTACCATATGTTCAATAATTTTTGGTCCTGCTACTAAACCTTCTTTGGTTACATGACCTACTAAAAATAGAGGGATGCCCAAATTTTTA
The DNA here is from genome assembly GCA_023227825.1 of Candidatus Cloacimonas sp. Classification (GTDB taxonomy): domain Bacteria; phylum Cloacimonadota; class Cloacimonadia; order Cloacimonadales; family Cloacimonadaceae; genus Cloacimonas. The sequence continues at coordinate 182,391 of JALOCJ010000004.1, read as the reverse complement.
ACTGTTCTTAAAAGGCGGCTGGTAGTTTCCCGTAATTGAGTGACAGTTCCAGGAAGAGCATCCAGGGAAGGTATACTTACTGATTGAATAGAATCTACGATTGCCAGATCAGGTTTATTTTCCTCTATTGCTTCTATAATCTGTTCAGCATTGTTAGTGCAAAGCAGATAAATATTTTCACTTATAACCTTCAGGCGTTTACTGCGGAGGCGAATTTGTTCGGCACTTTCTTCTCCTGAGCAATAGAGTGTTTTTTTATTCTGTTTACCCATCCATTCCGAAAGTTGCAGCATCAATGTGGATTTGCCAATTCCGGGTTCACCTCCAATCAAAATCAGCATTCCTTTTACAATGCCTCCTCCCAGAACCAGATCAAATTCTTTTATTCCGGTCATCAAGCGAGAAAATTCATCATATTCCAAATCAATTATTCGTTCTGGTTTATTTTGGACTAATATCTCACTGGGTTTATTATTTTTTCCCGTTACGCGAGTGGATTCCTTTAAAGTACCCCAAGCACCGCAGGCAGGGCATTTTCCACTCCATTTGCTAGTTTCAAAACCGCAATCAGTGCAGAAGAAAATAGTTGTCATAAAATCAACCTCAAATTTTTTGCCATAATAATCTACTGTTATTTTATGGCAAGAAAATTAACCATCTTGCAGGATAGTTATCTATCATAGCATTATAGGGATTCATTTTTAGTAAGGTGGTTTCCCGCATAATTTTACACTGTAAAAAATATTATTTGCTTTGGGGAAATTTTGCGCTATTATATGAACAGAGGATAAAAAAAATGGCTGCGAAAGTGATTGTTTTTTCCACTCCTTCTTGTATCTGGTGCAAGAAAGTTAAGGAGTATCTGAAATCTATAAACCAGAATTTTACGGATATTGATGTATCCAAAGATATTGCGGCTCGTAAAGATATGATCCGCAAAAGCGGACAGGAAGCGGTTCCGCAATTATGGATAAATAATATCCCGGTTGTCGGTTTTGAGCGCGAGAAGATCAAGCGTTTATTAAACTTAAATAATACTAAAAAAGGAGAATCAGATGGCTGATTATGCAAAAAAATTCCACGATCTTATCACCCGCCTGCAAATGGTTTTGAGTGAAATTGACTACGCTCAGAAAGCATGCTTACAAGCAGGGCGAATGGAGTGTATGTTACTTAACTACCTTTATAAGGTAAACTGTCCTGTCAATATGAACGAGTTGGCTAAAGAACTGAATGTTTCCCATAGCCGGATTACCAGAATAATGGATAACCTTGTTGCCAAACAACTGGTTATTCGTGAACCATCGGAAGAAGACCGGCGTTGCTGGTTTGCTATGATTACCGAAAAAGGAAAAAAACTGGCAGCTAATAGCTTGCAAACAGTTTTAGACCAGCAGGCAAAGATTCTGAAGAAAATCCCGGAAAAAGATGTGGAGGCGGTCTATAAAGCCCTTCAACTCTATGTGGAAAAATATGAAGAGATATTGAAAGAGACAATAGCAGGATAATAATGGCTACTCGCGTTAAAACAGTTTGGTCTGGTGGTATGACCTTTACAGCCGAAGTAAATGGACATCAGCTGATTATGGATGCCGATCCCTATTTTGGGGGAACTGATCAAGGTCCGAGACCAAAACCTTTATTACTGGCTGCCTTATGTGGCTGTAGTGGAATGGATGTGGTTTCCATTCTGGACAAAATGGGAATAAAGGATTATACTTTGGAAATGGATGCTCAGGGCGAATCCGCTGCTGAGCATCCTATTATTTATCATACGATAACCATAACTTACAACTTTCAAGGCAATAACCTTCCAGCTGATAAAATCGCTAAAGCAGTAAATCTTTCCCTGGAAAAATACTGCGCAGTGAATGCTATGCTGAAAAAAGCCGCGAAAATAATTCCTGAAGTTTATATTAACAATTTGGAGGTTCAATTATGAAATGGATTTTAATTCTACTGCTTACTTTGTCAGTGGTTGTTTTGGGCTGCAATCCTAATAGGTCACCTGTTGAAAGAACCAAAGAAGAGCAAGAACGATTGGATAGTTCTGAAAAGAAGCTTGGTGTATGGCTTACTGACTGGAATGAGGCAATGAAAATGTCCCAATCTTATGCTCGTCCCGTTGTGGTTGATTTTACCGGTTCTGACTGGTGTATCTGGTGTCAAAAATTGGAAGAAGAGGTCTTCAGTAAAGACGAATTTATGGAATATGCGAAAAACAACTTCATCTTGCTGAAAGTTGATTTTCCCCAGGGGATAGAACAAAGCGACGAGTTGAAAGCATTTAATCAACAAAAATTAAAAGAATACAAGGTTGAGGGCTTTCCCACTATTGTTATAATAAATGAAAAAAGCCAGGAAATTGCTCGCACAGGTTATAGACCCGGTGGAGCTGAGAAATATATAAAACATTTGGAGGAATTACTTAATCCACCCAACCCACAAGAATAAGTCATTACTACATAAAAAACCTGCTATAGTATTATCTCTTTCAATATTTGGCGGGGGCTGAAAATATTCGTGTGAGGGTTAACTCCGACCTTTAAGCACAGGGAAAAAAGATGCCCTCGCCATCTCACCATCTCACCATCTCGCCATCTCACCATCTCACTATCTAACCATCTCGCTTTATTAATTGCTTGTTTCCTATTCAACTGTTTAACGACCCTTTAACACTTCCTTAACTTCGTTAAAGGATTGTTAATTAGTTGTTACTTCAGTATTAAACATTCAACCAAGGAAGAACTTATTTTGGGTAGATGGAGGACGCGGTTCATCTGCTTTTTTTCTCTCACAGATAACACAGATAACACAGATTTGATTTTAGATGGGTCTATAGGGTCGTTGTTTCACGCAGATTTCGCAGATTTGATTTTAGAAACGAGGATTTAATAGGTCCTGGGTGAACAGGATTAAAGGGATTTTAGGGATTTAATAGGTCTGGGATGAACAGGATTAAAGGGATTTAATAGGTCTGGGATGAACAGGATTAAAGGGATTTTAGGGATTTTTCCATCTAAGAAATTCCCGAAACCTAAAAACTTTTTATAAATTCCTACATTGCTATTTTCATTCTCAATTCAACGAACATTCTTAATTCACCGTTCATTCTCATTTCTCAATTCTCAATTTAATCTCTTTTTCTCTTTCTCTCTTTGTAAAAAAAATCTATCTCGCCATCTCGCTATCTCACCATTTGCTAAATTCATTCTCAATTTAATCTCTTTTTCTCTTTCTCTCTTTGTAAAAAAAATTTATCTCGCCATCTCGCTATCTCACCATTCGTTAAATTCATTCTTCAAGCTTGACAAATATAGCCATTTCGCTTTCACTGCATAGACAAAATGAGAAGAGAGGAATAACGATGAATAGATACATCTTAACAGGTGGCACAATACTTACTTTTGATAGAGATAAACCACTGTTGGAACAGCAAGCAATCTTAATTGATGATGGTTATATAGTAAAAATCGGTGCTGATGACTGTTTTCAGGATGAGGTTTGTGAACGCATAGATGTTGAAGGCAAAATCATTATGCCCGGGCTTATAAATGCGCATCATCATTTTTATTCTACTTTTGTAACCGGTTTGGGAAAATCAGCTCCAGCTAAAAATTTTAATGCTGTGCTGGAAAATTTGTGGTGGCGTTTAGATAAAAAGCTGCTCCCGGAAGATAATTATTATAGTGCTTTAATTTCAATTCTAGCTTCCATCCGGAAAGGGACAACTACCATAATTGATCATCATTCTTCTCCTTATGCTGTAGAAAATTCTCTTTCTCAAATTGCTAAGGCGGTTCGGGAAACAGGGATTAAAGCATCACTATGCTATGAGGTTTCAGATAGAGATGGAGCTAAAATTGCCAAGGAAGGAATTGAGGAAAACTATCACTGGATAAAAAACTGCCAAAATAATCCCAATCCATTTTTGAAAGGACTTTTTGGTCTGCACGCCGCTTTTACGCTTTCGGATAAAACCTTAGCCAATATTGCTGATAAAGTTGCAGAACTTAATTGCGGTATCCATATTCATACTGCTGAAGCGGAAACAGACGAAAAATATAATGTGGAACATTTCGGCAGAAGAGTAGTGGAACGCTTAAACGCTTTTAATTTGTTAAATAGTAAAAGCATTCTGGCGCATGGCGTTTATTTGAATGCCAGGGAACTTATTTTGGCGGAGGAAAAAGGAGCTGCCATAGTTACCAATCCTCAATCCAATTTGAATAATGCTGTGGGCATTGCCGATGTTTGTAAAATGATGGAATTGGGAATAACAGTTGGACTTGGCACTGATGCAATGACTAATAATATGCTGGAAGAAGTTAGAGTTGGTGTTTGGGCTCAACATCTGAAGCAAAATGATCCTTCCCGTGGCTTTATGGAAATTGCCTCTGCCCTGGTTTTCAATAATCCTATTATAGCGCAAAAATATTGGGGTGAAAAACACGGAACTATAAAAGCAGGCAGTCCGGCAGATATTATTGTAGTTGACTATATTCCGTATACTCCTTTTAATGAAGAGACCTGGATGGGACATCTGGTTTATGGAATTTCCCAGGCAAATATTGATGCAACTATCTGCCAGGGCAAAATTCTGTTGTGGAATGGGGAATTGCTGCTGGATATTGATGAACAGGAAGTTAAAGCCAAGGCAAGAGAATTGGCAAAAAAACTGTGGGAAAGGTTTTGAAAGAGCGAGATGGTGAGATGGTGAGATAGTGAGATGGCGAGATAGATTTTTTAGCAAAGAGAGAAAGAGGAAAAGAGATTAAATTGAGAATGAACGGTGGATGGATAAGTTAGGATGAAGAATTATAATAGCAAGGCGGGAATTGATATAAGGTTTTTGGGTTTCGGGATGTTTCAAGATAGCAAAATCCCGAAAATTCCTTTAATCCTGTTCACCCAGGACCTATTAAGTCCTTGTTAATCTTGTTCATCCCAGGCATATTAAGTGCTTGTTAATCTAGTTCATCATTGACATATTAAGTCCTTGTTAATCTTGTTCACACCGGAGCTATTTATTTATCAGAATTGGCGTAAATTATTTTTGCTTTAAAGACATAAGGAGAATGAAAAATGTATAAAGACATTTTAGAAAAAGCAAAGCACTATGAAGATATTAGCACCCGTTTTTTAATGGACATCGTAAAAATACCCTCTTTTTCTACAAAGGAAAAAGAAGTGGGAGAATGCATCTTGAAAGAAATGCAGGAAATAGGAATGGATGAGGCATATATTGACCCTTTGGGAAATGTGATTGGACGCTTGGGTTTTGGGGAAAAAGTAATTGCTTTTGATGCACATATTGATACTGTTTACCCTGGAGACCTTTCGCTTTGGGATTTTGACCCTTTTGCCGCTCACCTCAAAGACGGCAAGGTTTGGGGTAGAGGAACTGTTGATCAGAAAAGTGGAATGGCAAGTATGTTGACTGCTGCACGCATAATAAAGGATTTGAATTTGAGCAGGGACTTAAGCATTTATTTTACAGGGACGGTTATGGAAGAGGATTGCGATGGTTTATGCTGGCAGTATATTCTAAACGAAGAGGAAATTAAGCCCGAACTCGTGGTTATTACAGAACCCACGAATTTGAATATTTACCGGGGACATAGAGGTAGGATGGAAATGGAAGTTAGCGTGAAAGGACTTTCCTGTCATGGTTCTGCTCCTGAACGTGGAGATAATGCAATCTATAAAATTTCCCGCATTGCTTTGGAAATAGAGAAATTACATCAGTATTTGCGTTCTGATGATTTTCTGGGAAAAGGCAGTATTTGCGTTACCCAGGTCTTTTTTACAGGACCCAGCCAATGTGCTGTTCCAGATAGTGCACGCCTTCATTTAGACCGGCGTTTGACCTTTGGCGAAAATAAAGAAAGTGCACTTGCCGAAGTTCAGGATGCCTGTATAAAAGCCGGTTATCCTGAAGCTACGATAGAAATTTTAACTTATAAGGAAACTGCCTACACAGGACTGGTTTATCCTACAGAAAAATATTATCCTACTTGGGTTACTCCTTTGGATTCAGTATATGTTCAAAAGGCATCCGATGTATATTCAAAAACCTTAGGAACAGAACCAGTTATTGATAAATGGACTTTTTCCACAAATGGAGTTGCTATCGCTGGAATGAAAAAAATTCCCTGTATCGGTTTGGGACCCGGTAATGAAATATATGCTCATGCCCCCAATGAGGCGTGTCCGATTGAACATTTAACCAAAGCGGCGGCTTTTTATGCTGCGCTGGTTTATAACCTTGCGCAGAAATAGGGAGAAAAGTGCAACCCGGAATGCAAAATGAAGAGTTATTTGCTTAAATACTGTTGTATTGAATGCGGGAAGGAATTTAACTCCAAGGAACTGCATTATCTTTGTGATGAATGTGGCAGGGATTATGTGCCGGGAATACCGCTAAAAGGCGTTTTGGAAGCGGTTTTTGATTATGAAGAAATTGGTAGAAGATGGAAGCAAAAACCTGATCCTCTTCTATTCAGTGCAGTGAATCCCAAGTTTTATCCCCCTTTACCGGTAGGGAATACACCTTTTTTTAGAGTTAGGATTCCTGGCTTAAAAAGGGGAGGAACAGCGTCCTCCGACTACCCAATGGGGATAAAATTTGATGGTTTAAATCCCAGTGGAAGTTATAAAGACCGTGCTTCTCAGCTTGTAGTAGCTGACGCTTTACAAAAAGAGATTACAGAAATTGTAACTGCCAGCACAGGAAATGCTGCTTGTTCGCTTGCCTGTTTAGGTGCTTCGGCTGGTTTAAAAGTTGTTATTTTTGCCCCTCAAAATGCTCCACCGGCTAAACTGATTCAAATTCAAGTGCATAATGCAGAACTGCATAAAGTTGATGGCAGTTATGATGATGCCTTCAAAGCTGCTTTGGAATATACAAAAATGCATAATTGTATGTGTAGAAATACGGGTTATCATCCTTTAACGATAGACGGGAAAAAGAGCGCTGGAATTGAGATTTATATTCAAAACGGATATAAAGTTCCGGATTGGATTGTAATTCCGGTTGGCGATGGAGTTATTTTAACTGGTATCTATAAAGCATTTTTGGATTTGCAAAGAGCAGGGATAACAAAAAACTTGCCTCATCTGTTATGCGTTCAGGCAGAAAGCAGTGACGCCATAACTTCTTATTGGGAAACAGGAAATTATCACGATGCTGAAAACCCAGTAACTATAGCAGATTCTATAAAAGTGAAAACACCGGCATTAGCACATTGGTCTGTTAAAGCACTTATAGAAACAGACGGAAAAGGCATCAGAGTAAGCGATGCAGAAATTCAGGAAGCGCAACTAGAACTGGCTAAATATACCGGTGTCTTTGCAGAACCCTCTTCTTCCGCAACTTTGGCTGGACTAAAAAAAGCAGTAAATAAAAGATGGTTAAAAACAGATAATGATATTGTATTATTGATAACCGGTCACGGCTTGAAAGACCCCGGAGCTGTAAAACTATGAAAGCAAGCGGAATTTACGATTTCCATGTGCATATTGGTGAAACCATTGGCGGACACCTTTTAGCAGATAGCTGGAAGAGTTTCAATCTTCTTTATGAACATAACGGTTTGGAAGGAATTGGTGCATTTGTAACCGAAAGTCCGAATGAACCACTTTCTTCCAAACTGGCAAGAATGCGAAAAGCATCCCTTAGCTTTTCAGGAAAGGTCTTTTGGCATTTAACCCCCAGGCAGTTGGATATGCGTAAATTGGAAAGAATTCTGAAAGAAGATACCGATTTAAAGCTCTATACCACTTATCGGGAAGCAGGGCTATATCAAAGCTATGAAAGCATTGAACGCTTTATGGAAGAAATGCCTACTCCCCAAAAAAGATTACTGGTGCATTGTGAAGAGGATGAAATAATTAGCGAATACAGTGAACGCTATCCTTTTCATAAGCCATCAGACCACTGTTTACGCCGTCCTGAAAAAGCGGAAATTACTGCAGTGGAGAAGTTGCTTAATCTATCTATAAAGCATCATTATCCTCTGCATATAGTCCATATTTCTTCTCCTCAGGCAGCGCTTTTAGTTCAGCAGGCAAAAAAGGAGGCGGATTATATAACTTGTGAAACTGCACCTCACTATTTGCTTTTGAATGAGGATGTCTTGAATGAACCGGAAGGTCATCGCTGGCTTTGTTCTCCTCCTATACGCAGTGAAAGCAGTAGAGGTCTTTTACTGGAACTTTTACAGGATGGTGTTTTTGATATTATTGCCAGTGATCATTGTGCTTTTAGTTCCGAAACCAAAGACATAGGAATTTTGTATCCTGCTAAAACCCCGATGGGTATTGCTGGAAGCGGAGCTCTTTTTACTTTGCTGGCAGAACATCTGGTAGAAAAAGGCAAACTGACTATGGAGCAACTTTTTAATTTGATAAGTTATACACCTGCCAAGATGATGGATTTCACGGTAGAAGAGGATACGCTTAGTTATGAACGCCTGGGAGCTCCAATTCCTGTTATTCCCAGTTGGGCAAATACACCTAATCCGTGGATTGACTTTTGGAGCTATTATGAATTGAGGAGGCATAATAATAATGTTTACTGATGCTTTTCGTAATGACGCAGCTGCTAAAGTTACCGGCAAAGCAAAATACACCGATGATTATAAATTGCCTGATATGCTATATGCAGTTCCTGTGCATTCCAAAGTTGCAAGCGCTATTATTAAAACCATAAACTACTCTAAAGCGCTTAACCAAAAAGGAGTTGTAGCTGTTTATACAGCGAAGGATATTCCTGGAAATATCAAATTTGGACAGATTATTAAGGATTGTCCTACTTTAGTTAACAGGAGAATTCGTTCTGCGGGAGATGTTATTGCTTTAATTGTAGCAGAAACTCGGGAGATAGCTCTTTCCGCATTACCTTTCGTGGAAGTTGAACTGGAAGAAATTCCGGGTGTTTATAATCCCGAAGAAGCAATGCAAGGGACAAGTCCCCTGGTTAATCCTGATTTTGGCAGTAATATCTGTAATTATCATAAAGTGCGCACCGGAAATATGGAACAGGGCGAAAAAGAAGCAGAACTTATTATTGAACAGGAGTTTAATACTTCCCGCGTTGAGCATTGTTATCTGGAACCGGAAACAGCACTTTGTTATTTACGCCCCGATGGTGTTATGGAAGTGCTGGGCAGTATGCAGCATCCTTTTTCTACTAGAAGATTTGTTGCTTCCACTTTGGGCTGCAAGTTGAGCGCAGTGGAAGTGAAGAATATTCCTATGGGCGGAGGTTTTGGAGGAAAGGATGATACGGCTGCCTTAGTTTGTGCCCGGGCAGCTTTATGTGCCTATCTTACCAGGAAACCGGTAAAATTAATTTACAGCAGAGAAATGAGTATGCGGGAAAGCTATAAACGTCATCCTTACAAACTGCAATATAGAATGGGGCTTAAGAAGAACGGAAAAATTGTTTTTATTAAAGCTCGGATTGTTGCAGACGGGGGTGCCTACTGCAGTGTAACACCTTGGGTTACTTGGCGTTCCACAGTTCAAAGTTGTGGTTGCTATGAAGTTCCCAATGTTCAAAGTGATGTTTACGGCGTTTATACCAATAACATTTTCTCGGGGGCTTTCCGTGGTTTCGGTTCTCCTCAGGTAAATTTTGCCATTGAACAGCTGATAGAAATGGCAGCGGAAAAATTAAATATGGATGCAACGGAATTCCGCAAAATGAATATGGTTCATCAAGGCAGCAAGACAATTACGGAACAGAAACTGGATAATCATACCGTTTCCCTGCAGCAGGTTATGGATAGTGTTTTGCAAGAAATTGATTACGAAAACAAAGTGCAGCAATGTAGTTTCGGCAACCCTGATGTAGAGGAATGGTATGGAATTGGATATGCAATTGCTTACCGGGGAGTTAGTTTAGGAGCAGAAGGAACCGATATGAACAGTGCTATCATTAATATTCAACCCGATGGCAGTGTTTTACTGGAAACCGGGGTGCACGAAAACGGACAGGGAGCCCAAAGTGCGATGATTTTGATTGCCGCCAAAGAACTTGGCATCCCTAAAGAGCTAATTCGTTATCGTTTACCTTCCACTTCCAATATTCCAGATGGAGGTTCTACAGTTGCTTCCAGGGGAACTATTATGGGTGGAGGAGCTGTTGTTAATGCTGCCAAAATAATTAAACAACGTCTCTGTGAAGGAGTGGAAAAAGCACTTGGAATAAATGGTTGCAGCTACAAGAATGGCAATATTTATTCTGCTCAAGGAGAAAAAGTGGCTGATTTCTTTGCCGCAGTGCGTTGGTGTTATGACCATCAAATTTATCCTTTCGCTTTTGGGGTATTTAAAGCACCACAAATTAGCTGGGATGAAGAAACAGGGCATGGAAACGCTTATTTTAGTTGGGTTTACAGTTGCCAGGCAGCGGAACTGAAAGTGAATTGTAAAACCGGGAAAATTACTTTACTGAACTTAGTTGCTGCTCATGATATTGGCAAAGCTATAAATCCGGCTTTACTGACAGGTCAGATTTACGGAGGTATGGCTATGGGAGCAGGTTATGCTTTATATGAAAATTTTCCGCTGGTAAAAGGTGAACCACAGATTACTAATTATAACGGCTATAGAGTGATGCGGAGCACGGACTTACCGGAAATGACAGCTATCCTGATTGAAAATGCAGACCCCAATTCTCCTTCTAATGCAAAAGGAATTGGAGAACCGGCTTTGGAAATTACCGCTCCGGCAATTTCCACTGCCCTATACAGAGCTACCGGAAAAAGATTTACAGACCTGCCAATTGCCCCCCAGGTGAGGGAATATGTTAAAGGGAAAAAGCAATGAAAATAACCGTTAATAATACCGAATATTCTGTTTCCGAAGAACTTGCGGAACTGAAACTTTCTACTTACCTGCGAGAAAATCTGGGTTTGACAGGAACCAAAATTGGCTGCGATATTGGCGTTTGTGGAAGCTGCACTGTGCTGGTTAATAATAAACCCGGGCGTTCTTGCTTGTTGAAATTGAAAGATGTTGTAAATAAAGAGGTCTTAACGATTGAAGGTCTTGCTTCTTCCAGTGGAACTTTGCATCCTATTCAGCAGGCATTTATTGATGCCGGGGCTATTCAATGCGGTTTTTGCACTCCAGGAATGGTATTAACTGCTTATGCTTTTTTGCTGGAAAATAAACAGCCCTCAAGAGAAGAAGCCAGAGAAGCGATTAAAGGAAATATTTGCAGGTGTACCGGTTACCAGCAAATTATTGATGCTATCCTATTGGCTGCGCAGCGAATGTGGAACAATGAGGATAAGAGATTTGATTGAGAATGAATTAAGCGAGATAGTGGGATGGCGAGATAGCGAGACGGAATGAGAGAGATAGCGAGATAGATTAGTTTACAAAGAGAGAAAGAGAAAAAGAGGTTAGTTTTACAAAGAGAGAAAGAGAAAAAGAGATTTGTTTTACAAAGAGAGAAAGAGAAAAAGAGATTAGTTTTACAAAGAGAGAAAGAGATTATAATTGGCAAGAGATATAAACTTATAATTAAAGGAGAAATTGATGAACCAGGAAATAACAAAAGGAGAAATTGATAAGCTTTGCAGTAGAATTATCGGTGCTTGTATAGAGGTTCATAAAGCATTAGGACCCGGTTTGCTGTTTTGCTATTAGAACATTCAAACAATACCCTATCATTCTCTCTTTTTCTCTTTTTCTCTTTGTAAATAAAAAATAGAGGTATGCTATGGACAAGATTAATACACTGCTTAGTGAACTGGAGACCTTAAAACCGGATTTGTGGGGTAAGGATTTCCTTTTAACCTGGGAAAACAGTTTAGACACACTGAAAGCCGTGATGCTTACAGCGGAAATACTGCAAGGTCTGCATTGGCAGAAAAAACCCTGGCGGATTTTTGATTATGGTTTAGCGATATCTATTTTCAGGGATAACAGCACTCGTACCCGTTTCAGTTTTGCTTCGGCTGTAAATAGTTTGGGCTTGGCTTTATCCGAACTGGATGAAGTAAAAAGCCAAATTGCGCATGGGGAAACAGTGCGAGAAACAGCAAATATGATTTCTTTTTTAACGGAAGTAATAGGCATTCGGGATGATATGTATCCCGGAGAAGGGCACACCTATATGTTAGAAGTTGCCAATGCCGTTGACGAAGGTTATCGTGAAGGAATTTTAGCGCAAAGACCTACTGTTGTAAATTTACAATGTGATTTAGACCATCCTACGCAAGTTCTTTCCGACCTTTTGAAACTGAAGGATTATTTTGGTGGATGGAAAAACTTGAAAGGCAAAAAAATAGCTATGAGCTGGGCTTATTCTCCTTCCTATGGAAAACCCCTTTCTGTGCCGCAGGGCGTAATAAATCTGATGACCCGTTTCGGGATGAATGTTGTTCTGGCTCATCCCGAGGGCTATGATTTACTGCCGGAGACCTTGCAAACTGCCTCTGCTTTTGCCAATGAGAGCGGAGGTTCATTTAGTAAGACCACTTTAATGGAAGAAGCATTTCACGATGCTGATATCGTTTATCCTAAAAGTTGGGCACCGATGTCGGTGATGCAACAAAGAACCAAACTACTTAAAGCCGGGGATAAACAGGGCTTGAAAGAACTTGAACTGCAGTGTTTAGCTCAAAATGAAAAGTTTATTGACTGGGAATGCGATGAAGAGATGATGAAAAAAACCAAAAACGGAAATGCTCTTTACGAACACTGTTTGCCTGCAGATATCAGTGATGTAAGTTGTGCAAATGGGGAAGTGGCAAAAACCGTGTTTGAAAGATATCGTCTGCATACCTATCAGGAAGCAGGGTATAAGCCCTTTGTGATTGCAGCTATGATTTTTATGAGCAAAGTGAATAAACCGGTGGATAAGCTGAGGAGTTTTTGGGAATATAGAGGTTTTTAACAAAGAGGGAAAAAGAAAAAGAGATTAATTTTACAAAGAGAAAAAGAGAGAAAAGAGATTAAATTGAGAATGAACGGTGAATGCAGAATGAAGAATGGAAGTCAGGAGTCATTTGTGCCTTGATAACTTTCTCCTTTGAAATAACTTTTGAGGCACATATAACTCATAATGGCTATAGTAAAGAATGGAAAACATTGCTATTGAAACGATAAATGATCGTCAAGATTATCGTTGGGAAGAGCGTTAGGTATGAAATGGATTGAATCTCCGGCTGCATAATATGAAGAATCGGGGATTGCTCGAACATTGATAGTAAAAACTGAATCTATAACAGCATTTGATCCAGCCGATACCCATTTATGATATACTGAATCTGCTGGTAAAGACGGATCTACAAACTCACTATTGATAACGAATGCATATGAAATCGAGCAAGAAATTGTAACTACTAAGATGCATAGTACTGCTTTAATTGAAATCATGAATACCTCCCTACTTCTCAGCAATATCTGCGTAGAAATACATTTTTGAGCCATCCCAAGTAGGGGCTAACATGATAACACTTAACACGTCAACTTCCTCATTAGGTCCAATAACAGTGCTTTTTTGATGTGTGTTTAGATCGTACTTGTAAATCCGCTGATCATCAAAATAGAATACGAGGTTTGCTTCTTTGCAGACCTTTATTGGACTTCTTGAGTAATACTCATTGACATAGCCAAGCTCATAGCATGTGTAATCTTGAAGATCTATGGCTATAGCGTATGACTTGGTAGATTGAACATATTTGGTAATTAGATAGCTTTGGTCTGTGCTTGTCTCAAACATGTTTTTATAGCTTGCCAAATATGGTAGATGGAGTGTGTATGTTGAGTCCTGCAAGTTTACGCTAGCAAAACCATCTCTGTTCTCAAGTATCAATTTATTCACACTAGTCATAAGCATGGTTTTATACGATGCTGGAAACCACATATCTGAATATATGTAGTTTAGAACGTTATCTCGTAGATCTATGTATGCACCAACAATTCTTTGTTCTTTCCCATTATATGAATATGTCCTCATAGTAATACATAGCTCATCATCAGATAGAAGCGGTTCTGCATATGTGTAATCAACTGGTGTATCTGTAATCTTGAACGCTTCGTAGGTAGCTAAATCAAGCTTGTATATGTCCCTGCTTGCTGCAAAATAAGCTGTGCCCCCATCTCTCATGAACTCAAGTTGTGGAAAATCGAACAAAACAAGATTACTCGGAGTTAACTGCCCAATCCTGATCGTATCTGTATCCGAGATCCACATCTTTTCCCCATAGAAGATGATCCGATTATCTTTCGTCATGTAGATATCCACCAATCCGGGGGTGTTGAAAGGGGATTTCTTTATCTTTCTGAATCCTGTTCCATCGGCATTGATACTGCAAAGCCAGGGCTCAGGACGCGGATAAACCGGTTCGGTCAAACAAGAATTTAACAATAACATCAGACCCAGTAATATCGCTAAGTATATATATCTTTTCATGCCTTTCTCCCTACTTCTCAGCAATATCTGCATAGAAGTATACTTTAGAACCATCCCATGTAGGAGCAATATTGTAAATTGTTGCTATTATATTATCTTGTAGTAATTGCATATCAATTCCAGTATCAAGATTATATGCCTTTAACTTGTCAGGGTACTCTGGTTCAGCATAATACACAATATTCGCATCTTTGCATATTTTTGCTATGTAACCATGATCAAGTGAGGCCTTAATGGGGAACCGTACACTGTTACCTGTTTGCTTATCATGACACTTGAGGTCAAGAGTTGGATACTCATCCCAAACATGTATTATATAACGATTATCTGATGAAACGCCAAATGTAGAATATGGATACATACTGCCACCAGTAGAGACAAGCGAAAGCTCACTACCATCCAGTCGTGAACGTTTTATATTTATTCCTTCATAATAAACGAAATCTTCACTTTCTGAGTAGAAAGCATTAACACAAATGCTATCTATTGTGGGAATCGTACCGATATCTCCTGAACTCAGATTCACCCAATATAAGAATTCGGTAAATCTGGAAGGCGGTCCGTATCCACGAGATGTATAAGTAATAAAGTTTCCCAAATCCGAAACAATCGGGTTTCTCAGTGTTCTTACACTCTCTGTTGTAAGTTGCCTGGATAGCATCGTATTCAAATCAAGCTCATGAATGTTCTTGTCTCTTGAGGCAAAATATAGCTTGCTGCCATCGGGAGATTGAGACAATCGGGCTGGATTGTCCTGAAGAGTATAAATATTATCGGTTATGCTAACCGGACGGATCGTATCCGTCTCCGATATCCACAGCTTTTCCCCATAGAAGATGATCCGATTGTCCTTGGTCATGTAGATATCACAGAATCCGGTGGTGTTGAAAGGGGATTTCTTTATCTTTCTGAATCCTGTTCCATCGGCATTGATACTGCAAAGCCAGGGCTCAGGACGCGGATAAACCGGTTCGGTCAACCAACATGATCCCAATAAAAGAGCCAGACCCAATAACCCCGCAAAGTATATATATCTTTTCATCTCTTCCTCCTATCTATCTGATCTGTGGAAATCATTGATTTGGTATTTACTTTGTTTTACCAGTCCTGCATTACCGTCAAAAACTTCAGGATTATCCAGATACGCTGCCATCAGCTTAGCTGGCAATAGCTTTGGCACCGCTTCCGAGAAATAGACCTTGGTTAGTTCTTGAACAGCTTGTCTGAAATCGGGAGTTATGTCTTCAACAACCGGAACATCAATAGCTCTCACAAGGCAATTCAAGCTTGATCTTCCCAGCGAGAAGTTCTCTCTTTGAGCTAAACTCGAAAACACAGGCTTAGCTATGCCTTCCGGTAAATTGGGATTACTTGATTTGCCGTTTTGACTTTTCATATTCAGCATTCTTGATTCCACTTCAGAAGAAGAAAGCAGTAATGGTCTTTGCTCTATCCCGTCCTCATCATATCCCCAATACTCGAGCAGGGTATTACTCTGAAGATCAATTCGGTAATAGAGGATGTTCCCTTCGAATTCTTCCTTGATTGTAGCGACATTGGCAATGCGCTCTGTAACCTCCAGGCTGCATAGTTCCGGCTCTTCCCTTTGGGAATGGTGATCCGCAATCTCATAACGGACATAATCTCCCGCTTGCAGATCAATACCAAATCGATGTGGGAAAGTTGATTGCACATAAGCCAGCATATCATTTTGAGCCTCTTACTCCACTTGGAAGTCATCTTCAAAAGAGGTTGCCTACGCTATCGAGCAACATAGCATCATAACAAACCATGTGACAAGCAACATATTACGGTATTTACCCATCTCTCTACTCCTACTTATACCCTTTACTAGCCATTCTTTTAAATTTTTTAGAATAAAATCTAGTTCAGATATAGTAGATATCTTTTTCATATCAGCTTCGAATTGGTAATTTACGAAACTATCAAAATCGGTTTCTTTATTACCTACGGTTTCGAAAAGTTTCTGTAAATCAAATTCATACGGTTTCTTAATGCGATCATCCATTATAACCTCCTTAGGTTTTAGGATATTATCTGTTGAGTCCCAAATGTTGGTGTCCATTCCAACTCCTTGTTTCTCAGGTTCTTTGAGGGTATTTAATATCCCTCGTTACTCACAATCTATGTAAGGTCAAACAACCTTTTGTATTATTTTCATCTCTTTAATCCAAGTCAAGTTCTTTTTCATAAAAAGCTACTTTGCTAAGAAGGCGCATATCAAATAAATTGCCGGGGCTTGTTTTTAAACAGTTAAAAATTTCTTTCATCGCACATTGAGTGGTAAAGTTAAAAAGTATCCCCCCTTAGTATCCTTCCCAATCAGCTGCATATATTTGTCAACCAAAATTGGAGGAATCACGGTTGCATTACCTCTACCTGTCTCAATAACTCCCATTTATGTATTTTTTTATTTTTCCTTTTACCAGTTTTTGCTTAGTGACATTTATAATCTTTGGTAGGAGGGTATTTATACCCTTTACTAGCCAAAAAAGTGCCAGATGTTTAACAGGAAAAACAATTGACAAGGCAGAGCAGAAAAAAAACAAGGTAATAAAGTAAATTAGAATATAAACGGAGTTAAGAAATGAAAAACATTCTGGTTATTGGAGCGGCAGGTCAAATTGGTTCGGAACTTGTTCCTTATTTGCGTAAGCTTTATGGCTCAAATGCAGTTGTAGCTGCCTATCGCAGCACACCTTTAATACCGGAAATTCGGGAAGGGGGTCCCTGTGAAAATATGGATGCTATGGAAGCGGACAAGATGTTTGAGGTAGTCAAAAAATACAGAATTGATACTATTATCAATCTGGTAGCTGTTCTTTCCGCCAAAGGTGAAGCTAATCCCGTAATGGCTTGGAACATCAATATGGGCAGTTTGATAAATTCCCTGGAAGTGATGCGGGAAGTTCAAGGTGCTGTTTTTACACCTTCATCTATTGGTGCTTTTGGTCCTTCTACGCCTTTGGACAATACTCCGCAGGATACAATTATGCGTCCTACTACCATTTATGGCATCTCCAAAGTTGCTGCTGAGCTTTGGAGTGACTATTATTTCTTAAAATATCGGGTAGATGCCCGAGGAGTTCGTTATCCGGGAATTATTTCCAATGTAACTCTTCCTGGAGGTGGCACAACGGATTATGCGGTTGAGATTTATTATGAAGCCATTAAAAATAAACATTATACTTGTTATTTGAAACCCGGTACTTATTTGGATATGATGTATATGCCGGATGCCTTACGTGCCTGTGTGGAGCTTATGGAAGCAGACCCCGGGAAGTTAAAACACCGCAATTGTTTTAATGTTACGGCAATGAGTATTGAGCCCGAAATGATTGCTGACGAAATTAGAAAACATATCCCCGAATTTACAATTGATTATCAAATTGACCCTGTAAGACAATCCATCGCAGAAAGCTGGCCCAATTCTATGAACCAAACGGCAGCAATGGAAGAATGGGGTTGGAAACCTGTCTATGACCTTGCTGCAATGACAACCGATATGTTGCAGGTTCTTTCTCAAAGATATAAGAAATGATAAAAGTTGGCGTTGTTGGAGTTGGCCATTTGGGTCAACATCATACTCAAAAGTTTAAAAACATTGAGGACGCTGAATTAGTAGGCATTTATGATATTAATAAACAGCGTGCGAAGGAAATATCAAAGCAGATAAACACTGTGTCTTTTAACAGCTTTTTTGAACTGTTATCTGCCTGCGAAGCAATAGATATTGCAGCAACGACCACCGCTCATTATGAACTGGCTAAGGCTGCCTTACTTGCGGGAAAGCATATTTTTATAGAAAAACCGATTACCAGTGAGTTGACTCAAGCAAAGGACTTGCTGAAACTTGCTTCCGAAAAGAATCTTATTCTTCAGGTAGGGCATATAGAAAGATTCAATCCTGTTATCCTGAAAATAGAAAATGAAATCAATAATCCGCTGTTTGTTGAATCACAAAGGATTTCCACTTTTCAGCCACGAGGAACGGATGTTCCGGTAGTGCTGGATTTAATGATTCACGATATAGACCTGATATTGAGCTTTGTGCATAGTCCCGTTACTGATATTAAAGCCAGCGGAGTGGGTATTTTTACTCCTACTATAGATATTGCCAATGCGCGTATTGAATTTGCCAATGGTGCTGTTGCCAATGTAACTTCATCTCGGGTTTCGCTTAAGCAGGAACGGATTTTAAGATTTTTCCAGCGAGATGCTTATATGAAAATGGATTTTTTAACCAAGCAGGTGCAGGTTATTAAAAAGAGAGCTAACATCCAAGCAGTTCTATATCAAATTTTGGAAGGGGCAAATAATATTAAGCCAGAACAGCTGGTGGATATTCAAAACTATGATGTCAGCGAGTTGGGTAAGGATGCTTTAACTTTGGAACTGGAGTCATTTATTGATTGTATTAAAAATAACAAAAAGCCGATTGTAGATGGAGAAGCAGGAACCAGAGCTTTGGAAATAGCTACTATGATTATAAACCAAATTCAAACACAAAATTCCAAAATAAACCTATGATACAGGAAAAAGAGTATGCAGGATGTATTTATTAAAGATATAGAAAAGTATATAGGACAGGAAGTTCGCCTTAAGGGCTGGGTGCGTAATATTCGTCATAGCGGAAAACTGCTGTTCATAATTTTAAGGGATGGGACAGGAGAAGTTCAAACAGTTGCTTTTCAACCGGATTTGGGTGAAGAGGCATTTGAGACAGCAAAACATCTTACCCTGGAGTCATCCGTAATAATTTGCGGGATACCTAAACCCCATCCCAAGCAAGAAGGAGTTTTTGAACTGCAGGTTACTAAAATTGAGCCCATTCAAATTGCGGATGAATATCCTATAGGTAAGAAAGAACACGGACCCGATTTTTTATTATCCAACAGGCATCTTTGGATTCGTTCTCAAAAGCAATGGGCTGTTTTACGCATTCGGCATACCGTCTATTATGCTATTTGCAACTA
This sequence comes from Candidatus Cloacimonas sp., assembly GCA_023227825.1. Taxonomy (GTDB): domain Bacteria; phylum Cloacimonadota; class Cloacimonadia; order Cloacimonadales; family Cloacimonadaceae; genus Cloacimonas. The sequence continues at coordinate 162,957 of JALOCJ010000004.1, read as the reverse complement.
TTTGAACGAGCATAATTTCATCCGTTTTGATTCGCCTATTCTTACACCCAATGCGTGTGAAGGAACAACAACCCTCTTTGAGCTGGAATATTTTGACGAAGGCAAAGCATATCTTTCCCAATCGGGTCAGCTATATCTGGAAACAGGAATTATGAGTTTTGGCAGGGTTTATGATTTTGGTCCCGTTTTTAGAGCTGAGCGTTCCAAAACCCGTAAACATTTAACCGAGTTTTGGATGATGGATGCTGAAGCAGCTTTTGTGGAGCACGAAGAAAATATGCAAATTCAGGAAGAACTTATTCGTTATGTTATCCGAACAGTTCTTGCTCAGTGTGCCCTGGAACTGCAAATTCTGGAACGAAACACGGAAGCATTAAAATCGGCAGATGCTACCTTTAAGCGGATGACTCATTATGAGGCAGTAGAATTATTACGCCAAAAAGGCAGTGATATAACGCATAGTAAAGATTTGGGTGCCCAGGATGAGGTTTTGTTAACAGAAGATTCTGCAGTTCCTGTTTTTGTAGAACGCTGGCCCAAAGAAATTAAAGCATTTTATATGAAACGCGATCCCTTGAATCCAAATTTGGTTTTAGGGGATGATTTAATAGCTCCAGAAGGTTTTGGAGAATTGATTGGGGGAAGTCAGCGTGAGGACAATTACGAGCTTTTACTTTCCAGAATGCAAGCGGAAAAGATGCCTTTGGAAGATTACCAATGGTTTCTGGACTTGCGTAAATATGGTTCTGTCCCTCACAGTGGTTTTGGAATTGGTTTGGAACGACTTGTTACCTGGCTGAGTGGAACTCCTCATATTAGAGAAACGATACCTTTTCCCCGAATGATTTATAGAATTTATCCCTAAACATATCGGAATTCTGTTTCATTGATGAAAGCTGTTGCTTGATTCCTGTTATTTCGGTTCTTAGGTTCTAACTAAAATAAAAATAAAAATATAAGGATAGAAGAATGATTACGAATTACTTTTCGGAGACAACGAAAACAATGAAATCGTCGCTCATCAGAGAACTGGTAGCAACTACCAAAAATGTTCCGGATTTAATATCTTTTGCGGGAGGTTTTCCTTCACCAGCAACTTTTCCTACGGAGATTTTGAGCAAATTATTTCAGGAAATAGTTTTCCGGCAGGGCAGAGAGGTTCTTCAATATGGTAATAGTGAAGGTGATGATCAACTGAAAGAGGAGATCTTAAAATGGGAGAATTATCCTAATCTGAATAAGGATAATATGATGATCACCGTAGGAGCCACTAATGCTATCTATTATATGAGTCGGACTTTACTTAACGAAGGAGATGTTGTTCTTTGTGAAGCACCCAGTTTTTTGGGTTCCCTTGTTGCCTTTGAAGCTGTTGGAGCAGAGGTTCACAGTGTTTCTATGGATAATGAAGGAATTGATCTTAACCTTTTTGCAGAGAAAGTAAAACGCTTGAGGGATGCCAATAAGAAAATTAAGTTTCTTTACACTATTCCCGATTTTCAAAATCCTACAGGTATCACAATGAGCTATAAACGCCGCTATGAATTGCTAAAGTTCTGTGAAACAGAGGGTATCCTTATTATGGAAGATAATCCTTATTCCCGTTTAAATTTTAGTGAAGAAGAACAGCCCACATTATTACGCATTGCCCGAACGGAATTGAACAATCCTTATCTGGTAACTGAAATTGTCTCTTTTTCCAAAATATTGGGTCCGGGAATGCGAGTTGCCTACGCTATCGGAGCTCCGGAATTGATTGCTAAAATGGTTTCCTGGCAGCAAAAAGTTACCATCAGTCCCGATTGCACAACCGAAAGAGTTGTAGCCGGATTTTTAGCTGAGGGTTATATGGAACCGCATATTAAAAACCTTTGTGAGTTCTATAAACCATATCTGGATAAGATGTTAGCTTGCCTTTCTGCTGAGATGCCTGTTTATGTGCAATGGACAAAACCCAAGGGTGGAATTTATATCTGGCTGTGGCTTCCTGAAGATATTAATGCTGATACCCTTTTTTATAAAGCCAAAGACCATTTGGTAACCTTTATTCCCGGCAGTAAGTTCTATCCTGAAGGGCAGGAAAGATTTAACTGTTTGCGTCTGAATTATACCTATTCCAGTATGGAACAAATTGAAATTGGCATTAAACGCCTCGGTGAACTCATAAAATCAATTTATGTTTGACATCGGTATAATTTTTGCTTATAATATCTACAGAGCATTTTAAGCGCTAAGGAGAAAAAAATGAGAAAGGTATTCCTGATTACTATGCTGTTACTAATTCTGTTACCGCTAACAGCTCAAAGTAACATTCCGCGTCCAAATTTCAGTCCTTTTAACAATAACGGTTCTTCGCTATTAAATTGGAATAAACTTTCACTGAGCCATTCCCTGGGTTTTCAGGCAGGAACCGCTTCTACAGGTGAGGGCTATTATCTTTCTCTTTATACCAATCATCTTAAATATAAATTCAATCCCAAACTGGAAATGAATCTGGACTTAAATTTTGTAAACTATGGCGGTTTTAATACCGGTAGTAAACTGGAATTGGATAATGCTAATTACAGCCGTATTATTCCTGAATTTTCTCTGCGTTACACCCCTCGGGATAACATTCAAATTCAGTTTCAAATGATTAGTGGTTCTATCTTGAATCCCTATAAAAATAGCTATCTGCAAAATTGGTAAGGAGTATTATCTGCTAACCTTTGTAATTATCATCATTGTTGTTTTGGGTTGTGCTTTAGGGAGTTTTTTCAATGTTTTAATTTACCGCATTCCTAAAAAGCAATCCATAATATTCCCCGGTTCCCATTGTGAGAACTGTAAAAAACACATTCCCTTCTATCAAAATATTCCTATTATCAGTTATATTTTATTAAGAGGGAAATGTTCCCAATGCGGAGCTAAGATTCACTGGCATCATATAGTAGTGGAAATTATTACTCCACTTTTGTTTTTAGCATTGTTTTTCCGTTATGGCTTGCACGATTTCCGTTTCTATAAATATATCCTCCTTTTTTCTTTTCTCATACCTGTCTTTTTTATAGATGCCCTGCATCAAATAATACCCAATGTTTTATCCATTCCGTTATTGATTACAGGTATCATTTTTGTTTTTATTCCCGGAACTGATGTCGGTATCATAAATGGCTTGGTTACCGGAGCTGTGGTTTTCTGTTTGCTTTTATTTTTAGCTTGGGCTTATCAGAAAATACGCGGAACTGAAGGACTAGGTGGAGGAGATATTTGGCTGCTTACAGCTTTGGCAACTTATTTTGGTTTAACAGGTATACCTTACATCTTTTTGCTTTCTGCGCTGATGGGCATTATCTATTTCCTTATTTTTATAAGAGATAAAAGCAAACCCTTTGCTTTTGGCACCTTTATTGTTCTGGCAGCGGTTTTATGGTCTGTGATAGGAGAAGAAACAATTTTCCAGCTGCTACCTGTTATTTAAACGCATAGCTGGTTTCTCTCATAGATTTCGCAGATTTCACAGATTTCGGAAATTTGTTTATATATAAATTGGAAGCTAATGAAGGTTGAGAGGGTGGAGAAAGTTTAGAGGGTTTAGAAGGTTGAGAAAATTGGGAGGGTTAAGATACATTAAAGCCCTTTAAGCCGAAACAATAATAGCGGCAGATGCGTAAGCCCCTCGGTGAAAAAATCACGATTTAAACGATGGAAAGTTGTAACTAACAATTTTCACCTTCCTTCAATGTAACCATACTCCACACTCTTTTGCCTATATAGCCACTCTACAACTGGTCTACAAACCGAAAAAGTGTAAGTCAAAACAAAATAACCTTTTTTTCCTCTTGCCTGTTCATAATTTATAGTGTTTAAAATAAAATATTTATTTTAGGTTGTAATAACTTAGCCTGTAATTGGTGAGACCTTTACCTGTTTTTGGACAGTGCATTATTTCCTCCCAAGTTGAATCTTTTATGCTGCATTAACATTTCTTTAACGACTCCTTAACAAAGTTAAAGAAGTGTTACAGGATCGTTACGGCAGTGTTACGGGATCGCTAAATAAGTGATTAAGCACCAGGTAGTTATACTAAGTCCCCAAAGTAATTTTATAAATCAAAATTATGAACGGAGCATAGATTCTGTCTTGAAATTTCCTTCAGGAAAAAGCTGCTGCTATCACAGGTCTGAGAACTACGGAACTATCGGGTAAAGTATCCATTGCCAGCTCAATTTTTTCTCATATCTGAGCAACAAAACATTACTTTCTTTGTCCTATAGTATTCATCCTGTTTTTTTATTATCATAGGATGATATCATCATTATTTATGGCTTGTCCATAAAAATGTTGTTCAATACAATATACAAGGCATTCCCATAAAAAAACGCTGTGGATAAGTTATAACATACTGTTGTATTGTTAGATATGTGGTGTAAATGGCAAAGGTTATAATTTTGTTATTTAGTGAGAAAGTGGATTTTTCCTCAAATTTTTTCGTAACCAAAATTAGCAATCAAGAATTTTATGCCATTTAAAGCCCATAATACTTTCCCATTAAAAAATCAAATATGGTTGAGATTAGTTTGGTTGTATCTAAGATTTTTAGAAAAGGTTTTCAAAGGAGAAACGACTTTTATCTTTTATGTGATTTTGCCAGCCAGGATATGCTTGCTTTGGAGCTGGTTGCGAAAGCAATAGCTATTTATAAGAAGCGTTGGGCAATTGAAGAAGTTCATCGCCAAATGCAGCAAAACATGAAATGGGAAAATATGAGATTGGGTAGCTATCAAGGTCCGAAAAATCTTAATGCTTTAATGGCTTTAGCATTGTTCTTCATCTATATGTCTAAAAAGTATATTGCAAAATTCGCCGCCAAGTTCCTAAAATAATAAACTACAAAAAAGAAGATTTATCTATACCTAAAGAATTCATATCCTACAGAATAGCTGAAGTTATTACGGTATGCTTTAACTTTATTATTCAGTATAAACGGAAACTAAGCTTAGCAGAACTTATCGACCGGCATCAAATGAAAATAAGGCTCCGGTGAAAAAATATGGGAATGCCAACAACTTTTTGCTTGGCAAGATATTCTTATTATTATTAATAGTGGTATCAGTAGTTGGAGAATCTATATGTTAAAGAGTGTAATGTGCGATGAAAAAAATTTTTAACTGTTCAAAAACAAGCCCGGAAGTTTATTTGATATGCGCCGTCGTAGCAATGTAGCATTTGATGAAAAAAAAAGGACTTGACTTGGATTAAAGAGATGAAAATAATGCAATTGGTCTTTAGACATTATATAGATTGTGAGTAACGAGGGATAGCAGATGCCCTTAAATAACCTGAGAAACAATGAGTTGGAATGGACACCAACATTTGGGACTCAACACAAATTTATCCTCTGAAAATGAGGGTCTGAGAAAGAACTTAAGTATATAGGAGAAAAACAATGAACAAGAGTTTTATGATTATTCTACTGGGCATTATTATTTCGGTTTTATCAATAGCCCAGATTTACGCGTGTGCAATGACAGCGGTAGTGTGTCAAAGTAGTTATACCTTACAAAGCGGAATGGTTGATTTCGGTGATGGCTCTACCGGAGGTGGAGAATCAAACTGGCTCTACAATATGAGTAATATTAATAACGACGGACATGGAATGGTGTATTATCATAGAGAGGGATATGGAGGACACGGCTACAAGGTACTACAAAACAACAACTCTATTGATACCTTTCCATATGGAAGCAACAACCACCTTTATCGACATAGCGGACAATTAAGTAGTGCACCTTATTCAAGCTACTATAATAATTTCGTAAGTGCTGCGAAATCCAAGCAGGGAAAGATATTCTTGGGTCATGTAAGAAAGAGAAGTGATGGACCTTGGGGAGCCTTTGCACCTTTCGTATATCGTCATATAGGTTATGTAAATGGAGTTCCGGACACTACAGACTACAGCTTTGTCCACCATGGCACAGTAGATAAAAATTCAATGTACGATATCCAGAGCTTTCAAAACTGGCTGTCAGACTACGATATTCAGAATGCACTGAATGGTCATCCAACCTACTATTCGATCGAAGATAGTCTTGATATCTATGTTGATTCTGATTATCTTTTTTTATGGTTAGTAAAGTTCATTGAAGAAAACGACGGTGATGTGAGAAGTGGCTTAGTTGAAGGGTTAACAGCACTAAAGAATAATAATATCAATGGTCAGGTAAACATAATCTTTTCAGATGGAACAGGTGTTTATGCCTATTCAAACCATAACGATACGGCACACAGGATGTCGTATAAATCTCAACAAACAATATATCATTACGTTCGTAGTTATACAACTGTACCCCCTGGTTGGAATTCCTTAGAATTGCACCACTTGTATTATTTTCCCACCCAGGGACAAATGGATATTACCTATAATGCTGATGAATCAGTTCCAGCAAGTTTTGCACTTAAGCAAGGCTTGAATTGGATTGGGTTCCCTGTTTTAGAAGGCACATATGGACTTGATCCCGACTATACACTTAGAGATGTTAATCCATATGTTAATAAAATGCAAACCAAAAACGGTACTATTCTAGAGGATCCTTGGGTTTACAGTGACGAAACCAATTCATGGCCGAGTGATGCAGTTTTATCCAGAACCAACGGTTATATTCTCAATATTGACAGCACATATGTGAATTATCAATACCGGACCTTTGGTCAAAGAACTCCGTATAGCACGGCACTAACTTTGTATCAAAACAATGAAAACTGGGTGCCTTATTTCGTTCAACCTTCACATGAACCAGCATTTGCTTTTGGAGGTAATTTCTCACATGTAACGGCTATATATGCTCAAGACTGGTATATCTACAAATTCAAGGGTCAATGGTACGGCTACATTCAGCCAGGTGCAACGGGAACTTTGGATTATGGGAAAATGTATAAGGTTTACGTAGATTCGACTATTACAAATTTCACATGGTCTGCTTTTGGGCAGTCACAGAGCTTTGCAAAAGAGGCGACCGAGTATTTCGAGTATGAAGAACAACCCGAATATCAAGCTATAGTAATCGAATCTATACCTGACAGCCCAATCTTTGATGAAATTGGTGTCTTAAAAGATGGCTTATGTGTGGGAGCGCTTAAGTTCAGTGGTTATCCGATTAATTTACAGGTCTATGATAATTCATCGCCTGATGAGTTTGAGTATGTTCTCTACTCAGCGTCTAAGAATAACGGCTATCAAGAAAAAAAATATACTTCAGCCTTATTAGACGTTAGTTGTAGAGTTGTAGAGAACGGCAAGTATAAGTTCTCAATTGTAGGTCTCGATGGTGGACAAGAAAGGGAATCTGTAGTATCCTCTGCCCTGTCGGCTATGATCTACCCAAACCCAATGCGTAGTAACACAATCATCGAAATCAATGCATCTGCTAAGAGTGTTGTTGAGATCAGTATTTATAACCTTAAGGGTCAGTTGGTTAAAACAATAAGCTCCACCGAAATCTCAAAGGGTAACACTTCCTTTATATGGAATGGTAAAACTGACGATGGAAGACAAGTAGCCCAAGGTTTATATTTCTGTAGGATCAAGTCACCAAACAATCTATTGACAAAGAAACTCATTGTTTTGGAGTAACAAAAGCTCCAATCTAGGATATCGGGCGGGGGACAATCCCGCCTGATAATGATAATAAGAATGACTACGGTTAAAAAAAAGACGCTCGCGTAGATATCATAAAGTCGTGATACGATGAATAGAGGTATGATATGAAAAAGTCAGCAGTTATAACACTGATGTCTTTGATACTATGGGTCGGTGGCTTACAGGCAGCGATGATCATCGTAGCTGCAGATGGGTCGGGTGATGCAACGACCATCCAGGTAGGAATCAATATGGCAGCTGTTAGTGATACGGTACTTATCTCTCCAGGTATTTGGACGGGTGTTGTGGTCATCGATAACAAACCTATAACAATTGGCAGTTACTATATTATTGATGGCGATACAACCCATATCAGCCAGACGATCATAGATGGCGAAGACATACGTACGGGAATTATCATCAAAAACTGTAGTGGGGTTGTTGATACTTTAAAAGTGATTGGGCTTACTATAAGAAATTGCAGGAGTAATCACTATCCACTAGCAGATTATACATCTGGTGGTGGTATTGGGGTTATGCGAAGTGTCGCAGAGATATCAAAATGCGTAATACAACGGTGTCGAGCATATTATGGAGGTGGAATTAGTGCAATCTACTCGACTGTTTTTCTTAAGGGAAACGAAATATTTGGTAATGTGGCAGAACGTTCAGGCGGAGGGGTCAGTGCTATTAAACTTGGGACAGGAATCATCTTCGATCAGGACGATCAAAACAGCATTTATTTGAACTACAGTAGCACTGGCTGTGATATTTCGTATGCCGTCACATGCAATCTTACTGTTATCTATTTGGATAGGGGCTCAGTTACCACTAACGATCCCTACTTCTATTTTTGCCCAGGTCAGACGCCGATCTTCATCAATCAGGGAATTATTAGCCAAGTCAACTATGATCTTTGGGTCAGTCCTAATGGAGATAATGATAATGACGGAGTAACCCCCCAAACGCCATTAAAAAATATCTCATATGCCTTATCGAAGATCCAGTCATCCAGCTATGCTACTCGCACAGTTAATGTGATGCCGGGGGTATATTCTTGGAGTCAAACAGGTGAAGCTCTACCTCTTCAACCAAAGAGCCATGTCAATATTATTGGAGAGCAAATGGAAAGCGTAATCCTCGATGGTGAACAATACAGCCCGTTTGTTATTGGCAGATGGGCACAAGATTATTTGACTATCAAAAATTTTACATTGATTAATGGGTATGCCACAATGGATTATCTATTCACTTTATATGATACAGTAAACGGAATAACTAACAGCATTGTGGTGGAAAACATACATATTAGAAATTCATGGGCATTAGGTGATGCCTTTAGAATCATGTCTTGCCACAATCTCACCGTAAACAATCTCATCATAGAAGACTCGCAGGTAGGAAATGGGTTTAATATATATGCTTATGAGACAGGTAATTTCTCCAATTTCCGGGTGCAGAGACTAAGCTCTACCAACTATGACATATACAATTCTTCCTGTACAGGAGGTGGAATAGGAAAACCACTTAGTGCTGCAGCATTGCAGACCACCATAAACATATCAAATTTCCTGATCACCGATATTGTGGATACTTCGCAGTTCTGGCAGAACATGCCAAGTGGTTTGTCGATAGGCGTGGAAGGCGGTAACTGTGATCTGACGATAAGTAACTGCACGATAGCCAATAACAGTTCTGTAACTCAAAGTGGGGGTTTGAACATCACTTTGGAAAACTGCAACATGCAGGTGAATAACACGATTGTTTCGGGAAATACTCCTTATGAAGTGGCGATGTTTGCCTTTAACGAATCAACTTTTGCTGATGTCTCATTTAACAACTGCCTTATAACCGGAGGAAGCGACAGCTTCTTTATACTGGGTGGGGATATCACTCATACATGGGTGGATGGCAACCAGTTTGGATATCCGTCTTTTCTGGGGGGGGATACTAACGATCCTTTGTACTATAGTCTGGCATCAAACTCACCCTGTATTGATTCCGGTACTCTGGATACATCCGGGCTTGATCTCCCTCCTTATGATCTGGCAGGCAACTGGCGCATCTGGAATAACAGGATAGACATTGGTTGTTATGAATACGGTTCTGAACCTTGGGTAAGCAATGATGATCCGGTGGCGCCGGAGATTCCTTCAATAAAACTTGTTGCATATCCTAATCCCTTCCAGAAAACAACTACAATCAAGATGTCTATTCCAGTTGAATATGCTAACAGAATGACTGGCAATAATAATGCATGTTTAGATATATATAATATCAAAGGGCAGAAAGTGAAAATGATATCTGTTGATATTACAAGTTCCTTCGAGCAGGTCACTGTTTGGGATGGTAGGGATAATAATGGGAATAATTGCGCTACGGGTTTATATTTCCTAAATCTCAAACTAGATGGCAAGCAGGTAGTGAGTAGAAAAGTAACACTAATAAAGTAGCAAAGTGTATTTGACAACGCTTCATCATAAACGAGGCTGATTGGCATAGAAGGTATTGATATCAGTCTCAGAAAAGGTACCTATTCCGATATTAACATTGTCGGCTATGAATACTTCCAACGAGGCATTGAAGTGCATATCCGTCTCGGTCATGGGAGCAGGATAAGTAGGCTGTTGAATGGGCTGAGGCATCAGATCACTCCCTTGATGGCTTTACCGATTGAGAACAGCTATTTGCGGTTATGTAACACATATTCGATGGCTCCTCTGATGGTGCTGAAGACCTTGATATGACATTGGTCTGTTTGGCCAGGAGGGACTTGGTAGCCCGCTCCACAGCCAACTGTTTCTTGGCATAGTCATCCAGGTCCTTGGTGGCAGGATTGATCTTGATGTCCAGGATGATAGCCAGAGCCGAATTGACCTTGGCTTTGTCAATCAGCTTCCCTGTGGTTCTGGAGATGATCCAGACCACCAGAGCCGAGATCAGACCCAGGATAAACTCCTGATTTGCGTAGATGAAGTCCCTATATACTCCTTTATCTGGTTATTTCTTAGGTGGTGCGTTTGAACACTTTCACGAAGCCGGTGTCGGCGGAATTTAAAAGTGCACCAGAAACAGAACTATAGATTGCACCACTCGAAGTACTAACTAAACTATCTTCCAGGCATTCCCATAAAAAAACGCTGTGGATAAGTTATAACATACTGTTGTATAGTTAGATATGTGGTGTAAATGGCAAAGGTTATAATTTTGTTATTTAGTGAGAAAGTGGATTTTTCCTCAAATTTTTTCGTAACCAAAATTAGCAATCAAGAATTTTATACCATTTAAAGCCCATAATACTTTAATAGAAGCATTTTCTTGGGGGTGAGACGAACTTTGTGTCTAAATTTTGAAAATAGTTCAAATAACGCTGGATTAACCCTGTGGATAAGTCAATTATTAGACAGAAAACTATTATAATAATTTATAATTTAAAGTTTTACAAAAATGGCGGTCTCACAATTATGGAAGCAATTAAAAATAAGGAGACCACTATGATAGTAATACAGAATGAAACCACCGATGACCATCCCAGTAAAAAATCAAATACAGTAGAGGTTAGTTTGGTTGTATGGCGTATCTTTAGAAAAGGTTTTCAAAGGAGAAACGACTTTTATCTATTATATGATTTTGCCAGCCAGAATATGCTTGATTTGGAGCTGGCTGAAAAAGCAATAGCTGTTTATAAAAAGCGCTGGGAAATTGAAGAAGTTCATCGCCAAATGCAGCAAAACATAAAATGGGAAAATATGAGATTGGGTAGCTATCAAGGTCCAAAAAATCTTAATGCTTTAATGGCTTTAGCACTGTTCTTCATCTATATGTCTAAAAAGTATATTGCAAAATTCGCCGCCAAGTTCCCTAAAATAATAAACTACAAAAAAGAAGATTTAGCTATACCTAAAGAATGCATATCCTACAGAATAGCTGAAGTTATTTCAGAGAGCGTTAACTTTATTATTCAGTATAAACGGAAACTAAGCTTAGCAAAACTTATCGACCGGCATCAAATGAAAATAAGGCTCCGGTGAAAAAATATGGGAATGCCAACATTTTTGTGCTTGACAAGTTTTATTGTGTGATTAATTTGTTATTATTGTAAGCTGTGTTTTCTTATATAACAAAATAAACCTATAGGAGGACTAATGAAAACAACAATGCTAACCTGTATCCTGTTTATTTTTGTAACCGGGCTGCTAGCTCTCAGCGGCTATGATACCTCAGCTCCGGTTATCAACGACACTGTCGATCCCACTCTTTCTATTCTTACACCTAATGGTGGTGAGGCCTGGTATATCGGTGATACCAATGATATCACCTGGACTGCGTCCGATACCAATCTATCTCCCAACAGCATCTATCTTTGGTGCAGCTTGAATGGAGGAACTGACTATCTTCCCCTGGCTGAAGGTATTGCCAATGACGGCACCGAGTCCTGGTTGATACCATCCCCCCAAAGCTATAATGCCAAAGTGCAGATCAAGGTCAGCGACAGCTTTGGTAACTTCACTCAAAAAGCCAGTGCCAGTCCATTCACGATTACCTATGTTCCGCTCCTGGCACCCACAGGCATTACGGTGGATATTTCCAATGGTGTAGATGCGGTGATTTCCTGGCAGGAGGTGACTGAGACTATCTATCATACTCCGCTTACTCCCGATGGCTACATTGTGCTCTACAATGAAACCCCCTATGAGGATGATCAATTCTATAACTTTCTGGCTTCGGTCACTGGGCTTTCCCACACTCATTATAATGTAGCGCAGTCCTGGGATCAGATGTTTTACAAGGTAATAGCATACAAGGATTATGATGGCAGAATGGCTGAAGTTCTGGCAAGAGCAAAAGCCAACCCCGAGCTCAAGTTCAGTTTGGCAGACATCAAACAAGCTCTTGTTTCCGCATCTATTGGAGGTGAGAAATGAGACCGGTAATTTTGCCTTTTGGGCTAATTGCATTTGCTATGCTGCTCAGCTTTCCCCTCTTATCTGAAACCCTTGTCCTGCAGAGCTTAGAAAACCAGACTACCGACACCCGGAGCCACATTGCCAACCGCAATACAGCTCCTATAGTTTCCAATGTCTCAGCCAGCCAACGCACCGATGGCAGCAAGATCGTGGATGTTTACTATGACCTCTATGATGCCGATGACGAGCTCTGCGATATCACTTTCAAGCTAAGTGCTAATGGCGGTGCCAGCTTTAACATTATCCCCAGTCCTGCCAATCTGAGCGGTGATTTTGGCGATGATCTATCCGGTGGTATAAGCAAACACATTGTCTGGAATGCCGGAGCGGAAAGCTATACTCTTGATGCGAGTTACTTGTATCGCGTTTATGCCGATGATGGCAGCACACCTATGCCGGAAAACTTTGTCCTGCTAGAGGGTAGCACCTTCAATAACGGCACATCAGATGTAACTATCAGCAGCTTCTACATAGATAAATATGAGACGACTCAAGCAGGATTCCAAGCGGTGATGGGTTATAACCCTTCCCATTGGTTTGGCGTTGAGAATAATCTTCCTGTTTATTATTTAACCTGGTTCGCTGATGTTGAGTATTGCAACCGCAGGAGTATTCAGGAAGGGCTTACTCCTTGCTATAGCTATAGTAGTTATGGCACCAATCCGGACAACTGGCCTGCGGAATGGACCGCTCACCACACGTATGTCTCCTGTAACTGGAGTGCCGATGGCTAACGCTTACCCACGGAGATGGAATGGATGTTTGCAGCTATGGGAGGTAATCAGAGTCAGGGTTACTACTATAGTGGCAGTAATAACTTGAGTGAAGTTGGCTGGTATTATGATAACTCGGGATATTGGTATTTAAATTTTAACCCGGTAGGTACACTAGCTCCCAATGAGCTTGGCCTCTATGATATGAGTGGCAATGTATTTGAGTGGTGTTGGGACATATATGACCTTTACTATCCCAGTGGGCCTCAGACCGATCCACATGGGCCTAACACCGGGCAAAACGGCTCAGCTTACCGTGTGATCCGCGGCGGTTACACTAGTTCTCAATGGTACGAATGCTCCGTTTACTGTCGGCATTTTGTCGATCCGGGCAATATCAACTCCAGCAATACAGGTTTCCGCTGCGTTAGGGTTATCCCTTGATTGTACAGGCGGACGCCGTTCCGCCTATTTTTTACAGCGGCGCTACAGCGAGCTCCTGTAATTACAGCTGACAGATATATTACATCATGGCAGAAGATTGGAGTATGAAGAAAGATGGCGATGAATGGATTTCTGATGGGTTTTCTCGTCCTCATTTGAAATACGGTGATTCTATCATGATACGAACGGTTAGAGATTGCGAATTTGTTTGGAACAATCCACTCACTACACCAATAATTGTAGACCCGCGTAAACCTTCTTACTTCAAGTATGAAGAAAAACCAAACTATGAAACTATTATGATTGCATCAATCGAGGGCAATCCGGAGTTTACTGAGATAGGAGTTTTCCAAGATGATGTGTGTATCGGAGCCAGAGTCAATGAAGCATATCCCATCCAGATACTGGCCTATTCTACTCCTGAGGATGAAGGTGGGGGAGCTTTAAGCTTTATGTTATATTCTGAAAGCAAGGGTACAATTTCTTCAAGCCCAGCTACAATACAACCCGGCAATTACATCGCTAATGAGCCAACTATTGAGCCTGAACTATATGGCTTTCGTGTGTTAACATTAAAAACCAACAACCAACCGATGCCCTCAGTACTGGCGCTGCATTCAAATTACCCAAACCCGTTTAATCCTTCAACTACTATCAATTTCTCTTTGCCAAAAACAGCACCCGTCAGACTGGTCATTTACAATATCAGAGGTCAAAAGGTTAAAGACCTCTTGAACGAGTCATTAGAGTGTGGTAACCACAGCGTAGTATGGAATGGTCGGGATGATGGCAATCGATCAGTTGCATCTGGTGTATACTTTGCTCGATTAGAGCAAAGTGGAGTAACCATAATTAGTAAAATGATGCTTATAAAATAGTATCGAAAGACAGTGCATAGAAAGGCTGCCTAAAAAAATTTGCAGCCTTTCCTTTTTAATCAACAGTGCATCTCTTATAACTGAAACCGCTTATAGGATTATCCTTAAGAACAAGGATGCCTATGCCGCTACTATAATAGATATAGCTGACGATAACGTTACCAGCTTTAGCAGCAAGCGGTGTAATCAGGAGAAACCCGATATTAAGACCATCGATCAACTCAGTAAATATACTTTCACTCCCCAGTCCAAGATACTCATTTGGCATAAGATTTATACTATAACCGAACTGGAGCGGAACTAAATCGAAGATGAACCTTCTAAACCTTTTTCCCAGAGCGGAATTTACTACTTCATTATATTTTATTAAGTTATAATAGCATCAAGGTCTGCCAGCCAATTACGGTTAGCGGTTTGGACATCTATTGGCTGTTTACCAGATAGTTTTCCGAAAATTTTCCGGCGGTTATCAAACAAGCGTATATTTTCCTGCAGAGAATTATGCCAGCGTGCACTATCCAATTGCCGGATGGACAGATAGATATTAATAAAGATTAAAGTTGAGCTTCGTAAAAGGGCATAAGGAAAATCGGCAGCCCAAAACAGCAAAAGATGGGTAATATCCACTTCCGGAAAGGTAAATATACTTTTAGCAAAGTCAATAAAATAATACCTACCCGAGCAGAAGAGGATATTTTTAGGCGCATTATCTATATGGCACAGGCACTTATTTTCTATATAAGTAGCAAGATGAAAGTTGGCAATTGTTTCTGCCAGCAGCTCGGGTTTAAAATTATTTAAATCATCAAGATAGGGGATACCCCAAATTCTTTCCATTTTTATCCAGTTCGGTTCTGCATAATCCAGTAGTTTTGGCAACATAGGCAAAGTTAATTGATAAGCATAAAGTTCCGCTTGAAAGTGTTTAGGGTTAGTGAAATATTTAATAACACAATCAGAAAGAACAGAAACAGAGCCGGATTTATTCTTATTCAAGCTGAAGACGGATAATTTGATTGTCGCTGAAAAGAGGAACAAGTAATTGATTTTCAGGCAAATAATAAAAAATATCCGCAGCATCTTTAACGCCTTTGAAAGTAGGTAGATAGCGATTTTGTTCCTGGGGAATCTCAAAAATCATATCCTGACCCCAGCTGCTGATAAAAATTCTGCCCAAATCATCAATAGCAATACCGTCCAGATCATTATAAATAGTATCCTTAAAAATACTGATGCTGTTATCTAAAATACTGACAGATAGAATGGGACTTTTTTCCCTAAAACAAACCACAAACATCTGATCTCTAGGCATATCATAAACGATACCGTTGGGTTTTTGCAGCAGAGGGGAAGTCAACTTTTGCATATTATCAGCTACAGGATCAATCACATACACACAATTTCCAGCAGTATCGGTAACATAAATAATTCCTGTTTTCGTAAAAGCGATGTCATTTAACATAGCGGCTCCGGGGATCTTAATGGTATCAATGATTGCTGCCTTTTCCAAATCAATAATTTTTATAGCGGTTTTATCTGCCACATATAATTTTTCGGAATAAATGATTATGCCTCGTGGTTGTTCCAGTCCTTTGTCCAAAAAAGGAGTATATTGTTCATTCAAATTCAGGGCAACGATATTTTTACCCAAAGTATTGGAGATGAGAAAGCGTTTTCCAACTTCATCAAAAGTAATGCTTTCGGGTCCGTTTAACGGGGCTTTCCTGCTGAGTAAAATAAGAGTGATAATAGCAATTACCAAAACCAGCAGGATAAGAATAAGATATAGGGTTTTAGCTTTCATTTTTTCTCCTTTAAAGTCCATTTAACCCCTTCGGGAGTGTCCTTAATTTCAATTCCTAATTGAGCAAGGTCATTCCTGATTTTATCCGCAAGAGCCCAATCTTTTTTATTTCTTGCTTCCATACGATAAGATAATATAAGAGAAATAAGGTCTTTAGACAAATCCGGTAACATCTTGCTTAATTTTAGTTCCAGGTTTTGAAAAAAACCTAAAACAGAACCTAATTCCACCATTTTTACGGCAGCGGAAATTCGGTCTGCTATAGTTGCAAAGGCATTTTTCACCTTCCGGTTCAGTTCAAATAAGAGGGATATGGCTTTAGCAGTATTAAAATCATCGTCCATAGCCAAAATAAATTTCTGCTCTAATTTATCCAGTTCTTCCGCTAGTCCGCAAACAGTTGGACGCCTGTTTCCCGCATTTTCTGGATAATTTATTTCGGCAAGTGAACTATAAAAATTGGCAACAGCGCGCTGTGATTCTTCCATCAATTCACGGCTAAAATCAATGGGACTGCGATAATGTTTGGAAAGAAAGAAAAACCTGATGGTTTCGGCATCGTATTCTGCTAAAATATCATGCGCAGTAAAAAAATTTTTTAAGCTCTTACTCATTTTCTCACCGTCCACATTTAGAAAACCGTTATGCAACCAATAATGGGCTAAGGGCTTTCCGCTAGAGGCAATTGCCTGAGCAAGTTCGTTTTCGTGATGGGGGAAAATGAGGTCTATTCCACCGCAATGAATGTCAAAGGTCTCTCCCAGATATTTTTGGCTCATAACTACACATTCTGTATGCCAGCCGGGACGTCCCTTACCCCAGGGACTTTCCCAAACCGGTTCTCCGGGTTTACTTTTTTTCCACAGAGTGAAATCTGCAGGATGGCGTTTATTATAATTTTCTATAACTCTTGCTCCTGGCAGCTGTTCTTCCGTTTTTTTACCCGAAAGACAGCCGTAGGAAGGCAAATTTTCCGTAGCGAAATAAACATCACCTTCTATTTCATAAGCATAACCCTTCTTCTCTAAATCTGCAATAAAAGCAATAATTTCATCTATTACTTCCGTAGCTCTGGGCTGAAAAGTTGGCGGTTTAATTCCTAAGGCAGAAGTATCTTCCAGAAAAGCACGGGTATATTTTTCGGCAACTAAAGTAAAATTGATATTTTCTTCATTTGCCTGAGCTATAATTTTATCGTCTATATCCGTTATATTTTGGACATAAGTAACTTCATAATTGCGATATTCAAAATAGCGACGAACAACATCAAAAAAAATAAAAGCCCGCGCATTACCAATATGAAAATAATTATAAACAGTAGGACCACAGGCATAAATGCCTACTTTTCCAGGAGTTATGGGTTGGAATTCTTCTTTTTTACGGGTTTGGGTGTTGTAAAGTAACATTTTTGTTATACCTATTTAAAGATTACCATTTTTTCGGTTTTTTCCACTTTCTTTCCGTTATAGGAACGAGCTTGAACTTTTACAAAATAGGTATTATTGGCTAAAGCATCACCTTTATCGTCACGACCATTAAAATAGACCTTATTAAATCCCTGTTTGCCATATATGTTGAGATTGGTAATGCGTTTACCGCGAATAGTGTATATTCCTATATTTACTTCAGCATCCGAGGAAAGCATAAAGGTTATATAACCATCTTTGGAAATAGGATTAGGATAGATCAGTAAATTTTCCATTGCCAGTTCGGAACTCTTTTTAGCTACAAAGTTGGTAGTTGTCACAGCAGGTATATTGAAATTATCAAAAGCAATCACCTGAATTGTATGTATTCCTTCGCTCAGGTTTTTCAGGGGATAAATCAAGCTTCCATTAGTGCAGGAATTTTTATCATAATAAAAATAATTGGTAATAGCGAGGGGTTGCAGTGAATTATCAATTACTAAAAGAATATTATGACCAGAAGAACCGGTTATATTAATGCCGTTAGAATCATAAATATCAGCATACAATGTAGTATTAGTGCCAACTGTATCCCCGGGACGAAAATCCTTTGAACCAAGATAGATATTTATTTGAGGAATATCAGGATTGGCAGCATCCACTGCTTCATCGCTTAATTGTAAGGGATAATAGAAATTAGAATAGTCCTGTTTACCGTCTTCATCCCATATATAAGATACAATAAGTCCGGTAGAACCACTGATAATATCATCGGGTACTATGAAAGAAGAATTATAATGAGCAGAGGAAACTTCGCTACTTCCGCGAAAGAATTGATTTCCCATTTTGGAGACATTTGTATTGGGACCCAGAGAATAATACCTTTTAGAATCAAATGCCTTTATTTCAGCAACACCGGAAAGTTGTGGATTAGCAAAAGAACCATAAATTACAGATGTTTCACGCGAATGCAAAATATCTTCATCAGTGGAAGTTACAATCTGCATAGTGCTATCTCGTTCCGGAGGAATAACCCGAATAACAGGATCACCGAAAAGAATATACATTTCATCATTAGTATTACTTCCGGTAAAACGGATTTTTCCATCCATAATACTAAAACCAAGAGGGTTACGTTCATTAGCTAGACTTTGTAACACATAATCAAGCATATCGGCACTATTATCGGCAAAACTTTTACGAGTAGCTGAATAAGAAGCTATAGCACCTTTGTTATTTAGTAAAACTACTTTTTGCGCTAAACAATCAAAACCCCAATAATCAAATTGAGAGACCTCGCAGGCAGCGGCAATAAAGAAAGTCAGTTTACCCTCATTAGCAAATCTAACCATATCGGTTGCTCCGTTCATATAATCCTCCGCTCCCAGTTTATCATAAGAACCATGCCCCGTGTAATGCATAAGCAATCTGCCTTCATTGATGGCTTTGAATAAATCATCCCTGGCTTTGGGTTTGTTTTGGAATTCATCATATTCATATTCCATAGCAAAAATTTTATCTACTAAAATACTAGGATGCACAGCATTGCTGTTTCTTTCAGCAAATTGAGTGAGAACATACTCGTAATTGCTGGGTCCATTAGTGAGGTCATCGGCAATAAAGACCATAGAATTTCGCCACCAGCCAGGAGTTGGATTAAGGGTATAATTAGTAAAATTCTGCAGCATTATATTCAGCTCATTTGTATTTCTAACCGGATATCTGCCTATAGCCAGTTCAGGATAATAACTGGTATTAAACATTCCAAAATAATCATCGGAGGTAATATAACTACCCTGCCAGACAATTAACTTGTTTTTGGAGGCAGAGCTACCGGAAAAATTCCTCCAGTCAATAGTCCCTATACCTAATAAAGTTAAAGAGGTAATACGAGGTGTGGGTAAATTGAAATAATAATACTTTAATGCCAAACGGATAGCTGCAGGGTCTATGTGTCCACCATTAAACTGGTTATAAATATCCTCTGGTAAAATAACTTTACTGCGAATTTGGTATATATCCCAATATTTAGCAGCCAGTTCCTGAGCTTGCTGTAAAAATTCTGCAGGAGCAACTATGATATTATCTGCCTGATTGCTCTCCGCAGTTAAATCATTGGGTTGAATAAATTGGATTAAAGAAGGACTATATGCTTCGCCAGGTTTCAACATAAGGTAAAAAGTTTTGCTGTTACCTTCGGCAATAATACAATTATCAGCAACAGAAATTAAGTCCACACTGTAAAGATTGTTGACCCGAAAAACGAGAGTATTGCTAAGGTCTCCACTCAAATTGAACTGACAGGTAGTAGGAAGCATAGAGTTATTATGGAAGAATTGCTTTTGCGTATTGCCTTTATTTAAATTTTGCTGATAGCCATAGCGGTAATAATCAAAAAAAAGGTTATCCTGGTGATCGCGGACTACGCGTATTTTAAGAGTATTTATACCGTTAACCAGATTACTTACAGGGCGATCTATATAATAATAATTTGTTCCTGTCCAAGTAAAATCACGAATTCCTGCAATAGCATCATTATAAACAGGTACACCATTAACATCTATGCGAATACGATGATGTGTTCCTTCTTCAACGCTTTCCTGGCATAAACGCAGCTGAATTTTTTGATCACTACTCGGAGAAACATCAGAGAGTTCTGTAGTAAGTATATAATCCGTTGAGATATTACCAAAAAAAGTTTCACTAAACCAGGTGAAACCATATTTTTCTCTGCGCTGGGCTTCTGTTTCTATTTGTTTGATAGCGGGAGTGGAAGTTAAAGAAATATCATAACTGCTAGGCGAGGAAACAGTTTGAATTCTTAAAGGAGTTCCACTGAAGCTACCTCCGAAAGTTAGCCAGAAAATTTGATTTTGTGAATATGGATTATAATACAGGGGATCGGATTGAACTTCTACATTCTGCCCATATCCATCCCGGGAACTGCCATAAAATAAAATGTAATCCTGTTCGTCAAAACTGTGGTCTGCTTCTCCGGAAATAAATATAGGAACTTCTTTGAATTCTGCTCCGTTATTATTTATATTACTGCTCAAGACCTTACCGGAAGTGCTGAAAAGGCGAAAAGAAGCAGGATCAATATCTGTTAAAGGAAAACTGCCAAGATCAGAATGGTTGATTCTATAAATGCCATCCCGATTTGTTTCTATCCTAATCCACCAGTTACTTGCACCGAAGGGAGCATAATTTATAACAGGACGGGGATTACTGCGCCAGTTTTTTGCCTGCTGGGAATTGATTATTTGTGCTAAAAGAAGGTCTGTAGCTTTGTCACTTTCTTCTGAACTGCGAAAATTGGTCTGACCTGAAATGTTGATTTTAATAGTAGCTTTAGTTGTTACAGTAAGGGTTTTATTTCCATCGTAAACAAAAGGATGTAGCGTTATTGGCACAAAATGATAACCCCGAAAGTTTGTTACGGGAAGCTGAATTACAAAATCTGCTCTTTGTGGTTGATATGCTTCTGCAGAGATATTATATAAATAATAATCTGCTTCATCGCCGTTTTTTATTTCCGGAACGGGTATAAGTTTGGATTCCAGAATAGTGGTAGTTGTATTACTGCTGAGAACTGAACATTGGACAGAGCCATTGGGAGGAATGCCTACTTTAAATTCAGCATAGGGAATTGAAGGTGTTCCGGGAATGCTGTTGTGTCCCATCTTTTCAGTTATAATACGACTGAATTCACCTTCTGCAGCAATTTTGAAAGGTTCTATCGTATATTCCACCAATAATTCGTTTTCTGAGCTGTGAAGAAGCGTTAAATCAGCATTTAGAAAAGCAAGAGAAAGGACGAGGAGAACTAAAGGGAAAAAGCGTTTCAAGGTTTCTCCTTAGGTCTGAATAAATGCTCCAACGCATATATCAGCAGATAAAACACAGCCATAAAGATAAATATTCCCAGCATTCCTTGAACCATTATTCCCAGCGCAAGCTTCATATTTTCTATAGTAGAAACAAGTAAAGGTAACATTATTTCCTCTTTTATTATTTATGGTAGTTGCGGTTGTTAATTATAGTTAAAGCACGGTAAATCTGTTCACACAAAACAAGACGCACCAACCTATGCGTAAAAGTTAATCTGGAAAGAGTTAAAATACTGTTTGCTCGTTCCCTGATAGATTTATCTACACCAAAAACACCGCCAGTTATAAAAACCACATTCTTTCTATTAGATAAGTTAATTAAAAAATCGGCAAACTCAAGAGAATTTTTTTGTTCCCCCTGTTCGTCCAAAAGAATCACATACTCTTCGGGTCTAATATGTTTCAAGATAGTAGATGCTTCTTTGGCTTTCACGCTTTCTGCATTACCTGAATGCTTGATGCTCTCATCGGGTAATTCTATAATTTCAAATCTAGCAAAGGCAGAAATCCTTTTTCGGTATTCAGATATACCTTCCAGTAACCATTTATCTTTTGTCTTGCCGATTTGCAGAAGAGTTAATTTCACTATTTTTTCAGGACATTGTAGCTAAAGCAAGTGCCATACACAACATTTTTGTTTCGCCTGAATCTGCCCGCGAAGGAATCATTATAGGCACTTTAGTTCCGATAGTTACATGAGCGATTTTATAGTGACAATAGTAGGTGAGCATTTTGCCATGCACATTTCCGGTTTCAATATTGGGGAACACCAAAATATCAGCTGCTCCGGCAACTTCGGAAGTGAGACCTTTTATGCGTGCAGCTTCTTTATCTACTGCATTATCAAAAGCCAGGGGACCTTCTATGATGCAACCTGGAATCTGTCCCCTTTCATTCATTTTAGCAATTAAAGCAGCATCAATAGTAGCAGGCATTTTGGGATTGACTGTTTCTATAGCACAAATCATAGCTACTTTAGGTTTGGGATTTCCTAAAGCGTGAGCAACCTGCACAGCATTTTTAACGATAGCTATTTTCTCATTTAGTTCGGGCAGAATATTAATTCCGCCATCAGTTTGAATCTTTAGTCCTTCAGGATGTTCATAAACAAAAACATCGGAAATAACCTCGCTCACTTTCAAGCCCTTTTCTTTATCCAAGGCAGCTTTCAGGATAACGGAGGATTCCATTTTACCTTTTAATATGAGGTTGCCCTTACCTTCTCGGGCTAAGGCAACAGCAATTTCGGCTGCTTTTTTCAAATCGTTGCCAGTATCAATAATTTCAAAGGTGTTTACCAAGTCGGGAGCTTTCTGTTGTAGCAAACGGATAATTTCAGGTTTATCGCCAACCAGGATACTTTTACATAAGTCCTCTTTTTTTGCCATAACACCTGCTTCTATAGCAGATTCAGTTTGGGCTCCGGCAATAATAGCAGTTCCTTTACGGTTTTGTTTTACATAACTGAGTAGTTCAGCAAAATCTTTAAACATACTGTTGTATCTCCTCTTTTCTAGTTAAAATAAAAAAACTTTGATTTAACAGCAGAAGAAGGGAATAAGTGCTTAATAGTGATATTTTTTCAGAAACCTATCTACAAATTCATCTTCTTCGGGTTTTATTTCCCTCATTATCTTTTTTAATGCTTCCTTCTGAATTTGACGCACTCTTTCCCGTGATAAACCTAATTTATCAGCGATTTGGGCAAAATTTCGGGATTCGTGGGATTCATTCAAACCAAAATAGTTACGAATAATATCCGCTTCCCGGGCATCCAATTTACTGATAGCATTCTGGATTTTTTCCTGCATACGTTCCTGATAGTATAAACTTTGGGGGTCTAAAGTATCTTTATCTTCCAGTAGGTCTTTAGTCGTAAAATCCTGGTTATCAGAAGTAGTAATAATATCATCAAAAGAGCTGGTTTCCGGCAACTTGTTTTGCAGCTGGTCTATGGTCTTTTCAGTAATATTCATTTTTTCGCTTAATTCATCAAGGGTAGCTATTTTTCCTGTTTCCGTAAAATATCTGTCTTGAGTAACTTTAACTTTGTGAGCGGCGCTGGATTTTCCCATTGGAACGCGGATAAGAGAATTTTTTTCACTAACGGCAAGCATTATTCTCTGTTTTATCCACCAGATAGCATAGGAAATAAGCTTAATATCCTTATCGGGATCAAATTTTTCTATAGCTTTAATAAGCCCTATATTGCCTTCACTGATTAGTTCCGAAAGCGATAAACCCCGATTTTGATAGCGCGAAGCAATTTTAACTACAAATTTCAGATTTGCCTGTATCAATTTGTTCATTGCATCTATATCTCCGTTTTTAGCTTTAATAGCAAGGTCATGTTCTTCCTTACGGGAAAGCGTTTTGAACTTGGAAATCTCGTTTAGATAATTCTGCAATGCTTTATCCGTAAAAACACTTTCTTTCTTGCTCATATATTATTCCTTATGGTAAGGGAAGAACTTTACGGGGGTTAATGGCTTTACCTTTCAAACGGTATTCAAAATGTAAATGAGTGCCTTGAGCATTACCAGTAGCACCAACAGTAGCAATTTGCTGACCTTGTTTTACTACATCATTTACATTTACCATATTTTTCTCGTTATGAGCATAAACAGTCATTACAAAATCGGGATGTTCAATAACAATTACATTACCATAAGAACCTTGAATTCCCGCATAAACAACAGTGCCATCTAAAACAGCATAAATTGGTGTACCCGCTTTAGCTCCCAAATCTATACCTTTATGGGGACGACCATTGCGTAAACCATATTCAGAAATAACTTTTCCCTCCACAGGCATAATTAAATCATCTCTAATTTTATCCCGTTTCATTAGTTCTTCTTCCGTTAGAATAGCTGTCGGAGAAGTTAGTGGTTCTGGGCGCGGTTTACCGGAAAGATATAACTTCTGACCTACTTTTAAATCAGGAGAAGTTAAGTTATTCAGTTGCATCAGTTCTTCTACAGTCATTCCATTATTTGTGGCAATTCTATAAAGAGTATCCTTTTTTTGGACAACATAAACCCTTTCAATAAGCACAGTATCATTTTTGGCAGGAACTGTAGCCACAGCAGGATTAGGTTCTGATATTACTTCTTCAGGAACAATTTTGGTTTCGGGTAATTCAGCAGGATTTTTAATCACCAGCTTATCACCCGGGTGAATAGGAATTGAGCTGTTAGCAAAATTATTCCAGGCAAGTAGCTCTTCTAATTTGATATTATGATTTATAGCAATGCGATAGAGGTTATCACCGGCTTTAACTGTGTAATAGTAATCTGCGGGAATTTTTTTTTCAAGAGAAGGCAAAGGAGTAAGTTCCGAACCTGGTAAAGCTGAAATCTGAGGAGCAGAAGGGCTTTCTGTAATTTCCTTTGTTGCAGGTTTAGTAACTGGAACGGGAACAATCGGTTTACTTGGTTTTACATCTTTCTTTACGATTAATTTTTGTCCGATGGAAAGATTGTTATCGGATAAGTTATTAAGCCGCTTCAATTCATCTACTGTAGTACCATAACGCTTACTGAGAGAATACAGTGTATCTCCTTTTTTAATTATATGTATCTGGTCTTCAGCAGATAAACCCAAAGGTAAAATTAGCAATATCTGCATTACCAGCAGCCAGAGTAATCTATCTAATTTCAAAGTCATTATATTTTTCTGCACTATCCAGTTTATAAATTTGCAGTTCTTTCACTGTAGCATATCGGGTTCCTTGCGAAACGATCTGCTGAAATGTCTGCAAAGTGTGTTCTTCTGCCTGGGCAACGATTTTAACCGTACCATTCCACTGGTTTTGAACATAACCATTAATCTTCAGTTCGGAAGCAACTTTCCATATATAATAACGGAATCCTACTCCCTGAACTCTACCGCTTGCATAAAGTTCCCAAGTAGGCATATATCACACCTTTAGATTATTTGTTCTGCATAAATTTTATGCCCGAATTTGTCAAGGATTCGTTTTCTACAATTTTTGAAAAGGTGATATTTTTCCTCATATCAAGCAAAAATATGCTTGACCATATCAACGAGGGCAAAAATATATAAACATTATGGTTAAAAGGAATGTAATAATCAGATGAACTTATTGCAGATCATTAACTTAGTAGGTGGTTTGGCACTTTTTCTTTTCGGCATCAATAAAATGAGTGATAGCTTACAAGCAGTTGCAGGTTCAGAAATGCGTCGGATCTTGAAAGTGCTCATTAATACACCTCTTAAAGGGGTCTTAGTTGGCTTGGGTGTAACTGCCTTAATTCAAAGTAGTTCTGCTACCACCGTTATGATGATTGGTTTGGTCAATACAGGGATTATGACTTTGAATCAAGCAGTGGGTGTAGTTATGGGAGCTAATATTGGAACCACAATTACAGCTCAGTTAATTGCTTTCAATATAGGTCAATATGCTTTTTTATTTGTTATTTTGGGGGTAATTTTACTTTTTATTCGTAAAAACAGAGTAATGGAGCATTGGAGTCAGATTATTATTGGTTTTGGCTTATTATTTGTAGGGTTAAATGTTATGTCTGCCGCTGTTTCGCCGTTACAGGAATCAGTTGTAATGCGTAATTTAATGATCAAGTTAGCAACCAATCCGTTGCTTAGTATTTTAATAGGAACTGCATTTACGATGTTGATTCAAAGTTCCTCTGCTTCCATTGGAATCGTTATTGTCTTAGCATCAACAGGTCTAATACCCTTTGAAGGGGCTTTATATCTTGTTTTTGGAGATAATATAGGAACCACAATAACTGCCTGGCTGGCAGCAATGAGTAGTGGTAATACAGCAAAACGGGTTGCTTTGGTTCATACTCTCTTCAATATATTTGGCACTATCATTTTTGGCACTTTAACCTATTTGGGTATTTATACTATTTTTATAAATTGGATTACGCCGGGAAATGTTTATGCCGGCCAAAATATAGCTCGTCATATTGCAAATGGTCATACGATGTTCAATGTGTTTAATACGCTATTATTTTTGCCTTTTGCCAATCAGTTGGCTAATCTGGCTACCAAAATTATTCCTCCAGATAAAGTAGAAACCATTTCTTTAGGGGAACCCAAGCATTTGAATTATACAATTATCAGCAATTCCGACCTGGCAATAAATCAGTCCATCAAAGAAATGCGCGAAATGCTGCGTTTGGTTAGAATGGAACTAATGCTTGCCTATCAGGCATTTAAGGAAAGGGACTATAAAAAACAGATGAAGGTTTCCAAAATTGAGAAAGCTATTGATAATCTGCAAAGAGAAATAACTCTATATCTGATAGCAGTGAATGAAAAGACCAATGCCGAAGATATTATTCATAAAATTCCGGCACTTTTGCACACTGTAAATGATATTGAAAAAATTGGTGACTTTACAGAAGAAATAAACAAAATCCTGAATGAACAGATAACAGCCCCAAAGCAACGTCTTTCTTCTGAGTTTATAGCTATGATTGACGATTTATATTCCAAGCTGTTATATATGTTGGACTTATCTATTGACTACCTGGTTGAATTGAAAGAGGATTATATCTATAAGATTATTGAAATGGAAGGACGCATCAATGAGACACATCATTACCTGCGTGAGGAAATCCTTACCCAGGTTCAAAATGGAAAATGTAATGCCGCTGGGGGATTAAATACAATTGACTATCTGGATGAAGTGGAAGAAATTGCTGATAAACTGAAAAATTTAGTAAAAGCGGGAACTCATAAATTTGTTTATAATCGTAATTTTGTGAAAGAACCTGAGGAAGAAGCAGAAAAAAAAGAAAACGAAAAAGAATTAATTGATATCTTTTAAATAACGCCGGCTGTAATCAAATCGTGCATATGTAACATTCCTACAGGGATATTATTTTCATTCACTACAGGAATCATCGTTATTTTATAGGTCTCCATCAAATTTAATGCCTCAATAGCCAGGACCTCAGGTTTCAGCGTTTTAGGATTTGCCGTCATACAGTCCTTTGCCGTATAGCTTAAAAGAGAATTACCTTTACTATGCAGTTGTCTTCTTAAATCACCATCGGTTATCATTCCGGTCAATTTCCCATCTTTATTGGTAACTGCAGTACAGCCAAGTTTCTTAGAAGTCATTTCCATTATTGCTTCGGACATATTTGCTGTTTCTTCAATAACCGGAAGTTCTTTTCCACTATGCATTAAATCGCATACTTTTAAAAGCAGTTTTTTACCGATTGTGCCGCCAGGGTGGAACTTTGCCAAATCCTGCAGCTGAAAATTCTTATGTTTCAATAAAGCAATAGCCAAAGCATCACCTACAGCAAGAGCTACAGTTGTAGAAGCAGTAGGGACTAATCCTAAGGGTTCCAGTTCTTTAGGAAGATAACAATTGAGCACTACATCAGAATTTTTTGCTAGTTGCGATTTTGGCTCTCCGGTTATAGCTATTATAGGAATATGATTGAATTTGAGGAAAGGAATCAAATTTATTAGTTCCTGTGTATTTCCGCTATTGGAAACAGCGATTACTACATCACCGGCATCAATCATACCTAAATCGCCATGAATTCCTTCTGCGGCGTGTAAAAAAATGGATGTTGTTCCAGTGGAAGCTAAAGTAGCACTTATTTTACGGGCAATAATACCGGTTTTTCCCATTCCAGTTAAGACCACTTTTCCTTTACAATTGCAGAGTAGGTCAAATGCTTTTTCCAGAGAGTCCTTACTAAGTTGTTTTGCTACTTTTTGAATAGCAGATGCTTCTTTGGCAAGTTCTTCCTGCACTGTTTCGTAAATATTCATAGTTCCTTTCTCAAAATAGCGATTGCTTCTTCCCAATTCATAGCACCCAGATCGCCAACAGTATGTTGACGCAAGGTAATTTGATTATTAGCTGCTTCATTTTTTCCGAGAATACACATAAAAGGAATTTTGTTCTTTTCCGCAGAACGGATTTTGTAACCCATTTTTTCACTGCGGGAATCCAATTCACAACGAAAACCCTGTTCTAGTAACTGTTCTTCAATTTTGCGGGCATAGTTTATTTGAGCATCGGTTATAGGAATCAGCATTATTTGGACAGGAGCAAGCCAAAGGGGTAAATTACCGCTGTGATATTCCAGTAAAGTAGCAAAAAATCGCTCTACAGAACCCAAAACAGCTCTGTGAATCATATAAGGTCTATGAGCAGAATTATCTCCACCGATATAAATCATATCAAATCTTTCGGGTTCATTAAAATCAAATTGAATAGTAGTGCATTGCCAGGCTCTGCCTAAGGCATCTTTAATTTTAATATCTATTTTGGGACCGTAAAATGCACCTCCACCTGAATCTACTTTGTATTCCAGACCAAGTTTTTGTAAGGAATTCGCCAAAGAAGCGGTTGCTTTATCCCAATCCTCTTTTTCTCCAACACAATCTTCTGGTTTAGTGGCAAGATAAATTAAAAATTCCTTAAAACCGAATGCTTTCAGCATATCCAGAGAGAAAACAATCAATTTATCTACTTCCCTATCCATCTGTTCGGGAGTGCAAATTATATGTGCATCATCTTGAGTGAAACCACGCACTCTCATTAAACCATGTAAAACACCACTTCGCTCATATCTGTAAACAGTTCCCAGTTCTGCCAGGCGGATAGGAAGTTCTCTATAGCTGTGTAAGCTGGAATTATAAATGCTGATATGAAAAGGACAATTCATTGGTTTGATGTAATAATCCTGTCCATCAATATCCATTTTGCTATACATATTTTCTTTATAGAAATTTAAGTGACCGCTGGTTTCCCACAAATTGGCTCGTCCCAAATGAGGAGTATAAACAAGTTGATACCCCTTTTTCAAGTGTTCTTCTTTCCAGTATGTCTCAATTAAATGACGCACCATAGCACCCTTAGGATGCCATAAAACCAAACCTGGTCCAACTTCATCGTTTATTGAAAAAAGGTCCAGGTCTTTTCCCAGTTTTCTATGATCGCGTTTACTTGCCTCTTCCAGGAAGTGAAGATAGTCAGCAAGTTCTTTTTCTGTAGGGAAACTGATTCCATAAATCCGTTTCAGCATTTTGTTTTTTTCATCGCCACGCCAATATGCACCTGAAGTTCTTAATAATTTTATGGCTTTAATTTTTCCCGTATCCGGAAGATGAGGTCCGCGACACAGGTCAATAAAATCACCTTGACGGTATGAACTGATAATTTCATTTTCGGGAATATCTTCCAGAAGTTCCAGTTTGTAAGTTTCATCCATCTTGCTAAAAAGCTCTATTGCTTCTGCTTTACTTAATTCAGTTCTATAATAGGGAAGGGCTTTTGCGCTTAATTCTTTCATTCTTGTTTCAATTTTTTGTAAGTCCTCTTCCGTAAATGGTTCGTCTCTATCAAAATCATAATAAAAACCCTGTTCAATAGCAGGACCGATAGCAATTTTAACATCTGGAAAAAGTTGTTTAACTGCCTGAGCCATTAAATGAGCCGTGCTATGCCAATAGACCTCTTTTCCTTTGTCATTTTTAAAGGTATGAATAACTACTGTGCTATCTGTATCTATGGGATAGTTCAAATCTACTGGCTTGTTATTTACTTCTGCACAAATTGCTTCTTCTGCAAGTTCGGGACTAATATCTTCAGCAACTTTTAAAGCTGTTACAGAACTATTATATTCTCGTCCACTACCATCTGGTAAGGTAATCTTGATCATTTATATCTCCATCACATAATTCTTTGCATAAAAATAACCTATTTTTCCATAAATAATATTCTGTCAAGCCGAGAATGCTCAATTTTAAGAAATTGGTCTTTTTTAAATTCACACTCAGATTTCACTGATAACTTAGCTTTTATTTCCAAATAAGCAAAGGATGAAAAGTATTAAAGCGTCTCAGGTGATTTTTTTTAACAACGAGAAAAAAAGAAGTTTGGAATGAACAATGAAAAATGAAAGATATGAGTACTCCTGAATTAATCCCGGATGAACGATGTCCCCGTCGTTCACAAATCCAGGATGAACGACGTCCCCGTCGTTCACAAATTCCGGATGAACGACGTCCCCGTCGTTCACAAATTCCGGATGAACGATGTCACCGTCGTTCACAAATCCCGGATGAACGACGTCCTCGTCGTTCAATTGTCAAAAATCAATGCTTTAATGTTGCTTTTTTTTATGGTTGATGGTGACATCAACCTTCCGGATGAACGACGTCCCCGTCGTTCACAAATCCCGGATGAACGACATCCCCGTCGTTCACAAATCCCGGATGAACGATGTCCTCGTCGTTCAATTGTCAAAAATCAATGCTTTAATGTTGCTTTTTTTTGGGTTGATGGGTACATCAACCTTCCGGTTTTTTTGGTTGACCAGGAGGTCAACCTTCCGGTTTTTTTGGTTGACGGGGACATCAACCTTCCGGTTTTTTGGGTTGACCAGGAGGTCAACCTTCCGGATGAACGACATCCCTGTCGTTCCCTTTTTACTCAATTATTTTATTAATGATAACTTCTTTCATCTGCTGAAAAAGGAATTTAGTGATTGACGGGGACATCAACCTTCCGGTTTTTTGGGTTGACCAGGAGGTCAACCTTCCGGTTTTTTTGGTTGACCAGGAGGTCAACCTTCCGGTTTTTTTGGTTGACCAGGAGGTCAACCTTCCGGGTGTTTCATTATTCTCAAGGAATTGAAAATAACCAGTAAAGTAACACCTACATCGGCAATTACAGCTTCCCAAAGCTGAGCCAAACCGGCAACTCCCAAAATCATAACCAGCATTTTAATGCTTAAAGCCAGGAAAATATTCTGCCAAACAATTTTATTGGTTTGTTTAGAAATGCCGAAAGCACTTTTTAATTGTTCGGGTTTATCGTTCAGTAAAACCACATCAGCTGTTTCAATAGATGCCTGAGCGCCAATTTTTCCCATAGCGATTCCTACATCTGCTCTGGCTAAAACAGGAGCATCATTTAATCCATCTCCGCAATAAGCAACCTTATCTTTACTGGAATTTATTATTTCTTCCAGTTTAGTTAATTTGCTTTCGGGGGTTAAGGAAGCATAAAAACTATCCAAATCCAATTCTTTAGCAACTTTTTCAACTTTAGGAATGCGGTCTCCGGATAAAACGCTTAAGTGTTTTATACCCATTTGTTTAAGTGTTTTTACCACTTCTTTCATTCCCGGTTTCAATTCATCAACAAAACTGATACAACCCAGATAAATATCATTTTTAACTGTATGAACAACACTGTAATCGCCCGCATCAAGCAAATTTATAAAACCGAATGACTGTAAAAAAATTTCACTCCCGCAAAGATAACGGTCTTTGTTATAAACCAGTAGAATTCCTTTTCCAGGAAATTCGGAAAAAGCATCTACCTTGGAGGGCTCAAATTTGTAAGAAAATGCTTTTTTAATTGCTTTCGCAAAAGGATGGGATGATGTCCATTCGCAAAGCCAGGTGCTTAGTTGCAATTCATTCTGGTCAATATCAGGAGCAGTTTTTGTTTCGGCAATATGCAATTCACCGGTAGTTAAAGTTCCTGTTTTATCAAAAATCAGGGTCTTAACCCTGTTCAGTAAATCAAGATAAATACTCCCTTTGAAAATGATACCCGTTTTAGCGGATTTTCCTATCCCGATATAATAAGTTAAAGGTATGGAAATTACCAGGGCACAAGGACAAGAAACAACCAAAAAAATAAGAGCACGCTGCAACCAGATAGTGTAATTGTAACCTAATATCATAGGAATAACAAAAACTAAAACTGCTGCTAAAACAACTGCTGGTGTATAATATCTGGCAAAACGGGTCATAAACTTTTCGGTATCTGACTTTTTAGAACTGGCATTTTCAATGAGTTTTATGATGCGGGAAACCATACTTTCCGCTTCAGTATTTTGGGCTTGAATTTCCAGAATTCCACCACCATTCAAAAATCCGGCAAAAACTGTGGACTTTGGTTCTACAAAAACAGGAATTGCTTCTCCCGTTAAAGAAGAAGTATCAACAGTTGATTCTCCTTTTATAACAACTCCATCCAGAGGAATTCGTTCACCTGCATAAACCAGGATAATCTGGTCTTTTTGGATTGTATTCAATTTCTGGTCCTCTATGCCTGATTCTGTTTTCAGATGTGCTTTTTCGGGTTTTAACATAAGAAGCGATTGCAAATTTTTACGGCTTTTGGCAATAGCTCTACTTTCCCCATATAATCCTATTTCATATAGAATCATAACTGCCGATGCTTCAATCAGTTCACCTAAATATAAAGCTCCCAGTGTAGCCAAAGTCATCAAAAAATTCTCAGTAAATATTTGGCGAGATGCTATTTCTTTCAATGCCTTTTTAATAACTTTATGACCGGCAATAAGATAAGCAATAATACCTAAAATAGATGAAAACGGAGCGCTTAAGAATAAACTGAAAGTCAACAGCAAAATAGCTAAAATAATAAACCAGGGTTTATTTTCTGACTGTCCTTCTTCCCAACCTGCCAGAGTAAATTGAATATCAGGATCAATCTTGCTCGCTATAGCATTTAAGCGTTTCAGAGGATTATCCACTTTTTCAATGTATTCAATGGTAAGGCGTTTATTGATAAAATCCAAATTAGCACTTTCCACTTCCTCCAGATTGTTTATCTCCGCTTCTATTTTAGCTCCGCAATCGGGACAATCAAGATTGTGAACATCATATTCTTCAATAACCATTTACTGCTCCTGTAAATGCTCCAGCGCTACTTTAAAAATACTGTTAATATGTTCATCATCCAATGAATAGTAAGTTGTTGTGCTTTCCTTGCGATATTTTACCAGACGATGTAAACGCAATAACATAAGCTGATGCGAAATTGCTGATTGCTGCATATTAACTAAAAGTGCTAAATCCGCCACACACAATTCGTGTCTGGAAAGATAATACAATATTTTCAGACGGGTTCCATCTCCGAAAAGCTTGAAGAAATCAGCCATTACTTGTATAGTTTTATCTTCGGGTATATGCGTCTTTATGTCTTCCATTTCTTCCGGAGAAATGTTTTTGCATAAACAGTTTTGTTTTTTCATTTCGGCTCCTATATGAGTATATGTTCATATATTGATAAACACGATTTCCCGTCAAGAAAAATCTTTGCTGAATCCAGTCCAATTCATTTGAATTATTTTGTAGCGTTATGGAACTATTGGGTTACTGAATTCCGCTTAGGTAAACAGGATATATAATATAGTTTTCACATTGAAAAGGCATAAATATTTTCCTGTCTGATGTAGATTTCTGCGAAAGTAACAATCCTGAGATTTTTATGCAATATATCTACCATCCCGTAAAGGGGAAAAATGTCAGCAGCGAAAAGGAATTGACGCAGAAAGAATTTGCCTTAACCTTTTTTCCCTATTGCCTGTTCATAATTTATAGTGTTCAAAATATAAAATTTATTCTCTATTACAATAACTTAGCTTGCAATTTGGGCAACTTTTACCTGTTTTTAGACAGTGCCTTATTTCCTGCCAAGTTGCATCTTTTATGCTGCATTAACACTTCTTTAACGACTCCTTAACAAAGTTAAAGAATCGTTAAAGAGTCGTTAAAGAGTCATTAAAGAAATGACCAGGCAACAGGTAGAAAATAAGAGAGCAGCTATAAGGATTATAACAGTTTGATATTTAAGTATTTTTTAAGTAGTAATTTATATCTCTCACAGATTACACAGATAACACAGATTTTTAATTTTTAATTTTTCTTTTCTAATTCTCAATTTTCCATTTTCCCTTCTCCATTTTATTTCTCCTTTTTCATTTATCCTTCTTCATTTTTAACTAAGTCCTTGATAATAATAGCTCCTGCGATTGAATAGATTATGCTCAAAGCAATAATTGTGAAAAACCCAGAAAACAAATCTTGACAAAATAAGGAATTATTAACATAAAGAACAAAATGGTTTTGAGACGCTATGAAATGAAGTTAATTTGCTTAACTGTAAACAGTTGCACTAACAGGAAGAAAATGCATTTATTAAACCTAACCGTTATTTGCACTTTAACCCTGTTTAGTTTTGCTTGTGCCAATATACCCGAAAGCAGAACGGGAGAAGAAAAAAGCATTATTTTTTTAGAACCGAAAACTTCTGCAAACAGTAGAGCAGCGGAAGAATTGGAATCTTTTTCTTTTAATGCGGTGGAGTGTATTCAAGCGTTTTTAACAGGTGGCAAGTTTACCAGTTTGGGAAAAAATCGTAGCTCTCTTATTTTTCTATGTCCTCCGGAAACAGAACCTTCTTTACAGAAACAGGGTGAAAATATTAACGCGTCATATCGTACTAACTTACTGCAAACAAAGGCAGTTAATCTCGTTTTAGGGGATTCAGTTTTTACTTTATCGGAAAATCCGGAAGAAATATTGCAATTGGTAAAACAAAGTGGTGCAGATTTCTTTTTACAGAGTAAAATTATAGGGGAAGAAGAAAAAACTCTAGGGAAATTGAATCTCTATAAAATTCAGGATTTAGCCATTGTCTATAGTGATACCCGCAGATTATTAGTAATAAAGAAATAAAGGATAAAAAACTATGCAAATCAGTAAACTTGACCAAATGTTCGATGTTTTAGCTACCAGACCTAAAAAACGTTTAGTAGCTGCCTGGGGTGTTGATTCCCATACTATTTTAGCCGCCTATATGGCAGTAGAAATGGGTCTGGTTGATGCAACCTTAGTTGGCGATGAAAAATTGATACTTTCCGTATGTCGGGAGCACAATCTTGATTGTTCACAATTTAACATTGTCCATTGCCCAACCGATGTTAAGTCCGCTGCCTTAGCTGTAGAGATGATTAACAAAGGTGAAGGCGATTTTTTAATGAAAGGTCTTCTTTCTACAGACCGCTATATGAAAGCAATTTTGAATAAGGAATGTGGATTGATGGATCCGGGAGCTATTCTTTCTCATGTAACAGTTACCGAACCGAAGAATTATCATAAATTGTTGATTGTTGGTGATGTAGCTGTAATTCCCCTGCCCGATTTAAATCAGAAAATTGCCATCACCAATTATTTGATTAAAACGGCTCATATTTTAGGCATAGAAAATCCGAAAGTAGGAATTCTTTCTGCCAGCGAACAAGTCCTTCCCAAAATTCCTTCTTCGGTAGAAGCAGCTTTAATTGCCAAAATGGCTCATCGCGGTCAAATTAAAGGAGCTATTGTAGAAGGTCCTTTGGGATTTGATATGATTATTGACAGGGAAAGTGCACTTATTAAAGGTGTGGATAGTCCTGTTTGTGGAGATGCTGATTGTATTCTCTTTCCCAATATTGAAGCTGGTAACACTTTTTATAAAACAGTTATTAGGCTATTGAAAAGTGAACTGGGAGCAATAGTTATGGGAGCAAGAGTTCCCTGTGTGTTAACTTCCAGGGGTGATGGAGAACGCAGTAAATTGTATTCTATAACTTTAGCAGCAATGTTGGCATAAAAATGATTACTAAACTTAAAGAACTTGCAGAAAAAGCAAAAAACAGCGGCAAAAAAACGCGCATTGCTGTTGCTGTTGCCGAAGATAGTAATACAATTAATGCTATTTTACAAGCTATTAAAGATGACTTTATTTATCCTGTTTTGATTGGTAACGAAACTAAAATTAAAGAGCTGCTGACCTCTGATATTGTTTCTAATCAAGTTGAAATAAAGAATATAACGGAACCAGCCCAAGCTGTAAAAGAAGCAGTTAGAATGGTTCGTAATGAAGAAGCGGATGTTTTAATGAAAGGACTTGTAGGAACAGATACTTTCTTAAAGGCAGTTCTGGATAAAGAACAGGGACTTTTACCCCCAAAAGCAGTGATGAGTTATACCTGTGCTTTGGAAATCCCAAAATACCATAAACTGCTTTTTGTTAGCGATACAGCTGTCTTAATTAACCCGGATTTAGACCAGAAAATAGCGATGATCAATTACAGTGTGACTATGGCAAGACGATTTGGTATTGAAAAACCGAGAGTGGCATTAATATCTGCTACCGAAAAAGTTAGTCCTTCAATGCCAGAGACCCTGGATTATGCTCTTCTATGCAAAATGGCAGAAAGAGGTCAAATAAAAAACTGCATTATAGATGGACCTTTGGATATTTTTCTTGCCTGTGATCCTGGCTCCCTTGCAATTAAAGGAATTCCAAGTCCCTTAGAAGGAGATGCGGATATTTTAATTTTTCCCAATCTGGAAAGTGCTAATAGTTTTTATAAAGGACTAATGCTTTTTGGAGACGCAGAATTGGCAGGTTTAATTTGCGGAACGACAAAACCTGTTATTGTTATGAGCCGTAGTGAAAGTGAAAAGTCCAAATATTACTGTATTGCACTATCTTGTTTAATGGCGGAGGAAAAATGAAAATAGCAATTGGTTCTGACCATGCTGGTTTTGAAATGAAAGAAGCCATAAAAAGTGCCTTTCCTGAAATAGAATTTGTAGATTTTGGCACAAACAGTACAGAAAGTATGGATTATCCCGATACCGGTTATCCTGCAGCTAAAGCAGTTGCAGAAGGAAAATGTGATAAGGGTATCTTAATTTGCGGCAGTGGAATAGGAATGAGTATAACTGCCAATAAAGTTCCTGGAATCAGAGCAGCTTTATGCGGAAATACAGATATAGCTCGCCTATCAAGATTGCATAACGATTCTAATATTTTGGTCCTGGCAGGAAGATTTACAGCCATTCCTTATGCCATAGATATTACTAATGTCTGGCTGAACACCTCTTTTGAGGGTAAAAGGCATTTAAACAGAATTAATAAAATACATCAAGGAGAAAGGTAATGAACCACATTCAAAAAACCGATCCCGAAATTTACGCTGCCATTATGAATGAACTGAAAAGAGAGCGGGAAAATCTGGAACTGATTGCCAGTGAGAATTTTACTTCCCTGGCTGTTTTGGAAGCTCAAGGTTGTGTGATGACCAATAAATATGCTGAGGGCTATCCCTACCGTTGGAGTAAAAAAACCGGCGCTATTAATTACAACCTTTATGGTAGATATTATGGCGGCTGTGAATTTATCAACGATGCTGAACGCTTAGCCATTGAGCGGGCAAAACAAATTTTTGGAGCTGACCATATAAATGTTCAACCCCATAGCGGTTCCCAGGCAAATATGGCTGCTTATTTTACACTTGTTAAACCAGGGGATACAGTTATGGCTTTGGAACTTTCTCATGGGGGTCATTTAACCCATGGTCATCCTCTTTCTTTCAGCGGTCAGCTATATAATATTGTTCCTTACACTGTAAATAAAGAGACGGAACAATTGGATTATGATGAACTGGAAGCATTAGCTTTGGAACATAAACCACAAATGATTTTAGCTGGAGCTTCTGCCTATCCCCGGAAATTGGATTTTGCCAGATTTCGCGAAATTGCTGATAAAGTTGGAGCTAAGCTTATGGTTGATATGGCTCATATTGCAGGACTTGTTGCTGTTGGTTTACATCAAAGCCCGGTTCCTTATGCTGATATTGTTACTTCCACAACTCATAAGACCTTACGAGGACCGCGTGCCGGGCTTATTTTATGCAAAGAAGAATTTGCTAAAGAGGTAGATAGTAAGGTTTTTCCCGGTGTGCAAGGAGGTCCTCTAATGCATATTATTGCCGCTAAAGCAGTTGCTTTTCAGGAAGCACTGCAGCCGGAATTTAAAATCTATCAGCAAAAAGTTATAGAAAATGCTGAGACCTTATCTAATGCTTTAATTAAAAACGGCTTTAAACTTGTTTCCGGAGGAACCGATACTCACCTGCTGCTGATTGATTTAGGACCCGAAATAAATGGCAGCCCCAGTGGCAAAAAAATGGAAGAAGCACTTGATAAAGCAGGAATTACTGCTAATAAAAATACTGTTCCTTTTGATACCAGAAGTCCTTTTGTTGCTTCCGGAATTCGTTTAGGAACTCCTGCTGTAACTACTCGCGGAATGGGAAAAGCGGAAATGGAACTGATTGCTGATTATATTAAAAGGGTTTACGAGCATATTGATAATGAGGAATACCTGCAAGAAATGAAAACAGAAGTTCATTCTTTAACGGATAAGTTTCCTCTCTATCCTGAACTGTAATCGGAGGACACTGTCCTCCTACTACAAGATAGCTAAGGACTTTCTACGCTTTATTTCATACAGATTTCGCAGATAGCGCAGATTTTATGGAATACAGGATTGTCAAAATGAACCCGGGGAAATTTATGCAAGCAGCAAAGAAAAACTGTTTTAACGGATTGCCACTTCACTTGTTAACCTGTTAACCCGTTAACCCGTTAACCTTATGCAAATAGCGGCTATAGATTGTGGTTCCAATTCCCTCAAATGTCTGATTGCAGAAAAGAGGGGAGAGGACTTTATTTGCCTGAAAGACCTAAGATTTCAAACCCGTCTTGCTTCTGCTTTAAATAAAAAAGATTTCCTCTCCTCAACAGCTCAGGATAGGACGATCGCTATTTTAAAAAATTTGCAGGAGAATGTATTTTCTACTTACAAAATTGAAGAAATACGCGCTGTCGGCACAGAAGCGATCCGCAAAGCTGTTAATAAACAGGAATTTGTAGACCGCATTGTTAAAGAAACAGGAATTAAATTAACTGTTATTGATGAAGCACAGGAAGCATTTTTGGAATGGAAAGGCGTGCTGAGCGGTGCTAAAAAACCCTTACAACCAATAACTATTTTTGACAGTGGAGGAGCCAGCACAGAAATCATCAACGGGAACAAAGGACTTATCCATAAAGCAACCTGTTTTCCTGTGGGGGCTGTGAATTTTACTAAAAGATATATTCACAGTGATCCCATTTCACAAGCTGACTTTGATGAATTAGTTAAGAATGTTTACCAAAATTTACCCCAATCTTTTATGGTTCAGGATACTTTTATCGGTGCTGGGGGAGGGGTTTATGTCTGTGCCTGTGTTGCTTCCGGAGGTAAAATTGCTTCTCCGGAAGAGGCAGACGGCTATGAAATAACCTTAAAGGAATTGGAAAGACAAATTAACCTCTATATACAGACAACCATTAAACAGCGTAAACAAATTCCCGGAATGGAAAGTGAACGTGCCGATATTATGCTGGCTGCTGTCTTGATTTATTGGACTTTACTGAAAGCCAGTGGAAAAGAAAAGTTTATTGTTTCTACCCGCGGTATCAGACATGGCTTAGTTATAATTTGAAGCACGCAGAATTCGCAACTTTATAAATATCACATCGCTATGCTATTTTGTTATTTATTTCTTATCCGGTTTTTTATTTACAATCAGCTTGTATATTTCAAACCAGGCAACACTTAAATTGCCTAAAACTAAGCAGGTAAATAGCTCCATAAAAGTCATTGACTCCAAGTGAAAAATATTGGTGACAGAAGGCACTTTAATCATCAATAGAACTATGGCAAAAACACCTAAGAACAAAAAAGTCATACCTTTATTGGGAGTACGGAGAATCTGAAAAAGGTTCTTTTGCCAACTACGGTTTGTAGTAATCAACATCAGATTGGAAAAAACTAAAGTAGTAAAGATATGCGCTCTTAAATGATTATCCCCCATTCCGTTATTAATTCCCCAAAAATACATAAGAACTAATAATATCAACACCCCCAAACCTTGCAGAGAACCAATTATTAACCTTTTTGTACCAAATAAACTTTCATCTACAGAACGAGGAGGCCTTTCCATAATATTTTCCTCTTCCTTCTCCATTTCAAAAACTATGGAGCACGCAGGGTCAATTATCAACTCCAGAAAAGCGATATGAACCGGAAAATAAATAATCGGATAATTAGCAAACGCTGCTGGAATCATTGCCATTCCGGCAATAGGGATATGTAAAGAAAATACATAAGTGAAGGACTTACGCAGGTTATCATATATCCTTCTACCCATTCTTACTGCACTTACAATAGAAGAAAAATCGTCATCCGTTAAAACAATAGCCGATGCTTCACGCGCTACATCCGTCCCTCTTAAACCCATAGAAATACCTATATTGGCAGCTTTTAAAGCCGGAGCATCATTCACTCCATCTCCTGTCATAGCTACAATTTCTCCATTTGCTTTAAGTGCTTGCACAATTCTTAGTTTTTGGTAGGGTACTACTCGGGCAAAAATAGATACCTGTTTACATCTTTCTGCCAATTCTTTATCAGAAATATGGTCTAATTCACTACCCGATATAACATTATCAACATTTTTCAACCCTATCTGTTTACCAATTGCCTTTGCTGTTCCAATATAATCACCAGTAATCATAATGATTCTGATTCCTGCTTTGTAACATATTTTAACTGCTCCCGGAACTGTTTCTCTAATTGGATCAGCCAGTCCAATTAAACCTGAATAGTGGAAAGATAAGTCAGTCAGCTTTTCCGGTAAAATATCTGCTTTATATTCACAAGAGGCAATTGCTAAAACCCTAAGCCCTTCTTCTGCCAAATCTGAAACTTGATTCATTATAGTTTTAATTTCTTCCGAATTTATTTTGCAGAGTGTAACAACTGCTTCAGGAGAACCTTTTAACGCAATTGTGTAATTAGGGTTACCAGGAATTTTCCATACCTTTGCCATAGCTCGGAGCTCATCTGTTAAAGGATATTCTCTTATTTCCTGATATTTTTGCAGCTCCGTATAAGCGGAGGAATCTATATCTATTAAAGCCTTATGAATTGCCTTTTCCATTGGATCAAAGGGCTCTCTCATACTGCCTAACACACTGTAAACGAGAGTATTATGAATTGCCTCAGAAATAGTTGCGGTTCGGTTTAAAGCTATGTTCTCGTTGTTGTTGACTATTTTTTGCAGGGTCATTTTGTTGTAGGTTATTGTTCCTGTTTTATCAGTGCATAAAACTGTAGCTGAGCCCAAACTTTCAATTGCCTGTAACCTTCTAACCAGCACATTTTTTCTGGACATTCTCCATGCGCCCAAAGCCATAAAAACAGTTAGAACTACAGGAAATTCTTCCGGTAATACAGACATTGCTAAAGTGATACCTGTTAATAGGGCATTAATTAAATGCTTTCTGGTGATATAAAAAACAATAACTACTACAGCACAGATAAGCAAAGCATAAGTGGCAAAATATTTAACTAATTTAGCTGTCTCTTTACTTAACCGGGTCTCTTCCTCTTCAATCGTTTCCAGCGATTTACCAATTTTACCAAGTTCGGTTCTTTCTCCTGTGGCAAAAACTTGTGCTATACCTCTGCCACTTACAACTAAGGTTCCGGAATAAACAAAAGGTAAATCATCACCTCCAGGATTAGTTGGTTTTTCTTTCTTATCCCAAATCTGTTTTCTAACCGGAACAGATTCCCCTGTTAAAAGAGATTCATCAATGCTAAGTAAATTATTTTCCAGGATATAAGCATCAGCAGGAATTCTATCCCCTTCAGCTAAAATAATTAAATCATCAGTTACTACTTCTCTGCCGGGAATTCTGATTTGTTCTCCATTCCGAATAACTAAGGCACGCGGACTGGAAAGATTCTTCAGTGCTTCCAGCGCTTTTTCCGTTTTATGTTCCTGAAAAAGTTCTATAGATATAACAATTACGACGGAAGCAGTTAAAACAATTGCCTCTTGCAAATCCCCTAAAAAGAAATAAATAACAGCACAGGAAACTAACAGTATGAACATTGGCTCACTTATTACATCCCAAATCAATTTACACCAATTACGAGATTTTGAACCTGGTAGTTCATTATACCCTTCCTGTCTTAATTTATCTTCCACTTCCTTTGTGGTCAGACCCTGTTTCAAATTACTATATTCCTTCATTTTATCTCCTCTAACGAAAAAAAATCTTACTATCAGCAATAATGTTTTTAGTCAAGGAAAACTGGTTCGTGTTGGGAAATAAAGAAGAAACAGGAAATATATTTTTTAGCACTCTCAATTTTAGATTGACAATTTTCCAAAGTTG
Organism: Candidatus Cloacimonas sp.; assembly: GCA_023227825.1. Lineage (GTDB taxonomy): Bacteria > Cloacimonadota > Cloacimonadia > Cloacimonadales > Cloacimonadaceae > Cloacimonas. The sequence continues at coordinate 120,321 of JALOCJ010000004.1, read as the reverse complement.
ATTAAATTGTCTTTAGATTAGCAGTTTACTCATTGGACTGCTAAGAAAAAAAACGGTGGAGACAATGAAAAAGAATCAGCTACGACTAAACGAGACCCTTAAAGCACTGGTAGATGAATACATCATCTGTTGCGAACCGGTGTCTTCCAGGATACTGAACGAGAAATATCTATGTAATGTATCCTCAGCTACCTTGCGTTTGGACTTGCTGAAGTTGGAAAAAGTGAATCTGATTTCCCAGCCACATACATCAGCAGGAAGAGTTCCTACAATAAAAGGTTACAGGGAATATTTAAGATTGATTGAACCGGAAATAGAAAAGATCAGATATGAAGGAATGGATTTTTTGAGAGAGATTTTGGTCCGCAACTATAAAGATACACCCAGAGCTCTGTATTATATTATGGAGAATTTAGCTAAGGAAACAGACCAGCTTTCATTTGTTGCTGAGCCGGAGGTCTCCAGTGGTTATCTAGCAAAGCTGGATGTATTTTCTATAGGAGAAAATAAGCTGATATTTGTAATGAGCTTAGATTCCGGCTTGGATAAGACGGTTATCTTAAAATGCGAAAATGAATTAACCGAATTGCAGTTAAAGAAATTAGTGCGTTATTTAAATGATGAACTAGCTGGTTTACAGATTTATGACATAGCTAACCGGGTTTTAGTGGAAATGCAGGAAAATGCTGATGATGGTATGATTAGCTGGTTTCTGGCTGAATTGCATAAAGCATTTATGGAAATAAGTGATTTCTTTATTCATTATGACGGCAGCATTAATTTTCTGGAACAAAAGGAATTTGATGATAAAGAGAATATATTGAAATTTATGAGTTTATTGCAAAGTCAGGATTTTCTCTTAAATACGATGCGTAAACATCAAAGTGAAAAAGAAGTTAATATAGTTTTAGGTGAGGACTTTGCTAAGAGTACCTGGCTGGATTTTGCTCTTATTTTTGCTAAATATGAGGTGTTTGGTATACCTGGATATTTAGGTGTTTTAGCACCTGTCAGAACAGAATATCGTAAGCTGATTCCTCTTATCAGGGATGTAGCAAAAACTATAACAAATACAACAAGGCGCGGAATGATCGTGCCTCAGGAGAAAAAGGGATGAATAAAAAAGTACCCAAAGAACCAGAATTGGGAAAAGATGAACTAATTACAACGGAAGTTTCAGAAGAACCGAAAGCGAACAAGATAGAAGAATTGGAAAAAGAAATAGCGGAATGGGAAGATAAATACCTGCGCTGTATGGCTGAATTTGAGAACTTCCGCAAACGAACCCTATCCGAAAAAGCGGATTGGATTAAATTAGCTACGCAGAAGTTTGCTTTAGAAATCTGCGATGTGTTAGATAATTTTGAACGGGCTATCCAGCAGGGAAGTGAAGAAGAAAAATCAACTCCCTTCGGAAAAGGAGTCCTAATGATTGAACAGCAACTCCGTAAAGCCCTAGAAAAAGAAGGTGTAAAAAAAATAGAAGCACTGGGAGAACCCTTCAATCCAGAGTTTCATGAAGCCCTGGCTCATATTCCTAGTGATCAAGAAGAAAATACCGTTACTGCCATCATCCAAAATGGTTACACAATGCACGGTAAAGTATTGCGACCGGTTAGGGTGGTGGTTTCTAATGGTTTAAAAATAAATAAAGAATCCCAGGAGGAATAAATGGGAAAAATAATTGGAATTGATCTCGGAACAACAAACTCCTGTGTTGCCGTTGTAGAAGGCGGCAAACCGGTAGTTATAACTAATGCCGAAGGAAGCAGAACAACTCCTTCAGTAGTTGGTTTTACAAAGGATGGTCAACGTCTGGTCGGTCAATTGGCAAAACGCCAGGCAATAACTAATCCCCAAAATACTGTCTTCTCCATAAAAAGGTTTATGGGAAGAGGTTACGATGAAGTAACACAAGAAATTCAGCAGGTGCCCTTTAAGGTTGTTCGTGGCTTAAAGAATCAGGCAGTTGTGCACATTGATGTAGAAAATAAGGATTATGCTCCACAGGAAATATCAGCGATGATTCTCACCAAAATGAAAGAAACTGCCGAAGCATATTTAGGGCAAAAAGTAACGGAAGCAGTAATTACTGTTCCTGCCTATTTCAATGACGATCAGCGGCAGGCAACAAAAGATGCAGGACGCATAGCCGGTCTGGATGTAAAAAGAATTATTAACGAGCCCACAGCTGCTGCTCTTGCTTATGGAATGGAAAATAAAAAGGAACAGAAAGTAGCTGTTTATGACTTGGGTGGTGGAACCTTTGATATCAGCATTCTGGATATTTCCGAAGGCGTTGTAGAAGTTCTATCTACCAATGGTGATACTCACTTAGGTGGTGATGATTTTGACAAGCGGGTTATTGACTGGATTCTGGAACAATTTAAGAAACAGGAAGGAATGGATTTATCTCGTGACCCGATGGCTATGCAACGCTTAAGAGAAGCGGCAGAAAAAGCTAAAATTGAGCTTTCCGGAACATTAACGACAAATATAAACCTGCCTTTTATTACGGCTGATGCTACAGGACCTAAACATTTGAACCTGGATTTAACCAGAGTTGAATTTAACCGTTTAACTTCTGATTTAGTTGATCGGACTTTAGGTCCCTGCCAAAGAGCCTTAGATGATGCTAAACTGAAACCTGCTGATATTCAGGAAGTCCTTTTGGTTGGAGGCAGCACACGTATTCCTGCAGTTTTGGAAGCCGTGGAAAAGTTCTTTGGTAAAAAGCCCAATCGCAGTTTGAACCCAGATGAAGTAGTAGCAATTGGAGCTGCTATACAAGGTGCTATTCTTTCCGGTGACGAGAAAGTAAGCGATGTTCTGCTTTTAGATGTAACTCCTCTATCTTTAGGTATTGAAACCTTAGGTGGAGTTATGACTAAACTGATTGAGCGTAATACAACTATTCCGACGAAGAAGAGTGAAGTTTTTTCTACAGCAGCGGATAATCAAACTGCGGTTACTATTCATGTTCTTCAAGGTGAGCGACCTATGGCTGCAGATAATAAATCCTTAGGGCGTTTTGACCTGGTTGGCATTCCGGCTGCTCCCAGAGGAGTTCCTCAAATTGAAGTTACCTTTGATATTGATGCTAATGGCATTCTCCATGTTTCTGCTAAAGATAAGGGAACCGGTAAAGAACAGTCCATAAGAATTGATAGGGCTGGAAGCATCAGTAAGGAAGATATAGACAGAATGATTAAAGATGCGGAATTGCATTCAGAAGAGGATAAAAAACGCCAGGAATTCGTTGCTACCAAGAATGAACTGGATTCCTTAATCTTCAGCACGGAAAAGAGTTTGAGCGAATATGGAGATAAACTTTCCGACAGCGAAAGAAGCGAACTGGAAGAGGAAATAAAGAATGCTAAAGAACAAATGGAAAGAGCAACTGAGGCAGCAGAACTAAACAGGATAAAAGAAAATCTTGCCAAAAAAGCGCAACATTTAGGTGAGGTTATATATGCCAATATGCAACAGCAACAAAGTACCGGTGGAGAAGGATTCAATCCCAATGCAAGTGGATTTAATTCTGAAGGTTTTACTGAACAAGGACCTCAGGAAGAAAAACCCAAACAGGAAGGTCCTATAGATGCCGACTTTGAAGTTGTTGATGATAAATAATTAAAAAAACGGATTAGACCGATTTTAGAGGATTAACGCAGTTTAAATATTTTAAACCGTGTTAATCCGTCTAATCCTTAAAATAAGTAGAAGGATAGAATATAAGAGTTTTAATTAGTAGTTTTTATTTTATCAGTTAAATCAGTAACATCTGTGAGAGGTTTATTAATGGCAAAACGAGATTATTACGAAATTCTTGGCGTAGATAGAAATGCCGACGATGCGACTATAAAAAAGGCATACCGAAAACTGGCAATGCAGTTTCATCCGGATAAAAACCCGAATAATAAAGAAGCCGAAGAAAAATTCAAAGAAGCAAGTGAAGCTTATGAAGTTCTATCGGATAAGGAAAAAAGGAAGATATATGATCAATACGGTCATTCCGGATTAGAGAATCAATTTGGAGGTACAGGATTCTCTTGGGAAGAATTTATGCACCGTAGCGATCTAAATGATATTTTTGGCGATGGACTAGGCAGTATTTTTGAAACAATTTTCGGAGGTGGTTTCGGAAGTAGAACTCAACGCAGTTCAAGCAGTTCCAATAAAGGGGAAGACCTGCAAATTGAACTATCTCTGTCACTTCAGGAAATTGCTAAGGGAGTGGAGAAGACCATTAAAATTGGCATTAAAGAACCCTGTGATAAATGTGGAGGAAGCGGAAGTGCTGAAGGAAAAACAGAGACCTGTCCTAATTGTAAAGGAACAGGGCAAGTTCGTCAAATTCGGCAGTCACTTTTCGGACGGATGCAAACTATATCAGAATGCCCTACTTGTAATGGAGAAGGACATATCATTAAAAATAAATGCAACAAGTGTTACGGTGAAGGACGCATTGGAACGGTTAAGGAAATACCGATAAAGATTCCGCCGGGAGTTGAAGACGGTCAATATATTCGGTTCAGAGGACAAGGCAATGTAGGAACCCGAGGAGGCAGCAGAGGAGACCTTCTTGTTCTTATTCATCAAAAAAAGGATGATCTCTTTGAACGTGAAGGAAATAACATTATTCTGGAATATCCCATTACTGTATCTCAAGCTGTGTTAGGCGATGAAATTATTGTGCCTACTTTAACCGGTTCTGTTAAAATGAAAGTTCCACCCGGAACACAAAGCGGTAGATTATTTCGTTTGAAAGGTCAAGGAATTCAAGGTCATAGCAGTTATTCCAGAGGGGATCAAATAGTGAAAACGATTGTAGTTATTCCTACAAAACTCTCTCGCGAAGAAGCAGAACTCTATAACCGCTTAAGAGAATTTGACCGAAAAAGAGACCTGAAACCAGGGAAAAACTTTGCTTCCAAATTGAAGAGTTACTTCTCCTAAATTATCAGGTGTTGTCAGCTGCATTATTTTAAGTATTATATGGATAAGGAATATTTATGCTGACTATAAGTATATTTTATAGAATAATAACGAGAATGTTCTGTAGGAACAAAACAAGAAGGTTTTTCGTTAAGCTATGCCGTCTATATATCTCCCTGAATTAAGCTCTGATAAGAAGAATGTTATCATTGAAGGACAGGAATTCCATCATTTGATTAATGTTAGGAGAACAGGAATTGGAGACATAGTTAAACTGAATAGTGGGAGCGGATTAATTGCAGAGGGAAAGCTGACTGAGGTTGATAAAGACCTTGCGGTTATTGAAATTTTCAAAATAGAAAAATTTCCTTTCCCGGAAAGACCTTTTGCTATTGCTTTTGCCCTTCTGAAAAACAGGAATGATGAATTAGTGATTGAAAAGTGTACTGAATTAGGAGTTACTGCATTCTATCCTTTATTAACTGATTATAGTGTGCGAGCTCCTTCTAAAAATACTGTTTCCCGTTTTGAACGCATTGCCCTATCTGCCATAAAACAATGCGATAATCCCTGGTTACCGAGAATTAATGAACCACTTCCTTTAAAAGAAGCTGTAAAAACGATTCTTGCAGAGGACTGGAAACCTGTTTTATGCTCTGAACAAAGACCTGCCCAAAGAATATCAGATTTACCAAAGAGTATTAAACCCTGTTTTATTATAGGTCCTGAAGGTGGCTTCAGTGAAGAAGAATTCTCTTTCTTTGCACAACAGGATATTTTTTCAATCTCTGTTTGCAGAAATGTAACCCGAGCAGAAACGGCAGCCATAGCTGTGTCTGCTCAATTTCAAATTTATTAAACAAAGCGATATTAAGAGAAAAAAGAGATGGATGGAAAATAGGGAAGGGAAACTGATAGCTTGCCTCAGGATTAGAGCAAATGCTATTATTGTTTCACTGTCACTCCATATCGCTATTTTAATATTTCGCAATATGCTATTTCTTTCCAGTGAATTCAAGTTGCCAGAAAGTGAATTTGCAATATAATATTTATAAAAGGAGTGTGAAATGAATAACAAAAAGCTAAAGATACTTAATCCTATTATGTTCGTTGTTCTTGTTATTGCTGTTGCAGGGATAATAACCTACAAGATTTCCGAATTGTTCAACTATGATGCATACGGATTTAAAGAAATTCATGAGATTTTCGGGTTTCTCTTTGCTGTTTTAGCTATTTTTCACATTGCTTATAACTGGCAATGGATTAAAAGTCAGATTTTTGGCATAAAACCAAAGAAAAAATAATATTGATTGGTTAAATAGAGAATCCATTATCTTTGCTGTTTAAGTCAGGAGTTATCATTTTTGAAATAACTTTTATATTGCCTCTGAATTTATTTGGCAGTGAGAGCTGGTTATCACAATTTTACCTCTCACAGATTACACAGATAACACAGATTTCACTTTGTAAGTTCTTCCAGTGTTACGAGTCATATCACAGCGTAAAGAACAGAATTGTGAAAGAGCAAATACCGGAAGAACGACATCCTTGTCGTTCCACTTACAACTGAGCTATTTACATACCGTGAACTTTTCAGTAACGAAAAAGAAGGAAAAGTGGTTGACGAGGATGTCAACATTGCGGTTTTTTGGTTGACGAGGACGTCAACAATCCGGTTTTGGTTGACGGGGACAACAGCAATCGGGGAAATTACTATTTAATATAACTTAGTACCTGGTTGAGAAATTTATCTTCTTGTTCAAAGCTATATATTAGTTCCAGAGCTAGCAAACGGTTTTTTAAGAGCTCAAATTTTGCCAGTTTCATAATATCCTTTTGAGTACAGAGAATATAGTCCGGGTTTAGCTCCAGCAATTTTTTCGGCAGAGATGCGTCTTGAAAAGCGTAATGATCTTGAAAGGCATAGTGTTTCATAAAGGACAAACCCAAAGAATGAACGCTCTGTTCAAAGGAAGCAGGATTGGCAATAGCAGAGGAAAGGACTATCTTTTTATCGTTTAAATAGGTAAGAGGAAAGGTATTGTTATCTGAATTCCTGAAACAAGAAGGCGAGCCGAAACAATGAAATACAAGCAATCCTTTACGGATAATTTTTTCCAGCCAGGGAAGTTGTTTTTGTTGTTCATTTTTATGGTTAATAATAGCGATGCTTTGGGAGGGAATATTGGCAAGAGGTTCTCTTAAATAACCTGCAGGAATCACAAAGCCATTGCCAAGACCAAGAGAGGCATCAAAACTGATAATATCCAGGTCTCTATAGACATAATAGTGTTGCAAAGCATCATCTAAAATAATTATCTCCAGGTCAGGATATTTTTGCAATAAGATCTGAATTGCTGCTTTGCGTTTTCTGCCAACCGCTACAGGAACTTCAGGTAGGGAGGAAGCAATTAAATATGCCTCATCACCTGTTTGTTGAACATCATAGAGCAGACCCGAATCATCTGCTATGATATGAGGATTATTTTCAAAAGCACTTTTATAGCCGCGATGGGAGACAGCAACTTTTAGCCCTTTCTTTTGCAGCAAATTAGCCAAGGTAATTGTGAGAGGTGTTTTTCCTGAACCGCCGCTAACGATATTTCCGATGCTGATTATTTTGCAAGGTGCCTTATAAGCTTTTCTTTGATAATAAGTTCTGCGTTGGTTTTGCCAGCAGCCATAAATCAAACTTAGAGGATAAAGGGCATAAGATAAAAGGGAGCGTTTTAAAAGGTGGTTTTGGATTAACTTGTTAGAATCCATTTATTTCAGGTGGGCTTCAATTATATCCACCAGTTTTTCTGTTTCAAAGGGTTTATAAAGAACATCCTTCAAGCCATCAACTTTAGCGCGCACGAGCACATGATTGGGGTCATAACCAAAACCGGTCATCATAATCACAGGGATATTTTCATCGTAATCCTTAATTCTCCAAAACAATTCATAACCATCCATATCGGGCATAGCGATATCTGTAACCACGAGGTCTACATTGCCTTTCACGATTTCCTGGATAGCTTTCATACCTTCACTGAAGGTAAGAATTTTCCAGTCCGGTTTTATAGCTTCCAGTTCAATTTTCAGGTTTTCTACCAGTTCTTCTTCGTCATCTACGATGCAGATAATTTTTTTTGTTTTCACAATTCTTTACCGGTGATAATTTTAAGAATAGTTAAATATTTTTGTCTGGTTTGTTCAATCACTTCTTCAGGCAAGGGAGGTGGAGGGGACTGTTTATCCCAACCGCTATTTTCCAGATAATCCCGAATAAATTGTTTATCATAACTTTTAGGACTTTTGCCGATTTCGTAATCCTCCAAAGACCAGAAGCGGGAAGAATCTGGAGTAAACAATTCATCAATCAGCAGGACTTCCGAGCCGATAGTGCCAAATTCAAATTTGGTGTCAGCCAGAATGACACCTTTTTTTAGGAGCACATTATGAGCATAGGAATAGAGTTCCAAAGCTTTGTCTTTAATATAAACAGCAAGGGATTCATCCATCCGACTCATAAATTCGCGGTAGCTGATATTTTCATCGTGACCACTTTCTGCCTTTGTACTGGGAGTAAAAAGGGGATGAGGAAATTTTTGGCTTTCCTGCATTTCTTCTGCAATCAGCATTCCCCCAATGGTATTACTTTTTTTATATTCTTTCCAGGCAGAACCGCTAAGATAACCCCGCACAATACATTCAAAGGGGATTACGCGTGTTTTTTTCACCAGCATACTGCACCCATCCAGATATTTGCCAAAGGACTGTAGCTCCACAGGATATTCAGAAATGTTAGCAGAAATAAAATGATTGGGAATAATATCTGAAGTAGCTTGAAAAAAATAAACAGAAATGGCATTTAATATTTTCCCTTTATCAGGGATGAGGGTGGGGAAGACCACATCAAATGCAGAAATGCGGTCTGTGCTAACTATTAAAAGTGTTTCACCCAAATCGTATATATCGCGCACTTTACCTTTACGACTTTGTTTAACAATCGCCAATTTGCTAATCTCATTGAACATTAAAACTCCTTACTTCTTTTGCAAAAAATCGTAGATTACCTTGCTTTCATCAACACTATCCAGATTAAGAGAAAGTGTCTCGTTAATACGAAATTCTGTTGTGTCAACAGGAAAATGATAATCTTTGTTTTGTAAGCGACAATAGGTGATTTTGCCTTTTTGTATTATCAGCTCGTCACTTTCATATTCCAAATGTTTAGCGGAAATAAGAAATTTCAACCATTCGCGGTATTTTTTTAAAATATCTATTTCTTCATCCAGTAAGTATGCCTTGTTAAAATCCAGTTCATTAAAGTATTTATTTCTTTCCTGTTGAAGAAGTTCCAAAATGCCGTTTTCAGGCACCAGAAATGCTTCTTTTAAAAGCAATTCCAATTTATCCAGAGCATTATCCGCTTGGTTTTCAGAATTATCATCAAGAGCCAAACACCAGCCCCGGCATAAATTTTTTTCCTTTTTGTTACAGAGATATTCACCTTCCTCACAGGCAGGTAATTTTAATATTCGCGCATAGATATCAAGCACATCAGCCAGGAAAAAACGACTGCGAAAAGGACCCAAATATAACCAATCATCATTAGTATGTTCCTGAATTGTTATAAAAGGAAAACGATGAGAATCCAAAGCTAAATAAACATATTCTGCCCAAGGATGAATCTGATATTGATAGAGAGGTGAATTTTCTGTTAGATAACATTTATAATGAATTAATGCGAATATTGCCTGAGGGTAAGTTACCCAGCTCAATTTTTCCGCCAGGTTCAATAATTCCTGATAAATACCACCTTCTTGTGCTTTACAATAAAGGTTGTTCATCTTTGCCTTCAAATTGGCTGAATAACCTGCATATAAATTTTCTCCTGCACCGGAAATAAGATAAAAAACCCAGCCCTTAGGCAGTGTATCAAATTCATTTTTTATATTCTTATCAATTTTAATTTCGTTCATATAACAACTATTCTTCAGTTATAGTTTATGTCAAATTAAATCCTCCAAAAGCACCAAGAGGAAACACCGGAAGGTTGACCTCCTGGTCAACCAACAAATCCGAAAGGTTGACCTCCTGGTCAACCAACAAATCCGAAAGGTTGACCTCCTGGTCAACCAACAAATCCGGAAGGTTGACCTCCTGGTCAACCAACAAATCCGGAAGGTTATCTCCGGTCATCATCTTGATTTATGTAATTACTTTATGGACTTAGTTTAACTACCTGTTACATAGTCATTTCTTTAATGACTCTTTAACGACTCTTTAACGATGCCTTAACTTTGTTAAGGAATCGTTAAAGAAATGTTAATGCAGCATAAAAGATTCAACTTGGCAGGAAATAATACACAGCAAAAAAACAAGTTATGGTCTCACCAATTGCAAGCTAAGTTATGGCAACAGAGAATAAATTTTTTATTTGGGACACTATAAATTATGAACAGGCAAGAGGAAAAAAGGGAAAGTAAATTCTTTCTTCGCCAACTCCTTTTCTCTACTGACATTGTTTCCTTTTGGTATGGAAGTTATATTGCGTAGACATCTCCGGACTTCTGCTTTCTCAGGAATCCACATCAGCCAGGAAAATATTTATGCATTATCAATATGAAAACAATATTAGGGCTTATTGGCATCAATATCTTGAATAAAATATGATTAAATCCCCGAAATCCTTTTAATTCTGTTTATCCTGCGCTTGTATTAGCTTTTTTTGTTACAGGGAAGAAATTACGATTTTCCGAATGCGTTTTGTGGTAACTACTAACAGTAAAGTTAAGCCAATCATAATTGTGGAAAGGGAATTGATAGTAGTAATAGTTCCCCTTCTAATTGCCCCTTCCACATAAATTGGTAGGGTGTCAAACCCGCGTCCGGAAGTGAAAAAAGTGATAATAAAATCATCTATGGAAAGGGTAAAAGCCAAAAGTGCCGCAGCAATAATTCCCGGCATAATAAGAGGAAATTTTATTTTCCAAAAAATAGTTGCAGGTTTTGCTCCCAAATCCATAGCCGCTTCCACAAGAGAATAATCAAATCCTTCCAAACGACTGCGAATAACAATAATCGTATAAGAAACGCAGAAAGTAATATGAGCGATTAACACAGTCAGCATTCCTGTATTAACCCTAGTAAAATTAAATAACAAAGCCAGTGATACACCCATTAAAATATCCGGAATTACGAGAGGAACATAGATTAAAGCAGAAAATAATTTGCGTCCGTTGAATTTATGATATTCCAGTCCCAAAGCTCCTAACACACCTAAAATTGTAGATATAAGTGTGGAGAGTCCGGCAATAAGCATTGTGTTTCTAAATGCTTCCAGAATGGTTTTATTTTCCAGAAGCAAAATATAATACTTGAAAGTAAAGCCCTTCCAGCCGGTAATAATTTTGGCATCGTTGAAACTGAAGATAATCAAAATTAAAATAGGAATATAAAGAAAAACCATCACCAAAGTGAAGACAGTTAAATTCATACCCTTAAAAAACCTGCCTAAAGAACAGTGTTTCATACTTGCTTCCTGAATTTGCCTCTGCGGTAAAGAAAGTATATTAACAATAAAAACAAAGCGACAATTAATAATAGAGTTAATGACAAAGCTGAAGCCATAGGCCAATTGCGGGGAATATTCTTTACTTTATAAGTGATTACCTGTCCTAAATAGAGCGAACGCTGATTTCCTACTAACTGAGGAATTAAATAGGAACCTAAGGCAGGAATAAAAACAAGCAGTCCACCAGCAAAAATACCCTCTTTTGACAAGGGTAAGGTTATGCGGAAAAACGATTTAACTTCATTGGCTCCCAAATCCATTGCGGCATTCAGCAAAGTCCAATCCAATTTTTCCAAAACACTGTATAAAGGCAAAATCATATAGGGTAAATAAACATAGACCATAACTAAGATGACTGCAAGGTCTGTTCTCATAATTTCCAGGGGTTTGGAAATCAGACCTAAACCTAAAAGAAGATTATTCAGCACTCCGTTATAGGCAAGAAATATACGCCAGGAAAAGATGCGAATGATCAGATTTGTCCAGAAAGGAATGATAATAAAAATAAGAAGATTATTTTTTACCTTATCCTTTGCCCGCGCTATGTAATAGGCAACAGGAAAACCAAGCAGCAAACATAAGAGAGTTGTTAACAGAGCAAGTCGGAACGATAAATAAAAAGTATGCATATAAGCAGGCGTAAAACTCTGACGATATGCATCCAGAGTGAATTCAAACTTTACATCATAAATATCTGCAGTCAGAAAACTATAGATAATTACAATCAGATAGGGAACCAGAAAAAAGAAAATTAACCATAACAAAGCCGGTGCAGTCAAAATCCAGGAAGTGAAATTCTTCCTGCGTTCGGTTGCCAGTTGTAAAGCGTAATTGGGATTCGCAGAAGGAAGATTTTTCACTTTATTGCCGGTCTTTTAATAGAACGCTGATAATGATTTATTCCGCCTTCTGAGATTTCATCAACAGTTAACACATTTTCGGGAATTTCATTGATCAGCCAGCTATCGGTATCATGCCAGAAAAGCCAAACCGGTTCTTCCCAATCAAGTGCTGTATCGTCAAAATAAACTCGTTTATGCTGACTGAAAACCCTGATTTTTAGAGCTCCAACATTTACGATATATTGTGTATGTGAACCGAGATATAAAATATCTTCTATTACCCCGCGTAAAATATTTATATCGTCCTGATAACGGGGTTTATTACGAGAAATAGCTATTTTTTCAGGACGCAGGGAAACGGTTAATTCCTGTCCTAGAGTTGGTTGAATATGAAAAGTGCTGTCTATGTTAAAACTGCTACCGGCGCCATCTGGACATCTTATTTGCACATAGTCATCTTCAATACCGATAACTTCTCCACTAATTAAATTGGTTTCCCCGATAAAATATGCCGAAAAAACGCTATTGGGTCGCTCATATATATCATCCGGAGGTCCTTCTTGAATTATATTGCCATAATTCATAACCGCTACACGGTCTGAAATACTCATCGCTTCACCTTGGTCATGAGTTACATAAATAAAAGTGATTCCCACTGCATCGTGAATATTCATCAGTTCAATCAGCATATGTTGACGCAATTTCAGGTCTAATGCTGCCAACGGTTCATCCAAAAGTAAAACTTTGGGCTGGTTGATTAAAGCGCGAGCAATAGCTACACGCTGTTTTTGTCCACCTGAAATCTGTTCGGGAAATTTGTTTGCCTGGTCTTCCATTTTAACCAGAGAAAGCATTTCACGAACTCTTTTTGTAATCTCATTTTTAGGGCTTTTCCGAATCCTCAAACCGAAAGCAACATTGTCAAAAACCGTCATATGTGGAAAAAGGGAATAATTCTGAAAAATAGTATTAACCTGTCTTTTATAAGGAGGTAAATCGGTTATATCAGTATTGCCGATTAAAATTCTGCCTGTGCTGGGAATTTCAAAACCGGCTATCATTCGTAACAGCGTTGTTTTTCCACAACCACTGGGACCGAGGAAAGAAAATAATTCTCCACTTTGAATAGATAATGATACATTTTCTACGGCAACAAAACCGTCAAAGTCCTTGCTTAAGCACTCCAAACGGATTTCTTCCAACTTTGTCTATACCCCCTTTATCAGCTGTTTTAAAAAGCTGCAGAAAAATGTAACTTGTTTCATTTATTTCTCCTTATTGATAAAGCGGCAAAAAAATACAGTGGGGAATGCCGGGCGGCATCCCCACTGCTCGGAGGGCATTCTATGTAGGGTCTGTAGGCTTGAGTTACTTCTAAATGCATACAGAATCTTGTCAAGTAAAAAATGTAGAATTTATTCATATTTTAAGTTGAAATAAGTCAACATAGTTCTATTTTACTATTATTAGCTTGCTTTTGTGGCTTTTTGAGCCCTGTAAAATTTCTATCAGATATATTCCGTTCGGAGCTAATTTTCCTTTTTTATCCAGTCCATTCCAGCTAATTTCCTGAATGCCTTTTCCTTTCGGGAATAGCGTTTCAGTATAAATTATCTGACCTTTCAGATTGTAAACCCTGAAAGAGAAAGGTATGTTCCCGGGGGAAAAGTATTTCAACCGGATAAGTTCACTGCCTGCGGGATTAAAAGGATTAGGGTAAACGCTGATAATACCTTCTGGAAGGGTTGGAATTTGGACTTCATCATTCAAGGAAACAATTAAAATAGGCACTTCATACCATAAATCCTGTCCGGGAAGAACACTTGTATTGTGAGGATTAGCCCCATCATAAGCCACAAAACTGTAATAGAAAATGTGATCTTCAGTAGTAAATTCAGGATAATACTGGAAAATATAGCTATCCTCAGTTAAAGGGTCCATTGGATAAGAAAAAACTTCCGAATCATCTATTTTGTACCGGAAAAGCACTTGACTAATGCCACTTTCGTCATTGGCAGAAACAATAAAACTTATGGGCTCACTTTGATTAGTGATAGATGTAATAGGATTATGTGTTAAAACAGGAGGTTTTAAATCTGGTTGAATTACAAAAAGATGAGGGTCTAAATAAGCAAAAACTGGATGGTCAATACTTCTTCCGGATTGATCTGCGGCGTGAATAAAATAACGAATAGTATCTCCATAAGCAAATCCGCTTATAGCAGTAGTATAATTATTGCGGGCAAGAGGTTGCAGATAACTTCTTTGCCAGATACCGGAATTTACTTTATAACAAACAAACAGAGAATCTAAATAAAGGGACTGACCACTATGCGCAATTATTTCCGTGTTGATAACAATATCAGTTTCCAGCGGAACAATGCTGTGCCAGGGAGTATGAACAATATTCAGCATATTTTTATCCGGAATTTCATGCGTTCTACAATGTAAGGCATCAGTAGATTCCCACGGGGCAGAACCGGTTTGAGAAACACCTATAACTTCATAACCAGGCAGTGCTTCACGATAAACTTGCAGAGCAGGATTATCATTACTGCCTCCTACAATAGGGACAAAGACCTTTTTATTCAAAATAAGAGAATTGGTGTAGGGCTCATTGGATGGAGTATAAACCCTATAAACACGATAAGGATAACCCCAGGCACAATTGTGTGTAGCAAAATAATTAGCCGCATTTTCTATGGCATTATATTGAGAATGACTTGCAGGAACGCTACGAATAATTATTTTATCGGGAGACAGAAACTTTGCCCAACAGTCAATATGCTCAATATAAGTGTTATTAGGGTCTTCCAGCACTAGATAATTTGTAATGCCTAAATACTGTTGCATTTTGGTATTTACATTGGCTTGATTGTTGCCATTTTCGGTATAAACCAAAGTTGTTTGCGCAGCAGTATTAATTCCATCGCACATATAATTTCCCCCTGATTGCTGTAAATTCATTCCAAAATAATTCAAAGCTAATTGATTGGCGAAAACCTGGGGAATTAAATTATCGTTGGGACGAGGACGATTATACACAAAATCTACTACTCCATAATCACCATTACCGTCAAAAATGAACCAGGGTCCGTAATCCCTTGTCCAATAAGAATCCGTTGCCGCATTTAGAAAACTAACCCGTTCCATATTTACTCCAGCATTGGTAAAAGCAGAAACGGCAGATGATTGTTGCGAATTGCTTACGATACAAATAACATTTGCCGTATTTGCCAGTTGTGCTACCAGCGAAACAGGTATCCCTAAAGGATAACGAATTAAAACATCGGAAGCAGGTTCAAATTCGGCAATAGGACGAACTGGAGCCACAGGGGGATTGGTTTCCGTAAAACGGAAGTTCCCCTTCCCTTTATCATCAGGTAAATTGTGATGTGCAAAGGCAGTAGAACTCAAAATACAGAGTACACTGCTTAATAATAATATGGGTAAAATACGCTGTTTTCTCATCAGCGTTCACTCCTTATTGTAATATATGAGCTTATAAATAAAACAATTTTTATACCGAAACTCCATATTTTTCTCTTATTTCATCCTCCTGCACTACTTTCAAAATCAATTTATCTGTGTCATAATCTAAGAATTACAGTGTAACTATAATATAATCTATTCTTCTGATTTAACAAATTCCTTTTGTAATGAATAATTCCCAGGGTTTTTTCAAGTTATAAGCCATAACTTCTCTTTTTTTACCACCTAAATTATCCGGAACGATTTTTTCATATTTGCTTAATACAAGATAGGTTTCAAAAGGGAGTCCTGAAAGTTTTGCTGCTTTATCTACTATTTTGATTCCAGTTAGCACAATTTCTGCTGTTGTTTCTTCCATTAGGTTGGTGTTACACACAATTTCCGTTATTTTTAAGCGCGATGTAGTTTCCAGCGCTTCTTTCATTGATATTATTTCTTCCGGAGTTGAAGTAAAAGGACGCATAGTATTTACAATATAAAGCATATTGTAACCCCGTGTTTTTATGGGTTCTTCAAAACGCCCTAAAGTTCTACATCCGGCAGGGTCACCACCTACATCTAGAATAACAGTTTTCGCTTTATTTTGAATTGCTCCTTTCACCCGGGGAGAAATCATCGGCAAATCACTATGCTTATATTCACCTTCCGGAGCAATAATATCAATGCCTTCTTGCATAAAATCCTCCTGCATTTCCCGTGAACGAAAATAGGGATTTACAACATCCAAATCAGCTAAAACCACATCCTTACCTTGAGCTTTAAAACAACGCGCAAGATGCAGGGAAAATTCACTTTTTCCGCTTCCGTAGGCACCAATGATGATATACAAGTGTGAGGGCATAATTCCAATCCTTTAGTTTAATTGAAGAGGAAGATTATTTTTGGAGGAAGGTCTAACTTCAAAGACATTAAAGTTTATTTCCAGGTGTGGAAAAGGTCTTCCGTCAGGGACTTAAAATCTAAATAAAAAGCATCTACCAGCTCTTTTATCAGTAAATGCTGGTCAGAACTATCTTCATCATAAATGGCAAAAACGGTCATCCCTGCGGATTTTCCTGCCTGGACACCGGTTAAAGTATCTTCAATCACCAGGCAATTTTCCGGTTTTTCCTGTAAGCGTTCTGCAGCTAAAATATAAATATCCGGATAGGGCTTCCCTTTCAAATTTATATCTCCCGTAACAGCACACTGAAAATAGTGCCATACAGAATTCCGAAGGAGCACTTTTTTTGCCAGTTCCAGGGAATTGCTTGTTCCCAACCCTATTTTTAACCCTTTTTGGTGTAGTATGGAAAGCAATTCAATAGCGCCAGGTTTCAATTCAATATCCGTTTCATAATGCTTACTGACCATTTTTGTCCATTCCTGCATAATGCTTTCCGGGCTATCAGGTAAACCAAATCTATCCTTAAAATACTGTGCTGTTTGAATAAAACTGTTTCCCTGAGGAAGCTCTGCAAAAAGATCAGGAGGAACTTTAAGACCACGGGAATGTAAAAAATCCTTATCTACATTTCGCCAGAGCTGCATTGAATCAATTAAAGTTCCATCCATATCAAAGATTACGGCTTTGAAAGAATTCATCTATGGAAGTATCCTTTATGGTATAGCGGAATAATAAAACTGGAGCGGGAAACGGGATTTGAACCCGCGACATCAACCTTGGCAAGGTTGCGCTCTGCCAACTGAGCTATTCCCGCTTTGGTACCAGAGGCCGGACTTGAACCGGCACGAGCCAAAGCTCGAGGGATTTTAAGTCCCTTGTGTCTACCAATTCCACCACTCCGGCAAGATAATGAACTGGAGGCGACACCCGGATTTGAACCGGGGATAAAGGTTTTGCAGACCTCTGCCTTACCACTTGGCTATGTCGCCAAAAAAAAATAACTGGAGCGGGAAACGGGGTTTGAACCCGCGACATCAACCTTGGCAAGGTTGCGCTCTGCCAACTGAGCTATTCCCGCAAAAATTCCATTCAGCAATGACCAAAAAATAAATGACCCTTTTTCTGTCAATCAAAATGTATCTGCTTCGCTGAAGACATCAGCAGTAAAACGATATACAACACTGGCAGGATCAAGATAAGCAGTAGGAGGCAATCCGGCTTTACGACAAACCTCTCGCAGAAAGGTTTCAGGTTGCCAATTGTATTCTACAGCTACTTGAGGTAAAAGTAATCCACTACCATAAGGATGTTGAATATAAAGTCCGTCTCTGCCAATTACCGGTAATTCATTTTTTTGCAAGGGAATAAGCTCTCCTAAAATAGATATTTCAAGAGTTACTTTTTCCAGTTCCTTTTCTGTTAAAGGAGGAAAACGTGGGTCTTGAAAAGCAGCCGCTTCTGCCATTTCTTTCACGCTTTCAGCAATTGATTTATAGCCCTTAATATAGCCGATACAACCTCGAAAATTTCCATTAATATGCAAACTTACAAAGACACCGCGTTGGAAATGGAAAGCAGGGTCTTCAGGCAAAGTAACGGTTTGATGTTTAAAATGAGCACTAATGGCATTTCGGGCAAGGGAGAGCAATTCTTTTTTCTGTTCCAAAGTAAGCATTATTCCTCCTTATTCATTTTAAATGTAAAGCTTGGCAGAAAGATAACCCACTACCTGAGAATCATTTCCGGATATTTTTCCCGAATGGGTATACTGAATAACTTTCATTTTGGCATTTGTGTAACACTGTGCATAATATAGCAAACAGAGGATTCCCCCGATACCGCATGCTTCACAATTATTATGTAAAATTCCCTGCCAGAGGTGTTCAGGATCAATAGCAATCACATTTTTTATTAATTCGCTGTCCATTTCTTCAGCTATCCGGGCACGATGGTAATGAGATAAATCTGAAGAACAGAGGATAACAATACGCTTTGTAGAACTGTAAATTGTTTCATAGAGAATTTCTGCTAGGCGTTTTGCCACTGCAGGAATTTGATTTCCAAACATAATAGGCAGAATTTTTGCTTTAGGGAAGAAGTAATTCAATATTGGTAGTTGAATTTCCATAGAGTGTTCTTCCTGATGTAAGATGAGGGGTATATTTTGATCTGCTGCAGGAGCTATTTTATTGTAGAGCTCCATATCAAAATCCAAAGTGCCTAAAGGATTTACATATTGTTGATAGGGAGAAACACTAAAATCAAAATAGTTTGCCTGATGGCTGGGATGAAGGATTATGAAACTATCAATATTTTCGTGGGAAATACTGTATAAACCCAAAGTAGCACATTCCCCAGAATACATATAACCAGCATGAGGAAGAATAACTCCTAAAGCTCGTTCCGAAGATAGAGGAGTTACAGCATTGCTTATCCAACCCTCTATCTGCCGTTTGATTTGCTGTTCAAAACGGGGATAGAAGGTTCCGGCGTGCATAGGATTACGAATCATTGTTCACCTCCTTGAATAGGAAGAAATATTATATAAGTTCCTGCATTTTTCTCTTCAGCAGTTAGATTTGCTGTTTGCCAATTTTCACTGTAGGAAGGACTGATAACTGCAATTTTCTTTTTAGGCAGTATTTCTTGAACCCTGCTTACAGTTCCGGAAAAATAACGGCTATGAAAATCACCGTTAAAATGGAGAACTCGGGCTTTGGGTTTCATTTTTAAAGCATTTACAATACTTTCTGCCATTGTTTCATCTTTCAGGCATTGAGCTTGATATAGCCAATCGGGGTTATTATTCATCATCGGTGAATGCATATTTTCCAAAGTTTCCAGAAATGCCTTTTTATAGCTGTCATCGGGATAGCTTATTTTATTAGGCAACCACTTTTTATCTTCTTCCGGCAAGGTATCAGTAAAATCGGGTCCTGTTCTTGCCATTTTTCCAGCTATAGAACGAGGTATATTAGCAGCTATAACAGTTAGTTTTTTCTGTTTGGCATATTCAATCAGGGGACGATAGTCATCTTTGTAATTACTCCAGGGGCGGCTTTTAGCCAAAAATTCATCCTCTGTAAGCCAACCTTCTATATAGGCATCCAAATCACTTTGAACATCGCGTTCAAACATTTCCAGAGAAAGTATCAGTTCCCTTTTTGTATCCAGTAGCGGCACCAGTTCTCTTTCCAGCTTATGGAGCGTAGCATTATCGTGATCTTCTCCGAAAAAGATAAGATCATACTTTTTCAGTTCGTTAGCCATTTGCTGTAAAGAAAGGGTTTTACCTGTTCGGGAATCTACAATGCGATATTCCTCTGCAGATAATATAGCTAAGTTCATTATTATAATCAGGATTACTATGATATACTTCATTCTTCCTTCCTTAATAGTTCTACTAATAATTTAAGCGGATTTTGTGTTTATTGCCATCTATAATTTTCAGAAATTCTTGTTCCTGTTCAGCCGGGAGGTTTAATATAAAGTTAACTTCTTCAGACCATATTACTTGCTTTATTTCTCCTCCGATTGTTTGAAAAGAATGTTTCAGTCCTTCAAAAGAAGCATAATCACAAACAAGGGGAAAAGAAATTAATTGCTTTGCTATTCTTAGATTGCCTTGTAAAATTGTTTGTTCAACCGCTTTAGAATAAGCTGAAATCAATCCTTTTACACCTAATTTTATTCCTCCAAAATAACGGGAAACAATAGCCAGAACATTTGTCAGGTCATTACGCAAAAGAGTATTCAGAATTGGTTTTCCGGCTGTTCCGGTAGGTTCTCCGGCATCAGAAGAATACATAATTTCTCTGTTCAAACCGTAAATATAAGCATAGCAATTATGAGTAGCATCAGAAAAAAGCCCATAATGCGCGTTCAAAATATCTCTAATTTCTTCTGTATGCAGCAGAGGATATAAAACTGCAACAAATCTGGAGCGCTTTATTTTTATTTCACTTTCTATCTTTTTTTCAATTGTATACAGCATTTTTTTTACTCCCGCACTTCAGCACTTTGAATTCCTGCACTTCAGCACTTTGAACTCCCACACTTCAGCACTTTGAATTCCTGCACTTCAGCACTTTGGACTCCCGCACTTTATTTCACCTTTGGAAGGTCATTCCAGTGGGTTGTATATTGGGGTGAAAGTTTAGCTCGCTTCATTTTCCAGTCCTTTTTTATTCCACTGCTGGCATAAAAAAGAGTGTCCTGACCGAAAGTTTTGTTCAGTTTATCTATTGCCTCCATCAGTTTTTTGCGTTTATCATCCAGATAATTTGTGTCCATAAAGCTTAAGGGAACATCCTTTTCTGCAATAATATCAGCCAGCATTACTCCAGCTTTTTTAAATTCAAAACCTGGTAAATATAACTCTTCCAGCAAGTTAAGTGCTGTTTTTATCAATTCTGGAGTGTAAGCAGTAGGCGGAAACAGAGTTGCAGAAAGAGAATTATTATATTGAGGACCTTCTTTAAAACGATTTGTAGAAAGAAAAACCATCAGCAGTCCTGCTACACTTTTTTGTTTTCGCAATTTTTCTGCAGCCCGGGTAACATATTCAGAGACCGCTTCCTGCAATTCTCTTAGGGAGGAAACTTGTTTGCCGAAAGAGCGAGAAGTTACAATACTTTTTTTAGCAGCGGGTGCTTCATCTAAATCAATACAGGCATAGCCACGCAATTCCCAAACGGTTTTTAAGCCCACACTGGTTAAATAGTGCTCTATAAATTTATCATCTGCATCCCGTAATTGAAGTGCTGTTTCAATTTTATGCTGTCTTAAAAATTTATTATATTGGCGTCCAATTCCCCAAATATCATAAACGGGGGTTTTTGACAGTGCTTTTTCTATGCGTTCATCTTCCAGCAAACAAAGAGAACCCTGAAAAGCAGAAAAGCGTTTGGCAAAATGATTGGCAACTTTAGCCAGGGTTTTGGTTTTGGAAATTCCTACTGAAACAGGTATTCCTGTCCATTGAAAAACCGTTCTTTTAATCTTTCTGCCATAACTTTCCAGGTCTCTATTCTTAAATCCGTTTAGCCCTAAAAATGCTTCATCAATACTGTATATTTCAACTTCAGGTGAAAACATAGATAGAACTTCCATCACTCTTGCACTCATATCTGCATAAAGAGCATAGTTGGAAGATAATAATGTTCCGCCATTTTTTTTAATCAATCCCTCATACTTAAATCCGGGTGCTCCCATTGGAATTTTCAGGTCTTTAATTTCCTGAGAGCGAGAAACAATACAACCGTCATTATTAGAAAGCACAGCTACCGGTTTATTATTCAGTTTAGGATTGAAAACTCGTTCACAAGATACATAAAAATTGTTGCAATCCACCAGTGCAACTATATTATCGTTTTTTTTCCCGGCAGTATTCATTATCTTTCTTTTCCTCAATTTTCTTTTTCTATTGGTGACTTTATTCGCTATTGCCAATTATTGTCAAGAAGTGTTGTTAGTCAAGAGGTCGAGAGGTCAAGAGGTCAAGAGGTCTTGATGTCTGCGGGACAAGAGTTTGTAAAATATCTATTTAATCGGGATTGATACAGGAAAAACGACTTCCCAGTCGTTATAATAATATCCCTTCAAAATTGAAAATACACAACAAAAAAATCATAATGAATTTTCAGATTAGTAACTATGTAATTCTTTATCAGAATTTTTAAAAAGCAAGAAGGGATTTATGGTAGCTAAACTCTCTAAACATTCTCAACCTTATAAACCTTATTTCCCGAGGGTATTACGCCACCTTCGCTATAATTATGTCGCCCTCCGGGTTATTATCAATTGTTTGATTGATAGCATAATTCCCAAAATAATGTAATCCAATGCAATTTTAAATATAATTGCTTGTCGGATAGGCGATTAAGTAACGACCCCGTAACACTTCCGTAACACTTCCGTTGTCTCGTTACGGGGTTGTTACAGAATTGTTAATTGGTCATTAAATGGTCTATTAGCTGAGAATATAGTTTTGTTTGTCTTTCTGGAAATGATGATAAATAGCGCTATCATAAAGATAATTTTTTGAAAGAAATGGAATGGATAATCAATTTCAGTAATATTGATTAGTCAGTTTATCATCTTATATCAATTTTGATTATAACAGGTTTTTCCAAAATAAATTGTAATAACAGGAAATAGCTGGAAACTTATTTGGGATGCAAAAAAAAGAAAAGGAAAAGAAATGATCAATAAAAATAGATTGTTTCTTATTCTTGATAAAATGATTTCCAATAGGATAGAATATAACATTTTTGCGGATAAGCCATAAATAATGATTGTATCATCCTAGGATATAAAAAAATATTAAACTGCTATTCCTAAGTGTGATCATTTCAGTCCTTTATGATTTATGAAGAGAAAAAAGTTATTGTTTCTCTTTCTCGCTTTTCCAGTTTGTGAAAGAAAAAAAACCGTCAGCGGGGGTTGCTGACGGTTAGTGAGCTTTGGACTTTTGTTTCACATAAACAAGGAGGAGTTTATGATGAAGCGTGTTTTATTTTTAATCAAGGGCTTTAAGGAAAGAAGGTACATCTGTTCTTAAGGGAGGAATGCGTGTCGGCTCATTGACAGATGGTTTTGTTTCTTCTTTAGTGGTTGTTTGATTAATATTTAAACGGGCAAATATATCTTCAATTTCGGCATCGGTATCTTTAGATTGGGTGTTAGCAGTGGCTGATTTTTCTCCGAATTCAGGCAATCCGGGGAAGTCAATGGTATGCTCTTTTTCTTCTTTTTCCAAGCCGGTAGCAATAATAGTAACCTGTATTCTGCCTGCCATAGTATCATCCAGAATGATGCCCATAATGATATTTGCGGCTTTGCCGGTTTCACTTACAATAACATTGGAGACCTCATCAAATTCACTCATTAAAATGTCATGACCGGCTGTGATATTTAACAATAATGACTGACAACCCTGTAAGCTGATATGGGATAAAAGAGGATTATCAATTGCAGCTCTGGCTGAGTTTACAGCTCTATTTTCACCTTCAGCAATTCCGCTCCCGATAAGCGCATAACCCATATTTTGCATAATAGCTTTCACATCGGCAAAATCTACATTAATAAGACCTGTAACATTGATAATGTCACTAACGGCTCTAGCTGCTTCATAAAGAACATTTTCTGCCTTTTTAAATGCTTCCTTTAAAGTCAAGTTAGCATAAATTTCACAGAGTTTTTCATTGGGAATAACCAGTAAAGTATCCACAAATTCACGAAGATGTTTAATTCCGTAAATTGCATTTTCTGCTCTTTTTTTACCCTCAAAGGGGAAAGGAGAAGTTACAATCCCAAAGGTTAAAATTCCCATTTCACGGGCAATTTTTGCGATAATAGGTGAGGCACCTGTTCCTGTTCCACCTCCCATTCCGGCAGCAATAAAAACCATATCTGCACCGTCCAGATGACTTTTGATATCCTCTTTGGATTCTTCAGCACTTCTGGAACCAAGTTCAGGATTGGCTCCGGTTCCTAATCCACGGGTAAGTTTCTTTCCCAGTTGCAATTTCATATTGGCTTGATTTTTATTAAGATCGCGAAGATCAGTATTAGCTGCGATAAATTCTACACCAAATAAGTTATTCTCAATCATAGTATTGAGTGCATTTCCGCCTGCGCCACCTACGCCGATAATTTTAATGTTGGTTCCGATTTGGGCTGGCTTTTCGTCAAATTCAATCATCTTATCCCCCTTTAGGTAAAGTCCTTTAATATTTTTTTTACTTTATCTAAGATTTTTGTTCCTTTTATGTTTGGCAAAGTAAAGCCCTTACTAACGGGCTCGTTATTTTTACCTGCTGCATAGTATAAAATTCCAACAACAGTGGCAAAAGCAGGGTCTTCTAAACGGCTAATCATTCCGTTTAAATGAGAAAGATCAGGTGTAGCAATTTTAACATGGAGATTGAATGCTTCAGATAGCACGATCTCAATATTTTTTAGTTTGGCTGTTCCCCCGCAAAGAATGATACCTGAAGTTACTAGTTCTGGTGTGTAAAATTCTTTTGCTTTATTGTAACAAAGAGAAAGCATTTCTTCAACCCGGTGCTGAATAACATGGCTAACTAAAAATTTGGACTTGCGACTGGCAGAACGTCCGCTAATTCCTTCCACATCAATTTCTTCTGTCTGGTCAACACTGCTGGCAAGAGCATTTCCATATTCTACCTTGATATATTCGGCATTACCGATGGTGGTTTTAAGTCCAATTGCCAGGTCTTCTGTGATATTTTTTCCTGCCATTGGCAAAACCAAAATTTTTTCCAGGGAACCACGATTATAAATAGCTAGATCACAGGTTCCTCCTCCAATATCAAGAACTAAAGCTCCCAGCCGTCGCTCATCTTCACTTAATACAGATTCGGAAATGGCAATATGATTTAAAACAAAATTCTCCGGGTTAATTTCATAACCTGCCAGCTGAATACACTTGCTTAAATTGCGTAAAGGAGTAAGCTCTGCCAAAATGGTGTAGACCTTGGCAATTAAATGAAAGCCATTCATATTTATCGGATTGTGAATATCATCCTGATTATCAATTACAAAGTTATGCGGAATTCCGTGCAAAATGCGAAAACGCTCCAGACCTTTTTGAATCTTAACACTGTTTTTAGCATCATTGATAACCTGCTCTATATGTTCCTGAGTAATTTCTCCCGGTTCATTCGGTGTTTCAGAAGGAATGGAAATACGCCCGTCTCCAATTTGAGTGCGAATATGTTCTCCGGTAATGTTGCAATAAATATTATGAGCAGAGGTCTTTCCTTCTTTTTCTGCTGTAGAAATTGCTTTTCCTACACAACCGGAAAGTGCCTGAATATCTTTAACGATGCCACCTTCAATACCTTCGGAGGGATATTCACCTATACCTAAAATTTCCAGACGTCCATCTCCAACTTCATTGGCGATGATGCAACGAACATTGGAAGAACCGATGTCTAAAGCAGTTATGATTGATTGTTTCATTTATTTCCTGCCTTCACTACAACCTGATTTTTATAGCGCAAGTCAACCACGCTGTTTTTATTAATATTGCCATTTTCCTGCACAAACTGATAACGGGAAAGCTGTTTTGCCAGGTCCTCCTGAGCAGGAATAATGCGCGTTCCTGTTTTTGCATCAATGATATTAACTGTTTTATCTATTAAATAATATTCTGAAATTTGGGGAAGAAAGTCCGGAGCTTCTTTAGTAATGCGTTGATGCAAATGTAAGACCTTTTGCAGTCCTGCATTTTTCAGTTTATGCCCCGGTTTGATTTGATGATTACTTAAATATGTACTGTAAATTGGTATATCTTCTTTATAAATAGGGGAATACTTCATCAAGACCACAGCTTCGGAATCAATAGGATGCAAATCACCTTCAATTGTTTTCAGATAGATTGCTGCACGGCGTTCATTGATTTCCAGTTTGAGGGTTGCAGGTAAGCGTTTATATAGCTTAACATCTTTTACGCGGGAAAGATGCATAATCTTATTTTTGATATCATCTGCAGGAATTGCCAGTAAATTCATCCCCAGATAGGGTTTGGTAATATTGTAAATTAAACTGTCAGGAATTGCCTCATTACCGGCGACAGTAATTTTTTGCAAAGTAAAAAGGTTAATATGTGTAAGACCAAACCAGATACCGGTTCCTAAAAGTGCTACACCTGTTAAGGCAATAAAGAAGAACAGGTAATAACGACTATTACCGCGACGCTTACGAGTACCTTTGTTTAGTTCCATAAGTTTATATATCAAAGTCCTTTAGCTGATAAACAGGAGAATTTGAAAAACTGCTTTCAGCTTTACAAGTTACTAATATTTTATTGATTATGATTTGTGTCAACATAATTCTTCAATTGCCTTAAAATTTCTTCTCCATACTGCCAAATATTTCCTGCTCCCATAGTTATTAAAATGTCTCCTTCTTTAAGCAGGGCAAGAGTTTGGCTCACTATTTCGGAATTGGATTCAATTAAATGGACATTATGATGTCCACTTTGAATTGCGGCATCAGCAATCAGTTTGGAACTAACTCCTGGGATAGGTTGTTCCCGGGCAGGATAAACAGGAGCTAAAATCAGGCAGTCACAGGAAAAGAAGGATTTTCCGAATTCCTTATAAAAATCCCTTGTCCGGGAGAATAAATGGGGTTGAAATAGGGTTACAATTCTCCTTTTGGCGCTATCTTTAAAGCCCTCTAAGGTTGCCATAATTTCTGTAGGATGATGAGCATAATCATCATAGACAGTAATTCCACCTGCTTCACCTTTCAAATCAAATCTTCTGTAAACACCGCTGAATTTACTTAAGCCATCTTGAATGGCAGGAAAAGGGATATCCAATTCCAGACCGATGGAGGCAGCCAGTAACGAATTCTGAATATTATGTTTACCTGTAACTTTCAAAGAAATGCGTCCCAGTTTATAATCCTTAAATAAAAGATCGTAAGAAGAACCAAATCCCTGCATATCTATATCCCTGGCTTGCACATCTGCTTGCCTGGAAAAACCGTAGGTAACTATTTTTTTATGAATAAAAGGTAAGATTGCCTGCACACCAGAATCATCCAAACAGGCAATAACACTGCCAAAGAAAGGAACTTTATTTGCAAATTCAATAAACGAGCTTTTAATTTCATCAAGATTACGGTAACAATCAAGATGGTCTGCATCAACATTGGTAATACCTGCAATACAGGGAGTTAGCGTTAAAAATGAATGATCATATTCATCTGCCTCTACAACGATATATTTTCCGCTGCCCATTACATTGTTACTCCCAAAATTTTTAACTTTTCCTCCAACGATGATAGTTGGTTCCAAGCCAGCACTTTCCAGAACTGAACCCGCCATAGAAGTGGAAGTGGTTTTACCATGAGTTCCGGCAATTCCGATAGAAAAACTCATTCTTGTAATTTCAGCCAGCATTTCTGCCCTGCGGATAACCGGGATTTTCTTTTCATTGGCAGATACAATTTCTGGATTATCATCATTTATTGCGCTGGATTTTACTACTACATCTGCATCGCTAATGTTTTCGGGTTTATGGCCTTCAAAGATCTTTATACCTAACGCTTCCAGATGAGAGGTAACATCTGTCTTTTTAAGGTCGGAACCGGTAATTTCTAAGCCCTGATTATGTAAAAATTCTGCAATACCGCTCATTCCTATGCCGCCAATGCCTACAAAGTGTATTTTTCTGGTTCGTCCCAGCATTATTTCTCCTCTTTATTATTCATATAGTTAAGAATGTAATCAACTATTTTTTGAGCTGCTTCATTGGGTGGAAGCGCAGCTAACTTATTCCGATAAATTTCCAAATTTTCAGATATTTTTTTTATGCTTTCCACAAGTGAATAGGGAGTTAATTTACTTTGTTCTAAAAGTATTGCAACTCCTTTTTCCTGTTGAGCTAGGGCATTATAATACTGATGATTTTCGGCTGCTGTAGGAAGAGGAATAAGAATAGCCGGAAGGTGATTCGCTTCCAATTCTGCAATAGTCATAGCTCCTGCTCTGGTAATAGCTAAACAGCAGTGGGAAAACATTTTGGGCAGGTCTGGCGAAAAGGCAAAAATATAAATACCTTCTTTTCCTTTATGTTGGGCAGAAAAACGCGCGTAACTCATTTTTCCGGTTTGCCAGATAATTTGATACCCTAAAGATAATATATCCGAAATTGCCTGATTGACAACTGTGTTTATGGCAACAGAACCCTGGCTACCTCCGCTAACTAAAATTATCGGTTTATCGTTTTTTAAGCCCCAAGAGCCAATGTCCAAAGGTTTCTGCTGGTCATTTTTTGCTGCCTGCCTGAGAGGTATTCCATAGTTTACTAATTTTGAACAGGTTAAATATTTTCTAGTGTTTTCAAACGAAATGAAAATAGTGTTAATCCATTTTGCCATTTTGCGAGTTACCAAGCCAGGATAACTATTACTTTCATGGAAGAACAAAGGAATTCTTAAGAGGGCAGCAGATATGGCTACAGGACCTGCTACAAAACCACCGGTACAAATAACTGCCTGCGGTTTTTCCTTCTTCATAATGTTTACAGCGGTAATAACACTTCCCAATAAGTAAAAGGGAACCAGCAGGTTTTCCGGTTTTAAGGAACGATGCAATTTCTGCACTTTAATCTTCTGAAAGGGATAACCAGAAATAGCACAAAGAGATTCTTCAATACTTTTGGCGTTACCTAAAAAAAGGACATTATGCTTATGTTTTATCAATTCATCAGCAAGCGCCAATGCAGGAGTAATGTGACCTCCTGTTCCACCAGCACCAAAAATGAATTTCATACATATCTCCGCTGGGCACTGATATTTAAAAGTATTCCAACAGCGATGGAATCAATAAGTAAGGCAGAACCACCATAACTGATAAAAGGTAAAGTATTTCCGGTTGGCGGCAAAATGGACATTGCAACCCCCGTATTGACCAGAACATTACAAAAAATATTCATTGCTAAACCCACCCCTAAAAACCTTAAAAATCTGTTTTCTTGAGAATTTGACATCTTAAGACAACGGAAAAAAAGAAAACAATGTAAACCAAAAACAATAAGAGCTCCAATAAAACCCCATTCTTCACCAATTACAGTATAAATATAATCCGTTCTAGCTTCTGGAAGATAATAATGTTTTGCTCTACCTCTTGCCATACCTGTTCCGATAAAACCTCCTCTGGAAAGAGCTGTTAAACTTTCTTTCACCTGATAATCACTGTCCTCAATTTTGATTTCACCTTTGGGTCTTAAGAATAAACTGAACTTCTTGTAAGTAGTTAAACGTCCTTTTCTATAATCCGCTCCATTAGCTAAAATCAATGTGCCAGCTATGATACCTATTAGAGCTATTGTGATCAGAACCCGTTTCTTAGCTCCTGCATAAATAAGCATTCCATATAGGGTTAATCCACCTATAATCAGTGTACTTAAATGATGTTCCATAATAATAAGGAGGAAAGTTATACCTGTAATTACAATTAAAGCGAAGAAATTAGTAACAAACTTTAGCGGTGAAGAAGATAAAAGTTCTTCGTTCTTTTTATCTAATATATGGGCAAAATAGAAGACCAATGCCAAACGTGCCAAAACACTTGGCTGGAAATTAATAAAGCCCAAATTGAGTTGACGAGTAGCACCCTTAACAGTGTTCCCTTTTAGCAGAACAATAATTAACAGGATGATGGTGAGATAAACAATATAAGGGGAAAGAACTCTTAGTTTCTCCAGATTAAATGTGTAGAGAATTACGATTACTGTAATAATTGATAAAATCAGAAAGAAGAGCTGACGATAGAAGTATTTCAATGAACTCTGAACAGAAGAAATATCTAGCAATGTTATTAATCCTACCAGACAGAGTAAGCAATAAGTGATTAAAATAATCTTATCAAAACTGACTATGTAACTTGTTGTTTTATTTCTTCTCATTTTCTTTGCCTATTCGGGCTACAATTTCTTTGAAGAAATTGCCCCGTTCCTCATAATTTTTAAATCTATCAAAACTGGCACAGGCAGGAGAAAGAACAATTATATCTCCTGCACTGGAATCAGAAAAGGCCTTCTTAATCGCTAATTCTAAATCAGGAATGCATTCCAAAGGGATTTTACCGGAGAAGGTCTGACACATTTTTTTTAGGGTTTCACCTGTCAGATATGCTTTTTTTACTTTTTTTTGTAAATCGGCAGTAAGCACATTATAGTTTTCTCCTTTATCAGAACCACCCATAATAATACGAATCGGTTTATCAAAACTGTGTAATGCACTGCGCACAGCATCGGTGTTTGTAGCTTTGGAATCATTATAAAAAGAAACACCCTTTACTGTGTCTACATATTCCAAACGATGAGGGAGCGATTTAAAACCTGTTACCGCTTCCGCAATTTTAGCAGGTTCAGGAAGCAAAGCATAAACTGCCAACATTGCAGACATAGCATTGGCATAATTATGCGGTCCTTTAATTTCCAAATAAGAAAGGGGAACTTTGGTTTCAGCACCCAACTGAATGTAGTTATTTGCCAGATAAGCAAATGCCTTTTCATTTGGAGATAAAGAAAAATATAGTTTTTTTGCTTTAATATCCCTAGTAAAATGTCTCACTTCAGGTGAATCCCAAAACAGGACTGCGGTGTCAGTAGTTTCTTGATTTTTGAATATATTTACCTTACTTAAGGCATAATCCTCAAAGGAATGATACCGGTCTATATGGTCAGGAGTAATATTCAACAGCACAGCTACATCAGGTTTGAAACTGTCAATCAGGTCTAACTGAAAACTGCTGATTTCCAAAACAATATAGTCAATGCCTGGTTTCTCAATATCATATCCGCACAAAGCATCGCCAATATTTCCTGCCAGTAGGGAATTTTTGCCTAATCCTGTAAGAATATGATGAATTAAACTAACAGTTGTGCTTTTTCCATTAGAGCCGGTTACAGCGATAATTTTGGAGTCCCTTGCTTTTATTCTGTAACCAAGTTCAATTTCACTGATGAGTTCAATATTTTTTTCTTTTGCCTTTTGGAGAATAAATGTATTTAAAGGAATACCAGGGCTAACTATCAGGCAATCACATTCCAGCAGTTTTTTAGTATGACCTCCAAATTCACAGGGAAAGTCCTTTTCCAGTTTTTCTGCAGCTGGAATTTCCTGTGCTGGACTCAATTCACTTAAGAAAGGGATAACACCCAGTTCTTTCAACTTATAGGCAGAAGCAATTCCGCTGCGGGCTAAACCCACAATTCCGTATTTTTTACTTTTATCAATCATTCTTTAGAACCTTTTAGCGCAGCTTGATGGTTGATAAACCAACAGCAGTAAGCAAGGCAGCTACAATATAAAACCGCATAACTATTTTAGATTCGTGGATACCTTTTAGCTCATAATGATGATGAACCGGAGCACAAAGAAAAACTCTGTGTCCCTGACCATATTTACGCTTTGTATATTTAAACCAGGAACGCTGAATAATAACACTAAGTGCTTCATATACAAAAATGAAACCAAGAATAAGAAAGAAAATTTCCTCTTTCAGCAGAATAGAAATTACAGCTGCAATACCACCTAATGTTAAAGAACCTGTATCTCCCATAAAAACCTGTGCCGGATAGCTATTGAACCAGAGAAAACCTATTAAAGTTCCCATTATAGCACTGATGAAAACAGTCAGTTCTCCTGCACTGGAAATGAATTCCAGATTCAAATAATCCGCTACGATATAGTTTCCTTTCAAATAACTCATCACTCCCAAACCCAGAAAGGAAAAGGTTAAAGTTCCTGCTGCCAGTCCATCCAAGCCATCAGTTAAATTTACGGCATTGGAAGTTCCGGTTATAAACAGAACCGCAAAAGGAATGAAAACCCAGCCCAAGGGAATTATCAGGTTCTTGAAAAAAGGTATCTGCAAAGCCGTAATATTTTCTGAAACGGAACTGCTGTAATAAATTGCCAAGGTAAGAATTAAGCCGACTGAAAGCTGACCTAAAAGTTTATAACGGGGAATAAGTCCTTTTTTAGCTTTCACGAAATTTTTCAAATAATCATCCAAAAAGCCCAAAATGCCTAACCAAACGGTAGTTAATATGATCATTAAAATTGCCGGATTGGTTAATACATTCCATAAAAGGGAAGAAATCAACAAAGAAACCAGGATAATTATTCCTCCCATTGTTGGAGTTCCCTGCTTCAAACGATGTCTTTCCGGAAGGTCTTCATCTATTGTCTCTATGGCAGACATTTTTTTCAGCATCCTGATAAAGATAGGACCTAAGAATAGAGAAATTAACAGAGAAGTTATAAAAGCTCCTATGGAACGAAAAGTTACATAGCGAAAAACATTAAAAACAATGCTATACTTTGCCAGAGGATATAGAAGATGATAAAACATCAGTTCTCTCCTTTCAAAATAGGGATAATACGCTCTAACTGAATTGCGTGTGAACCCTTAACTAATATAACTGCATTTTCAGGAAGGGAATTTAATTTTCGGTTAGCAATCAATTCTTCCACTGTGTTATAGTGTAGAATAGGGCTTTCATTTTCAGGATGAAATATACGGGAATAATTTCCGACCGTAATTAACTGCTCATAATGCATTTCTGAAAGCATGGCAGAAATCATCTGGTGATACATAATAGAACTTTCTCCCAGTTCTAGCATATCACCCAAAATAGCATAATGTGGTAGTTCCGGATTTAGTTCCTGCCAATATTCCAGTGCTTTTTGCATAGAATAAGGATTAGCATTATAACAATCCAGAATTAAAAGTCCCGTTCCTCTTTTTTCTACCTGATTTCTCAGTTCCAGCTGGATGGGTTCATTTAGTGCTGTTTGGATCTTTTCTTTTTTAATTCCCAGTTTCAATCCCAGGACAATAGCAAAAGCAGAATTTAGTGCAAAATGAGGGGCTCCGTAAGGTAAAACCCATAAGTCCTCATTTAAGTAAAAAGATTGATTTTCGCTATAACATTTATGCTGAGTAATTCTATAATCACAATTCTCATTGTAACCGATGCTTATTCCTTCATTGGCAAAGCATTTAAAACGATAATCATCTCCAGGATATAAACGCAAAGCAAGTGGTCTTTTAAAAAGAGTAATTTTTTCTCTAAAAACACCTTCCTCATCCCCAAAATATTCCAGATGAGAGGGTCCAATATTCAAAATAATACCAATATCAGGATTAGCAACTTCAGCAAGAGCGGCAATTTCTCCAAAGTGATTAGTTCCCAGTTCAAAGATTGCATATTGCTGTTCCGGCTTGATTCTTATAATAGTTTTACATAAGCCAATTATATTATTTTCGTTTGCCAAGGTTTTTAAAACGGGAGCTGAGCTTTGCAGAACTTGAGCCATTAATTCTTTACAGGTAGTTTTACCCGTGCTTCCTGTGAGGGCAATTTTCTTAGCTGGAAACAGCTGTAAATATTTTCTGCTGATAAGTCCCATTGCCTTCAGGCAATTATCCACTTGATAATATCTATTTTTCTCTGAGGATTGATTAAGCGGATAAGGTATTTCCCCGATTGCACAGTTCTCTTTAATTTTCAGGATATCTTCCAGATAGCTGTGTCCATCATATCTTTCTCCTTTAATGGCTATAAACACACTTCCCGGTTTTATAGAACGAGAATCAGTAGAAAGAAAATAATAAGAAGATGGCTCTCTATATCCCTTAGGTTCCGGTTCCCAATTTGGTGTTAGCAATAATTTCAACAGGGTCTGATCAATCGGCAAAATCAATTCGTCATCATCTTTATTTATTGCTTCTCGTTCGGAAAGAGCTTTCAGGGTCTCTTCCCGATCATTAAAATGATGACGGATGCCTTCAATTTCTTGATAATCCTCACTTCCTTTTCCGCAGATAAGAACTATGTCCTCTTTTTGGGCAAGACGAATTATGGAAGTAATTGCCTGTTGCCGATTTCTGATAATCCACCAGGGCAAAAAGATATCTGCAGAGGAGACAATATCTTTAATAATGGCTTCCGGATTTTCACTGCGAGGGTTATCGTCACTGATAATTACAACATCACTATGATTTAAAGCTGATTTCAGCATTAAAGGACGCTTACCCTTATCTCTATCACCTCCAGTTCCCATAAGAGTAAGAATTCTCTTATGCGGCAAATCTTCCACTGCTTTTAAAACATTCTCTATTGCTTCAGGTGTATGGGCATAGTCAATAAAAATACCAATTTTACAGTTATTTTCCACTCTTTCCAATCTGCCTTTTACTGGAGGAATGTCCTGCAGAGAATGGTGTATTTCTTCAGGACTAAAGCCCAAAGCATATAAGGTTAAAGCAGCCAAACCCAAATTTTGAATATTAAAACTGCCTATTAAACGGCTGGTAACTGAGATTTCACAATTTTCTGCAACAAGCTTAAAACTGCTTTTGCTAATATCTGTTTTTATATCTAAGTATTGAAATTCAGCATCATTACTCCCAAGGGAATAAACTTTTGCCTTTTTTTCTTTCAACATATCCCTTATCTGAACTCCAAAAGAATCAGCCGTATTGATAACAGATATACTGCCATCTTTTGCCCCCTGTTCAAAAAAGCTCATCTTTGCTTTACCGTAATTTTCCAGGGTCTGATGAAAATCCAAATGGTCATAGCCCAGATTGCTGAACAGACAGTAGTCAAACTTAACTCCGTAAATCCTATCCAGAGAAAGGGAATGAGAAGAGACCTCCATTACCACATAATCCACTTTTGCTTTTATCATTTGAGCAAAAATCTCATTCAGTTCAATTATATCAGGAGTTGTTCTTTCGGAGGGGAATTTTTTACCTTCAATATAGTAACCCAAAGTTCCAATCCATCCGCAACGAAACCCCAGGTTTCTTAAAGCTTCATACAAAATCAACGAAGTAGTAGTTTTTCCGTTTGTTCCGGTTATACCTATTAATGTATAAGTAATTTTTTCCGGCAGCATTACAGTTCTAGCAATTACAGCAGCTGCTTTACGACTATCTTTCACTTTAATATAGGGGATATCTTTTTTATTGATTTCCCGGCAGACAATAAGTGCTGCACCTTTTTCCAAAGCAGAATTGATGAAGTTATGTCCATCAAAATTAGCACCTTGAATGCAGACGAAAATGTCTCCGGGCTTTATTTTTCTGTTATCTGTCTGCACTTTTCCCTGCCAGTTTTCCAGCTTTTTCAAATTTGCTGTTTCTACAAGCAGAGAATGCTCTTTAAGGGCATCCAGGATTCTGTAAATCACAGAGACGCCTCCAGATAGCATTTACTGCCTTTCAGAATTCTACTTCCTGGAAGTACTGATTGTGAACGAACAATACCGGAACCGCGAATATTAACTGCCAGCCCTTGAACTGATGCCTGTTTTAAGGCATCCCGCAAACTTAGTCCTATTAAATTGGGCATCGTTCCTGTTTCATAAACGGGAGCTTTTTTATCGGCATTAAGCCCTATTTTTAAGGTTATAGGATAATGGGGGTCTACAGTTACTCCAGCTTTAGGATATTGATCTATAACAATTGAAGCAGAATCAGGTCCTTCTACTTTATATTGAAATCCATAGCGGTTTAGAGTGCTTTCTGCTTGAAAAAGATGAATCCCTATTAGATTCGGCATAGTCAGCGTTGTTTGCATCAAGCGTTCATTATAGGGTAAAATCTGACAATCGGGCATAAAAAGTATATTTTCTACAATCTTTTTAAAGGTAGGAGCGCTGCTGGTGCTGCCATAATGAAAACCTGGAGCCGGCTCATCAAAAAAGACCACAACTACCATCTGGGGTTTTTCAATGGGAAACATACCTATAAATACGGAACTATATTTTCCCTGGCTGTAACCTTTAGTACCGGTTATATTTTTTTGAGCGGTTCCTGTTTTACCGCCAACCTGAATATAATCCATTTTTATGTGTCTGGCTGTTCCGGAATCTACCACTCCCTGCAGATAAGATTTAATTGTATCTGTAGCAGCAGATGAAGCAACATTTCGCAAGACAGAGGGTTCAAACTGTTCAATGATTTTGCCTTCGTCATCTTTTATACTCTCCACAATTAGTGGTTTCATCAATTTTCCACCGTTAGCAATAGCACTATAAGCAGTGGCAAGTTGTAAAGCAGTGGTTGAAATTCCTTGTCCGAAGGCAATGGAATGTAAAGTATAGCCATCCCAGTTTTGCAGCTTGGCAAACATTCCGCTGGATTCACCTGACAAATTAAGAGCAGTTTTTTGGCCAAATCCCAAAGCAATGAAATTTTCATAAAGCCGTGTAGGTCCAATTCTTTCAGCTATTTTAGCAATACCGACATTGCTGGATTTGGTAATAATTTCCCGGGGAGTTAATTCTCCATATTGATGGGTATCGGAAATAACTCTTCGCCCTACTTGATATCTGCCACACAGAAATTTTTCAGTTGGTTTAACAAGTTTATGTTCAATTGCCGGCAGCATAGTTAAAGGTTTCATTGTAGAACCTGGTTCAAACATAAAACTAACAGGTATATTGGATTTTACCCTCACGAAATTAGGATCTTCGGTTTTATCTTCTCCGGAAACACCTGCCATAGCTAAAATTTTACCTGTATTAGGGTCCATAACAATAGCACCGGCATTTTTGGCTAAATATTGTTCCATTCCTTCATAAAGGGCATTTTCCACAATTTCCTGAATCTTGGAATCTATGGTTAAATATAAATTAAGCCCGTTTTCGGGTTTCCTGGAATGTAAATTGGGATAGGGAACCGGCTGATGATTAGCATCTAAAACAACTTCTTTCCAACCATAATTTCCGGAAAGATATTTATCGTAAGTAGATTCAATTCCGCAGACCCCTGCCAGTTTATAGAGGGATTTACTGTTCGTAGCAGGATCATAGCCATTGGAAACTTCGCGCACAGAACCCAGAACTCTGGCAGCTAAAATGTCCTTAGAATAAATTCTTTTCATTGAGGCAAAGCTATGAATCAAACCAGGCATCTTCTTTGCTTTCAATTCCTTGATTAATTTGTCCAGTTCCACTTCGCTTATTTTATTACTTATCTGAATAGAACTGATTTTATTGCCATAATTTAAGCGCTTTAATACATCTTCTTTAGTTAAAGATGTTTGAGCGGAAATAATCTCAGCATACATCTCAAAAGCTTTTGCTAATGGCATTTTTTCTTCTTTTGCCCAGGAAGCAACAGAATTACGGTCAATATCTATTTGATAGTAGATTACGGAGCTTACTAAAAGATTACCCTGGGTATCTAAAATTGAACCCCTACGCGGAATCAGGATTTCTTTTTGGGGTGTATAACGCATTCTTCTTGCCCCTGCCAGATTAAAAGGGTCTAAAATCTGAATGCAGAATAAATATACAGTCCAGACAGCAACTGCCAGACCAAAAATAACAACTAAAAAGTAGAAACGGGATTTCATATTAGTCCAGCAAAATTTTTACATTTTTAGCTTCTGCTTTTTTAGACAGCAGGTCTATGATGCAATAGGTTTTCTTTTCCTGTTTGGGAGAGGGCTCGTGCACATAAATAATTTTGCCTGCCTGTTGTTCAGGAATGAAATTGCTCAATTCTACTCTTACTAAAGAAGCAATATGCCTTCCACTGCGCAAGTCATCAAGTTCTACCAGTAATTCAGTATTGATAATCTTTTCCGCATAATAGGTTTTTTCCAGAGCTGATATTTGTCTGGTATAATTCACAATGCGGTTGTTGTTATAGAAATTGAGAAAAAATACAATTGCGAATAGGGACACGAGAATCAGGATTTTTCCCCTCATTTTTCCTCCTGTGTATTTTGTCGGCTTGGTTTCCGACTGTTTTTTATTTCTCTATTTTCCCTTTGCACTTTTTCTCCCGCCCGCAATTTTGCACTGCGTGAACGGGGATTAACTAAAATTTCTTCTTCCGTAGCTGTTACGGGTTTTTTGGTTAAAATAATTAACTGCCGATGGTAGTTATTATTACTGTTATACCGAACTGGCTGTTTTTCATTATCCTGTTCCGCTTTTTTAAATGTTTGTTTCACAATTCTATCTTCCAGAGAATGATAGCTGAGAACAACTATTCTACCTTGGGGATTTAACAAATTGATAGCATCTTGTAAAGCCAGAGAAAGGAATTCCAATTCTTTATTTACATAAATCCTCAATGCCTGAAAAATTCTTACTTTGGTTTTTAATGATGTTTTTGTTCCTTTTCCTGCAACGCTTTCTACTATTTTTGCCAGTTCACTTGTGGTCTTTATCGGTTTGGGGCTTTTTTCAATGGCTTTAGCTATACGATATGCATTTTGTTCTTCTCCATAGTCCCTGAATATTCTGGTTAGTGTTTTAGCATCTAATTCGTTAACAGCATTATAGGCATTGTAATTCAGGTTTTTATCCATCCGCATATCCAAAGGAGCATCTTTTTCAAAACTAAAACCCCGTTCCGCACTTTCCAACTGATGAGAAGAAACACCCAAATCAAATAGTATGCCATCAATTCCTTTCACTTTACGATAGGCAAGTTCTGTGCGTAATTGCTTAAAATTAGAATGAATCAGTTCTACATTTTGAGAGTTATTTAGTTTTTTTCCTGCTTCTTCTAGTGCCTCAATATCCTGGTCAAAACAATATAATTTAATTTCGGGTTGAGCATTAAGCATAGCTAAACTGTGTCCTCCACCTCCGGTTGTAGCATCTACATAAATATGTCCTGCTCTCAGATTTAAATAGGAGAGGCATTCTTGCACCATCACCGGAGTGTGAAAAGTCATAATTGATAATCCTCAGAACTGAATTGTTTGCGATGTTGATTGAGTTTACTGGCACGCACTTCATTATAGACCTTGGGATTCCAAAGTGAAATATAATGACCTTCACCTTTGATTACAACACTATCTGTAATATTAACTTCATTCAACAGCATTTCATGAATCCGCACCCTTCCAGGTCCTTCCAATTCCTGCTCCGTCATTGCAAAATCAATCAATTGAGTGCGTAGTTTATGACTGTGTTCATCACCGTTTTTTAATCGTTCCAGTGTTGCTTTCCAGCAGTCCAAAGGATAAATAGCAATCGTATCATTGGGACCTAAAGTAACGATAACTTTTTTTTCCGCTTCCTCCGAAAATTTCTTCTTGAAAGCCGCCGGAATTATTACCCTCTGTTTATGCACAGCATTTTCAAAGATACCAAGAAATTCACCAGACATAGCTGACATCCTTTTTTTCGGATTTCCTTAAAAAACCGTTTTTTGCTTTACTGTCCGTGCTTTTTTGTCTCATTTCTGTGAACCACCTTGAGATTTTTTGAGTTTTTCTGAGTTCCTGTGGTTCTTATATGACACTCTGTTTTTCTTGTCAAGTGCAAAATGCATTTTTTTTCATATTTCGCTGCTACGCTTTCCTCTATTTTGTATGAAATTTGATTATTTAATTTTCTGCCTTACTTGAAATTATATATATAATCTCATTACCAGGAAAATGGCAATAATAATTGTAACATTCTGTAGAGCAATAAATTAAAAAAAGTTAAAAAAATTTTTTGCTTTAGAGTGGCAGGAAAAGTGTTCAATCCTTTATTTAAAAAGATTCTTGAGGGGTTTGGAATTACAATTTTTTCCTGCTCTATAAATCATCATCATTCCCCAAACTATTACTTGTAAAATGGAAATTATATGGTTTCGGAAGAACGACATCCTTGTTGTTCTTTAGCAACCCTGTATCTTCGTTTCCTTTTGCCTTTCATTAATGAAATAAAACATTAGAGGTGGTTGACCAGGAGGTCAACCTTCCGGCAACCTGGAAATATTTGGGTGCAGGCAAGATAAAAAGAGAAAAAGAAAAAAGAAAAGGGAGCTTACATTTCCCCGAGTGGGCTTACTCACCTGTCGCTATAAATGTATCACCTAAAAGGGCTTTAAAGAATCTCAACCTTCTAAACCTTCTCAACCCTCTCAACCTCTTTTCCCTAGGTGCTTAAGCACCCATCGCTATAATTGTATCACCCTAAAGAGCTTTAAAGAATCTCAACCTTCTAAACCTTCTCAACCTTCTCAACCTCTTTTCCCGAGGGGTTTCTGTCACCGTTGTTATAATTGTATCCCCCTAAAGGGCTTTAAGGAATCTAAACCCTCTAAACCTTCTCAACCCTCTCAACCTCTTTTCCCGATGGACTTCTGCCACCGTCGCTTGCTTTAATTTTTATGAAAATAATTGTATATTTTCTTTGCGGTTTCAGGTCCTATACCTTTTATTTTAGATAATGTTTCTATATTCGCATTAGCAATATTTTCCACACTGCCCAGTTCTTTCAACAGCAAAAATATATTTTTTTCTCCGATGCCGGGAATATTTTCCAGTGTGCTTTCTAAAGTTCTGCGGGAGCGTCTTTTTCTATGTAATGTAATAGCAAAGCGATGTGCTTCATCTCTGATATTGATTAATAATCGTAAAGCGGAAGATGAATGGGGGAGAATGATTGATTGTTCATTTTCCGGGACAAAGACCTCTTCAGCTCTTTTGGCTAAGGCAATAATATTAATATTTTCTTTCCCTGAAGCTCTTAATATTTGTTCACTGGCAGAAAGCTGTCCTTTACCTCCATCAATAACAATGAGGTCGGGTTTCATTTGGGGTTCTTTTTCGGTTTCCGCTAAAAAACGAGCCATTGTTTCCTGCATAGCGGCATAATCATTTTGGCTTTCAATACTGCGAATAATGAAATGACGATAAAACTTTTTTTTGCTTTTGCCGTTTTCAAAAAAGACAGCGGAAGAAACAGTATCACTTCCTTGAATGGTGGAAATATCCATACAGACAATTTTGCGGGGAAGTTTGGGTAATTTTAATGCTTCTTTCAGTTCCTGAACAGGAAAAATAGTCCTGTTAGCTTTTCTTAGATGTGCCAGTTTGCTTTCTTCTATGATATTAAAGGCATTGCGTTTTGCCATTGCTATCAGTTTGGTTTTTTCTCCTCTTTGAGGTATTTGCAGTTTATTTCCCAGCCAGGAATTTAGTTTATGCAAGTCCTTCGGAGCAAAGGGTAAAAGGACTTCTTCCGGCAGTTCTTCTTTATCAGTATAATAAAGTTGTAAAAAGCTTGCCAGGATACTATCCGGTTCTTCAAAATCAAAGTTTGTAAGCGGATAATTTTCCTGATGAATAATAGCTCCGTTTTTCATTTTTAGAATTACACAGACGGCTCTTTTTTCTTCTCTATAAAAACCGATAATATCTATATTGCCGCCTTCTACATTGAAGACGGATTGTCTTTTTTGAATGCGTTCAATGGCAATTATGCGGTCACGGAATTTTCCTGCTTCTTCAAAACGGAGTTCTTTAGAGGCATTTTGCATTTCTGCTCTCAGTTCATCTAATAAGTCCGTATAGCGGCCATTGAAAAAGCGTAAAAGTTGATTTACGGTTTTTGTATAATCACTTTGACTAATATTGCCGATACAGGGAGCAGGACATTTACCCAGTTGAAAATTCATACAGGGCTGTTTATATTTAATTTTCGGAATATTTCTATTACAGCTACGCAAAGGAAATATCCATTCCAAATCGCGTAAAGTATTTCGCAGATAACGAACTTCCGTGTAAGGACCAAAATATTTGGCATTATCTTTCAGTAATTCCCGGGTGATAAAAATTCGGGGAAAGGGTTCATTAACCGTTATTTTTACAAAAGGATAGCGTTTATCGTCTTTCAGCATAATATTATATTTGGGACGGTAACGCTTAATTAAGGTAGCTTCCAAAATAAAGGCATCGGCTTCGCTATTGGTAATAATGTAATCCAAATCGGTAATATTCTTTATCAAATGCTCTGTCTTAAGGTCTTTACCTGTAGGATTCAAATAATTTTTGATGCGATGTTTCAAGTTTAATGCCTTGCCTATATAGATAATAGTTCCGTCCTTATCTTTCCACAGATAGACCCCAGGTTGTTCAGGAAGCAATGCAAGTTTTGTTTTTATTTCTGGAGAAAACGCTGGCATAATTTCTTGCCTGTCTGACTGATATAATCAATTTTTATAAGAATACCTGTTAT
The DNA here is from genome assembly GCA_023227825.1 of Candidatus Cloacimonas sp. Classification (GTDB taxonomy): domain Bacteria; phylum Cloacimonadota; class Cloacimonadia; order Cloacimonadales; family Cloacimonadaceae; genus Cloacimonas. The sequence goes on along the minus strand of JALOCJ010000004.1, from coordinate 78,056 downwards.
GTAAAAAAGAATTAGAACAATTGCGGAAAATATTGCATCCCTTATTAGTAAAGCAATTCTGCCACTTACCGGACAAAGTTTACAGCTTATATAGAGAAGCAAGTATAAAAAAGCACAAATTAACAAGGATTTGAGGATATTTATGGCTATCCGGGAAAACGATATTTCCGGCATCTTTTTGCGGATAAGGTAAAGTAACAAAAAGAAATTTACACAGGCAGTTATAGAAGTTGAAAGAGCTAAACCCCGATGAGCCATAAACTGCATCAAAATAAAGTTCAGGGTGATATTTAATGCTGCCATACACGCAGCAATTTTAACAGGTGTTTTAGTATCCTTATAAGCATAAAATACAGGAGTAATTGTTTGATTCAAGCTATAAAAAATTAAGCCCAGAGAATAAAAAATCAGCGCCCGGGAAGTCATCCAAACCGCTCTTTCCTGAAAAGCTCCACTTTGAAAAAGGATGCGAACAAAATCCTCACCCAAAGCTAAAATAATTGTCGTTACAGGAAGCATAATATAGGCAAGATTTAAACCTGTAAAACGGATACTTTCTGAAAGCTCTTCATAATTTTCAGTAGAAACACAGCGCGAATAAAAAGGGAGCACAGCTGTTCCTGTAGAAATACCGAAAATCCCTAAGGGTAATTGCATTAAACGGTTGCCAAAACTTAATGCAGTAATTGAACCAATCGGTAAAAAGGATGCCATCAGCGAATCAGCAATCAAATTAATTTCCCGAATACCAATTCCTATCATACTGGGAATGAAACGTTTCCAGAGTAGAGACAAAGATTCTGAACCAAACTTAAGATAAATTGCCCAACGGTAACCAATCTTTTTTAAATAGGGGAAATTAATCACCGTTTGTAGAAAACCGCCAACTATAACTCCCCAACCAGCCCAAATAATTAAATCCTCTCCCCTTACTTTTAACACAAAATAGGGAATAACAACTGAAGCAATCATTCCCACATTGAGTAAAGCAGAAGAAAGCCCGGTCATAAAAAAATAGTTATGCGAGTTCAAAATGGCAATGAAAGTGGAAGATAAACCAATAAAAAACAGGTAAGGGAAAATAATCCGCGTAAGCTTAATAGCCAGTATTGCAGTATGGGGTGCCAAACCGGGATAGAGACATTTCACAATCAAAGGGGCAAGTGCTATTCCTAAAATTGTTAAAAGACAAAGAATAAGAGTTAAAACACTCAGCAGGTTCAGGGCAAAATCTATCTGTTTTTCCTTGCCCTGCTTAATTTTAATATCATTATAGAGAGGAACAAAAGCTGTAGAAAGTGCTCCTTCCCCAAACAAACGTCTTAATAGATTGGGAATATTATATCCCACGTTGAAGGCATCATTCAAATAGGTTGTGCCAAAGAAAAAAGCCATTACCTGGTCTCTAATCAGACCTATTATGCGGCTAATAAATACACTTATGGACATCGTACTGATGTTCTTTGCCAAAGTCCGATGTGTGCTCTTTTCTTCCATTTATGGTTTTAGCAAAAGTTTGCAGTTTAGATAGAGGTTGATAAGCACCAAATTCAGGTTGGCATAACCCTCAACTTTACGATTTAGTTCTTCCAGAAAAAGGAGGAAATCATAAAGCCGGTCATCTATTTTAGGATTTGCTTCTGCCATAGGTTTCAAGAAATCTATTTTATCTATATTGGTAATTTCGCTTTCCGGATTAGTTATCAAAGAGCCTAAGTCACTGGCAATAATTCTTATGTACTTTAATAAATCAATTACCTGGTCTATTGTCTGATTTTTTTTATACTTTTCTGCCAAATCCAAATAGCCCAAATCGTCTTCTTTAGCAGCCAGAGAAAAGATTTCAAAAGCCCAGTTACTGGAAAGAGATTCACTTTCTGAAGCAATTCTAATAGCAGTTTTCAAATTACCGGCACAAATTCGGGAAGCTGATCTGGCAAAAGCAGAATTAATTTCAAATTCATTGATCAGGATTTCTTCAATTACACTGCGGGTTAACGGCTTAAAATAAACAGGTTGAGTGCGGGAAAGGATAGTAGGTAAAATTAATGGCAACCGTTCAGTTATGAGAATAATAATAGTTCTTTCCGGAGGTTCTTCCAGGGTTTTTAAAAAAGCATTGGCAGTAGCATTATTCATCATATCTGCATCTTCAATAATCACTATTCTATATTTAGCTTCGTGAATGGATAGTTCCAACCGTTTGTTCAATAGGGCAATGCTTTCTTTACGGATTTCTGTTGATTCTTTGAAAAAAAAGTCCTTCCAGGGTGTATTTATTTTATTCTGCAGATATGCTTCATAAGATTTTTGGGCTTCCGTATTCTTAATTTCCCCTTCCGCGCTAAGATTCAAATTGGGAGTAGGGAAAAGATATACGAAATCGGGATGCTCTAATTGCAGGAATTTATGACAGGCATCACATTTTCCACAGGGTTTTAATTCACTGGTAGCTAAACAATTAACTGCCATTCCGAAATTGAGAGCAGCAGTAAATTTACCAACACCATCACTACCGTAAAATAAATATGCCTGAGCAATACGGTCATTTTCAATTGCCTTATTTAATAACTCTAAGGCGTTTTCCTGTCCTTTTATTTTTTGTAACATTTAGACAATGCTTATTTTACTGCGACCTGCTTCATCACTAATGCTATAATTAAAGACCTTTTTCACATAAGGACTGGTGAATTCACTTGCCAGTATATCGTAAATACAAACATTATGATATTGTCCTGAAACAAATATAAATTCTCTATGCTCTCCAACTTTTTTGAACCCTATTTTTTCATAACAACGAATAGCCCGTTTATTATAGGACATCACTGAAAGATAAACATTATGCAGATTTAATATATTGAAAGCAAAATCAAGCAGCAAACCTGTTGCTTCTGTTCCGATACCCTGATTCCAAAAGGTCTTTTCCCCTATAAAAATTCCCAGAGAAGCATTTCTGTGAACTTGTGAAACCTGATGAATTCCACAATTTCCGATAACTTTGTTAGTATCTTTTTCTACAATGGCAAAGATATAATTTCCTTCCATCAATTTACGCAGCAGTTCAGTTTCTTTTTCCATATCCAGAACTATGTGAGCAAGTGTAACAAATTGCCCAATTTCCAGATCATTCAACCACTCAGTGTATTTTTCCACATCATCCATAGAGACGGGGGAAAGATAACACTTATCGCCAACCAGTTTACGAAAATATTTCATTTTTTCTCCCTGTTTTTATTTTATTCAGGTAAGTTAATACCCTTTGGTTTCTATTTCCAAACCTAAGCAAAGTGTCAAGAAGTTTCCCGCAGATTATGTATTTACTTTTAAAGATTTCACGGATAACTCTGATATAATTTTATGTAGATTTATATGTTTTTCACATTTAAAAGGCAGAAATATTTCCCTGTCTGATGTGGATTTCTGCGAAAACAGCAATTAGCAGATGTCTGTGCAATATAACTACCATCCCATAAAAAAAAACAATGTCAGCAGAGAAAAGAAATTGGCGAAACAGGACTTTACATTAACCTTTTTTCCCCTATTTCATATTCATAATTTATAGCGTTCAAAATCAAATATTTATCCTATGTTGTAATAATTTAGCTTGCAATTGGCGAGACCTTTACCTGTTTTTAGACAGCGCATTATTCCCTGCCAAGTTGATTCTTTAGTGCTGCTTAAACACTTCTTAAACGATTCCTAAACGAAGTTAAGGTATTGTTTAAGGATCGTTAAAGAGACATTAAAGAAACGACTAGGCAACAGGTAGTTAACTTACATCCACAAGGTAAGTTAATAAATCAAGATAATGACCGGAGCATAGATACTGTCTTGTAATTTCATTCTTCAGAGTTTGTTTTATATAAGGGAAAAACCCTTCAGGATGATAGCTTTTAGTTCACTTATGCTTTCCGTATGATTTATTTGATTTCTCAGTTCAGCTCCTCCCAAAATGCCTTTTGTATAAAAACAAAGATGCGCACGGATTTCGCGTATTACAACATATTCTGATTTATATAGTAATGCCTTATCCAGATGTGCAAAAATGGTCTTCACGATTTCTTTTTGGGTTACAGGATGATAAGTTCCCGTAGAAATCAATTCACTACATTGAGCAAAAAGCCAGGGTTTCCCTAAGGCACCTCTACCAATCATTATTCCGTCACAATTGGTTTCTGTTATCATTCTTTGTGCATCTTCCGGAGTTTTAATATCACCATTACCAATAACCGGAATTTGCACATTTTGTTTCAGGATTTTTATTTGTTCCCATTTGCTGGAGCCCGAAAACATCTGACTTGAAGTTCTGGGATGCAAACAGAGAAAATCAGCTCCGTTTTCCTGTAACCTTAAACCAAATTCCAGGTAGTTCTGATTCTGGAAGTTCCAGCCACTGCGAAATTTAACGCTTAAAGGTATAATACCCTGTAAGGCGTTTTTAACTTCTTTAACGATTTTTTCTGCCAAAGAGGGTGTCTGCATTAAAGCTGAACCAGCTCCTTTGCGGACAACTTTTTTCACCGGGCAGCCCATATTGAGGTCTATAAAATCAGGTTTCAGGGGTAACAATAAGGTTGCTGCTTTTGCCATTGTAAGTGGATTACAACCAAAAATCTGAATGCCGAAAGGGTGCTCAGATTCATCAAAATGGACATATTGCAAGGTTTTAACGGAATTCCTTATCAACCCCTCAGCACTAACCATTTCGCTTTCTAAAACTTCAGCTCCCCAATTTTTACAAATTTGACGAAATGCAGAATCGGTATAGCCAGCTAAGGGCGCTAAAAAAAGAAGCGGTTTATTCCCCAAAGGAAAAGTCATTGATTAGAGTATTTTGACTTTATGGAATCAATATCTACATCATCAATATAATCCTTTTTCATAAAGCGTTCAGCATATTCTTTATAAAGTCCGCTATCCAGAAAGAAATCAACCAGGTCTTTATCCAAATGACCATCCTTAACCATAAAGCCCATAATAGTTAATGACTCACTTAAGGTCTTAGCTGGTTTATAGGGTCTATCGGCAGCGGTCAATGCTTCAAAAATATCTGCCACGGCTAAAATACGGGATTGCAAAGGTAAGTTTTCGGCTTTATAGCCATTAGGATAGCCCTTTCCATTGAGCGCTTCATGATGGGTAGCAGCATAGAAAGCTACATTTTCATACTTTTTGGGGAAAGAGAGTTTGGAAAGCATTTCCCAGGTGATGGCAACATGGTCTTGCATAATTTTCATTTCTTCAGGAGTAAATGTTCCCCTGCCGCTAATTAGCATATTCTTTTTTTCGTCTTCCGTAAAAATGAAATAGTGCTTACCTTCATATTCAAAATCTATCTTTCCCAGCTTTTCTATTTTTTCCAAATCGGCTTTATCAACAAATTCTTTGCCTACATTCACATTGATCAGGAAGTTGGTTATATTGGTAAAATAATTAGGAAAGTCCTTCGGTTCCAGTTCAGAATCAATGTGTTGATGAATGAAATCGGCAAATTCATTTTCGTTTAGCTTTGTCTGCAACCAGGTTAGCAAGAGTTCCAGTTTTTCCAAACGCAATTTTACCAGTTCTATGCGGTCGCAAATTGTTTCCAGTTTTGTGCTTTTATCCATAATTGCTTCGGGAGTAACAATTTTACCTACATCGTGCATCCAGCCAGCCATAGAGAGTTCTTTTAGTTCATTTTCGCTGAATTTGCGACCCGGAAAATATTTTTCTCCCTTATCATTTATTTTATTAGCTATCATTTCCGTCAGCAGAGCTACCCGGGTAATATGATTGGAAGAATATTTGGACTTCCTTTCAATAGCACCGGCAATGGAACGGATAAACTGATTCAGCAATTCTTCCAAATTTTCAATCAGTTTTTTATTGGAAAGAGCAATTGCTGCTTGCGAAGCAAGTGAAGAAAGCATTGCTTTATGCTCATCGGTAAAAGAAATAATATTGCCTTCTTCATCCATAGCATTGATAAATTGAATTACACCTAAAACAGTATCTTCATGGTTTTTTAAGGGTATGGTTAGCATTGATTTACAACGGTAATTATTTTCTCTATCGGTCTTGATTGTACCACTTACATCGTAACCTTCTGCCTTGTATACATCAACAAAACATAAACTGTGCTTATGGTGATAGACATTAGTTACGATTTTATTATCTACCGGATTGCCATTTTCATCGTAAAGGTCAATGCTTTTCCAGTTTACAGGTTCCCGGGTTCCTCCTTTGCGTAAATTTAAGGTTGCATTATAAACAATTTCAAACTGAAGTTTGGTGGCATCCTGATTAACCGTATAAATAGTAGCAGCATCAGCTCGGGTAAAGGAAATTCCCTCGTCCAGAATCATATCAAATATTTTATCCAATTCGGTTTCTGAAGAAAGTGATTCGCCAATACGCGTTAAGCTGTGAATATGTAATAATTGTTCTTCTGCCAAATTAGTTATGCTTTCCACTACATTATTGAGCATTTTGTTGATTTGATAATTGGTACTGAAATTATTATTCATATGTGTTTACTCCTAAATTCGTTTAAATAACATATATTGCGGATCAAAACCTTGTCGCTTTTGTTCGGATTCATACCAGGTAATAATGTGTTCATCAAAAGGGGATTGCTTAAGTAAAAGTTCCTCATAAACGGATATAAAACTGGGATGAGCTAAAAATTCATCCAAAATCCAGGAAGCATAATCACTATTATCAGTAGTAATTTGAACCTGAGCCAGCGGTTTTAAAATTATAGCCAGCGAACTTAAAAAATCCTTTTGAATCAGACGACGGCGATGATGTTTCCGTTTGGGCCAGGGATCAGGATATTGAATAAAGACCCCGGAAACCGATTCTGCAGGAAAAAGCTGGCAGATTGAATCATCAACATACAAACGCATAAGACGAACATTGGGATTTTGTTCCGGTGTCAATTTCTTGAGTGTGTTGTTGATTCTTTTTTCTGCGGATTCCAAACCGATATAATTGTATTCAGGGTGGATAATGGAATAATGGGAAATAAATTCACCTTTACCACAACCAATTTCCAGATACAAAGGATTGGAATCGGGAAATATATCAACCGGATTCAAGCATAAAAATTTGCCCTGTTCATTTATTCGCGGTTTGATTACAAAAAAATCCCGATCAGAAATCATCGTCTTCTTCATCCTCCTTCGCGGTCTTGCTTTCTTCCCTAATTTCTTTGCGGGTAATAATTAAAATAGCCAGAGAAATGCCAACACCGATAAAAATAAATAAAACCAACGCATTAAGAAAATAATCCCTAAAAGTATTTGCTCCTTTTGCTTGTTTTAAAAGCGACATTAAGAGCTTAAAATATACGCTTAAAACCAAAGCTGAAACAAGAGAAAATATTAAAGTCCGCACCCTGATTAGAGTCCTAGAAAAATAAGTATAACGTAAAATAAGCCACAACAAAAAACCGCAAACCAGATTGAGAATAAAAAGCAAAAATAAGCTAAGCTCCATTTTAAAGCGGAGTAGCATTAAAAGACCATATAAAAGTGGTATAAAAATTTGCACACCTAATAATGCTTTTTTAGGGAGACAGCTGTAACCGAAAGCCAAAGAACCAATAAAAAAACTGAGGGCAAAATATAATTCTGCCTGACTGATACCTCTGCCATCCCAATTATTAGTAAATTCAATAAAACTTCCCGAAAAAAGCAACCCCCCCAAAATAGCTGCTATTATCGGGGAAAAGAGCAGTAATAAATGCCTGGGCAATATTTTTGTGCGTTCCATTCAAAACCTTCGTTTTTTTTCTGAACTGTATTCAGAACAGGGCTGAAACAAATTTATATTGACTTCTAACCCCTAAATGCAAATTTAACGCAGTTGCTTAAAATGTCAATAATAATTATTGCATAGGGAGATAAAAAAGTGCTAAACATAGTTAAAAACCTGAAAGAGAAACTCTCAAAGACCAATAGCAGTTTTATGGGAAAAATAAACGAAACCGTTAAAAAACGCAAAGTGGTTGATGAAGATATGCTTACTGAAATTGAAGAAATCCTGCTCAGCTGCGATACCGGAATAGAAATGACAGATATTATTATTACCCGCTTTAAGGAACAATTGAAAAAGGATAAGGTTACTGACCCGGAAATTGCTCAGATATATCTGACAGATGTAATGAGAGATATCCTGCTTGCTGAAAATGAAGATATGCACGATTTTTTTGCTGAACCGAAAGTAAAACCTTATGTTATCGTCTTTGTGGGTGTAAATGGTACAGGTAAAACTACTACCATTGGAAAAGTCGCTTATAAATTCACCCAAACGGGAAAGAAAGTTTTAATCGTTGCTGGAGATACATTCCGGGCTGCCGCAATTGAACAAATTGCTGTTTGGGCTGAACTTGCAGGAGTAGCAATTGTTCGTTCTCAACCGGATAGTGATCCTGCTGCTATTATTTATGATGGTGTAAAATCAGCTCTATCGCGTAGCTATGATGTTGTTTTAATTGATACTGCGGGCAGACAGCATACAAAAGAGAATTTGATGAAAGAACTGAGCAAAATTGAACGCTCTATCAAAAAACTTATTCCTGATGCACCACATGAAGTTATTTTAGTTGTAGATGCAACAACAGGACAAAATGCTGTTTCCCAAGCTCATAATTTTGACAAAGCAATGAAATTAACCGGAATTGCTCTTACTAAATATGACGGAACTTCCAAAGGGGGAATTATTTTTAACCTGAAACATAATTTGCAATTACCGGTTAAACTGTTAGGTGTAGGTGAGGGAATTGAGGACTTACTGCCGTTCAAACCTGTCCCCTTTGTAAAAGCATTCTTTGAGGAGTAAAGCTTTTTTTACAAAGAGAAAAAGCAATTAAAGGTGAATTGAGAATAAACAGTGAAGGGTGACAAGTTGAGTCGCCCAGCAAAAAGTGAAATAATAAATCCCTGTAAATCCTTAAAAAATCCTTTAAATTTGTGTTGCCAGCAAATTCGGGAAGTATAGCACTTATGAGTCATAAGCATAGTTAAAATTATCATCCAGAACATATTTATCAAAGTACTAATGACTCCTGACTTACATAGAGGACGGAAATGACGAGGAAGTCATTTATTCCGGAAAAATATGATAACTCTAATTGTTTTGCTATCTTCGCCCTCGTTCTCTTCTGCCTTGCAAGCTCCATCCTGATTTCTTCACTTGTTATAATTTATTGACTTGACATCATCTTCTCCTTTATTTTTACTTTTATTAACAAAGTCCTTCCATTTTCATTTTGCTTCTCTATCATCTTATATTATTATATTGTTACCTCTTATTAATGTCCATTTTATTTTTGCTAAACCTTTTGTCACCCCATAAGTACATTTTCTATTCGGATATAATTTAGAAGAAGAAAACAGCGCAGAAGATGAAGACAAGGAAAATGCGGAGAAAAAAGAGTTGGCAAGAAGATAAAAAAGATTATAATATCAATGTGAAACATCTGGAGCGCCTGCCCGCGGGGAAAGATGTGAACTGGTCAAATAGCAGGCAATATTGATGATCAGCCCAATAATAAGAGCTACGCAAGTAGCTCTTATTTATTGTATGCTCCTATGCCTTGCCTAATATCGTTAATATCATTTAAGCGTTGAATTAAGATATTATCAGAGTATATTTCGGCAATAATCATAAGGATTTGGCAATTTTTTGACAAATGTTATGGCAACTGATAACAGTCTCCATTTCATAAATTTTGTCTTGACGATTATATACTGTTTGACTGTTATGGGTCAGTTGTTCAGTTATAAAGCTGTAACATACAGATAGACAATAAAATATAAGGAAGGAGAATGAGTGTTGCAACGAACAAAAAAAAGTTGATACTGGATATAGCTACTCAGCTATTTACCCGTTTCGGCTTTGCCAAGACCTCCCTGGATGAAATTGCTGCTGCTGCTCAGATAGCTAAGGGAACAGTATATTATTACTTTCCCAGCAAGGAAGACCTCTTTATTGCTTCAGTGGAAGCCAAGACAAGAGAGTATTTCACAATTCTGAGACAGCATATCAATTCTACTTCAGGTTTTGAAGAGAAGCTGACGGAATTTTTAAGTTTTCCTATCAAACTGATTTACGAAAATATGCCTATCCTGATTGAGTGTTTAATTAATATACCTCATAGTTATCAGGAACAATTGATTCAGTTCCGGATTAAAAGCAGGGAAGTGATGATGCAGATTCTTTCTGAAATAATCCAACAAGGAAAACAGGAAGATTTAATTGATGAGCGCTTCCCGGAAGACCGTCTTTGTGAGGTAATTATGGATTGGTTTATGGTTGGTGAACCGAGTTTGAAAATAGTAGATGTTCCCCGCTTATTGACAATGATTGAGCGGGATAATGATTTTATTATTAAGATGCTACTCTATGGAATTGTTAAACGAGGATAAAAAATGAGAAAGACATTAACTTTATTCGGACTGCTAACACTTTTAACAAGCTGTGTATTCGCCATTGACTTGGAAAATAGCATCTCCAAAGCTAAACAGAATAACAAGGAACTGCTGATGGCAATGGAAGAAATCAAGAAAGCGGATGAGTCATATAAACAGGTTCGTGGCACTGCTTATCCACAATTGAATTTACAGGGTGCTTACGGTTTAAGTAAGACCTATTATCCTGATTCAGCTATACCTGCTAAGATGGATATTAGTTCCGGTTTGGATGATACCGCAAGCGATAATGATGAATATTTAGCGGCTGTAATTGGGAATATGGTCAATTCAATGATTCCGGAGTCACCTGCAGAAGCTGGTTCCTTTGCTTTACAGTTAAAATTGGAACAGATTGTTTATTCCGGAGGTAAACTAGGAAGTGGAATTAAAGCTGGAAATTATTACCGCCAAATTCAACGACTGAACTACAAAGTTAAAGAACAGGATGTGGTTTTGAAGACCACAGAACTCTTTTATCAGTGCTTACTGGCAAAAAAGCTGTGGGATGTCCAAGAAGAGGGATTAGAGATAGCTAGAAGGCATCTGCACAGAGTGGAACTGTTCAATCAGGAAGGTCAGGTTTCCGAATTTGACCTGTTACAAGCAAGATTAGGTGTAGCTAAACTGGAACCCCAGGTACTGAAGGCAAAAAATGATTACGATTTGGCTGTTTCGGCTTTTCGTAAACAAATTGGAGAAGAAGAAAGCGATATAGTTCCCGAAGGTGAATTTGTACTTCCGGACAAAATGGAGCTCTCGCTGGAAGAGGCAACCACACAGGGCTTGAAACAAAGAAATGAAGTTGAATTGATTAAGTTAAGTACACAACTGAAAGAACTGCAATATAAGGTGGAAAAAGTGAACTACCTACCTAATGTTGCCTTGAGTGCTGATTATTCACTTTACACATCTGCAGATGAATATGCAATCCAAAATGATGATTTCGGGCATAAATACGGAATCAGTTTGGGCTTTCAGATGCCTTTGTTTACCGGATTAACGAATACTGCCAAGCGAAATTATGCACGCTACGATTATCAAAAAGCCAAACTGCAACAAAGAGACACTGAAGAACTTATCGCTCTGCAAATTAAGCAGGACTATCAAAAGTATTACCATTCCTGGGAAAATCATAATGTACAAAGTGAAAACATTCGCCTCGCAGAACGTGGTTTACAACTTGCCCAAGTGCGTTATGAAAATCAGGTTGGTATTCAGCTTGAGGTCTTTGACGCTCAATTAACCTTGCAAACCATTAAACTTCAATATTATCAGTCAATTTATGACATTATTTCTGCAGATAGAAACTTTAAAAAATCAATCGGCATTGCCCTATAATGGAGATGATATATATGAAAAAATACTTAATTATTCTAACCGCCCTGATACTCATACTTATCTCTGCCTGTGGTAAAAAACAGGAAGAGGGAAAGAGTATGGAACAAATATACAGTGAAGAAGGAGTTCCCGTGCGCCAAATTATTGTGGAACCAACTACCTTCCGTCAAAACCTGCTTTATAATGCCACTTTGAGTGGAATAGAAGAAACAACTGTTCAGGCAATGGTTTCAGAAGTAATAACTAAAATTAATGCCAAGGTAGGGGATAGGGTTGCAAAAGATCAGATCATTATAAGTTTTCCCCAAAACACACCTTCGGCTCAATATGAACAAGCATTAACAGCATTTAACAGTATTAAAACAACTTATGAAAGAATGCAACGGCTTTTTGCTCAAGGTGCTATTAGTCAGCAAGATTTGGATAATGTAGAAACCCAGTATAAGGTCTCTAAAGCAAATCTGGAAATGAGTGATAAAATGATCAATGTGCGTGCTCCGATAAGTGGCATTATTACTGCAATGTATGTAAATCCCAGTGAGAAGGTTTTTCCCGGCAAAGATCTGTTTACTGTTGCTTCTACCAATGGTTATAAAGCTGTAATTATGGTTCCTGATACAGAAATAAACAAGATTAAAAAAGGAACTAAAGCAACTGCAACTTGGCTGGAGACCACGATATCTGGAAGAGTAACAGAAATTCCTTTGGCTATGGATAATGCTACTAAAGCATTTAGAGTAGAAGTAACTTTCCCTGGAATGAATAAGAAAATTAACTATGGTGTAACTGCTGAAATTTCTCTTGAAGTTTTCAGTAAGCCCAATGTGATTGTGGTTGAGCGTCATCAAATCGTTAGTGAAAATGGAACCAAATATGTTTGGCTGAATCAGGATGGTAAAGCCGTGAAAAGAGAAATTACTACCGGTTTGGATAATACCCTGACTTATGAAGTTACCAGCGGTTTAAATCCGGGTGATGTGCTTATCACTGAAGGCATCAATATGTTAACTGAAGGCGCTAAATTGCGCGTTATTGAGTAAGGGAATAGGAACTATGTTTTTAACAGATTTGTCTATCAACAGGCCTGTTTTGGTCACGATGGCAATAATGGTGTTTATTGTTTTCGGTGTGCTTGCCTACTTTAGCTTACCGATAAACTTGATGCCAGATTTGAAGTTGCCTTATGTAGTTGTTCAAACCGTATATTCAGGAGCAGGTCCCAGAGAAATTGAATCTCAGGTTACCGAGCCGATTGAAGAAGCAGTTGCTACTGTTAGCCAGATTGACTTTATACAATCCTACTCAATGGAGAATGTTTCTCTTGTAATGGTTGCTTTCAAATTAGGTAAGAACATAGATGTTGCCAATCAGGAAGTGAAAGATAAGGTAGATGCTGTTATTCGCAATTTACCTGATGGCACAGACAGACCTATAGTTTTGAAAATGGATATAACAGCTTTTCCGATTATGGATTTGGTACTATCGGGAAATATATCTCCTAAGGATTTGTATGAACTTGCAGATGGAGAAGTAAAAGACCGTTTATCACAAATTCCAGGTGTAGCAAGGGTTTCGTTAATTGGAGGAGCTAAAAGGCAAATAGATGTCCGGCTTACCGATAAGGTTGTGTTTGAAAACAAAATTTCTCTATCACAATTAAGTGGAATTCTTGCAGCTGGCAATCTGGATATGCCTGCGGGTAATTTCTCACAAGGAACTCAGGAATATTCAGTCCGGTTAAAAGGTGAATTTCAGGATGTGGAAAGAATTAAAAATACCGATATACCTACCGCCTTTGGAGTGAAAAAACTTTCGCAGATTGCAAGGGTTGAAGATGCTACGGAAGAAGTTCGCTCCAAAGCAATTTATTTCAATGTCCCGGAAAACCTGAAAGATGATAATATTGTTCGGTTATCTATAACTAATGCGTCAGATGGAAATGTAGTAACTATCGCAGAAGAAATAACCAAACAAATTCCTGCACTAAATAAAGAACTCCCTGAAGGTGTGAAACTGGAAATTATGCGAGATGATAGTGTATTTACTAAAGATACTATTAATTCTACTTTACAAAATATTCTATTGGGTATTCTCTTTACTGGACTTATTCTATTCATCTTTTTACACGATTTTCGTTCTACCCTTATTGTAGCAATATCAATGCCTTATTGCATAATTTCTACTTTTGTGTTTATGCAAATATTCGGTTATAGTTTCAATATTATGACAATGATGGGTCTCTCTACTTCCATAGGTATTTTGGTTTCCAACTCTGTTGTTGTTTTGGAGAATATTTTCCGACATAAGGATATGGGTAATACCAGAAAACAAGCATCTCAAATAGGCACTAATGAAATAGGAACTGCCGTTTTGGCATCTACTTTAACCAATATAGTTGTATTCCTGCCTATTGCTACAATGACTTCAATGGTGGGACGCTTCTTTAAAGAATTTGCTGTAACAGTTACAATAGCTACATTATTTTCACTATTAACTGCATTTACGATTACACCTATGCTTGCTTCCAAAATTATTCCGAAAGAGAAACGCGTGAGCAAATGGGGAAAGAAATTTGATAATGTCTTTGATAAATTTGGTAATATATATGCCAAATTCTTAAGTTATACTCTGCGTTCCAAAAAAACCAGCGTGAGTATATTACTCTTCACTCTTTTAGCTTTGCTGATTAGCTGTGGGCTTGCTTTCTTTGTGGGTATAGAAATGATACCTCCTGTGGATCAACGCAATCTTTCTATTTCAGTGGAGATGCCTCAAGGAACTAATTTGGAAGAGACAGCCAAAACAATGGATCTAATTCAAAACCGGGTAGCGAAACATAAAGAAGTAGTACATATTCTTACAAATCTTGGCTCTGGTGGTTTTATTGATACCGGAACTAATTTAGCTAGTTCAGATATTAAACTGGTAGATAGAAAAGAACGCAAATATAGTGCCAATCAACTAGTAGATATTTTAACTAAAGAACTTGCTGATATACCTAACGCTAAAATTAAAGTTGCGGGTTCTACAATGGGTATGGGAGGTGGAGGTAATTCTGCTGTGCAATTTATGTTGGAAGGCCAGGATAATGCCCGTTTGGAACAAATAAAAAATGAAGTAGTTAAATCCATTGAAAATATACCAGGACTAATCAATCTGGATACTTCAAGTCGTTACGGCAGGTATGAACTTACGCTTTATCCCAAACGCGATAAACTTGCAGCGGCGGGAGCTACTGTTTATGATTTGGCATTGGCTTTGCGCGCAAATGTAGAAGGTTTGGTCTCTACCCAATATCGGGAGAGCGGAAATCAATATGATATAAAAATATCTCTTGAAGATGAAGTAGTTGATTCGCCTGATAAAATTAAAAATCTCAGCGTAGTAGTAATGGGTAAGTCCTATTTAGTTTCCCAACTTGCAGATGTAGAATTTGCTACAGGTGTTAATAGATTAACTCACTACGACCGCTATAAAACTATTATGGTTACCGGTGATATAGCAAGCGGATATCATTTAAGTGATATAACTTCTCAGATTGAAGAAAGAATGAATAAAATTAACTTCCCAACCGGTTATCGTTTTGAATGGGGCGGACAGGCAAAAATGATGAATGAAACCATTGTGGATATGGTTAGAACTTTTATTCTTGCTGTGATTTTAACATATATGCTACTGGCTGCTATATTGGAAAGTTTTGCTCAACCCATTCTAATTTTGGCAACTGTGCCTCTGGCGTTGATCGGTGTCATTCTTTCCTTATTAATTACAGGATATACATTTAACATCGTTTCTATGATGGCGATAATAATGTTAGTTGGCATTGTTGTAAATAACGCTATATTATTAATGGACTATGTAAATATTAAACGCAGAGAGGGCTATAGTGTCCACGATGCGTTGATGGAAGCGGGAAAAATGAAATTAAAACCGATAGTAATGTCCACTTTAGCTATCATAGTGGGTATGTTACCAATGGCTATAGGGATTGGTAGTACGGGAGCTGAAATGACTCGCCCAATGGGTATTGTTTCCATTGGAGGGTTAATTGTTTCTACTTTCTTAACGCTGATTATTATTCCCGCTTTCTATTTCCTGACTACTAAGAATATCCATGCTAAAAAGGAATCCCAATAAAAAAGGAGAATAAAAATGAAGAAAATCACTCGTCTCGTATCTATCGCATTATTAGCGGTATTTATCGTTGTTGGCGTCTTCGGATGTTATGGAAATATGTCACTTACTAAAAAAGTGTATCACTTTAATGGAAGTGTCGGTAACAAATATGTCCAAAGCATTGTTAACTGGGCTTTTTGGATTTGTCCGGTTTATGAAATTGCAATGTTTCTGGATATTGTCTTTTTTAACACAATTGAATTTTGGACAGGCAATAATCCTTTAGCTATGAAAGAAGGAGAAAATGTTATCAAATATGCAGAAGGTCCTAATGGTAATTATAAATTAGAAATCAGTCAAAACAAGATTGTCATTACTCAACAGGAAAATAGAGATAACAACCAAAATATTGAACTCAACTATGACCCCGTTAGCGAATCCTGGTTTATGAAAACCAACGGAACCAACCAAAAAATTGGTTATATGGATGGACAGCAATTAAAATTGCTTTCTCCTTCAGGTGAAGAGCTTTCAATTAACCTTGCCCGATAAGGACGAAAAATGATCGCAAAAGAAAAGATTGAAAGTATATTAGAAAAAGTTCGCCCTTCAATTCAAGCAGATGGCGGGGATGTTGAACTTATCAAGATCCGCGAAGATAATGTTATTGAAGTGCGACTTAAAGGAACTTGTAATGGTTGCCCTATGGCAACATTAACTCTGAAAGCAGGTATTGAACGACTTATAAAAGATGAAATCCCTGAAGTGAAAGAAGTTATCGCTGTTTAACCTCTTCCGAAAGGAAAGTCAGGAGTCATTTGCGCCTTGATAACTTTTTGGTTGTGAGATAACTTTTTAGCGCATATGACTCCTGACGACACTGTAGACCAAGCAAAAATAAAATTTGTGTTATCTATGTAATCTGTGAGAGATAGTCGTCACGAGTCCTCACTGCCAAACAAATTTGTGGGGTGCGTAAAAGTTATTTCGGCAGTGACGACTCCTGACTTACTTAAGTCAGGAGTCATTTGCGCCTTGATAACTTTTTGGCTGTGAGATAACTTTTTGGCGCATATGACTCATGACGACAGACCAAAATTAAATTATTAACAAATGTAATTCTTGGAAGGAAAGATTGATGAGATTGAAGAAAGAACAATTCCAGCAAGGTTCATTTTACCATTTTTATAATCATTCTGCCAAAGGACAAATTCTATTTCCTGATGAATCAGATTATGAATATTGTATTCAGCTGATAAATAAATATTTGCCTTCAGAGTATTTTATGTTAGGCGCATACTGTCTAATGCCCAATCATTATCATTTTTTAATTCAACAATTATCCTGTGAAAATCCCAGTATGATGTTCTATAAGATATGGAATCATTATTCTCGCTATTATAATAAAAAGTATCAGGGATTTGGTTCTATTTTCTGTGGAAAATTACAGCATGTTTATGTTTCCAACGAAAAATATCTTATTCGCCTTGTTTGTTATATTCATTTAAATCCAGTATCCACTGGTTTGATTCAGAATATTAATGATTGGAAATGGTCTGATTATCTTGATTGGATTGACAAACGAAGATTAGAAAATTTTGATTCCAGATTAAGAGATATGATAACAACTCCTGGGAATTATAAAGAAATACTTAGTGAAATGGCATTAGTAAAACAAGAAGGAAGGTTGTTTATTGATGATAAATATTGAAACATAAGTCAGGAGTCATTTGCGCCTTGAGAACTTTCACTTGAGATATAACTTTTTGGCGCATATGACTCATGACGGCACTTCAGACCCATCAAAAATCAAACCTGTGTAATCTGTGAGAGATAGTCGTCATGAGTCCTCACTGCCAAACGAATTAGTGCATAGCGTGAAAGTCATTTCGGCAGTGACGACTCCTGACTTACTTAAGTCAGGAGTCATTTGCGCCTTGAGAACTTTAACTTGAGATATAACTTTTTGGCGCATATGACTCATGACGGCACTTCAGACCCATCAAAAATCAAACCTGTGTAATCTGTGAGTAGTCGTCATGAGTCCTCACTGCCAAACGAATTAGTGCCTAGTGTAAAAGTTATTTCGGCAGTGACGACTCCTGACTTACTTAAGTCAGGAGTCATTTGCGCCTTGAGAACTTTCACTTGAGATATAACTTTTTGGCGCATATGACTCATGACGGCACTTCAGACCCATCAAAAATCAAACCTGTGTAATCTGTGAGAGATAGTCGTCATGAGTCCTCACTGCCAAACGAATTAGTGCATAGCGTGAAAGTCATTTCGGCAGTGACGACTCCTGACTTACATTGCCAAACGAATTAGTGCCTAGTGTAAAAGTTGTTTCGGCAGTGACGACTCCTGACTTACATTGCCAAACGAATTAGTGCCTAGTGTAAAAGTTATTTCGGCAGTGACGACTCCTGACTTACTTAAGTCAGGAGTCATTTGCGCCTTGAGAACTTTCACTTGAGATATAACTTTTTGGCGCATATGACTCATGACGGCACTTCAGTGTAAAAGTTATTTCGGCAGTGACGACTCCTGACTTACATTGCCAAACGAATTAGTGCATAGTGTAAAAGTTATTTCGGCAGTGACGACTCCTGACTTACATTGCCAAACGAATTAGTGCATAGCGTAAAAGTTATTTCGGCAGTGACGACTCCTGACTTAACTAGGGGTATTGAAATATATCTTGACTTTTTTATTATCAATTATAAAAGGTAAAAAAATAAGTTATACTTAGCTAAAGCCCAAAATAAGGCGTTAGTAAACAAAAAAGGAGAAACAATGAAGTCCCTAGTTAAATTTCTAATCCTGTTGTTACCATTCCTGTTTTGCTCTGTGGCGGCAGCGCAAACGAAGAGTGATAGTATATCTGTTTTATTGAGTGCACAGGACTTTCCTGTTGCCAGTGTAGATAATATGTTCATTCCAATCAGCAATCCTTCTTTGTTGGGAACTGGCTCTGCCTCAGGTGTTGGTTTAGCTTATCTCAATGATGAAAAAGAATGGCAGAATCACTATTGGATTTTTTTAAACACTGATTTTCTCAGCTATATTTATGAATTTGACTATAGTGAAAAATATCATACTTTGGCTTTGGGCACAGAACTTTTTCCTGCTCATATTTTACCTAACTTATATGCAGGAACGAATTATCGTTGGCAGGAAAGCGGTTTTGAAGATGGTTCATTTCGTAGTGGAGTAACATATCGTCCGCATAATTCTACTTCCATAGCTTTTACCTGGGATAATCCCAAACATCAATCACCCTATTACCGTTTGGGATTGGCAGTGCGTCCTTTTGTTTTTTTTGATACCATTGCAGATTACCGTCTGGAGCTTTCTGTAGATGCTAATTATGCACACAGTGAAAAAGATAAGGACTACGAAATTAATAAGCCGATTATTGGCATTCAGACCCAAATTTTGGATGGAGTAAAAATCGGAGCCACTTATAATTTGGAGAATGAAGCCGCTTTAATTAATTTCAGTTTATGTCCTAGAAATCTGGAAGCTGGGGGCTTGTTGCACAGCAAGAAAAATGACAATTACGGAATTGCCTGGGCTCAGGTTACCGATTTGAATTATAAACCATTTTTGGGATATACAAAACCCTCCTGGTATAAAATGGATTTGAAAGGGAATATTGTAACTTACTCTGCTCCGAAATATAAAATTGGCAAAATCACTATATATGATACCGGTGATAAATCCATAGAGTCCATCATTGATAACATTAAACAAGCAAAAGACGATCCTGAAATAGAGGGAATTCTACTTAAAAATCCTTCTTTTTCAACATCTTTGGCTTTACAGGAAGAATTAGTTGATACCTTTAACGATTTTAAGAGTAGTGGCAAGAAAGTTAGTTTTTACTATGATAACATTAGTAACGGTGGTTACATCTTTGCTTCATCCATTGCCGATAAAATTTACTTAAATCCTATGGGTTCTGTTGATTTAAGGGGTTTAAGTATCAGCAGTCCATACCTGAAAAATATGCTTGCCAGTTTGGGTATTGAAGTGCTTAATTTCCGTAGCCATGAATATAAAGATGCGGGTAATATGTTTTCCGAAGAAAGAATGACAGCTGCCGAAAGAGAGGCCTATGAATCCCTCTTGCAATCCCTATATGACCAAATTTTACAGCGTATGGAAAAGGGGCGAAAGGATAAATTAGTTGCTTCTGCTAACGAAATTATCAATGACGGACCCTATTTTATTGCCAATGACGCTTTGGAAAAAGGATTAGTAGATGCTATTATTTATGAAGACCAACTAAATAAGCAATTAAAGAAAGATTTTAAGTTCTCCAGTCAGCAGAAAGAATTAACCGAATATCGCGAATATGCTTGGGCAAAACCCAAAGAAAATTTGGTTGCTGTTATTTATGCCAGCGGGAATATTGTTTCAGGAAAAGGAACTCCAGGACAGAAAATTGCTCAGGAAACAACGGTAAACCTTATTCGCAAAGCAAGAAAAGATAAACAATACAAAGGGATAATCTTAAGAGTAGATAGCGGGGGAGGAAGTGCTCAAGCCAGTGATATTATTTTAAGAGAATTGGAACTGGCAAAAACTGAAAACAAAAAACCAATCGTTGTTTCTATGGCAGGAGCTGCTGCCAGCGGGGGATATTACATTTCCTGTAATGCCGATAAAATTGTTGCTGAACCCTCAACTTTAACCGGTTCTATCGGAGTTTTAGGACTGGCATTCAATAGCACTGAGATGTTTCATAAAATAAAAGTTAATTGGGATACCGTTAAAAAAGGTGAACATTCTGATATGGGTTCTCTGTATCGTCCCTGGACTGAAGAAGAAAAACAAATAGTAACTCGCAGTATAGAAAATTGTTATGATATATTTGTGGAGAAAGTGGATAATGGACGTCCAAATATAACCTTAGAACAAGTTAAACAATATGCCCAAGGCAGAATTTGGACAGGTGAACAAGCACAAAATATTGGACTTGTTGATGAACTTGGTGGATTGGAAAAAGCCAAAGAAAATATGAGTGAGCTTATAGATAAGAAAGGAAAGATAACTCTCGTTGATGCTACTACTAAAAAAGAGGGATTAAAAATAAGCATCAATATTAGTGAATTGAATGCTTTTGCACCTGTTAAAGCATTAAATGCTGTTAATTCAGATTATATCAAACTCTATGAATTATGGAATGATTTTGGACAGGATAAAGCGCTTATGTTGTGCCCGATATTACCTGAAACATTGCAATTCTAAAATAATAATAACTATAAAGCCAAGGGTCATATATGTTTTTTAAGTCAAGAGTCGTCACTGCCGAAATAACTTTTACGCTATGCACAAATTCGTTTGGCAGTGAGGACTCGTGACGACTATCTCTCACAGATTACACAGATTACATAGATTTGATTTTTGATTAGCATATTTATGGTGTCCCCAATTAAAAATTTACATTAGTTTGCAATAATTTAGCTGACAATTGAGGAGACCTTTACCTGTTTTTAGACAGTGCCTTATTCCCTGCCAAGTTGAATCTTTTATGCTGCCTTAACACTTCTTTAACGACTCCTTAACAAAGTTAAAGAATTGTTAAAGAGTCGTTAAAGAGGCGTTAAAGAAGTGACTAAGCAACAGGTAGTTAAACTTAATCCGCAAAGTAAGTTAATAAATCAAGATGATGATAGGAGCATAGTTTCTGTCTTGTAATTTCATTCAGGAAAAAGCTGCGTCTATTATATGTCTACGAACTACGAAACCATCAGGTAAAAGATCTATTGCCAGCTCAATTTTTTCTCATATCTAAGTATCAAAACATTACTTTCTTTGTCCTATAGTAGCTCTCCTAATTTTTATTATCAACGGAGGATATAATCATTATTTATGGTTTGTCTATAAAAATGTTGTCTAAATCGGTTTCCTAATCCAGTCCGTTTCAGGGTTTTTGGGCTACAATTAAAATTCCTGTTCCCATTTTATTATCTGTTTTCATATCCAAACGCATTAAGATTTCGGCTAAGGGATAAACAAGAAGATAATAGAAAGGCAGAAGGGGGTAAAATTTTTCAGCAATAAGTTGTAAGGGTATTTTGATTAGTAACTTCCAGGATAAGGCACCGTAAGTTCCATAAGTATAGGAACTTTTAACAATATGAAAACCAATCTGCTGCAGTTTATTTTCCAGTTCCTTTTTATTATAACCGGCACGAATATGTTCGGAAGTAAATTTTGCTGCATCCTTCAGGTTTGAAGGAGTAGAAAGAATCAAATATCCTTTCTTTTCAAGGGCATTATACAAATTTTTCAAAGCAGAAACATCATCTTCAATATGTTCCATAATATCAATTGCCAGAGCTAAATTGAACTTTTGTTTAGGGGTATAAATTTGTAAATCAGCTGTCTTATAGTTAAACCTATCCGGATAATAAATATCTGCATAAGCGGAAAAGGATTTCAGATAATCTGTTTTCAGGTCTGTTGCAAAAGCAGTTGCCTGCTGCCAATGTGATAAAATAAAATCCGTATATTGACAAAAACCGGCTCCGGCATCATACAAATTTATTTTATCGGTTTCTCTGAACAAATTGCGAATTTCCTTAAGAACATAACGTTGGCGAAGAAAAATGATGTTAAAAGCAATATAAACAAATTTGCGTAAAGCAGGAAACATATTTATAGCTTTTGCCAGACGGTTTTTTAAGGGATCGTATTCCATTTCTTATACTCCTGCACAAAAAATACATTGACTATTTTCAGGAGGGCTAAAATAAGTCAATCAGGAAAATTGAATTATGATAGTAAAAGAAATAAAAAACATTCAGCGGGTTAATCTACATTTACATACTAATGTGTCTGATGGAAACATAAGTCCTAAGGAACTAATAAAACGCGCTCGGGAAATTGGTTTGGATTTAATTTCCATAACTGACCACGATATAGCAGATGCCTATACCCAAATTCCGGAAAATATTGCACCCCTAAAAATTCTACCAGGAATGGAAATAAGCTCTTTTTATGAAGGAGATGATGTGCATATTTTGGCTTATGGTTGTGATTTTAATAATTCAGCATTAAGAGCGATGACAGAGATGTATTTGATAGGTAGAAAAGAACGCGCCCAAAAAATGATTAAACTTTTAGCCGAAATGGGAATGCCAATATCTTTAACAGAAGTAATTGCCATTGCGGGAAGCAGAGAATTAATCGTGCGTCCTCATATTGCTCAGGTTTTGGTTAATAATAAGTTTTGCCAAACTAAAAATGAGGCATTTGAAAAATTCATAGGGGATAATAAACCTGCTTATGTTCCTAAACCGGAGGTCTCTGTTGTTGATGTTATTTCTATTATTCATCAGGCAGATGGTTTTGCGGTTATTGCTCATCCGGGAAAACTTACAAAATTATCTTATTTGCAAGATATTATTAAAATTGGCATTGACGGTTTGGAGGTTTGGCATCCTGACCACTATCAATGGGAAATAGACAATTTTATTGATATCGCAACCGAAAATGGACTATATATGACAGGAGGAAGTGATTATCACGGCGAACAAGATAAATATAATCTTTTTGATATTATTCCCCTGCCTGAAGTTGTTCTGGACAGCATAAAAAAACTTTGGAAGGAATACCAATGCCGCGTGAAATTAAGGTAAAATCAATCCGTAACGAATTGCCAGCTACTTATCGTTATTCTCCCTGGATGCGATTTATTATGTTATTTGTTGCTTTGACAATATGTATTTATGCCATCTTTTTCTTTGTAAAATTCGTTTCTGGAACTACGCCACTATTTTTTAAGGTCCTACCCTTGATAATTCTCTTTATAGCTCTGGATTCAGCATTCAAACAACTTACTTCTCTCTATAAAGTAACATTTTATGAGAATAGAATTTGCTTCGGATTTTTAGGTAAGCCCAAACTCATTATTCCTTATGAAAATATAACTTCTATTGATTTAACGAAACAAATATCCTTCGCTATTGTTTTGAAATACAGGGATAATAATAGAGAAAAGATATTCAAGACATCAGCTTCTTTTCCTAAAATCCTGGAAATTTTGCTTAACCTGGCTGATTTTGCTCCCCACGCTCAATTAAATGAATTATTAGGTAAAGTGGTTAACCATTTAAGAAATCTAACAGAAGAAAATGAAACAAAGCCGGTTTGACGAAATAATAGACCGTCGTAATAGCGGTTGCTATAAATACGATGCCCTGAAAATGCTGTTTGGCAAAAGTGAGCTTATACCTTTATGGGTTGCAGATATGGATTTTTCAGTTTCTGATGAGATTATTTCTGCTTTATCCAACCGTATAAAGCATCCTGTCTTTGGCTATAACTTGCACCTGAATGATTTTTATGAAGCAATTATCTCCTGGCAGCAAAGACGCTTTGACTGGGCAGTGCGAAAGGATTGGATAATTGCTGTTCCTGGTTTGGTTCCTGCGCTCTCTTTAGCTGTTCTTTCTTTAACAGAACAAGGTGATGGAGTTCTTATTCAGACCCCGGTTTATCGTCCTTTTTATGATGCTGTTATTGACCATAAAAGAAAACTTATAACCTCTCCTCTGGTAAATTCAAACGGGGTTTATAACATTGACTGGCAGGATTTTGAAGAGAAATTGAAAAAGGCGAAATTATTTATCTTTTGCAGTCCGCATAATCCCGTTTGCAGGGTTTGGACACAAGATGAATTAACAAAAATAGGCAATTTATGCGCTAAATATAAAGTCCCTATCTTTTCCGATGAAATTCACGCGGATATTGTTTATCCCGGATACAGACATATTCCTTTAGCTTCTTTGAAAGATTTTTCCAATATTTGTATAACAGGTGTTTCTCCTTCTAAAAGTTTTAATATTGCCGGCTTAGCGACGGCTGTTGTAATTGTTTCCAATGCAGAAATAAGGAATAAGTTTAATGAGCTTAATACCAAACTTCATCTCTATATGGGTAATACCTTTGGAATAAGAGCTTTAATAGCTGCTTATAATGAATCTGAGGGCTGGCTGGAAGAATTACTTTGTTACTTGAATAAGAGTAGAATATATATCACTGAATTCGTCCATAACGAATTATCTAAAGTAATTTTAAGCCCGATAGAAGGAACTTTTTTAGCTTGGCTGGATTTTAGAAACTGGGATTTGCCAGATGCGGAATTACAGGAAATTATGATTAATAAGGCGGGACTGGCTCTTGAGCCTGGCACTGAATTTGGCAAAGACGGTGAGGGCTTTATGCGTTTAAATTTTGGTTGTCCGCAGAGTATATTGAAGCTTGCTTTAAAACGGTTACAGATATTAGCAAAGGAATATGAATGAAACAGGAAATAATTGAACTTTATAATAATCCCCCCAAAAGATGGACAGCAGAACATAAAGGTCTGTTTACAGCTTTTGTTGATGCTTTAAACAAAGGAGAAATCCGTTCCTGTGAAAAAGAAAACGGAATCTGGATAGTTAATGAATGGGTTAAAATGGGAATTCTTTTAGGTTTTCGGATGGGGGAATTAACTATGTATCAGTGGAGTGAAACGAAACCTTTTTTTGATAAAGATACATTGCCGGAAAAGCAATTCACTTTGTCAGATAGAATCAGAATTGTTCCTGGAGGTAGTTCTGCCAGAAATGGTTGCTATATTTCCACCGGAGTAACAATTATGCCTCCTGCCTATATCAATATAGGGGCTTATATAGATAGCGGAACTCTTATTGATTCTCATTCTCTAGTTGGCTCTTGCGCCCGGATAGGAAAAAATGTGCATCTTTCAGCTGGAGCAATTATTGGTGGCGTTCTGGAACCTGTTGGTGCGCGTCCGGTTATTATTGAAGATGATGTTTTTGTAGGAGGAAACACAGGTATCTATGAAGGAATCATTGTTCAAAGAAGGGCAGTGATAGCTTCCGGAACTGTTATAACTGCCTCTACTCCTGTCTATGACAGTGTTCGGGAAAAATATTTAGAGCGTGATAGCGGTAATAGTTTTACAATTCCTTCTGCAGCTGTAATAGTTCCCGGCTCCCGACGACTCAAAAGTAACCCTGAATTTCAAATTGCCTGCCCGATTATTATTAAATATAGAGATAACAAAACCGATAAAGCAGTAGAATTGGAACAAGCTCTAAGAATATAATAACAGAACTGGGATGAACAGAATTTAAGGGATATTTTTACAAAGAGAAAAGAGAAAAAATGAAAATGAACGGTAAATAATGATAGTGAGAAGTGCTTTTCAGGAATAAATGACTTCTCAATTATTTCCCGTTTTCAAACTACAGATAAAGTGAAGAAGATGAGATTTTCTCAGTATTGGACACTATGGATTTTACAAATTTTCATATTCATTTTCACATCTTTTTCACTTCACATTTTGACTCGTTAACCTGTTCACTTGTTAATAGCAGGTTTACATTAGAGATAAGAAAATGAAGGAATATATATTTACTAATGGCTTTGTTCTGAATACAAAGCAAAAGGAATTTACAGAGCAATCAGTTTTAGTTCGGAAAGATAGAATTACCAGTATTGGAACATTGCAGGATTGCAAAATACAGGCAAAATCTTCTTATGAGATTATAGACCTGAAAAAACGCTTACTATTACCGGCTTTTATTGATGCTCATACTCATTTTGTGGAATATGCCAAGGGAAGAATCCTGGTTAATTTGGCTAGTTGCCATACTATAGAAGAGATATGTAACTATCTTATTAACTATAGAGAGAAACTTTCCTACAAACCGCTGTGGATATTAGGTGGCGGCTGGAATCGTAATTGCTTGAATAATCCTCAAGAGCTTTCTTGTAACTTATTAGATGCCATTTTTCCTGATATTCCCGTTGCTTTGATGAGTAAGGATTATCACAGTAAATTATGCAATTCTCTGGCGCTAAAGATAGCTGGAATAAATAAAAATACAGATAATCCCAAAAGTGGTTTAATTGAACACGATAAGGAGGGTAATCTTACAGGAGTCCTGTATGAAACAGCTGGTGAACTTATAAACTCATATATAATTTATCCTGAAGAAAAAGTGTTTATCCAAGCTATTTCCGAAACAGTGGAGTCAATTTATCCGCTGGGGTTAGTTGGTTTTAATAGTATGGAAAGCATTTTAAGTAGAGACCTGATGCTGAAAACTCAAGAACGAGGTAAAAAATTCCGTTTCTGCTGGCATTTTTACCCTGAGGATTATGAAAAAGTGTTGCAGGAAGGGAAAAAGAGCTATGAGGGAGATGAATTTTATAAACTGGGTGGATTAAAACTATTCGGAGATGGCAGTTTAGGTTCACAAACAGCTGCTATGTTTGAAAATTATCCTGCTGGAGGAAACGGCATTTTACGCTATACAGATGAAGAGCTCTATAATACAATGCTTTCCGCTGCTGAAAATGGTTTTGCTGCTACTATTCATGCTATCGGAAACCGCTGTGTAAAACAAGTAATTGATTGTGCGTTGCGGCTAAAGTCAAGCGGGAAATTTAATATGTTATTTAACCGCATTGAGCATATTCAAGCAATTCGGAAGGAAGATATTCCCTTGTTAAAAAAAGCAGAACTATTTGCCTCCTTGCAACCAATTCATATTGCTAATGATGTTCTGATGATAGAAAAACACTGGAAGGATGTTATTGAACAGGCATATTCTATAAAAAGTATAATTACTGAAGGGATTTCTTATGCCTTCGGTTCTGATGTGCCGATTGAAACCATTAATCCTTTTCAGGGAATTTATAGTGCTCTAGAAAGGCATCCGGACAATAATCCTGCTTTACCTCAATTTAGACCAGAACAGTCAATAAGTGCAATGGAAGCAATTTTGGGCTATACAATTGGGGCAGCAAAGTCCTCTAAAAGCGAAAAAGAACGCGGCTCCATAGAAACAGGAAAATTAGCGGACTTGATTGTAATTGAGGACTATCGGAAATTTCCTTCTACATTTTGGCTAACTGCAAAAAGTGAATTAACAATGCTAAACGGGGAAATTGTTTTTCCGGAAGGTTGACCTCCCGGTCAACCACAAAACGACAAGGATGTCGTTTTTCCGGAAGGTTGACCTCCCGGTCAACCATAGACCAGCAAGATTATTCTGGACAAAAATATCTGTTTTTTCCAATATGACATAAAAAGAAATAGCATAAGGAGTTTAACGATGAACAGCTTCGGTTTTAAGTTTCCTGTTCAGGAACGGAAAACAGCCCTTTACAACTTGGAAGAAGATTGGTATCTTCCTCTATTATCAAAACTTCGTGGCGTTCCGATGCAAAGCATCAAACGTAGTAATTTCGGTCAGTATTCTATGGCAGTAAATTATTTAACTTCTGTGTTGGAAGAAGCTTCTGCAATCAATAAAGTAGCCGTTTATAATATTGATCATATGGCACAATTACTCTTTTCCGGAGCCGATGTGGTAGCTCTTTTGAATAGGGCTTTAACTGGTAACTTTACTGAAATGAAAGTGGGGCAGTGTAAATATACTTTACTATTAAATGAACAAGGTGGAGTGCAAGATGATATGATTCTGATGAGAGTTACTGAGACAAGTTTTATTTTGGTTATTAACGCGGGTCATGATATTACAGATACAATTGAGGTTGAAGGAGTTAAGAAGGAATATATTGCCGATATAGACAGAATTATGGCTTGCAAAAAAGATGGGGAAGAGGTTTGGGCAAAAGATATTTCCGATACATTGTTAAAAATAGATGTTCAAGGTCCGCTTGCCTTCAAACTGCTAAAAGAGGTCTATGGCGAAAATGTGTTGAAAAACAGGTATAATCCCGAAAAGAATATGAATTTCTTTACTTTTAACCAGTTTGAACGCAATGGCCAGCATTACTATTTATCCAGAACAGGGTATACCAATAGATGGGGTTGGGAACTTTATATTCCAGTTGCTGTTGCCGAAGAAGATGCCAAAATAATTATATCCAAAGCATTGGACTTCGGAGGACTATTAGTTGGTTTAGGTGGCAGGGATGAAAACAGAATTTCTGCAGGACCATTCGGTTTACCACTTATGGGGCAGGAATATGACCCTTATCATACACCTGTAAACGCTCCCCTTTTTGAAACAGCAGTAGATATGAACAAGGAATACTTTGTAGGGAAAGAGGGATTAGTTAAAGAAATAGCGGAAGGAGTGCAAAAGCGTCTCTATATATTTGTTTCTGAAGGTATTGTAACAAACCGGGGTATTTATAAAGAAGGCAAACGCCTGGGAACTGTTACCAGCAGTATAAATTCCCCGAATGTTTCTCTGGAAATGCGTTTGGCAATTGGTTCCAAGCGAAAAAATGTGAATGAAGAAAAGGGAACTGCTGCCATCGGTATGGGTTGGTTTTATTTTCCCTTGTTTGAAAAAGATGCAGAAGGAAAAGAGTTAGCAGAAATTGACGGGAAGCCAATTCGTATTCCAGTTGAATTTTATCGCGAAGATGAAAAGCGGAATCCAATTGGAAGTCCTGTTTTGGGCTATGTTACCTTGGAAGGAATTACACCAGCTACAGCGCATAGACCTTTGAAGAATATAGAAAACTTATAAAATGTGAGATATTGAAGCAGCGAGATGACGAAATATAAATTTTGTATCGGAGGAACGACATCTTGTCGTTCCACTTGCAACCGCGTCTTTTCGTTACCGCTTTGCATTTCGGTAAAGAAATAAATCGCAAGAGGTGGGTTGACCAGGAGGTCAACCTTCCGGAGGAACGACATCCTCTGCCTACACAGCATCTTACTTGTAATTTATTTCTCTAATGTAGTTGGAGGAGAAGTAGCAGGGTAATTTTCATAAACATTCAAGGAATCTTTATCAACCATTAAAATCCTGTTTTCCATCTTTCTATCTATATGAACTGTAGTGAAAGGGGGATTTATTTTTTCCACGCTAAGAGAGTAGGTTACAATCAAGCCAGAAAAGACAATAGAAATCATACTCATCAGTTTAACCAGAATATTGATGCAAGGACCTGCTGTATCTTTAAATGGGTCACCAACTGTATCACCTACAATACTGGCTTTATGAATTTCAGTGCCTTTAGCTTTCTTTTCGGTCTCTATATACTTTTTGGCATTATCCCAGGCGCCACCTGCATTATTCATCATCACAGCTAACACAAAACCGGTAGAAAGAGCTCCGGTAAGAATTCCTAAAACTCCGGGAACACCAAAAATCAAGCCCGTAAAAATAGGAGACAAAAGACCTACTAAAGCAGGCATCAGCATTTCTCTCTGAGCTGCCTGAGTGGAAATTTTAATACATTTGGCATATTCAGGTTTTCCTGTTCCTTCCATAATTCCTGGAATTTCTCTAAACTGACGGCGCACTTCTTTTACCATTTTACCGGCAGCACGTCCTACAGCTTTAATAGTGAGTGAGGAAAATACAAAGGCAACCATAGCCCCAATGAAAACACCCAGTAAAAACTTGGGATTGAGGATATGAATTTGGAAGAATTGAATAAAATCTGCAATTGATGCCTTTGCTAAAGGAATATTTTCAGTGAATTTGGTATTATAGTTAGTATGCAAAAAGACAGCTTTACCTGCTTTATTACCTACTAATTGTAAAGCTCCACGAACTTCTTCCAGATAGGCAGCAAGCAAAGCCATAGCAGTTAAAGCAGCACTTCCGATAGCAAACCCTTTTCCTGTAGCAGCAGTAGTATTGCCAACCGAATCCAGGTTATCCGTCATCAATCTTACATCTTCAGGCAAATTACACATTTGAGCATTTCCACCCGCATTATCAGCTATAGGTCCAAAAGCATCCATTGCTAAAGTTACACCTAAAGTAGCAAGCATTCCAACTGCTCCAAAACCAATTCCGTATAAACCCATTTCTATAGAGGAAAAACCGTGACTGCAAATAAAAGCAGATAAAATGCCTATAACGATTATTAAAACCGGAGCCGCAGTAGAACGCATTCCTACAGACATCCCTTCAAGGATAACTGTTGCAGGACCGTAATCTGCCTGATTAGCTATTTCCTGTGTCGGTTTGTAACTATGAGAAGTGAATAGTTCAGTAAAAAGACCAATCAATATACCGGCTGCCAATCCAATTACAGTAGAAATAAATACACCAAAATAATAATCAGGCGGAAGCAAAGCTTTGGTTACAAAAAAAGCACAAATAGCAATTAATATAGAGCTGGAATAGACACTTTTATTTAAGGCAAACATCAGTTCTTTAGGACCGGCATTTTCTTTGGTGCTGACAGTAAAAATGCCTATAATAGAAAGGAGAATCCCCAAACCAGCTAAAATCATTGGAGCTACAACAAAATTTACTGCCATATTTGCATATTGTGCACCTAACATTGTAACAGCGCTCATTCCTAAAGCAGCTGTAGCCAGAATTGAACCAGCATAACTTTCATATAAATCGGCTCCCATACCTGCAACATCACCAACATTATCACCAACATTATCTGCTATGGTAGCAGGATTACGGGGGTCATCTTCCGGAATATTAGCTTCCACTTTGCCTACAAGATCGGCACCTACATCTGCAGCTTTAGTAAAAATTCCTCCTCCCAACCGAGCGAAAAGTGCCTGTGTAGAAGCACCCATTCCAAAAGAAAGCATTATAACGGTAATTTGATGCAGAGGGAATTTTAGCAGATTAAGGATAAAAAACCAAGCAGAAATATCAATTAAAGCTAAACCAACCACCGTTAATCCCATTACACTACCAGCTCTAAAGGCAATGCGCAGACCTTTATTAAGCCCTTTAGTACAAGCCTGAGTAGTTCTATTGGAAGCAAGGGTAGCCATATTCATACCGATATAGCCAGCTAAACCACTGAAAAAACCGCCGGTTAAAAAAGCCCAGGGGATTAACCAGTGCAAAACACCCAAGCCCCAAGCCATTATTTGAAATACGATGAAAGCAATAATAAAGAATATACCTACGCCTTTGTATTGTTGCTTTAAATAGGCAAAAGCACCTTCCCTAACATAACCTGCAATTTCCTGCATTTTAGCATCACCGGGGTCTTGCTTTTTTACCTGCCGAAAGAAAATTGCTGCAAAAATTAAAGCTAGAATAGCACCTAAGGGTGCAATAATCCACAGGACAGGGATATTAATCATATACAACCTCTAACTTCTTATTTTCAAAAATACTGTGTAAAATTTATGCTGCTTAAAACATTTTGGTTATACTCATAAAAATTGTCAATGGAAAAAATTTGTCCCGATTCATTGAAAATTATACCTGAGTGCTTTAATTGACCGTAACCAGGGCATAACCAGAAACTGTTCCCGATTTACTAATTTGCTGCTGTCCATTTTAATCCTCTGCCAGCGTGTATAGGGTAATCTGTTATCGCCAAGACCATAGCTGATACCAAAAGTAGCCAAGAGCTGAAAATTTTTAATTAATTTTGTTTCTATATCTTTTTGCGCAGGGCGTCCATAAGGATAGGCAAAATAACGCTTAAAAGATAAAGATAATTCTTCATTTTGGGTAAAGCATAAATCAAGCTCGGTATAAGCTTCAGAATAATTTAAACGCCCAAAATCAGGATGAGACCAGCTGTGAATGCCAAAGTCAACACCCGCCTTTTGTAAACTCTGTATCTGGGTAAGCGAAAGAAAAGGTTTATGTTTTTGGAGATAATTGCTCTGAGAAAAAGGCATAACTTCATTCCAGATTGCATCAGTAATTTCATCTTTTTCAGACATTTCAATGCGGGAAAACAAAGTAGATATTGTTGCTCCGGGAACATATTTATTTATTTCAGCAGAAAGCTTCGCCAGCGAACAATAGCGTTTCATTAAAAGCAGTTTATGATTCCATGCCATTTCTTTATTATCAACGCATTTACCAATTAAAAACACAGTCGGTTTAATATTATATTCTTTACATAAATATATAAGAACAGGATAGTTAGCTGAAAAACCATCATCAAAACTCAGAGCCAGGTCTTTATCGTTAAATCTTTTTGGATTTGCCAGAATTTCACTTAACGACCGAAATTTGTATCTCCGGCGTTTTAGTTGTCCCAGTTGCTTAAAAAAATTGGAGACACTAATACCATAGGGATAAATTTCCGGGAATTTATCAGCTACAATGTGATAGTAAAGCACTCGGGGAGTAGTATTTAACTTCATATATTCATTCCAGCTACATTCTTATTTTCCTTTTAATGAATATTACTTAACTGTCAAGGAACATTTTTATCCGGAATCCAAGAATAACTTTGCTAGATAGAAAGCATTGCTTACACATTGCTCACCCATTACGGATGCCATCCGTAATGAGTAGGCAATGAGTCCGTAATGCAATTAAGGAAGAAAAGAAAAATAAGGATAAGAGATTGTAATAAAAACAAATATATAGTAAAATCCTAAAACTGCAGTTGAAGATCAGCGGGATAAGGGAAAATATCGTGATAATACAATTTCCATATTGAAAATACCTGCAACGCAAAGTCGCAGTGAAATACCAGTTTATTAACGATAGAATTTAAGGAATGACTTTTGAAAAATGAATTATGGGATTGTAGCAGAGATTAAAGAGCGAAGGGCAAAGGGTTTATCAGCCATTTTTTCCGAGGTGCTTATGCACCCGTCGCTGTAATTGTTTCGTCCTGACGGGCTTTAATATATCTCAACCCTCTAAACCTTCTCAACCTTCTCAACCTTTTTTATGCATATTGAAAATAGAGGAAACAAGGCGGATTTTTAATCATAGAAGCAAAAGTTCTTGCTTGACAGAAAAAGACACTGACAAGTTTAGTTCAAAACAAAGATCGGGATGTAGCGCAGACCGGTTAGCGCGCTCGGTTCGGGACCGAGAAGTCGGAGGTTCAAATCCTCTCATCCCGACCATTTTTTTGAATAAATCCCCCAAAAAAGAAACAGTAAAAAGGTGCAAAAAGTGGCTGAAAACAAGCAGACATTCACATATTATCTGAAGCTCCTCTTTCCTTTTGTGAAGAAGGATTTGGGACTGCTATTCTTTGGACTTTTTGCAATGCTGATTACATCCGGTTTACGGTTGCTCAATCCTCTTATTTTAGCACAAATTATAGATCACAGCATTCCGGAAAAGAATATGGCACAGATGTTTCAATATGGCTTCTATTTTATTGCTGTAGTTATGCTATCGGGTGTGCTCTCCTATCTGCAGATTTTGTTGCTTTCCCGTTTAGGGATAAAAATT
The DNA here is from genome assembly GCA_023227825.1 of Candidatus Cloacimonas sp. Lineage (GTDB taxonomy): Bacteria > Cloacimonadota > Cloacimonadia > Cloacimonadales > Cloacimonadaceae > Cloacimonas. The sequence continues at coordinate 43,969 of JALOCJ010000004.1, read as the reverse complement.
ATCACTAAGTTTAAGGGCAATGTGTTCAGTCATTTATTGAAGTTACCTGTTTCCTGGTTTAATAAACAGCCGGTGGGTGAACTTATTGCCCGTGTGGAAAGTGACAGTGAAAGGGTTAAAGTTCTCTTTTCAGATTTGTCTATTACGATAATTGGCAATATATTGTTTTTCATTGGTGGTTTTGTTGTTCTTTTCATTCTGCAGTGGCAAATAACGATTTATATTTTGCCGGCGATAATTCTTTGTGGAATCGGCTACTGGTTTTTGTTTAAGTATTTGAACAAATTCTTTCTTCTGATTCGGGAACGCTATGCTGTAATTACTGCTAAAATAACGGATTATGTGCAAGGCATTCAGATGATTCAGGCATTAAATCAGGAAAAAAGAGCTCTGAAAGATGTGGAAAAGGCATCCTTAGCAAAGAAAAAAGTGGAAGTTCATACTCAGATAATTGAATACAGTTCTCAAAGTATCTTCAGTTTTATGATCAATGTGGTCTTTATCATCATTGTGATTCTGGTTTCTGCTCCCAAAATTATTGCCGGAACGCTAACGGTTGGAATTCTGATTGTATTTATTCAATATATTTATCAGCTGGTATGGCCGCTGATGCAAATTTCCGAAAATGTGATGCAGATTCAGCGTTCCTTTGCTTCTCTGAAAAGGATTTTGGAATTAACGGAACTGCCTACTGAAGATGATATCTTTACCGGAACGGGGTTACCTGTTTTTGAACAGGAAATCAAGTTTGAAAATGTTTGGTTTGCCTATAAAGAGAATGAATGGATATTGAAGGATATATCTTTCACTATTCCCAAAGGGAAGAAAATAGCTTTAGTAGGTCCTTCCGGCAGCGGTAAAACAACTACTGTAAGTTTGTTGTGCGGTTTTTATCCTGTGGAAAAAGGGAGAATATTAATTGATGGTGTTCCTTTAAGCGAAATGAACTTCAGGGAATGGCGAAAAAAGATTGGACTTATTTTGCAGGATGTTTATCTTTTTCCTGGCAGTATTTTAGAAAATGTGCGGGTTTACAACGACCAGATTGGCGAAGATAAGGTTCAAAAAGCAATTTCTATTGTCCAATTGGATGAATTTATCCGGAAATTGCCCGAAGGAATTAATGCGGAATTGGCAGAACGGGGACAAAATATTTCCCAAGGTGAAAAACAGCTGATTAGTTTTGCCCGCGCTCTTGCTTTTGCCGCGGAAATAATTATTATGGACGAAGCAACGGCTTCTATAGACCCTCAGACCGAGGCAAAAATCCAACGCTCAATGGAAAAATTATTAGCCGGCAAAACTGCTTTGATTGTAGCACACCGTCTTACTTCCGTTTTAGATGCCGATGAAATATTATATTTCAGTAATGGAAGAATAACTGCTCGGGGTAAGCATAACGAGCTGTTGCAGAAATCGCCTGAATATCAAAAGCTGGTGGAATTGCAAATGTTGAAGGTGCAGGATGAATAAACACCTAAAATGGATTTTGGAACAGTATAAAACACAGAAATGGTTTGTGCTGATTATGGTAGTGCTCACTCTGCTGTCATCCGTTGTGTCTATTGCTTTTCCTTATGTTTTTAAAGAAATGTTGGACTTGCTGAAAGATATATTACAATTTCCGGCAAAATATCCTGAACCGATGCAAGCGGTTTATAGAATTATAAAAATTCTGTTTGCCATCGGTTTGGCTCAGTTGATTACAGGCCTTTATCCCGGGATTAGGGGCTGGGTAAATATGCGCTTTGAACATTCTCTGCGGATTATGTATTTTAAGCATATTTTGAACAAGGATTATAACTTTTTTCAGAAATTCAGAACAGGAGATATTGTTACCCGTTTAACAGATGACCTTTCCGATTTTCCCAGGGTTAGCTGGTTTTTGTGTTCAGGCATTTTTCGGGCTTTCAATTCATTCAGTATGATTTTGTTTGCGTTAGTTGTAATGTTCAGTATTAATGTGAAACTAACCTTACTTTCCATAGCTCCTCTACCATTTATGATGCTGATTTTCTATTTCACCTCCGATAAAGTGTATACCAATTATAATCGTAATCAGCAGGCAATTTCCGCTATCAATAATCAATTGGAAATGAGTTTTTCAGGAATCAGGATTGTTAAAAGCTTTGTAAGCGAAGAAAAGTATAACCGTTTCTTTGATATAGCTCTTGCCAAACGGTTCAAAACCGAAATGAGTATGGTGAAATTGAATGCCATTCTTTCTTTAATCTGGCAATACATTGATTACATTGCCCAAATTGGAGTTATTCTTTTTGGCGGATACCTTGCCGTGAAGGGAGAAATAACGGTTGGCACTTTTTTCCTGTTTTACACCTATCTATCAATGATGATTTATCCGCTGATTGACTTGCCCCAGCTCTTTGTTTCCGGTAAACAGGCATTCGTAAATATAGACCGTTTGGAAGAAATGAAATCCTATCCTACTTTAAATGATGAACTTAACGGTCAGCATAAAGTAAAGGAATTCTCCACTTTATCCTTTGAAAATGTATCTTTCCAGTATCCTGATAAGCCCTCTCCCGTGCTGAAAAATGTTAGTTTTGAACTTGGCAGAGGAGAAAAAATGCTGATTTTGGGAGCTACAGGCAGAGGAAAAACCACTATTGCCAATCTGTTATTAGGACTGCTGAAAGCTAATAGCGGCATAATTAAAATCAATGGAAAACCCATAAATGAAATAGATATTAAGTCCTTACGGAATATTGTTGCCTATGTTCCTCAGGAGCCGCTTCTTTTTGGTGGTTCTGTGAAAGATAATATCCTTTTTGCAGTGGAAAAAGCAACAGATAGGGACTACCAAATTGCCGTTAAAACATCTCAATTAGAAGATGAAATTGCTTTCTTTCCGGAAAGAGATAATACCTTTGTGGGAAATAGAGGACTTAGCGTTTCCGGGGGGCAAAAACAGCGTTTAACTATTGCCCGCGCTTTAGTTAAAAAACCGCAATTGCTCATTTTAGATGATATTACTGCCTCATTGGATGCTGAAAATGAAGAAAAACTCTGGCAAGCACTGCAGGAAAATTATCCTGATATTTCTGCTATCGTGATTTCTCATCGGCTTTCTACTCTGCATTATGTGGACAGTGTGCTTTTTATTGATTCTCAGGGTTCTGCTTATAAAGGTTCTCACGATTATCTGGTTTTTAATAATCAGGAATATCACGATTTTTTAAGAGAGCATCTGAAAGAAGAAAAAGAAAAATAGAGTTGACACTAATAAGACGCCTGAAAATTCTGACGGTGAGATTTATTAGTGGAGAAAACAATGCCTCATAAATGGCTGATACTTTTGCTATGTGTTTTTTTCACAGTTTGTTATGCTGATGAACTGGAAGATAAAATGCAGCAGTTGAGAGAAATGCAAAGGCAACTGGAAAGCACAGAAAAAAAAGTGAAACAAACCCAAACCAAAAAACAGCAAACCGAAAATGAGATTAAACGAACCGCTTCTCTGAAACAAAGAACGGAAAAAAACCTGCAAAAGCTGAAAACAGAAGAAAAAATTGTGCAAGATTCGCTTAAATCAGTGGAGCAAAGAATTGCTGTTACAGAAATGCGTTTACAGGATATGCACAGAGAACAAAATGCAGAATTGGATTTGCTATTGCGAGTGGATAAGTCCTATAAAAAATTAAATATAAATCATCGTGATCAGCGTTTATTGAAGGATTTTATTCAAGGAACCAGACAAAAAATAGATATTCTTTCCGGCTATAAAATAACCCTCTCTCAAGTGCAGGAACTGCACCGGGAACATGCTACTAAGGTTTCTCATACTTTGAAAAAAGAAAGCAAAAAAAAATCCAGCTACGAAAAACAAATAAAGACCCTCTCTACACAAAGTAAAAAATTGACAGAAGAGCAGAAAAAACTGCAGGCACAAGTAGAAAAGCTGAAAAAAGACAGTGCTGAACTGGAGAGTTTAATTGCCCAATTGATGAAACAACAAGGCAAAGAACCAGCCAGTTACCAATTTACAGGTAAAAAAATCTCCTGGCCCCTTAAAGGAAAAATAATTCGTAACTTTGGACAAGAAACCAGAAGTTACGGAACCAGTGTAGTTAGCAATGGAATTGATATTGCCGCCAAAGAAGGAACTAAAGTAGTTGCTGCTGATGATGGAGAAGTAATTTTTGCTGATCGCTACGGAGGACAGGGTAAACTTATTATTATTGACCATAAAAATGGCTTTTTTACTCTTTATGCTTATAACAGTGAATTACTTGTAAGCCGAGGAGCAAAAGTTAAGAAAGGTCAGACCATTGCTAAAAGTGGAATGACTGGCTCGGCAAGTGAACCCTCTTTACATTTTGAACTGCGTAAAGACGGAAAAGCAATCAATCCGTTTCCCTATTTGGAATGAGGAGGAAGAAATTATGCTTATTTTGAAAGACCCCGGCTTACGCAAGCTGGAAAAATTTATTGCTAGTAATCCTTTGGAAAATGCTACAATTTTACATTGGACGGGTTCAATGTGGGGAATCGGTTGTCGGCTTTCTTCCCCAGAAACAATTGCGCACATTAAAGAACTGAAACAAAGACCCGATAAAGATGGTTTTATTGCTCTGATACCTGATATTAGTGTTTTGGAACAAGATAAAATACCTACTGCTTTACTCCCTTTAATGCATCAATACTGGCCCGGAAACTTAACCCTGGTTTTTAACTATGAGGATTCCACCCTTGCTCAAATAGCAAAGGGGAATAAAGTTGCTTTAAGAGTTCCTTCCGATCCTGCTTTACGAGCTTTAATTTATTTAATGGGAGAACCACTTATCAGTACCAGTGTTAATGTTTCAGGTATGATGGCGGAAAATAATTATGAACGAATTATGCGTAATTATGCTTCCTGGTTTGATTTTGCTTTACTGCCTTCTTCAAGGGAACTGAAAAGACCATCTGAACCCTCTACCATTGTAGAATATATAAGTTCTGCAGAAAGCGGTAGTAATGATAAAATAAAATGCTTACGCGAAGGTTCTATTCCTTTTTATGAAATAAAACAGGTATTTCAATTGCCGGTAGTAATGTTTGTCTGTACAGCCAATATTTGTCGTTCTCCAATGGCGGAAAATCTGTTCCGGAAAATGATCAGAGAGAACAATTTGGCACTGGCAACTGATTCCTGCGGTTTGAGGTCGGGAGGGCAGATGATATCCTTAAATGCACTCCAATTGCTTTTGGAAAAAGGTATTATTGATGCTCAACAACATATCTCCAAACAGTTTACTCCCCAATTGATTTCTTCCAGCTGGTTAATTTTAACGATGGAAGAAGGGCAGCGAGATTTATTGCGTAACATTTATCCTAATAATGCACGGCGGATTTGGACTTTGAATGAATTTGTTGGAGAGCAGGGTGATATTGATGATCCTTTCGGCAGCAATCCGGAAAGCTATAAAAAGACCTTTGAAATTATTGAAGACCGTTTGCAGCGATTAACGGAAAAGCTGAAAAATAATGAATTGAGGATGTAGAAAAGAACTTTATGAAAAAGGTTGAAATAACACCCGAACTTGTTGCTGAACATAACTTAAGCCCGGAAGAATATAAGCGCATTTTAGATATTCTGAAACGGGAACCGACTTTTGTAGAACTGGGTATTTTTTCCGTTATGTGGAGTGAGCATACCAGTTATAAAAACTCCGTTTTATTATTAAAAACCCTTCCTAAAGAGGGCTCCTTTATTTTAGCCAAAGCAGGAGAAGAAAATGCCGGCTTAATTGATATTGGACAGGGCTGGGCAATATGTTTCAAAATTGAAAGTCATAATCATCCTTCTGCCCTGGAACCCTATTATGGTGCTGCTACAGGTGTGGGAGGTATTTTAAGAGATATTTTTACGATGGGTGCTAAACCCATTGCGGTTCTGGATTCACTGCGTTTTGGCAAACCCGAAAATCCTAAAGTTCAACATTTACTGAAAGAAGTTGTTAGCGGAATAGCTGATTACGGAAATTGTTTCGGAGTTCCAACTGTTGGAGGAGAGGTCTATTTTGAAGATAGTTATGAAGGCAATCCTTTAGTTAATGCAATGGCTGTAGGAGTAGTTAAACATAATAAAATAGCGCGTTCTGCCGCTTCCGGAATCGGGAATGTAGTCCTTATTGTAGGTGCAAAAACAGGACGAGATGGAATTCATGGAGCTACTTTTGCCTCTGTGGATTTAAGCGAAAAATCCGAAGAACAAAGAACCGCTGTCCAAGTTGGAGACCCTTTTCTGGAAAAACTTTTACTGGAAGCAACTTTGGAAGCAATTGAGGAAGGGCTTGTTATTGCTATTCAAGATATGGGTGCTGCAGGTTTAACTTGTTCCAGTTCAGAAATGGCAGGTAAAGGAAATGTCGGTATGGAAATTGATGTTTCTCTTGTTCCTCAAAGAGAAACAGGGATGACTCCTTATGAAATTATGCTTTCGGAATCGCAGGAAAGGATGTTGGTTATTGTGCAACCGGAAAACCTAAAACGCATTACATCTATTTTTGCCAAATGGGATTTAGATGCAGTTCAAATTGGTAAAGTTACCGATGATAAGATGCTCAGGGTTTTTTACGGGAAAGAAAAAGTAGCTGAAATACCGACGGAGACACTAATTTTAGGTGGTTCGGCTCCTGTTTATAAACGCATAACTAAATATCCTGAATATCTTCATACATTACAAGATTTTGATCCTGATAAAATTCACGAGCCCTCAAATTATTCAGCAGTCCTATTTAAGCTTATTTCTTCTCCTAATCTTTGCAGTCGCCAGCAAATATATCAGCAATATGATTTTATGGTGCAAATTGGAACTGTTGTAGAACCTGGTTCGGATTCTGCAGTTGTGAGAATTTCAGATACAGATATTGCTATTGCCTTAAGCACTGACTGTAATGGCAGATATTGTTTTTTAGACCCTTATGCAGGAACAGTTGCTGCGGTTGCAGAGGCAGCAAGAAATGTTGCTTGTAGTGGAGCTAAACCAATTGCGATTACTAATTGCCTTAATTTTGGCAATCCTTATAAACCTGAGGTCTATTATTGTTTCAGTGAGGCGATCAGGGGAATGGCAGATGCCTGTAAAATTTTAGGTACACCCGTTACCGGTGGTAATGTATCTTTTTATAACGAAAATCCGGAAGGAGCAATTTATCCTACACCTGTTATCGGAATGCTTGGTTTGATGTCCGATTTTCGTAAGGCAACAACTCAGTTTTTTAAACGCACCAATGATAGAATTATCCTTTTAGGTTCCTTGAAAGCGAACTTGGGGGGTAGTGAATATCTTAAAATTCAATTTAATAAAGTAGCCGGCAAACCACCAAAAACAGATTTGGAAGAAGAATTGCGCCTGCAGAATTTAATTTTGGAACTAATTGATAAGGGCTTAGTTAATAGCGCTCACGATGTTTCCGATGGCGGATTATTAGTTGCTGTTTTGGAGTGCTGTTTTGCTCCAAATCAGATTTGGGGAGCGATGCTGAATTTTGATCTTCCGCAGAGCCCGAGTAGTGTATATTTTGGAGAAGGAGGTGGTAGAATTGTAATTAGTGTCGAGGAAAAAAACTGCCAGGTAATAAAAGAAACAGCCCAAAAATATAATATTGAGTATATTGAACTGGGTTATGTTTCAGATAAGGCAAACTTTATTGTAAATAAACATATAATAGAAAATATAGAGGTTCTTTACTCTGCCTGGAGGCAGGGATTAAAAATATAATTAAAAGGATAAGGAAATGAAAATGGATTTTATATTCAGCAATTTCTTTTGGGGCATACTGTTAATCCTTTTAGGATTATCTATTTTTTTAAAGGGATTTAACATTCATCTGCCTTTGGTGAGAGTGTTTATTGCTGTTATTATTATTATGCTGGGCATTAAACTGCTCTTTGGTATTAAAACACATAAATATAATAAGCCAAAACATTATTCCAGAGAAAGTTCTATTAACTACAGCAGTTCCCGGAACGAATATAATATTGTCTTTTCCTCGGGTATAATTGACCTTACTGATCTTCCGGCAGACGCAAAAGAAATAGAAATAAATGTGGTTTTTGGTTCAGGAACAGTTATTTTACCTGATAGTATCACCTTTCATATTAATCCTACCTCTGTTTTTGGAACTACTGTTTTACCTCCCAAAATGCCTGTAACTCAGGGAACACCTGTTGATATAGAGTCAACGGTAGTTTTTGGACGAATGGAATATAAGTATGCTCAACCTGAAAACGCAGCAGATACAAAATCTGATTCCCGAGAAGGTACTTTTTAATTTTCAGTCGGCTACAATGAAAAAACTATATGTTCTGCTGATGCTCTTCTTTTTTATCAATATTTTAGCGGGTGAAAAACTTGGCTATGCCTTAAGTGGTGGTGGGGCAAGAGGTTTTGCTCATATCGGGGTTTTAAAGGTTTTGGAAGAGGAAGGTATTCATCCGGATTATATTGCAGGAACCAGTATTGGAGCTGTTATTGGAGGCCTTTATGCGATGGGTTATTCAGCAACTGAATTAGAGGATATGTGTCTTAAACTGAATTGGAATGAATTAACGCGGGATACACATCAAAGGAAAGACCTTTATATCGGACAAAAACGCTGGACACCTTATGGCAATGCTGTTTTTGAATTAAATGAATCCTGGGTTCCGCAACTTCCTTCTTCGGTATTTGTAGGTAATAATCTTAATCTAGAATTGTTTAAATTAACAGCCTCCGCTTCTCAGATTCAGAATTTTAATGAATTGCCGGTTCCTTTTATCTGTAATGCTACAGATTTACTTACTGGGGAAGGAGTTACTTTTACGGAGGGCTCATTAATGCAAGCAGTGCGCGCTTCAATATCCATTCCCAGTTTGTTTGAACCTTTTGAATTGAATGGTCACTATTATATAGATGGTGGTGTTTCGCAAAATATGCCTATTGACCTTTTACACAAAATGGGAGCGGATAAAGTTCTGGGTATAAAAGTTAATTCTACTTTACGCGATATGGACAGAGTTAATAACCTGGTAGAAATATTAGACCAGACCATCAATATCGGTATAACTCGCAATCTGAAAGAACATTTAGATGAATGCGAGCTTTTAATTGAGCCGGAACTTACTCAATTCGTTTCTACTGATTATCAGCATTTGCAGGATATTATTGCTGCCGGAGAGGAATCTGCCAGGAAAACGATTGATCAAATCAGGGCTTTTAAGAATGAATTTTATCGCTCCAGTCCCCCCCAAAACACATTCAATAAAGGTCTGAATAGTTTTTACATAACCCAAATCAGAGTTCAGGGAAATAAAAATATCAGTCCTTCCAAAGTAAGAGAATATCTGGGTTTGGAGGTAGGGAAAACCTATAGCAGTGAAGAAATTGCCAATGCTTGTATTAATGCCTGGAATTCTCAAGTATTCAAAATTATTTACCCTGTGCTGGAAAAAACAGAAGAAGACCGCTATAACCTAATTATCTATATTAAGGAACGCGAGCGTAAACACCTTGCTGTAAATATGGTTTACAATAATGAAGATAAGCTTATGGCTGGACTTGTTCTTTCCTTAAATAACTATCTGCTTAAAAATTCCCGTCTGCTCGCAGAACTGAAACTGGGTGGAAGAAATGAGTTAAATGTTGATTATGTGAAAAACTTCGGTGAGCAGTGGGGTGCTTATTATCGTCTTTTCCCTTATGTAGGAGAAAAAACCATCTATAATTATAGCGATCACCATAAAACCAACAGCTTTAAATCTACCGAATTTGGTATCAATTCGGGAGTTGGTGTTTTTGCCAAAGACCTGGCAATTGCCGAATTTTTTGTTTATACGGATCAAACGAATCTGCATAGCGATATTTCCCTAACGCCGTTATTACCTGAAAGTTCTATAGTAAGCGGTTTTGGAATAAAGGGTTATCATGAAAGCTTGGATGATTTTGTTTTTCCGACCTCCGGTGCTAGGGTTTTCGGAAAGTTCAATTTTGCTCGCTATAGTGAAATTAGTGATTTTATTTATAGTTGTTTTCAGGGTAAGGCAGAGTTTTATGTTCCTGTCAGAAATATTTTCAGTGTCCATTCCTCAATCTCTTATGGCAGTTATTTAAATTCTACGGAACACGATATACTTGATCCTTTTGTAATCAGTGGTATAGATGGTTTTAGGGGATATTCCAGATATGAAATTAGTGCTCCACACTATCAAATTTTATCCTTCGGATTTTCTTCTCTGTTGAAAAACCGCTATTTTATTGATGCCGGAATGCAAAGTATGCGTTGCTCAGAAAAGGATGTTTGGGGTAATGCTGAGAATTGGGAATATTGCGGATATTTAGGATTGGGCTATAAGAGTTCTATTTTACCTGCCAAACTATATGTTTCCCTGAATGAGAATAATACTATACATAGTTTTTTAAGCATTGGCTATGATTTTGATATTTTCTTCTTCTCCCGCAGGTAGATTTTAGCTCTCACAGATTACACAGATTTCACAGATATTGATTAACAATACGAATTGAACCAATTGTATGGATTTAATTCGTAAATGGGATTATTCTTCAAGCTATTCTCTCACAGATTACACAGATTTCACAGATATTTTTACATTTTGAATACATAGGGCATTTCATCTATTTTTCAATCTGCATTTTTATTTTTTCATACTATATTTATTTCTCCGAGCATTTTTTTTACTTCTTCACAAATTTTCCGGGATTTTTCCGGTGTATCGCTTTCTACATAAATACGAATTATAGGTTCGGTTCCTGATTTGCGAATATGGATAAAGTGTTTATCGCCAATTGCTTTAATGCCATCCTGAGTATCCAGTTCATAGTTTTTAAAATAAGAAGAAGCTTTATTCATCAATGTCTCCATTAGAGAGGCATTAACCGTGATTTTATCCTTGGCAAAATAATACTTTGGCAGGGTTTCTATAATAGCTGACAGGGGTTTATCTGTTTCGGAAAGCAAACCTAAAATCAAAGCCATTCCAGCAATAGCATCACGTGTGTAATGAACATCGGGGCATATAATTCCGCCATTTCCTTCACCCCCGATGGGAGATTTTATTTCCTGCATTTTTTTCCCTACATTTATTTCGCCGACTTTTGTCCGCTGAACTTGAACACCAAAGCTTTTGGCAATATCATCTGAAATCATTGAACTGCTAAGATTTACTACAATATCGCCTTTCTTTTTCGGCAGTACAAAGAGTTCGGCTAAGGCAACACTCAATTCTTCTCCGATACATTTTCCTTTTTCGGAAACAAGGGAAAGACGATCAACATCAGGGTCTGTAGCAAAACCAAGGTCTGCACCGTAAAATTTTACTGCCTCTTCCAACTGACCTAAATTTTCCTTCAAGGGTTCTGCTATGTGGGCAAAAATACCATTGGGCTCGCTATTTATTTCATAAACAGTGCAGCCCAGCTCTTTTAGTAAAAGAGGAGAAATTAAGCCACCGGCACCATTAACTGAATCAAGAACTACTTTAAATTGACGCGAGCGGATTTGTTCAAGGTTTAAATAAGGGATGTTCAAAATTTTGGTTAGGTGTTGTTGGATAGCGCTATTATCAATATTTACTGCTCCAATTGTTGTCCACTTTGCCCAGGGAATTTCTTCTTCCACTGAATACAGTAATTTTTCCGCTTTTTCAGGAGTTAAGAACATTCCATCAGCATCCACAAATTTCATTGCATTCCACTCCGGTGGATTATGTGATGCAGTGATAGCTATGCCTCCAATGGCATCTGATTCCTGAACTTTCAACAGCAGAGTAGGAGTGGAAACAATACCCAAATCCGTTGCATCGCAACCCACACTGATTAAAGCAGAAATTATACTGTGCAACATTGCTTTTCCTGTTGTGCGACTATCTCTACCTACAATAATTAAAGGTTGCCTATCAGGATAACTTTGCTTCTGCAGAAAAGCAAAGTGTGCTGCATATTTAATAGCTGTAATAGGGTTAAGGGTGTCCGCAAAGACACCCCTAACTCCACTAACACCGGTCATTAATTTGGTCATTTATATCATTCCGTATTTTGCCCGGTTATCAATTATTTTAGCTTGTTTTTTCATTTGGTCATACCAACGATTCCAGGCAGCATCTTCCAATGTTTTGCGAATTTGTTCCTGTTTTTCCTTATCTTTGGCGAAAGCATTGAAATCGGGCTTAATCCTTTCCGTGCAACTGATTATAAAACTACCTTCTTTAGTATGAATCAGTCCGCTGGTTTGTCCTGCTTCCAAAGCTAAAGCGGCATTGGTAAATTCCTCACAAAGACCTACATTAGGAACATTTAAACCTCTTTTATGATTATCCAATTCAATTATTTGCCAGCCCTCTTTGGCGGCTGCGGTAAAATATTCATCGGAAGGATATTTAGCTACGAATTCCTCTGCTTTTTTCTTTACATTGGCTACTTTCTTTTCTTTCTCCAGCTGGTATTTGATGCGGAGCTTAACTTTATCAAAATCTTCATAATAGACCTTTTTGTTATCAGTTAGCAAAGCGACAATTTTACGGTTTTGTTGATCGGATATTACATCCGATATTGCCTTTTCTTTGCCTTTACGCATAAATTGGAGAAGAGCTCCATTATTGCCAATTCCGGGAATATATTCCTGGTCGTGAGGCACCCAATCCGTTTCCTGAACTTCAACTCCCAACTCCTTAGCGGCGGCATCAATACCCTTTTTCTTAATTAATGCTTTTGCTGATTCTGCTTTATCTAAAATAGCATTTTTGGTTTCATCGGAGGGCTCAACTTTTAATAAAATATGGCTCGCTTTAATTTGAGGATTATCTTTACTAATTGAAGCTATACTGTCACAGCGAATAATATGCCAGCCAAAACTTGTTTTAACCGGTTTGCTGATTTCTCCAACTCTTAAAGCAAAAGCTGCCTGTTCAAATTCCGGAACCATTTGCCCTTTACCAAAAACACCTAATGAACCGCCATTATCTTTTGAACCCGGGTCATCTGAATTATCTTTGGCGAGGGTAGCAAAATCCTCTCCTTTAAGAACACGGTTATAAAGCTCATCAGCCAAAAGTTTAACTGCGGCATAATCCTTATCTGAGGGCTTTTCTTCAAAAGCAAGATATTTAATCCTGGAAGCGGGACCTTTTTTGAATTCAGTTTCTTTATTTTTATCATAATATGCCTTTATTTCTGCATCAGTAACGGTTACGGGGTCGGACTTATTAGGTTCAAACCAAATAAATTTTCCGGAAACGCTATCGGTTTCTTTGGCATATTGCGCTTTTAAACTGTCTATTGTGATTCCTGCTTGTGCCTTAATTTTTTCCTGCAGTTTTTGACGAGGAAGATATCCTCGGACATATTCTTCCATTGCAGCAAAGAATTGAGGATTATTTTTTAGGGCAGAAAGATATTTGGATTTATCAAATCTGCCGTTGGTTTGTAAGGATTCGTTTTGCATCAATTCTTGTGGCGGATTATTTTGCATTTCAGTTAAAACTTCATCTTCCGTAATTTTAATTTTGTGTTTCTTAATCTGCTGCTGCCAAAGAATATCGTTGACCAATGTTTCCCATGCTTGATTTTCAATACTTTTACGAGTATTTTCATCTATGGGCTGATCTTTATACATTTCAGCATAGCGTTCATACATTTCTTGTATCTTTTTCTGATACATCTCGTAGGTTATTTTGGTGCCATTCACTTTTCCCAGATATGGTTTCGGAGATAACAATTCTCCAATTCCAACACCAGCCATACCCAGAATAAATACGATAGCTACAATATAAATAACTATCTTCTGTTTCTTTCTCAGCTGATCCAGCATTCTAAAACTCCTTATAGAGATTAAATTACTCTTATAAAAAGCCACTTTTTTATAGCTTCATTTTTTAACAAGGATTTTTTTTCCGGAAGGTTGACCTCCTGGTCAACCAATCTAAACGATGAGGACATCGTTTTTCCGGAAGGTTGACGTCCCCGTCAACCAATATAAACGATGAGGACATCGTTTTTCCGGAAGCTTGACCTCCTGGTCAACCATAAAAGTCAGGAGTCATTTGCGCCTTGATAACTTTCTCCTGAGAGATAACTTTTAAGGCGCATATGACTTATGACGACTATCTCTCACAGATTACACAGATAACACAGATTTGATTTTAGAAACAAGGATTGAATAGGTCTGGGATGAACAGGAGTAAAGGAATTTTAGGGATTATTAAATAGTAAGAATAATTAGGGATGTTTTGACTCACAATTTTCACCTGCTTTCAATGTAACCACAAACCACAATGTTTTTCACTTACAACTGCTCTATAACCGCTTTACGAGCCAACAAATTGTGAACAAAGCAGAAAGTAGAATGAATATCGTTACCAGAGAGAGCCCAAAATTTTCTCATTAACAATCCGATATGAATCCCTTATCATTCCCATATCGGATATGGGAATGACAAGGGAATCTTATACGCTGCATAGTGCAAAAAAGGAGGAATAATTACACAACTATTTTTGGGGGCAAAAAAGAATTTTTTGAGGATAGTGTTTTATCGCTTTGCGGGGTTGTGCATTGTTACCGTGAATAAATAGGGGGATTGGTTGTTGGGTTGTATGGGTTTGTGCTTTTGTTTTAACTTACAATTTTTCGGTTGGCAGACCATTTGTAGATTGGTTGTAAGGGAAAAGAGTTTGAGGTGTGTGGTTACATTGAAGGCAAGTATAAATTGGGAGTCAAAACCTCCTAAGCGCAAACATTTCTCTTGACGAATAAGAGCTAATCAAAGTTTTGGGTCAGAGTATAAAACTGTTATATAATATAGAAATGCAAAAGGGAGCATAAGCAAATGAAAAAGTTTTCCTGGCGAGGCCTATTCATAATCATCTTTTTCTGCGTAACAGCATTTTTTTTGGCTCCTATGGTAATTCCCAATCTGCCAAGTTGGTGGTCAAAACATCATTTGAAGCTTGGTTTGGACCTCAGAGGTGGAATGCAGATACTTTTGGAAGTTGATACTTCTGAGCTTTCCACTACGGATGCCCGAAATGCTGTAGAACAGAATATTAAAATTATTCGTGAACGAATTGACCAGTTTGGTGTAGCTGAGCCCTCAATTCAAAAATTAGGTGAAAACAGGATAATGGTTCAATTACCTGGTGTAACGGATTATAAAGCAGCTGAAAATTTAATTAAACAAACTGCTATGCTGGAGTTTAAACTAGTTGCTCCACAAGATGAAGCAAAACGGGTAATAGAAACAATTGATAGAAATATCAGCAGTAATCTGGATAAATTTCCGGTTTTAGCAGAAATGGCGAAGAAGGATAAGAGCATTATGGCTGATACTACATCTACAGATAGTTTGAAAGCCGGGGAAGGGATTTTCAGCTCTTTAATCCGTCCTGGAGAAATGGACTATGAAGTTCAATACAGTGATGTGCGTTTGATTCAGGATTTGCTGGTTGATACTCTTTTTGCACAAATGGTACCAATGGGTTATCAGCTTGCTCTAGATAAAGCAGATACAGAAAATCCCCGGGCTGATAGAGCCCTTTATGTTCTTTCTTCTTCAGCGCAGCTTACCGGTGGTGACCTAGCTAAAGCCAAAGTTGAATATGGTTCTGCTACTTCAACCGACCCCAGAATAGCCAATAAACCTTATATATCTATAGAAATGAAAAGAGAAGGAGCTCGTAAATTTGAACGCGTAACTGCTGATAATGTAGGAAAGCGTTTAGCTATCGTTCTGGATGGAGTTGTATATTCTGCTCCTAATATTCAGGAAAGGATTGCCGGAGGCAGAGCTCAAATTACAGGTAGATTCACTGCTACAGAGGCAAACGAACTGGCAATCGTGCTCAATACAGGAAATCTGATTGCTCCTATTAAACCGGTTTCTACTTCCATAATTGGCGCTACTTTAGGTGCAGATAGCATTCGTAAGGGAACTACGGCTGGTTTAATTGGTTTGATAATTGTTGTCCTATTTATGGTTATCTATTACAAGTTATGCGGTTTTATTGCTGATATTGCTCTGGTTTTAAATGTGGGCTTTATTTTAGCTATGCTAACGGCTTTTGGTGCTACACTCACTCTGCCTGGAATTGCTGGTATTATTCTTACTATCGGTATGGCTGTTGATGCTAATGTGTTAATCTATGAACGTATAAGAGAAGAATTGGATTTGGGAAAAACGCCTCGCAGTGCAGTTGATGCCGGCTTCAAAAGAGCTCTGGTAACTGTTTGGGATTCCAATCTGACTACTGTTATTGCTGGTATAATTCTTTATTATCTTGGCACTGGTCCTATTCGTGGTTTTGCTGTAACTTTGGTGATTGGTATTATGGGTTCTATGTTCTCTGCTATAGTAATTGTGCGCTCTATTCTGGATAACATTGTTTTAAGCGGCAAAATGACAAAACTGAGTGTGTAAGGAGAAAAAATGAGAATACTACAGCATACTAATATCCAATTCGTTAAGTATCGTTACTGGTTTTATGGTATCTCCATTGCTTTGTTACTAATCGGCTTAGGGGGAATAATTTTTAGAGGTTTAAATTGGAGCATTGATTTCACAAGTGGAATAGCTGCAACCGTGAATCTGAAGGCCTTAGACCCCAAAATCCAACCTCTTCCTATTGAGGACTTACGCTCAGTTCTTACTAAAAACGGTTTTCCGGAAGCCGAAATTACTTATATCGGTAATCCCGATAAATCTACTTTCCAGATTAAAATAAAGAGCGTGGGCAAAGGAACTGACCTTTCTACCGAAACCCGTAACAAGCTTTTGGAAATTATTCAGGATAATTTTCCCCAATATGTTCAAGGACGAGACCTGAACAAAGAAGTAATAGAAGAAATTTATGAAGTTGGACCTAAAGTAGGCGGTGAACTACGCTCTCAAGCATTTTGGGCGGTTATGCTTGCTTTAATTGCGATGATTATCTATATTTGGTTTCGCTTTGAATTAACTTTCGGGTTAATGGCAATTCTGGCTCTCTTCCACGATGTTTTGATGATTGTAGGTATTTTTGCCCTTACAGGGAAAGAAATTACAATGCAAATTATAGCTGCGCTATTAACTATCGTGGGTTACAGCATCAATGATACAATTGTTATTTTTGACCGAATCCGCGAAGATATGAAGAAAAACCGCAAAGACCCTATCCAGGAGGTCTTCAATCGTTCTATCAACGATACGCTTTCTAGAACTGTTATTACTGGTGGAACAACTTTTCTTACTTCTGCCTGCCTTTATTTTTGGGGTGGAAGTGTAATTCACGATTTTGCTTTTGCTATCTGCCTGGGTATCTTCTTTGGTACCTATTCCTCTATCTTTGTTGCCAGCAATTTGGTTATAGACCTGAATTTGATTACCCACAAAGAAAAGAAGACAATGCAACACTTAACCAAGAAAAAATTGTAAAACAATACTGCATATATACATAAAACCGCTCAAATTCCGGGCGGTTTTTTTTAGCCACTGAAAACACCGAAACCTCCGAAGAAAGTAAGAATAGGCAGATTGAGCAGATAAAAGAATAGAACATTGAGTTATATATTTTTTAGATAAATTATAAATGGTTACCTCTAAACTTTTTTGAGCTTTCGGATAACCCTTTTCAGAATCAGCATGTTAGATTTAGAATGGGGGTTATATCTCTCTTCTTCCGAGGGGATTATGCACTCATCACTATCATTGTTTCACCCTAAAGGGCTTTAATGTATCTCAACTCTCTAAACCTTCTTAACCCTCTAAACCCTCTAAACCTTATTTTACTTTCCTGTCAGCTTTTTCAGGATGCCTCACTTTTTACATTCTTCATTCCAGATGCGAGTGTTCCAGTCGTTCTTTGAAGAGATAAAGGACAGGGGAATAATTGGAAATATATTTTTTAGCAGTATCCAGTGTTTTCTTAGCGTTTTTGTAGTCGTTTTTTTTGATATACAAACGAATCAGTTCTTCATAAACAGCATTGGTATAAGGATTTATTTCCTGAGCTCTTTGTAAAAGTTCAATAGCGCGGTCGTCCATACCAATATTTACAGCAGCATTGGCATAGGACAAAAGGTGGTCGGGATTGGTTATTTCTCCTAAGGACTCATATTCCACAAAGCAGTGATATGATTTCAGCCAGATACCTTTTTTGCCGTAAACCAAAGCAGAAAGCAACAACAATTGTCTATGTTTACCAAATTTCTTTTCAGCAGTTAAAATAATGTCATAAGCACAGTCGTAGTTTTGGATGCGGATATATTGTTCAATTAAAAGAAAATATATGAAGGGATTATCATCCATAACCTTCAAGATTTTATTAATGATATCAATACTTTCCTGATATGAACCTAAAAAAGCATAGGATAAGGCAATATTATAAAGGATTTCCGGGGGTGGGTCGGGAATCCGATTATAATAGCTATTGGCAATTCTATATTCTCCTAAGGAAAAATAACAAGTGCCAATTAGAAACAGCAACTGCGGATTATCGGGTAGCAGGGAAATTGCCTTATGATAATAGCTGAGTGCTTTTTCACAGAGGTGGCGTTCCAGATAAATATCTCCAAGGTTAACAAGCAGGGAAAGATTTTCGGGTTCTTCTTTCAAAGCATCTTGAAGGATAGAAACTGCCTGCAACCAGTTTGTTTTTACTAGGGCATTAGCTCTTTGAATAAGATTATTTATCTCATTTAAGTTCATAATTTACTTTATCTCTTTCATCAGTTCTTGAACGGCACGAATGAGTTGAGGGTCTCGTTCCCTAATAATATCTGCAGGTAAATTTTCCACTAGGATATCGGGTTGAACTCCTGTTCCTTCCATATTTGTGCCATCCAGTTTATACCATCCTGTTCCCGGCATCCTCATTGAAGAGCCATCCTGAAGATAATAATGCCAGGTTCCGATAACGGCTCCACTGGAAGGAGTTCCAACTACTTTTCCCAGTTTTAATTCCTGGTAAACAGCAGGAAAAATTTCTCCATCGCTGAAAGAGTCCTCATTAACCAAAACGATGCTTGGTTTATCCCAAACATTATATGGTTCGGAACGCTTAACGCGATTGTATCTCCGGTTGGTTGTGTAAGCATACTTCTTTTTCTGGAGCAGGGTAATAATTTTGTCGTGAATATGTCCGCCATAGTTTCCACGCACATCAATTACTAGTGCTTCTTTAGCGAAATTATCAACCATAAAATCACGAGAGAATTTTTGCCAATCATCTTCACCCATTGCAGGAATATGGATATAACCCAGTTTTCCGGCAGAAAGTTCATCCACCATTTTTTTGTTTTTAGCAATCTGGTAATCATATTTCAATTCTGACATTTGAGAATAGCTTAAGCCCGTAATTACGGCTTCGGTAATATTTCCTTCCTGCTGAAAAGTCACTTTTATCTTTTTCCCTATTTTCCCTGCCAGCAATGAATCCAGGGATGTGTATGCCGTAATTTTAACACCATCTATATGAGTTAAAACACAACCATCCTTAAGATGATAAACAAAGCTTAAACGGGAATTTGGATAAACTCTTTGGAGGCGTATTCCTTCTTCCAAAATAATATTATAATCCAAATCAGCTCCCAGCCAAGCAGCAGGATTAGTAAAGGGTTCATATTCCTGCCTGGGATAAAATCCAGTATGAGAAGCATTTACATCTCCTATCATCTCTTCAATTATGAAGGCAACATCATAGATATTTTTTGCTTTTTCTACATAAGGACGGTAAAGCTGAAACAGTTCTTTCCAGGGCACATTGTGCATATCGGGGTCATAAAAGTTATTGCCAAAAGCGTACCATACTTCTTCAAATACACGCAGATTCAAGAGTGCCTTATCATATTTGTAATCATATTTAAATTTTATATCTTTACGGGATGATGTTTTCAGATTGTAGGATTTTAGTTCTCCTTCAACCAAATAATAGATAGTATTCTTTACTTTAGAATATTGTTGCGGATTCTTACCGAAATTAAACACATCTTTCTGATTCTTTCCATAGATATTGGTTTTTTTGAGGATTGAGTTCTTATCCTGCTGCTTGTTATCTTCAATATAATAGAAAGTGCTGTCATTTATTATATCCAATACGAAATTGTAGTTATCTTTTGCGGTAATAACAGGGTAGAAGCGTTTTTCCAATCCTTCCCAGACAATTTCTAATGGCTTGGTCTTTTTTTCTATTTTCTCTTCCAAAGTGATGTCAAATTCCTGAATATCCTCTTCTTCATTTTGCAATTCTTCATTTGTGCTATCCGGTTTACTTTTTTCGGGATGCAGGATTTCATTCCAGGGGTCTGTATCCAGTTCAAATTCATCCCTGGGAACCAAATCTAAGCGGTATATATTATTATTATAGGTTAAAAGGATGGATTTATTATCAGGTGTCCAGAAAAGATTTTGCCACCAACCATTATCAGCTAACAGGCGTTTACTGGTATCTGCCTGAACATCATAAAGATATAATTCTTTTATATAATTATCCTCCCGTATCGTGCCATACACAGCATAACTGCCGTCAGCGTTAAAAGCAAAATTGGTAGTAACTGCCCAAGGTGTATTTATCGGACGGATATTCAGAAAGCCGGAATCAGCTATAGCAATTTTTTGATGTCTGTAATAATCATCATATTTGAAATACCAGCGTCCGTGTTTATCTTTATATAGTTCTGTAACGCTTAAACTATCAGCTCCAAACCACTGCACGGGAGAAAAAGTGATAATGGAATCCGCTGTTGCTGTAAAAAGCTTAACAACTCCGTTATCCAGCTTGTTAAACACCATCTTTCTTTTATCTAAAAATTGCAGATTGAATATTGAACCGTGGTCAAAACTAATCTGCTTTGTCTCTCCACCTTTCACTGGAGCAAAAAAACTATCGTAATTATGTGTAAAACCAACCAGTAATTCATCCGTAGAGATAGTATAATCGTCAATAGCAGTATTTTCATAGCTGCGGACAATGTTTTCTTGCCATTCATCTCCGGAAAGGTCTATGAACAGAGGGCTTACTTTCTCCCCTGTCTTAAGGGTAGGGTCATATTTATAAATAGTATTGAAATATTCAAAAACCAAGCGGTCATTATCTCTTGCTAAACATATTTGCCGAGCGCTAAAGGTTTTTAAATTGGTTATTTTTTCGGGTTTGCGGAAGGACAGTTTATGCACTTTATTAATCTGCAAGCTTTTACCATCAGAGGCACAATAATATAGAGCCCCTGTTTGTGAAAATCGGGGATACAATTCCGAAAGTTCAGTATTTGTAAGCTTAGTATATTTTTTCGTAGCAATATCAATTAACCAAAGTTCACCATTACCGCTTCCCCGATATGCTTCTCTTCTGGAATAACCACCTTTTTGAAATACGATTTGTTTATTGTCCGGACTCAATGTAGCAAGGGAACTACCAATTTCAGCAAGCATCATTGGACGCGAACCATCAATCGGAACTTTATAGAAAGATAACCCCCAACGCGGCGAATATTTGGTACATAAAAGATTTCGGGAATCACTAAACCACTCTGAAATCCCTAATGATTCATAGTTTACAGCTTTTGCTTCTCCTCCTGTAGAGGGCATTATATAAATCAGATTTTGCCCTGAGCGGTCGGAAGAAAAAGCAAGCATTTTGCCATCAGGACTAAACTGGGGATTCCATTCATAAGAAGTAGTATTAGTAATTTTGCGAGGAACTCCTCCGGTAAAAGGAACCAGCCAAAGGTCATTATTATATACATAACAGACTACTTCTCCGTCCGGTGATATGGCGGGGTCACTCGTAAAAAATGCCTGCTGAGCAACCAGAGGACAAGCACAAATCAGCAGGGATAATAAACCTAAAATTCTTGTAAGGTAGGAAACATTCATTTTCTTCAGTCCTTTTCTTCAAATTCCAACCCTTTTTCCGGTTTGGTAACTTCATAGCTATGTTTTAAGATGCGAAAAACAATAGGGGGTCGGGATACATCGTGTACACTTATTTTTTTCAGTTTCTGTTTTTCACTTTTCAGAATTTGATTTAGTTTCTCGTCCAGGGCTCTTTCATATATTTCAATGCGGTTTTCCAGTTCTGCAATTGCTGTAGCATTTAATTCTTTATCTTCCTTCAGGTGAATAAGTTCTCTGGTTAAAAGCAAAAGCATATTACGATAAAAGGGGGAAAGCGCAATTTCTATTTCGGTTTTGCTCTGGTCATAAGAACCAGCTTGAAAAACAGTAATTGCAACCCCTGCCTGTGTTAAACCTCCGCAGATGGCACTATTATTCCAGTCACCTGTTATTTCTCCGTCACAAACCACGGTGGAATTTTCAATATTATCAGTAAAATGTATGTCATTCCGGCAAAGAACACAGGAATTATGAATACTACGGCATTCCAGATTTCCCCAAACGATAATTCCTTTCTTGTTAGAAGAAATTATATCTCCCGTAATGAACAAATCTTTTACACAGTTTATAGTGGAGGACTGCACATCGCCCTGAACGCTTATGTCTGCTTCACAATGAATATCGGCATAAATTACATTTCCTTCAATAATCATATTGATAGGGCATTTAACTTGTATCTCTGGAGGGATTTCATTTCCGTTAAGGGAGACCTTATCCAGCAAACAGATACATCCCTGTTCATCCAGATAGGGAAAACCGTCTTTAATAGCAATAAATTGTCTGTTTTGAATATCATAAGCAATATTATCGCCTGCCAGCGCTTTTGCCTGTTCCGTATCTACCGAACCGGAATCAATTAAGTTTCCGAAAATATCATAAATACTGCCACTTTGTGTAAAAATGTTACAAGAATATTCGGCAACAATATCTCCCGAACGAAAGACCTTCAATTTCTCCAGGGTTTTAATATTGATGCCATTTTCGGGATAGGAGAGTATATCCGGATTGAAGTTATAATGCAGTATACTGGTGACTTCCTGTTTATTGCACATAGCTACGGGAAAGGGAACATCAAATTCTTTTTCCAGTGAATGAAGACGCATATAATTCACAGCTTCATCAAATCCACATTTAATTCCTGCGTCTTCCAGAAGGGCAAGAATTTCATTTTCGCCTATAATTTTGCCCGTTTTTTTTATTGTCAACCAGGCAGATAGAGGTTCCTCGCGGATTTCCAAAATCAGATTTCCTTCATTATTGACATAGGTTTTAGCCATAAAGGATACCTACAATATTTATTTGGCGGTTTCGGGTTTTTTCTCTGCGGTAGGAATGGTAATCGGAGCTTTCAAAAGTGCATTCGTTAATATTTTCAATATTGATTTCCGGAATTCCTTCCTTAACAAGCTGTATATTGAGAATTTTCCTGAGGTCAAGATACCTGTTTTTCGTTAAATCAAGTTCCAGTCCCATTTTTTTGAGAGCTTTATGGAAATCATCAAAGAGTTCCTGGTTTACTTCATAATGTTTATAACAGATACCAGCACCTACAATGGCTATGATATCGGTTAGCTGGCAATAAAAATGACTTTTCATCTTTTTTATTGCTTCTCCAACTATATTTTTCTTTATTCCTTCTCTGCCGCAATGAAGACCTGCAACTACATTTCGGCGATTATCCATTAATAAAACCGGGTAGCAATCGGCAGTGCGAATAAGTAAATATTGATAGGGTATATTAGTAATTAAACCATCTGCTAGGGGAATTTGGGGCTTATTACCGATGCCTGCTCCACAATCAATTTCCCGGCAAATGTGTATTTCTTTGGAATGTGTTTGTTCAGCAATAACCAGACGCGAAACAGGAATTTTTATCCCTTCCAAACTAAAATCCTTTTGAAAGTGCATCAAAGTGCGGTAATCAGGTTCTCTTTTCCCTAAATAATAGAATAATTTCATCTTGCTGAAATCTCCGGTGCTAAAACTCTTTGCCTGTAAACATCTGTATTGTCACTAATAACTAACATTCTTAAAACACCTCGCAAAAATTTCGGAACTATCCTCAAGCCGTTTAATGACCACAATAATAATACTGAACCACATACAATCAAAGTTAAACGTGCTCCAATTTTGCTGGATAGAGTTCCCATCAGCAAACTTCCCAAAGGAGACATACTGGCTGATGCCATTGTATAAAGAGAAATAACTCTACCGCGCATTTCCAGAGAAGAAATACTTTGAATCAAGGTATTTGTAGTAGCCATTGTCATCATTCCCGCTAAACCTAAAAATACCATAAAGAACATACTAAGCGGAATTGACCCTGAAAGCGAAAACAAAATACAGGCAATACTGAAGGTTAAACAAAGATAAATTAAACGAGTTGGCATTCCTCTAATACTTTTACGCGAAGCCAGAAAAAAAGAACCGCACAAAGCTCCTATTCCCATTGAAGACATTAGCAAACCCTGCGTTGCCGAAGTGCCGTGTAAAATATCTTTAGCAAAAATTGGCATCAAAGTGGAAAAAGACATCCCGAAAACAGTGTAAACTGCCAAGTTACTAAGCAAAAAACGAATAGGCATATTTTCCCAGGAATATTTCCAGCCCGAGAATATTTTCTTTAGTATCGGTTCTTTTTGAGGTGGAATTGGAGGATAGGTTATCTTTATGAAACACAACGAGATAATAACAGGTATGTAAGAAATTGCATTAATAGCAAAACAAACACCCTCACTGAACATAATTATCAGAAAACCGCCAATAGCAGGACCAATCAAGCGCGCTCCATTAAACATTGCGGAATTAGTTGCTATAGCATTAGGTAATAATGTTCTTGATGAAACAAGGTCCATTACAAAATTCTGGCGAATAGGAGCATCCACAGCATCAATAATTCCCTGCAGAAAAGATAATACGAGAATAGGATACCAAACCTGGTTATTGATTACTCCAGTTAAAACCAAAATTGCCAGAATCCCTGTTTGCAAACAAAAAGCAATTTGAGTATAAATCATTGTCCGATGACGGTTTAAGCGGTCTGCCCAAGCACCGGCAAAAGGGCTTACAAAAACGGAAGGAATCATTGAGAGGAAACTTACAATACCAAGCAAAAAAGGAGAACCGGTTAAGCGGTAAACAAACCAGCCCATAGTTGTTCGCTGTATCCAGGTTCCGATTAAAGAAATCCCCTGTCCCACAAAAAAAATGCGGTAGTTACGGATAGTTAATGAAACAAAGATATTTTTTATTTTATTGATTACCATCGCTATAGGATAAATCGGGAAAGGTCTTCACTTTCAATTACCGGACTCAGGTGTTGAGTTACCATTTTCTTTGTGATTTTAACACTTTTCAGGGTTTCTGAAGGCATTTCAAACAGAAAATCATCTAATAGTTTATTCATTACTGTATGCAAACGCCGAGCTCCAATATCTTCCATTCTTTCATTAGCTAAAGCAGCAAAACGAGCTATTTCCCGAATCGCTTCCGGCATAAATTTCAGTTCCACACCTTCACTTCGGAAAATTGCCTGATACTGTTTAGTTAAAGAATTTTCCGGTTCGGTTAAAATGAGTTCAAAGTCCTCCTGGGTTAAGCTGTTCAATTCCACCCGGATAGGAAACCTGCCTTGTAATTCCGGAATCAGGTCTGAGGGCTTAGCTGTATTAAAAGCGCCTGCTGCAATGAACAAGATATGGGAAGTATCAATCATTCCATACTTGGTTGGAACTTTACTGCCTTCAACAATAGGAAGCAGGTCTCTTTGAACACCGCTACGCGAAACATCAATTCCTACCTGCTTATCTGCATTGGCTATTTTATCAATTTCGTCAATGAAGATGATGCCGTTTTCTTCTACAGCGGTCTTGGCTATTTCAATAAGTTTATCTTTACTTATCAGACGGTTAATTTCGCTTTCCACATAGCGTTTCCAGGCAGTATGAACTGTGGTTTTAATTTTCCGGGGTGTTCCTTTACCCTGGAAAATATTGGAAATCATTTCGCTAATATCAAAATCCAGTAATTCCAGTCCAGGTCCGGGAAAAATTTCAAAATTAGGAAGGTTATCCGTTTCAGGTTCAACCTCAATTTCTTTATCATCCAAGCTGCCGGAAAGCAGTTTTTTACGCATTTTTTCCCGACTGCGCAAATAGCGTTCATATTCCGGTGTTTCAGTGTTATTGGGATTTTGCTTCATTTTTTTACTGCGCGGAAGCAATATATCCAAAATTATTTCCGTAGCATTATATTCCGCTTCAGGACGCACTTCTTCTATCATTGCTTCGCGCACTTGGCTAACTGCATAGTTCATTAGTTCACGAACCATTGATTCTACATCCCGTCCCACATAACCCACTTCCGTAAATTTGGATGCTTCCACTTTAATGAAGGGAGCATTTGTTAAACGGGAAATTCTTCTGGCAATTTCTGTTTTACCTATACCGGTTGGTCCTATCAGGATGATATTATTAGGCATAATTTCACCTTTGATGTCACCTGAAACTTGCTGACGCCGCCAACGATTACGCAAAGCAATTGCTACACAGCGTTTTGCCTGGTCTTGTCCAATAATATATTTATCCAGCTCCTCAACAATCCGTTTAGGAGTTAAGTATTCATTAATTAACAAATTATATTTCCTCTACAAGATAGTTATTATTAGTATAAATGCAAATTCCGGCAGCAATATTCAGCGCCTCAACGGCAATTTCGCTTGCTCCGAGTTTGGTTTTATGTGCTAAAGCGCGAGCTGCTGCTAAAGCATAATTTCCGCCACTACCAATGGCTATTATATTATCATCGGGTTCCAAAACATCGCCTACTCCATTAATGAGAAGTATAGAATCTTTGTCTCCTGCAATAAGCATTGCTTCCAAGCGTCTCAAGATTTTATCCTGACGCCAGTCCTTGGCTAATTCAATAGCCGCTTTTTTCAAGTTACCCTTATTGGTTTTCAGTTTTTCTTCAAATCGTTCCAACAAACTGAAAGCATCGGCAGTAGCGCCGGCAAAACCTACAATTACTTTGCCGTCAAATATTTTGCGTATCTTCTGGGCTTTTCCTTTTACAATTGCTTCACCCATAGTAACCTGTCCGTCACCGCAAATAGCTGTCTTTCCGTTGCGGTGAATTCCTATAATAGTAGTTCCATGCATTATCATTTATGCTGTTTCCTCTGGTTTATTTTCCTGGTTATCATTGGTTTCGGGTGGTTGGGTAGCTGTTTTTTCACTGTGTTCAAAGCGTAGCTCCAATGCTTTTTTATATTTCTCTTCTGCCAATTCCCGTTCTTCTTCGGAGCAATTTTCCAAAATTAAATTAAAAATTTCATCTGTACCTAGGGTTTCTCTTTCTTGCAGTTCTTTTGCCATAATTTCCATCAATTCCCGGTGTTCGTTTAATAGAGTTATTGCCTGAGAATAAGCATTATTGACGATATCGCGTATTTCCCGGTCAACCAGTTGAGATGTCTCTTCACTAAATACATCATGTGCAACCAATTCTTTGCCTAAGAAAATTTCTCCCTGCTCTTTGCCAATTGTTATAGGTCCAATCTTATCGCTCATACCCCAGGAACATACCATTTTTTTTGCTATATCAGTACAGCGTTCCAGGTCGTTACCAGCTCCTGTTGTATATTCTTGAAAAACAACTTCTTCAGCCGCTCGTCCTCCTAAAAGTGTTACCAGCATTTGCAATAAGTAACTCTTGGAATAGTTGGTTTTATCAGTCATCAAATAATGTGTAGCGCCACCTGTAAAGCCCCTTGGAATAATAGAGACCTTATGGACGGGCTCAACCTTATCCAGATACACGGAGGTAAGCACATGGCCTATTTCATGATAGGCTGTAAGCCGTTTATCTTCGTCAGGAATAACTCTGCTTTTCTTTTCCTTACCCAAAAGAAGCTTATCTTTTGCTTCTTCAAAGTCCTCCATTTGGATTTCCGTTTTATTTTTACTGGCTGCAATCAGAGCTGCTTCATTCACTAAATTAGCTAAATCCGCACCACTAAAACCGGGAGTTCCTCTAGCTATCAATTCCAAGTGGACATCGTTTGCCAAAGGTACTTTAGCCGTATGCACCTTCAAAATTTCTGTTCTACCTCTAATATCGGGTAAATCAACTACTACTCTTCTGTCAAACCTTCCAGGACGGAGCAAAGCCGGGTCAAGAATATCAGGACGGTTTGTAGCTGCAATAATGATTACTGCTTCGTTCGGTTCAAAACCATCCATTTCCACTAAAAGCTGATTTAAGGTCTGTTCGCGTTCATCATGTCCACCCCCTAAACCGCTTCCCCGATGTCTGCCAACAGCATCAATTTCATCAATAAATGTAATGCAAGGTGCATTTTTCTTAGCTTGGTCAAAGAGGTCTCGCACTCTGGCTGCTCCAACTCCCACAAACATTTCCACAAAGTCCGAACCGCTGATTGAAAAGAAGGGAACTCCTGCTTCTCCGGAAACGGCTTTTGCAAGCAGCGTCTTTCCTGTTCCCGGCTGTCCTACAAGTAAAACTCCACGCGGTATTCTTCCTCCTAAACGTTGGAACTTTTTCGGGTCTTTCAAAAATTCTACAATTTCCTGTAGCTCTTCTTTTGCTTCATCTACTCCGGCTACATCTTTAAAAGTAATTCCTGTTTTACTGGCTTCATATAAACGAGCTTTGCTTTTTCCAAAAGAGAATGCTTTAGCATTTTGAGCATTCATTCCCCGCAGAAAAAACACCCATAATAAAATCAACAAAAGAAATGGCAGGAGGTAAGATATAATTCCAGCCCAACGAGAAGGTTTCGTAGCGCTTACTTTAATTCCTAAAGCAACCAGTGAATCTACGAGTTGCGGATTTTCATAGGGCATAGTAGTAGAGTATTTTTTATTCGCGATATCAGTATAAAAGATGTCCTTTTCCGCAAATTGCACTTGCGTAATCTGACCATTGGCAACACGCGTCATAAAATTGCTGTAACTCTCTTTGGTGATTGCAGTTCCACTGCTGTTATAAGTATGAAATATAATCACTATCAAGAAAATTAACATTATAATCAATGGCAGAGAGAAAGGTGATTTCTTAACAGGCGCATTTTTCGGGCTTTGCGGATTGCGTAAATTTGGATTGGGCCTATCTTTGTTATTATTAGTTCTTCTTTTCATTATTATCATCCTGATAATACTGATTACCGATATTAACAGCAGAGCCAAAATAAACCAGTTCATCAGCGTAGAAAATTGCATAATCGCTTTTCCCGTTTCTGGAATTGTTTGTTGAGGACCGATTAAAGTATCTGCAGGATTAGCGTTAAGTGCGCTTAATGCTACCCAGACCAGGGCGATAAGTATAATTTTCAGCATTTATAAAGCTCTTCTTTCAAAATTCCGATATAGGGTAAGTTACGGTATTTTTCCGCAAAATCAAGTCCATAACCAACCACAAATTCATTTTTAATGGAATAACCGATATAATCAAAGGTAACATCTATCTTATGTGCTTCCGGTTTATCCAAAAGGACGCAGGTTTTCAAGCTAGCGGGTTTATGTTGCCAAATATAATCCTTGATATATGCCAAAGAAAGACCAGTATCCACTATGTCTTCAACCACAATTACATCCCTACCTGTAATATCAATATCTATGTCCTTCCGGATTTTTACTACTCCACTGCTGCTGGTTTTGGTTCCATAACTGGAAATTGCCAAAAAATCTACTTCTACAGGGATAGTTATACTACGCACCAAATCAGCCAAAAAGATAAAACCTCCCTTTAAAATGCCTATCATTACGGGTGTGCTGTCTTTATAGCTGTTGGAAATCTCCAAGCCCAATTTGCGAATACGGGTTTGAATTTTGTATTCATCAAAAAGGACAGCGGATATATCACAATTCATCTGATTCATCGTTGCCTCTTTTCTTTTTCAGGATTGCCTTTCGGGATTTTACCGTAATATTCGTCGCCTTTATTTGTAAATAGTGGGTTGTGCTTTCATCATAGCGCACCCGATTATCCAAACGGTATCCTGCAATCCAAAATAACTTTTCCCCGTCGTCAAAAACGGGAATTAAATCCCTCTCATATTTAGGGACTTTTTCGTCAATAAAAAATTCTTTCAAGCGTTTTAATTGTGTCATTCCTAAGGGAATAAACCTGTCACCCGGTTGGCGAAAACGAATAACAAAAGGAATATTTATTTTATCCGCATCCAGAATAACCCGGCTTTCACCTTCTTCCGTTGTTTGTTCTTTGGGCAACACCCGCAAGTATTTGAAATTAAAGCGATAATTTCCATAAACTGCCATAGTGCGGTCTGTATCAATAACCAATGGTTCCGCTCCTTTTATTTCTTTTTCCGTCTCTATTTGCACTATAACATCCTCATATTGTTTGATAACTATTATCTTATGTGGCAAATTCAGCCATTTACTGCCTTTCGCATTCAAGATGTTCTCAATTAACTGAAAGTGCACCGCGAAAAAATCATTTTCACTTCCGCAAACATAGCGAAATGCATTGCGAAATAAATAATACCTTTCAATTGGGCTCAGTTTCAACAAAGGGGATAGTTCAAAAACCACCTTTCCTGGTTGAATATCTATACATAAGCGTCTGAATTGAGTTTTGCTCCTCTGCTTAAAAATTGTCTCTGCTTGAGCGAATTGTTCCGCTAAAAAAAAGAGATGTGCTTTTAATTCAGGATTGAATTCTTTTTCTAATTGCGGTATAATCCTATTGCGTAAAAGGTTTCTGCGATATTTTGTCTCCAGATTGCTGGAATCCGTTCGCCAGGATATTCCTGCTTGAAAAAGTATTTCTTCTAATTCTTTTCTGCTGAAACATAATAATGGATGCACAACTTTTCCTGCTATTCCTTTAATTCCAGCCATTCCGCTTATTCCTGTTCCCCGTAAAAGATTTAGCATAACGGTTTCTGCCTGGTCTTCTTTTTGATGTGCAAGCAGAATTTTATCAAAATTGTAACTCTCCAAAATTTTCTCAAAAACTTCAAATCGCAATTTTCTTGCCTGATTTTCCAGATTTCCTGTTTTCGGAATTACTACTTTCCGAATAATCACCGGAATATTTAATTTTTGACAGAGTTGCTTCACAAAATTTTCATCCGCATCGCTTTCCGCACCCCGTATTTGATGATTTATATGGATAACTAATAAAGTTAAATTCAATGAAATGCGTAGTTGTGAAAAAAGATAAAGCATAGCATTGGAGTCAGCACCCCCAGAACATCCCAGTAAAAGCTTATCTCCGTGATGAATAAGCTCCTTATCTTGGATGTTTTTCTCCAACCGTTTTAATGCTTCGGCAATCGTCATTGCTTATTTTTTCTCCCCTCATTTATTTATTTAACTATACTTTTTAATCTTGCTTTCAATGTCAACTGCTTTTTTTAAGCCCTAATTTTCAAAAGAAAACGAAATTAAAGTGCAGAATGCAGAAAGAATTAAAGTGTATAGTTGAGAAGGTTGAGAGGGTTGAGAGGGTTGAGAAGGTTGAGAGAGTTGAGAAGGTTGAGAGAGTTGAGAAGGTTGAAAGGGTTGAAAAAGTGAGGTAGATTTTTTACAAAGAGAAAAAGAGAGAAAGAGTTATAGTTAGAATGTATTTAGTGAGATGGCGAGATAGTGAAATGGCTAGATGGGAACTTTCCGGAAAAACGACATCCCTGTCGTTTTATGGTTGACGGGGACATCAACCTTCCGGAAAAACGACATCCCTGTCGTTTTCTATCCTCAATTTAAGTCAGGAGTAATAATAGTGTAGCCGGAGGACCCCGTTCCTCTTTTTTTCCGGAAAAACGACATCCTTGTCGTTTCCTACCCTCAATGTAAGTCAGGAGTCATTTGTGCCTTGATAACTTTCACTTGTGAAATAACTTTTGAGTTACTGATAGCTTAAGTTTTTTTTACAATATTATAATCTCTAAAATCCCTTTTATCCTGTTCATCCCAGACCTATTAAATCCTCTTAATCCTTTTTATCCTGTTCATCCCAGACCTATTCAATAATCAAATCTGCGTAATCTGCGAAATCTGCGTGAAACAACGACCCTGACTTGTGTAGCTGGACGATACAGTTCCTTCCCTACTGGAATGTTTAGTGCCTATTATTAGTTTATGAAAGAGTTCTCAAACTTAGTTTTAGTATTTATAAACAGACATTTTTGTGGCATTTGAGTGGGTAGTAGGGAAGGAGAGGATTGCCAAGTTGTAATGCTGATAAATATAAGAAGATGTAATTTTACACCGAGAACACTGAAAAAAAGAGAAAACAATTTTTTTGTTTATGGTTTCACAATTTTTCATTATCTCTATATCTTTTTGTTTCTATCTTACTTATTTGTTCCTTATTTTTAGTTTGAGGACAGGAAATCACGATGACCTTGTTTTTCAAAATAAAACTGAGAACTCCGTTCCTCCGTCTACACAAGTTATCCCAAAGCTATTAAATCCCTTAAAATCTCTATCATCCTGTTCATCCCCTACCTATTAAATCCTTGTTTCTAAAATAAAATCTGTGTTATCTGTGTAATCTGTGAGAAAAAAAAAGCGAAGGAACGGTATCCCCCCTTCTTTATTTCAATAGGACTGCTTTCTTGATATAAATCTCCTTTCCTGCCTGCATTCTAATGTAATAAATACCCGTACTGCAGAGACAGCCATTATTATCCTTGCCTTCCCAAGTTAATTTATAGCTACCCTGCTCTTTATATCCCAATATAAAATTGCGCACTAATTGACCCCGATTATTGTAGACCTCAATTTTCACATCTGCGGGCATACTTATTTCATAGTCAATAGTCGTAAGGGGATTAAACGGATTAGGATAGATAGAACGGATGCCACTAAAGGATATAATTTCAGGTAAACTTATACTATTTACTTCTCCTAATTTTGCAACAAAAATGTCATAATAACCACTGCTGGTTAAGGTAGTAGTGCCGAAGGTAGCACTTTCTTCAAAATAACCTGTAACATAGCTATTTCCGTTAGCATCAACAACAATGCCAGAACCAAAATCATAACTTGTTCCACCGACTTGCTTAGCCCAAAGCCAGTTACCATTGCTATCCAGCTTAGCAACAAAGATATCACTAAATCCATAACTGGTTAATGTTGTAGTTCCAAAGGTTGCTATATCTCTAAAATAACCGGTAACATAGCTGTTTCCATTGTCATCAACAGCAATGCTATAACCTTCATCCCAACCTGTTCCCCCAGCTTGCTTTGCCCAGAGCCAGTTACCATTGCTATCCAGCTTGGCAACAAAGATGTCTAAATCACCACTACTGGTCAATGTAGTAGTGCCGAAGGTAGCACTTTCACTAAAATAACCTGTAACATAGCTATTTCCATTGTCATTAACAGCAATGCTATAGCCACCATCATCACTTGTTCCCCCGGCTTTCTTTGCCCAGAGCCAGTTACCGTTACTATCCAGCTTGGCAACATAAATGTCAGAACCACCACTACTGGTTAATATAGTAGTTCCGAAGGTTGCACTTTCTTCAAAACCACCTGTAATATAGCTATTACCATTGGAATCAACAGCAATCCCATAGCCAAAATCATAATCTGTTCCACCGGCTTGCTTAGCCCACATCCAGTTACCGTTGCTGTCCATCTTGGCAACAAAGATGTCTTCATATCCACTACTGTTTAGGGTAATAGTGCCAAAGGAACAACTACTGCTTTTAAAATAACCGGTAACATAGCTGTTACCGTAGGCATCAACAGCAATGCTATAGCCATCATCATGACTAGTTCCCCCGGCTTGCTTAGCCCAGAGCCAATTACCGTTAATGTCCAGCTTGGCAACAAAGATGTCTTCATAATAACCACTGCTGGTTAATGTTGTAGTGCCGAAGGTTGCACTTTCTCTAAAATAACCTGTAATATAGATATTTCCATTGGCATCAACAGCAATGCTATAGCCATCATCATAATCTTTTCCCCCGGCTTGTTTAGCCCAGAGCCAGTTCCCATTAATGTCCATCTTGGCAACAAAGATGTCACTACCATAATCACTACTACTGGTCAAGGTAGTAGTGCCGAATGTAGCACTTTCTCTAAAATAACCTGTAATATAGCTGTTACCGTATGCATCAACAGCAATGCTATAACCTTTATCACCACTTATTCCCCCGGCTTGCTTAGCCCAGAGCCAATCCTCATTTTGGGCAAAGAGTGCTACGGAGCAGAGAGCCAAGATAAAGAGTAGAAATGTCTTTTTCATAATATCCTCCAAGATATTTTTTGCTTTTGAGTAATAATCTTAAAATACAGGGTTAAAGTAGGTATATTTATATTATGAAGATAGAGAAACAGTAATCTGCTTTGCTTTATTAAGATAGATAGGTTAATGTTTGGTAAATATGGTAATGGGGTTTGCTTTGTTAAGACAATGCTATTTGAACTATGTAAATACTGTAGTTTGGCTTGCTCTTTGAATATCAACATATCCTCTTAATCTCCTTAAAATTTATACACAATTCCCTATATAAATTTGATAAAAAATCTGTCAAGCTTTTTTCTCTCACAGATTACACAGATTACACAGATATGATTATTGAATAGGTATGGGATGAACAGGATTTAAGGGATTTTGGGGATTATTATATTGTAAAATAAATTAAGCTATACGGAACTTAAAAGTTATATCTCAGGGGAGAGTTCTCAAAGCACAAATACAAGTCAGGAGTCGTCACTGCCGAAATAACTTTTAAGCTATGAACTAATTCGTTTGGCAGTGAGGACTCATAACGACCATCTCTCACAGATTACACAGATAACACAGATATGATTTTTTGATTGGTCTTAAGTGTCGTCATGAGTCATATGTGCCACAAAAGTTATCTCCCAGGTTAAAATTCTCAAGGCACAAATGACTCCTGACTTACATTGAGGACAGGAAACGACGAGGACGTCGTTTTTCCGGGGAAAAAAAACGGAGGAACAGCGTCCTCCGTCTATACAATTTATCTCAGAGTTATTAAATCCCTTTAATCACTTTAATCCTGTTCATCCCATACCTATTAAATTCCATAAATCCTTCCAATCCTGTTCATCCCATACCTATTAAATCCCATAAATCCTTCCAATCCTGTTTATCCCATACCTATTAAATCCCATAAATCCTTCTAATCCTGTTTATCCCATACCTATTAAATCCCATAAATCCTTCCAATCCTGTTCATCCTATACCTATTCCATAATCAAATCTGCGTAATCAGCGAAATCTGCGTGAAATCTGTGTAATCTGCGGGAAAAAACCTCCTATTTTTTAGGTAAAGTGGCAAGATTAACTTTAGAGTATGCATTATTGGGTTTAATACTCCAACCCTTTTTGCTGTCATAATGCAGGGTAGTTACAGTCCATAAATCTCCGGTATCAGCTAAATAACCATAATAGTTTACAGGTGTAAGTTCTGCTTGACGCACAACTACTACACAATTGGTTCCGATAGCATTTTCATAATCGTGGTCGCTATAATAATGAACCTGCACGGTGTAGTTACCGGGAATTACGCTTGCAGAAGTGATATTTTCAGGACCATAGCCATTAGTATCATCTACATCAAGAGCTAAACCGCTGGCTGTTTGTCTATGAGCGTAATAGCATTTTTCTTTGTTGGGGTCGGTAATCCAGAAATCAACATCCGTTCCTGAAGTATCCCAGGTGAGAGTACAATGCAAAGACACTAGGGGTACCAGAGAAGTAAAAGTCATTGTATCTTCAGCGGTTAAACCTCCGGAAACGGCAATCACATAAACCGTATGTGAAACTTCTGCTGTTGAACCATTCAGAACCACTGCCTGGGAAAAATTTCCGTTATTCAAATTCATTTCAATGGAATGTTCACTATCGTTATCCAATATCAATAGTGCGGTAGTTAAGCTGGGATTTGCTATTTTTCCTGTAATATTCACAATACGGTCAGTTACTACATCACTAATTTCATCTATCGTCACATAAAAATCTACTGGTAGTTCTACAGAATCACTAATCAGGACGGTGTTATGGTTTTGATTCTCAGTTGTAAATTGATACTGCAGAGTTATTTCCTCCATACTCATTTCACTATTAATTTTAAGAGGGACATATATAGCTATCGTTGTTCCCGCAGATATATTAACAGCAGATGAATTAAATAAAGAGGTAAAACCGTTTCCGGAGGGAATATTATGATAACCGCTAAGGTCAGTTGTTCCTGTATTAGTAACAAAAAGCTCAATAGTTATGTCTTCGCCAGGATTCAGCTTATTATCTTGGAAATCTTCACTACCAATTTCCCAATCGTCAATAGCTAACATTCCCCCTAAGGAGGCAAGGGAAACACTTCTTGTTTTATGATTATTGAGATTATCCGAAACATCTACCGAAATCGTATATTCCTTTTCTTCAGTAGGGGTAAAAGTTAGTTCTGTTCCAATAGGATTAAACCCTGTATAAGAACCTCCGGAAACAGTCCAAGTAAAAGAAAGCTCTTGCCCGATTGTGCTTACGCAGGATAGATGTGAATGAACAGGTTGATTTACCGTTATACAACCTTCTTGAACAGTTAAATCCTCAATGATAATGGGGTTTTCTGCTAAATTTAATAATTCTGCTGTAAGATTGGTAACTGAAGTTTTGACAATTTGCAGATTTTCATACACACCCCGTATAAAACCTTCCGCTAAAGCAATAATATGATATTCACCGGGAGGTAATTGCTGTTCCAGATTTTGGGGAGCATTCATTATAACTGTAATTCGGGGGTCATCATCAGGCATATTAGCTTTGGAAATAATAAGTGTTTTACTTGCCGTAACAGGAATATCAATATCCATAGTGCCGCAGTCATCAGCTGTTTCATCTTCATCCAGCATTTGGTTCACAATTTCATTTGTCCATTCACCATAAGGTCCTCCATAAGCATCACCAACAGCTTTTACACCCGTTTCGCCAAGTTTTTTGGCTGTTTCGGCAGTAGCTTGGCGTTCGTCATCACTCCAAAGCATAACATCTCTTCGCATTCCCATTTTTACAGGGTCTTCGTCACTCATATTCAAATAGGCGTTTGCTTTTTCTTGAGGAGTAGAACCAGGTAAATCATCATAAGGAATGGTATTATTACAATCTGCAGGAGAAGTTACAGGATTCCAATTTTCAATCATATTCCGAATTTCTGCATCCCGAGCACTATTTCGTTTCTGGATGGTTGCTGCCCATCCTGAAATTAAGGGTATACCGGAATCAGGGTCATTTAATACCTGACGCATACTTTGTTTACCGCTCAAAACCCGCCAACCGGAACGAACCATCTTTCCACCTGAGACAACGGTATCCTTCGCCTTGTTATAGACACCTTTAGCAATATCGGTTAATAAGTTTTTACTCCCGCCATAAGGAACTATAGCATTTTCCGCTTGAACCAAAACATCAAATTTTCCAGCTATAGCATTACTCTGGCTAACATAATCCTCTACCATAGCGTCTATTTGGGTAAAGGCATCACGACTTTTCTTTTTACTTCCCAGGTTGAGAATGGCATTTTGCATCTCATCCATTGTGCCATCATGCGCCTCCATAAGGGAAGTAAGGTCTGTTTGATACTGCCAGTAATTATTCAAGGCAACTGTGATTTCCGTATTAACAGGGGGTTTATTATTATCATCTTTGTCACAGGCAGTGAATAAAAATAGAAGCAGGATGGCGACGAAAGTAAAAGTAATCTTAGTTTTCATTTTTTCTCCTTTTTATTAGGTAAAAAGCATTCAGGTGTATAAAAATTTATTAAATAGACCATCTGCTTTTTCTCCTTGCTTATAGATAATTATATTGTTTTCAATTAAGATGACTGTTTCTTCCTTAAACATATCTACACCTTTGTATACAAAATACAATCCTTTCATAATCTAATCATTATCCTAACTGGGTTTCTG
This sequence comes from Candidatus Cloacimonas sp., assembly GCA_023227825.1. Taxonomy (GTDB): domain Bacteria; phylum Cloacimonadota; class Cloacimonadia; order Cloacimonadales; family Cloacimonadaceae; genus Cloacimonas. The sequence goes on along the minus strand of JALOCJ010000004.1, from coordinate 6,171 downwards.
TCAAGTAAAAAATATCTGTTGGAGGATTGACGGGAAAATCTGCATCCGAAATGAAGAATGAATTAAAGTAAAAAGATTGAAGGCACCTCGCCCTCTCGACCTCAAGACCTCTCGACCCCTTGACCTCTCGCCCTCTCTCATTCATCATTTTTTATAGTCAATCACCAGAATAGTAATATCATCTTTTTGGGGTGTATTTTGAGCAAAGCTATGTACTTTTTGCAAAATTTGGACAGCGGTTTGTTCAGGGTTCGTTGAATTCAGTTCTGTGATAATATTTTCCAGACCTTTTAATTCTAGAAAATCCTCTGCAGGATTCATTGTTTCCGTAATGCCATCGGTGAAAAGGATTATTTCATCACCTTTTTCCAGGGTAATAGCGGCAGAGCCAATAACCATATTTGCAAAAACCCCTAAGGGACTGGAATGTGTTTCGGAAATTATCTTATAGTCATTATCAATATTTCTAATGATGAGTGGTGTATGTCCTGCATTAGAAAATTCCAGTTTTCCGTTTTTCAGGTTTAATATACCTAAAAGGGCAGTTACGAAATTAGAAGCAGAGGTTTGTTTACAGAGGAAATTATTCAGATTTTGCATTATCTCACCTGTCGTGTAGTGATAGGTAGAAACAGTTCTTAAATAGGTAGAGACCATTGTCATTGTCATTGAGGCAACAATCCCTTTTCCTGTAACATCAGCTATCACAAAAAGGAAATGGGACTTATCAACAGGAAAGAAATCGTATAAATCACCCCCTATATCTCCTGCCGGTTCCAGAATGCCATAACAGCGAAGTTCCTGTATTCCGTAGGGATGAAGAGTATTTTCGGGAATCAATTTGCGTTGAATTTCTGAAGCAATTTTTACTTCCGCTTCAATACGGTTTTTTTCCTCAATCGTTATTTCCAGATTTTGGATATATTCCTTCAGTGATTCCTGCATTGTTTCAAAAGCTAAAATAAGGCGGTCTATTTCATAGCTGTTACCGGTTGATGGCAGTTTTGCATCAAAATCGCCCTGACCAATTTTATTAGCAACTTCCATAAAGAGGCGGATAGGTCTGGAAATGCTTAAAGTTCTATAATAAACAATGAGGGATATAGTTAAAAAGATAATTACCGAGAATAGGGTTTGAATAATCAATAAAAGATTGAGGTCACCGACTATATCTTCGTGAGCTATAACAATTCCTAACGACCAATTATTCGTAATGAGGGGGGCATAATACAGCCAGGAATCACCAAAAACAGCATTATTTTGTAAGTGAACAAAATCAATATCCCCGTTAATCATTTTTTTGCCAATTTGCCTTAATTGCTTGTCATTAGTAGCTTCTGCCAAACTAAAGATACTTTCATTGAAAGTGAGGGAATCAGCAGGATGAGTAATAATTGTGCCAATACTGGAAACTAAAAATGCATAACCGCTATGTTTTAGCTTTAAGGGAGAAACAATTTTCTGCAAAGCCGAGAGTTCGGTATCTAATCTCATAATTCCTATGCATTTACCTTCCGCAAAAAGAGGAATACAATAGGAAATAACAGTTTCTTTAGTAGCGTTGGCATCATACCAGGGTTCCGTCCAATATTTACTTTCCAGTTCAAAAGGTATCTGAAACCAATCCAGATATTGATAATCAGCAGGTTGTAATTCTCGGTAAATTGCCTTGTTTTGAGAGTGAAAAATAGTGCGGGAATAACCTTTCTGATAAGAGGAAGGAGCGTAAGCAATTGTTACTGCTTCCAGAGTTTCAAATTCATAAACCAAATCGTGCAGGAGGGCATCCAGTTTTTTTCTTTCAAAATGATTATTATGGTATAGTATTAAAATTGTGCGAGAGATATCTAAAACCTTCGTTAAGCGATTTTCAATTTGATAAATTGTCTCATTTGCCAGATGGCTTACTGTCTCTTTAGCATTATCCATCATTATATGAGAAAAGAGTATCCTGGTTATTCCAATAAACGCAGCAAAAACAAGTATCAGGGAGATAAAAATGAAAACTATTATCTGATATGCCATTCCGCGTTTTTCTTGTCTTTGTTTCATTGGGGGAAAAAGCCCTTATATGTTTGTCTTGTTGCCGGTAAATTTTGGTCTGTAAGAATTTTTTTTGCTTTATTAAAATCACTTTCCTGCAGAATACCTACTTGATTTTTATATATTGTTATATCCCGACAAAGCTCATTTAGCATCCATTTTTGATGAGGTCTATTTGCCGGTAGATGATGTTGATGCATAACTTCCAAAACAGTAGAGACGGTTTCTTCCTGATTGTTTATGGCATAAATCCAGCCCTGAAGTGTGGCAGCGGCAAAATCACGACATTGTTTCGGGTATTTGCTATAAAATTCACGGGTAGTATAAAGTCCATTATCAGCAATATTTAGCTCTGTATCAGCAAAGGAAATTGTAAATAATTCCTCCGGGTCTATTCCCGCTTGTAAAATTTGGTGATATTCATTGTAACGCATTACATTCATTACATCTATGCCGTCTTTCAGAAAGAGATTGATGGTAATATCCAAATCTACTATATTCATATTCAATTTATTCTGCTGTAAAAATATCAAGGACAGCAAGCGGTCATCCGTTTTCCACAACCCTATCTTTTTTCCTTCAAAATCAGGTATAGAGTTTATTCCGCGGGATTTTTTCCCCACCAGCATTAAAGAAGTGCGCTGTGTAATTTGTGCTAGGTTTATTAAATTACCTTTTTCCGCATCCCTTTTCAACGCTGTTAATAAAGACATTTGAACAATATCACTATAGCCCTGCTGCAAATTTTCGTAGGGAGGATAATTTATTCCACTAGGTTGGATTATTACATTTAAGCCCTTATCATAATAAAAACCCTTCTTTTGTGCCATATAAACACCGGCAAATTCTGCTTGAGCGGTCCAAACCGGACGATAACGAATTGTAAACAGAGAGGTTTTTTTTTCTGGACTATCTGTCTTTTCCGGAGTTATTTCCAGTTGCCCATTCTTTTCTTTCCTGCAACCGGTGAAAAAGAAGACGGCTATCATCAGAGCTATTATCAGATAAATTATTTGCCTGCTATGCATAAACCTACCTTTCGCCTGAAAATTAGCCGTAAAACAATAAATCTCATTTTGTGTAACCTCTTACAATTCGGTTTCTGATGAGGGTTTTGATACATCCAAATCTGGTTTTACTTATATCTCCAATTGCTATTTTTTGTCAATAAGAAACAAACAGAAAAATTGAGTTTATATGTAGATTTATTTCCACTTCTCTTTCTTTTCTTGATTTTTTACCGTTCTTTCCCCTTCTTCTTATACTCCAGTAACAACCCAGTAACAACCCCGTAACGAGACAACGGAACTGTTACGGAAGTGTTACGGGGTCGTTACTGAATTGACTATGTATCAAGCAATTAACTATCAAGATTTAATAGCTCCCGGCGAAATAGAATAAAAAGGAGTTCGGAGATATTTTTACAAAGAGAAAAAGAGAGAAAGAGAAATAGTTAGAATGTATTTAGTTAGGTGGTTAGGTGGTGAAATGGCGATATGGTGAGAGGCCAAGGGGTCGAGAGGTCAAGAGGTCGAGAGGTCGAGAGGTCGAGAGGTCTTGAGGTCAAGGGGTCGAGAGGTCTTGAGGTCGAGATGGGTGACGACTCCTGACTTGCATTTATGCCTTGAGTGCTTTCCCCTGAGATATAACTTTTAAGTTCCGAATAGCTTAAGTTGTTTTTACAATATAATAATCCCCAAAATCCTTCCAATCCTGTTCATCCCAGACCTATTAAATAATCAAATCTGCGTAATCTGCGTAATCTGCGTGAAACAACGACCCTGTAGACCCATCAAAAATCAAATCTGTGAAATCAGTGTAATCTGTGAGAGAAAGTCATCACCATTCACCTGTTAACTCTTTGTTTCTGGTTTAAATCCTACCGGCTTATTATCCTGCTGACCATAAATCTTGATTTCTCCAAACTGGCTTTCGTAAGAATCTATGTTTTTCTCCAAAAGCTGCATTAATTGTTTGGCATGGGATGGAGTCATCAAAACACGAGTATAAATTCTGGCATCCGGAATTCCCGGAAGGACACGTCCACAATCCATTATAAATTCGGAAGGAGAATTCGTAATAACGAAGAAATTGGCGTAAGTGCCTTCTCCGACCTTTTCGTCAATCTTAATCTGAATTTGATTCTGGGGTGGTTGATTGGGCATTTTTATCTCCTGTTGCATATATTTTTATTATTTCCTTTTTTGGGAGGATTGGTATTTTGTCAATCAAAAAAGAAGAATGAGAAAAGTGAGATGGCGAGGTGGTGAGAAGTCAAGGGGTCTTGAGGTCGAGAGGTCTTGAGGTCGAGAGGTCTTGAGGTCAAGATGGTGAGATGGATACTTTCCGGAAAAACGATGTCCTCGTCGTTTTATGGTTGACGGGGACATCAACCTTCCGGAAAAACGATGTCCTCGTCGTTTATTATGGTTAACGGGGACATCAACCTTCCGGAAAAACGATGTCCTCGTCGTTTCCTGTCCTCAATGTAAACCTGGAGTCATTTGTGCCTTGAGAATTTTCACCTAGGAGATAACTTTTGTGGCACATATGACTCATAACGGCACTTAAGAACAATCATAAATCAAATCTGCGTAATCTGCGAAATCTGCGTGAAACAACGACCCTATATACCCATCAAAAATAAAATCTGTGTAATCAGTGTAATCTGTGAGAGAAATTCCTTGACGAATAACCCTATTTTAAGAGATAAATCTCCGTAATAGAAAAGCCCTTTAACAGAAATATCTAAGTGCATATAACTATCTATATAAAAAGGAGATAGAGGAAATGAACAAGATTGCGGATATGCTGGGTGCGGACTTAAAAGGTAAGGTCTGTTTAGTGCGGATGGACCACAATGTAGTTAAAAATGGCAGCATCAAAGATACGATGCGGATTGATGCCACAATTCCAACTTTAATCCATATTTACAGAAAAGGTGGTTTACCTGTTTTGATGACGCATATAGGTAGACCCTTTGATAAGAAGACGGGTATTATTAACATCTCGGAAGGAGATTCTGTTCTGCCTGTAGTTCAATATCTGGAGAATAAATTTCAGTTACGGGGTCTGATTCCCGATTGCAGAGCAGAAGGTAGTAGCGGAATAACAGATTTAAGTCCTATTGGCAAAGCTGTTCAGGCATTAAAAAAAGGGAAAGTAGATTTCGTTTATTTGCCTAATACCCGTTGGTTTAAAGGAGAAGAGGCAAAAGATGAAAGGGCTGATATTTTTGCTCAGGGTTTAGCTGCCTTTGCTGATGTGTATATTAACGATGCCTTCGGTTCTTGGCAAGCGCATAGCAGTACTTATAATATTGCCCAATTTCTTCCCTCTTATGCGGGATTGCTAATGCAGAAAGAAATAGCGAATTTGAACAAGGTCTTTGAACCTAAGCGTCCTTTTTTGGCTATTGTAGCGGGAGCAAAGTTTGATACTAAAATCGGACCTCTTTCTTCTCTAATAAAAATAGCTGATAAATTGATTTTAGGGGGAGTGATATATAATGCTTATCTCTGCAGTAAATATCAGCTGCAAATTGAGGGGGTAACAAACGAAGATATGGAAGCAGCAAATAAGTTTATCAAGGACAGTAAGGATTACCTTGATAAAATAGTGGAATTGCCGATAATTGTGGAGAACACAGGTATAGAAAAAAGACAGGGGACAAGAGAACTGGATATTAAAACTCTTCAGCCGGGAACGAAACTAAATTATGTTCTGGATATGAGTGCTGAAAACTTTGCCCGAGACGAAATCAAAAAGGTGTTTCTGGAAGCAGGAACTATCTTTGTAAATGCTGTTATGGGCTATACAGCTCTCTATCCTGAGGGCTCAATGGCTATGTATTCATTAATTGATAAATGCTCCAATGCAGTTAAACTCTTTGGTGGAGGAGATACAATTCAGGATTTTAAGGAATACCTGCCAGGGATATTTGCCAAGGCACAAAATGACCCGAGCTATTATTTCTTCACCGGAGGGGGAGCAATTCTGGATGCTATTCAACAGGGTTCACCTTATGGGATGAAACCGGTGCAGATGATTATGAGGGCAGAAGGCTGAGGGCAGAGGGCAGAGGGCAGAGGGCAGAGGGCAGAGGGCAGAGGGCAGAGGGCAGAGGGC
>JALOCJ010000019.1 GCA_023227825.1 Candidatus Cloacimonas sp. | reverse complement strand
TAGAGACCAGTTGTAGCTCGGTTGTTAGTGTTTTGAGATTGAGGGTTGGGGTTACAGAGTGGGCAGTGGCAAAATTGTAAGTCAAAACTTCGTTCCAGCAATCTAATCACAGGGTTGAAATCCGTCGTTAGAATCTGCCGTTCCTACGGAACTTTTCATATAAGGGAGAAAAGTTTTGTTCGTTATTATCTAATCACCGGGTTGAAACCCGTTGTTAATATGTATCGTTCCTACGGAACTTATTGATTGGTCTTGGACTTTCTTCTTTCGCCGGGTTCAAAACCCGTCGTTAGTATGTGTCGTTCCTACGGAACTTTTCATATAAGAGAGAAAGGTTTTGTTCGTTATTATCTAATCACCGGGTTGAAACCCGTTGTTAATATGTGTCGTTCCTACGGAACTTATTGATTGGTCTTGGACTTTCTTCTTTCGCCGGGTTCAAAACCCGTTGTTAATATGTGTCGTTCCTACGGAACTTATTGATTGGTCTTGGACTTTCTTCTTTCGACGACAGTTGTCTGATAATTTCTGGCTCAGGGTTTAATTTCATATTTTAGCGAATCTTGAACCGTTTGCAGACGATAGGTCTTGACATCTTGACTACAAATAATTACTTTGTTTTCCATATAGGTATTCATAATGGTTGCATATCCCGATATACTTTTGAGATGGCAACCATTTTTTTATATAGGTATTCATAACGGTTGCATTCCTTCTACCTGTCTCAATAACTCCCATTTATATATTTTTTTATTTTTTCTTTTACCCGTTTTTGCTTAGTGACATTTATAATCTTTAGTAGGGGGGTATTTATACCCTTTATTAGCCAAAAGGTGTGCAAATTTGAGGTTATTTATATTTAGGAATCCTCACTTTCAAAATACTTTGCGGAGGAACGGCTTCCTCTGACTACCCGGAAGATTTACACTAAAACTATCCCCGGGTTTCATTTTTCACCTTTCTCTTCTCATAATAAATTCCGAAATAAATAGCAGAATTTATTACAGTATGCATTAACTTTATTATTTAGTATAAACGGAAACTAAGCTTAGCAGAACTAATAGACCGTTATTAAATAAAAATAAAGCTCGTGTAAAAAAATATGGGAATGCCAATAAATAATTTCACTTGACACTAGATAATAAGGTGTAAATAGTGCAACTATCCGTTTTCTAAATAGATTGTGATAAACTAGGATAGTAATAATGCTATCAACTAGTATGAGAAACAATAGGTTGGAATTTACACCAACATTTAGGACTCAACTAATTAAAGGATAAAACAATTAGAGAGGTATAAAATGAGAATTAACAACGATGATCAAAACATTCTGCAGAACTTGTGTAGAGAGTATGGTGTAGAGATTAAAAAGATACTTAAACTCTTAAGCACAGTTCAAGAATATGAGCTTAAAGACAAGAGATCTGGAGTTTACGACACACTTGAAGAAATTATCAAGCAAAAGGATTGCTCTTATGATGGAAAGGAATAATATTATTGAGTATTTAACCAATAAACCTGATGCCCTGCTTGGCATTATTGAAGAAATCCTAAAGAGTTATTATGAAATTAACAATAACTTGAGTATCACTGAATCTAAAAAGCAGCTTGTAGAGATATCTAAGACCATCGATCGGTTAGAAAACACAGGCGTTTCAGTACCTGATGAGTTACTCAATTTGAAGTCCTCTCTATTGGCAACATCCAATGATAGCAATCAAGCTCAGTCCAATTATAATATACTAATCAATGGGCTAACCGACCTGTGTAATAGGTATAAACAGAATGGAACCCTAAAACCCAAAAGAAGAAAACTCACATCAGATGATGGTTCTCCAATTAGAAGGGGTAGATTAACCTCTAATAATACTCTAATCAAAGCTATCGTTCAAGTAATGGAAGAAATGGGAAACTCGGGGCATAAACGAGAAATTCACAAGAGGCTTGAAGATGTTCTTAAAGGTGTTTTAAACTCTGAAGATTACAAAATAGATAGCTCTGGACTAGTTACATGGAACCATCGGGTTGATTGGGCAAGACTTTACATGGCTCAAGTAGGTATTTTAAAAAACGATTCCCCTAGAGGGATTTGGGAGTTATCAGAAAACTACCAGAAACTAATGGAGGAGCTCAAATGAACAGCAACTGCAAATATACTGCTGAAGATGTTTCGGGTGCCCTAGATGTGCTTGAGAGTTATATTCAGTCAGTTTTATCCGAAACAACTGATAACCAAGTAGATAACACCGTAAACACTCAATTGAGAGAGATTACTAAAACCATAGAACGACTTGAAAAGTTGAAAATCCCAGTACCAGAAAGTCTTTTAACGGAGAAATTGAATCTCTTATCCTTGATTGTCCAGCCATCCATTTCTGTTGAGTTAGTAAATGAAGTATATAATAGATTAAACGTGCTTTTAGAGAATATAACGATCATTTTGAAGATAAGCAATAAAGGTGATAGGGCGAAATTACGAAGATCAAAACTACCAATGACTAAACACCAGATTCTTCGAGAGTGTATAATCAATGCACTAAGGGAGTACAATGGATCTGCTGATAGAAACTCAATTATAGATCATGTTGGCGAGCAATTGAAAGATAAGTTTCTTCCCGGTGACCTTGAGTGGCGTGACGATTGGAAATGCTATGTTTGGCAAAATAGGGTTTGCTGGGAACTCACTGATATGCGAATAGCTGGAGTAATCAAACCCAAGAGACAAACAGGAATCTGGGAACTTGATGATAGCTACATGAAAAAGGACTAATGCAATGACAGATATCGTTTTTTCTGAATTGGAGCAATTAATAGAGCAATTAAGTACTTATGTTGATGAACTTGTTGAACAGGTACAGAGTAATCCAATTGACTTAGAATCGGAAGTTCAACTACGAGAAATCTCAAAAGCCATAGAAAGACTAGAGTCCTCAGGGACCCCAATACCCGCTGTCCTTTTAGATGAAAAAAGTAGGCTACTAAGCCTAGTAAGCAGTAATAAAGGTTATCAGGACCAAGCAGTAAGCATTTACAACAAATTAAATACTTTTGTTCTTAGGCTTCATGATGTTATTACATCTAGGGCTCGAGGTTGTGAAGCTAATCGTCGCCCAATGAGCAATAGACATCTCTCACATGATGAGGCAGAATCAAATGATAGAGTTATTGTGAACTCGGATGAAGTCAGAGATTTTAGTTTTTGTAAGATATTTAGAGTTTTCGTTATAGATGAATGGTTTGAAACAAGAAACTGGAGAGATGCTAAAGTACATGTTTATAATCGGCTTATAAAGGAAAACTCTAGCATAAAATTAGCAGGAGTGCTGATGTTCTCTAGGGATAAGAACACCTATAGAAACCCTATAGCATTAATAGATAATTATTTCACTGAAGGCAACCTGTCTGCAAATGAAATTGTGAAACACTGCCGGGAAAGCATGAGAATAGCAGGATATGCTAATTCTACTCAGCTGAGATTTGAAATTGTTAAAAAATAACTTATTAGCTGGATTTTTGTTAGAAGCCAAGTATTAATCAATAATAACTGAGGAAGTGTGTTATGCAGATAAAAAAAATTAGTATTGAAAATTATAAGAGCTTTCAGTTCAAAACGGATATCAATTTCCCACTAGGAGATGGGCATAATGCAATATTTCTTATTGGAGGAATGAATGGAGCTGGCAAATCATCAATTATGGAAGCCATCACATACTGCTTGTATGGGTGTAAAAGCGAAGAGATATTCCGATCAATCAATAGAAAAGAAAAAGCAAAGCAGAATACCTATGTTGCCTTTGAGTTAACTATGGATGCTGATGATGGCTCTGAGTTAATAGTGAAACGTAGTTGGACAGCAGGTGTTATTGATGATCCGAGGCCTAAAGATTTAGTTGAAAAATTAGTCGTTATCCAAGACGGAAAGCGCGTGTCGGTACAAAGTAATGATATCTGGAATGACTATTTAAAAGCTACAATTCCTCAGAGCATAACTCAGTTTTTCTTTTTTGATGGAGAAAAGATTCAAGAAATAGCTTCAGATGATCATTCTGAGGTAAGGCTCAAAGCATCCTTGGAAGCTGCTCTTGGAATTGAATATATAAACATATTAAGTAAGGATATAGCCTATGTTAAAAACCGGGCTAAGCAGAATTTCATTGAAGTTACAGATACAGACATAGAATACAAGACGGTTGGGATTAAAAAAGAACAGAAGAATCTGGAAAAAATGGTAAAAGATAGGGATGAATTGACAAGCGATTTATCGGATTTCCAAAAGAAACTTGATGAAGCCCGCGATAGATTTCAGACCATTTTTCATAAAGAACCCGAAACAAAGGAAATTATCAGAAAAAATGAAGCAAGAAGGGCTCAACTAGTAGTTCAAAGAAATCAGTTAGAATCCGAAATCAAGAGATTGTGTGAAGAATACCTACCGATGAGTATTGCAGGTTGTTTGTTCGAGAACTTGAAAGACCAACTTATTAAAGAAAGAGAATCTCTGAAAAATGATGTCATAATAGAGAATGCCCGCGAGATAGCCCAAAAGATAATCGTTGCAATAAACGAACCAGAACCAATTTACAGCGAAGTTCTTAATGAAGCAAAACAAGAAGAATTGGTAAATAGAATTTATGAGTTGCTTCGGAAGGGTCTTTCAGGTAGTTCAATCGCTAAGACATTGAATCTAACTGAACGAGACTCATCACGTTTACTGAATCAACTCGAATCGTTAGAAAAGAGTGAAGTCTTTATGATACCCCCCAAGATTGAAGAGAAAAGGGAGATAGAACAGATCATTAAGCAACTAGATGTCAGTATAACATCTGGGTCTGCTTCTGAATCAGAAAAAGAGCTATTTGATGAACTTCAACAAGACATTGAAGGATGTTCAACTCAAATTGGTCGGTTAAAAGAGCAGCTACATAAGGTTGAAGATGAGATTAGCCTTATAGAAAAAAGGATCAAAGATATGGAGTCCGAGCTGGATAAACTATATGATAGTTACAGCCAATCCAAGGAAAGAGCTGATTTCATTACTGAATGTGATACAATTATGGAATTGCTAAGCAAGTACATCATCATATTGCGCAAGAATAAGGTAGCGATGCTTAAAGAAAAGACCTTTGAAATGTATAAACGGTTATCAAGCCGTAGTGACCAGATAAAAGACCTGACCATAAACGACGAAACCTACGAAATCAAGATTACTGATAAAAACGGTCATGAGATTAGGAAATCCAGCCTATCCGCTGGGGAAAAAGAAGTCTTTGCTATCTCATTGTTATGGGGCTTAGCACAGACAAGCCAAATAAAATTACCAATTATCATTGATACTCCACTTTCTAGACTAGATAGCAGCCATAGAGAAAACATAGTTAAGAACTACTTCCCGAATGCTGGAGAACAAGTTGTGATATTATCAACAGACACTGAGATAGATCAGACATACTACTCGATTTTGAAGCCTTATCTATCAAGTGCCGCGAAACTCGAACACGATAAAAAACAAGAGATTACTGTGTTTTCTGAAGGTTATTTTTGGGAGGAATAAATGGCAGATAGGTTGTTTTTATCGAACCAAGCAGACAGCATATTCAGTGCACTAAAATACGAGTCGAAGATGGAGAAGAATGCCTGGGCAAGAATAGCATTTGCACTTTCATTATGTAAAGCTGGCAAAGAAGTTGACTTAAGCTCTGATACCTCTGGAGAATCTATGAGAGAAGCCTCCTTTTACGGTGAGTTTGAATTATTGATAAAGTCATTGATACGCTTGGTTTATCAGAGAATGGATATCACTGAGGATGAGTTCTTTTCAAGTAAATCCATCATAAAAAACCACATAGATAATGGCAGTACCTTGATTGAAAAGCTATACCTTCAGAATGGTAAGTCTATAGATAACCTACTTTCTGTTTTGGTAAAGGAAGTTAATTTCGGTGGGCGGCAAGAGTGTTACGGCCAAATGTTTGATTTGTTTCTGGGTAAAACGGTACTGAATAAAAAAGACCTTATCATAGAGTTAAACAACAATGCCATACACCCCAACTCACATCTAGCCATTATGGGATCACCAGGCGTTGGTAAGACTCAGTTTCTGTTGAAGTTACTAACCGATATTCGCAGGGGATCAAGTTTCCAGACAAACTTCATATACTTCGACTACAAAGGAGATGTTGTAGACAATGAGAAGTTCATAGAGCTTTCTAAAACACAAGTGTATAGGATGCTCCAGGATGGTCAAGCGTTACCAGTAAATCCATTTGTTCTCCCAGATTATTCTGATCAGAGCATTAGCCTATCAGCCCGAGAAAAAGCTGAGAGTTTTTCATCTATCAATTCAAAGCTAGGAGCAGTCCAGAAAGGAATCTTATCAGAAGTGATTAAACTAGCTTATGAGAATAGATCTGATAAAGATATTAGGTACCCAGATTTCAATGAGGTTTACGATTTAGCTGTTCTATCGTATCAAATGGACAATAAAAAAGATGATACTCTTATTGAGGTTCTTAGAGATTTATCCGACTTTAATCTGTTTTGGAGTCATGGTGACGAAATACCTCCCATAGACAAACTATCCAACAGAACATTACTGGTTGACTTGCACAAAATGCCTGTATTAAAAGAACTTGTTGTATATCTGATCATAGAAAGGCTCTATAAAGAAATGTCAGTATTACCAGATAGTCCGATCCAGAATGGCAGGCGTACAATAAGGACAATACTTGTAATTGACGAAGCTCATAATTACCTATCGCAAAAGAACATATTCCTGCAGAAGATTATTAGAGAAGGTAGATCAAAAGGTATCGTAGTCTTTTTTGCTAGTCAGTCTCCTGATGATTATCAACAGGATTTCTTTGATTTCCAAAGCTTGCTTGAATTTGCATATATATTCCAAAGTAGGGGTGTGTCACCAGCAGCTATACAAGATATCTTGGGATGCAGTGCTAAAACGGCTAAGGACCTTCAGGTAGAAATATCCCATCTTGAGCCATTCCAAGCAATATGCAAAGGCATTGATAAAACTGAGGAGTTCATAAAATTCACAGCTGAAGCTTTTTATAAGAGTTATTAGGAAGTTCTGATCATGCGTAATTTGAAGAAATACGGAGATAACATAGAAAGAGAACACTATGACTAGTTGATTCCATATGTTGGTGTAAATTCCAACTCATTGTTTCTGATGTTTCTTTGAGGGCATTATTGCTATCTTCGTTACTCACAATCTATGTAAAGCCAATCGACCAATTGCATTATTTTCATATCTTTAATCCAAGTCAAGTCCTTTTTTTTCATTAAATGGGTGGTAAAGGTAAAAAGTACCCCCCTTAATATCCTTTCCAATCAGCTGTATATATTTGTTAACCAAAATTGGAGGAATAACAAGAATGGTCTTATTGGTATTCAATTCTGATGGTAAGATTTGTTCAGGATTTTGAACTCAGCGAAAAGAAAGAATGAAGCAGGAAGAAAGTTCCGTAGGAACGACAGATACTAACGACGGGTTTTGAACCCGGCGTTAATTGGTGAAGTTTTGACTCTAAACCGATTCTTCTGTGGTTGCAACTATAATTTGAGGCAACAGGAAATACATTTCATTGTCCGATACTGTCAAAGCTGAAGCTCGGTTTAGAGTTAAAACAAAAATTCGCCCCGAAGTTGCTATTTCTAAATAATTCCAACCCACACTGCAAATGTGAAAAAATACTATCTTTCACGATTGTGGAATTTGAGTGGTGGGTGAAGCTCAGTTGCCAGTGTGCGGGTTTCTTGTTTTAACTCACAATTTTGAGGTTTAGAGACCAGTTGTAGCTCGGTTGTTAGTGTTTTGAGATTGAGGGTTGGGGTTACAGAGTGGGCAGTGGCAAAATTGTAAGTCAAAACTTCGTTCCAGCAATCTAATCACCGGATTGAAACCCGTTGTTAATATGTATCGTTCCTACGGAACTTATTGATTGGTCTTGGACTTTCTTCTTTCGCCGGGTTCAAAACCCGTTGTTAGTATGTGTCGTTCCTACGGAACTTTTCATATAAGGGAGAAAGGTTTTGTTCGTTATTATCTAATCACCGGGTTGAAACCCGTTGTTAATATGTGTCGTTCCTACGGAACTTATTGATTGGTCTTAGATTTTCTTCCTTCGCCGATCGTTGTCTGATAATTTCTGGCGCAGGGTTTAATTTCATATTTTAGCGAATCTTGAACCGTTTGCAGACGATAGGTCTTGACATCTTGACTACCAATAATTACTTTGTTTTCCATATAGGTATTCATAATGGTTGCATATCCCGATATACTTTTGAGATGGCAACCATTTTTTTATATAGGTATTCATAACGG
>JALOCJ010000012.1 GCA_023227825.1 Candidatus Cloacimonas sp. | reverse complement strand
TATCTGTCGTTCCTCCGGAACTTTTCTTATAAGGGAGAAAGGTTTTGTTCGGTATTATCTAATCACCGGGTTGAAACCCGTCGTTAATCGGTGAAGTTTTGACTCTAAACCGATTCTTCTGTGATTGCAACTATAATTTGAGGCAACAGGAAATTTTATTCGTTGCCTTCAACTTTCAAAGCTGTGAGAGTTTTGACTCTAAACCGATTCTTCTGTGGTGGTGAAGTTTTGACTCTAAACCGATTCTTCTGTGATTGCAACGAGATGTAGACGCAACAGGAAATTTTATTCGTTGCCTTTAACTTTCAAAGCTGAAGCTCGGTTTAGAGTTAAAACAAAAATTCGCCCCGAAGTCACTATTTCTGAACAATTCCAACCCAACTTTGCAAATGTGAAAAAATACCTTCTTTCACGATTGTGGAATTTGAGGGGTTGGTGAAGCTCGGTTGCCAGTGTGCGGGGTTCTTGTTTTAACTCACAATTTTGAGGTTTGGAGACCAGTTGTAGTACGGTTGTTAGTGTTTGCAATTTGTGGGTTGTGGTTTCAGAGAGGGCAGTGGCAAAATTGTAAGTCAAAACAAGTAGTTGGTCTTGGTTTTCTGCTATTAGCCGGGTGCAAAACCCGGCGAATAGAAAGAACGAAGAAAGAAGAAAGTTCCTACTTAAAATTACCCCCGCCCGTCAGAGCAGGGGTAATTTTAGTTTCAAAACCCGTTGTTAATATGTATCGTTCCTACGGAACTTTCTTCATTATTTTATTTTACCAGCGCGGCTTTTTTAATAAACATCTCCTTCCCTGCTTGCATCTTGATGAAATATATTCCCGTTCCACAAGTGTTGCCAAAATTATCTGTTCCATCCCATTCCAGTTTAAATCTTCCTTCCTCTTTTAGTCCAAGTTCAAAACTGCGCACTATCTGACCACGGTTATTGTATATTTCTATATTCAAGTTTGCTGGTTGTTCAAGTTCATACATTATCGTAGCGGAAGGATTGAAGGGATTGGGATAGATTGAACGGATGCCTGTAACTAATGGTATTTCCGGAGTTCCATTATTACCATTACCACCAAAAGTAACACTCCTGGAACCGTAATAATTAACTACTCCATCTATATCCTGAATCTCCAGCCAGTAATAATAAGTTCCCGGTTCATAGACCTCTTTATCAGAATACACATAAACCTGCTGCTGAGAAGTATTGCTGCCTGGAATTAAAGGACTAATCCTTTCTGCTATTGACAGGTCATTCACCCTTGCCCTATTCACATAAAAACCATTTACTCCCGTCTCGGATTGAGTTGCCCACATTAAAGTTATCCCACCCTGGGAATTAATATTTGCTGTGAAAGCAGATAATTCTACTGGCAGAGTAGCATCATTTTCATCTAAAACTATTGGAGTTTCATCACCCCCTGTTGGATTTTCCGTATTTGCTCCGCTGGGCCAAACACCATCACTATCTGTAGCTTGAGCATATAAACTACCATCTGAAAGATTTCTACTTTCAACGCGTTTAATTCCAGAAAATCCTTTTGTTCCAACTGAATTGGGAATTATTACTCCCCATGCACCAGAAACATTGTCTACATAGGTTCTATAAGACCCAAGAATTGAAGTAATACCAGATAAATTTAATCCATCATTTTCTATAATACTTCCAGCTATAGGCCTTCCAGTTCCTTCTACATTATCATAAACAAACAAAAAGTTCTTTGCAGGTGACCGAGAAACACCATATAAGAATGTTCCCTGGTTAACATCAGTAGATGTCCCAAAATTTATAACCTTAACGGAATTAGCAGTAGTTAAACGAGTTACAATGCTGGTTCCACCATTACCATCATTTAGCATTATCCTATAGTATAGATTGTTTCCAGGAGCAAATCTAACATCCCCAGATGGCTCACCCATAAACCAACCGGTATATGAACCATTAGCATCAGTTGTGAATTCCGAATATGTTCCTGCATCGCTCATTCCTAATGAAGCACTACGAGTGATAGTATTATCTGAATTAACAAACCAGTCATTACCAGCACCATTTGTAGTAGCCTCATCAGTAGAAAGAACAAACTGTCCAAAATATCTATAGGTAGCATTAGCTGTCAGATTTTCTAATTTTAATCTGCAAGCCCAAGGTAAGCTTTGATTGTTTGTTCCATTAAGTCCTTGTATATATTGAGGTAATATTATTTCTACTATTGCAGGATCTTTTGCTGTTGTCCAACTTACTTGAGGAATAATCCCATCTGTTTTGTAATTAATATTAGTTCCGCTATTGGTATATGAGAATATTTTGAAATAGTAGGTTGTGTTGCTATTCAAATTAGAAAAAGTAGCTGCTTGCACACCTGCAGTAACATTTTTTACATAAGTTCCATCAGTTTCTGATGTTCCATCTACTGGACTAGTTATATTGTCATAACTATTAGTAGCCGCTTTAATCAAATAACCATCTGGTATAACACTCCCTGTTGCATCAGTCCAGCTTAGGGAAATTTGAGATTTAGGGTCAGTTCCATTATCTGCAGCAAAATTAGAACAATGGTTACTCGGTTCTGGTTTATAGACAGTTCCGCTACAAGTAACGGTTTTATCAGTAGCCCCTGTAGAACTTGCTGTTATGTTTTCATTATTATAGTTGCCTGCACTTAAACCAGCTTTCAAACGCACATAAATTGTGGTTACACTTACACTGCCTTCAATTGGCGTTAACACTAATGGGTCTTCTGCACTAAATAAATCACCGCTGTTCTTGGAAATTTCATAATCCGTGGGGGCATCAATACTGATGTTTTCCGTTAAATTAGAGCCACTTATCGTAAATGTCTTTTCGGAAGAAGGTCCGCTACTTTCAACATAACTAAAACCGGTAAGTTCTGTTGTGCTAACCGTTATTGTAGGAGGTGGAGTAATGGTTCCGCTACAAGTAACGGTTTTAGAAGTTGCTCCTGTAGAACTTGCTGTTATGTTTTCATTATTATAGTTACCTGCACTTAAACCAGCTTTCAAACGCACATAAATTGTTGTCTCACTTACACTACCTACACTTGGCGTTAACACTAATGGGTCTTCTGCACTAAATGAACCACCGCTATCCTCGGATATTTCATAATTCGTAGGGGCATCAATACTGATATTAGCTGTTAAATTAGAACCACTTATCGTAAAGGTCTTTTCCGAAGAAGGTCCGCTACTTTCAACATAACCAAAACCGGTAAGTTCTGTTGTGCTAACCGTTATTGTAGGAGGTGGTGGAGCTGATGTTGTTGTTACACTTATTTCATTGGAATTAGCACTGGAGCCATATTCATTATAAGCCCGAACAACATAATAATATGTCTTGTCGCCTTCCAGCCCGCTCACTTCATAAGATGTTACATTGCCTACATCCTTATCTTGATAGCCAGAAACATAAGAATTGCCACTATCCATCGTATGGGAACCAAGATATAATGCAGTATCTATATCATGCATAGTCCATTCTGTACCCAGTGTAGGAAAACCTGAACTTGGATTTGTAGTTATCCCACTGGTAACAGATGCCTTGCGCACAAGGGTCTTATCTACAGTTGTATTTCCACCTACTGTCCAGGCAGTCCCAGGATCTTCACCAATTCTACCAAATATATCCACATAAGATTTAGTGGAAGTTTTATAAATCGCAACAGCGTCATCTCCATTGAAGTTAACTGCAGAGTTAGTCGTTGCTGTTACGCCATCAGGTAAAGTTAAAACAGCACTTGAATTTTTGTAAACTATACATTGACCTGAATTAAGTGTTCCTGAAAGTTGATTATCTGTACTTGCAGTTGAACTTCCATTAGTATAAAGTTGTAATTTATAACCACTAAGATCTATGGAATTATTTGTCCCGTTGTAAATTTCTAAATATTTATTGTTACTACTTCCTTCTACATATTCAGAGATGATTAAATCAGTTGCATTAGCACCTTTCGTATATACATCCAGATAATACTTTGTTGCTCCGGATACAGAATTCCAGTTAGCTGTGAATTTATTATAAGATACACTTGTTGCAGCAGTTGCAGTTGGTGCATTAGGTACAGGTGCAGAAACGGTTCCGCTACAAGTAACGGTTTTAGAAGTTGCTCCGGAAGAACTTGCTGTAATTGTCTCATTATTATAGTCACCTGCACTTAACCCGGCTTTTAGCCGCACATAAATTGTGGTCACACCTACACTGCCTCCACTTTGCTCTAACTCCAATGGGTCTTGTGCACTAAATGAAACACCACTGTTCTTGGATATTTCATAATCCGTGGGGGCATCAATACTGATATTAGCTGTTAAATTAGAACCTTGAACCGTAAAGGTCTTCTCGGAAGAAGGTCCGCTACTTTCAACATAACCAAAACCGGTAAGCGTTGCAGGATTTACTGTGATTGTTGGAGTACCACCTGATAATTCAAAAGTCCCAGTAATAGTAATTGGACCTTGCAAACCAGCTGTGCCACCATCAGCTTCAGCATTATACATATATAACCTGAAACCGCAATTAGTTGTAATATTTGCATAATCAGAACCAAGTGTCAAAACATTCCCTGACCAAGAAGAGTTAGCATCTGGATTTGTTAATACACCTGAATCATTAGATAAACTTTCATGCCAAGAAGTATAATTATTTAATATGGAACTATAACTATCATAACTACCTCTCCACTGGCTTTTTCTAGTTCCTGTTGCACTTCTACCAATTCCAAATGTAATCGTTGAAACAGTAAATTTATATCCAGATACAGCAGAAATAGTGAAACCAATATACTTACCAGTATCTAATGACGCTCCAGTAGGCCAGCCAGTAGCTCTAAAGTTATTATTGCTTTGAGAAGTACTAACACCTTCTTTATTAATACTTCCCATAGTAATCCCAGCGTATGTAGTTCCATTGTAAGCAAAACTTTGTACATTACCATTCGTACCAAAGGTATAAGTAGCAGAAAATGCAGTTTGTGCCCATGCCATACCGATGGTCAGTATGGTTAGTGTAAATACGAAAAGTAGCTTTTTCATTATTTCTCCTTTATGTAGAAAAAAGTATTTTTTAACTCTGAATTACTCATAAAATAACTACCTAATTCCTGTCAAGCTTTTTTTTGCATCATTTTTTCTGCATCTTGAACATACAATTTTGCGAGAACGAGGTTTTTGACTCCCAATTTTGCCGCCATCCAAATGTAACTACAACCCCCGAATATTTTCATTGGTAACCGTGCTACAACTTGTTTCCCTACTTCAAAATTGGGCGTTAAAACACAAGTCAAAACCAGCAATTAGTATTTGTCGTTCCTCCGGAACTTTCTTCATTCTTCATTTCTACTTGACGATAAGTCCATCCCTGGTAAAAAGGTATTTATGCAAACAATAGATGCTTTACAAATAATGTTTCTGGTGATGGTTTTGCCCTGTCTGGTATCCTGTGTGCAGGCAAAAGGAAATGTATATCCTCTTGATTCCAAATATGTTAAAGCAGAAGAACTGAATGCTGAACTGGACAAAATTACGCAACTAAATCCGGAACTTGCTGAAAAAAGGATTATTGGTTTCAGTAGTGCAGAAAATTTACCTATTTATGCTTTGCAAATAGGGAATAAAAATGCGTCTGCAGCAATTTTGGTTATCGGTCAGCATCATGGTGAAGAAGTTATAGGCGTAAATGTTTCTCTTGCTTTAGCGGAGAAGTTATTAAAAAATAATCCCAAAGAGGAAAATCAATCTTATCTTTTAGAGAATTATCAGGTATGGATTATTCCCACTTTGAATCCAGAAGGTTTTCGGATCGTAAGTTCCGGAATGCTTAGAACTAAACGCAAAAATAACCGTGATACGAATAATAATCATAAACTTGATTTACGCACAGATGGAGTTGATTTGAATCGTAATTATCCTATGTTTTGGGATATGGACCCGGAAACTGAAATTAACAGTCCTTATTATAAGGGTTCTGAGCCTGCTTCTGAAAGTGAAATAAAGGCAATAATCGCTTTGGCTCAGCAGCATAATTTTGCTTTGGCAATTTTTCTGCACAGTTCCATTTCCGGTGTTTATAGTGAAAAAATATATCTACCGGCTCGGGGTAATGGTT
This sequence comes from Candidatus Cloacimonas sp., assembly GCA_023227825.1. GTDB lineage: Bacteria > Cloacimonadota > Cloacimonadia > Cloacimonadales > Cloacimonadaceae > Cloacimonas. The sequence continues at coordinate 49,199 of JALOCJ010000012.1, read as the reverse complement.
CCGAACTTTTTCAAAATACATATATTTTAGCCACTATTTACGCTAAGGAAGTAAAAAAGGACTATCTGAAAGGAACTTACGAGGTCTATGAAGGTCCTACTTCCGAAGTTGGTAATGCGCGTAATTTTTTCTTTTACCGGATGAGAACCCCGGCTTTTTTAGTAGAAATTGGAGGCAACAATAAACGCGGACAAAGTGTTATCCATCCCTCTAATGCTATGCTGGAAAAGATTGTAAATAAAAATGTGAAAGCACTGCTGAAAGTGTTTGAGGAAATGAATAAGGCAAGTAAGAAGTAATTTGCGCATTGATAACTTTCACCTGGGAAATAACTTTTGGGGGCATATGACTCATAACGGCACTGTAGACCAATCAAAAATCAAATCTGTGTAATCTGTGTGAAAAAAATGTACTGGTAATTAAAAAAATCAAATCTGTGTAATCTGTGTAATCTGTGAGAGATAGTCGTCAGTGAGAGATAGTCGTCATGAGTCCTCACTGCCAAACAAATTTGTAAATAGTGTAAAAGTTATTTCGGCAGTGACGACTCCTGACTTTTCCGGATGGTTGACGTCCCCGTCAACCAAAATAAACGACGGGGACTTCGTTTTTCCGGTAAAAATAAACGACGGGGACGTCGTTTTTCCGGTAAAAATAAACGACGGGGACGTCGTTTTTCCGGAAAAAAAGCAGAGGAACGGCTTCCTCCGTCTACACTATTTTATATGAAAGTTATCCAGAAACTGCTGTAAAATTGCAGCCCGGGAAGGATGGCGAAGTTTTTTTAGTGCCTTATCTTCAATTTGACGAATGCGTTCACGGGTAACCTGAAAAATATTGCCTACTTCTTCCAGTGTTCTGTGATAGCCATCATCAATACCAAAACGCAGGCGAATAACTCTTTCCTCGCGTGGGGTTAAGGTTTTCAACACTTCATCTACCTGTTTTTTCAGCAAAGAACGTTCTGCCATGCGTTCCGGAGAAATAATTGTTCTATCCTCAATAAAATCTCCTAAAATACTATCTTCGCTATCGTGTCCAATGGGCTTATCCAAAGAGACAGGTTCTTTGCTGATAGACATAATGTTTTTGATTTTTTCTACAGGGATATCCAAAACCTCGGAAATTTCTTCGGGATAGGGTTCACGCCCCAGTTTTTGCATCAGGCGTCTGCTGGTTCTGTTAATTTTATTGATGGATTCAATCATATGCACAGGAATACGGATAGTTCTTGCCTGGTCTGCAATAGCTCTGGTAATTGCCTGGCGAATCCACCAGGTTGCATAAGTGCTGAATTTATAGCCCTTGCGGTAATCATATTTTTCTACAGCTCTCATCAGACCTGTATTTCCTTCCTGAATGAGGTCTAAAAATTCCAGACCCCGGTTATTATAGTGTTTGGCGATACTAATTACGAGGCGGACATTTGCTTCAATCATTTCATTTTGAGCTCTTTCTTTATTGCGTTCGGCACGGTCAATTTCCCGCAGCAGGAAGATTAATTCATTGCCTGTCATTTTGGTTTCCAGTTCTACGCGGCGGATTTTCCTGCGGGCATTTTTAATTTTGCGCAAGGTCTCTACAAAAACATTAGGGTCTATTCCTGTTTCGTCCAGAACTTCCTGAAAGTCCTCATCGCTTTTTTTGGCACGGCGTCCATACATACAAATTTCATCAATGGTATAGCGTTTGATGCGGGTTAAGTTATTGATGCTATCATAACTTTCTTCAATACGTTCAACCAGCGAACGAATGCGATAAACCATTCGTTTAATAAGTTTATCGTTATAGGAGAGCTGCATAAAAGTGTTCACAATCTGAGCCCGTAAATCATCAATTTCTTCTTGTCTGCTGGAAGTGCCGGTATCGTCAAATTCGCAGTTATCCAGGATAATTCCTACTTTTTCAAATTTCTCTTCGTTTTCCTTGAGGATTTCTTTGAATTTATCAATGATTTTGGCATCCTGGTTTTTATCTATCCAGGTGCTGATATCCACTTTGAAAATTTGGTCTAAGCGGACTCTGCGTTCCCGATAGCGATGCAGGAAATTATACATTTCCCGTAAAGTGCTTCCGCATTGGAAAACATTTTGATTGATCATTTTCTGATAGGTCTCTATCTTTTTAGCAACACGCACTTCGCCTTCTCTATCTAGGAGTGGAACCCGTCCCATTTCTCTTAAATACATTCTAACGGGGTCATCGTAATAGCGTTTGGATTTAAATTTTTTAGCGGTGGATGGTTTCCGAATAGCGGCTCCGCTTTTAGTGATGCGTTTTTCGGTTTCGTCTATGATTTCAATTCCATCTTGGGATAAGTCAAAGATAATATCATCCACTTTATCCAGAAAGAAAGGACTGGGGGGGAGAATTTCATTGATCTGCTTAAAAGTTATGTACCCGGATTCTTTCCCCAAGTCCACCAGTTTTTTTAAACATTCATTGTAAGTAATCATTAATGCTCCTTGCAGAAACCTCTAATAGAGGACTTTGTTTACGACCTTCCTGGTCATTTGCCTATACTTCATAGCCAGCTTTTCTTTCTCTTTGAGGAGTTCCAGATTTTTAGGGTCTTTGCTAATGGCGCGATCCATTTCTTCCAGGTCCCTCTGGACTTTACGGATGCGTAAGCCGGTGAGGCAATCTTCAAAGCACATTGGCTGTAAATCCTCAAAGAGAAGTTCAGCAAGGCCTTCCTTTATTTCATTATTTTCAATATTATCCAGCAGTGCTGCCGGTTCCCAGGGTTCTGATTTCAGATTTTGAGTTATCAGGAAATTATATACCTGGCGGTAGCGCTTATTATTAAAATAACTCAAATCCAGTTCACTGGCAAGTAATTTATACGATTCATAATCTTTTAGTGCTAAAACAAGAATATTACGCTCTTCAAAACTTTCGTTTTGAGGTATAATTTTTTCTGTTGATTGAGAAGGAACAGCCAGAGAACTGCTACGATGTAATTTATTCATCAAAGCTCCTTCGCTTATACCAAATGCTTCTGAGACATCTTTTATTAGCAATTCCTGTTTAATTCTGTCCTTTAACACTCTTAAAGCATCCAAAATCAGTTCAATTCTTTCTGCGGTTGGTTGTTCCGGGCGCGCATCGGTTGCCAGAAAACTGATTAGTGGAATTGATTTATCTACAACTTCTTGCATTGCCTTTTTGCCCTGTTTTAAGATAAGGGAATCGGGGTCTTCTTCTGCAGGTAAATTGGCAATTAAAACTTCCATTCCTCTGCTTAAACATAAAAGTCCGGCTCTAACAGCCGCTTTAATTCCAGCGCTGTCACCATCGTATAACATAATAACCCGATTACAAAAACGAGCCAGCAAACTAATTTGGTCTTCGGTTAAAGCAGTTCCTAAGCTGGCAACGGAATTTGTAAATCCGTTTTCATAAAGACGCAGGAAATCAAAATAGCCCTCACAAACAATAGCTGTTCCTGCTTTATTGATATTGTATTTGGTTTGAAATAAACCGTAAAGTTCTTTGCCTTTGGTGTATAATTCTGTCCCGGGTGAATTTATATATTTTCCTACACCTTCTTTGTGTTCCAGGATGCGTCCTCCAAAAGCTATAACTTCGCCTAAACTATTATGAATCGGGAACATCAGACGGTCTTTAAAGAGGTCAGTTAAACCCCCGGAATAATTGCCAAAAAGTCCGGAGTCCTTTAGTAGAGAAACACTATAACCCTCTTTCAGGAGATGATTTAAAAGTGCCTTTTCACTATTTAAAGCATAGCCAAGTTGAAGCTCTTTAGCTGTCTCGGGAGAGAAAGAACGCTTTTTTAAATAATCTAAAACATCCTTGCCAAACGCAAAAAGGGAGGAAGTGAAAAACTCAGCAGCACTTTTATACACGCTTAAGAGTTGTTCCCTTTTGGTGTTTACAACCTTGGTTTTTTCATATTCAGGAACTTTTATACCGGCACGCAGAGCCAGTTTTTTTACCGCTTCAATAAAGGTTAGCTTTTCAAAGTCCGCTACAAAACCAATTACATTACCCGCTTTGCCACAAGCAAAACATTTGAATATTTGTTTGGACTGGCTTACATATAGCGAAGGACGCGAATCATTATGAAAAGGACATAAACCGCGATAGTTACTTCCCACCCTTTTCAAGGGTATGTAACCTTGAATAACATCTACAATGTCGTTTGCACGACGAATTTGATCTATTAAATTTTGATCCATTTTTCTTCCGGAAAAACGACATCCTTGTCGTTTAAAATTAAGTTGGGAGTCGTTTGCGCTGGCATAACTTTGTTCCTTCTGATAACTATTAAAGCGCAAAGGACGCATAACAACCTAATCCAGCTAATAATATAATAATGTAATACGGACATTTTTCCAATAATATTTCAGAGTCGCCCTTAGTCCTCACTGTCAAATGAAATAGTAATAAACCTAATGTTTTTTTTAACAGTGATGACTCCTGACTTGGTTGACGAGGACATCAACCTTCCGGAAAAACGACGTCCCCGTCGTTTAATAAAAATCAACCTATCCCTAAATTTACTATTCCAACTCAATGTATTTTTTAGGGTTGACGAGGACGTCAACCATCCGGAAAAACGATGTCCCCGTCGTTTAATAAAAATCAACCTTCCGATTGGTTGACGAGGACGTCAACCATCCGGAAAAACGACGTCCCCGTCGTTTAATAAAAATCAACCATCCGACTGGTTGACGAGGATATCAACCTTCCGGTTAAATAGTAACAATGGTTACTCCGGTTCCACCTTCATTGGGACCCGGGGTTCCGAGACATTTTACCTCTTTTCTCTTTTTCAGATAGTCCCTAACCTTATTTCTTAAGGCGCCGGTTCCTTTTCCGTGAACAATTCTTAAAGAATGCAAACCTGCCAAGACAGCATTATCCAAAAATTCATCTATCAGAGGTTTTGCTTCTTCAAAGGTAAGCCCTATTATTTTCAGTTCAAATTTTGGCTGGGGAGCAACATAAGTTTTCACTTTGGGTTCAATTCTTGTTTCGTCAATTTTTGTTCTTGCTGCAAAAAGAGTGCTCACTGGTGTTTTAAATGTAATTCCGTTCATATCTACTTTTGCCTGTTCGCCTTCAATAGCCAAAATAACAGCGTCAGTATCAAAATTGGAAAGCCAGACCTGCATTCCGGGTTGCGGATTACTGATTGGCAATTTATTAGAGGAAATGTCATTGTCAAGTTCTTTTTGAATCTCTGCATTTTTAATTGCAAGTTTACGCAATTTGTGTTCCGAAAATGTTTTATGTTCTTGTCTGGAGAGGGCTTTCAGTTCTGCCAGGTCATTCTGGTATATCTTTTGTTGAGAAATCAGTTCCTGTTGCAATTCCTTTAAGTGATTTTGGCGCCTTATTTTCATTTCTTTTTCCCAGTCCTCTTCTTTTTTTGCCAGTTCTTGCAGTTTGGTTTCCAGCAGATGTGTTTTAAGTTCATTTTGATAGCAGGAAACGCTATATTTCTTTTTTTCTTCCTGCATTTTTTTCAGCAGTTCAGTAAATTGGACATTTTGGTTGCCTGCCAGTTCCTTTGCTCTTTCAATTAAGGCAGAGTCAATTCCCAGAGAGGCAGCAACTTCAATAGCAAAGCTGTCGCCTGGAAAACCGGGAATAAATTTATAAGTTGGCTGGAGGTTTTTAGTATCAAATTGCATTGAGGCATTTAGACACTTGGGATGCTGTTCCGCAAAGATTTTCAGAGCTGTGTAATGAGTAGTAACAATTGTTGGACAGCCAAGAGCCAAAAACCTTTCCAAAATTGCCTGAGCCAAAGCAGAACCTTGCTGGGGATCCGTTGCAGCACCTATTTCATCTACTAAAACCAGGGTATCCGGATTTGCTTTATTTAGCATTCTGCCTATTTTTTCCAGGTGAGCAGAAAAAGTAGAAAGCGCACTTTCAATGGACTGGTCATCTCCAATATCGGCAAAAACATTACTGAAAAAGCCAATTTCACTATCAGCATCAGTAGGAACAGGAAGTCCTGAAAGAGCCATCAAAGTAATCAAACCTACCGCTTTCAGCAGAACTGTTTTTCCACCTGTATTGGGACCGCTTAAAATAATAATTTTTTTTTCGTCGTCCAGTTCTAGGTCAAAAGGGATTACTTTTTTGATATTTCCGATGCGTAAAATTAAGAGAGGATGTCTTGCCGATTTTAGTTTCAAACAAGGACGGGAAAGCATTATCGGAGTTTTTGCCTTTAATGTATTGCAGAGGCGTCCACAAGCAAAACGAAAATCCAGCCAAGCCAGAATTTTCTGATTGCGTAAAAGTCCTTTCTTTTCAGTTTTGATAGCAGATGTATAGGCACTGAAAATCCGATAAATTTCCTGTTTTTCCTGCTGAAAAATTAACTGGAGTTCATTATTGAGAGGAACAACAGCCAGAGGTTCAATAAAAACAGTGGACTTACTGGCAGAATGGCTTTGAACGATGCCATTTACAAAAGGAACAGCACTTTCTTTAACAGGCAGAACATAACGGTCTTCTCTTTGAGTTACATATTTATCTTGCAAGTAGTGTTCTAAACTACTGTCAGAAAGCAATGCTTGCATTGTTTTTTGAATCTGCATTCGTAAAGAATTAGCTCTTTTACGAATTAGAGCCAGTTCTGGAGAAGCTGTATCTAAAATTTCACCGTTATTATCAAAAATCTCCAAAAACCTGGAATTGAGATCAGTGAAGGAGGTTAATTTCTTTATGTAAACAGAAATTTCGGGAAATTCTACCCAAATTTCCGGTTGCGCCAAAATATCCCCGGCAAGGATATTATTGGCATAAACAGCAGAAAATTCCTCATAAGCAAAAAGGGTGTTTCTGCTGTCTTCAAAAAGGGGTTGCAAATTAGTTAAGCCACTAAAATCAAAATCCACACCCCGTAATAGCTGTTCCTGGATTTCAGCTATTAATTTCTGGGAGCTGATAATTTCTGCTAAATCAGTAAGTGGCTGTAAAAAGGATGCTTGTGTCTTACCTAAGTCACTATGACAGCGTTTGCTTATTTGAGCAACGAGGGTTTCAAATTCAAGGTCGGAATTATGATAAGCCATTAAAATTATTACTTTGTTTTACTTTTCCCCGTTCACTTTGTCTGTAAAAGGCAGTTTAGGCATTTTAATCAGTTTCATTCTCTCAGTAAGTTTCAGCTTTGTAAAGATTTCTTCTTTCAACAGATTTACGCCTGCATAAACACGATGTTTTTCTCCATCTTTCAGAGGTGTAGAGAGTTTGGGCATAAAATCCAGCACTACAGTTAAAATAATAACTACCAGCAAACCGTTGATAATTCCTAAAACAGCTCCCAGAGTTCTATTCACCGGAGAAAGTTTTAAGGCGCGTAAGAACTTTTCCAACAGGAAAATAACGATGCGGACAATCACCACAATCAAAACTATGATTAAAACCACCGAGACAGCAGTTGCCAGCCACTTGGCAAAATGAAACTTAAGAATTAAACTGCGTTGAACCAGAGGATAGTAATGACCCACCAGAAAAAAAGTTAGAATATATCCTCCAAGCTGAATTATACTTGCCAGCAAACCTTTACGCCAGCCAAAAAAAGTGAATAAGAGCAGCACTGCCAGGATGATCCAGTCAATAATTCCCATTTTTTTCTCCGCTTAAAAAAGCATACAGGGAATAGTTTTCCCTGTAGCTTAAGTTCTTGTAATTAGATGAGTTCTCTTCGTTAAGAGGAGTCCTATTTCAAATAGCGTTGCATCCGTCGTTGCATTTTCAGCATTTTACGTCGGGCAACATTTGCCTCGCGTTTTTTACGCACGCTTGGTTTTTCGTATGCCTGATTCTTCTTTATTTCGGAAAGAATAGCTGCTTTTTCGCATTTTTTCTTAAATCGTTTTAACAAAAGATCGAAGCTTTCATTTTCCTTTGCTACAACTGTAGGCAAATAAATCACCACCTTTATTATGTATTTTTTATAATGCCATATTTTTAGAGAGGGTTATGCTGTCAAGGAAGAAATTGAGATGCTGGGAAGAAAAATAAGCTCTCACAGATTTTACAGATTACACTGATTAGGATTATAAGGGAGGGAAGGTAGGGGAAAAAAGGTTTAGACCACAGGATGGTTGACGTCCCCGTCAACCACTTTTCCCGGATTGTTGACCTCCTGGTCAACCATCAAAGTCAGGAGTCATTTGCGCCTTGATAACTTTCCCCTGAGAGATAACTTTTGTGGCGCATATGACTCATGACGGCACTGTAGACCAATCAAAAATCAAATCTGTGTAATCTGTGTAAAAAAATGTACTGGTAATTAAAAATCATATCTGTGTAATCTGTGAGAGATAGTCGTCATGAGTCCTCACTGCAAAACAAATTAGTTCATAGCGTAAAGATTATTTCGGCAGTGACGACTCCTGACTTTTCCGGAAGGTTGACTTCCCCGTCAACCATAAACGACGGGGATGTCGTTTTTCCGATTCAAGAAAACGACGGGGATATCGTTTTTCCGGTTCAGTTAAACGACGGGGATGTCGTTTTTCCGGTTCAGTTAAACGACGGGGATATCGTTTTTCCAGAAATGGAAATATCAATCAGGATATTGTATCAGTTGGTAAAGAGGAATTTGCTAGCCCAAAAGAAAAGGCCTAATAGCATTGCCTTATCAATACGGACTCATTACGGATGCCATCCGTAATGGGTAAGCAATGGGTAGGCAATGCAACTAGGGACGAAGAAACAAATTTTAGTAAAACCCATATTTTTGTTAAGTTAGCGATAGAGCCCTGAAAGAGAATTTGCTTGACGGAAACAAGGAGAAAAAAGAAACTGAAAAAAAGAAAATAAAGAGATGGAAGGAAACAGAAACAATAATGAATTATAAAAAAGAAAGAGAGAGGATAATCAATTTCATTCGGGATTACTGCCGGCAAAGCAAATTTGAAAAACTCGTGATAGGTCTTTCCGGTGGGGTTGATTCTGCTCTGGTATCTGCTTTAGCTGTTCAAGCAATAGGCAAAGAGCATTTATTTGCCTATTGTTTACCTTCTCGGGAAAGCAATCCGGAAAGCGTTAAAGATGCTTTTTTAGTGGCAGAATGCCTAAGTATATCTATGCAGACCATAACGATAGATGAACTTACGGACAGTTATTTTGAAACCTATACTCCAGAGGCAAATCCTTTACGAAAAGGGAATTGGATGGCGCGAATCAGAATGAATATACTTTATGACCAGGCAGCAAAACACAATGCCTTAGTAATTGGAACAAGTAATAGAAGTGAGTTTTTAGTCGGTTATTTTACTCAATTCGGGGATTCTGCCTGTGCTTTTGAGCCAATAGTTCATCTCTACAAAACTGAAGTTTGGGAACTAGCAAGAGAATTAGGTCTACCGGAAAAGGTGATTATTAAAACCCCTTCAGCTGATTTATGGTCAGGTCAAAGCGACGAATTGGAGATGGGAATCAGTTATCCTGTTTTAGACAGAGTATTGAAATATTTAACGGAAGGAGAAAAAAAACCGGAAGTGGCAGAAGAAGTAATCGTTAAAGTGCAGAAAATGATGGAAAATTCCAGTTTCAAGCGTAAAATGCCTCCCTTTTTAGAGAGGCAGTAAATGCTGAAATTATTCCAAAGCTCGCGTTGTCAGTCCTGTTATACAGAACGCGCCATACGGATTTGTCCCCGCAAAAGAAAAAATATCTGCTGGCATTGCTGTAATGAAATACGCTGTGATACACACTGTCCGGAAAATTGTGTTTACGCACCCCAAAAAGATGAAACAAACCCGTTTCCTGCATTTAAAGCTGATTCTCGCGCCGAAGCTGAAAACGCTATTAAACATCATATAGACCTTTGGATAGGTAAAGAAAATCCTTTCCTGCAAAATAAAACTCCCGAAAAAGCAGCTGCTGAAAACCCGCAGGAAATGCTTGCCTGGTTGAGTGGATATCAGTATCCAGTATATTTTCCAATGGATTATCTGCTGCATAAGTTAAATTTGCCTTTCGCTCCTGCGGAAAAAAAAGAGGATCCTGAGGACTGTGTAGAAAAATGGATGAAAACCCTTATTCAACTGAAATGGGATGAATTGCGACAATATAGTATCAATCAGAGCTCTAGGAAGGATTTGGCAGAACGCTATAAGGAACTGATTCAAGCTATTCCCCGGTTGGATAAGGTCTCTACTTACAGTATGTTATACAGCGGATTGGGTGAAGATGGAATAAGTGCTCTTGTTTATATTGAATTAAATCATAAAATTGAATGGACTTTGGTGTTGAGTAATATATCCGGCAGCTGGAAAATCAGACAAAATATTGCCGGCAGTCCCCAGGCATATTTTCAACAAAATAAAATATATACAGCTATAGCAGAAGCACTTGGCAAAGCGGATGACACCAAAGTATGGGAACTGATAAACAACGGATTAAAAATTTATCCCGATAGTCCCGATCTCTTTTATTATCGCGCTTTATACTGGCAGTTGGTGAAACAAAGGGAACAATCGGCAGTGGATTTCTTTAATGCTATAGCCCTGGATAATAACTGGACCGAACCCTATTTACATTTAAATGCCTATTATTTTGTGAAAGAGGATTATGAACAAGCAAAAATCTGGCTGGAAGAACTGAAGGTTTTACAACCGGATGACCCTAAGGTGCTGAATAACCTTGCCGCCGCTTATGCTGGAAACGGAGAAACGGAAAAAGCAAAAGAACTTTGGCAGGAAATTGAAAAAAAATATCCTGCTTTTGAATATGCCAGGAAAAATTTGGAGAAATTGCAATGACCGATGCCCAAATCAAACACTATATGCAACTGGCAATTAAAGTTGCAGAAAAAGGCAGAGGAAAATGCTCTCCCAATCCTTTTGTGGGTTCTGTTATCGTGAAAAATAATCAGGTGATAAGTGAGGGTTGGACCTTAGAATATGGAAGCGATCATTCGGAAATTCAAGCACTTAAAAAAGCGGGAAAAAGAGCTAAAGGAGCCACTTTATTTGTAACTTTGGAACCCTGTTCCCATTACGGAAAAACTCCACCTTGCACAAAAGCTATAATTGCAGCTGGAATTAAAGAGGTCTATATTGGAATTTATGATCCCAATCCTTTGGTTAAAGGCAAAGGAATTGCGATGTTGAAAGAGGCGGGAATTGATGTTCATTATGGCTTTTGGGAAGATAAAATTAGAACACAACTGGAATATTACCTTTGTTTTATACAGAAGGAAAGACCCTTCGTTACTTGGAAAACAGCCCTTACTCTGGATGGAAAATACGCTGCTGAAGATGGAACAGCACGCTGGATAACAGGAAAAAAAGCAAGAGAATATGCTCATAAATTGCGCAGCGAAAACGATGTAGTTTTAACCGGAATAAAGACCATACTTATTGATGATCCTGCATTGAATGTTCGGCTTCCAGGTAATTACAAACAGCCCTTGAGAGTTGTTTTAGACCCTTTTCTGAAAATACCTGTGCTTTCCAGTTTTGTAAGTATCGCTGCTAAATTTCCCGGAATGGTTATTACCTCTACTGCTAATCTGCAAACAGATAAAGTCAATTTATTAAAACAAAAAGGGGTAAAAATTGAAACCCTAAAAACCCAAGACGGACACTTTAACTTACACGAGGTCTTGAACTTATTATACAATATGAATTATTACAGTGTTCTGCTGGAAACAGGTAGTGGAATAGCAGAAGCTTTTCTCAAAGAGGAATTGATAGATAAAATTATCTTTCTCTACGGAGCCAAAATTTTAGGAGGAACTAAAAGTCCGTTGCCTGCCTTGGGTATTGAAAGTATCTATAAAGCATTATATATGTGGAAAACCAGCTGCCGGAAAATGGAAAATGATATAGTAGTTACTGCCTACCCATTCTACCCTATTTAAAAATTTGCCTTTAGTTCCTGTCGCTTTAATTTATTTATTAAATAATAAAATTCTGAACAGGAGGAAACAATGAAAATTATCCATTACGATGAAGTGGAATTGGAACCGGTTACTGCGGAAGGTGCTGAAAAAGCACAAATCCGCTGGCTGATTGCCCAAAAAGATGGCGCTCCAACTTTTGCAATGAGGATGTTTGAAATTGAACCTGGCGGGCATACTCCCTACCATAAACATAACTGGGAACATGAGGTCTACTGCCTTTCCGGGATAGGTGCCTTAGTTACTGAAAGAGGAGAAATGGCTTTCGGAGCAGATGACGCAATTTTCGTTGATCCCGATATTATACATTCATTCAAAAATACAGGAAATGAAACATTGAAATTTCTCTGTTTGATTCCCCATGAAAAACCGGTAATCAAAAAAGCTTTGAATCCCTTTGCGGATGAGGAAGCAAACAACTGCTAAAAAAAACGGAAGGTTGATGTCCTCTTCAACCACCGGGAAAAGTTAGGAGTCGTCACTGCCTTCAAAAACTTTGTAAGTCAGGAGTCGTCACTGCCTTCAAAAATTATTAACCTTTTACGAATTCATTTGGCAGTGAGGACTCGTGACGACATCATTGTAAGAAATGGAATACGAATAGAATACGGGAACCAGAATAAAATTTGCAGTTTGACGAGAAAAATTATAACTCTGTATTATCTCTGCAGTCCTTTAGAGATAATACTTTAGGTTGTTATTATTCATATTGCACTAAAAAGCTATAGTATAGAACAAAGTTATCAAAGTGCATATAACTCCTTACTTAATACTTCCGGAAAAAAGAGTTGACTCTAACTCTCTCTCTTCAGAAATGGCTCAAAGAAACGCTGATTTAACCCCCGAGTGGAAAAACTGGATATAAGATAAAAACAATATAAAAAGGAGAAAACAATGGCAAAAAATAATCGCGGAAAAGGACTGAGAAAAATTCCTAATCACGGCAGAGGTGAATGTCCCGTCTGCCATAGAACCGGTGTAAAACTTCTCTATGAAGTAAAAGTTGGTGAAAAAACCTATAAGGTTTGCAAGACCTGTAAAGGCATAGCTGCTGAAAAATTAGCTGTTTAGGTAATTAGAATCAGCTTTTGTTGGAAAAATACCTGTTGTAACAAAAGCACTCTTTTTTATGAAAGCTCTGAAAGCACTGGGGCAAAATTTTCTTACTGATACAGCAATAGCAGAAAAGATTGTTGCTTTAGGAGCTTTACAACCGGCAGATAAAGTTTGGGAAATAGGTTCCGGAACCGGTATTTTAACTGATGAAATCATAAAATACAATGTTCAGTTAAGAGCTTTTGAGCTGGACAGGCGTTTATATAAATACCTTTCTGCACGCTATAAAGACAGGATTATACTTGAACAAACTGATATTCTGCAAGCGGACTGGAGTTCAATAATTCAGAAAGATGGAACTCCTCTAAAATTGATAGCTAATATTCCCTATCAGATAACCAGTCCGCTTTTAGCTCTTTTGGAAGAATATTCCCGGTTTTTTTCCCGCCTCGTATTGATGGTGCAAAAAGAAGTTGCAGAACGCCTTAGCGCCCAACCAGGGAATAAAAATTATGCTCCCTTAACAATCCGTCTGCGTCTGGTCTTTGATATTTTCAGTAAAATACAGGTTAGCAGAGAAAAATTCAGACCTATTCCCCAAGTGGATTCTGCTGTTATTTTAATGCTGCCACGAGAAAATAAACCGGTTATAAAGTATCCTGCACTCTTTAATAAACTTTTAATCACAGCTTTTGCTCATCGTAGAAAAACACTGGCTAATAATTTGATTCCTGCTTTGGGAAAAGAAAAAACAGAACAACTGGCAAAGCTTTCCCGTATAGATTTCAGCAAAAGAGGAGAAGAACTTGCAGAGGCGGATTTTATTCTGCTTAGCGATTGTCTGGCTGATTTATAGTCCTTTTTTAGCAGCTCAAACTCAGGGGCTGGATTGGACCATCTATTCCAGTGAGCAAGCATTAAGTATTGAAAATTATATGCAATACAAATATTTTCCTACTGCCGGCACAAACTTCCTAATCAGCAGCAAAAGTAATATTGAAAACCGGTTGAATTTCAATCAGGAAGCCAAAAATGCGGATTTGAATGTTTGTTTTCAAATAGCCCGGAAGAAGTTTTTGCATACTCTCAGCTCGGGATATTTAACTTTTTATGATGCCAGTGATCTTGAGCCCTCTGCTTATGTAAATAAAACTGCTACAATGGGTTATCAAATAAACTATACTCCGGCGGAGAGTTTGAATATAGGTGTTTTCAGTAAAAGTATATTCCGCAATGAACAAGATCGCTATGTTAGCGGAAATCTTCTTTCCAGTAATGGCTATTGGCTTGGCTCCGATATTCGTTATGCTGCCTATTTTTCTAATTCCGAAGCCGGTATAAGCACAAACGCTGAACGCAAAAAAATGGATTGGGAGTCCTTTGATTTTGCCCAAGTGAATGCTAACTACAATTTTTACGGTAATTATTTGAATGTGGATTGCTTTGCCAATTACAACTACCGAAGCGAAGATATCTACATTTTAACTGCTCCGAGAGAAAATGAGAATAAGAGCAGTTATTTTTTGTCGGATAATCAGTTACGCAGAAATTTAACCCTTGCAGGTGGTTTACAATACTACCCTGATGACAAAGTTCAAATTCAATTAAGGGATGACTATAGCCAAAGAAAAACCAGTTACAGCCAAAATGAAATTCGCAATAGCTCTGATTATTATAATCTGGCTCAACTGCAATTTGACTATCAGCTGGTTCCAAGTTTGGTTTGGCAAAATAATTTAACACATACCTATGCTATTAAGGACTATTATTATGGTCTTAATACAAGGCATACAGAAAATAGACATATTGGTAGCCGCATCAATTGGGAATATAGTGACAGCGACTCTTTAATTGTTGATTATGCTATTGATTTACAAATTATTAAGTTTCCGGAAGACAAAAATCAATGGGATAATGACCTGCTTTCACACAGTTTGCGTTTAGGGTGGAAACATTATTGGCACGAACGTATTATTTTAGGAAACTGGTTTGGCTATGGTTTCAGTAAAGATATTTATTTAAATTCCCTGCTTTCAGCAAATAATAAAAAGATCAACAGCTGGACTTTATCTCCCGAATGTAAAATTTTAATAGGAGACCGATTAGCTTTTTTCCAGGTATATAAAATAAGAGCAGATTATAGTGATTACATCTATAAAACAGGTAAAAACAACACCCTTTATCGCCAAGTGGGTTATCAGTATGATCTGGTTTTTGATACTTTTCCTTTAATAGCTCGTTCTTTAGACCCGCGGTGGCTAAAACTGCCTTTTCGGAACAGTCCGGATAATGCTTTTATGATTGATCTTGGTTTTGCCTATGAAGAAAATCAGTATGCTCAAAAGAAACAGGAAGTTTATGAACTGCAAACCAAAAACAGACGCTGGACTGCCAATATTGATTTTCGTTATGACATTCGGTCTTTTTACTTTAGTTTTTCTCCTCAATATTCATGGGGAACCTGGCAGGAATTGACTTTTAACCTTAATTCCGCCTGGCTTTTTAATAATAATTCCCTGCTGGAATTCAAGCTTTCTCCTTTTATTGATGATTTTGAAGAGATTGAGTCCTTAAGTTTACATAACTTCAGTATAAATAAATTTTTTAGCTGTATTAAACAATGTTCAGAATCGGCGGACTGGCGTTTATATACTACTCTGAAACTGCGTTTTTGATTGACAGAATAAGCAATAAAAAAAGTTATGAATTTGCCAGGCGCAATGCAATAACTGCAAGTGAATTATGTCAGATCAGGAATGAAGCAGCATTAAGCTTAACCGGTTATGTGACATTGTATGCCTGGCTTTTTCTCTATACTAAAAAATTGGCATAATATATGCTTAAACATATATAACGAATTTATTCATATTTTAGTAAGGATTAAAGAGAATGAAAAGAATATTTGTTACTTTCTGCCTGCTGATTTTAGCTACAGCTGTTTTGGCTTATCCTTTACGCATTCAGAGCTGGAATCTGAAAGAAGACCTTAAAAAGCTTAATGAACTGAAAGTCAGCATTGATTATGTTAACCTGCAAAAAGGAATTATTCACATAGAAGTGCGAAACGCTGAGGAAAGAGATAAAATTCATTCTGCAGGAATACTTACAGAGCTTTTGCCCAATCCGGCAGAAGCATATTTTGCTTCTCTAACAGAAGGCAATAAAGATGATAGAAACTATTATACCTTAACACAATACCAAAATTTTATGCAACAGACAGCAGCTCAATATCCCGGTATCTGTCAATTGGTTCAATTTGGCACAAGTGTTCAAAACAGACCTTTACTAATGCTAAAAATTAGTGATAATGTAAATATGGAAGAAAATGAACCGGAACTTAAATATATTAGCAGTATGCATGGAGATGAAGTTGTCGGCTACGATATGCTTATCCGTTTGATTCAATTACTTACCACTCAATATGGAATTGACCCGCGGATTACGAATATTGTAGATAACACGGAAATTTGGATAAATCCGCTGCTTAATCCGGATGGTTATGCTGCAGGGATTCGTTATAATGCCAATGGAATTGATTTGAACAGGAATTTTCCTATGCCTACCGGAAATCAACATCCCGATGGACAATTCTGGGCTGATGAAACAATTGCAGTAATGGATTTCAGTAATGCTCACGATTTTGATTTAGCTATTAACTTTCATGGCGGTATGCTGGTTATAAACTATCCCTGGGATTACACTTATTTTTTGGCCCCGGATAATGATTTGCTCAGAGAACTGGCTTTAACCTATTCTCGGGAAAATTCTCCTATGTATAACAGCATAGAATTTCCGCAGGGGATAACTAATGGAGCTGCCTGGTATATTGTTACAGGCAGTATGCAGGACTGGAATTATTATTATACCGATTGCATTGAACTAACAGCCGAAATTGGCTATGATAAATGGCCTCCTGCTTCTACTTTGGATTCTTATTGGGCTGATAATGAAGAATCAATGTTAAAATATATTGAATTTGCCCAAAACGGAGTTAAAGGAATTGTTACCAACTCTTCAGGAACTCCCATTGCCGCTACAATTACTGTAGAAGGAAATTCCAAACTGGAACATACTGACCTGCCAACAGGAGATTATCATCGTTTATTGCTTCCGGGAACTTATCAAATAACTGCCTCTGCTGATGGCTATATACCTCAAACAGTGAATATTACAGTTCCTCCAACCGGTTTCTATTTGCAAAACTTTACTTTACAATCAGCTATGCTGACAACCTTTGAAGGACAGGTTCGCACTCCAGCTGGAAATGCATTATCAGGAGCAAGCGTAACTCTGAACAGCAATCCCCAAATTACTGTTCAAACTGATGCGGAAGGATTATTTTCCTTTACTGTTTATGAAGGTGATTATCAAATTTGTATTGCTACCTTGGATAATTCTACTGGTATTTATCCTGTCCAAATCAGACATAATGACAGACGCAATATCTTTCTTATCCAGAATCCTCTCTTCCAGGATAATTTTGAAAACGGACTCGGAAACTGGACTGCTACAGGAACTTGGGGAATTGTAAATTACGAGGGTTCTAATGTATTAACCGATTCTCCTTCTGGCAATTATAGTAATTCCCAAAACCGCAGTGTAACTATTAATAATCCACTGTCTTTCGCACAAGTAGTTAATCCCTTTTTATCTTTCAAGTGTAAATATGCTTTGGAGGATAGCTATGATGTTGTTTATTTAGAGGCATCTGCTAATGGTAACACCTGGACTGCTTTGGATTTTTATACGGGAACTACAGACAGTTGGATAAATAAAACCTACTCTCTTGCTGCTTATTCAGGAAATCAGTTATACATTCGTTTCAGGATAAAGACAGATTATAGTCAAACCGCTGATGGAATTTATATTGATAATGTTCAGATCTACGGCATTAATAATAATATGCCTCTTTATGGAGATGTAACTTTAAACGGAATAATCAATTTGCAGGATATTGCCTTGATCAATCAATATGCTATTGGCATTGATCCTGTTCCGGAAATTGATCCCAGACCCTGGGAAGCATATCGGATTACTAATGCCGATGTAGATGGCAATAGTATAATTGATGCTTTTGACAGCTACCTGCTTTGTAAGTATATTTGCGTTCCTGATTATTCTTTACCTGTTCAATCAGGAATTCCTGAAGAGGTTACTGTTCCCGTTTTAACTGCCAGCTACAGTGATAACCTATACCTGAATTTCAGCAATATTGATGAATTGAAGTCCTTAACTGTTTCTGTAGCACCCAATTCTATCAATCAAGTTAATCATCAGGGAATTTATAATAATCAGCCCTTTGTGCAGGCAATAAATAATGAAAACGGTTCTTATGGTTTTGCCGGATATAATATTGACCAGCAATCGCTATCTATTACTCTGGCAGCTAACCCGGAGGATTTTACTCTTTTCTATACAGTAAATGGAGTTCCAGGTTCACAATTTGTAAATACCGGTAACGCAACAGATGATCCTTTTGCCCCTGAAACAGTAACTTATCTTTTACCCAACAGTCCCAATCCTTTCAATCCGGAAACAACTTTGTCCTTTATGCTGGCAAAAAATAACACTCTGGTCTCGTTAAATATTTATAACCTTAAAGGACAGCTTGTGCGGCATTTAGTATCCGCAATTTTGCCTTCAGGAAAACACAGTTTTGTTTGGAACGGCTTAGATGATGCTGGTAAAGAAGTTAGCTCCGGAGTATATTTTTCTCGTTTATGTACTCCAGATTATCAACAAACCCGTAAAATGCTGCTTGCCAAATAAGAAAGCTATCAATGCTAAAGAAACAATTTCTCGTTTTAGGACTGATTGGAATCTGTTTTCTTTTCAGTTGTAAAAAAACAGCATCACCAAATTCTGAGCCAGCACCCAAATATGAATTTCGGCAGGATGGCACTTTAGATATAATTTCTCCCGCTGGTATTAAAAAAGCTACTTTTGCGATAGAAATTGCCGAAACGGAAGAAGAACTGATGCAGGGCTTAAAATATCGTGAAACAATGGCTGATAATCAAGCTATGCTCTTTATTTTTGAATTTCCGGATATCTATGATTTCTGGATGCAGGATACTTATCTACCTTTGGATATGCTGTTTATTTCTGCTGATGGCACTATCAATTATATTTATGAAAAGGCAATTCCTTTCAGTGAAAATAGAATCACACCCCGTTCTCTGCATAAGTATGTTTTGGAAGTGAATGCAGGTTTAGTTAAAAAATTTAACATCAAAACAGGAGATAAAATAACTTGGAAAAGACATTCCTAATCCTATGTGTGTTATTTAGCTTACTTTTGTTCAGTTGCACTAAAAAAACAGAAAGAGAAATTCCGGAAAAGAAAATTGAACCCGAACAGATAGAAAAAACAGGAGAAAAAACAGAAGACAAATCTGTTTCCACTCCTGATATGACAGCTATTGAGTCCTATAAATATACCTGGTCTAAGACAGATGCTATGCCTCCGGTAGTAATTATTATTGATGATTTTGGGCAAAATGCAGGTCAGTTACTGGATGACTTTTCTGCTCTCCCTGAAGAAATTGCTTTTTCTATTCTTCCGGATTTGCCCTATACGCAAACGGCAGCTCGTTTAGCAGGAAGAACAAATCACGAAACACTAATTCATATTCCTATGCAGGCACTTGATCATAAAGCAAATCCTGGGAAAAGATATCTCCAGACGGGTATGGATAAATATGCTATCTCCGATTTATTACAGGATTTTTATGCTCAAATTCCCAATGCTATTGCTGCCAATAATCATATGGGCAGTGAGGTTACTGCAGATCTTTCTACAATGATTAGTATATTGGAAGAACTGGATAATCTTGGTTTATATTTTCTGGATAGCGCTACCACCAATAAAAGTGCAGCTTTTACGGCAGCAAAAAACCTGGGATTGAAAATCGGTAAACGAGATATCTTTCTGGATGTTCCGGATAATAGCGATGCTACAATTATCAACAAAATTGAGGGTTTGGCAAAATATAAAGGCAGAAATGAACCAGTTGTAATTATTACTCATTGCCATAATCGCGAGAAACTGAACGCTTTACAAAAATTCCTTACCCAGATTGATAATATGGGAATTGAACTGATAAGCGTTTCCAAACTTTTCCGCAAACTCGGATACCCTACATAAAAACGAGAATTGGTTGCACAAAGAGAAAAGAGAAAAAGAGAGAAAATTTTAGAAAGTAGAATTGAGAACGCAGGGAAAAGATAAAATAAGAAGTAAAATAAGACAATAACTATTTCTATTATATGTAGTTATATAGTTTTCACATTTAAAAGGCATAAATATTTTCCTGTCTGATGTTGATTCCTGCCAAAACAGTAGTCCGGAGAAGTTTATGGGATATAGCTGTTGGATTTTAAGGGAAAAAATGTTAGTAGAGAAAAGTAAGTGGTAAAGAAAGAATTTGCCTTAACCTTTTTTCCCTCTTGCCTGTTCATAATTTATCGCGTCCAAAATTAAAATTTATTCTCTGTTTCCATAACTTAGCTTGCTATTGGCGAAACCTTTACCTGTTTTTAGACAGCGCATTATTCCCTGCCGAGTTGAATCTTTTATGCGGCATTAACACTTCTTTAACGATTCCTTAACAAAGTTAAGGTATTGTTAAAGAATCGTTAAAGAGTCGTTAAAGAATTGACTAGGTAACAGGTAGTTAAACTAAGTCCACAAAGTAATTTTATAAATCAAAATGATGACCGGAGCAGAGCTTCTGTCTTTTTAATTTCATCCCGAAAAAAAAAGCTGCGTCTATTATATGTCTACGAAATACGAAACCATCAGGTAAAGGAACTATTGCTAGCTGAATTTTTTCTAATATCTAAGTATCAAGACATTACTTTCGTCGTCCTATTGTATTCCTCATAATTGTTTTATTGTCACTGGACGATATAATCATTATTTATGGCTTGCCTATAAAAATGTTGTATTACACAATAAAAGCAGAATATTTGCTTGACAGATATTCGGAAAATTGCTAAGTGATAACAGATGTGTATGTATTTGATAGACAGATAAATAATAAACTATTAGCGAGGTTGAAATGCGACGCATAAAATATATTATCTTTGCTCTGTTGTTTCTTCTGCTTGGTTCATTATCCGGCAAGCATTCCGATAAGTATTTACTGGCAAATTATTCCCTTTTAAGATGCTATCAAAATATACCCAATTTTTATTATGCTTTGCTTGATTCAATGCAAGCAGCAAATTATAACTCTTCTGTAATAACTTTGCTTCCGGGTGATTTTCCGCAAAGGTCTGACAAGTTATTGAAGGCAATGGATCAACGTGGCATAGATGTTTTGTTATATGATATGGCATTTACCGAGGGCAGTAAAAATCCCGAATATGGTTCCGAGGCATTTTCCATAGCTAATTACTGGCGTTTTGAAGCAGAATATGATTCCACTTTTAAGGAAAATCTGTTGGATGATATGTATTTTTATAATAATTCATTAACTACAGGCACTCCTGTTTTTAATGAACTTGCTTCCGGAAAATACCTTTTACAATTAAAAACCGGACAGCCAGGATTTGCTTTTAACAAACTGGAATTCCGTTGGCAGGAAAAAGGTTACACTAATTATAACATAGGCAATGAATTCAGATTCATTCAAAGAGAAATGAGTGACGGTAGTAAAGGAGATATTAAAGCTAATCCTGCCGGGGATGATACTTTATATATTACTATAGCATTTAAATGTTCCGCTCTTCCTTTAGACCCCAATGCTGAATTACTGCGCTTTTCCTTCAACGGTTTTGATAAAAACAATAAAGAACATCAGGTTCCCCACTTGAATGCCATTAATTCCAGATATGGTATGTTCTCTTATCTTACTGTAGATGAATATAATAAATTACCCTTAATCAGTAAAGATCAAGATGGCAATCCTGTTTGGCAACATAAGGAAATTGTGCTTAAAATATCTCTCCAAAACCTGTATTATGCAAACCTGCTGGAAGGAAATATTTCGTGGAAATACCTCTTGAGTAATCTTAATCCTCAGGTCTATTGGAACGGGAAAGGTATTTTGGAGATAGATTATGTAGAATTTGAAGATACAATGCATAAGCGCCAGAAAACCGATACGGAATTAATTGCAGCAGTTAGAACTAGAATGCAAAATCTGGCAGAGCGTTATGATAACATAAAATATTTTTATATAACTGACGAGCCAACTCAGGGTCAATTCAGCTCTTTCCGCCGCCTGGAAAAAGATATTTTCCAAGATATAAAGAAAATTGCTCCCCAAAGTTCGGGCTTGTTTACTTGCTCTATTCTGCACCGGAAATATGTTATTAAACCGAACAATATGATGTATGATCATATCGGTTTGTATTCCAGAATAGTTGATCCCGAATTGATTGCCTTTGATATCTATCCTCTGAAGGGCTGGATGCAATGGAATAATCCCACTGAAAGAAGAGGAGTTCAAAAACGCCTGGATTATGATATGCTTGATCAATACAAATATTATAAAGAACTCTGTATGAAAACAGGGGCTCAATATATGCCCTGTCCCCAATCCTACGGAGAATGGTTTTATAATGATGCGGAAAATGGTTTTTGGGCTTTACTGCGTCCTCCAAAATATATGCAGAAATGTTTCCAGCTTTTACCTCTATGTTATGGTGCTGATGCTATCCTTACCTACAAAATTCATAACCGAATTAAAGACCCGGTAACTACAAAACTTACTTATCAGGAATTTTCTACAATTGATGTTTCTCCCTCCGGTCAATTAACAATGCGCCCCGGTTGGGAGGGCTTAAAAGAAGCAAATCAAAAAATAATTGTTTATACTGATTACATTGAACCCCGGGAATGGATTGATGCAGATGCTATTCTAACTACCGGATACAGAAATCCTGAGCAACTGAAATCTGTGATGGTAAAGGCAATTGAAGTTCTGCCTCAAAAACTTGTACAGAATGATGTTGATCTTTACGATGGTTATGTGCAATGCGGTCTTTTTAAAGCAGAAGGTAACTACCCCTATTTTATGCTGGTTAATCGCAGAACGGAATATATTTCTATGGTAAATAACCCAACCCGGTCTGATAGTTTACTGAATGTTCCTCCCGATAAATTGGATGACTATTTTCTGCCAGCACCCCCTCAAACTGTTAAGTTCATTATTGATGACAGCGCTAAAGATATTGTGGGAAAATATGTAGCTCTCTATGATCCTTTCTCTGAGGAATTGTTTTATTCGGATTCCAATACACCGGAAATCAGTATTGATCCTGGAGACGGTCGCTTATTGCAAATGTGTGTAACCCTGCCTAAAAAAGTGAAAGATAAAACAGAAATGAATCATCTGGCTGTATTACAGGGAGAAATTACTTTAGAGAAAAAAGCAGAAGTAACCTCCAAACCGGACTGCAAATTGATTATTAAAGATAACAGCACAATAAAGGTTAAAAAAGGAGCTAAACTAAATATCCTCGGTGAAGCTGAAATTGGCAATAATGTCCAAATTCAAATCTACAAAGGGGGAACTATCTATTTGAATGAGACCGATTGCAAATGGGGAAAGAATTCTAAAATTATTGGAACAAAGTAAAGAAAATGCAGAATGAAAAGTGAAAGCTAAAGCAGGGAGATTCTTTTTCCCGAATAAATAACGCCCACATCATTTCCTGTTCTCAAATTATACATTGCAAATAAATGTAACCAGGAAATCAGAAATAAATCTCTTTGTAAAAAAAGCACCTAAATCCCTTCCCTCAAGTTCATTCCAAACCTGTTTTATTTGTATAAGTTGTGAAATCTGCTTGAGATAATAAACCGTTTTTACTTGACATAGCCATCTAAATAAAAAACAAGGTATAAGATAGTAAAATTGTTATTATTAAAATTCATCCTGCTTGCCAGCAGATAATAGAGAGGTCTTTAATGTCCATATTTGATTTTTTTGGAATGATGGCAAATGACATTGCAATTGATTTGGGAACAGCTAATACTTTGGTCTATAAGAAAAACGGGGGAATTGTTATCAACGAGCCCTCCGTAGTTGCTGTTTCAACTGACAACAAAAAGATTATTGCTATAGGTAATCCGGCAAAACTTATGCTGGGTAAAAATCCGGATGAGGTAAGAGTTATCAAACCTTTGAAAGATGGTGTAATTGCCGATTTTCAAGTGACAGAACTGATGTTACGCAATCTTATTTTAAGGGCACAAAAAAAACGCCTTTTAGTGCGTCCCAGAGTAATTGTTTGTGTTCCTTCAGGAATAACGGAAGTAGAAAAAAGAGCTGTGCGGGACAGTGCCTTACATGCCGGCTCGCGTGAAGTTCATCTTATTGCAGAGCCCATTGCTGCAGCTATTGGAGCCGATTTGCCCATTGATTTGGCTTGTGGAAATATGATTATGGATATTGGTGGCGGAACAAGTGAAATTGCCGTTATTTCCTTATCTCACATTGTAGTGCACAATTCCATTCGCGTGGGCGGAGATAAAATTGATAACGATATTATCAACTATCTACGCAAAAAAAGCAATCTGCATGTCGGTGTGCAGACCGCAGAAAAAATTAAAACTACTATCGGCAGCGCCTATCCTTTGAAACAGGAATTGACGATGGATGTGCGCGGAAGAGATATCGTATCCGGTTATCCGGTAACAATTAAGATTTCCTCAGAAGAGATTAGAGAGGCAATTTCGGAAACAGTGGTTTCCATTATTGATGCCATTAAGCGTCTCTTTGAAAGAACTGCTCCCGAACTTTCTGCCGATATTGCGGAAAGGGGAATTTTCTTAACCGGGGGCGGAGCACTTTTGAAAGGACTGGATGAAAAGATACGCAAAACGGTAGATTTACCTGTCCATGTAGTTCCCGATGCCTTAGAATGTGTAGTTAAGGGTGCCGGAAAGGTTTTAGATGATATAGACCGCTATCGTCAAGTGCTGATCAAAAGAATTGAGGACTAAAGCCCGATTTATTAACCTCCGCTACGCTATTAAGCCAAAAAAACCTTATTTGGAAAGGGATAGAAGATGTTAAAGAAGAACCTTGTTCCCCTTATTCTGATAGTCCTTTCGCTTTTTATGCTCATTGGCAGCAATGAAAGCCGCGTTAAAAAAGCCGGCTGGATGAGTAATACGGTTTTCTTACCTTTTACCAGGTCTTTGAAAGCGGTGGAAACCAGACAGGAACTAAAGCAGGAGGTCTTTTCCCTAAGCAAAAAATTGGCGGAAACAACGCTGGAAAACCTGTCGCTGCAAAACAAATTGAAGCAATATACCGGGGCTTTTGCCATTACTTTGGATATTGGAGAGGTGGAAATAGTGCAAGCGGAAATTATTGGTATTTCGGGTCAGTATCAGGAACTGAATTTGATTGTGGATAAAGGTATCGGTTCCGGCATTCAACAGGATGCGCCTGTAATTTCGGCAGATGGCATTGTGGGCAAAATTATTCAGGTGGCAGCAGATCATTCCATTGTCCTGCCTTTTTCCAATCCCCGTTTTCAATTGCCGGTAATGGATTCCCGCACCTCCGTGCAGGGCATTTTACAATCCGACATTAGTGGAACCATTTCAATGAATTTAATTAAGCTTGGTTCTGATATTGCCGTTGGGGATACAATTGTAACTTCCAATCTTTCGCGTCTATTTCCAAAATCCTATCCAGTAGGAAGCATAAAACGCATTCGGGAATCGCAAGATAACTTATTTGTGAGTGCGGATATCTCACCCTTCACTTTGGTGGAAAACCTGGAACATATCTTTATCCTGAAAAAGGCAGTAAAAAATGAGTCACAGTAAACAAACGGAACCAATTATTACCATCGGGGGTGTAAAATTTGACCGCATTCCCGTTAAAACCGGAATTCTAACCCCGCAGGATGACATTGGCGAAGTAATTAGCAATTATGCTTTGCCTTTGATGCAACCGGGAGATATTTTAACTATCAGCGAAAGCCCTTTGGCTATTACTCAGGGTCGTGCCATTCCCGTTACGGAAATTAAGGTGACGCCGCTGGCAAAACTGCTTAGTCATTTTGTAGCCAAAGTCCCTTATGGCATTGGTTTAGGAGCTCCAACCAGTATGCAATGTGCCATTGAAGAAACAGGAGTGCCGCGCATTCTGTTTGCCGCTTTTATTGGTGCAGCAGGTAAACTTCTTAAGCGGAAGGGTGCCTTTTATAAAGTGGCCGGAATGCAGGCAGCGTTAATTGATGCCGCAACTACTTCTCCCGTGCCTCCATATACCGATACAGTTATCAAAGGTCCGCTGCATCCCGAAAAAGTTTGTGCAGAATTGCATTCCCGCTTTGGTTATGAATTTGCCGTGATGGATATCAATGATATTGGTGGTTGTTGGATGATTGGAGGAAGCCCGGGGGTCAGCAAACACTTTATAGAAACGGTGATGAAAGATAATCCTCAGGGTCAGGGAGACGAGCTTACCCCTTTTTGCATTGTGCGGAGAGTTACTGACTGATGATTGGGAAAGGAATTTGGAGTTTTATTCTGGGTTTGTTGTTTTTATATCTCCAAATTCTGGTGATGCCTGCTTTAGCAATCTGGAGCGTTATTCCCAATATTCTTATTCCCTGGCTGATTTATATTGTGTGGACTCGTCCCCGAGACCTGGCTTTAGTTTTGGTTTTTTTAATAGGACTGATGTTGGATACGGTAAATCCGATGACTTTTGGCTTTTATGCTTTTGTGTTTTGTTTGCTGGCATTAGCGATTAACGAATTTCGCAAGCCCTTTGAAGTAGAAAGTGTTGTAGCCAAAATGCTTACAATTGCAATTATCAATTTGCTGTTTTCCCTCATTCAATTGCTTGTTTACGGAGTAACTTTCAGTTTTGCCAGTCCGCTCTTAGCAAAATCGCTGTTTGGATTTGGCTATAATGTTCTGCTGTCCATAGTTGTTTTTTGGGGTTTGCAACTTTTAAGCAAAGTCCGGTTAAGCATTAGCAATGATTAAAAACCAAACTACTATTACCTTTTCTCTTGTTCTGGCAATCCTCTTTCTTTTTTTGGCAGGGTCTCTTTTCCGCTTGCAGGTTGTGGAAGGAGCAAAATATCAACGCATTGCCGAAAGCAACTTTATCAGGATTAGGAGAATAACGGCTACCAGAGGAGAGATTTACGACCATAAATACAGACCTATTGTGCAAAATGTGCCCTCCCAAAATCTCTATTTAACAAGCGGAAAAATAAAGGATTTAAATGCCTTAAGCCAATTCCTGCAACGCAATTTCGGCATTGCGGACAAGGACTTGAAAGAACTCGTTATCAAGCAGCGGTTTAAAACCTACGAAGAAATATTGCTGGCAGATAATATTCCTTACGAGACGGTGCTTACTTTAAGTGAAGAACTGAATTACTTTCCGGAGCTTTCCTTCCGCATTGGTTCTACTCGCAATTATCTATATCCTAATCATTTTACCGGTTATGTGGGAAGGATTAACGAGAAGGAATATGGGCTTTATCAAAAAGAGGATTATTCCCTCAATAGCTATATCGGGAAAACGGGTCTGGAACGCTATTATGAAGTTCTTTTAAGAGGAAAAGACGGCAGGGAAATTGTGCAGGTAGATGTTAAAGGCAGGAGTTTGCAGCTTTTTGAAGAAGGGGGAAATATTGAACCCTTAAACGGACTTTCCCTTATTTTAACTATAGATAACGATTTGCAGGAATTTGTTTCCGGCATTTTTCCGGAAGGGATGAAGGGAGCAATTGTTGTTAGCGATGTGCGTAGTGGCGGCATTCTTGCCTATGTAAGCAAGCCGGATTACGATCCCAACCTCTTTATGCAAAAAATCTCGCCCGAAACCTGGGAATATTTGAATCGGGAAGAAAAGCCAATGATGGATAGGATTATTTACGGCACCTATCCTCCAGGTTCTGTCTTTAAACCTGTAACCGCAGGAATCGGTTTGGACAGGGGTTTGGTTACTCCGGAAACGCGTTTGGCTTTTTGTTCCGGAGGATTAAAGGTTGGCAATCGTTTTTTCCGTTGCTGGTATAGTGGAGGGCACGGTAGCAATAATGTTATTGACGCTTTACGGCTTTCCTGTGATACCTATTTTTATGACCTTTCCCTGAAGATAAATATGGAAGATTTTCATAACTATGTAGGCGAATCACATTTGTATGGAAGAACAGGGATTGATTTGCCCAATGAAAGGCAGGGTTTTTTCCCTACTACGAGTTGGTATAAAAAGACCTTTGGCAAGCAGGAAGGTGTTATAGGGCATAAAGTTAACCTGGCAATTGGTCAGGGTGAAGTTTTAACAACTCCCCTGCAGATTAATGCTTTCTATGCTGCAATTGCCAATAACGGTTTATGGATTCAACCTCATTTATTAAAACAAACTGCAGGTAGAGGGCGTCTTACCCGGGAACAGGTTATGCCTTTAGTTAAAAAAAGATTACCGATGCAAATGCAAACCCTGAGAACGATTCAACAGGGTTTATGGTCTGTAGTTAATGCCCCTGGCGGAACAGGAGCTAATGCCAGAATTAACGGAGCCAAGATTTACGGAAAAACCGGCTCCGCAGAAAATGTGATGGGCAGAAAAACCCATGCCTGGTTTTGCGGATATTTGGTGAAGGATAAACCGGAAATAGCAGTTACGGTTTTTTTGGAAAATGCAGGCGGGGGTGGAGCAATGGCAGCTCCGTTAACAGCAAAAATATTTAACTATTATCTGGGCAATCTGGAAACTATCAAGCAGGTAACACCCTTACCTCCTCAATTTAAAACTGCCGAAGGAATTGAAACGGAAGAACCGGAACAGGACACTAAGGAAGAGGATATTTCCCCTGCCGAAACTGAAATTGACCCTTCCGCAAACCAAGCTATGGAAGAGAACAATGTTCATTAACCGGAAGAAGTTTGATTTTGTGCTCTTTGCCCTTTTTCTGCTACTGATTATTGTTGGTTGCATAGTAATTTTCAGTGCTTCTACAACCGTTATCGGCAAGCAGATACATCTGCAAAACAGCTGGTGGAAACAAATCCTTTTTGCTTTCCTGGCTTTGGGAGTAATTGCATTGCTGTTACGCCTTCCTATGCCTGTTTTTGATTTGCTTGTTGTTCCGCTGTATATTCTTAATATCCTGGCATTAAGCTTAGTGTTTTTTACCCCTGCAGTGAACGGAGCTCACCGATGGTTTCCTTTAGGAGGCATCAATTATCAGCCCTCGGAAAGCGCTAAGCTGCTAACTATTTTAATGGTCGCCAGAATAATTTCCAAAGAGAATTTGAATGAATATCGGCAAATACTCTATGGTTTTTTATTAACTCTTTTGCCGGTGCTGTTAATTATGCTGGAACCTGATTTTGGCACTACCCTTGTTTTTTGGGCAGCGCTGATTGCAATGTTGATAGCTGCAGAAGTTCCCTTATTTTATATTTTACTGTGCATCAGTCCTATCGTAAGTATAATAAGTTCTGTCTGGTTTCCTGCTATTCCAATTTGGATATTGATTTTAGTTATTTTATTGTTGAAAGCTCATCTTTCCTGGGTAGCAATCACGGTTTCCGGCATCATCAATGTTTTTATAGCGTTAATCACACCTGTTTTTTGGATGGGGCTGAAGGACTATCAGCAGAATAGGATTTTAACTTTTATGGATCCTACGCGGGATCCCTTAGGAGCCGGTTATCAAATTATTCAGGCAAAAATAGCGATTGGCAGTGGCTCCGTTTTTGGCAAGGGTTGGTTGAAAGGAACGCAAAAGAATATGAATTTTTTACCGGAGCACCGCACCGATTTTATTTTTTCGGTGTTAGGAGAAGAATTCGGTTTTGTCGGTTGTATGTTTTTGTTATTGTTGTTTATAGCATTTTTCTTGCGTCTCATCCATAATATAGGGGAATTAAAGGTGCGCGAAAGAAAAGTTGCCACGGCAGGCATTTTGGCTTATCTTATGTTTCAGACCTTCATTAATATTGGAATGAATATCGGTTTAGTTCCAGCCACGGGAATTCCGTTGCCGTTTATCAGTTATGGTGGCTCCAATTTATTGATAAATTCCATCGCCGTGGGAGTTGTGCTTAAATATTTGAATGAAAGAGGTTTTATTAAATGATTAAACGCTTAGGTGGTCCTTGTTTACTGGTCCTGTTGTTAATTTTCATCGGTTCCTGTGCAACGGTTACTACGCTTAGTTTCACAGAACGGGATGTGAAAGATAGCCCCAACCTGATTCAGAATAACAGTTTCAGTCCCTTTTCCACAATTGCCGAAGAAGCATTGAAGGGTTGGATGTTAATGATAAGCCCTCAAAGTATTACTGAAAGCCCGGTTATTATTGATCCGGATGTAGCTTTGGAAGGGAAAACCTCGCTTCGGATTGATGCTTCCGATAAAGCAGTTTTAATTTTGAGCTCTCCATTTAATGTCCGTCGCTATGGTGGTTATTACTTAAGATGTTATTTCAAAACGAATTCCCCTAATCCGCCACGACCGCAATTACGCTTTATTGTTTTTAAAGAAAACGGCAAAATCGTTAATCGTTTCAAAGTAAAAGCCAAATTAAATGAGGACTGGGAACGCACTACCATCAGTGCCGGTTTTATTAAACCAGGTGCCCGCTTTGGACGCCTCGGAATTTATATTCCTCCTTTTAAAGAAGGGTCTATTTGGATAGACGATACCGGCTGCTTTGAAGTGCATGGTTTTAAGATTGACTGATGCGTATTACCCTGCAAAGAGTTAGCAAAGCAATTTGCCGTGTAGATAATGAAATTGTCGGCAAAATAGAGAACGGTCTTTTAATTTTTGTCGGCTTTGCTGCTTCCGATACCTTTGAGATTTTGCATTATGCAGTGCGGAAATGTTTGGAACTGCGTATTTTTAATGATGAAAACGGCAAAATGAATAACAGCGTTAAAGATATTCAGGGCTCGGTTTTGGTTATTTCTCAATTTACCCTCTATGCCAATTGTAAAAGGGGACGCAGACCTGATTTTACCCAATCTGCCCCTCCGGAAAAAGCAAAAGAGCTCTATGAGGAATTCCTTCAATTGCTGAAAAAGGAAAAGATAACTGTCCAAACAGGTATCTTTGCTGCCAATATGCAAATAGAACTGGTAAATGAAGGTCCTGTTACTATCAACCTGGAATTATGAAAATATCCGCTTGTATCTTTCCGGTCATTGAAAATATTGACCAGGCACTTGCTGAAATGCATAAGTATATAAACATAGCAAGCGCCCAAAAAAACGACCTGATTATTTTTCCTGAAGCCAGTTTAGGGGGTTTGAACATAACAGGTATATACTCCCAGGACATTCAAAATTGCCTTGCAATAAATTCTCCGGAAATAAAATCCTTACAGCAAAAAGCGAAGCAACACGCTATAGGAATTGGTTTTGGCTTTTTGGAAAAAGAAAAATGTTGCATCTATGACAGCTTTGTGCTTTTTGATAAATTTGGGCATATTGCTGTTCATTATCAGAGAATATCCAAGGGGTGGCTGCCTTCTGAAGTTACTGCAAACGATTATTCCTGCGGAGTTAAACCCGGATTTGCAGATACTGTTTACGGAAAAATCGGTATTTTAATCTGCGGGGATTTGTTTGAACCGGAGATACTTAATCAGCTTATCCGGGCAAATCCTGATTTTTATTTCCATATATTGGCAAGGAGTTTTCCCTGTATAAATGACTATCAGAAAAATTGGGATGAAGAAGAATTTCCCTTCTATCTGAATGAATATCAAAAACTTGGTAAACCAGTTATTGTTTGCAATTGCATTGAGGAAAATGCAAAAGAGGAGATAAGATACTGTGGAGGTGCCTGGTTTATTAAAAGTAATCAGATTATTGCAAGGATGCCTTTGTTACAAAGCGGGATATTAAATGTA
This sequence comes from Candidatus Cloacimonas sp., assembly GCA_023227825.1. Lineage (GTDB taxonomy): Bacteria > Cloacimonadota > Cloacimonadia > Cloacimonadales > Cloacimonadaceae > Cloacimonas. The sequence continues at coordinate 17,371 of JALOCJ010000012.1, read as the reverse complement.
GAGTTATTGCCTGAATGAAGAAGCGAAGTTTTAACTTACAATTTTCACCTAAATTTTTGTTTTAACTCTAAACCGAGCTTCAGCTTTGACAGTATCGGACAATGAATAAATTTCCTGTTGCTTCTGCAGATAGTTTCAAACACAAAAAGAATCGGTTTAGAGTCAAAACAAACTGCTTGTTTTGACTTACAATTTTGCCAATGCTATCACAGAAACCACAACCCACAAACTGTAAACAATGGCAACCGCTTTTTAACTGTTCTCCAAACCTGAAAATTGTGAGTTAAAACAAGAATCCTGCACACTGGCAACCTATCCATACCAACCCCTCAAATTTCACAATCTGGTGAGAATGACCTTTTTCACATTTACAGGATTGGGTTGGAATTGTTCAGAAATGGTGGTTTCGGGATGGAATTTTTGTTTTAACTCTAAACCGAGCTTCAGCTTTGACAGTATTGGACAAAGGATAAATTTCCTGTTGCTTCTGCAGATAGTTTCAAACACAAAAAGAATCGGTTTAGAGTCAAAACCAACAGCTATCCGCAGCATTCATCCCCAAGATATTTGTTTATCAGTTCCTTCTCGTTTGTCCTATACTGCGAATGAGATTCCCGTATCGTTCCCATATAGCGATACCGGAACGATACGGGAGTCATATCGGAATGTTATAGGAAGAATTCCGGGATTTCTTTGGGAACGAGATATCCAGTTTGCTAATGGCTTGCTTTTGTTTTAACTCACAATTTTGCGGTGGTGGAGTTTTGACTCTAAACCGACCCTTTTTGTGGTTGCAAAGAGATGTAGAGGTAACAGGAAATTTATTCATTGTCCGATACTGTTAAAGCTGAAGCTCGGTTTAGAGTTAAAACAAAAATTAAAAGGAAAAAATAAGGTTTAGGAGGTTGAGATACCTGAAAGCCCCTAAGGGCGACACAAAAATAGCGATGGTGGCGTAAGCCCCTCGGAAAATGTAAGCTACAGTATTTTTTATCCTTTTCCCGCATCCTGAAAGCCCCTTAGGGCGACACAATAATAGCGATGGTGGCGTAAGCCCCTCGTAAAATGCGGAAAAAAAATATCTTCGCCCTCAGCTCTCTGCCCAAAAGCCCCTTAGGGCGACACTAAAATAGCGACGGTGGCGTAAGCCCCTCGTAAAATGCGGAAAAAAAATATCTTCGCCCTCAGCTCTCTGCCCAAAAGCCCCTTAGGGCGACACTAAAATAGCGACGGTGGCGTAAGCCCCTCGGGAAAATAATGTTATTCAATTAAACTAATCGTTTTTCCTTCAATTTATCCGGGTTCCAATGTTTTTTCAAAAGGGCATCAAATTCCTCTTCCGCTGTGATATTATGATGATGATCTTCCTGATGTTCAATATAATCTTTCACCTCATCCAAATTTGATTTACTGACGGAAAAGGCAGCATAACCATCCTGCCAATTAAAATCCAATTTGGTCTTTTCCCTGAACCATTTACTGGAATTTGCTTTTAACTTTGCCATAAATTCAACCATACTTAGTTCTTTAGGAGCCAAGCAAAGAATATGGATATGGTCTTCAATTCCACCAATGGCAAGAGGTAAGCCCTTTAAATTTATAATTAAACCATAGATATAGGCATACATTTCCTCTGCAAGTGGTTTTTTCAGCCAGGTCTTACGATTTTTGGTAGAAAACACGATATGAACAGCCAAATGACAAAAAGATGCAGGCATTTTTTCTCCTTGATATTATTTTTTATAACTACGAGGGGCTTACGCACCCATCGCTATTTTTGTGTCGCCCTAAGGGGCTTTAGGGAACCGGGAAAGTGAAAAAAATACTCTGTGTTTACTTTTTCCGAGGGGCTTACGCCGCCATCGCTATCAATGTGTCGCCCTAAGGGGCTTTAGGGAACCGGGAAAGTGAAAAAAATACTCTGTGTTTACTTTTTCCGAGGGGCTTACGCCGCCATCGCTATCAATGTGTCGCCCTAAGGGGCTTTAGGGAACCGGGAAAGTGAAAAAAATACTCTGTGTTTACTTTTTCCGAGGGGCTTACGCACCCATCGCTATTTTTGTGTCGCCCTAAGGGGCTTTTTTTTCGGAAAAACGATATCCTCGTCGTTTAGTGGTAGCACTGGTGTTTCGTTGCCGGTTGCCATTCGGTAAAGAAATAAAGCGTAAGAGGTGGTTGACCGGGAGGTCAACCCTCCGGAAAAAAAGAAAGCGTAAGAGGTGGTTGACCAGGAGGTCAACCCTCCGGAATTAAACCTTTTTCAACGTGGCTCTTTTATTTGCCTAATCATCACTTCGGGAAAGAGGTCTCCCGTTTCCTGCACATCAAAGGGCTTAAAATTCAAGTATTTATCCCACTGCCCCAAAATATAGTCAATGCTGACAACCCGATATATTTTATTTGGGTTAACCGGTTTTCCATTAATATAATAAACTTCTTTGGGTTTTAGCAAACCCCAAAATCGTTTTTTCTTTTTCCACTCTGTAGAGCTTGTTTGGACAATATCGTAGGGTTTATTTTTGGCGATTTCTTTATTCAGGGCTTCCATAGCCAATAAATCTCTTCCATAACAGGAAAATAGAACTATGTAGTTATTGAAAGGAAATAATTCATACATATCTTTCAGGGTAACAGGTCCTGCTGGAACAGCTTTTCTGATACCCCCGTTATTGATAATTGCCAAATCGGGTTTATAGGTTTCATAATATTCCTGTTTTAATGCTTCAGCAGACCATTTGGAGACGGCAGTTTCCTTGAATTTATCCGGAATCCAGTCCACTGGTATATGGGCAATAACTTTTCCTGTTTCTTTATCTATGCTGTCTGCTATTGCTTTTACAAATTGGTTTAAGGGAGTTGGGGGTAAATTTTCCGGTGCAATTAGTGGAATTAGCTTACTATGATAAGAAAAAATACGGTCGTTTTGAACCTCTATATTGATGGCTCCCAAATAATTTAAATAACTTCCGGTAGAGGCAATATAAATTCCATTCACCTTAAAGGGCTCAGAAATAACGGTATGAGAATGACCTCCAATAATTAAATCTATCCGGTTATCCAAAAAGGTTGCCAGTAGTGAATCTGCTTCCAAGCCATTATGAGTAAGCAGAATTATCAGATCGCTTTGTTTGTCTACTTCTTCAATATAATTATCTATTGCCTCTTTATAGGGCAAAATGGTTAAACCGGTAATATTTTCCCTTTTCACTTTTTGCGGCAGTTCGGTTAAAGTTAAACCCATAATGCCAATTTTCAAGGAATCTAAAGAAAATATTTGATAAGGCATATTGCCGAAGGGCTGATTTTTTTCATCCAGAATATTAGAGGTGATAAAAGGATAATTTGCCAGTTCCCTAAGTTTGATTGTGTTTTCTTGCGCATAATCAAACTCGTGATTGCCGTAAGTTGCGGCATCCAGATGAAGATAATTAAAGACCTTGATAACAGCTCCGCCAATGGCATCAGCGTAAGAAAGGGAGGAAAAAATGCTGCCGGTTTGTTGATCTCCAGCGTCCAAATAGAGCGATACAGGTGTTTTTTCTCTTTCGGCATTCAAATAATATTCCAGAGCAGCATAACCACCAATTTTGCCATACCTTGAATTTTGAGGTAAATAAGCGCCATGAGTGTCATTCGTATGCAAAATGGTTACAGGAACTGCATAACCAAAAACAGCTGCGGATATAAAGATAAGACAAAGCAAGTTTCTTGTATATCTGGTCATAATATCCCCTTTTAGCTAGATGAAATCAGTTTTTCTATTATTTTCAGGTCTTGCGGTGTATCAATTCCGATGCCCTGATAGCCGGTTTCAATCATTTTAATCGGAATCCCATTTTCCAGAGCTCTAAGCTGTTCCAGTTTTTCTATCCTCTCTAAGATAGAGGGTGACAAAGATACAAAATGCTGCAAACATTCCGGTAAATAGGCATAAACTCCGATGTGACGATAATATTGAATATCTATTTGACTGTCCCGATTAAAAGGAATAACTGAACGGGAAAAATACAAAGCATAATTTTGCTTATCAGTTACAACTTTTACAATGTTGGGATTGTATATCATTTCCCGGTCTTCAATAACGGTCATTAAACTTGCCATCAATACCTGGCTATCCTGAAAAGCAGAAATAAGCTGTTGTAATGTTTCCTTATCAATAAGGGGTTCATCTCCCTGAACATTTATAACTAATTCTGCCTGGGGAAAATATTGTAATGCTTCAGCTATACGATCTGAACCGCTGGGGTGATTTTCTTTGGTTAATACAGCTCTCCCTCCGAAGGACTTAACTGTTTCTAAAATAGAAATATTATCAGTTGCTACACATACAGTAGAAAACAAACCGGAATTTTGCACGCGTTCATATACCTGTTGAATAATCGGTTTCCCTTTCAACATTACTAAAGGTTTCCCGGGAAAACGGGTGGAATTATAACGAGCTGGAATTAAGGCAATAATATTCATTTTGCTTCTCTTTTGGTATTTTTGCGCAGCCAAATCATTAAGGCAACGCTATCACTGTAATTTATTCCTGGAATGCGCATTGCTTGTCCTATATTTTTAGGGCGGATTTTACTTAGTTTTTCGCGGGCTTCATAGGCCAGAGAAGGAATGCTGAAATAATCCATTTCTTCAGGTATAGCAATTGTTTCAGCTGTTTGGAACTTTTGCATTTCTTCTTCCATCCGGGTTAAATAGCCGGAATATTTAATTTCCAGTTCCAGACGATTTTGGACATCTTTATTAACATCCGCCGGAATTTGATAACCGTAATTTTGCAGATCACTAATAGATATTTCAGGCCTTTTCAGTAATTGAGCAAACCGGACGGGTTCTTTTATTTCTCCTTTTGCAAGGCAATTATGCTGTTTCAAGTATTCCAGTTCCCGCTGTAAAATTTCCTGCGTATGCAAAAACCTCTGCCACCTGCTTTCTTCTACTAAACCAAGTTTGTATCCAACAGGCATTAAACGCTCATCGGCATTATCCTGACGCAAAAGTAAACGGTATTCTGCACGCGAAGTAAACATTCTATAGGGTTCATTGGTGCCGCGGGTTACAAGATCATCAATTAAAACACCGATGTAGGCATCACTGCGTTTTAGAATAAGGGGCTCTTTATGTTCCAAAGCTAAAGAAGCATTTATACCTGCTAAAAGACCTTGTGCTGCTGCTTCTTCATAACCGGAAGTGCCGTTTATCTGTCCTGCCAGATATAAACCCTTTATTTTCTTACTTTCCAGAGAGCTATCTATTTCTTCCGGATCAACAAAATCATACTCTATAGCATAAGCATAGCGTAAAATACGCGCTTCTTCCAAACCCGGAATACTGTGCACAATTTTTTCCTGAATTGCAGCCGGAAGCGAAGTAGAAATACCATTTACATAACCCTCAAAAGTATTCAGTCCTTCCGGTTCAATAAAAATATGATGACTTCCCCTTTGGGGAAATTTCACAATTTTATCCTCAATAGAAGGACAGTAACGGGGTCCTATGCCTTTAATAATTCCGGAATAAAGAGCAGATTCAGTTAAATTGGCGCGAATAATTTGCTGCGTTTCTTCTGTAGTGTGGGTGATATAACAGGAAACAAGATTCTTCAGTTCTATATCCCGGTAAAAAGAAAAACCCTGAGGATTTTCATCCCCTTTTTGCTCTTCCAATTTGTTAAAATCTAAAGAGCGTAAATCCACTCGCGGAGGAGTTCCTGTTTTGAATCTGCGAACTTTTAATCCCCAAGCAGATAAAGAACGGGAAAGCTCTTCGGCAGATGGTTCTCCACTCCTTCCTCCAGCATAACTAATTTTACCGATATGGATTTTTCCCTGCAAAAAGGTGCCGGTTGCCAAAATAACGCTAGGCGCATAATAGCCCTGTCCGATTTGGCTGATTACTCCTTTAACGCAGCCATTTTCTACTATAATTTCTTCTATGATTGCTTCTATTAAATGGATATTTTCCTGTTTTTCTACTGCTTCCCTCATCAGCAGATGGTATTTTTGACGGTCATTTTGAGAACGTGGAGCCCAGACAGCGGGACCTTTACTTCTATTCAGCATCCGAAAATGAATTCCGGAAAGGTCTGCACTTTTGGCTATTTCTCCACCTAAGGCATCAATTTCTCTGGCTAAATGACCTTTGGCAGGACCCCCGATAGAAGGATTACAGCTCATTCTACCTATTGCTTCAATTTTAATTGTGAAGAGAGCAACTTTCAACCCTCTTTTAGCTGCTGCCAAAGCAGCTTCAATTCCGGAATGACCTGCACCTACAACAATGAGATCAAACTTGTTATCTGGTTGCATCTTGGCTAAGTTTAACCTGAAACCATTTGAACAGTGGTTCCAGACCTGTATTTTTAAGTGCTGAAATAGGAAAAATTGGCTCTTCCTTCAAGCCCAAACCCTTTGCCAGGTCTTTAACCGTCTTGGCTATTTTAGTTTTGGGAATTTTATCTGCTTTGGTAGCTGCGATACAATAGTCAATACCTCTTAGGCGCAACATTTCCATAAGCATAATATCTTTGCTGTCTGCCGGATGACGAATATCTACAATAACGATTATAGAACGCAATTGCTGACGCTGTTCAAAATATTTATTAATCATCCGTCGCCATTTTTCCTGTTCTGCCTGGCTAACTTCCGCAAAGCCGTAACCCGGTAAATCAGTAAATTGCAAAAAACCGGAGCTGCCATCTTCATCAATCTTATAGCGAATTAAAAAGAAATTCAGCAGGCGTGTTTTGCCCGGAGTAGAAGAGGTCTTGGCAAGTCCTTTATGATTAGTTAATAAATTGATAAGGGTGGATTTACCGACATTACTTCTACCGGCAAAAGCAAATTCCGGATAGGCAGAAGCAGGATAATCACTTGGTTCTACAGCACTTTTAACGAAAAAGGACTCAACAAATCTGATCATTATTGTAAATCACACTGCTTTTTTCGGATTCATAAACCTCTACTTCAGAGATGGCTACTGGCTTATCTATTAATTCCTTTTCCATACATTCATAGATGTATTTTGCCAGGTTCTCGGAAGTAGGATTGGTTTCTGTAAATGGAACAACTTCATTTAAATAAGAATGATCCAGGTTGGATATAATGTTAGAGAGGATAGCTTTGAGAAAACCGAAATCCATTGCCATTCCGATTTCATCCTGCTCTTTTGCTTTCACGCAAACTCTAACTTTCCAGTTATGACCATGCAATTTACTACAGGGGCCTTTATAATCCTTCAGTAAATGAGCTGCGGAAAAGGTATCTATAACATTTAAGTAAAACAAGTTGGACTCCTTTTTTAAATGACTAAAAGTATTTCTTGTGAATGAAAACAAACACTAAAATAAGTGATATTAAAATTGAAATTCCCATTATCACTGCAAAAGCAAAGTTGCTTTCCTGAAAAGGTAAAGGCACATTCATTCCGTAAATACTTACAATAAGTGTCGGCACTGAAATAATGATGGTTATAGAGGTTAAAAACTTCATCACTACATTCAAATTATTAGAAATGATAGAGGCAAAAGCATCCATCATTCCACTTAAAATGCTGCTGTAAATATTTGCCATTTCTATTGCCTGCTTGTTTTCAATGATTACATCCTCAATCATATCCTCAGCATCAGGATCATTCAATAACCAGCGGGTTCTTTGTAAACGCTCTAAAATAATCTCGTTGGATTTTAAGGAAGTATTAAAATAGACAAGTGATTTTTCCATACGCAGTAAACGGATAAGCTCTTTATTCCGCATTGACTGATGCAGCTCATCCTCAATTAAATTGTTGCGGCGGTTGATTTCTTTTAGAAATTTCAAAAAATAGATTGCCGTCCGCAAGTTTATATTCAGCAAAAAACTCTGCTGCGTGATATTGAAAGGACGGTGCTTTCCTTCCAGATATTGAGTTAAGATCTCATTATCGTAAAAAGAAACAGTTATCATCTTATCTTCGGTGGAAATTATTCCCATGGGTGCCGTGGCAAAAGAGATCTTGGCAGAACGATGCTTATAATATATAGGCACTCGTAAAATTGTTAAAAGTGCTCCCTCATCCCATTCTACACGAGCATTTTCATCAGCATCCTGAAGATCGGTTATAAAATCCTCTTCCAAATTGTATTTCTTAACTATTTGCTCAATTTCTGCCGGAGAAGGATTCTCCAAATGTATCCAAAATGCTTCCTCCATAGTTAAGGCAGGAACAAAACGCTGACCGCTTATCTCAAAAACCTGGATCATAATGAACCTCCTTTCTATATCTATTTTGTTCTGCCATTTTTTTTTATCTTGTTTTTGTGGCAAGAAAAAAGTCCCAAAGCAAGAATATATATGTCCTAAAACTCCAAATCTTAAAAAACTTGCTTGACAGAATTCTTGAATTATATTATCAGTGTATTCAAAATGAATTATATATTTTTATGCTTATAGTGTGTGCTTTACTGCTATACCTAAACACGCGGGAAGATAATGTCTGAAGTAAAATTAAAGGAACAGTTTCCGAGGGCAGGATAAATTCTGTAATTCCGGAACTGAACAAAAAAAATAACCCCAAAACAAAAAAAATGGGAAAGGAGATAATTATGAAACGACTATCATTACTCCTCGTGATGATATTCATTCTGAGCTTAATGGTTCCTATGCTGAATGCCAGTGAAGTAACCATTGGCGCAGGAGACCAAACAGGTCGTATCCCGGTTGATATGTTTTACCAAAATTCACTTTTTGAATGCTTATACTTCCAGGACGAGCTGTTAATTGTTAATGGAAGTATTACAGGAGTTGCTTTTTATAACAACTTCTCATCTAATCTTCCAGGTATGCCTATCAATATTTGGCTGGGTATAACTACCCAAACAGATTTGAGCGAGGGTTGGATACCTTCCACTCAGCTTACACAGGTATTCACAGGCAATGTGGATTTTCCTTCAGGGTCTAACACAATTAACATTACTTTCACTACCCCCTTCCAATATAGTGGTGGAGTTTTAGTGATGATGGTAGAACGGGTTATGGAAGATCAATACCATTCCTCATCCGATCTTTTTGCCTGTCAAACCATAGGGACAAACCGCGCGCTGAATCTTTACAGTGACAGTGTTGACTATGATCCTGCCGCTCCCCCGACGGGAACAATTCCCAGCGGTAAATTTCCCAAAACCACTTTCTTCTACACTGGGCAAGGAATTGGTAATGACTTGGCTTGCTTAAGCATTACGGGAAATACTACTCCCAGCGTTGGTCAATCTTATCAGTATGTTGTAACCGTTAAAAATAATGGTCAGAATGCACAAACCGACTACACCGTTAAGATGATGCAAACAGGAGATGTAGAGATTGCTTCTCTTCCTGGCTTGCCTATTAATGAAGCTCAGACTCTTACTTACACTTTTAACTGGACACCCGCTGTTGCAGGCCCTACGAACCTTTATGGGAAAGTTATTTTAGCCAATGATGAAATAGCTTCCAACAATCAAAGCCCTACTTTATCCGTTGCTGTTCAGCCGGCTGGTGTGCAGGCAGTTACAATTGCCGATGGCACAGAGACAATGCGTATCCCGATAGATTTCTACTGGAAGAACTCACTTTCTGAGACTATTTATATGTCCGATGAACTTGGCTTTGTAAGCGGAACTATCACTTCTCTGGCTTTTTACAATAACTTTTTTGATTCTCCTGCCAACGGAGCTACCAAGATTTGGTTGGGCTCAACTAATGTGCAGGATTTAAGTGGTGGTTGGATTCCTTCTACACAGCTTACTTTAGTGTTTGACGGTAATATCAATTACCCTTCAGGAGAAAACACTATTACTATACCCTTGCAAACACCCTATATGCATACTCCTGGAAACTTGGTAATGATGGTACAGCGTCCAATGGACACGCAATATTATTCCTCCTCTGACTATTTTTACGGCTTAACTATTGGCACCAACCGCACTTTAAAAGTTCAAAGTGATAGCCCACCTTACGATCCTGCTGCTCCTCCTGCGGGAACTACTCCTGTTGGTCAGGTTCCCAAAACTACAATCTTTTATACTGGGCAGCAGATTGTGAATGACTTGGCTTGTCTTACTATTACCGGAAGTGCAACTCCATCGGTAAATTCTCCCACAAACTATGCAATTACGGTTAAAAATAATGGAACTGCCACTCAAACCGACTACACCGTAAAACTGATGAAAGAAGGTGGCGTGCTAATTACCAGTGTTCCCGGAACCTCAATTGCTTCGTTGCAGACCGCTACTTTCAACCTTAGTTGGACTCCTACTGCTGTTGGAACTACCTATTTATATGGTGTAGTTGAACTTGCGGGTGACGAAATTGCTACCAATAACCAAACAGGAAACCTTACTGTGCAAGTAATGGAAGCAGGACTTACTGTAGTGCAAATCGGTCAGGGAACTGCCACAAATAGCACTACCGGTACTCCCACACCTTATGGAACTTTCTATAAGAACTTCCGTCAGCAATATTTATACAAAGCTGATGATATCTACGCAGCTGGTGGAGCACCTGGTTTGATTACTGCTTTGGCATTCAATGTTACTTCAGTGAATAACTGTTCTCCTATGCCGAACTATACTATTAAAGTAAAGCATACAGACCAGACCCAACTGACCACTACTTTTGAGATAGGGGAATATACTACTGTTTGGAATAGTGCCAGTTACTTACCTACAGCCGGCTGGAATATTCATACTTTCACTACTCCCTTCTTCTGGAATGGTGCTTCCAATCTCTTAATTGATATCTGCACGGATTTGATTACCGGTGACTGGACGGAAAATGCTTCTGTTCCTTACACTCCTACTAGTTACCCCAGCTGCTTACGGTTCCAGAGTGATACACAACCTGCTTCCGCGGCAACTACCGGAAGCACTTCTACCAATAGAGCAAATGCCAGATTGTTTATGACCATTTCGGATATGGGTTCTCTTACTGGAGTTGTAAGTTCCAGTGGAGCTCCATTAGAAGGTGCTTCAGTTACGGTTGTAGGAACTGTTTTTAATACTCTTTCTACTGCTGATGGTTCATATAACTTCCCCTATGTTCCGATTGGAACCCAACAAGTGATGGCTACAAAACACGGTTATAATGAAGTAACCCATACAGTAACAATTGTAGAAGATCAGACCACAACCCAGAACTTTGAGCTTACTCTGCTACCACAAGTTACAGTAAGTGGACGTATTGTGGGTAGCGATCAGCCCACAGTTGGTTTGGCTGGTGCTACAATTGCTTTAAGTGGTTATGAACCTTATGAGGCAACAACCAATGCTACCGGTAACTTCACTATTCCTAATGTTTTTGCCAATCAGACCTATAACTATGTTGCTACTGCTACTGGTTATCAACCTGCAACGGGTCAGGTTGTAGTTGGAACAACAAATGTGAATATGGGTGATATTACGGTTAACGAATTGGCGTTTCCTCCTTATGGAGTAGTTGCTGAAGAAGCTGCTAATTTCAGTAATGTTACAGTTACCTGGCAAGCGCCCAATCCTGCAGCTGTTGGTGAATGGCTACATTATGACAATGGTGAAAATAACGATAGCATAGGTACTGGTGGTGCTAATGACTTTGATGTATACATTCGATATCCTGCATCAGCACTTTCTGATTATGCCGGAATGAGCTTATATACATTAAAAGTATGGCCTGCTCAAGCAGGAACTTTCTCTGTTCGCGTTTGGACTGGAGGAACTGCTACTCAACCAGCCAATATGGTTGTAGACCAAGGCTTTACACCCGTACTTGATACTTATAATACTGTTGAATTGGATAACCCCGTAACTGTTACAGGTAATGAAGAACTCTGGTTTGGATATCGTAATGTTGTTACTGGTGGATATCCTGCCGGATGCGATGCTGGACCTGCTGTTGATGGTTTCGGCAATATGATGTATTTTGGTGGTTCTTGGACCACTCTTATTGCCCAGAATCCTGATTTGAACTACAACTGGAATATTCAAGGTTATGTTGGATTTTCAGCTCCTTCTGAAGCTCCAGCACTTACTGTCGTAGATAACTCTTTCTTAGTGAAAGACGCCCAAGGAAGCAGAAATAACAACCGTGTTTTGCTTGGTTACAGAGTATATCGTCTCTTAGCCGCTGATCAAGGTAATGAAGCTAACTGGACAACTCTTACCACCAGTAATATAACTCCTACAACTTATGTAGATAATGCTTGGCAACCTTTGCCTTCCGGCGTTTATAAATTCGCCGTGAAAGCTGTTTATACAAATAATGTATTCTCCAATGCCGCTTTCTCAAATGAAATTCACAAAGGTATGATGGGAACCTTAACTGGAACAGTTACCGAATTTGGAACCAGTGTTCCTATTCAAGGTGCCACTATCACTGCAGGTGAATATTCTGGTCAAAGCGATGCTACTGGACATTACAGCTTTGGCGTTTATGCTGGAACCTATACTGTAACTTGTGTAAAACCTGGATACCAACCCGGTTCACAAGCTGGAGTGGTTATTACAGGTTTACAAACCACTACTCAAAACTTCGTGCTCACCGAGCTTACCTTACCTCCTGTAAATGTTCATGCAACTGATAATGGAGCCATTGCTAATATTACTTGGGAAGCTCCTGGAACCGCAACAGGGATTACAGAGGGCTTTGAAGGCACAACCTTCCCGCCTACTGATTGGAGCCAAATTATTACAAATACAGGTGCAGCTGGAACAACTGGTGTCTATCCAACCTGGTGTCAAGTTGGAACTATAGCTCTTACACCAGCAGTGCCTCCTCATGGAGGTTCCTATCAAGCAGCAATGTGGTGGGATTATTCTCATCAGGATGAATGGTTGATTACACCTCAATTCCCTTGCCCCTCCAGTGCTGTTTTACAATTCTGGAGCTATGTGTATCTTGGTTCCACCAATAATGATCACTATTACATAAAGATCTCTACCGATAATGGTAATACTTGGACTGTCCTTTGGGATGCTACTGCCCAAACCGGTGGTTGGAACTATTATACCACTCCGATTTCTGTAGATTTGAATGCTTATGCCGGACAGCAGATTAAGCTTGCTTGGCATGCCGATGATCCGCCTTCCGCTGATGGAATGTGGTATGTATGGTTCGTGGATGATGTAGTTATTGGTTCACCTTCCAAGGTTATAACCTTCAGCCCGGAACAGCTTTTCGCTGCTTCTCAAGCACCAACAGCTGCTCCCAAAATCGTTTATCCTACAAGTCCTATCAGTCGTGAAGTGGTAAATAATAATAATGAAACTCAACACAATGCTACTGTAAGATCACTTCCTCCAACTGCTACCGTACCTACTTATAATGGAAATAGAGTCCTAGTTGGTTATCAAGTATGGCGTTTACTGCAAGGACAGGAAACTAACGAAAGTGCCTGGACTATTTTAACTAGCACTCCTATAACAAATCTGACATACGCTGATAACGGTTGGGCTTCTTTACCGGATGGAACTTACAAGTGGGCAGTGAAAGCTGTTTACACAGGTGGAGCTTATTCAGTTGCCACTTTGTCTAATCCATTGCCTTTGTATCATGAAATTGGAACTATTGCTGGTATTGTACGCAATATGCAAAATCAGCCAATTTCAGGTGCAACCGTTACTTGCGGAGATGTTACTGCTACAACCAATGCCAGCGGTGCATATAGTATGTCTATACTTTCTGGAACTCACAGTGTAACTGCCAGTCATCCCAATTATCAGTCAGTTACACAAACTGGAATCATTGTAGTTACAGGTCAGACAACTACCGTAAACTTCCAGCTACCTCCTACTGCAGATTTATTCAGCGATGGATTTGAAACCTATCCTGATTTCACTCTAACCTTTGCTCCTTGGACATTGGTTGATGTTGATCAAATCGCAACTTATGGTGTGCAAGGTTATACCTGGGAAAATATTTATACTGCTCAGGCATTCATTATCTTCAATCCTACTGCCACAACTCCTGCGATGACAAGTTTAGTGGCACACGGAGGAAATAAACTAGCAGCATGCTTTAATGCCACCACACCTCCTAATAATGACTGGATGATTACCCCTCAATTTGATGAACCCAATTCCATCAAATTCTGGGCAAGAAGTTACACTAGTCAGTATGGACTGGAAAGATTCAAAGTAGGTGTTTCTTCTACTACCAATCCAGCCAATTTCACCATCATTAGTGGTCCAACCTATGTTCAAGCTCCAGAGGAATGGACTGAATACACCTATCAAATTAGCCAACCTGGACCTCTTTATATTGGTATTAACTGTGTTTCCAACGATGCCTTCTTCTTATGTATTGACGATGTAACAGTCACCGGCGGAGATATTAATGATCCTGAAGTTCCAGTAGTTGCCACTGCTTTGCATAACAACTATCCCAATCCCTTCAACCCTGAAACCACTATTTCCTATAGTGTTAAAGAGACAGGACCTGTAACCATTGATGTCTATAATGTTAAAGGACAGCTGGTTAAGTCCTTGGTTAAAGGTATTCAGGAACCCGGAAATCATACCATTGTTTGGAATGGTACCGATAATAACGGTCGCTCTGTATCCAGCGGTGTTTACTATTACAAGATGAATGCCGGAAAATATAGCAGCACCAAGAAAATGATTATGATGAAATAACTTCCACAGCCATTGCTATTCAAGCTTTGCTTGGAAGTAAATAGTCAAATTGGAACCCCCGAACTTCTACAGCTCGGGGGTTCTGTTATATATCAACTACTTATATCATATTTTCCCTCAATGATCACTCCTGAGTCTGTTCCGTTTGCAATTGTTCACGCAGATTAGATTTTCGAAACGAGGATTTTAGGAATAAATTTTCGAAACGAGGATTTAAGGATTTTAGGATTTAGAGGATTTTTAATTTGAAGTTCCGTTAGGAACGATACATATTAACGACGGGTTTTTAACCCGGCGATAAAAAGAATGCCTAATAAAAGTCCCAGCGGGACGACAGATTTGAGCTTATAAAACAAGGATTTTAGAAGAATATTTAGCCACCGAGGCCACCGAAGTCACCGAAAATAGTTTACGCAGATTAGATTTTCGAAACGAGGATTTAAGGATTTTAGGATTAAGAGGATTTTTAATTTGAAGTTCCGTTAGGAACGATACATACTAACGACGGGTTTTTAACCCGGTGATAAAAAGAATGCCTAAAAAAAGTCCCAGCGGGACGACAGATTTAAGCTTTAGAAACAAGGATTTTAGAAGAATATTTAGCCACCGAGGCCACCGAAGTCACCGAAAATAGTTTACGCAGATTTAATTTTAGAAACGAGGATTTTAGGATTAGATTTAAGAAACAAGGATTTTAGAAGAATATTTAGCCACCGAGGCCACCGAAGTCACCGAAAATAGTTTACGCAGATATAGTTTTCGAAACGAGGATTTAAGGATTTTAGGATTAAGAGGATTTCTAATTTCAAGTTCCGTTAGGAACGATACATAATAACGACGGGTTTTTAACCCGGCGATAAAAAGAATGCCTAATAAAAGTCCCAGCGGGACGACAGATTTAAGCTTTATAAACAAGGATTTTAGAAGAGTATTTAGCCACCGAGGCCACCGAAGTCACCGAAAATAGTTTACACAGATATAGTTTTCGAAATAAGGATTTTAGGAATAGATTTTCGAAACGAGGATTTAAGGATTTTAGGATTTAGAGGATTTCTAATTTAAAGTTCCGTTAGGAACGATACATACTAACGACGGGTTTTTAACCCGGCGACAAAAAGAATGCCTAAAAAAAGTCCCAGCGGGACGACAGATTTGAGCTTTAAAAACAAGGATTTTAGAAGAATATTTAGCCACCGAGGCCACCGAAGTCACCGAAAATAGTTTACGCAGATATAGTTTTCGAAATAAGGATTTAAGGAATAGATTTTCGAAACAAGGATTTTAGGAATAGATTTTCGAAACGAGGATTTAAGGATTTTAGGATTAAGAGGATTTAGCTTTAGAAACAAGGATTTTAGGATTTTAGGATTAAGAGGATTTCTAATTTAAAGTTCCGTTAGGAACGATACATACTAACGACGGGTTTTTAACCCGGCGATAAAAAGAATGCCTAATAAAAGTCCCAGCGGGACGACAGATTTAAGCTTTATAAACAAGGATTTTAGGAATAGATTTTCGAAACAAGGATTTAAGGATTTTAGGATTAAGAGGATTTAGCTTTAGAAACAAGGATTTTAGGATTTTAGGATTAAATTATATAAAATATGTTGCACATCTCCAATATGCTTTACCGATTGTTAAGCAACCTTTTAGATACTATCACCTCCAATATATAATGGATTTATCATCAAAATAAAAAGCATATTAAGATCGATAATCCGAAGTCATTGAGATTTACTAACACCATAACTATTAACAACATATAAAGATGGTTTTAATCTAATCCTTACTTTCTCTTTCAGATAGCCCAGATACAACTCCTCATCCACCCCATCTTTACTCCTCCTTAACCATGGGTCGAAGAGGAGAGGAGGAGGAGAGGAGGAGGAGATACAGATGGGTTGTTTGTTTGAGCCATCTTGAATATGGTAGACTTAAATTAAGGAGAAAGAAATAAACAAAAAGTCTACTTAAAAGAATGGTATTCAATATAGCAATGCCTTCGAACCTAAAGTTGTTTATATAGCTGTGTAATCTGTGAGAGGATATATCATGCGGAGGAACGGCGTCCTCCGTCTACACATCTAAATCCTCTTAATCCTAAAATCCTTGTTTCTAAAGCTAAATCCTCTTAATCCTAAAATCCTAAAATCCTTGTTTCGAAAATCTATTCTGCGTAAACTATTTTCGGTGACTTCGGTGGCCTCGGTGGCTAAATACTCTTCTAAAATCCTTGTTTCTAAAACTAAATTCTGTCGTCCCGCTGGGACTTTTTTTATTTGTTCTTCTTATCGCCGGGTTAAAAACCCGTCGTTAGTATGTATCGTTCCTAGCGGAACTTTAAATTAGAAATCCTCTAAATCCTAAAATCCTATTCATCTTATGCCTATTATCATTTTCGAGGGGCTTACGCCACCATCGCTATGATCGTGTCGCCCTAAGGGGCTTTTTGGTTGAAAATTAAAGAGAAAGATTGTATCTTTCTTTTTCGAGGGGCTTACGCCACCATCGCTATGATCGTGTCGCCCTAAGGGGCTTTTTGGTTGAAAATTAAAGAGAAAGATTGTATCTTTCTTTTTCGAGGGGCTTACGCCACCATCGCTATAATTGTGTCGCCCTAAGGGGCTTTTTGGTTGAAACTTAAAGAGAAAGATTGTATCTTTCTTTTTCGAGGGGCTTACGCCACCATCGCTATGATCGTGTCGCCCTAAGGGGCTTTTTGGTTGAAACTTAAAGAGAAAGATTGTATCT
>JALOCJ010000018.1 GCA_023227825.1 Candidatus Cloacimonas sp. | reverse complement strand
ATGGAACCCATTGGTTACCCGGAAGTAAATCCGGGAAAGAATCCTATATTGGTTCAATATGATGCTCACCAAATTGATAAAATAATTTCCCGTTTTATAGAGCAACTACCTTATTGTGAAGGAGTGAACAATCATATGGGGAGTTTGGCGACTACCGATGAAGATGTGATGAATGCTGTGATGGCTGTTTTGAAAAAATACAATAAATTCTTTCTGGACAGTCGTACTACAAATGTTTCCGTTGCCTATTCGGTAGCCCAAAAAAATCATTTAAAGTCATACCGCAATGACCTTTTTCTGGATTCTCCCAATATCAGTCAATCCACTATGGATGCTAAACTGAACCAGATAATAGAACTTTCCAATCGTAAACAAAATGTAATTGCTATTTCCCATTGTCATAATTATGACAAACTGGATTATTTAAAACGCATTATCAATCGTCTTAAAGCAGCAGGTTTCACTTTGATTCCTCTTACTGATATAGATAAATACAATGTCCCTGAAATACTTTAGAGGTTAAGTTATGAGCTTTCTTCAGGCAATCCTGATGGGTATTATACAAGGTCTTACGGAATTTATTCCGGTTAGCAGTTCCGGCCATTTGGTTTTAGTACAACATTTTTTTGGCATCGGTGATAGCGAAAACATTGTTTTTGAACTCTTTATGCACTTGGGAACCCTGCTTGCTGTTCTGGTCTTTTTTCGCAAAACCCTCTGGGAGCTTATACAGTCACTTTTTTCCTGGGGAAATACTGTTAATCGTGAGCAGCATCGTAAAAACCGTACTTTAGTTTATTATCTTATTATTTCCACTCTGGCTACAGGTATTATTTATCTTCTTTTCGGTAACTACGAAGAAGCTGTTTTTAAGATGCCGATTCTGGTTGCTGTTTTTTTGCTGGTTACCGGTTTTATAGTTTTTGTTTCCGATTATTTTAAAGATAAAGGTATTCCTGCTTCTAATATCGGTTTTTTGCGTTCCGTATTAATCGGAATAGGGCAGGGCATTGCTATTATGCCTGGTATTTCCCGTTCGGGAACTACGATTGCCTGTTCTTTGGCTACCGGAATGAAACGCAAGGATGCAGCACAATATTCTTTTTTATTAAGCATTCCGGCAATTTTGGCAGGTAACTTTTCTCAATACAAAGAATTTGCCAAGCTTGAATCACAGCAGTTATTAAATTATATAGCGGGTTTTGTTTGTTCCTTTCTTGCCGGCTATCTGGTTATTGCCTTTTTAATTCGTTTAATTGAGGTTAGCCGATTGAAATATTTTGCTTTTTACTGCTGGATTATTGGCTTATTATCCATTATTTTAATAGCTTTGGGCTTTTAATGGAAGTCACACTTTTTGCCCTTGATTTTACTGCTGATAAAGTTCGTTTGGGCTCTTCCTATTTGCTTACGGGAACCGATTCCTATCTGGTGGATAGAGTTTTAGATACAATAAGAGCTAAACTAAAAAAAAAAGAAAATGCAGATACTTTTATTATCTACGGTGATGAAGTAAAAAGCCCTGAACTGGCTGACCTGTTGGATACTTATTCCATTTTTTCTTCTACCAAGCTGATTATCATTAAAAATGCAGAATCACTTAAGACCAAAGAAATGAATATCTTAGCTGATTATTTCTCTTCTCCTTCGGAAATTCAAAGTTTAGCTATTGTAACTGAAAAAGCAGATGCCCGCTATGACTATTGGAAGAAAATAAAAGCAGGAACTTTGGTTATAAATTGTGACCCGCCACCTTATGGAGGTGCTATTCGTGCCTGGTTGGATAAAGCATTGAAAGATATTAATAAAACGATGACTGATAAAGCGATTGAAGAATTTCTCAGCCGGATTGAACTTGATTATTATAACGCTGCAAATGAACTTACGAAGCTGGATTTACTTACCGGTAACCGAAAAACTATTACCGAATCAGATATTATTCTAAGTTTGGGAACTTCCCGCTCTGGAACGCTGATTGATTTTTATCGTGCTCTTGGACGAAAACAGGCAAAACAGTCAATAGAAGCAATGGAAAAAATGCTTTTTGCCGATTGGAAACCCTTGCAAATCCTCTTTCAGCTTACACGGTTCTATTCTAATATCTGGAAAATATTGCTCCTGAAAAAAGCTCATATTTCCGATAAAGAAATCATTGCTAATCATCTTAATGATATTTATGCTACACAGAGGAAAGAAATTCTGGATTTATCCCGTTCCTATAATCTTGCTTCGCTGGAGAATATTTTTGCCCTCCTGCTGGAAACAGACCAACAGTTTAAATTAACCGTTGCTGAGCCGCAAATTTTGCTCTGCAATTGTTTGCTTAAAATTCTGGATGCATAATGCGAAAAACAGGGATCTTATTGCATATCAGTTCTCTGCCTTCCGATTTTGGCATCGGAGATTTCGGACCTGAGGCAATCCGTTTTGCTGAATACTTGAAAGCTGAAGGATATACCTATTGGCAGATATTACCTGTAAATCATTGCGGTTATGGCAATTCTCCCTATAATCCGCTATCTGCTTTTGCTTTAAATCCTTATTTCATCAGTCCGGAACTTCTCTATCAACAGGGTTATATCAATCAGCTTATGCTGGAATCAGTAAAAATTCCCCGCAGTAATATTACCCGTTATGAACAGGTCTATACCCTGAAAGATAAAATGCTGGCTCAAGCAACTGCTAACTGGATGCTTACCAATAACCTGGATGAATATATTGAAGAAAGTGCTTCCTTGCTTAAGCCATACTTAACCTTTCTCTCTTTAAGCAAAATCTATAACGATACCTGCTGGTATAACTGGAATGAGGAACATCGTAATTACAGTGAAAAGCTCTATCAAAAAGTCCGCTCAATGGATACATCCTATTTTAACCTGCGAGCAGTTACTCAAGCAATGCTGGCTGAACAGTTATCCTGGTTTAAAGCACAGTTACATAAATTGGGTATTGTTCTGATTGGGGATTTACCGCTTTATCTTGCTTACGATAGCGCTGAGGTTTGGGCTCATCAGGAATATTTTGATTTAGATAAACAAGGCAGGCGTCTACATTTTGCCGGGGTTCCTCCCGATGCTTTTGCGGAAAAAGGTCAGCTTTGGGGCAATCCTTTATACAAATGGGATGTTTTAAAGCAGGAGGGATTTTGTCTTTTTATAGAAAGAATAAAGCAGGCACTTAATTATTTGGACATTTTGCGTTTAGACCATTTTATCGGCTATGTGAACTTTTGGCAGGTGGAACCGATGATTGATGCTAACGGTCAACCAGTTTTACCTGACAATGCCATTCAGGGTTCCTGGGTGCGTGCTTTGCCGGAAGATTTCTTTACCACTTTGTTACAACATTTTACCATAGAGCGTTTTATTGCTGAAGACCTGGGAATTCTAAATGATGATGTTTGCAGTATCCTGGAACGCTTTGGTTTTCCGGGAATGATTGTTTTGCAATTCTGTTTTGAAGAAAGCGTTCCTGATGTGAAAAAATACCCTCCGGAGCGTTGGCTTTATACAGGAACCCATGATAATCAAACCCTGCGTGGCTGGTTTGAATCACTTTCTCCCGATTCGCCATCCTATAAACATTTACAGGAATATTGTGTTTTACATAAATTTACTGATTGTCAAGCAATGTTAAATGCGGAAAACATTCATATCATTATCCGCAATATTGCTCTCTCTTCCAGTTGCCGACAGATTATTTTTCCCTATCAGGATATTTTAGGATTGGGTGATGAGGCAAGAATGAACATCCCGGGAACTGCTTTGGGAAACTGGCAATGGCGTCTGGAAGATTCTTTTTATTCAAATAAATAAAATATAATAAAGGAGAAAAAATGCCAAAACTTATGCTTTTGGGTGATGAAGCCCTTGCTCAAGGAGCTCTGGATGCCGGAATATCAGGTTTTTACGGTTACCCGGGAACTCCTTCCACAGAAATCATTGAATATGCTCAAAGGTCAAAACAGGCGGAGGAAAATAAAATTCACCGCACCTGGAGTTCCAACGAGAAAACCGCTTTGGAAACAGCTTTGGGTATGAGCGCTTTAGGAAAAAGAGCGATGGTTACAATGAAACATGTAGGGTTAAATGTAGCAGCCGACCCTTTTATGAATTCTGCTGTAACCGGAGCCAGCGGTGGTTTAATTGTTGCTGTTGCCGATGACCCTTCAATGCATAGTTCTCAGAATGAACAGGATAGCCGTTATTATGGTCATTTTGCAATGCTTCCTGTTTTAGAACCAAGTAATCAGCAGGAATGTTATGATATGGCTTTTTATGGTTTTGAGCTATCAGAAAAGTTCCATATTCCTGTGCTTTTACGGTTAACTACGCGTTTGGCGCATTCCCGTTCCGGGATTACCAGACGCAATCCTTTACCTCAAAAGGAAATGAAAAAGCCCGAAGATATGTTTCAGTTTATGCTTTTGCCTGCTATTGCCAGAAAAAAGTATCAACATCATCTTTCCCTGCAAAAGGATTTTCTGGCAGAATCCGAAAATTCTGCCTACAATATCTATACTGCTAAAAGGAAAAATACAAAATTAGGTATTATTACTACCGGTTTGGCTTATAACTATCTGCGGGAAGCATATCACGGCGATGAAATTCCTTATCCTGTTCTTAAAATAAGTCAATACCCTCTGCCGGAAAAGCAAATTCATCAGCTTTATGCTACCTGTGATGAATTGCTTGTAGTAGAAGAAGGAATGCCCTTTGCCGAAGAAATGATTAAGGGTTTTGCCTTTCCCGGTTTAAAACCTGTTCATGGTCGTTTGGATGGTTATCTTCCTCGTGCCGGTGAACTTAATCCTAATCTTGTTGCTAAAGCACTTTCTTTACCTGATACAATAGGTAGACCCGTTCCTGAAATTGTAGTTGGCAGACCTCCTGCCTTATGCGTAGGTTGTCCTCATTCCGATACTTTTTTGTCCTTGAATGAAGTAATGGCGGATTATGGTAGAGGCAATGTTTTCAGCGATATTGGCTGTTATACTTTAGGTTTTATGCCACCCTATAATTCCATCAATTCCTGTGTGGATATGGGTGCTTCAATTACTATGGCAAAAGGTGCAGCCGATAGTGGACTCTTTCCTGCTGTAGCTGTTATTGGGGATAGCACTTTTTGCCATTCAGGAATTACCGGGCTATTGGATTGCGTTTACGATAAAGCCAATGTGATGATTATCATTCTAGATAATTCCACCACTGCAATGACAGGTGGACAGAATTATACCGGTTATGGAAAACTGGAAGATATCTGTTTGGGTATAGGAGTAGAAAAAGAACACATTCGCGTGTTTGTTCCTCTCAAGAAAAATTATCCCGAAATTATCCAAATATATAAAGAAGAATTGGCTTACAACGGTGTTTCTGTTGTAATTGCCCGTCGGGAATGCATTCAGACCTTAAAGAAAAAGAACAAATTGGAGACACCAGAATGAAAAAAGATATTATACTTGCCGGAGTAGGCGGACAGGGCATTTTAACCGTTGCTGCTATTTTAGGAACCGCAGCTATTAAACGCGGAATGAATTTGAAACAAGCAGAAGTGCATGGAATGAGTCAACGGGGGGGAGATGTGCAATCCCATTTACGCCTTTCCGATGAAACAATTTGGAGTGATTTAATTCCTTTTGGCTCAGCTGATATGATTTTAAGCGTTGAACCACTGGAAGCATTACGTTATCTGCCCTATTTAAAAGATGACGGTTGGATTATTACTAATTCCACACCTTTTAAAAATATTCCCAATTATCCGTCGGAAGAAGATATCTATGCGGAAATAAAAAAAATACCTAACTATGTTCTGCTAAATGCCGATGCTAAAGCAAAAGAACAAAATGCCAGCAGGAGTATGAATATTGTTGTTTTGGGAGCCGCAATTAAACACCTGGGTTTCAGCTCTGAAGAAATCGCTGAGGCAATCAAAACCATCTTTGCTCCCAAAGGTGATGCAATCGTAGAGGCAAACCTGCGCGCTTTGCAAGCCGGTGTTGATAATTAGGGCTTTCTGATTTCTCTTTTCCGGAATAAGGAGTCGTCACTATGCAAGTCAGGAGTCGTCACTATGTAAGTCAGGAGTCTTCACTGCTATAAATAGTTATACACATCCCACAAATTCGTTTGGCAGTGAGGACTCGTGACGACTCGTTTCCCGCAGATTTTGCTGATTACACAGATATTATATGATTACTGTCGTCAGGGGTCATTTGTGCCTTGATATCTTTTACCTGAGAGATAAGTTTTTGGGTACATTTGGCTCATAACGGCACTAGTATAGATTTTGTTGTTATTGCTGTTTAATAATCCTAAAAATCTCTTTAATCCTGTTCATTCCTAACCTCTTATCCTCAAAATCCTAAAATCCTAAAATCCTTGTTTCTAAAATCCTCATCGCTTTTTTGCTGCCGCTTTAACAAATTCTCTAAATAGCGGATGCGGATTTATAGGTCTGCTTTTAAATTCCGGATGGAACTGCACTGCCACAAAGAAATCCAATTCAGGGTATTCTACAATTTCTACCAAAAGTCCGTCTGGGGATAAACCGCTTATTTTAAGCCCCGCATTTTGTATTGCCTCGCGATAGTCATTATTAAATTCATAACGATGCCTGTGTCTTTCGCTGATGCTTTCTGTTTGATATGCCGAAAATGCTTTACTGTTTTTCACCAAGTTACATTTATAAGCCCCTAAACGCATAGACCCGCCAATTTTTTCCAGATACAATTGATCTTCCATCAAATGGATAACCGGAGCGGGAGTTAATTCATCAAATTCAGTGCTATTAGCTCTTTGCAAATGGCATAAATTCCTGGCACATTCAATAACAGCTGTATGCATTCCGAGGCAAATACCCAAATAGGGGATATTGTTTTCCCTGGCATATTTGGCAATTGCGATTTTACCTTCAATGCCTCTAACACCAAAACCACCGGGAACAAGAATACCTTGAACTCCTCTCAGTTCCCTGGCAATATCTTCTTCCTGAAAATTACGCTCGCTATCTATCCAGACAATTTCCACCTTTTTCAATAAAGCGGAACTCGCATGCAAAAGTGCTTCTCCAATACTTTTATAAGCATCCTGATGCCGAATATACTTTCCACAAACGGCAATAGTAACGGTTTCCCGTGCATTTTTGGTGTTTTGTAAAAACTGCAGCCAGTCCTGCATAACGATTTGTCTCTGTTCCAATTGGAAATGCTGACGGATGATTTCCGGCAGACCTGCCTTCTGAAAATTAAGCGGAATTTCATAAACGCAATCTACATCTATGGCATTGATTACATTTTCTCGCGGAACATTGGTAAAAAGAGCTATCTTATTATAGATATCCTCAGCAAAAGGTCTTTCACTTCGGCAGAGCAAAACATCCGGCTGAATACCTATTTCCCTCAATTTATAAGCACTATGTTGTGAGGGCTTGGTCTTCAATTCTCCCGCTGACTTCACAAAAGGGACATAGGTTAAAAGGATATATAGAGTGTTGTAATAGCCCAGGTCTAATCGTAACTGACGCACTGCCTCCAGAAAAGGTAAACTTTCAATATCGCCAACCGTTCCGCCAATCTCTGTAATTACAATGTCATAATCATCTGCCAAACGCTGAATTCTACCTTTAATTTCATTTGTTATATGTGGAATAACCTGCACCGTTTTGCCTAAATATACACCCTTGCGTTCATTTTCAATCACGCTTTCATAAATCTGACCTGCGGAATTGCTGGAATACCTGGTTAACGCTTCATCCACAAAACGCTCATAATGCCCTAAATCCAAATCTGTTTCTGCTCCATCATCCGTTACAAAAACCTCGCCATGTTGAAAAGGACTCATTGTTCCCGGGTCTACATTCAAATAAGGATCAAACTTTTGCAGCACGACCTTATAACCCATTGATTTTAATAAAATACCGATGGAAGCGGTGGCAATGCCCTTTCCTAAAGAAGAAAGCACGCCACCCATTACAAATATATATTTTGCCATACAGTTTATCTCTTATAACATCTTTTTCACTTCAGCAAGGGATTCTCTGATTGCTTCCACTGTATATGCTAAATCCTCATCCGTATGCCGATAACAAATATAGCCGTGATGATATGGCTGCATAAAAACCTTGCGCCGAATTAACTGGGTGTAATATTCTGTCCGCAGCTGTTTATAACGCCCTGTTTCATCTTTTTTAAAGGTTATATAAGGCATCCAGGGTGCTCCCGTAAAATTAACCGGCACACCTGATTCTTCCACTACTTTTTCTACTTCTGCTCCAAACTTTCTTCCTTTTTCTGCTATTACATCCAAAATATGGTCTCTTTCCAAAATTTCAATTGTTTTGATAGCGGCTACAATTCCATCGCTATTAGGGAAAAATGTTGACGAGAGAAATACCTTGTCTGTCATCACCTGCATATATTCCTCCTTTCCTACCAGGGCTGCAATAGCATAACCATTCGCCATTGCCTTTCCGAAAGTGGATAAATCAGGTGTTACCCCAAACAGTTTTTGCGCTCCCCCCAAACTGCATCTGAAACCACTGCGGATTTCATCAAAAATCAGCAAACAATGATATTGATTTGCCAGTTCCCGCACTGCTTCCAGATAACCTGGTTTCGGCATTTGGACTTCTGCTCCATTAGGATGACCTACGGGGGTAATAATTATCCCTGCCATATCATCTTTATTGGCTTTCAGAATTGTTTCCAGGGAATCCAAATCGTTATAATGAAATTCATAAACATCTTCATAGAGTTTAGGAGGAATTCCACCTTTCACTTCTACACACCAATCGTGCCAACCATGATAACCATAACGCGCAATTTTGGTTTTACCTGTCCAACCTCGGGCAACGCGAATTGCAATTGTTGTAGCATCACTACCTGTTTTTACCAAAGCAGCCATTTCGCAACAGGGTATCAGTTCTCTCAGCTTTTTCACCAAAGTGTTTTGCCATTCCTGAGTGAGAGAAAAACAAAAACCCCTGTTCTTAATCTGATTGATAACTGTCTCATCAATTTCGTCTTCACGATAACCAATGATAATAGGTCCGTAAGCACAAAGAAAATCAATGTATTCGTTACCGTCAACATCAATAACTCTGCCGCCTTTTCCCTGCTCAAAAAAAATGGGATACTCACCTGGAACAAAATTGTAGGGTCTTCTTATCCCGGCAACGCCACCGGGAACAAGTTGCTTTGCCTCTTCAAAAAGAGACATACTTCTGTCCAATTTCAACCTTTCTGACATTTTATATACTCCTTGATGTTATATAGTTCAAAGTTCGTAGTTCAAAGTTTAGCACGCAGATTTCGCAGATTTCGCAGATAATAATAGGTCTGGGATGAACAGGATTATAGGGATATCATGGATTTATAAACTTGAATGTGCTTCCATAAATAATCTGAACATCCAAGTTTTTTCTTACTATCTCTCTCTATTCCCGTCTTGCTATCTCGCTATCTCACTAAATCCATTCTCAATTTAATCTCTTTTCCTCTTTTCCTCTTTGTAAAAAAATCTATTTCGCTATCTCTCTCTTCCCGTCTCGCCATCTCGCTATCTCACCATCTCGCTAAATTCATTCCCAATTCACTTTTCACCGTTCACTCTCACTTCTTTTCTCTCTGTAAATATATCTGCGAAATCTGCGTAATCTGCGTGCTACAAGTTTTCTTTCTCCATTTCCCAGAGCGTAGCAATTCCCATTCCTCCTCCAATACACAATGCCGCCAATCCTTTTTTCGTTTCTCTGCGTTTCATTTCGTGCAGTAAGGTAACAATTATTCTTGTTCCGCTTGCTCCAATAGGATGTCCTAAAGCAATAGCTCCACCGTTCACATTCACGATTTCCGGATTCAATTTTCCCATTCCTTCCAGTTCCAATCCTTTCAGCACAGCTAAGGACTGCGCTGCAAATGCTTCATTCAGTTCTGCCAGTTCAATATCCTGCAAATTCCATCCCGCTTTTAGCAGCACTTTTTTTATTGCCGGAACAGGACCGTAACCCATTAAAGATGGATTAACTCCTGCCGAAGCACTATTCACGAAAGTTGCCATTGCTTTCAGACCGAGTTCTTTCGCTTTTTCTGCACTCATCAAAATTAAAAAAGCCGCACTGTCATTTATCCCACTGGAATTGGCTGCAGTTACAGTTCCGTCATTTTTAAAGGCAGGACGCAACTTGGCAATGGAGGCAACCGTTACTCCCGCGCGGGGCATTTCGTCTTTATCTACAATTATCGGCTCTCCCTTTCTTTGGGGAATGCTGAAAGGCACAATTTCATCTTTAAATTTACCTGCAATTTGTGCCTCTTCAGTTCTATTCTGACTTTGGGCTGCAAAAGCATCCTGTTCTTCTCTGCTGATGTTATATTTTTCAGCTAAATTCTCTGCCGTAATACCCATATGATAATCATTAAAAATATCACTGAGCCCATCCCGAATCATCAAATCCACCATATCCTTATTACCCATTCTGGCTCCCCAACGCGCATC
>JALOCJ010000011.1 GCA_023227825.1 Candidatus Cloacimonas sp. | reverse complement strand
AGGGAACATCCCCAATGCCGGAAATCAACCTTTCTCCTTCCTCAGGAACTATAGAACCTGATTCTTCAGTAATCTGTATCCTGAATTTTATTCCTGGAGATTCCCTTGGCATCTATAACTATGAACTACAGCTCTCATCCAATGATCCTGTTTCACCCCTTGTCACGGTTCCTTTAGAATATGTAGTTACCAGTCCTATTGCCTATATTCCTGATGACAATTTTAGAATGGCAATAAATGCGGCATTAGGTCAACCCTCTGACTATCAACCTACTATAGCTGATCTGTATGGATTAACTGGAAGTTTATATGCTTATGAACGGAATATAATTAGTATTGAAGGTGCTCAATATCTGACTAATCTGCAAGAGCTGTATCTTTGGTCTAATCAAATAAGTGACCTCAATCCTTTAGCAGGGCTCACTAATCTGCAATGGATATATCTTGAATATAACCAGATAAGTGACCTCAGTCCTTTAGCGGGGTTGTTTAATCTGCAATATCTGGATCTTGGTTTAAATCTGATAAGTGACCTCAGTCCTTTAGCGGAGCTGACTAATCTGCAAGAGATAGATCTTCATTATAACCAGATAAGTGATCTCAGTCCTTTAGCGGAACTTACTAATTTGCAAAGGCTGGATTGTGCTATTAACCAGATAATTGACCTCAGTCATTTAGCTGGTCTGATTAATTTGCAATATCTGTATCTTTGGTCTAACCAGATAAGTGACATCAGTCCTTTAGCGGGATTGACTAATCTGCAATATCTGTATCTTTGGTCTAACCAGATAAGTGACCTCAGTCCTTTAGGGGGTCTGACTAATCTGCAAGAGTTGCAACTTTATTTTAACCAGATAAGTGACCTCAGTCCTTTAGCGGGTTTAACGAATCTGTATTCTCTAGATCTTGTATTTAACCAGATAAGTGACCTCAGTCCTTTAGCGGGGCTGACTAATCTGCAAGAGTTGCGGCTTTATTGTAACCAGATAAGTGACCTCAGTCCTTTAGAGGATCTGACTAATCTACAAATTCTGTGGCTTAATACTAACCAGATAAGTGACATCAGTCCTTTAGCGGGGCTTACTAATCTGCAATTGCTGGCTCTTGGTGACAACCAGATAAGTGACCTCAGTCCTTTAGCGGGGCTGACTACTCTGCAAAAGCTAGCGCTTTATAATAACCAGATAAGTGACCTCAGTCCTTTAGAGGGTCTGACTAATCTGAATTATCTATTTCTTTATAATAACCAGATAAGTGACCTCAGTCCTTTAGATGGTCTTTTTTATCTACAATATTTGTATCTTCAATCTAATCAGATAAGTGAACTCAGTCCTTTAGCGGTTCTTACTAATCTGCAAGAGCTGGATCTTAGTTCTAACCAGATAAGTGACCTCAGTCCTTTAGCTGGTCTGACTAATCTGCAAAAGCTGTGGCTTAATTATAACCAGATAAGTGACCTCAGTCCTTTAACGGAGCTGACTAATCTGCAAGAGCTGGGTCTTAGTAGTAACCAGATAAGTGATCTTAGTCCTTTAGCGGGGTTATATAATTTGTGGTGTCTTGAAATTTATAATAATCCTATTTCTTATGAGTCAATGCAGCTGTCTCATCATTGGTCTTTACCTTGGTCAACTAATGAATATAATCCCCTTTCGCCTTGCTATCCTGATCCCAATAGAGATGCAGTAAATGTATCTACAGGTATTGATTTATCCTGGCAGGGGAATTATGATCATAGCCAGGATGTTTTCTATGAGGTCTGGTTGGGATTTAGTCCCGATAATTTATCTTATATCGGAAGTGGTAATCATATATCTGGGACTCAATATTCATTTAATATAGCTCTTCAGTCCGACACTCAATACTATTGGCGGATAAAAGCTGTCTCTTCAACTGAAGAAATCTGGAGTGGAATGTGGAGTTTCACTACCGGTAGTTATGGAGCAGGAAATATGTCTATGTTGGAGCCGGTATCTGTTACTTTAGCGATTAATGCCTTACAAAATGAGGTGCGTTTATCCTGGCAACGCAGAAGGGATGATGAAAGTTACTATGTATATTGGTCGGAAAATCCTTATGCGGAGTTTCCTGAGGGTTGGAACGGTCCTGTAAATGTAACCGAGACCAACTATACGGATACTTTAACAGAGAAGTGTTTCTACCGGGTATTTGCGATGCCGTCTATCCGGGGAGAAACAGAAAATAAACAAAATACGAAACAGAGGGCAAATATGCCTGGAAGAGGAGAATAAAATGGCAAAAAGAACATTATTGGTAATGCTGTTGATAATAGCAGCAGTATTAGTTAGCGCCCAAACAATTCCCTATCCTGTGGATTCCAAAGAATATGAGGAATACAAAGAAGGTCTGAGAGGCAAAATGCCTGTTCAACCACCTGTTTATTCTAATGTACCGAAAGGGAAACAAGTTCCTTTAGTGTATCAAAAACAGCAGCGGGATGGACTTTTAATTCCGCTGGATGAAAGTTTCCAACTGGCAATGGAAGGAAACGATGATTATTACACTTCCGTGATTACATTGCCGTTTGCTTTTGATTTTTATGGAACTACCTACACGGAATTTTACATCAACAACAACGGCAATGTTTCCTTTGGCAATCCTTACAGCACATACACTCCTTTTGGATTTCCGGTAAATGAGTTTCCTATGCTGGCTCCCTTTTGGGCAGATGTAGATACCAGGTCAGGGGGGCAGGTTTTTTACAAAATAGAACCTAACAGAGTAACGGTAATCTGGAATGCAGTTGGCTATTTTAGCAATCATACCGATAAACTTAATACCTTTGAACTTGTTTTTACTGATGGTTGGGACCCTGTTGTGGGAGCCGGT
Organism: Candidatus Cloacimonas sp.; assembly: GCA_023227825.1. Taxonomy (GTDB): domain Bacteria; phylum Cloacimonadota; class Cloacimonadia; order Cloacimonadales; family Cloacimonadaceae; genus Cloacimonas. The sequence continues at coordinate 61,774 of JALOCJ010000011.1, read as the reverse complement.
TATAATGTAGCTTTCAGTTATGGAGATATGCAATGGACAACTGGAGGGGCTTCCGGAGGCGAAAATGGTTTTGGCGGTGTTCCGGCAACGGTTGGTTTAAACAAAGGCGATGGAATTTACTATGGTTTAATTGGCAGATTTGATCACGAAGGATTTGACTATAACGGACCCGGTGGTGCTCCCTCCGGAGTTAGTTATCTGGATAATCAGTTATTCAGGTTTACTGCCATTCAGGGAAATTTCCTGCCTCCTGTTTTTGGCAATCTTCCTGTAGAAACAGTTAACCTGCAAGAGGGGGAAAGCATTCAATTACATATAAATGCTTCTTCGCCTGCCCCGGGGAATACTGTTTACGCAGAAATTCAGCACGATTTTACAGTCGGTTTTAATGCAGAAATTATTCCCGGAAATCCCTGTTATATCAATTTGACGATTAACGGTTTACGCAATAATATAGGATTGCATAATATAACTATTACTGCTACAGATAATGGAAATCCTTCTCTTTCTACAGTTGCCGGCTTTACAGTGAGGATTATTCCTCACCTTGGAGATTTTTTAATAGTTACCAATTATTATCCCCCCAGTATCTGTATTGTGGATGTAGCTACCAATGAGGTCTATGGTCCTTTTCTGGAAGGTCAATTAGGAAATAATAATCTGTTAGATGTTGTGGTTTCTTCTGATGCCCAATTTGCCCTGGTCTCCAATTTTGACAATAATACCGTCTATCAAATAGACCTCAACAACTTATTGGAACCGACAATCACTGCTTCTTATAGCTTGACTTTTCACGCTGAGGATATTACTTTGAGTGCAGATAACCGTTATGCTATTGTTGCTGACGGAGGTACTTCAAACACTTATATTGCAGTATTGGATTTGCAGTCCAGAACCACAGTGCAGGTTTTGGATATTTATCCTCATAATGCACAAGGAGTAACTATAGGTCCTGATGGCAAGGTGCTGATAAATGATTACACTAATGGTTATGTGCATCAGTATCTTCTCAATTTTGCCACTGGCAATTTATCCTATTCCAATGTTTCTGTTCCCGTAGCTTCCTGTTTGAATACAGTTATCAATCCCGGTGGGGATTTTGCTATTGCCTGTTCTCATGAGGGACAATCAGAAGTTCTGCAACTGAATGCTGATAATTCAATAACTGTGTTACAAAACCTGGGTGTTAGTTCTCAATCAGCTGTATATTCAACAGACGGGCAAATTGCCTTAATTGGTGAATATGGAACATATAATCATAAGCTTTCTGCCTATAATGTTCAAGCAAATGGGACTTTAGCTTGGCAGCAGAGTTTTGATTTACCTTTTTATGAATGGTCAGGATATTATGGAGTGGATGTTTTAGCTTTAAGCACTGATAACAGCAAGGCATATATTACTGATTTTTCATCAGAAGCCAATAATATTTTAGTTAACATAAACCTGGTAAATGGCACACAACAGAATTTAACTTTGCCCGATCCTACTGGTTTAGCCATTGGAACAATGTTCTTAACGGCATATTTTACAACAACCATAACCAATGCCCAAAATTGTACGCAGGTTCAATTTCATCAACACTGCAGCGGTAATCCTGATTCCTATTTGTGGAACTTCGGAGATGGACAAAGCAGCACAGAACCCAATCCTTATCATATATATTACACTCCCGGTTTATATACTGTAACACTAACCATCTATAAAAATGGGGAAAGTGACAGCTATTCTCAAACCATAGAGGCAATTTTCAATACTCAAATTCATCTTACTTTAGCCGGTTCACCCTATTATTATGGATCTACCCTTGCTATTTCGGAAGGGAGCTCTCTGATTATTGATAATGGTGTAATAGTAAACTTTGGTCCTGAAGCCGGTTTAGAGGTCTGGGGTGCAATTTCTGCTAATGGAGCTACTTTTTCCGGAAGCGAAACAATGGGCTGGAAGGGAATTATTTTGCATTCTCCCGTTTCCCCCGTAACTTTCAACAATTGCAATATCTATAATGCCGTGGTGGGTTTAAAGATTATAAATAGCAGTTTCACAATATCCAATTTGCTGATTAGTAAAACTCAAATATTTACCGGAGAAATTGGACTGAAAGTGCAAGGTGCCTCTAATATGGTATTAAATAATGTGCAGGTAATTGGTTACCTTATGGGTATTGTTTTTGAAAATGAAGCAAGGGTTGCCAGCAGTCCTTCTCTGAATAATACTCGCATTCGTAATACCAGCAGTACCCTTCGGACTGAAAGTCACGGATTGGATGTTTTGGGAGCTGTGGGTTTAACTGTAAACAATGCAGAAATTGAAGAATATGATTTTGGCGTTTACTGGAATGGCTTAGGAACAACTGATTATCGTAGCACTCCTTCTTTAAATAATACCAGGATTAGAAATACGAGCAGTACACTTCGCACTGTTGCCAAAGGTGTGAAAATGATTGATGTCAGCAGCGTAACAATGGCTAATGATTCTATTGTCGGTTATCCTACCGGCTTGGAAATTACTAATGATGGTTCAGGTCTATTAACTACTACAGCGTCTTTGAATAATACGCGTATCCGTAATACCAGCAGTACTTTAAGAACTGAAACTACAGGTATAAACTTTACTGGACATATTTTAGCGACTATGGAGATGCTGGATATTGATGACTATACAACAGGAATTTACTATGAAGGAAGCGGATTGCCTTCTAACCGGGCAACTGTTTCTCTAAATAATACCAGGATTAGAAATACAAGTAGTACACTGCGCACTGTTACTAAAGGTGTGAAAATGATTGATATCAGCAGTGTAACAATGGCTAATGATTCCATTGTCGGTTATCCCACCGGCTTGGAAATCACCAATGACGGTTCAGGGCTTTTAACTACTACAGCGTCTTTGAATAATACGCGTATCCGTAATACCAGCAGTACTTTAAGAACTGAAACAAAGGGTATAAACTTCAGCGGTTATATTTTGGCGACTATGGATACTCTTTATGTAGAGGATTACACCACCGGTATTTACTATGAAGGAAATGGAATGCCTTTTAACAGGACAACCCCATCTTTAAATAATACGCGCATCCGCAATACCAGCAGCACTTTGAGAGAACCCTTAAAAGGAGTAGTGCTGAAAAACCTGGCAGGAGTGACTTTGCATAAAAATATCATTTATCCGCAAGTGCAAACCGGAACAGGTAATCTGGAAGGTAACGGCATTTTTCTGCAGACGGTTCAAAATGCAGAAATTATGCATAACACGATTTGGGGTTTGAATAATGGATTATATGCTACGGGTAATAGTAACGGCAGCTTTATTCAGAATGTTATCTGGACTAATGGAGAACAATTAAATACTCCTGTTATTCTGGAGGACAGCAATATACCTGTCAGCAACAGTGATATTTCTTATGCTGCAGGTGTTTTTCCGGGAACAGGTAATCTGAATGAAGACCCTCAATTTGTAGATCCGGAAGAAGGTAATTTCTATTTGAAACCGCGTTCTCCGCTTGCCAATCAAGGTATTGGAGCTTTACCTTTTGATTTTGAGGTTTTAGCAGGAGTGCGTACTTATACTATGCATCCTGGATGGAATATGATGGGTGTGCCATATTTAACCAGTGAGACCTATAGCAGCCCGGTAAGCATTTTTGCCGATGATCTTTCTCCTTTTTATGTAGCTCCTACCTACACATCTATTGTGCAATTAAATCCTGCTGCTTTACCTGACACTTTGGGTCATATTGATATGAGTTATACCGGAAGCTATGTAATTCCTTCAATTGTTCGTCCCGGAATCGGTTATTGGATACGCAATCCTTATGCCACACCTGCCACGATAGATGTTTATGGTTTGATGGATGATGGCAGTTATAATGTTGTTTTGGATGGAACACCGAACACTAATAACGGCTGGTATTTATTAGCTAATCCTTATGACCTTCCCATTGGTTTAGGAAATGGTATCGTTTTGGGTGATAGTGTGTTGGCTAGTATGCAAAAGTATAATTATCTGATTAATAATTATGTACTTATTGATTCCGACTATCCTGGGGTAATTGAACCGTGGGGTGGATTTTTTGTTAAAGCTACAGCTCAGAATGCTCATTTGTATTTCAATTATCCTACAACAGCCCGTCAGCAGAATAATAATCAACCTGTTATAAACAATGATTATAATATAGTAGAACGTCCTAAACTGAAATGGGAGTTTTCTCTTTCTGCCAAAGCAGGAGAAAAAGGTGATGTTATTATTTTAGGTGTTGGCGAAGGAGCAAAGGATACTCTTGATCCTTTAGATGTTCCGGAAATTCCCAATCCACCTTTTCCCCAAATCGGGATGCTTCAATTCAGCGTTTGCAATAACGATTGGGAAAATAATGCCGGGCTTTATACCCGAGATGTTAAAAACAGCAGGAGTGGTTCCTGGAACTGGAATTTACTAATCAATTTGGAAAATATGCTGGAAGATGGAATTTTTAGTGATATAATCCGAATCCAAGTTACAGGTGCAGAAAAGATTCCTACTGATTATATTTTCCGCATTATTAATCCAGCCGATGGCAGCAGCGCTGATTTAAGGAATGAAGATTTCTTGCTGGATGTAGAAATTTCTCACGCCGAAAGTGAGCCCTGGCTGATTCCTTTATACTTGGAAGTTATTCCTTGTGGCAGTGATCTTAGTGAAAGAGAAGCATTTTCCGCATCCAATTATCCCAATCCTTTCAACCCTAAAACTACAATCAGCTATAACCTTCCCTCCGAAAGCTTTGTTAACCTGGAAATTTACAACCTAAAAGGACAATTGGTTAAGAAATTAGTAGGCGAAAGTCAACCTTCCGGAATACATAAAGCTGTTTGGAACGGATGTGATCAACAAGGTAGAGAAGTTGCTTCCGGATTCTATTTCTATCGCTTGAAAACGAAGGATAATCAGCTGACAAGAAAAATACTGCTTATGAAATGAAGAAGGTAAAATAATGTAAGTCAGGAGTCGTCACTGCTGAAACAACTTATGCACTTCGCACAAGTTTATTTGGCAGTGAGGACTCGTGACAGCAGCAAATTCCTAAAGCGGGAAAAATGATGTCCCCGTCATTTCTATTCTGTAACCTATTTCATTGTTTATAAAGTTCTGATTGACAATTTTCGGATTAAATAAGAAAAGTATTTTAAATAAAAAGATGTTCACTCAAAAGGGGCGTAAGTGAAGAAAATAAAGATGCCTAAGCTACTGCTTATCTATATGATAGCTATGCTATTATCCCTAAATCTTAAAGCCGCTATGGTTACTAATCTGCCGGTGACTGTTTTTCAACCGGATGGCACAAAACTGGAACTTTTTGCCAGTGGTGATGAATTTCATAATTGGCTTCACGATAAAAATAATTATACTATTATCAGGCATCCCGAAACCGGATATCTGTGTTATGCAGAACAAGACGGAGAGAGCATTAAAGCCGGAAACTTAATTGCGGGCAAAGATGATCCTTTCAGTTCTGCTATTAAGCCGGGAATTAATATCTCTGAAAAAGCATATAAGGACTTTCGCCAAAGCAAGTTTTGGATGCCTGAAGAACGGGATGCTCCCACAAATGGAACTATTAATAACCTTGTTATCTTTATCCGTTTTTCCGGCGAAAGTGAATTTGGACAGAATATCAGCGTTTATGACGGGTGGTTCAATAGCGGAACCAATTCTCAAAAGAATTATTATCTGGAAGCAAGCTATAATCAGCTTACGGTGAATACTACATTCTATCCTCCAGCGCAAAATAATCTGGTTGTTTCCTGGCAGGATAGTCATCCGAGAGCATATTTTCAGCCCTATAATGCAATAACAAATCCGACAGGTTATAATGGAGATGATGAGCGTAGAAACCGTGAATTTACTTTACTCCAAAATGCTGTTGCTGCTGTTGCCTCTCAGGTTCCCGCTTCTTTAAATATTGATTCCGATGGAGATGGCAATGTGGATAATGTTGTTTTTATAGTTAGTGGCTCCGCAGGAGAATGGAGTAGTTTGCTCTGGCCCCACCGTTGGGCTATTTATGATCGCTATGTATATTTGAACGGGAAAAGGGTTTATGATTTTAACCTTCAGCTTAAGGATTTTCTTGCCTCGCGCGGAGTAGGAGTTATCTGTCATGAGTTTTTTCATACCCTTGGAGCACCGGATCTTTATCATTATACCGGTAATGGAATTGATCCTGCCGGTAGCTGGGATTTAATGTGTTCAGACCAAAATCCTCCTCAATATATGACTGCTTTTATGAAATGGAAATATGGAAATTGGATTGCCACTATTCCAACTATCTTCCTTGGACAGCAATATACACTTAATCCGTTAACTTCTTCCACTGGCAACTGCTATAGAATCAATTCCAACAATCCCAATCAATACTATGTAGTAGAATTCCGCAAGAAAACCGGCACTTTTGAAAACAGTATTCCCGGTTCCGGATTGTTGATTTACAGAATAGATACTTCTGTCGGAGAAGGGAATGCAGAAGGACCTCCGGATGAATTATATATTTACCGTCCAGGTGGTACCACTACAGTCAACGGGACTATAAATTCTGCATTTTTCAGTCAGGAAAGTGGCAGAACCAGTATCAATAATTTTACTAATCCAACTCCTTTTTTGCAGGATGGCAGTGAAGGGAATTTAAATATCTATGGAATTGGCTCTTCAGCGGGAACAACTATGACCTTTTCTTTAGGTGTTCCTACAGTTGATTTTTCCACCAATCCATATTCAGAGAGTTTTAACGGTTCTACATTTCCTCCTGAGGGTTGGTATAATCAAACCATTTCCGGCAATTACAGTTTTGAAAGAGTAACTTCCGGAACAAATCCAACCTGTTCACCTCAATCAGGGTCTGGAATGATTAGCTATAAAAGTTTTTATGCCTCTGCTTCCAGTTCCGCTATTTTAGCCACCTTGCGGCTTGATTGTTCAGAAGTGCAGTATTATCGCTACGATTTTTCCTTTTATATGTATCGGGATACAGGATATAATTCCCGGGCAGATAAAATTGAGTTCTATTTAGCAACGCTGCCTGATTTGAGTGGAACCAATACCCTTTTAGGAACGATAAATCGTTATACCGGTTTTACTCCAACCGTTCCTTCAACCGGTTGGTATCAGTATTCATTCAATTTACCTCTTTCCGGCTCCGGTTATTACTATATTGTCTGTAAAGCCATCAGCGCCTTTGGTAACAATATGTTTTTAGATAACTTCAGCATAAAAAAAACAGCTTTACCACCTTCTCCGCCAATTTCTCCTTCTCCTGAAAATTTTGCTGAGAATGTAAATGTTTCCCCAAATTTTTCCTGGGTTAACGGAGGTGGTTATCCCAGCCATTATCTATTTTATTTGGGGACGAATAATCCTCCCAGTAATTTAATTAATGGTTTGAATTTGGGCAATGTTCTCAATTACACTTATACCGGAACCTTAGCTTACAGCACACAGTATTATTGGAAAGTTGTTCCTGTAAGCGAAGGCGGTTCTGCGCAAAACTGTCCGCTATGGAGTTTTACTACTTATGCTGATCCGCGTATTACGGCTCTACCATACAGCCAAAATTTTGATAGTATAACTGCACCTGCTTTACCTTTTGGCTGGAGCACTTATATTTCTTCAACCAACGGTTCTGCCTATGTAAAAAACTATTCTTCGCCTACCAATTATGCTCTAAGTCCTCCCAATTGTATTTCTTTTAATAATTTCTCGGATGCAAGTGCCCAGCTTATTCTTATTACGCCCGAAATTTTAACGCCGCTAAATATTATGCGTTTAAAGTTTAATGCCCGGGGTGCTACTTCAGGATATGTTTTACAGGTAGGAACTATAAGCAGTCCCACCGGCATTTTTAATTCATTAACTACAATTAACTTAACCAATACTATGCAACAGTATTCTATATCGTTTACCGGTTACAGCGGAACGGATAGATTTATTGCTATTAAACATAACTTAGGCGGAACCAATCGTAATATTTATCTGGATAATTTTTATCTGGAAGAACTGCTGACCAATGACCTGGCTGTAAGTGCTTTGCAGGTAAATGGTTTAGGGATTGTCGGTGAACCTATGCAGTTAAGCATTAGTGTTTTTAATAATGGAAATGCAATTCAAAACAGCTATAGCGTTCAGTTACTTTCCAATTCCAGCAAAACAGTGCTGGCAAATCTGGATGTTTTTGAACCGCTTGCTCCGAATCAAACGGCAATTCATAGTTTAACCTGGATTCCTGAGACGGAACAAATACTTTCTGTATATGCGCAAATAACTTTAATTTCAGATGGTTATACCGGTAATAATACTTCCCTGCCCTATTCTGTATCCATTGGAAGTTACCTAACTGAAGCAGGAACTACTGCTACAGGCACCAAAACAAATTACCTTCCTCTTAATTTCAATCAGAAAAACAGTATTAGTGAAACAATTTATCTTGCTTCTGAACTGGAAATGACCACTGGAACAATCACTGCTATTGCTTATCATATAAATTTTGTGCAGAATTTACCTCAGCGGGCAGTAAAAATCTGGATGAAAAATATTACGGAGAGTAATCTCAATTCCGGCTGGCTTACTTTTGATGGATATGAAACCGTATTTGAGGGTATATTGGATTTTCCTTTGGGAATAAACACCATTGTAATCCCCTTACAAACACCTTTTGTATACACAGGTAATAATTTGGCTATCCGGGTAAACAGACCTCTGGATAACTACAATTACCATACTAACAACCATTTCTATTACACAAATTCTGCTTCCAATCCTGGTCGCAGCCGGTATATCAGCAGCAGTTCAGTATCTTACGATCCCCAAAATCCATCGGCTTCGGGAACATTAAGCAATTATATTCCTGTAACCGGTTTTTCTGTAACTTCCTATGTTCCAGTTGTTTTAGCCATCCCTCAGCTGCAAATTCAAAAAAATCAGCTGGGTCTTTTGCTTATCTGGAATGCTGTGCAAGGAGCTAATTTATACCGGATTTATGCTAGTTCCGATCCTACTGTCTGGAGTGATATCCCCTATGCTGAAATCAGCCAAAACAGTTTTCTGATTACTAATCCGCAGGACAAAATGTTTTTCAAAATTGTAGCTGTTTACCAGGCACCCTGATTTGTTTTTTCTGCAATTGCCTTTTGGGGGATAACATCTTATTGTTCCTTGCTTAATTTCTAACGCTATACGCAGTAATAAATTCCCTTATCATTCCCATATCGCGATATGGGAATGATAAGGGAATGATATGAGGGTTATACCGGAAAGGATTATGGCTTTATAACAGGTTGCCTGATAATCATTTCCGGAAAAAACAATGCTCCAAAACCCCTTATATATTTTCTAAATTGAAAATACAGAAAAGGTAAAAACTTAAGAGAAAATAAGGTTTTGAGGGTTGAGAAAGTTGAGAGGGTTGAGATACTTAAAAGCCCTTTAGGGCAACACAATGATCGCGATGGGTGCGTAAACCCCTTTAAATATAATACAGTTAGCAAGCAATAACATTTTGGGCTTGACAGAAAAAGGGTATAATTTAGGAAAGTTCAAAAGCGTGGCGAGATAGCTCAGTCGGTAGAGCAGAGGCCTGAAAAGCCTTGTGTCCCCAGTTCGATTCTGGGTTTCGCCACCATTTTTTTCTCAGCTAAATTATTTGGTTGTATATTACAAGAGAGGAAAAGAGGGCTACTTTTGCAGAATATTTTGATAAACAGCAGTTATTTTATTGCAGATGACAGCCGGGGAATAGTTCTTAATGCATATTTCTCTGATGCGTTCAGCAGAATAGTTGGGCATATTTTCTTTCATTTTCAGCATTGCTTCTGCCATCAAAACCGGATTTTGGGGAGGGATAAGAACGCCTGTTTCCGGAGTAACAATATCCTTAGGACCACCGCAATCAGTTGCTAAAGTTGGTTTTCCGCAAGCCATTGCCTCCAAAAGAACCAAACTGAAGGATTCAATATGGCTGGGTAGAATGTAACAATCGCACTTTTGATATTGTTCCAATGCCTGCTGCGGATTAAGAAAGCCCAGAAGATGAATTCTATGTTCCAGGTGTGAAGTAATTATTTTATGCTTGATTTTATGTTTTAAATAGCCATCTCCACCAATAAATAAATCAGCATTCAAGCCCTTTTGAACTGCAATGCCAAATGCCTCTACCAAATCCATAACTCCTTTGGTATAAGTTAAGATGCTTAAAGAAAAGAAAGAAAAGCGCTTTCTCGGTTCTGCAACAGCAGCTGGTTGGTAAAATTCAGTGTCCACTAAATTGGGGATTACAATGCTTTGAACGGAACAGGAAGAAAGAATTTGGGACTGGAGAAATCTGCTTACAGCCAAAACAGCAGACGCATTGAGTAAGGGTAAAGTGATTTTGGAGGAGACCTTATTCCCGCTAATGTATTCCGGAAAAGGAAAAGGTCCGCTATGTTCACTAATGATATAGGGTATTTTCCATTTTTCCGCTAAGCGAAAAGCAAGAAATCCTGCCGGGAAAGTTACATAACTATGAATAATATCAGGTTTGGGAAGCGACCTTAATTTTTTAACTAATGCTCTTATATTTCCATAAAATAACCTGCTGGTCCAGGTTAAATGAGGAATTTTAATCTCTTTCAGGTTGGGAGCTATATTTCGGGTTCCTGTTTTGGCAGTTAGATAATTAAAAATCTTAGCGATAGCCACAAAAGGATGTCTTATTTGCAATTGAAATTCATACTGACCCCAATTCAGGATTGCGTATTCATAATTGCTATTTTTAGATAGAGCAATTGCCTGGTCAAGAAAGAATCTTCCTGCGTTGGGTTTTTGCGGATAGGGATACCAGGAAGGGATAATTAAAACCTTCATTGTTATAAAGAGGAAAAAACCTCTGCCAGCTTAGCCGTAAGAGTTTTGCGTTCAAATTGCTGGATATAATTCCAGTTCGGTTCCGTTTGCAGCTTATCTTCTTCCCACAAATGGTAAATATTCAGGATAGTTTCCTTCACTGAATTTAAGGAAGATGAATCAGCTATAAAACCAGTTTTCCCTGGTTTAAGTATTTCTGCTGCAGCACCTGAGGGATCTATTATAGCCAGAATCGGTTTTCCGCTACGCATATATTCAAAAACCTTTGCTGTTACAATTGCTCTTTGAGCTTCTCCAGAATTGGAAAATAGTAATAAAGTATCTGCTTTGCCAAGAAGTTTAATACTGTTTGAATGATCAACATAACCGAAGAAATGCACAATTTTATTGATGGCTGCATCGTTTACATAATTTCCCAAGACGAAACTGCTGGTATTCTTTCCATATATTTCTACAGTTATTTTATCGGGCTTTATATTACCGTGTTCAATAAGTTCTTTTAGTGCTTTCCAGAGAATATCTGGCTGGCGAGCATCGTAAAAACTGCCGGTATAAATAATGGTAAATTTGGCATTCTTTATAGGAGGAAATGAAACGGGAAAATCTTTCTCATCATAACCATTCGTAATACAAACAAATTTATTTTTTGCTACAAAAGGGTAAAGACGCTTAAAATCCTCAACCATAGATGAGCATACACTGATTATTGAATCAGATTGTGTTATTATTTCTTTTTCCCATTTATTTTCTAAAGTTGTTATCCATTTAGGGGGATGGAGATATTTTCTCCCAATACCGAAACTCCAGGGGTCTCTAAAATCCAGACAGACCTTTAACTGATAATGCTTTTTCAGGTATCGGGCTAAAAAAATAAGAGAAAAAGGCGGAACTGAAACAAAAACTTGATTGATCTTGTTAGCAGCCATAATTTTCTTTAGTTTAGGCAGAGCAAAGGGTAACCAAAGAATTTCACCATCCGGAATTAAAACATTTCTTTGCAGGAAAGTGACGACTTTGTTTAGTTTTAAACCCCAAAGCAGTTTATAAAACCAGTTAATATCCAAAGTGAAAGTGCGGTAAATTTTCGTGTTCCGGGGCAGTTCCGAAAGCAATGTAAAATCCCTGGGCTGTTTTAAAAAACGATAATCAGCACAAAGAATAACCGGTCTGAAACCAAATTCCGGTAAATATTTGGCAAATTTCAGACCTCTTTGCACTCCAGAACCCCCTGTGGGAGGGAAATGATAGAAAATTAAAAGCACATTCTTCATAGTTCTGCCGCTTTTTTAATAAATAAACCCATAAACCAATAAGGACGCTTACGCTCTAATAATACATTCAACGAGTTAATTCCTTTGGAGAGTATGGTCTTTTTTATTTCAAACTTTTCCTGCTGACACCTGGAACATTTAGCACCGCTTCCGGGATTAGACCATTGCTTTAACCAGCGTTGTCTTATTTTAAGCAAAAGGGGTTTAAAATCACGATTCAAAGGACCAAAGACATCTCTATTTTTCAGATAAAATTCTGGAGCCAGATAAGAGACCAATGTATCTTCCGAAAATGATTGTAAGTGCCCGTAAACATGTTCAGTAAATCCACAATTGGCACAGCGGTAATAAAGTTTTTCCAGCTGTTCTTGATGGGGAACACTAATTATTATATATTTAGCGGCTACGCGTTTAAGTTCTTGAACAGCTTTCTGTAAGGCAGCATTATCCAAGTGTTCCAAAACCTCATTACAGATTACAGCATCAAAACTTTTAGCGGGGAAAGGAATTTCTGTAACTGAAGCTTGAACAACAGGACACTGTAAATACTTTAAAGCTGCGGGCGAAATATCTAAACCGGTAACTTGATATTTAGCAATAAGTTTGTTTGTAATAATGCCATTTCCGCAACCTGCATCCAAAATGGTCTCCACATCGGAAGGAAGAAAGGCAAGAAGTTTGGCAATTCTTAAATCCGCTTGATGTGCGGAATCGTAATTTTCCCAGGTGGATTCAGCTAAGTAGTTCATTTTTTTAACCTGTTGAAAGTATCAGTAAAAATCCCTTTTAACAGCTGAATATCATAATCAAGAATTACACCTGTTTTTTTGCCTAAAAATAGATAAGCAATCATAAAAACAACACCTCCTGCAAGCATAAAAGGGATTGTGCTTTTTCCCAGTTTTATTATCAGCATACAGAAAAAAGCACAAATAATTGTTAAAATAGCATTTTTAGCTATTTTCCCCAGCGGGAAAAACGCTCTTAAATTCAACTTTAAAACCTTGGCAATCAGAATAAGATAAATAATTACCGATAGCCAGGTTACAATAACCGTTGCCATTGCAGCACCTTTCATTCCGAATTTAATTATTAAAAGATAGTTTAAAATAGCGTTGGAAATGAGCAGAAACAAAGAATTATACATAACAACGCGGGTTTTCCCAAACGCCTGAAACAGAATTCCATAAGTAGCAATGCGTAAAGGCAGTAAAAAGAGATAAATTTTAAAATAAATAGCGGACTCGGTATAGAGTTTTCCATAAATTAGAGTAATTGCAGGTTCAGCAAAAATATAGCATAAAGCCATCAAGGGAAATACTAAAATAGTATTTTTACGGACTGCTCCACTATATAAAACACCCATCTTTTCAGGATCACTGGAGCTTAAATGAGGCAACAACACTGAAGTTATAGAGTTGGATAAAATGCCTACAACAGGGAATTCTGTAGCTCCTATGGAAAACACAGCATACTTTTCCGGAGTGAAAAATCCCGCAATCATTAGTTTATCCAGTTGAACACTCAGCATACCAATTATAGAAGATAAACCCAAAGGTAAAGAATAACTCATAAGAGCTTTAAAAGAACTAAGATCAAAATAAGTTCCCTTAGCTCTAAATTGGGAAAGAGAAATCCGGGCATAGAGCCATTGTAAAAAAGCAGAAATAATTACGCCACAAACAATAATATTCAAATTCCGGGTAAGTAAGGCAGAACCAACAATTAGAATAAAATCCGCCGTTACTGAGAAAATAGTAAAGGTTGCTGCTTTCAGAGGTTGTTTCAAGCCCAGCATTACTGAACTGAAAAACTGGGTTACGAAAAGAAAAGCCGGATATAGAGCATAAATTATCAGCAGTTTTCCCAAGGCAGGATTATGAAAAAGGGTCGCAATTACTCCCCTGAAAATAAGCAGGCATAAGGCAAAAACCAAACCCAACATAGAAATAATATTCAAACAACGCGATATTAAAGCATTTTGCTTTTCAGGGTTTTCTGCCTTGGGAAGAAAATAGAGCATACTTTGAGGAATTCCTAAAAGCAGAAGAGTAGAAAATGTAGTATAAATTAAGAAAAGTTGACGATAACTGCCAAGTTCGGCAGGAGTAAGCAAACGGGCTAAAGAGATTCCAACTACAGCTTTAACTGCTAAACGGAAAAACTCCGTAGCGGAAAGAATACCTGCCTGTTTAGGAAGTTCACTCATTGGGCGTAAATAATTCTACCGGAATAAGATATTGGAAAGAAGATTTTTCCTGATAGAGATGAACTGTATAGTGTCCCGGTTCAAGGTTGGCACATAATTGGGGATTGATGATATTTAATATCTCCCTATTTTCCCCTATCTGATAAAAGCGTTGGTTGCTGACAAGCAATGTATCTTTGTAAAGTTCCCAGTTCCATAATCCTTCTTGGGGGATTTTTAGCTGCATTATAATTTCATTGTTTATGCGGATAAGTTTGGCTTCCGCAGCATAATTTGGCTCCGGGGAAGTTATACCGGTTACTTTATCAGCAACTTTACCTAAGGGATATTCTTTCTTTTCCGGAAAACTTAAATGCGCCAGCTGAGCAAAAGCATTTCCTTTTTGCAGTCCTGAATAGTTGAATAAGGATACACCTGCAAAACCACAGTTCCGCACTAAGGCTATTTTCTTCGCTATTTCTTTTACATTGTAGGAATTTCCTTTTCCTACTGCAAGAGTATTTCCATTTCCATTCCAGGCACGTAAACCGATTACTATTTTTTCTTCAATTCCTGGCAGTTTGATTTGTGCCAGTTGTTTTTGAAATTTAGCATATTGGACATCGTAAGCCATAGGATAAACACAGTCAATAATACCTTTTTTTAACCAGGATTGCCAGTCCTGAGCATAATCAACATTTGCCTCGGCAATATCCGGAAAAACGGCGGCTGTTAATTGCAGAGCAGGATTAATTTCTTTCAGTTGATAGTAAGCATTTTCCACAAAAGTGTTTATTTGCATAATCCGCCATTCGTTATAAGTTATTTCTGCTTTATTTTGGCAATATTCATTATAGCGGGCAAGGGAGACAGGATGATAACCTAAATCGCTTTCCGGGTAACGAATATAATCTAGATGAATTCCATCCAGTTCCGGATAGCCGGCTGCCAGATTTCCCAAAATGTTGAGTAAATATTCCTGCACTTCGGGTATGCCAGGATCAATAAAATAGCCGGATTGGTGGTCAATATTCATCTGAGAACCATTGATATTGTATGTTATCCAGTCCTTGTGATTATTGTAGATATAGTTTTGCTGAATATAACTTTGTTCTGTTGGAGTTGCATTAAAAACCACTACCCAGGCCTGAACTGCCAGACCTTTGCTATGAGCTTTTTTCAGAATATAAGCCAAAGGATCAAAAGCAGCGTCTTCCAGGATATAACTTTTCGGTTCGGGATTAGGATAAAGATAGGCACCTTGGGCTGGATCAAAAAGAGCATCAGCGCGGTAACGAACTTCCACTAAAAGTTCATTTTGGTTGCAGGAAACCGCTGTTTCAATAACTTCATCTATAGATTTTTCAGTAGTTATATCCCAGGGTAGAACCCAAACGGAACGGATTTCAGCATTTATTCTTAAAAATAACAGGGTGAACAGGATAAAGAAACTCTTTTTCACTCTTTTTTTTCTACCTTATTTACAGTGGTTTCTGCAATACCATCAGCAAAATCCAATGCTAGATGTTCCCCTTCAGAGACCTGTTTTATAGAACTAATTAGTTTACCTTCTTTAAAAGCCATAATCCAACCTTTACTTTGAATGCGGCGAGGAGAAAGTTGTTCTAAACTTTTACTTAGGGAATTCAGTTGGTTTATTTTTAATTGCAGTTGGTTATTAATTTTATCATTCAGTTGATGCCAGGTTAAATTACAGTCGGCTTTGGACTTAGCCAGGCAGAGTTCAATCCGTCTATCTAGTTGTTGCATAATACTGTTAGCTTTCATTTCAAATTGTAACCGCTTTTCCGGAAGTTGTTTAAGCGCATTTTGTAAAACTATTTCTGCCAAATCAAAACGCTGTTGAAAACCTTGCCAAACACTTTCCGGATGGTATTTTGCCAGCTCCAGTTGCAGAGTAAAAAGGGGAGTGCTTTTGCGAGCATATTTATTTTGGGCGGATAAATCAAGGCGTTTTTTCAGCGAAACAAGCAAGTTTAGCAGTTCTTTTTTATCGGGAACAGCCAGTTCTGCCGCAGCAGAAGGAGTAGGAGCTCTCAAATCAGCTACAAAATCAGCTAGCGTAAAATCAATTTCATGGCCTACTGCTGAAATTACAGGAAGGGCAGAAGCGTAAATAGCTCGGGCTAAAGCTTCATCGTTAAAACAGAAAAGATCTTCCTGAGAACCACCACCACGGGTAATAATTATAAAATCAACATCTTTATTTGTATTAAAATATTTTATACCCTGAATAATTTGTGAGGGGGCATCAGAGCCCTGAACCAGCGCAGGATAAACTATTATTTCCACAGGATAGCGGCGTTTTATGATGTTTATTATATCCTGCAGTGCCGCACCTGTTGGAGATGTAATAATTCCAATACGGTCAGGATATTTGGGAATGGGTTTTTTATGTTCCTTCGCAAAAAGTCCTTCTTTTTCCAGTTTCTTTTTCAACTGTTCAAATTTTTGCTGTAAAAGCCCCAGTCCTGCCTCTTGCATCTTTTGCACATTCAGATTATAGTAACCGCCTTTTTCGTAAACAGTTAGCTTGCCGAAACAGATAACTTGCATACCATCAGCGGGTTGAAAAGTTAAAGCTGCATTTGCTCCTTTAAAAAAAGTGCAGCGTAAGGTGGCATTTTCATCCTTCAGGTTGAAATAAATATGGCCTGAACTATGCCGAATAAAACCCGAAATTTCACCCATTACAAACACCGGCTGCAGGGATGATTCAATCACCTGACGCACTTGCCGGGTTATTTCATAAACGCTATAGATTATTACATTTTCCATTTCAATGCCAAAATCTGAACATAATGCTATTTGTCAATTCTAACAATGTTTCGGAATTCCAACTTCCACTTTAGCAAATAAATAGGATGAAATGCATAAGGTTAGTTTTATTTTTTGTAGCAAAGCGAAATTTATCACCCTATTTGGGAAGCACATCATAACTTTAATAGTTGATAATCAATTCGCTGATTTTGCGTTTCGGAACATAATGAATGCCTTTTTCATCTCGCCAATATTCAATTTTATCGGGTTCTATAACATCTTGTACTACAATTGTTTCCGCGGGATAACCCAAAGCAATAACCAGCATTATTTCCAGTTCTTCGGGCAGAGAAAAGGCATTTTGAACTTCCTGTTTATCTACTGAAGCCAGCATACAGCCACCAAAACCATTATCTACAGCGCTTAAAAGTATTGTCTGAGCTGCAATTCCAGCATCAATTGCCACCATCTTGGGGCTGTTAACAGGCGCTGAAATAATAATATAAGCAGAAGGTCTTTCTCCTTTAACAGGACCATCCCAGGTTTTTAAATAACTTGCCCATTTCAAATGCGGAAAAATTAGGTCGCATTTATCCTCCTCATAAATAAGGAAATAACGCAATTTTTGCAAATTACCCGCGCTGGGAATGTATCTGGCTATTTTTATCAGCTCAATCAATTGGGCGCGAGTTAATCTTTTTTCTTCATAAAATCTGCGATAACTCCGATTGCGATATACAAGGTCAAAAATCATTTTTCTCTCCTGTAAAAAAGTTCTATTTCTGTGTCTATATGAAATACTAATGCATAATTGCACCTTTGACCAGACATTTTTGGGGAAAAGATAGCTGTTGAAAGCTGAATATGTTACAAAAATCATAAGCCGGGTTATTGTAATATTGAGCTTCAGCAACAATGCCATTTATTATATATATCTGTTTGTTAATCAATAGATTATAAGTATATCCGAGCATTATTAGACACAAACACCTAACTTATTGATACATAGTCAATTCCCTAACGACCCCGTAACACTTCCGTAACACTTCCGTTGTCTCGTTAAGGAATTGTTAAGGAGTTGTTACTTAATTGCAAGTGGATCAACCAACCGTTAAGCAAATCCTTAAACAAAAATAGCTCACAGCTGGCAACGATTTAATTGACTAATAATAAGTTATACAACATTTTTACTGAGAAGCCCTAAATAATGATTATAGAGTTCTGTGCCAATAAAAAATCAGAGAGGATACTAAAGAACAACGAAAGTAATTTCCTAAAAATTAAATATTAGAAGAAATTGAGCTGACAATAGGTGAAAAAGGATAGAGCAAATTATTTCTTCGCTAATTCCTTTTTTCTCTTAACTTTGTTTCCCTTTTAGTATGACAGCTATATTGCCTAGAAATCTCCGAACTTCTGCTTTCACAGGAATCCACATCAGACAGGAATATATTTATCCCTCTCACTATATCGCTGCCTCACTTAATTCATTCTTCATTACAATAGTCCCCATCTTCTTCTAAAAAAAAGTTCTGTGCAGAAGGTTAAAATAAACAGCGCCAGGACATACCACTTTTTATAGAGAGGGATTTCCTTGCGGGAAATTTGTTCAATAGGTTTAGCAGGAAGCGGGTTAAAGGCATTCAGATTGCTTTGGTAAAATAATTTTCCTCCAGTTTCCTTAGCAAGCCAGGAAAGAAGTGACAAATTGTAGCCATAATCTCTTGTTTCAATAGAAGTTTCGGAGAGTTCAAATTTGCCCTTGGTGCTTTTACCTGTTTCCTGATCGGAAATTTCAAAGCTGTATGTCCCCGATTCTGTAAGTTGAAGATTGATGGCATATTCGTCACCTTCGCGTTTCAGGAAATCAGTATAGACCTCTTTATTATTTTTATCCAGAATGCGAATACGGGGATTAACATCCAGGCGACTTTGTCTGATTTCATCTTCACTCCGCAGGCGAATACGAATTTCCTCTCCCTGAAAATAGCTGTTATTATAAATAGCGTTGTAAGAACCTGTGCTTTTATTACTTAGCCAGGTTAAACAATTGCTGATTAATTTTGTGTAGCCCTCTCCACCACTTTGCATTTGCCAACGCCAAAGATTTAATGTGGCAAAAGCCAGAGAACGAGCAGTTCCTTGCGTCTGAACTACTATGGCAGGAGAATTTTGCGGATTGTTAATAGTAGCTAAGACCTCAGTTCCTGGGCTGGCAGTTACATAATAATAATCCAGAGGTGGAATATCTTTGGCATATAAGGTTAAGCTATTCAGCATAGGATAGTTAGCCGAAGCCGGAGTAGGAACTATGAACCCTTGATAAGTAGAAGTAATATTGGATTTTTGAATGGGCAAAAGGGAAGCTAATTCGTTTACAGGAAGTCCCTGGTAAAGTATTCCTACTCCACGATTAAAGGCATTTTGAATAAAATCTGCCGTAGCATTATCCAAATTGAGCATTCCATTATTGATGATAATTATGGCAGCTAAGTTATCGGGTTCAAGTTTGTTAACTAATACCTCACCGCTATAAAGATGTCCGTTTCTGTTAAGATAGCTTTCTGCAATCCAACGGTTATTTGTAGCAATAGCATCCAGAGTGAATTTATTATCCCAGGCAGGTTTATCGGAAATAAGAATAATCCTTTGTTTTTCGGCGAGCACTTCAATAGCTCCAGGATAGAGATTATTATTGATTTGACTTTCGTTTGGCAAAGCAACAACTTCCACTTTCCAGGGGAAAAAACCAATACTGTTAAATTTGTGGGTAAAATCCACATTGGCGGTTATACCTTTTTGCAGTTTCAAGCTTTGCCGCGAGATAATTTTATTTGCTATCAGCAAATGGACTTCTGCAGGTCCACTGTAATTATGAGAGGAAATTTCAGCACGAATAGTATTGGGCTCATTTCTATAAGCATAACGGTTACAACGCACATTCACGATTGCTAAATCGGGAGCAGGATTTTGAGTGCTATCGGCTAAAACATAAAAAGGACAACCCAATTGCTGAACTGCAGATAAGGATTCGTCTCTCAACCAGCCATCTGCAGCAAGAACTACTCCTTCCAAATTGGTTAATATTTTTTGATTGCTTAATTCTTTTAAGGCAGGAGCGAGTAAAGTGTTGTTTTTATCTCCATCCAGGCCATTAGCAAAGGTTTTGTGAATAACTTCATAACCACTGTCAGTAAATTTCTTTTCCATTTCCTGCCAAAGAGGTTTCAGGTGTTGTGCCTTGGTTGTGGAATTATGTTTTAAGTCCATACTTAGAGAAATATCTTCCAATACCAGAATTTGAGGTGCCTGTTTTTTGTGCTGAGTGTAATATAAGATTGGACTCAGCAGGAGAATAAGTAGCAGAAAAAGAGTAATAAACCTTAAGACAAAAAGAATCCACCGTCGGTTTTTTTCAATTTCGGGATTAGTTCGGTAGTTCAGAAAACCTGAAAGAGCAAGCGAAAACAGGACTATCAGAACATATTTCAACATTATATATGAACCTTCAGATAACTCCCTATGGCAATTCCTTTGGTTTTGTAACCTGGAATAAAATTCTTAACACTTTGCCAGCCCAAACCAAGTTCTACTTTATTGCTGTAATAACCGATTCCATAACTTATACGCCAAGGATATTGACTGTTGCCAAACCCCACACCAATATTTAAAGGCAAAAATTCCCAAGGCAAAAATTGAGCAGCTAAAGAAAATCTACCAATTCCGCTGGTGATAATAGAAGTTTTGAAACCCTGGAGATAATCCAGGGAAAAATTAGCCCAAGGCATATTGTAGAGAACTCCCAAACGCAATTCCGGAGGAAGCTTGGTAGAATAAGAACCAATATCTAAGGTTTCATTGGAGTAATCATAAAAATCCTCGGAGATATTAACCGCATAAATATCATTGGCAACCACTTGGATATTTGTTTCTTGCGTAGTAAGCGACCAGTTTATATTGCCGAAGAGGTTATCTAAAGTAAGCCCTACTTCCAGATTGGGAGTGATATTGCTTGCTAAACCAAGCATTGCTTTTTGCCCAAAACCGCCAATACCTGTATGTAAAACAATATCCTGTCGCAAATCCGCGCCTTCCATTGAAGAACTAAAATAGCCGTTAAATTCTTCCATTATAGCATTACCCACTCCAATTAAAGCGCTTACGGCAAATCCTGCACGGATAGGAGGAATAGTTTTCGGAATATAGGGAAGAGTAAAATTCCCCATTGCAAAGGTGATATCAACATAACCAAGACCTCCTGCATCGGTAGTGCTTTTATTAAACACATAAAGAGTATCGGTATTGCCATAAAGCAGAAGGTCCAGATACCTTTCGGAAAGAGCCAGTTTACCGGTTAAATGAAGAGAACTGGAGATGGACATATTATCAAAGGCAAAACCTACGATGCTGACATTGCTTTCTATTGCTGAACGCAGAGAACCATCAATCTTGTCCAGAATTTTCCGTTTGTCAATATCATTCAAAGTATCTCTGCTAACTACATAGTTATAGGTATCCAAGTCCAGAGAATTATTATTTATGCATATTCCGAGGTTCGTTATAGGCAACCAGAAATCAATACCTTTTTTCTGTTGTAAATTGGCAGGATTCCAATAGGCAGCTTCTACGCCTTTAGCACGCAACATATAACTATCAGCAAAAAAGATAGATTTTCCGGTATTAAAAGCAGTTAAAGCAGTCAGCAACAGCAAGGAGAAGAGTAT
This sequence comes from Candidatus Cloacimonas sp., assembly GCA_023227825.1. GTDB lineage: Bacteria > Cloacimonadota > Cloacimonadia > Cloacimonadales > Cloacimonadaceae > Cloacimonas. The sequence continues at coordinate 39,941 of JALOCJ010000011.1, read as the reverse complement.
TAACAAAGCTAACTTTTTCATTTTAATCCTCCTCTTTTTCAATAAACACCCGGGCTGTCACCATTCCTTTGATATGAATATAATCGGAAGTGCTGGTGTGTATAGTAACCGGAGTTTCTGTCTCATCAAAACTGAAAGCGAAACGCATATAAACCTGCTCGGCAGTAAAAATATTCAGTTCCTCTTTATTCAGAGTTAAATCTACATTTTGGAAGCCAGGTACCTGATCAGCACTATTAATAGCGGCTTCTTTCATAATATCATAAGTAGCGGGATTTTGGGTATCTATATCAGGTGTGTTACTGAAGAATAATTTGGCAGATGCACCTATAGGAAGTTTATTTTGGATTTCTAACTTCAGAGAAGCGCTTATAGCATTTTTTTGGATACGCTCACGGTTTTCTTCCGGAATATTAAATTCCTGCTCTTCTGCAATAGTAATTTCGTGCTCGTGTAAAGTAAAAGTTAAGGGTGCACTTACAGTGTAAAATATATGAATAGAATCCGTAGGTATTAAATTGCCTATATTTGTTCCACTGTTGATTAAAAACTGCCCGTTGATTATGTTAATAGTTGTAGGCATAATCTGTAAAAGCTGTGATACATTATGTCCAAATTGGATTTCCATAGTTCTGGGGTCTTCTTCTTCTGTAGCGGGTTCTATTTGATAGTTGTTACCCTCTTCATCTACAATATCAATCAAGCTGGTTTCTCCAGAGGAATTTGTTGCTAATAACTGCCCGGAAAAGACGGAACCGAAACCCAAATAATTGGTTAAAGTAATTTGTAAATAGGCACTTTCCAAGTTAATTGCCTGGTCCAGCCCATAAGGATAATCAATGTTAACAAGTGAACCGGAATCTTCCAGTCCAATGGGATAATTGTTCAGAGTTCCTCTGAATTCTCCTAAACTAATTGGTTCCTTAGCTTGAAAATCAAATGTAGCTACTTGCACTCCGGCAGGCATAGAAGGTGTAACCTGAAAAGATAGATGTAGTTCGTTGATAACTTGATTTGAATTTGCAACACCTATATGCAAACCCGCCAGATTTGTAGTTACCCAGTTTCCGGAGCCATTGGAAGTAAGGACAAGGTTCTGGTTATTAGGCAAATAAAAGTCAGAAAAAGTTAAAGAAATCTGTTGCACATCGGGATGCAAATCGCGGAAACAATTTTGGAAATTGCCTTCTACTATTTCTGCATAAGCAACGCCAACTTTTCCTTCCTGGTCTTCAAAAGGAATGGTAAGATCAAAACTTGAACCCAATATGGGAAATCCTGAAACTTGAACACTCGGTGTAAAAAGTAATGTGCCGAATTCATTAGTATCTGCTTCCCCATTCGCTGTTACAGTTAAGACCTCATTTTCATCTGTAACAATATTAACGGAATCTATTAGGTCAGACACATAAAACTTTTCGTTGATGACAGGGATACTCAAATCCATAAACCAACTGGGCAGAGTAGGTTTCTTTACATCGCAAGCGGTTAAAAGAATCAAGGCAGTTATAAGTGTAAAATAGATTTTATTCATAAACACCTCCTTCTTTTGTGTTTAGAACTTGTCTTCTGCTTTGCTATAAATAAGAATAGGTTTTCAGAACTATAATACATACCTGAATTGCCACTCTATATAATGTATAAAAGAGAAATACACTTTTTCTCCTCTTCCGCTGAAAAACCTTTTTAAGATATTATAAGCGGTCTTTCTCTTTTGGCAAATTTTTCTGTATGTCTGCCGCCAAACAAATTTATAGAAAGAGACAAAGTTATTTTAGCAGTGACGCCTTCTGACTTACTAAATACCCAATTTTTGGCAAGCCATTCTTGCAGCTTCCTGATGCGCATTTTTCTTGGTATTACCTTTTCCTACTCCTAAAAGTTTGTTCCCCCAACGCACTTCCACAACAAAGGTTTTTTGATGTTCAGGTCCTTGTTCAGCAACAGTAACATAAGTAGGTGGAGGTTGATTTCTGCTTTGCATATATTCCTGCAGGATACTTTTATAGTTTACCAGTTCTTCCCGGGTAACCGTTTCCTGATAATTATCCAGAATATGATTGCGGATAAATCGGGTTGCAGCAGAAATTCCGCTATCCAGATAAATAGCACAAATAAGAGCTTCCATAGCATCCGAAAGAATAGAAGGTTTAAAAGCACCGCCCGATTGCTGTTCTTCAGGGCTAAGAAGTAAATATTTTCCCAGGTCTAGAGCATTAGCTTTTAAGGTAAGATAGGTCTCGGAAACAATTTTGGATTTCAGCTTGGAAAGTTTACCTTCCTGTTCCTCTGGATGACGGGTAAAAAGTTCTTTACTAACAATGAAGCCAAGTATGGAATCTCCTAAAAATTCCATCCGTTCAAAAGGGGAGGGTGCTTTATGATCTTCAAAATTACGATGTAGATAAGATTTATGAGTAAGAGCGGCAAACAGTAAATTTGTATTATGAAAAGTATAATCAATCTTCTTTTGTAATTGGGAAAGCGATTTTTCCCATTTGGGATACTGTTCTTTTATCTTTTTGGCATTGAAATAATCCAAAATACGGGAGATGATTGATTTCATCCGTTTCTCAAGCGTTATAAAACTCTTTCTGTTATCAGGTGTAGCGTTTGATGATTATTGCAGAATTATGACCTCCAAAACCCAAAGAATTGGAAAGTGCTATATTCACAGTATGTTTAACAGCATAATTGGGAGTATAATCCAAATCGCATTCCGGATCGGGATGAGTTAAATTTATGGTTGGATGAAGAATACCTGTTTCAATGCTCTTTATGCAAACGATAGCTTCAATCCCAGCAGCAGCACCTAACATATGACCCACCATACTTTTAGTAGAATTTATTTTCACTTGATATGCATAATCACCGAAGACATTTTTAATAGAAAGCGTTTCGCCCTTGTCATTTAAAGGGGTAGAAGTTCCGTGAGCATTGATGTAATCAATATCCTTTGGTTTAAGTTCAGCGTCCTGAATTGCCATTAGCATAGCTCTGGAACTACCTTCTCCATCTTCTGTGGGTGCTGTTATATGAAAAGCATCTTCCGATGCACCGTAACCAACTAATTCAGCATAAATTTTTGCACCTCGGTTTAATGCATGTTCCAGTTCTTCCAAAACAAGAATGGCTGCTCCTTCGCTCATAACAAAACCATCCCGTTCGGCATCAAAAGGACGCGATGCTTTTTGGGGTTCATTATTACGAGTAGAAAGAGCTCGCATAGCAGAAAAGCCACCTACTGCTAAAGGAGTTACAGCAGCTTCAGTTCCACCGCTGAGAATTATATCCGCATCGCCATATTGAATAGACCTAAAAGCTGTTCCTAAAGCATGATTGGCACTGGCACAAGCACTCATCACATTAAAATTGATACCCTTAAAATTATTCTCAATGCTGATGTGAGCAGCTGCAATGTTGCCAATCATTTTAGGAATAAAAAATGGACTGATACGACGGGGACCTTGAGTGTAATTTTTAATGCACTCGTCTTCAAAAGTAAGAATACCTCCAATTCCAGCACCGGTAATAACTCCAGTTCTATCAAGATCATAAGAACCAGGTGTTAAACCTGCATCCGCAATTGCTTCCCTGGCAGCAATCATTGCAAATTGAGCGTATAAATCAATTTTTTTTACCTCTTTATGGTCAAAATGCTCTTCGGGATTGTAATTTTTTACTTCCGCAGCAATTTGCACCGGTAACTTACTGGAATCAAATTTGGTAATCAAATCTACTCCTGATACGCCATTAATTAATGACTCCCAGGTTTGAGTAACATTATGTCCGACAGGCGTAATTGTTCCTATACCGGTTATAACAACTCTTCTTTTATTCATAATAGACCTCATTATTTGCTTTTCCTTATCTCCTTCCGCTGAAACTTATCTTAACATCCTGAATATAAGATATTATATTCGTGATTATGATAAACTCCTGCAAAAGGTGGATACAATCCTGATACTTGTTCAGCTATCAGGATTGTTCCACATTAGAGGAAAGGTTATATTATCCCAGTTTTTCCTTCAAGTAATCAATTGCTTGACCAACAGTGCGGAGTTTATCCTGATCTTCATCCGGGATGGTAAGACCGAATTCTTCTTCAAATGCCATAACCAGTTCAACTGTATCTAATGAATCAGCGCGCAGGTCTTCTATGAAGTTTGCGGAAGGAACAACCTGGGATTCTTCAACTCCCAGTTTGTCTATTACTATTTGTTTTACTTTGGCTTCAATATCCATTATTCCTCCTATGTTATTGAAGTATTTCTTGATCTGTATTTTTTGTTCAATGCATAGTCAAGCCACCATCAACTGCGATGGTTTGACCGGTTATATAACTTCCAGCTTCCGAAGCCAGAAAGAGACAAACATTAGCTACATCCCGGGAAGTGCCCATTTTTTGTAAAGGAATAGCTTTGGCGTATTCGGCTCTGATTTCAGGACTTAAGGATGCTGTCATTTCTGTTTCTATAAAACCTGGAGCAACAGCATTAACCCGAATATTCCTGCTGCCGAATTCCTTGGCACAGCTTTTAGTGAAAGCAATCAGTCCACCTTTGGAAGCAGCATAATTTGCCTGACCGCTATTTCCAGTAATACCAATTACACTGGCAATATTGATAATACAGCCATTACGGTTGCGTATCATATATTTGAATGCCTTCTGGGTACAGAGAAAACTGCCTTTCAGGTTTACATCCATAACCATTTGCCAGTCCTCTTCCTTCATTCGGAGAAGTAAATTATCACGCGTAATACCAGCATTATTGATAAGGCAATCTATAGTTCCATATTTATCAACAATATCAGCAAAAATGCTTTCTATATTAGAACTATCAGTTACATTTCCTACATAGCCATATACCTGAAAACCGTTTTTCTTTATTTCGGCAACTGCTTTCTCTACGATTTCGGCAGAAATATCAATAATAATTACTTTAGCTTTGGCTTCTGCAAAAGCACCGGCAATAGTAAAACCAATACCTCTGCCTGAACCTGTGATTACTATAACTTTACCTGTAAAATCCCAGTTCATTATTTCCCCATAAGTATAATTTTTATTTTTTTCATCTTAACTTGTAGCTGACACCACACCATCAATGTCTTCATATTTGTCAATTGAAAAAACTTCCACATCTTTATTGATGTTTCTGATCATCCCGCTTAAAACCTTTTGGGGACCGAATTCTATAAAGCGTTGAACCCCTTGGTTAATCATATACTCAACACTTTGCACCCATAAGACAGGGGAAACAATTTGTCGGGCAAGAAGTTCCCTTTCTTCCTGTCCATTGATAACAGGCAGTGCAGTTACATTAGAAATAACAGGTATTTTTCCGTCCTTAAAATTCACTTTCTGCATTTCTTCTTTCAGCCAATCACTGGCTTTAGCAATTAAAGGAGTGTGAAAAGGTCCTCCTACTACTAAAGGAATAACTCTTTTAGCACCTTTGGTTTTGGCAAGTTCACCAGCTTTTTGAACGCCTTCAGCAGTTCCCGAAATCACTGTTTGAATAGGAGTATTAAAATTCACGGCTCTGACCAAACCGGCACTTTCTGCTGCCAAACAGATTTCTCTTACCTGATTTGGCTCTAAACCTATAATAGCACTCATTGCAAAAGGGACACCGGCATTGGCTTTAATCATAAATTCACCTCTTTTATGCACCAAATGTAAGGCGTCCTGAAAACTAATCATTCCCGAAGCAACAATGGCACTGAATTCTCCTAAAGAATGGCCTGCCACAAAATCTGCCTGCAGTTTACTTTTGTTTTGAAAACTGGCTAAAGCAGCAAGAGAGTGAAATAGAATAGCGGGCTGAGTATAACTTGTCTGTTTTAGCGTCTCTTCAGGTCCTTTTGTCATTACTTCTGCCAAATTTGTATTATGAGCTTTATCAAAGTTATCAGTAATTTCTTTTAACTCTGCATTTTCTCGGATAAAGTCACTTGCCATTCCTACATATTGAGAACCCTGACCGGGAAAAACAAAAGCCGTTTTCATAATTTACCTCTTGTATAGTCGGAGCTCGCTGAAGCTCCGCATTTAATTTCTAGTGAATTAAAAGAGCTATTCTTCTACTAATTTAATTATGGTGGTTGACCAGGAGGTCAACCTTCCGGGGTTTTTGGTTGACCAGGAGGTCAACCTTCCGTTATCAATATCTTGCTAAAACGCTGCCCCAGGTTAATCCTGCTCCAAAGGAAGTAAGCAAAATCAGATCACCCCGTCTGATTTTCTTGTTTCTGATTGCTTCATCCACTGCGATAGGAATCGTAGCAGAAGATGTATTCCCGTATTTTTCAATATTCACTATAACTTTACTCATTGGCACTTTCATTTTGGAAGCTAAACCCTCAATAATGCGTAAATTTGCCTGATGGGGAATAATCCAATCCACATCTGCAGGAGTAAGATTATTGCGTCTGAGTAGTTCATCTGATGATGCATACATACATCTGATAGCATTTTTGAAAATCCTATTTCCTTCCATATAAACAGTATGCAGATTTTTATCTACTGTTTCATGGCTAGCAGGCATTCTGGAACCACCTGCATATTGAATTAAATATTCTCCCTGGCTGCCGTCAGAATTTATTTTACTATCTATTATGCGGGATATTTCGCTGGGTTCAGCTCTACTTACAATTGCTGCACCGGCTCCATCACCAAAAAGAACACAGGTATTTCTGTCTTTCCAGTTGGTAATTTTAGTAAGTATTTCTACTCCTATAACCAGGATATTCTGCACAATTCCGTTTTCAATATATTGACGAGCAACATCCAAAGCATAGATAAATCCTGTGCATCCGGCAGAAATATCAAAGCAGGGAATATCTTTCAGCCCCAATTTTTTTTGCATAATGCAGGCAGTTGAAGGGAAGGGATGATCTCCTGAAATGGTAGCTACAATTATTTGATCAATATCTTTATATTTAACTGAGGAACTTTCTATTGCTCTAATAGCTGCCTCATAAGCTAAATCACTGGCTGCTTCATTTTCTGCAGCTATATGTCTTTCAACCATTCCCGTGCGGGTTCTAATCCATTCATCGCTGGTATCCACAATCTTTTCCAAATCATAGTTATTCAATATCTTTTGGGGAACACAGCTACCAAAGGAAGATAATTTGGCATAATAATTCAACATAATTAAGTCCTCTCAAAATAGTTCCTGGCATTTGTTACGAAGCCAGATTGGGCAATTAAGGCAGCAAAACGGATAGCATTTTTCATTGCTTTAGCATTACTGCGTCCATGAGCAACTACAGAAATTCCGTTTAAACCAACAAGTAAAGCACCACCGTATTCTGTATGATCCAGTTTATTTTTTATATGGGTATAAACAGGATAGGAAAGAAGCGCACCAAGTTTGGCAATCCAGTCCTTATTTATTTGTTCTTTCAATATCTCAAAAATAGAAAAGCCCACTCCCTCAATCGTTTTTAATACTATATTACCGACAAATCCATCGCAAACAACAACATCGGTAATTCCTTTAATTATATCCTTTCCCTCTATATTACCAATAAAATTAAGTTCTTTTTCCTGGCTGAGTAATTGATATGCCTGCCTGGTTGTAGCGTTTCCTTTAGCCCTTTCTTCTCCTATGTTTAACAGTGAAATTCGGGGATACTTTTCCTGAAAAAAATACTTAAAATACATACTTCCCAGTTTGGCAAATTGCACTAAATTTTCTGCTGTGCAATCAACATTAGCACCCATATCCAAAAGAATTTGATGCCCTGTTTCTGTCGGGAAAACAACAGCAATTGCAGGACGCAACACATTTTTAATGCGACCATATATTAAAAGAGAAGCAGACATTACAGCTCCTGTATTTCCTGCGCTTACAGCAGCATCTGCAAGACCCTGATTATGAAGTTCAACTGTTTTCACCAAAGAAGAATCTCTTTTAGAACGCACAGCTGTGACTGCACTATCTTCCATCTCTATTCTTTGTGTAGCATTAACAACACTGATTCTCTTTGGCGGATAAAAGAATTTTTCCAATTCGTATTTGATTTTTTCTTCATTTCCAACCAGGATTACTTCTTCGCAAAGGTCTTCTTTGATAGCAAGAACAGCGCCTTCAATTTCCGGAAACGGTGCATTATCAGTTCCGAAAGCATCTACGGCAATACGCACCTTACTCCTTAACTGTTAATATTTGCTTTCCATTATAGGTGCCGCATTTTTCACAAATATGATGCGGTAGTTTGGGTTCTCCACATTTCTTGCAAGTGCTTATCGTTGGAGGAGTTAAGACCTTATGAGTTCTGCGTTTATCTCTCCTGCTTTTGGAGGTTCGTCTTTTCGGGACTGCCATTTTATTGCTCCTTGGCTTTGTTTTTTTATTATCAAGCAAAACACAAGCGGGAAATTATGATCGGAGGTGGAAATAATCCTTCTTTGTAAATTATCGCTTATGCTTTTTATTCATCTCTGAACAAAACTTAAAAAGGACATTTTTTGTCAATCAAAATCTTTTTTTTTCGTTCCTTACATAATTTTTACTCTCAATTGCATTATTTTATTTAATTCAGAGCCTGAGGAATAACGAATAGAATAATTTTATCGTCAACTTTTACATTACATTATCTTGTTTATTAATAATATTTATTTGCCTTTTATAAGCTCTTCTGAATGCCCTCAGTAATTTATCCGGAGGCGATAAATACTTGTTATATTGTTTTATATTTCTTTCATTAATATGCAGTTGTCCCTCATTTTCATTTCCTCTATGTTGCCCAATAGAATAGTTTTTATCATTTAAGACCTCATTAGAAGATAGAACCCAATATTTAATCAGATCACGCCAAACTGCAATCCAGACAAATACATCACAGCAATAGGGTTTTATCTGTTGAAAATTCATATCAAAACGCTTCTTAGAATTGGATGATAATGCCTTTATATATAAAGGTTCGTTACTATCAAAATCCACAGCACGAGATGCTTTCACTTCTATTTTAATTTTCTTGTCTAAGAGAAAATCATATTCTCCGGAATAATTAGGGTCCTTTAATTTAGATGGTTTTTCTAATTGAGGGACTAATTCTTTTAGATGACCTTGAGCCCAGGTTTCACCAAATCCTCTTGGAGCACTGATTTCATAAAGGTATAGAAACATATTTCTTCCTATGTAGTCATCTCTTAAAGTATAGTAATCATCAGTGCTGAGTTTATCTAAACCTAAAGGAGTAGAAATTATAAATTCATATTGATTAAAGGGATAAACAGATATCAAATTTGCAAGCCGGCTAACCAGTTCATTATGTTCTTTGGCGCTGAAAAATGATATTTGTTCCTTCAGAAATTGTTCAAGTTGTTCCATTATTTTCTCCTGTAATTATGTATTCTTTGCTGCTGTTCTTCCGTTATTTCAAAATAACGGAAAAGATAGTTATCCATACTTTCCAAAGAACTATTTCTCGTGAATATTGCTCTGGTTAGATTGTGAATCTCATTGTTAGTTTCCAGAAAATCCAAAGGTATGGGTAATTTTTCCAGGTCTGACCTTAAAACTTTATGAGTGTTACAAAGGAAAGAAAACAAGAAATTGTATATTTGGGTGTTGAATAATACTGCAATGGTCTGCATCAAGATACCAGAAAACCTAGGGATACAGATATTTGCACTGTTTAATGTAAGCACTTGTCTATTATCATAAGCGAAGATTAGTTTCTTAGATATAAACCTGTAGACAAGCTTTTCCTTAGCCCGATATTTCCTTTCAGGAGCAACCTGCTGAAATGCTTCCGGCTGAAATAAAATATATTCTTTTGCTTTCCCCAAAAAGAGAGGAAATACATCCTTACCACGATAAATTTCTTCATATCCAGTTTTGCATTCTTGGCTAATATATTTATCATTATTGCCGGTAACAATTCCTAATGCCCAATCAGCATTGTTTTTAAGAGTTATGTGTTTTTTAGCATACACTTTGTTTATAATATCTGAAAAATCTTCTTGATAATGAAGATTAAAAATATAATCTGAATCTGAGACATAAACCGATTGATTTTGCCTAAAAATATTATTGTCTCTTTGAATTTGAATCAAATGCTCAGGACAAGGAGTTTCTTTCTTCAGGTCAAGACGATATACTTTAGTAAAGACACCAGTAAATACTTTTCCCAAGTCCGTAATTTGAATAATATTAAAATGCTCTAAAATGTATTTTCTTATATCTTTATGTATATGAATGTTAAGTATGGATTCAGGCAGAATAAAGGAAACAATACCTCCGTCTTTGGCAAAAAGGTGCGACATAACAAGAAAGTAAGAGAAAGATTCACCTGAAGATATCTGAGGGAATTTAGCCATATATTTGTATCTATCTATAACAGAACCCCAAGGAGGATTAGTAGCTACAATATCAAAAGTATCATATAAGAAACTATATTCATCAAAGATTGAATTTGGGTCAATATCTTGAAGAGTATTGAGATGATATATATGCGGAGTGAAATCTGCGGTATCATAACAAAGCAAAAGATTTATGGAAGTTAATCTTACACATATTTTATCAGCATCAATTCCAAATAACTGATTGTAAGAGCATTTATTATGTTTTGCAAACCGCAATAAAAACTGTCCTGATCCACAACAAGGATCAAGAATCTTATCGTTTTCTTTATAGTATTGGGAAATTATATCGTCTATTATAGAGGAAGGAGTAAAATAAGACCCTTTTAACGATTTATTACCTTCACTCATTATAACCTGATATAAAGCTCCAAGAATGTCATAAGCAAAATAATCTTCATTTATATTAACACTATCAATTAGTTGTTTGATTATACTATCATTGTATCCAGTTGCTAATTCCTTTTTCCACTCTAACATAATATGTTCTACATTTTTTCGTTTGAAATTCAATATAGTTAACTTAGAATAACTCTCTGTTGAGATAGTAACCTCTTTCTTTTGAAGAAGAATTAGCAGGGTAGAATAAAACATTGAATCACTAACAGATAGTTCTGCTTTTCGGCAAATATTATTGATTCCCAGCACAATATCACTAAGCTGCTCGGGAATATATTCGTTAGGAAGAAAAGAACTGGAACAGTTTAGTTTATTTGCCCGAGTTCGTAATTTACTGATTTCGCCGGAAAATATTTGATTTTTTATTCTTATAACTTCGTTTCTGGTTATTATGCTCTTCCGCTTATCAAAGGGCATAATAAGTTCCAGTTTAATCCAATTACGGATTGTTGCTTCCGAAACATTTAATTCCGTAGCTGCTTGTTTCAGAGATAATAAGGTCTCCTGACTCATAATTTAACTAATGCTCCATAAAATCAATCTAAAGTTATTTTTAATATATCCTTTTAAGTGTCAACTTCTTTTTCGCTTTGTGGTTTTTTACTATTTCTGCTTTATTATACAAAACAAAGAAGACATCGCAATAGTGTAAGTGCAGAGGATAATTACTCAACTTTTACCTGTTATTATCCTGGGAGCTATTTCCTGCTAAGTTGAATTTTTTCTGCTGTATTAACACTTCTTTAACGACTCCTTAACGAAGTTAAAGAATCGTTAAAGCATCGTTAAAGAGTTGTTAAAGAAATGACCAGGCAACAAGTAGTTAAACTAAATTTAAAAGGTAAGTTAATAAATCAAAATAAGGAACGGAGCATAGCTTCTGTCTTGTAATTTCATTCAGGCAAAAGCTGCTTCTATTATATGTTTACGAACTACGGAACTATCGGGTAAAGTATCTATTGCCAGCTCAATTTTTTCTAATATTTAATCCTTAAAAAATTACTTTCTTCGTCAGATAGTATTCCTCATAATTTTTTCATTGTCACAGGAAAGTATAATCCTTATTTATGGCTTGTCCATAAAAATGTTGGAATATAGTATTATGATTATCTTTTGCAGTAATAGAAGTTGGAAATCCTATGCCTAATGCTAATATTATTTACACTTAACTGTTTAATTGGAATGAATATTGCTATTTCATAACTTATTATGAAAAAAATTTGCAATATTCTTCTCGGTCTGTTTTTGGCGTGCCAAATTTATGCCCTAGCCAAGCAAAATGCCCTAAAACAGCAGCCACTTTACTGTGCTGATATAGTGAAAATAAAACTCAGTTCAGATGCTGTCCTTCGCTCCCAATTGCCTGAATCTGCTTATGAAACAAGAGAAAAGACCTATTTTAACGATCTGGATCAATTGTTTGTGTCCAATGGCATAAAATCCATTACGCGTGCCTATATAGATGCCAAAGACAAAGAATGGGTTCAGAAAAACGGTTTTGACCGCTGGTTTTTAGTTCATTTAGATGGAACAAAAAGCGTTGAAGAAGTTATTGCCAATCTAAAAAGCAATCGTTATATAGAAGAGGCGATTCCAGAGTATTATGCTTATTTGCATAATGTTCCCAATGATCCTTATTTTGCCAATAATTGGGGTCATAATAATACTGCTCAGCTTCCAGCTTATATAAACGGTTCTCATAGCGGACCTGGAGTTGGACTTATCGGTTTTGACAGTGATGCTATTGCTGCCTGGGACGAAGTAAATTATTTTGGTGATCCGAATATTATTATCGGAATTGTGGATACGGGTGTAGATATTAATCATCCCGATTTGCGTTTGGTTCAGGGTTATGATTTTGGTGATAACGATAATGACCCGAATGATAATAGTTTGGGTGCCGGGCATGGAACAGGGACTTCGGGAATTGCTGCTGCTATTGCAAATAATGGAATTGGGGTTTCCGGGATTGCGGGTGGGTGTAGTGTGATGCCTCTAAAAGTATCTAATAGCAGTGGAGAACTTTTATTTTCCTATGTTAACAATGCTATCATTTATGCGGCAGACCACGATGTAGATGTAATCAGTATGAGTTTTGGTTCTTATGCTATGGATGTAGGTGATGATCCTGCTGCTGATAGTGCTTTTAGTTATGCTTATAATAACGGAGTTGTGCTCTTTGCTAGTTCAGGAAATATTGATGGTTCGGTTATGGGTTATCCGGCAAAACATCCCGATGTAATAGCTGTTGGAGCTGCCAGTCCTTCCGGAGAAAGAAAAAATTCCAATTCTTCCGATGGCGAATATTGGTGGGGTTCCAGTTATAGTATTTACGAACAGGATTCTGCAAGAGCGATTGATATAATGGCACCTACAATTTTACCGACAACTGATATCCAGGGTTATGGCGGTTTCTCTGATAGTGATTACTTGCTGTGGTTCAATGGAACTTCCTGTTCCTGTCCTTATGCAGCAGGAGTTGCGGCTCTAATTCTTTCTGTAAATCCTGATCTTTCCCCTGCTGAAGTAAGAAATATAATCACTTCCACTGCCACAGATATGACAATAGAAACAATTGAAGGTTGGGATTGTTTTACCGGTTATGGAATGGTGAATGCCTGTCAGGCGTTATTAGAAGCCAATCCTTATATGCCTCAATGCCATATTATTTATCCTTTCAATAATACCGGTTTTGTAATCAATTCGCTGATTCCGGTGCAGGTTGAAGCAACTGATTTGGACGATAGAAGCATAACGGAAGTTCGTTTCTACCTTGATACCAATCCTGATTATGTATTTTCCGATGCTACAATGCCTTATGAATGGACTTGGAATACAGCAGAAACAACTTTGGGGATGCATACTATCAAAGCAGTAGCAATTGATAATGACGGAAATCAGAGACAGCATCAAATAGTTATATCTATTGTATCTCCTGCCGAGGAGGGTTTTGAGACAGGCGATTTTTCGTCATTATTCTGGCATAACAATAGCCCTAACCCCTGGTATGTGCAAGATGATGTTTATTTTTCGGGTGAGTTTTCTGCCTGCAGTGGAAATGTGGAAAATGATGAATTCACTGAATTGAAACTGAAAATAAATGTTACACAACCGGGAGATATAAATTTCTACCGGAAGTTATCTATTAAAAATGAATTTAGTTACCTGCGTTTTTACATTGATGATAATCTCACCGTTCAATGGACAGGAAAAAGAGATTGGGAACTTGTTTCCTGTCCTGTAGAGCCCGGTTTGCACACTTTTTCGTGGATTTATTATCAATATCAAAGTAGTGATGAATATGAAAACTGCGCTTGGATAGACCATTTGACATTGCCTGAATACGAAACCTACTTTTGGCCCCCCCGCGATTTGACTGCTGCAGGGGGAAATGGCTTTGTTCTTGTATACTGGAAAGTTCCAGAAGCGGGAATTCCTGTTGTCTATAATATTTACCGCAACGATGTTTTGCTTACTACAATTACCGGAACTAGATATACAGATACAGAGGTTACAGTAGGGGTTCCCTATCAATATAGAATTACAGCTGTTTATGCGGATGGCGAATCGGAAGCTACTATAGAACAAATTGCCACTCCTTTGGCGGAAAATGTTATAGAAGCAATTATTGGCTCAGGAACCGGTGTAACAAGTTCAGCTGAGGGCTGTCCCGTAAATAATTTCCGCAAAAGTTTGCACGGTCAGATGATTTATAAGGCGAGTGAGCTGAATTTGCAGGGTATTTTCGGTCCTGTTTTTATTTCCCGTTTGGGCTTTAATATTGTTACTTCTCCTACTTATCCGCTTCCCGCTTTCCAAATCAGAATGGCTCATACAGCTGAAGAAAATGTTGCTCAGTGGAAAGGTGTAGGGAACTTAATTACTTATTATAACACAGATAATTACATACCTATTTCCGGTGGTTTTGAACTGCTTACTTTGGATACTCCTTTTCTCTGGAACGGAATTGATAATATTTTGATAGATACAGCTTTCAGTCCTGCAAGTGCTGTTTCCCCTTCCGGAACGGTAAGTTATACAGAAATTCCTGACGGCTATCATTATATTCGGAATAATTCAACAGACCAAAGTGATGTTTTTATTGGAGGCACGGTAACTGTTTACAGACCTAACCTGAAAATTTCTACTCTCAATGCTCCGGCTATTGAGGTTAACACTACAGAACTCTTATTTGGCAATGTTCTTGCCGGTTTTGAAACAAGTAAGTCCTTTACGATAACCAACACAGGAACCAGTTTTCTAACTGGAGAAATTTCTGTGCCTGATGGTTTTAGCATTGCTCTCAGAGAAAGGAAACAAAATACGATTTCCTTCTCTATTGCAGGAGGTAACTCTGCTATATTTACTGTCTTTTTCACTCCTGAATCTCCAGGAATTTATAATGGCAATTTAATTATTACCCATAATGTTGATAGTGAAAACAGGATTATAGCTCTAAATGCAATTTCATTAACTCCCCAAAATACACCTTTTATTGCCGGTTTTGAAACAGACAGCAATCTATGGACTTTTGCCAATGAAAATCAAACCAATAAATGGATGCAGGGTTCACTTGTTGCTCAATCTGGAAACGGGGGACTTTTTATCAGCGGTGACGACGGAATCAGCCATACTTACATAACTAATAGTGCTTCCGTCAGTTATTTTTACAGAGATATTATAATTCCGGAAGGAACGGAGAATTGTAAATTACGCTTTTCCTGGAAAGCCAGAGGAGAAGGAACAGGACCCTATTTTGACTATTTGAGGGTCTATTGTGTTGAACCCGATGTAGTTCCGGAAGCGGGAATTATGTTAAACACAGGACAATTGAGCTCTCCTTTGAATCTTACGGAAATTTGGAAAGAAGCAGAACTGGATATTCCGAATTCTTTATCAGGTAGACCGCAAAGAATTATTTTTGCCTGGAAAAACGATACCACTGGTGGAACCCAACCTCCTGCTGCAGTTGATAATATTCGTGTTCTACTTAATAACAATACGGATTATGCCTTTGTTTACAATGGATTGGCTTTAGTTAATGTCCCCGCTGTTTCTGATCCTTTAGGCAATACTTATTATCCCAAACTTACTATTGAAGGAATTACTAATCCTGAAGAACATATAACTGTTACCTCCGGGTTTGCCTCCTTGAATGAACCGTTTTCTGATGCGGGAATGGATTTTACCCTTACAGGAGCTAATTTTAACGGAGCAGAAATCATTTTTTATCATAACTTAGGATTCAAACCCTATTATCTGGGCTATAAAATTGAAGATAGAGGAATTTGGATGATTCAATCGGCAGCAGCAAACTGGACAAATGAATTTGCTTATTTTACTGTGCCTGAAATTTATTCCCCTGCCGCTAAAATATCTTTCTGTTTTCCTTGTCAGAATAATATTTTGCCTCCCTATCCAAATAGTTTTACAGCAACCTTGAACGAGAGAAATCAAGTTGTTCTTTCCTGGGTAAGCAGTGGGGAAACAGGAATATCTGCTTTTCAAATTTGGCGCGGAAATATCAGCAATCTTTCTTCTGCCGTAGTTGTAAGTGATTTAATCGCCTCTAATGCAGCGCAACAAAATAATTATACTTACATAGATACAACTGCTGTAGCTCTTACCCGCTATTATTACTGGCTGAAAGTTATCAATAATGATGATATAGAAAACTTTTGGGGTCCGATTACAATTTTAACTTCCAGTGATCCACCTCCTCTTCCTCCTCCCGAAACAGCTATTTTAGGGGTTTTTCCCAATCCTTTCAATCCCGGCACAAAAATTCACTATGCCCTGAAACAGGAAGGAACTGTAAAATTTAAGATTTATAATGCTAAAGGTCAATTGGTGAACAGCTTTTCTGAAACTCATTCTTCTTCCGGCACTTATGTTTATGAATTTGACGGTAAGAACAAAGATGGTAATGAATTAGCCAGCGGAATCTATTTCTGTTCTATGCAATTTAAGGGTAAAAACTATGTCCGTAAAATGATGAAAACCAAGTAACAGAATAAAGATTGAATATAAAAAACAAAAACAGTAAAACCACCCGTAATGCAATTGTGGAGAAAAAAGCGACCCCTTCTTTCTTTGTCTATTTTATCTGCGTTATCAGCGAAATCTGCGTGCTACCCTTTTCTACTTTTAGCAATAAATGAGCTTTTACTTGACGCTAAATCCTCTTTTCAGAATTGGTTCTGATTAAGTATAAAATGCTTAAACATCCAAGAGACGATGACAAAAAAAGAGGTAACTGCAATAATGGAAATCAGTAAGACATTTGAACCTAAAGACCTGGAAAAGAAATGGTATCAGTTTTGGGAAGAAAACGGCTATTTCAAACCCCGGGAAAACACTTCTCAAAAACCATTTACCGTCCTTATGCCCCCACCAAATGTGACAGGTATTTTACATATTGGCCATATTCTTAATAATACTCTGCAAGATGTCGTTGTTCGTTATCACAGAATGAAAGGTGAATCCACGCTGTGGTTACCGGGTGTTGATCATGCCGGAATTGCCACCCAAAATATGGTGGAAAAAGAACTTGCCAAACAAGGAATTACGCGTCAGGAATTAGGACGCGAAAAAATGGTGGAAAAAATCTGGCAGTGGAAAAACGAAAAAGGCAATATCATCATAGACCAGCTCAAACTCTTAGGAGCAAGTTGCGATTGGGACCGCTTGCGTTTTACAATGGATGAAATGCTTTCGCGGGCTGTGAAAGAGGTTTTTGTAGCCCTATATAATGAAGGACTGATTTATAAAGGGAAATATATTATCAATTGGTGTCCGCGTTGCGTTACAGCTTTGGCAAATGATGAAGTAGAACATACAGAAGAAAACGGTCATCTTTGGTATATTCATTATCCTTTTCCTGAAGGGAATGGCTATGTAACAGTGGCAACAACCCGACCGGAAACAATGTTAGGAGATGTTGCTGTAGCCGTAAATCCCAAAGATGAACGCTACAGTTCGTTAATTGGCAAAGAGTTACTTCTGCCTTTAACGGATAGAAAGATACCGATAATAGCGGATGATTATGTAGATAGGGAATTTGGCACCGGCTGCGTAAAAGTTACTCCTGCTCACGATCCCAACGATTTTGAAATTGGGATCAGACATAATTTACCTCAGCTTTTGGTAATGGATGAAACCGGAATTATGAATGAAAATGCTGGAAAGGAATTTGAAGGTTTGGAGCGTTATGCCTGCCGGGAAAAAATTATACAAATGCTTACCGAACAATGCCTGTTGGAAAAAACGGAAACTCATCCTTATTCTGTAGGGCGTTGTTATCGCTGTGATACAGTTATTGAGCCCTATCTTTCCGATCAGTGGTTTGTGAAAATGGCTCCCTTAGCCGAAAAAGCTATAGAAGTTGTAGAAAAAGGAGAAATTAAGTTTCAGCCAGAACGCTGGACAAAGGTCTATATGCACTGGATGAATAATATTCGGGACTGGTGTATTTCAAGGCAAATTTGGTGGGGACATCGCATTCCTGTATATTATTGTGATAATTGTAACAATATGATTGTAGCCCAGGAAATGCCGGAGAAATGTCCTAAGTGCCAGGGAACTAAATTCACTCAGGATTCCGATGTATTAGACACTTGGTTTTCCAGTTGGTTATGGCCCTTTTCTACAATGGGTTGGCCTGATGAAACAGCTGATCTTAAATACTATCTTCCTACCAATGTATTAATTACAGCTCCGGAAATTATCTACCTGTGGGTTGCCAGAATGATTATGAGTACTCTCCATTTTATGGATAAAATTCCCTTTGATACTGTTTTGCTACATGGAACCGTGAGAGATGAAATAGGACGCAAAATGAGTAAGTCCTTAGGTAATTCTCCTGATCCGATTGATTTAATTAATAGCGTAGGAGCCGATGCTTTACGGTTCAGTATGATTTTTGGCACCCCCAAAGGTGCGGATGTCATTTTCAGTGAAAGCATTTTGGAAACAGGCCGTAATTTTGCCAATAAAATGTGGAATGCCTATAGATTTATTATGATGAATGCAGAAAATATTGAGGGATTGCCCCAAGATAATAAATTACAATTGGAACTTGCTGATAGATGGATAATTTCTCGTCTGCAGGAAGTAATAATGGAAGTGCGGGCACACTATGAAAATTTAAGGTTTAACGATGCTGCCAATGCAATCTTTAAATTTATGTGGGATGAATTTTGCAGCTGGTATATTGAACTGAGCAAAGACCGTTTAGACCCTTCTGCAGAAAAGGAAAGCAAATTAACTGCTAAATATATACTGCTTAATGTAATGCAACAGGGAATGCGTTTACTGCATCCAATTATGCCTTTTATTACAGAAGAAATTTGGCAGGGCATAAAAAATATCTTTCCCCTAAAAGAAGAAGCACTGATTATTGCTGCTTTCCCGGAGGCAGATGAAACGCTTATAGATAGCCATATTGATAATAATATGCGCTTCGTGCAAGAAAGCATTACTGCTATTCGGAACTTGCGTAAACAAATAAACCTGGCTCCCTCTCAGCAAATTGATATTGTTATCCGCTTTGCAGAAAGTTCTCAACAGGAACTCTTTGAAAATTATATGGCTTACTTCCAGCGCTTAGCAAAAGCGAAAACCCTTTCCGGAGGAGTGAATATTGCCAAGCCCAAAGCCGCAATTGCCTCTGTCGTTAGGAATATAGAGATATTTTTGCCCTTAAGCGGACTGGTAGATATAGATAGTGAAAAAAATCGCCTAGGAAAACAAATTGAGAAATTAACTAAAGAACTGAGCGGAATTCAGGCAAAACTGGCTAATCCCAATTTCCTGAATAACGCTAAAGAAGAAGTTGTTAATAAGGAAAAAGAGAAATTTACCGAAGTTAATACCAAGCTGGAACTGCTGCAACAATTACTGGAAGAACTGATGTAGACAGAGGACACTGTTTTTCCGTAATGTTAACCTCCCGACATCTTGACTTCTTGACCTCCCGACCTCTTGACTTCTTGACCTCACGACTTCTCGACCTCTTGACCTCCCGACTTCTTGCCTTTTTTCATTTCCCATCCAATTCCTATTACCAGAAGAACAACCGTTGCCAGGAGACCTGTTAAACTTAAAATCAAACTCAAGCGATAGGTCTCAGAGATAAATTTCATTTCCAGAGTATGTTTTCCTGGAGGAATAATAACTCCTCTCAAAATATGATTTGTGGGATATATTACTGTTTCTTTGCCGTCTATAAATGCCTTCCAGCCCGCAGGATAATAGATCTCAGAAAGAACTAAAAAAGCATTTTTATCGGTTGCCACCTCATATTTAACATTGTGCATATCAAAAAAAGTCTCTTGGGCATAGCAGCTATCCGGTTTAAAAACGCCTTCAATTTTACTTTCCACAATGGCTAAAGAGCGTGGATTAAAGTATGGGTCTCGCATTTTTTGCAGACGCACTTCCGTTTCCGGAATTACAGACAGCGAGTCAACAAACCAGGCACGCGGAAAAGCAGTTAAATTTTGATAGATATTGGCACCTGTGTAACTAGTAAAAACTGGTTTTATTTTGTTCAACAGAAAAGCGTAGGGCAACGAATCAGGATAGATAATGTATTTCGTAGAAAGCATATCCAGTAAAGGAGTGGGAATTTCTTTATTTCCTTTATTATAAACACCATTTAGATAACGATATAGTTCATTTTCATTTTTCTCGTCACCCTGAATAATTTTCCAGACATCGTCATAACGTTTTAGTTTAGCAGCACTGTAGCCATCAATAGTTTGATGATAATATGCCCATTCAGCTGCAGTTCTGAAATTACCCATATTATAAGGATAAATACGGAAATTATCTTTATCTGCCAGAAGGAATTCATCAAAATCCTGAGTTACAAAACGAGCTTCTCTTTCTTCTGCCGGATAGAGGTCTTTTAAGTGTTTTCCGGTGTATATATACAGGTCTATAAAAGTAACAAGGGTAATTAGTAGCACTAAAGCAACTTTCTTCAGTTTTTTAGCGCTGGCAAGATAACAAAATCCCAGAGAAACAGTTAACATCAGCAAGCTCAGAATTCCGCTTTTGTAAAGCAATCCAGGACGTAAACTTTTCAATTCTTCCAATTTAGCAAGGGCATTATATTTTTCGTATTGTGCTATTTCTGCAGCGTTTGTATATTGTAAATCTTGGAAAACACTTTGTCCTAAAATGAGAAAGAGGATAAAAAACACTCCGCTAACCCAGAAAGCAGTAAATAAGTTCTTCTGCCACTTGCTGTTATCTTCCAGTGAAGCAATTGTATCCAAACCCAAAGCTGCAAGAATAACAGCTATGAATTGAACCATAATCAAGGTCATAGAAGGCACGCGGAATTTATTGAACATCGGCAGATACTTAAAAAAGAAATTGGAAATTAAAGGAGTAAAACTGCCAAAACTGAACACTAAAAAAATAGCGGATGCAATCCAGAGAAATGTGGAAAGCGGTTTATGTTTGCCAAAAAGAGCCATCACCCCCAAAGCTAAAACCACTATACCAAAGTAATTATAAATTTGAGTGAAAGGCATTGCACCCCAATAGTTCTGATTTATGCCCCCAAAAAAATCAGGTATGATAAAGGAAATTATTTCTACAGGAGGAAAACTCCATTGCTGAGCATAACTTTTTTCCAGACCTGTTGTTCCACCTCGCATTGTGTAATGACTATATTCCCAAGTAGAAAGATAGGGATTCATCACAGCTAAGGCAGTTATAGCAAAAGCAATAATCAGCAACCCGGTCCAGTTGCCAAACTTTTTAAGTTGTTTATTTTTTACTGCTTCAACTAAACAATAAATCCAAAACATTCCTATAAACAGATAAAGGTAATAAGTTATTTGAGGATGATTTTCCCGTAGTTGCGTAATCAGAAAAGTTGCCAGCAAACCCAAATTCAATATATTTGGTTTTTCCTTTAAACGAAAGAGAGCCCAAACAACCCAGGGGATATACATTATAGCACGGAATTTTGTATTATGACCAATTTCCAATAAGCCGACCCAATGGCAGGAAAAAGTGAAAGCAATTGCCGCAAAAAAAGCAATCCAGGAGTCCATTTTCAATTGCCTTAAGAGTAAAAAGATACCCACTCCCCCTATAAAAAGCAGAAAAATACGCCAATTGATGATTTTATCGGTCAGTTTAGTTATGCTTTCCAGAAAGGGGTAACGATTGGGAAAATGAATCATATAAGCAGGCATTCCGGAAAACATATAAGGAGTCCACAATGCATTATCTTTATGTGTTGCATTATAATCAACTATGGCTTTTGCTGCACCCTGCCATTGAATTATGTCTGATGCCTGAGGTGCTTTTCCTTGATAGGCAACAGGAAAATAGATCAAACTGAGCAGGAGAAAAAGAATTATCACTAAAACCCAGGGAAGATGTTTGGCAAAAGCAGAGGGCTCTTTTTTCTTTTCTGTGATTTTAACGCTTTGGGTAGTTTTGGATGCTTTGCTGATATTTTGTCTTATTTTCTGATTGACATTTTTTCCAGACATAATATCCTCTATTTATAATAATTTTTTACATACCAAAATAAAAGCGGATATCGGTCAAGTAAAATTCCGCTATTACCTTATCTTAAGAGGATAAAACAATGATTTTTGCGTTTAACAAAAGAATCTATGGTTATGAATGCGATATCTATGGTCATTTAAATAATGCGAACTATCTGCAACTTTTAGAGGCAGCACGCAGTGAAGCGCTTTATGAAATGAACCTAGCGCAGTCCGATTTGCAGAAAAAAGGTATTCAGCTTTTTGTCCATTACGGGGAAATAAGTTTTATTAAAGCTATTGACCACGATGAAGTTATAACTGTTAAAACCTGTTTTACCGAAATAAACAGGATAAAAGGAAAATGGCATCAGGAAATTTATAACGCTACAAAAGAAATATGCTTTACAGCAGATATAACAATCGTTTTTGCCTCAGACGGAAAAGCAAAACGACTGCCCGTAGAAGTATTTGAACAATTACTGCCATATATTGAAACAAAATGAAGAATTATAAATGCAGAATGAATGCTGTGCATAGGAAAAATTATAGGTTTTTAGAGGGTTGAGAAAGTTGAGAAAGTTGAGAGGGTTTAAAGGGTTGAGGTGGCTCTAATAATGTAAATAATGAAAAACCCAAAAGGGCAACACAAATATAGTGAGGGGAGCTTAAGCCCCTGATAAAAAAGAATGATTGATAATAAATTATTTTTTTCTTTTCCGGTTCTAAAAGTTGTTAAAGGGAAACCCTAATAGTTTGATAACCGCCAATCTAGCTATCGTAACTATCTTTTCCCATATTATTTTATATATTCTTTCCTTTAAGCCAGTAATTCTTTTCGCTGTTCAATTTTAAGTCCGTTAAATAAATTTTTATAGTTACCATAAGCATACATTGAGTAATTATCAGGTAACTTACCATAATAGGAAGTAATATACCACGCAGCAGATTCTACCAAGTTTTTATCAGTGCCAACTCCTATATTATAACTTTGAGCGAAATAGAATTGTACCAAAGGATATTTATCAATTTCAGCAAGCTCTTTTAGATAGCTAAAACCTATAGTTTTTGCTTCTGCACTGTTGGAGGTCATTAAATAATAAGCAACATTCATCCTATTACCAATTGATTTGCTTTCATAGGCATTTTGGAATAATTCGTAAGCTTTATTTTTGTCTTTAGTTACCTATTTTCCATCTTAGATTGTTTCGTTATTACTTGAATTGCTTTAGCATTACCTACCCATTACGGATGCCATCCGTAATGGGTAAGCAATGAGTAGGTAATGCAATTAAGGAAGAGCTGATTTAGGGAAAGATTTTGCTTGACAAACAAGAGCATATAATTTTTAATGAGTTTATGTATAAAAACTGATATATAAAATCGGTTTCAGGAAAATAGTAACCGTTCAAGACGGAGAGAGATAGCTACATTGATAGCTATTTTTTTTGAGGTGAAGCGGATAGAAAGATTTGATAATTTTAAGCAAAATTTGATGAATTGATTGAGAGAAATAATAAAATAAAGTATTTAACCAGGTGGTTGATGTTCTCGTCAACTAATAATGAACGACGGGGATATCGTTCTTCCGGGTTTTGTGAACGACGGGGACGTCGTTCTTCCGGGTTTTGTGAACGACGAGGATGTCGTTCTTCCGGAAGGTTGACATCTTGTCAACCACGGTTAATTGAATGATTTGTTCTCGTAAAAGTTGGACCAAAAGTAATAAGGTAGTGGGAAATGAACGACGGGGACGTCGTTCTTCCGGGTTTTGTGAACGACGGGGACGTCGTTCTTCCGGGTTTTGTGAACGACGGGGACGTCGTTCTTCCGGAAAAAGAATGAGGTAAAAAGATGGAATTTTACAGATTACAGGTAGAAGAGATAGCCAGGAAGATTTGCCAGGAAATGCATCTTGCGGTGTATGACATTGAAGAGAAGATAACTGGCAAAGGGAGAATTATAACTGTCTATCTTACTAAGATTGGGGGAGTTACATTGGATGAATGTGCTGCTTTCAGTAATGCTTTAGGCAAGGAACTGGAGATTTTTGACCTCATTCCGGAACGCTATTTTCTGGAGGTTTCTTCCCCTGGACTGGAAAGACCGTTAAAGCTGAAAAGTCATTATGTTAGTGCTATAAATGAAAAAGTGGCAGTGCAATTTAATGAAGGGGAAGAAAAGAAATCCATTATGGGCACATTAACAGAGGTGAATCAGGATACGATAATTATAGATGATAGAGGTTCAGTTAAAGAGATTCCGTTTAAGTCCATAATTCGTGCTAAAACAGTATTTTTATCAATACCCAAGAGGAGAGATTAAACAATGAGTGCAAATATGCTTGATGCCCTGAATAAACTGGCAGCTATCAAACAGTTAGATAAGGATATGATTCAAAAAATCATTCTGGAAGCTGTAACTTCCACTCTGCAAAAGCGTTTGGAACCGGAAGCAGGTTTGCAGGTTTATATTGATGAATTTGCTGGTTGTGTGAAAGTTAAATTCAAAAGCTTGGTTGTGGAAAGAGAAGAAGGACTAGGTCAAATTTCTTTAACGGATGCCCGGAATATTTATAATCATAATGCTCAGCCGGGTGAATATATAGAAAAAACGCTGTCTTTATCTGAGTTTGAGCCAAAAATAGTGAAGACAGTCCAGAAAATAATTCAGGATAAAATCCGCCAGCTGGAAGATGATAAAATTCAGAATGACTTCAATAAACAGAAACATACAATTGTAACCGGAAAAATTAAAGCAATAGATGATTTTGGCGGTTATATTATTGATACCGGACACACGGATGCTTTATTGCCAGTGGAGGAACAGATTGAAAATGAATTCTATCGGGTAGGTGATAATATTAAGGCGTATGTAGTTAATATTAGAACTGGAAAAAATGGAGTTGTAATAATTCTTTCTCGTACCAATCCGGAATTTGTGAAGAAATTGTTTGAAACAGAAATTCCCGATATTTATAGCGGAGATATTAAAATCAGGAAAATTGTGCGCGAACCGGGAATCAGGACTAAGGTTGAACTGGAAACAGATAACCCGAAAATTGATCCAGTTGTTGCCTGTGTAGGACCTAAGGGAACCCGCATTGATTCTTTGCGTAAGGAATTACATGGTGAACAAATAGATATTGTTTTACACAGTGATGACCCAGAAAAGATGATTGAAAATGCCCTTGGTGTGGAAGGTATAAAAAGAGTAATTATTGAACGCAATCATTCTGCTAGCGTGATTTTGGACGAAGCAGACAAACTTATGGCAATAGGAAAACAGGGAAAAAATGTAAAACTCGCCGCTAAACTGGTGGGAATAAAAATAGATATTTATACAATGGCAGAATTTGAAGAAAAAATGGCAAAAGAAAGGAGAACCATTAGTCATATAACTGAACTGGATGGAGTTACTCCTAAAATTGCAGAAACCTTGAAACAAGCCGGTTATACAAGTGTTCAGGATGTCTATATGGCTTCCCTAGAAGAGCTTTGTAACCTTGAAGGAATGGGGCAAAAAACAGCTGAACGCCTCAAAGAAGCAGCGAAGTATTTCTGATGCCTAATAAAAACAGTAAAGCTGAACACATTCCTCTCCGCACTTGTGTAGTGTGTAAGAAAAAGGTTGACCAGAAACAACTGCTCAATTTCTTTCTCACCGAAAGCGGAATTGTGTTTGATTGTAACAGAAGAATACAAGTGCGCAAATTTTATTTGTGCCCTTCTGCTGATTGTTTTAAAGGACTAACTAAATGGCGGAAAGGTTATCAGAAAAGGAAAATAAAATGAATCCCAGGATTCTTACTCTGATGCAATTTGCCAGGAAAGCAGGCAAACTTGTTTCCGGTTTTAATGCCTGTGAAAGAGCTATAGGTAACAAGGATATTTTTCTGTTGATTCTGGCAATGGATAGTTCTGAGCGCACCAGAGAAAAGATGAAAAAAATAGCTGCGAATGCTGATATTTCATCCTCTGTTATTGAAACCGGAAGTCAACAGGAAATCAGTTCTGCTTTGGGTTTGCCTTTAACTGGTGTATTTGGTATAAAAGATAAAAATTTTGCCGGTAAAATTATGGAATATTGGCTCTCTGAAACAGAGAGGAGGAAACATTGACGATTAGAGTTCATGAATTAGCCAAAGAGCTGAAAATCAGCACAATGGCTTTAAAGAAACATCTCACCGATTTAGGGGTGAATGTTAAAAGCCATATGAGCTTGATTGAGGACGAGGTTGCAGATAAAATACGCAAAAAATATAAAGAACAAGTAGACGCAGAAAAACAAGCGGAAAGAGATCGGAAGCGTCTAATAGAAATGCGTCAGGCCGCTAAAGCTCAGAAAACAACTCAGGAAATAGAAACCAAAAAGAAAGAGGAAATAGTTCCTCCTGTTGCAGAACAGGTTGAAGAAGTTCCTAAAAAAGAAGAACCCAAACCGGTAAAAGAACCGGAAAAGAAAACGGTAAAACCAGTTATAGAAAAACCGATAGAAGAAAAACCAAAGGAAAAACCGCCTAAACCAACTCCCGAAAAACACAAAATTGCTCCTCAACCAAAACCCCAAATTGCTCCTTCCAAAACAGCAGCTCCTGCAAAACCGGAATATCGTAAAAAACAAGAACTAGCAGCTCCTGCTAAAAAACCTGAACTTATTCCTCACCCTCCGGAAATTAAAAAAGAAGAGAAAAAATTCGGTAAAACAAAAATCAGTCACGAAGAACTGGGCGAAAAGAGTAAACATAAGAAAGCTATAATTTCCAGCTCCAAGAAAGCTAAACAAAAACTGATTGAGACCATTGAGATTGATGAAGCGGAAATTTCCCGGAATATAAAGAAAACCCTCCAAAAAAGCTCCAAGCGGAAAAAATATCATCGGGAAGCTCAATATGTAGAAGATCGTAGTGATGAAATCGTAATCAGGGAATTTACCTCGGTTAGTGAGCTGGCTAAAATTATGAATGTTTCCCCTTCTGATATCATCTCCAAGTTCTTTATGATGGGTCAATTGGTAACAATGAACCAACGCCTGGACAGGGACTCTCTGGAAATGATTTGTGATGAATTCAAGGTTGATTACCGTTTTGAAGATGAATACGGAATGGATATTATAGACAGAGAACGCGAACAATATACCAATGTAGAAGAAAAACCTCGTCCTCCTGTGGTAACTATTATGGGTCATGTGGATCATGGCAAAACCTCTATTTTAGATTATATCCGGAACACAAATGTAGTTGCCGGTGAATCCGGGAATATAACACAACACATTGGAGCATATCAGATTGAAATAAATAAACATAAGATCACTTTTTTAGATACTCCAGGTCATGAAGCTTTTACAGCTATGCGTGCACGCGGAGCCAATGTTACAGACATTGCCGTTATTGTAATATCTGCTACAGAAGGTGTTAAAGCCCAAACAAAAGAAGCTATTGATCACGCTAAAGCAGCCGGGGTCTCTATGATTATTGCCATTAACAAAGTTGACCTTCCCGAAGCCAATGTAGATAAAGTTATAGCTCAATTGATGGAAATTGGAGTTTACCCTGAACAATATGGAGGAGATATTCCCTGGTGCAGAACATCTGTTGTAACTGGAGAAGGTATCTTAAATCTGATTGAATTGATTCTCTTAACGGCAGAAATACTAGAATTGAAAGCCAAACACGATGTTCCTGCTTCGGCAGTAGTTATTGAAGCAGGAATGGATGCCCGAATGGGTCCTTTTGCTACTATTTTGATTCAAGAAGGAACTCTGCGTAAAGGAGATATTGTTGTTTGTGGTGCTGTGCATGGTAGAATTCGCAAAATGGAAAATGAGCGCGGTGCAGAAATAAAAGTTATGTACCCTTCTGATGTAGCAAGAGTTTATGGTCTTTCGGATACCCCCAAAGCTGGAGATATACTTAATCAGGTAGATAGTGAAAAAACCGCCCGGAATATTAGTTCTGAACGTCTACAGATACGATTGGAGCGGGAAAAATACCAGAATAAGAGTTCTCTGCAGAATATTTTTGCCCGCATTCAAGAAGAGCAGATAAATACACTAAATATTATTCTTAAAACCGATACAGATGGTTCTGCAGAAGCATTGGCGGATAGTTTTCAAAAGCTTTCCAACAAAGAAGTAAGCGTTAATATTATTCATAAAAGTGTAGGTGGAATCAGTGAAGCAGATGTTTCTTTAGCTGCTGCCTCAGATGCCATCATAATTGGATTCCATGTGCGTCCTTCACATCAAGCACTTAAACTTGCTGAAGACGAAGGAGTGCAAATTAAACTTTATCAGGTTATTTATGATGCTATTGATGACCTGCATAATGCATTGGAAGGAATGCTGAAGCCAAAATATGAAGAACAGGTGATTGGTAGCGCAATCGTAAAACAGGTGTTCAAAATTAAAAAAGTGGGAACTATAGCCGGATGCCAGGTTGATAAAGGAGTTATTCAGGTAAATTGTAAAGCCCGTCTTTACAGAAATGATGTATTAGTAACGGAAGATACTGTAAGCTCCTTGAAACATTATACAGATGATGTTAAAGAAGTCCGAGCCGGTTCAGAATGTGGATTAACCTTAGCCAGCTTTTCTGATATTAAGGAAGGCGATGTATTGGAAGCATATATCGTTAATGAGGTTAATAATAAACTAGAGTGAAAAACTATCGTATTCCCCGCTTACAGGCAGAATTGAAGAAACTCTTCAATATTGCTATTTCCCAAAAATTGGATGATCCCAAACTGGCTTGGGTACAAATAACCGATGTAGTTATCTCTAGGGACTTACACTATGCCAAGCTATATTTTTCGCATTATAATAACCCCGCCAGTCATGACCAGATCAGAGAAATCCTGATTAAGTCATCCGGCTTTTTAAAAAAACAAATAGCAGGAGCACAAATTATGAGAACTATCCCCGAATTATCTTTCTACTACGATGACACAGAAGATCGTGCCGCGAAAGTAGATACACTGCTTGCATCGCTCAAAGATGATTTTGACGACGATGATGAGGAAGACCAGGATATTGATATTGACGATATACTGGATGATGATGACTTCTTTGATTATGATGAAGAGGACGACGAAGAGGATTACGACGATTACGAAGACGAAGAAGAGGATGAGGAAGAGGAATAATTACCTTATTTCTCACTAACGGACAATAATATAATAAGGAAGAATCGCCCTTAGTGGCGATTCTTTCTTTGGTAAAATCGTGCAAAATATTAGAAACGAATTACTGGAACTTATTTCCAAAGCGGAAAATATATTACTAACAACTCATATTAGTCCTGATGGGGATGGTTATTGTTCAGCTCTTGCCCTGCAAAGGATTATTTCCTTTTTAGGTAAAAGTTCTTTACTGGTAACTGATAATGATGACCTGAGTCGTTATAACTATCTGCAGGATGGAAAAATTCAGGAAAAGCGTTTTAGTGCGTTACAGGAAGAAGAACAGACCTTTGCTTTGGCAATTATTTTAGATTGTAATTCTTATGATAGATTAGGTGAAAGACGAGTTCTAATAGATAAAACCAAAAAGATTATTGTGCTGGATCACCACGAAACAGAAAATGGTTTAATAAAAGCTGAGCTTAGTTATATTGAGACCTCTTTTGCCTGTGTAGGAGAAATTATCTTTTCCCTGCTGGAAACGGAAATTAACAAAATGCCTTTTTCTGACCGTTTATTTGTGTGCAATTGCCTTTATACCACTATTTTGAACGATACTAACAACTTTACCAATTCCAATACGGATAGGGATGTTTTTATTTTTGCCTCAAAATTGGTAAATTTAGGAGTAAGACCTAATGAACAATATCGGAATTTCTTTCTGAATCATTCCCCTGAGGAAATGCGTTATATAGGTGAAACCCTTTCCACAATTGAATTGCATTACCAGCGCAAAATACTGATTATGCATTCAACCCTGGCAATGAGCAAAGAAAATAATATTGATCCTGAAAGCATTATAAATGCAACGCGTTGGGTGCAAGGAGTAACAGGAATTGAGGTAATAATTTACTTAAGAGAAGAAAAAGAACAGGTATATAAAATCAGTTTGCGCTCTGAGACAATAGATGTGAATAGAATTGCTGTGCGTTATAGAGGAGGAGGTCACAAACAGGCAGCCGGATGTTATTTTTATGGAACTCGGGAAGAAGCAAAAGACAAATTGTTAAAGGATGTTATTAGTGCCCTTGAAATCCATAACGGATAAGGCATTTCTGGCTATAGATAAGCCCCCGGGAATAACTTCCTTTACAGTTATCAGGTATTTGCGTAAAATAACCGGAATCAAAAAAATCGGGCATACCGGAACGCTTGATCCTTTTGCTACGGGTTTACTGATTTGCTGTTTGGGTTCTTATACCCGTTTGGCAGGTTTATTGGAAGAAAAAGACAAGACCTACTTTGCCAGGATGAAATTGGGAATAAAAACAGCTACAGGCGATCCGGAAGGAGATATTATCCAAACAGCTCCAGTTCCTGCATTTGTTAATAAACTTGATGTCTTGGCGGGTAAAGCAGAACAATTGACTGAACTTCCTGTTCCCCTTTATTCAGCTGTAAAAATTAACGGGAAAAGAGCTTATGAACTTGCCCGCAAAGGTAAAAAGTTTAATTTGCCTGAGCGTCCCCTCCAAATCAGAGAATTTGAGTTTTTGCCTTTGGAACCGAATAAATCTGATGAACTAAGCTATCGTTGCAAAGTTAGCAAAGGAACTTATATCCGGGCTTTAAGTGAATGGCTGGCAGAACAATTAAACACAATTGCCTGCACCACATTTCTACTCAGAGAAAGCATTGGTAATATAACTTTACAGGATGCAGTTTCCTTAGATGATTTGTCTCCGGATAACTGGTTTCGCTATCAGCTTAGCTACAAGCAGATATTTCCTGATTATGCCTATTTAAAGCTGAAGACAGATGACTTTGCCAAAGTGATGAATGGTATGGATATAGCGGTTTCTAATGGGACTAACGATAAGTATCTTTTGCTTAAAGAAGAAAAAATCTGCGCTGTAGCAAAAAGAATGAATAACCTTATTCACCCGGTCATTGTGCTAAAATGATAAGAAATAATGTATTCCTGAAGAACGATGTCCCCGTCGTTCTCTGTTTCCGGATGAACGACGTCCCCGTCGTTCTCTGTTTACATAATTATAACATATCTGATAACTTCTACAGTAACGCAACAATGAATTTTATGTGGTTGACTGGGACATCAACATTCCGGGGTTTTTTGTTGACGGGGACTTCAACATTCCGGGGTCTTTTGTTGACGGGGACATCAACATTCCGGGGTTTTTTGTTGATGGGGATGTCAACCTTCCGGTGGCAAAAATGAATAATAATTCCGTTTTAACTATTGGCACTTTTGATGGTTTACATTTGGGTCACCAGAAAGTGCTTAAAAAAGTTGTAGAAATAGCTATAGAAGAGGGTCTGCAGAGTGTAGTTATCAGTTATAAAGATCATCCTGCTTTTGTGTTAAAAATGCATCCTATGCCCAAAATGCTTTGCCCGGCAGAAATCAAACAACGGGAAATGAAGAAATTAGGTATAGAGAGAATTGAGCTCTTGGATTTTACTTTAGAGCTGGCAAAAACACCGCCCTTAAAGTTTTTGAAGGACTTTATAATTCCCCGGTTTCACCCCAAAGTTATTGTTATGGGTTACGATTCTCATTTTGGACACTTGCGTCAAGGCAACTTTGAATTCCTTTGCAGGCATTCTGAAGAACTGGGTTATCGTGTAGAATATGTAGAGCCCTTACTCTTTGAAGGTGAACCAATTAGCAGTAGCAGTATCAGGGATTTACTGCTCAGCGGTAAAATTGAAGCAGCTAATTTTTTGTTAGGAAGACCTTATCGTTTGATAGGCAATGTGGGACACAGCAATTCCCAAGGCAGAAAACTTGGCTTTCCTACAGCTAATTTGAATTTGCTTTGTCCGCATCAGCTTGTTCCCAAAAGCGGAATTTACCTATCTAAAGTGTTTTTGCAGGAAAATGTATTTTTCGGATTGACAAATATCGGTTGCAGTCCAACAGTGAAAAAAACGGGAATTATAGAAATTGAGACCCATATTCTTGATTTTCAGGGTGACCTGTATGGTCAAAGTATGGAACTGGAATTACTCCGTTATTTGAGAGAGGAAAAGATGTTTAAGAGCGTTGATGAGCTTAAAGAAGCCATCCAAAATGACATTGCCTTAGCGCACATTATGCTAAAGGAATTTTCTCAATGATATATCTTATTTGGGGACTGCTGAATGCTGTTTCGGCAGATAAGTAAAATGCGGAAAGACAATAAAGCTTCTTTTTCTATGGTAAAGAGGATGTCGCCATTCCATATAGCCATCTTTTGGGGATTGTTGCTACCTGTATTTTTTTATGCTATTTCACCTCTGCAAGTAGTTCCGGGCAGTGGAAATAAAGATATGGAAGATAGTAAATTATATCATTTTCGCTATCATAATTTGGTTGATGACTATCATCTTTCAGGACCAAAAACCTGGGCAGTGCGTTTTAATTTCAAAGATGCTTATCCTTTAGCTGATTCTGCCTCTTTTACTGTGAACAGTTTTAAAATTTATTCACCCTATCCCAATCTAGAAATGAGAGTTTCTTTATGGAATGAACAGTATGGAGGAAACAACGCATTAAACTATTTTCCCGGGACTATCATTGCTGGTGGTAACTGGCAAAATGTTACTTTTTCTACAAGTCCTGCCACTATTACTTTTCCTGAAATTCAAAATCCCTTGCAGATTATTTGGCTGGTAATGGATTTTACATTGCCCTTAGCAGATAAATATATGAGTGCTTCGGAAGGAAGTGGGAAAAACAGTTTTTATTACAATACTACTGTTCAGGGTAATGAATTTTGGCAAAGTTTGTTTACTGCCGGTTTTGGATGTGAATTACGGGTAAGTGCAATTGGAGATTTTAATTTATTGCATACCGATTTGGAATTGTTGAGTTTTTCTCTTCCGGAGAATATTTTACCTGGTTCTACCGTTTATCCTTCAGTAACTGTCTATAATCATAGTCCCTATCCTGTAAATGACACTCTGGAAGTAAATTTTTCCGATCCTTTACAAGAACTGAATCAGACCCTGCAAATTCCTTTATTGAATATAAATCCCCGGGATTCTCTTTTTACGATAAGTTCGGATAGCATTTCTTTCGGCAGGGAGCCAAGCCAGGTAAAAGTAACTCTTGCTTTCAAAAATCATCCTAATATCATTCTTTCTACCCGCTATTATAATGTTTTTGGGGAGACAGGAAGTTCTCATCTGGTGGAATATTTCCGGCGTTACACTTTTGGCATTTCTGATATTCCTCAAGAGGCATCTGGGGTTCATCATCTGCTCTATTTTCCTAATATGGCAGATAATCTTTCCAATTTATTCGCAGTGCAGAGGTTCAATTTCTATCAGTTCAATTCTTTACCAAAAACTGTTGTGGATGGCTATAAAAAATTTCATCTGCAGATTGAAGCCAATTCTGAAGAACTTGTTTCCGCTATTTCAGTCGCACAGGCAAAAAGGAGCTTTATTTCTCGCAGTAGCTGTAATATTATTATGCCCGATCCAGAAACACCTGAAAATCTAATGTTGAATATAAAACTCTATAATGATAGAACCACTTTATTTGAATGGACGGCAAATTCTGCTCTCAATCCCAAGTTTTTTGCCGGTATTTTTGAAGAAAATGAGTTTGAGGGAGGAGCTTTCTTTTCTCTGAAAAAGTGGCTTGTATTCAATGAGTCCTTCAGTGGAACTCTCAATATACGGGATAGTGTTGAAATGGAAATAATTTTGAATACTTCAGACCTGGACCCTGTAAAGGCATACAGAATTTATTACTGGTTGCAGAATCCTATCAATAGCGGGGGTCAGATATATTATGCTCAAAATGTTTCCTTAGAGCAAAACTGGATGGTTTCCAATTCTGATGAATGTATACCTCATCCTGTTATATCCGTTTATCCCAATCCTCTTGTAAAAGGAACTGCTATAAAAATATCCTCTTCTGTTATTCCAGCAGTTTTTACGATTTATAATATTAAGGGACAAAAGGTCTTCACTACAGCTAAGGTCTTTAGCGAAATATCCATTCCTGCCGATATTTTTCCTGCTTCCGGCATATATTTCCTGCGTTGTGAAACCCAAGATAGAGGCAAAACCCATAAACTAACCCAAAAAATAAGTATAATAAAGTGATGTAAAATTATGGCAGAACATATTTCCATAGCCGATATGCACCAAAAGGTAAATCAGGAAATCAGCGGCTTATATCTGGTAGCGGAAAAAGAACTCCGCGAAGGGAAAAATGACCTCTATTTGCGTTTAAAACTGCAAGATAAAACAGGAACCATTTCTGCCAATGTGTGGAAGGATGCAGTTAAGCATTCAGACCAGTTTGATGCCGGCGATATTATCAGCATTCAAGGCACGGTTGTAAATTACAAAGGGCAGATTCAACTTTCTATATCCAAACTGCGTTTTGCCGATAAATCCGAATATAATATAGAGGATTATCTAACCCGCAGTAAAATTGATCCGGAAGTTCTTGGCGACCGTTTTTTTGAGTTTGTAGATAAAGTGCAACAGCCCTATCTGAATAAATTGCTGCATCTTATTTTTGATGATAAGGAGTTCTTTAGTCAATTTTTAAAGGCACCGGCAGCGAAAAACTGGCATCATAATTACATTAACGGACTTATTGAGCATACAGTTTCAGTTGCTGCTTTATGTGAATTTGCTGCAACTTTGTATCCCCTGAATTACGATTTGCTGATAAGCGGAGCTTTATTACACGATGTTGCCAAAGTTCAGGAATATGACATCCGCAGAAATATTGATTTTACGGATGCAGGACGTCTGATTGGGCATTTAGCTCTTTCCGATCAAATTGTTTGTGAAAATGCCTCTAAAATTTCAGGTTTTCCCGATGATTTGTTACTTCATTTGCGTCATTTGATTCTATCTCATCATGGAGAATACGAAAAAGCCGCCGTGCGTTTACCTCAAACCCTTGAAGCAATTGTTTTACACCACTGTGATAATCTGGATGCTCAGGCAACAGGTGTGGCACAATTAATTGCTGCAATTCCACAAAATGCTGTCTGGAGCGAATATGACAAACTGAATAACCGTTATTATAAAATTTACAGACCTGTTTAGAACTTATGTTTCAGACCATTATTATTGCCAGTGGCAGTAAAGGTAATTGCGTTTTAATTCAAACTGAAAATACCGCTCTTCTTTTGGATGCAGGAATAAGTATGCAAAGAATTATGGAATGTTTGGAATCATTTCATATAAAACCGGCTAAAATAAACGGCATTCTCGTAAGCCATGAACATTCAGATCATATCAAAAGTGTAGGAGCCGTTTCCCGTAAACTGAAAATTCCCGTTTACCTTAACAGACCTACTCTTTCTTCTTGTGCAGAGCGTTTAGGGGATGTGCAGGACAGAATAGTTCTTTTTAACACGGGTAGTAGTTTTACCATTAGAGATATTATTGTGGAACCTTTTTCTTCTACTCATGATGCCGCCGAGAGCTGTAATTTCGTTTTTTATCCTGTTTTTGAACCTAAACGCAAATTGGGAGTGGCTACAGACCTGGGCTATCCAACTCAATTATGCTTGCTAAAATTGAGCGGAGTAAGTACTTTAATTCTGGAAAGTAACCACGATGAAAAAATGCTTATGGAAGGACCCTACGACTGGAAACTAAAACAACGTATTCGCAGTGTGCAAGGACATCTTTCTAATGTGCAAGCAGTGGGCTTAATTTCTGCCCTTATTCATCCCGGTTTGAAAAACCTTGTTCTGGCACATTTAAGCGAAATAAATAATCTTCCTTCGCTGGCAGAAAAAACAATGCAGGATTATCTGGATAGCATCCGCAGTGATATAAAACTTTTTGTTGCGGAACAAAACCATCCTACTCCTCCGATAGAAATTTAGACTGTTCCTCCTCTTTGAGTTAAAATCGGCTTTTCTCAAGCCATTGCTCTCATTTCTTTATTGTTGATAGCTATCAACCTCTTTTCTCATTTGCGGTTGCCTTCTGCCGATTTTGCCTCAAAGAAGTGGTCCATTTACGGTTGCCTTCTGCCGATTTTGACTCAAAGAAGTGGTCCATTTACGGTTGCCTTCTGCCGATTTTGACTCAAAGAAGTGGTCCATTTTTCCCATTTAAAAGGCATAAATATTTTCCTGTCTGATGTGGATATCTGCGAAAACAGCAATCCTGATATTTTTATACAATATAACTGCTACCCAATAATAAGAAACAATATTAATAGAGAAAAGGAGTTGGCGAAGAAAGAATTTGCCTTAATCTTATTTTCTTACTGCCTGTCTATTATTGAGAGCGTCTAAAATTATAAATTTACTTTATGCGGCAATAACTTAGCTTGCAATTTACGAGACCTTTACCTTTTTTTAGACAGTGAATTATTTCCTGCTAAGTTGAATCTTTTATGCTGCATTAACATTTCTTTAACTACTCCTTAACAAAGTTAAAGAATCGTTAAAGAGTCGTTAAAGAGTCGTTAAAGAAATGACTAGGCAACAGGCAGTTAGACAAAAGCTACAAAGTAGTTTTATAAATCAAGATAATGAACGGAGTATAGCTTCTGTCTTCTGATTTCCTTCAGGAAAAAGCTGCGTCTATTATATGTTTATGAACTACGGAACTATCGGGTAAAGGATCTTTTACCCTCTCAATTTTTTCTCATATCTGAGCCTCAAGACATTACTTTCTTCGCCCTATAGTAACCCTCCAAATTTTTTATTATCATCGGATAATATAATCATTATTTATGGCTTATAAATAATAATGTTGTATAAACTGGGAAGAAAAACTGCAATGCAATCAACAGAAAAAGGTTTTTTCAGCAGCTCTTCGTTTTATCCGCTGACGACGGTTTCATTGGGTTAACAATATGGATTTAATATTACATTAGATTATTAGGGTCAATATCTATCTGCTTACGGATATTGGAAGGGCAATTATAAACGCTATTAAATAATTTGATTGCACCTTGCAAAACTTTCACAGTTTGGGCTTTAAAGATCAGATGATAGCGATAATAAGAACTGATTTTACTGAAAGGTGCTGTTGAAGGGCCTAGTAAAAATAATTGAGGTGCAGGAAATTGCCTATGCAGAATGTACAGAACTTCTTTCACATTGCTTATTTCTTTTTTTAGTGTCTCCAAATCAGTGCTCTGAAACAAAATTCTGGCTAAGCGATAATAAGGCGGGTAATAGAGCTTTTTGCGGTAGCCAAGTTCTTCTGTCGCAAAACGAATATAGTTTTGTTGACTGGCTGATTCAATAGCATAATGCTGGGGATTATAGGTTTGAATAATAACATCGCCTGTTTTATTTCTGCGTCCTGAGCGTCCTGCAACCTGTGTAATCAATTGAAAAGTTCTTTCTGCTGCTCTAAAATCGGGTAAATTTAAGGAAATATCTGCCATCACTATGCCAACCAAAGTTACCAGAGGAAAATCCAAACCCTTGGAAATCATCTGTGTTCCCAGTAATATATCCACTTCTCTGTTTTTCATCCGGTTATACATTGATTTATAAGTATCCCTTTGGCGTGCTGAATCTGAATCCATTCTTAAGATTTTTGCCTCCGGAAACAGGATTTTTAAGTTCTGCTCAATTCTTTGAGTTCCCGGAGCTCCATAGGCAAAAGAATAAGAACCGCAATGAGGACATTTACGCGGACTGGGAATTGTGTTTCCGCAATAGTGACATTGCATTTCTTCGCGGTCACGATGATAACTCATACTAATTTCACAATTCTTACAGGTTATTAGTTTTCCACATTTCAGGCATTGCATAAAAGATGAATATCCCCTGCGATTTTGAAACAGGATAACCTGCTCTTTTCTTTGGAGGCGTTTATCTATTGCTTCCAAAAGAGGAGCGGAAATTAAACTGTGTTCATATTCATCTCTTAAATCAATAACTTGCACATTGGGTAGGCAATAATCTAAGGGGCGACTTTCAATTTTTTGTAATTTATATTTTCCGTTTAAAGCATTATACCAGGATTCCAAAGCTGGTGTGGCACTGCCTAAAACTACTTGTGCATTTTGAATTTGAGCTCTAACGATAGCTAAATCCCTGCCTTGATAACGAGGTGCGCTTTCCTGTTTGTAAGTTCCCTCATGTTCTTCATCTACAATAATTAAGCCCAAATTCGGTAAAGGGGCAAAAACGGCACTGCGCGCTCCGATAACAATTCTTTTTTCACCGCTTTTTATTTTCTGCCATTGGATTAAACGGTCTTTTTCAGTCAGCTGACTATGCTGAATAGCCAGTATTTGTCCAAAATTACTTTGAAACCGATCTACCATTTGAGGAGTGAGAGCAATTTCCGGAATCAGAAAAATAACGGTTTTATCTGCAGCCAGATAATGTCTGATAAGCTCAATATAGACCTCTGTTTTACCACTGCCGGTAATGCCATACAACAAATTAACATTAAAATTGCCAAAGCTCTCTATTATATCTTTTATGGCTTCAACTTGGGCATAGTTGAGTTCAATTTGTTTTAGGGGTGAAGAATTTTCAAAAGAAAGGGACTCGGGATCAAAGTGGCGTGGTTCTATTTTGATAAAACCTTTTTTAACTAATGCTTTAATTGCACTGTAAGAGATTGTAGAACTTATATTGGACATTGGAAAAGAGGGCTCTTCCTGCTTGATTCTTTCTAATGCCTCTCGCTGTTTTAAAGGTAGTTTATCTTCTTCTAAAGTCGGTTCTAAACGAATAATAAAATTTACTGTGCGGGGTTTATCTTTATGATTTAATTTTCTCTCTATTTTCAGCAATCCCAGTTCTTCACCTTCCTCTATTCTTTTATAGAGGGGATATGCAGTCAGCTCTTTACGCAGTGTTTTAAGAACAGGATTTTCACTTTTATCTATGGCCTTTTTTAAGGGTATAAAAGATTCCGGAACGGTCTGTGAAAGCCAAATAACATTTGCCTCCATTTCAGGCAGTAAACGCGCAGGCAACATAGCGAAAAGTGCCTTGCCAACAGAACAATGGTAGTAATCAGCCATCCAGTGACCTAATTTCATTAATTCCGGTGATAGTACAGGAATTGTATCCAATATCTCTATAACTGCTTTATATCTAATATCTTTACCCTCTTCGGGCAAGGTCTTTTTCCCGCAAATTCCTGTCCATAAACGCCCCGAAAGATTTACTATTACTCTTGCTCCTTCCACAATTTCTGCGGGTGAACAATAAACCAGTTCCTTGGGTATTTCCAAAGGTAGATGAATTACATAATAATACATAAAACGAAGCTTTTGCTTTGCTCAAGCTTGTCAACTATAAAAAAGGTCTTGGGGTCTTGGGGTCTTGAGGGCTTGAGGTCTTGAGGTCTTGAGGTCTTGAGGTCTTGGGGTCTTGGGGTCTTGAGGGCTTGGGGTCTTGGGGTCTTGAGGGCTTGAGGTCTTGAGGTCTTGGGGTCTTGGGGTCTTGGGGTCTTGAGGGCTTGGGGTCTTGGGGTCTTGGGGTCTTGAGGGCTTGGGGTCTTGGGGTCTTGAGGGTTGAAGGTTAAACAAAAATAATATGGTTACAGGAG
>JALOCJ010000003.1 GCA_023227825.1 Candidatus Cloacimonas sp. | reverse complement strand
ATTTTGAATACATCAAAGGTCCTATTTTTGCCAATATTATTCTGGCAGATGAAATTAACCGAACACCTCCTAAAACACAGGCAGCTTTATTACAGGCAATGCAAGAATATGCTGTAACCAGCGGAACCGTTACCCGACCTCTAAGTAAGCCCTTTTTAGTGATGGCAACTCAAAACCCCATTGAACAGGAAGGAACTTATCCTCTGCCCGAAGCACAGTTAGACCGTTTTATGTTCTTTATCAATATTGATTATCCTACTTTGGAAGAAGAACTGCAAATTGCTGAAAGCACTACTGGACTGGATAATCCTGTAATTACACCTCAGTTGACAGGTGAACAAATAATATCTTTACAACAGGCAGTGCGTTCCCTTCCCGTTAGTGATCATGTATTAAAGTTTGCTGTAAATTTAGTCAGAAAATCACGTCCTAATACAGATGATGCAGAAAAGGAAATTAAACAATGGGTTGCCTGGGGAGCAGGACCTCGTGCTTCACAATATCTGATTTTGTCTGCCAAAGCCAGAGCTGCTTTAGATGGTCGTTTAACTCCTGCAGAAGAAGATGTGAAAGCATCAGCCATAAATGTTTTACAACATCGTATTTTACCTTCCTTCGCTGCTCAGGCAGAAGGAATTAATTCCAAACAAATCATTCACTGGTTACTGGAGAAAAAATGAAACGCAGCTTACTCAGTATCCTTTGCCTGCTTATGTGCCTATCTATATTTGCTATAGACAATAAATTTCTGCATCAACTGGCTTATATTAAGACCTCTCAGGCATATTCTATCCGCTTTGCCGAGGATCTGGTTTATGCTAATAACCAAAATTATATCTGGGTTTATTCCATTTTTAACGCCTGGCAACCCAAAATGAAAGCAGCTTTTTTCTCTCCAAACCCGATTGAGGACATTGAAACACTTACCGGAAAATATCTTTATGTCGCCTCCAATGAACCCACAAATCAAGTTATTTTGATAGATAGTTTGTATACCGGTTCTCGTATTTTCTTCCCTCAAACAATTGTTGGTGATAAACTTACCCGCGAAGGTTCAATTCTTTATGTGGCAGACCGTTATAGAGGAATAGATATTATTGATTTAGGTGGTGGAAG
The DNA here is from genome assembly GCA_023227825.1 of Candidatus Cloacimonas sp. GTDB lineage: Bacteria > Cloacimonadota > Cloacimonadia > Cloacimonadales > Cloacimonadaceae > Cloacimonas. The sequence continues at coordinate 290,295 of JALOCJ010000003.1, read as the reverse complement.
CACACGCGAATTATTATCTACCTTTTCTGAAAAATGGGGTATTAAGGACTTCGTAGCAAGTTACCCTTATATCTTTGCTCTCAATGATTTTGGTTTAGTTGCCGTAGATATCACCGATCAATCCTATCCTGTTTCTCTGGGAGTAAATTACGAACTTATAGATGCCACCTGTTTAGCTAAAAACGGAAATACAATTTGGATCGGTGCTGGAAAAAACCTTCTCGCTTTCAATGTTTATGAACCCAAAAAGCCAACCCTTATCAGTCAAATTAGAATGACTAACGAAATTCTGAGCCTGGATATTAAAGATAACCGTCTTTTTATTGTATTAGGGCGCGGAGGAGTAAAAATTGTTGATGTCACCAATCCCCTCAAAACCGAAGACCTCAACAACATTTTTCTCACTATCCCCGTTTACGATTTGGATGTAGCCAATGATTACATCTTTTTAGGACTAGGAAAAGAGGGCTGGATGATCTATGAATACCGTTAACAATGTAACCGGAAGGTGGACATTCTTGTCCACCTACCCCCTGAGAGTCAGGAATCGTTACTGCCGAAATAACTTTTACACTGCCCTCAAATCTATTTGGCAGTGAGGAATTATAACGACTTGAGAAAGTAACCAGGAAGAAAATATTATGAAAGAACAGATGTTATCTGGTGTGAACCTTAAGGAGTATATTCCTGCTACTCAAATTAAATTGTTTAACTTTGATGCAAAACCCTTTTTAAAATGGGCAGGGGGTAAAGGACAACTAATTCCTGAACTTGTTGATCGGCTTCCGGAAAAATTCAAAAAAAGTATGCACATTCCTGTTTATATTGAACCATTCATTGGAGGTGGTGCATTTTTCTTTTATTTACAATCCTGTTTTCAGATAGATAAATCTATCATAATAGATATCAATCGTGATTTGATTATAACCTACCAGGTTATTAAATATGCTGTAGAGAATTTAATTGCTCTACTGTCTGAATTGAATAATAAATATAATAATGCCTCTCAAACGGATAGAGCTACTTTGTATTATGACATCAGAAAAAGGTTTAATTATAGTAAAAAGCACCTTGATGCCAATTACAGTGAATTATGGATAAGACACTCTGCCTATATGATTTTTCTTAATAAAACCTGTTTTAACGGTTTATATAGAGAGAATAAAAATGGAGAATTTAATGTCCCAAATGGTAAGTATGATAAACCCTCAATATGTCAGGCAGAAAATCTTTGGGATGCGAATAAAGCACTGTCTAATACAGAAATTCTACAGGGTGATTTTTCCTTATCTGCCAATTATGTTGAAGAAAACACTTTAATTTATTATGATCCTCCCTATAGACCATTGACCAAGACATCCAATTTCAATTCTTATGCTAAAGAAGGTTTTACTGATAAAGACCAAAACAGATTAGCTGACTTTTTTAAGGAAATGGATAGACCTGATGTCTATCAGATTTTATCTAACTCTGATCCCAGAGTTACAAATCCAGATGATAACTTTTTTGATAATCTTTATAAAGAATATAAGATAAGCCGTATACAAGCAAAAAGAATGATCAATTCGGATGCCCAAAAAAGAGGTAATATTTCTGAAATACTCGTGACTAATTATTAAAATGATGTAGTATGTCTCAACTTCAAACTAATGAGAATTGAGCTTTGTTTTATATACATAATGTTTAATATAGATTGGGAGGTTTACCTTGAAACAATTACCAGTATATAAAAAATTACAACTGAAAAGCCCCGATAAAGTATTTAATTATTTAATGAATACTATGTTACCAACTATCAATGATTGGTCTTATCTTGTTGACTGGAAAAAAGTATCCAAGCATATAAAGGATATTGAAATTTGCCTCAATACAATGAACTATCTTATAGGCAAAAAGAATATCACCGATGAATTTAAATATCTTCTGAAAAAACATCCGGAAATTAAACATATTTTACCTGTTCTTGTCGCTTGCAGAAAGGATAGCATAACCCTGTTAACTTCTAAAAATCAAAATAACCTTCAATCAAAAGAGTTTAATTTTAAAAACCTTTCTGATGAAGATGCCTTAAATTTTGCTGACAGAGCTGGCTTATTAAAGTTATTAAGTTCAAATAAAATAAAGAACTTGGTTGATTATACTTTCGGAATTGAAGTAGGATTGGATTCCAATGCCCGTAAAAACAGAGCAGGAAAAGCAATGGAACAATTAATAGATAAGCATATTAAAAGGATTTGTAAAAAGAATAACTTTGTATATTTAGCATCTGCTACAAGGTCAAAGGTAAAAAAACAATGGGGAATTGACCTTCCTGTAGATGAAACAAATCGTATAATTGACTTCATAATAAAAAAAGACCATCAGTTATATTTAATTGAAGTCAATTTCTACAGCGTTGGTGGTTCAAAATTAAAATCAACAGCAGGTGAATATAAGGATATCTACAAATTTTGGAAAAAACATAATATTCAATTTATATGGATTACCGATGGTTGGGGTTGGAAAACAACACAACGGCCCCTTCAAGAAGCATTTAATGAGCTTGATTATATCCTAAATGTAAAAATGCTTTTGGATGGTGTTTTAGAGTGTATCCTTACTAATTAATTATGAGCTATAGTAAATATTTTTCCTCTGTAGATTTCTGCTTATATTGGGGAAATTGTATAGAAATTTTAAAAGAACTTGAACCTAACTCATTTGATATGATTTTTGCCGATCCTCCCTACTTTTTATCGGATGGAACCATAACTTGTAAAAGCGGAAAAATGGTAAGCGTAAAAAAGGGTGACTGGGATCTGCTTGATGAATTTTCCCATAAATCAGAATTCCACAATAAATGGATTTCTGCTTGTAGACAAGTATTAAAACCATCAGGAACTATTTGGATTAGTGGCACTTACCATTCAATTTATCAATGTGGTTATGAGTTACAAAAACAAGGATTCAAAATAATTAACGACATTTGCTGGTTCAAACCTAATGCTGCTCCAAACCTTACAAGAAAATGTTTTACTGCTTCTCATGAAACAATTCTTTGGGCAATTAAAGACCCATCACAAAAACAAAAATACCATTATGAGCTAATGAAAAATACTGACTGGATTGGAGATATTATCAATAAGAAAAGTAAACCAATGAGAAGTGTTTGGTGTATTCCAACTACACCTTCAAGGGAAAAAATACACGGAAAACATCCAACCCAAAAGCCCATAGCATTACTGGAAAGAATTGTTTTATCTTCTACAGATGAAGGAGATCTTGTTCTTGATCCTTTTAATGGAAGCGGAACTACGGGTGTTGTTGCTAAAAAATATCATAGAAATTATGTAGGAATAGATATCAATATTGATTATTTGAAATTGACCATTGAGAGGATAAAAGATATTCTTTAACCTTATAGAACCTTTGAAGATATATTTACAATGCAAGTCAGGAATCGTTACTGCCGAAATAACTTTTACACTGCCCTCAAATCTATTTGGCAGTGAGGACTCGTGACGGGAAGAGATATATTATTGCTTTATGAAAGGGATAGCAAATCCTAGGATATTAATGGTGAAACAGCTGGCAGAGGCAATTTCTTTATTGTAAAAGAGATAACCATCTTTTTTGGCTCCGGGTAAAAGTTCTCCCCAGCTAAATGCATTATTTACCAATTCATAATACATTTCCTGTTCTTTAGTCCTATCCGTTATACCAAATTCTGTTGGAGGTAAGAAAGGATCGCTGAATTCTTGCAACATCATTTTTCTTTCCAAATCAGCTAGAATGTAATCTACGGGAACAGGATCATACTGTTTTTCATTACAAAGAATACTGAATGAGTTTTCCTGCAGTTTTATTTTCTGTGTAGAATTATTTTTGATACTGATAAAGACAGGAAAGAAGCGGTTATTGATTTCCTGATAGCTGCCAGGATAGCTTTGGGGTTTAACAATAATTAATAATGTATCCGAACGAATAACAGCATAATTATTTTCCCTAATAATTCCTTCCCCGGGAACAAACTGGCTTACAGAACAAGCGGACAGCAGAAAAAAAATTCCTGCTGTCAGCGTAATTCTGTATTGTTTAGTCATTATCCTCTTCATTTTCCAGGTCTTCTTCCAATTCCTCAATTTCTTCTTCATCTTCTTCCGTAAATTCATCATTTTCCATATCTGTAAGGTCTTCCATATCAGGAAGCGGTTTTGCTTTCAAAATTTCCACTTCTTTATCCAGGGATTCCTCATCGGGCTCAGAATGCACGAGGGAAATATCACGCACTACATCATTGGGAGCAAGGTTTATCAAACGCACCCCCAAAGTATTTCTTCCTACTACAGAAATTTCAGAAATGCGTTGTCTAATAATCATTCCACCTTGAGTTATAATCATTAAATCGTCATCATCCTTCACCAGCATCAAGGAAGCCAAATAACCATTCCGTTCATTTGTTTTAAGAGTAATAACACCCATAGAACCTCTTCTGGTTACAGAATAACTGGAAATAGGACTACGCTTACCATATCCGTTTTCGCTAATTGCTAAAATAGTGGAAGAATTAGGATTACCGTTTTCCAATTGATCCTGAGCAGTAGCAATCGTCATTGAAATAACATAATCTCCATTACGCAAGCGAATTCCTTTTACACCCTGAGAAAAACGACGCCTAGAACGGATTTCATTTTCGCTGAAGCGATTGCACTTTCCTTCATGCGTAGCTAGCAGAATATCATCTCCCGCTTCACAAATTCTGGCATCTATCAATTCATCATCTTCTCTAAGCTTGATTGCTTTAATACCAATTGAGCGAGGATGCGAAAAAGCAGTTACAGGACTTTTCTTAACCAGACCTTTACGCGTGCACATTACGATGTTTTGTTCAGGATGGAAATCCTTCAAAGTTACAAATGCTTTAATTCTATCTCCCGCAGCAAGTTTTACCAAATTCACAATTGCTTTTCCTCTGGCTGTTCTACTTGCTTCAGGAATCTCAAAAACCTTTAGCCAGTAACACATTCCATGATCGGTAAAAAGTAAAATATAGGAATGAGTGCTGGCAACAAAGAAGTATTGAATAAAGTCCTCTTCTTTCAAATTAGATGCGCTTAATCCCTTTCCTCCTCTGGCTTGAACTTTGTATGTATCAACAGGTAAGCGTTTTACATAGCCGTCATGAGTAATAGTAACCACCACCATTTCATCTGCAATCAGGTCTTCCATATTGAAACTTCCTGCTGGAGCAGGGATAATTGTAGTTAACCTTTTATCAGCAAATTTATCTCTAATTTCGGCTGTTTCTTCCTTAATTAAATTCATTCTAAGTTCTTTATGTTCAACCAGTTCAGTAAGACGGGCAATTGTAATCAATAATTCCTGATATTCTGTTTCTATTTTATCGCGTTCCAAACCGGTTAAGCGTTGGAGGCGCATATCCAGAATTGCTTTTGCCTGAATTTCACTTAAACCGAATTTTTCCTGTAAACCGACGCTGGCATCATTGGGGGTTTGCGAAGCACGGATTAGAGCGATAACTTCATCCAGATTATCCAGAGCTATTTTCAAGCCCTCTAAAATGTGCAAGCGTTCTTTAGCATTACGCAAGTCAAATTGTGTGCGGCGCAAAACAACTTCGTGCCGAAAATCAATAAAATTCTGCAGCATTTCTTTCATATTCACAACTTGTGGAACTCCATCAATCAGACAAAGATTAATTACTCCAAAAGTTGATTGCAGCTGTGTATATTTATAGAGTAAATTACGCACAACTTGGGCATCCTGATTGCGTTTTACTTGGACTACCAGGCGCATTCCATCGCGTCCTGATTCATCACGAATATCGCTTATACCTTCAATTTTTTTGTCTTTCACCAGCTCCACCATCCGCTCTATAAGCTGGGTAGTAGATAATTGATAAGGAATAGAACGAATAATAATCTGTTCTGCATCATTAGGCAGAGTTTCAATTTCAGTTTCTCCGCGCATAATAATCTTGCCTCTACCTGTGGCAAAATATTCTCTTATTCCTTCAGTTCCCAAAATAAAACCCCCTGTAGGAAAATCGGGTCCTTTAATATATTCCAGAAAATCCAGGGGTTGCAAATCGGGATTATCAATCAGAGCAATAATTGCCTCGCAGACCTCACCGATATTATGAGGTGGCATATTGGTTGCCATACCTACAGCGATTCCCGAAGAACCGTTTACCAGTAAATTGGGAAACCGTGCAGGAAAAACCAACGGTTCTTGACGGGTTTCATCATAGTTGCTTCTAAATTCAACAGTATCTTTTTCCAGTTCGGAAAGCATTTCCATTGTTATTTTTTGCAAGCGCGCTTCCGTATATCGCATAGCAGCAGGTGGATCACCATCTATAGAACCGAAATTTCCCTGACCTTCAATTAATGGATAGCGCATTATCCAGGGCTGTGCCAAACGCACTAAAGTAGGATAGACAACTTGTTCTCCGTGAGGATGATAGTTACCACTTGTGTCACCTGCAATTTTAGCACATTTCCGAAAGTGACTTCCAGGAGTTAAATTAAGTTCATGCATCGCATAGATTATTCTGCGTTGAGAGGGTTTTAAGCCATCCCGAATATCGGGTAAGGCACGAGAAACAATCACACTCATAGAATAATCCAGGTATGCTTGTTTGAGTTGTTCTTCAATTTGAACAGGAATAATATTAGTTGTATCAGACATCTATTTTTGCTCCTTAAACATCCAGATTTTTTACATAGCGTGCATTTTCTTGAATAAATTCTCTTCTGGGTTCTACCTCATCGCCCATTAAAATAGTAAACATTCTATCTGCTTCAATGGCATCATCCATTTTAATAGCAATCATTTTCCGGTTTTTAGGATCAAGAGTTGTTTCCCAAAGCTGTTCCGCATTCATTTCACCCAGTCCTTTATAGCGTTGAACCATCACTCCTTTTTCACCAAATTCCTGAATTGCTTTATCCCGTTCTTCTTCATTATACACATACATCTTTTGTTTCCCTTTACGAACCTGAAAGAGAGGAGGCATTGCAATGTAAAGTTTACCTTCTTCAATTACGGGACGCATATAGCGATAGAAAAATGTCATTAATAAAGTGGCAATATGAGAGCCGTCTACATCAGCATCAGCCATAATAATGATTTTATTATAACGAATTTTATTTATATCAAAATCCTGACCGATACCGGCACCTAAAGCCAAAATAATCGGCTGAATTTTATCGTTGTTTAGAACTTTATCAACTCTGGCTTTTTCCGTGTTCAGCATTTTTCCCCATAACGGTAGGATGGCTTGAAAAGCACGATCTCTTCCCTGTTTGGCACTTCCGCCAGCGGAATCGCCTTCCACTAAAAAGAGTTCTGTTTTTTCCGGATCGTTTAAAGTACAATCTGCAAGTTTTCCAGGCAGGGAGCCACTTTCCAGAACTGTCTTTCTCCTAGTAAGTTCTCTTGCTTTTCTGGCTGCTTCTCTACTGCGTGCCGCTAAAATACTTTTCATCGTAATATTTTTTGCTTCCGCAGGATGCTCTTCAAAATATTCCATAAGCTTTTCATAAACAGCGCTATTAACAATTCCTTCCACTTCCGAATTTTGCAGTTTGGTTTTAGTTTGACCCTCAAATTGCGGATTAGTAATCTTGAGTGAAATTACCGCTGTAAGTCCTTCTCTAATATCTTCTCCGGAAGGACTAACCTTTTCATTTTTAAGCAGATCGGCATTTTTGATATAAGTATTAACGGCTCGCGTTAAACCGCTTTTAAATCCGCTTAAATGAGTTCCCCCTTCAGTAGTATTAATATTATTGGCAAAACTGAAGATATTTTCCTGATAACCCTCGTTATATTGCAGCGCTACTTCAAATTCCATTCCTTCTTTTATGCTGGAAATGTGTATCGGATTGGGAAAAAGCGGTTTTTTGTTTTGATTTAAGTATTCCACAAAACTTTTTATTCCACCCTCATATTTAAAATCATGAGTGCGACCACTGCGTTCATCTTTTAAAATAATCCGCAATCCATTGTTTAAAAAAGCCAGTTCTCTTAAGCGGGAAGTTAAATAATCAAAACTGAATTCCGTTGTTTCAAAAATCAGCGGATCGGGACGGAAAGTTACTACTGTTCCTGTTTTGTTGGTTTCTCCCAAAACCTTTAATTCGGTTACCGGAAGACCTCTTTCAAAGCGCATAAAATATTCTTTGCCGTCTCTGAAAATATTCACTTCCAGAAACTCGGAAAGCGCATTTACGACAGAAACGCCAACTCCATGCAATCCTCCAGCAACTTTATAGCTTTTATCGTCAAATTTCCCGCCTGCATGCAGGACTGTTAAAACTACCTGCACTGCCGGAACTCCCATATCTTTTTGAATGTCCACAGGAATTCCGCGTCCGTTATCTTCCACTTTAATATTTCCTTCAGTGGTTATAGTGCAAATAATTTCATCACAAAAACCTGCTAATGCTTCGTCTATGGAATTATCTACAACTTCGTAAACGAGGTGATGCAAACCGCGTTCACTTGTGCCTCCAATATACATTGCCGGTCTTTTACGGACAGCTTCCAGACCTTTCAGCACTTTAATGCTGCTGGCTGTATAGGTTGAGCTTTGCATAATTTATTATCTCCTATAATTTTATGAATATAATTAAGAATTTTTTTCCAGCTAGATGAACCTTAATGGAATTTGAATTCTTAATTTGTTGCCACAGTAAATGATATAGTGTTATTGTCAAGCACTTTCTTTAACTATTATCTGTTTATAATTCATTATCTTTCAATATATTATAAAACCTGTTTTTTTCTTTGTTCCGGAAGGTCTAAAATTGGCTTTTTTGCCCCCTTTTTTTCTAATTATTTTTCTCCTTTCCAGGTTAATGTGCTGTCTTTATTAAATTTGCTTTTCTTCCTTAATTGCATTACCTACCCATTGCTCACCTATTACGGATGGCATCCGTATTGGGTGAGCAATGGGTAAGCAATGCTACTTGGGATGAAACTATAACTTCAATAAATAGAGATGATTATATGTCTTCTGTTGTAATCTGCAATTGTTATAATTCTGATACCATTTATAATTTGGTTGGAAGTGAAATATTTTGTAGTAAGTAGTTTTCTGGAAAGTAGGTGAAAATTGAAGATAAAAAATCCACAGCTGAGAAAGCTTGAATTTAACGAGGAATTTATGGTTTCCTTACGCTCAATATATCGCCTTTTAAAGCATTAAAAAATCTTAAACTTCTAACCTTTCTAATTCTTATTTCTTATTCTTATCTCTATATTGATGTTACGATTACCTCTTGGCAAATACTCATCTATTATTGTTCCTGTAGGATGAAAAGGATTATCTGGTTTGGATATATTATATAACTTGATCAACCCGTATCCTGTAAGAATAATTAGAATTAGGAAAACCATTTTTTGTTTACACCTAATTTATAATATATACTTTCCTTAAATCAGGGCAATAAAAATAATTGCCGGATCGTTTATGTCCCCGTCAACCCAAACCACCGGATCGTTGATGTCCCCGTCAACCCAAACAACCGGATCGTTGACGTCCCCGTCAACCCAAACAACCGGATCTTTGACGTCCCCATCACACTTAAAATGAACGACGGGGATATCGTTCTACCGGAATTTTTGAACGACGAGGACGTCGTTCTTCCGGAAAGTTGATGTCCCCGTCAACTTCATAGTGGTCCGGTTTATTATCAATTCTTTCTGTCTGCGGATTTCAGAGGGTTTAGGAATATGAATCGGTTCTCCAGTTTCATAATCTAAACCAGTATAATACATACAAGTGGAAATTGTCATTGGTGTAGGAGTAAATTCCTGCACTTGTTCCACGCTTAATTTATTTTTTCTTAGCCAGTAATGCAGTTCAAGAGCATCATCCATATTAGTTCCAGGATGACCAATTATCAGGTAAGGAATGATTTGTCTTTTCAATCCAGCTTTTTGGGTGTAGAAATAAAACTTTTTACAAAACTGCTCAAAAATATCAATCTGCGGTTTGTTCATCAGGCGTAAAACCTTCGGAACAGAATGCTCTGGAGCAAGTTTTAACCGACCTCCTGTATATTTAGTGGCAATTGCCTCAATATAACTTTCATCATTTATTGCCATATCATAACGAATTCCGGAGGCAATAAACAAGTGTTTAATATTGGGTAAATTGCTTATTTTATCAAGTAATTTCACCTGAATTGAATGATTTATTTGTAAATTAGGACAAATATCGGGAACCAGACAGGAATTTCTTTTGCAGGTTTCAGGAAAACACAATCTGCAAAAAGAAGCATACATATTAACTGTAGGACCTCCTACATCGGAAATTGTGCCGGTATGTTTTTGTGCTTCCTGCAGCAGAGATTTTTCTGATCTGGACTGAATGTTGCGTCCCTGATGACAGGCAATAGCACAAAAATTACAACCACCATAACATCCGCGATGAGAAGTAATTGACTCTTTAATTTGTTCATAAGCAGGAATTTTCTGTCCCGTATAAACAGGATGCGGTTTATATTCAAAAGGTAAAGCATAAATGGTATCCATTTCCTTCGTAGTTAATGGTTTTGCCGGTGGATTATGTTTCAGCCAGCGTCCTGCATTTTTTTGAAAAATAGTTTTAGTTCTATAATTATCCTCAAATTGTCTGGTCATCTGATAAAAGGTATCTTTAGCGGAACACTTCTCTGCTTCCGGCAAAATAATATCTTCATTTGTCGGAGGTGTAGAAGAAAAAACAACGCTGGAGGGTAAATTTTGAATACTGCTAACAGAATTTCCTTGTTGCAATAAAACAGCAAGATCTGTTACAGGTCTCTCCCCCATTCCATAGAGCAAAATATCTGCTTTACTATCTGCTAAAATGCTGTTGCGAACTTTATCCTGCCAAAAATCGTAATGAGCAATTCGGCGTAAAGATGATTCAATGCCTCCGATAACAATTGGCACACCCTTAAAAAGACGCTTTAAGATATTGGTATAGATAATAACAGCCCTGTCAGGACGCTTTCCGGTAACTCCATCAGGACTGTAGGCATCGTTATTTCGCAGTTTTCTCTGAGCTGTATAGTGATTAACCATTGAATCCATATTACCTGAAGTGATGCCAAAAAACAGACGCGGTTCTCCTAAAACGGTGAAATCAGAATCATTTTTCCAATCCGGTTGAGCAATAATCCCGACTTTAAAACCCGCTGCCTCCAAAGTTCGTCCAATTATTGCTGCGGCAAAAGCAGGATGGTCTATATAGGCATCTCCACTGATAAGAATGATGTCTAAAGCGGTCCAACCTCTTTTATTCAGGTCTGATTGGTTAACGGGAAGAAAAGGCATTTGCATAAAAAGGGGTAACAGCTATCATAAATCGCTATTACCCCTGAAAAAAGGTAGGCATCTAATCAGGGATTAACCCTGATAATATTGATTGCCTGAATGCCTTTGTCCGTTTCCATCAAGTCAAAAGTAACCAGTTCATCCTGCTCCAGAACTTTCAGCTCTCGCGGCGAATTGGTAACTATAGATTTCCAATGGACAAAGTATTCCTTGTTATCATCTGTAATAATAAAGCCATAACCTTTATTCTTATTAAACCATTTCACTTTTCCTTTCATATTGAACCTCGCATATTTTTTTCCTGTATCCACGAAAAATAAATACCTGATTATGTCAATGAAAAAGTCGGAAGGTCGGAATATCAAGATGTCTTGAGGATTTAAGGACTTGAGATATAAATATTGGGAGTCATAAAAACTTTTACAATTTCTTCTTTACTTTGTTGCCACTCGTCCTCTTGACCTCTCGACCTCTCGTCCTCTTGCCCTCATAACATTTTTCTATTGACTATTTAAGATAATTGATTATTATAGTTTTTATAAGGCAATCAGCAAATTAAGAGGAGTTTAAATGAAGCCAAAACTTCTAATAGTGGACGATGATCAATTACTGCGTGAAGTAATAGGTGATTTTTTATCATCCCACGGTTATGAAGTTGATTTGGCTGAAAACGCAGACAATGCTTTGGAAAAATTTGAACCTGGTAAATATCAGCTGGCATTAATTGATTATATGATGCCTGGAATGAATGGTTTGGAGTTAATGAAAAGTTTAATGCAACAAGACCCGAAAATTTTTTGTTTGATTATGACTGGCTACCCGACTGTTGATTCAGCTTTTCAATCTGTTGTAGACGGTGCTTCTGATTATATCGTTAAGCCATTTCAACTTAAAGAATTATTAAACACCATCTGTTCCTACATCTAGTGCTAGAAATTGAATTAAGCCCTCCTCAGTTTTTTCCTCATCACCCCTTAAATATTTGGAGTAATCCTGTTTTTATGCAAACGGTAGCTGAAATATCTAACTTTATACCCTGGCATCTGGTCTGCTATAAAGGAACTACAATTGTTGCTGTTTTACCGCTATACGAGAAAAAATTACTTGGTTGCAGAGTGTTAAAACGCTCCTCTTTATCCTATTATCAGGGATTAAATCTCTGGCTGAATGAAAATTCGCTCCCAGCAAGAAAGTTGCTTGATGCCTTACAAATAACGACAGCAATAGCAAAAGGGTTAAAAAGTCACTTTAAGAGAATTAGAATTAACTTAACTCCTGAGACTTACGATATTAGAGGTTTTTTATGGAATAAAATGCAAGCTGTTCCTTTTTACACTTTTGTCCATAATTTTAACAGCGAACTAAAACCTCTTCCTGATAAACGCAGAGACCTTAATCAAGCAAAAGAGCAAAATTATACTTTGGAGGAGGGATTGAATATTGAGGAATTTATCAGCTTACTAAAAATTCTGAAGATTAAAAAAAACTGGAACCCCGATTGCGATTACCAGGGGTTGACTGACTTCATTCGTATTTTATATCGTGAAGGTATGCTACGGCAAATGAATTTAATACAGCAAGGTAAAATAGTTGGCAGTAATTTAATTTTACAAGATGGAAATAAGGTTTATAATATCTATCAGGTAACTGAAGATACTGCCTTAAAAAAAGGTGCCTGCAGTTTTCATACGGTTAAACTGATTGAACTTCTGCAAAAAGAAGGTTTTCAGGAATTGGATTTCTGCGGTAGCAGCATACCCGAAATTGCCAGATTTAATAGTGCTATCGGTCTTCAGCTGAAGGTTTTCTTTCAAATTCGGTCTTCAGCTATAGTATGAGAAAAAACAGGAAAAACTTACCTGTCTGCTGAATAACAACTCGGCAGATAATAAAGGATAAGTAAAAAATGAAAAAAATTGTTGTCTTGAAAGGAGGAACTTCTCCTGAAAGAGAGGTCTCCCTGGTTAGCGGAACTGAAATTGCTTCTGCTTTAAAAAATATGGGGTATAGAGTTATAGAAATAGACCCCGCTGATTACCCTGAACTTACCGATTTACTAACTGCCATTCAAAACGAACAACCATTGCTGGTTTTTAACGGTTTGCATGGCGGCAGCGGAGAAAATGGTGAACTTCAGGCAGCTCTTTCTCTGGCAGGAATCAAACTTACCGGTTCCGGTTTCAAAGCCAGCTGTTTCAGTATGGATAAATACATTTCCAAACTGATTGCTATTGCGGAAGGAATTCCGGTTCCCAAATATATTCTTATGCGGGAAGACCTTTTGGAGGACTATCAGGACACAGAAGATTATTCCGGATTTTCCCATCAATTGGGACTTCCTATAATTGTAAAACCAAATGACGCAGGTTCTTCTGTCGGAATTAGTAGAGTAGAATGTTTGGAGGATTTGAAACCTGCAGTCCAAAAAGCATTACAGTATTCCCAAAGTGTGCTTTTGGAAGAATATATCCCAGGTAGAGAATTAACCGTCACAATTATTGATTCAGAGGCATATCCTGTAGTGGAAATCAAACCGCTGGAGGGTTGGTATGATTATACCAATAAATATACTCACGGAAAAACAAAATACGAAGCTCCTGCTCAAATTGATGATACCGTAGCCAAACTTTTACAGCTCTATGCTTTAAGGTTATGGAAGGCATTCGGTTTAAGTGGTTATGCCAGAATTGATTTTCGCTACGATGACCTTAAGCCCTATTTCCTGGAAGTAAATACACTGCCTGGAATGACTTCCCTTTCTTTAACTCCTATGGCTGCTAAGGCAGCAGGATTATCCTTCCAGGATTTATTAAAGAAAATTATTGAGGTAACTATTACACAAGGAGGTGTAAAATGAAGCGCTTAATATTTATTGTTATGGTTATAGCCCTCCTTCCAGTTTTGGTAGGAGCACAAGCTAATTTTAGTGTTGAGTTCTACCCCAGTAGTATCAAAGTAAACAATTTTAGCACTGCCAGTTTTGACCCTTTTGAGCCGGAACTGCAACCTATTCTAACCACTCTAACTATTAGCAATACAGGCACTGCTCTTGTAAAAATAGACCTGAAATTAGTTTTGGAGTGGAATAATATCTCATTGGTAGAAACAATCTTCAGCTCCAAAGATAATCGGGAATCTTGGACTTTAACCAACAGGGATTTAATAACCAACGAAGCAAGCACCTTTTTTGATTTTAAATACCCTAATACAAATATTACAGTGAAAGATGCAATAGAAAAGAGTCCTACTTTAAAATCAGCTGTTTTAGCGGGCTATTTTCCCGATGGCGAACTCAAATTCAAGGTCTGGGTAAGAGAATATTCTGAAACTGTATTTGATAATAATAATGCGGTATCCGATGATTTTACAATAATAATTCGCAATGCTGGAAATATTACTTTGCTTTCTCCTGGAGTTCCGATCGGCAAAACACCGGCATTAGTCAGTGGTTTTCCGCTAAGCTTTTTATGGAATTCACAGTTGACTGATTTTAACAAGTATAAGCTCATTATCAAAGAGTTTCCTCCCGGAAATCCACCTTCTCTCAATACCGTAGATAGAACGGGAGCCGTTTTTTATGAAACCCCGGATGGTGAGAATGAAAACATTGGTTTTGCTGAATTTCTACCTTTTACAGGTGGCAACTATTATGCCTGGAAAGTGACAACTGCTTTGGCTACTGAATATAACCCAATAAAGCAAAAAACCGGTAATGATAACCTTTCCAGTAACTGGTATGTTTTTCAGTTTGTGGATGAAGAAAGTGCTTCTACCAGTATTTCCGAATTTCAAACCCACCTCAATATGCTGCAAAATAATACCTTATTGAATCTTTACACTGAAGGTTATGTTCCTACGGGTATTGTGATTATTGAAGATACAGCATATAGTGGTCAGGATGCGATTGAGCTAATTGATGCTTTACAGGGACAGGAAATCTCAGTTGAACTGAAGGACTGAGGAGGTAAAAATGAAAAAGATATTGCTTTTAGCCGTTACCCTCATTTTATCAGCCAACTTATTAGCTCTGGATTCAGTAGCTGTAATTTCCGCCTCTAAAGGTAAAGTGGATTTACATAGAGCCGCAAAAATGATTAAACATAAGACGGGTGATTTTTTGCAGAATAATGATGAAATACGCACGGGAAAAGAATCCTTTGCCGCTTATAAATATATAGATGGTTCAGCTACTGTGAAGGTCTTTTCCTATTCCATCGTTCAGGTTTATGCTTCTGCCAAGGATAAAAAGCTCTCCAAAACAGTTAAACTAAACAAAGGAAGCGTCTTTTCTCAAATAAAAAGTGATACAGGACCTTTTGCTGTGCAAACGCCAACTACTGTTGCTTCCGTAAAGGGAACCGGTTTTTTAGCTAAATTTGATGAGCAGGAACAAACCAAATTCATCGTTACTGAAGGTGAATTAGAGTTAAAGATTTTAGATAAAACCGAAACAAAATCTGTTTCTGCAGGAAATACTGCTATTGTTCAAGCAGATGGCAGTTTGGAAATTAGACCCAGCACAGAAGAAGACATCCAAGAAATTGAATTGTCGGAACTGGAATCTACGCGCGAAAAAGAGATCAGGAAAATGCGCATACCGGTTATTGATCCTAATGGTCAAACCAGGTATATAGAAATTACCTGGTAGGAGGATGATAAAATGAAAAAATATTTATTACTAATACTATCTATTATTCTCGCTACTCAGGTTTTTGCTGTTGCCTTGATGAATATTTCACCTCAGGTTTATTCTTTCCATCAAAAATGCGATTTGAAGGTGGAAGTTCAACAGGGTTTAAGTGACATAGCCAAAATGAAGGTCTATTATCGTATCGGTAAGTCAAATCGCTGGCTAATTGAAGAAATGAAACAAGATAGCCCAGGTTCTTCATATTTTCTTGTTACCTTACCTGCTGATTATTTAACTACCGATGTTATAGAATATTATTTTTGCGCTGAATTGAGCCAGGGAAACAAAGAATACTTTCCTCCTCAAAATGAAACAGTCCCAAACTACATTCTGAAACCGGATATTGCCTCCGGAGAAGCAGAACCTGGCTTTGTTCTTTTAACCGATAATCCGATTATTTCAGCTGCAGAGGGCTATTTATTGGTGGTTTCTTTTTTTGCCCTAAGTGAAGAAATTGATCCTGCCAGCATTGAAGTTTGGGTGGGAGGAAAGAATGTTACCCCTTTAGCTCAAATTAGCCCTCCTTTGATTGTTTATAAAGAGGAAAACCCTCAAAGCGGAAACAAAAAAGCAGTTATACGCGCAAAAAAAGATGGAAAAACAGTCCATTCTCCCATCTGGTCAACCGAAATTTTACCCTCAGGCAAAACATTAAATAAATTTACCTATCAGGGAACTGTGAATTTTGCCTCCAATTATTATAATTACTCCGATGATGCTGCTCTCGGTTACACAAAAAGTGATGCTGCTACCTGGGCTGACTTTTATGGAAGCTACGGAATATTTTCTATGCAGGCAAATCTCTATTTATCCTCATTGGAACATAGTAACAGTCAACCCGTTAACCGTTATACAATTGGATTTAATATTCCTCATCTGGATTTTTTTGCCGGGGATTATGCCCCCACTTTCAGTCAATTAACTTTAAATGGTAAAAACCTGAGGGGAATTTATTCCCGCTTATACTACAAATCCCTGTCGCTATATGTAACCCACGGACAAACAGTTCGCAAAACGACAAACGAACTTGATCTTGATTCCGAAGTAGAGGGTATGCAGAAATCGGGAACTTTCAAACAGGAGGCATTTGGAACCCGTTTACAAATTGGCAATGAAGAGTCCTTTTTCATCGGTTTTAATCTTACCCGTCATAACGATGTAATCAGTTCTCTGAATAGCACTTACTATCAATATACGAAAACTGACGACATAGGTAATGAGAGCATAATTTATACTACTAAAGCACAAGAAAATGCAGTTTTGGGAATGGATGCCCGACTTAATATTCCTGCCCAGAAGGTAGTTTTAGGTGCAGAAATTGCCACTTCTCTTTTGAACACCAATACCATTCCGGGAGCTTTATCTCAAGAAGAATTGGAAGATTATACCGGTGAAAATATTCCTATAAACCCTCAAGATTTCAGCAATTTGTTCGTTTTCAATAAAAATATGATTCCTTTTCTACCCTGTAAGGAAAGTATTGCTTGGCTTATATATTACCGCAATTACTTTCGGAATAATATGTTTGGTATTCAATATTCCGAAACCGGTTCTGCTTTCAATGCTTTTGGTGCTTCCTATCAAATGCCTGATAGCAAAGTTATTTCTATTACTGATAACTTCAATGTTTCCAGATATTTTATCTTAAGCGGAGGTTTGAACTTAATTGAGGATAACCTTTCAGGGCATAAAAGCGAAACTAACAATACCACTTCTTGGTATCTGCAATCTATCTTGCGTTTAACCAATCTGCCCTATTTCAAACTGGCTTATTACAATAATCTAAGTAAAAACAAGCAAAACCAAGACATCGTTTCCGAATTTCAGAAAGCAGAAAACAAATCCCAAAACTTAATTCTCGGGATCGGCTATAATATCACTCAAATTCCTTATGTACCTACTCAACTGGACATCAGTTATCAAACTGGAGCTGATAATAGCACAAAAAGTAATGAGGACTTAACTGATAACGAAAACAACAATTTGTGCCTTACAATGTTAAATCGTTTTCAAATGATACCTCTTACCCTGCAATTTACTATGTCACTGACTAACAATAAAGACCTTTTAGCAATTACCAATAAAAAAGGCAAAAATAATAATTTCTTTATAGGAGCCACATACAGTTTATGGGATGATAAAATTAAGCCCTATACAAATTATCGGATTGTATCTGCAAGTGGAGCTCAAGGTGATAGAAATTATCAATATTACATTTTAGGGGTTGAGGCATATCCTTTAAAATCCTTAAGTGTAAATACCAATATCGCTATTACTGATTATAATAATAACGATAATAACACTTATGATTACAGTAATTTTATTTGGAGAGTTCTGCTTTCCCAACGGTTCTAATTGGAATGGTGACTTACAATTTATTATCTCCGTTGGGCAGAATGTCTTCTCTGCAAAACTTATTTTTATTCAGGAGGTTTAGATGCACATTAAAAAAGTAATAATATACCTGGTTGTAATTCTGCTAATCGTCCAAATTCTTTTTGCTTTCCCTTTCTTTAAAAACCTGGAATACAAAACTCAAGATCTGCTTTTCCAGGTGCGTGGTAAACTGCCAATTTCCGATAAAATAGTCATTATAGGTATTGATGATGCCACTTTTAGTGCTTTAGATGAAACCTGGCCCTTCCCCCGGGACTATCATTCCAAGCTAATTGAAAATCTGAATCAAGCGGGAGCACAACAGATTATATTTGATATAGAATTTACGGAAAAATCCCTGCCGGAAAGTGATTTGCGCCTAGCAGAAACAGCAAATAAATACCAGAATGTAATTTTTGCCGGTAAGGTTTTACCGGCTCAGCGTCCCGGAGAGCCAAGTCAAATAATTCCTCCTGTCAGTCCTATAATAGATTATAATTTGCCTTGGGGAATTGTAAATATGGAAGCTGATCCTGATGGTTTTATCCGTAAATATACCTTATTTGAAAACTTTGATCAAACCAAACTCTATAGCATTGGCATTGCTTCTCTGGCAAACCTCAGGGTCTATCAAAATAATTGGGCTGAGCATATTAAAGTTAACAGCAAGGCATTGCATTTGACCGATAAATATATTCCTCTAATAGATAAAAATAAGACAATCATTAATTTCAGAGGTCCTGCAGGAACTTATCCTACCTTATCCTATGCCAGCATTTTGGATGATTCAACCTTTTTTATGCCTGGTTATCAAGGTACGGAATTAGATGAATTCTATGAAATCAGAGATAGTGGTGTTTTGAAAAATAAAATTGTCGTAGTTGGTGCTACAATTGATGAATTACACGATAAATTTCCCACTCCTTATGGAGGCGAATGGACTGCAGGAGTGGAAATTCAAGCCAATTTTCTGGATATGGTTTTAACGGGAAATTACTTGAAAAAACTGAATCCCTGGCTGTTTTTACTGATAGAAATTATTCTGCTGATTGGGCTTTGGTTTCTCTTTAAAGTTTTAAAGCCTCAGTTTTCTGCTTTGGCTCTTATCGGATTGCTGATTATTTTATTTGTTATCAATCTGTTGTTGTTTAACAAAGCCGGAATTATTTGTCCCCTAGCGCAAACGGTTATTCTTTTAATTCTTCTCTATGTTGCCAGCATTTTAAATCACTATTGGGTAACGATGAAAGAAAAACGCTTTATCCGAAATGCTTTTCAGCAATATCTTGCCCCGGAATTGGTCAGTCAGCTTCTTGCCAATCCTAAAAGTTTAAAATTCGGTGGCTCTTTACAAGAAATAACTGTTCTGTTTTCCGATATCCGCAGTTTTACTACCTATTCCGAAAAACATTCTCCGGAAGAAACAGTAAATATCCTCCATGAATACCTTACGGAAATGGTTAAAATAATAATCAATAATCACGGTATTCTGGATAAATTTGTGGGCGACGAAATTATGGCTCTTTATGGAACACCGGTTGCCCTACCCAATCATTCTTTTGATGCCTGTAAAACAGCTTTGCAAATGCGCGAACGCCTCTCTCAATTACAAGAAAAATGGCAAAGCGAAGGCATTGAACCATTTGATATAGGTATCGGAATTAATACCGGAATGGCTGTTGTTGGAAATCTGGGTAGCGAACAAATCTTTGATTATACAGCTATTGGAGATACAATTAATTTGGGAGCACGACTGGAAGGACTAAACAAAGAATATACTACCTTCAATCATATAATTATCAGTGAGTTCACCTATGAAAAAGTTAAAGACCTGGTTAATGCCAACTACCTGGATGAAGTGAAGGTTAAAGGAAAAAACATTGCTGTTAAAATATACGAACTGCTTAGTTTGAAGTGAGAAAGTGAAAATATAAAATAGCTTTCAGAAAAAGTTAAACCCCAATAATGCAGATAGGAAAAATGGGATTGTCCATCTTTCTTTTGCTGTAGCTATAGATTCCACTTTTTTCTTTCTCTCATTGTATTTACCGTCTTGGTGCTTGTTATAGATATCATCCAGGTCCAGAACATAAAAGATATATTTATAATTTGTTTCAGATGGTTCAGCAAGTTTTTGTTCAATTTCGTTAAAGATATTTTCAAAGCCGGTATTGGTTATCAGTGGTTTTAGCTCTATGTGCAAATTCGCATATTTATCTTTTTTAAGGCAGGATAAATATTCTTTTTCTGTTTCGCCTTCACAATAAACCAATATTACGGGTCTGAAAGGTCTGGAGTGTTTACCTCTATTCTTTGTCATTTTCACCCTCCAAGAGCGTAGATCCCAAATTAGGTAAACCGCCTATCAATCCTTTTCTGTAAATACTTTCAATGGAATGTTCTTTCCGAACTGGATAATCAGAAACGCTGGTTAGAGAAGTGCTTCCATCTTCATTTCTTTCAGTAATCCAGATTGCATCTCGGCGTAAGATATCTTTTTCTTTTAAGAGAGCCGTATTTTGAGAGGTGAATATTAATTGTCCCTTGCTTTTATTTCTTAAAAAAGTGGTGATGTAATGAATGATTAAATCAATATGCAATGAGCTTTCAATTTCATCTATTGGGACTATCCGATTTTTATATAATAGCTCAAAAAGAAATCCGATCAAACCAAAAAACCTTTGAGTTCCCATTGATTCCAGATTATAATCTAGAACATAAGTTCCGGAGGGAGTTTTATGGGTAAATTCTTTTATAAGCGCGGTTATTTCTTTTTGTTGGTTATCATCTTCTTGTTTTGCATTGTTAATTTCAATCAAAGCTCTTAATTCAAGGGGTAATTTAGCAATAGGAATTTTCTCTTCTTCTATAGTAAAATTTTCTATGAAGAAATCAGCTCTTTTCAAAAGTTCCAAATATAAAGGTTTAAATTTTTTTTCCTGTTCAGAACTTTTTAGATAATTACGATAATTGAAGTTAAAAAGATTGGCATTATAGTCCAAAATGGGATCCATTGTTCCAGTAAACCAGTTTCTTGCTTCCTGGAGAACACCCGAATATTGTATTGTAGCTATTTTAGAAAGAACTGATTGATTTTGGATTGTTAATTCTAAAGCATCTTTTTGTTTCTTGTCTATATCTGCATTTTTCCAGTTATAATTATATTTATAACCAACTATATTTATCAGCTTGCGGGAAAAGACAAGTGCTTTTGTTCCTTTTGGAAAATAGCTTAGCTTTTCTTGAATAATATATTTTTCGTTTAATTCCAGATAGTAGCTATAAACCACACCCTCTTGTAGAAATTCAACCTCAAAAATAGAGGACTTATCTTTATCCAGTGCAAAAGAAACTATAGGAATACGAATTTCCTTATTGGCAGTTGTGTTACTAATAAATTGTTTTAAAAAATTCAAAGCCATAAGCAGATTGGTTTTTCCGGAAGCATTTGCTCCATAAATCATAGCCATTCTCAGAATTCTTCGCTTTGGTTTATCAATGGAAACAACATAATAATCTTCCAGAGTTTTATCACTGGTAGCACGAAAATCCAAAGTTACTTTATTCCGGATGGAAAGGAAGTTTTGGACACTGAAGGTGATAATCATTTTTTTCTCCTTGTTATGCACTTTTTCTGCATACTAATACCAATAAAATTGAGCATATCATAATGTCAAGCATTTTTTTGCAGTTTTTCTGTATATTTTATGCTTTCTTTTTACTCCAGATGAAGATTGGAATTTGCTCATGCAAATTCTAATTTTTAGTTAGAAAAAAAATAGTAGAGTTGTCTTTTATTTTCCTTTAGTGTATTCATTTTCAGAGTGTAATTTGCCTTTATTTGCTAACGCTATGCTTTGCAATAAGTTCCCTTATGATTCCCATATTGCGATATGGGAATGATATGAGAACGATATGGGTTTCATATCGGAAGCGGTTAAGCTTAAAATGCATATCAAAGTTATTTAATTCAGAAAACGGAACATAAAGGAAACTTAACTGCAGCAAATAGATTACAGGTATAATAGCGGAAAGCTTTGTGGCATAAATTGTTCTTGATGTTCACACACAAAAGGATTGACAGCATAGGCATTTATTAAAATATGGATTGATATTATTAAGATGATTAAAAATAAGAAAATAGACATCTTCGCTGGAGGAGAAAATGAAAAGTAATGGATGCCGCTATGGAACGCACCGTGTAATTGAGCCCAAAGGAGTTTTACCGCAACCGGCAAAAATTCTGAATAATGATATGAGCGAAATTTGGGACAATGAAATGCTGGTTGATGTTATTCGTTTAAACATTGATTCCGCTTCTTTTCATCAGATAAAAAACAAGCTTATTGCCCAAGGGCATAAGAACTTGGAAAAAGCATTCGCAGAGCATACTATTGACCTTACCAATAGAACAGGCAAGCATAAAAATGAAGATACTGGTTCCGGAGGAATGTTTATCGGCAGAGTTGCCGCTATAGGTGATAAATTTGAGATGAAGGAAGAAGTGAAAGTAGGGGATAAAATTGCTTCTCTGGTTTCGCTTTCGCTAACTCCTCTCAAAATAAATAAAGTGAAAAAAGTGCTGTTAGACAAGGATCAAATGGAAATTGAAGGGCAGGCAATTCTTTTCAGCAGTGGCGTTTATGCCAAATTACCAGATGATCTGGATGAAAATTTGGCGCTTTCCATTTTGGATGTTGCCGGGGCTCCTGCTCAGGTAGAAAGATTGGTGAAACCGGATGATACAGTAGTTATTATTGGTGCTAATGGAAAAAGCGGAATTTTATGCAATGCTGTAGCCAAAGAACGAGCAGGAATTTGTGGAAAAGTGATTGGGGTTGTGCGCAATGAAAACTACATTCCTACCTGTAAAGCCACCGGTTGTGATGAAGTTATCCTCGCGGCAGCAACTGATGCTATAACTATTCAAAAAGAGGTTTCCCGCCTTACTAAAGGCAAAATGGCGGATGTAGTGATCAATGTAGTAAATACAAGAGATACGGAACTGCCAAGTATTATGGCAGCCAAAGACCGGGGTTTGGTCTATTTCTTTTCTATGGCTACTTCTTTTACAAAAGCAGCTTTGGGTGCAGAAGGCATTGGTGCTGATGTAGATATGATGATTGGTAATGGTTATGCTCATCATCATTCGGAAATTGCTTTGGATTTATTACGGCGCAATCCGGTTTTAATGAGAATTTTTAAAGAACGCTATGCGGACTAAACAAAGAGGACAAAATGAGCAAGATAATTGACATTAAAAGCATTGCCACTCCTGAACAATGGAATGACTGGCATTGGCAAATTAAAAATCGGATAACTACTTATGAAGAGCTTACTAAATACATTGAACTACAGCCCGAAGAAGAAGCTGTTTTTAGGGATAAGGCATTTTCTTTTAGGATGGCTATCACTCCCCATTATCTTTCTTTAATTGATCACAACAATCCTTATGATCCGATTCGTTTACAGGCAATTCCTCGCATTGCAGAAAGCCATATTTCTCCTTCTGATATGTCAGACCCATTAAGTGAAGATGCTGATGCTCCTGTTCCTGGAATGACTCATCGCTATCCTGATCGGGTTTTACTACTTTTAACTGATCAATGTGCAATGTATTGCAGGCATTGTACCCGCCGCAGAAAAGCAGGAGAACACGATGCTCCAATGCCCAAAGAAAATGTGGAAAAAGCACTGGAATATATTAAAGAACATAAAGAAGTGCGCGATGTAATCTTAAGTGGAGGCGATCCTCTCACTTTAAGTGACGAGCGTTTGGATGATATTTTAAATCGCTTAAGCAAAATTGAACATATAGAAATTGTGCGTTTAGGAACCAGAACTCCAGTCGTTTTGCCGCAACGCTATACTGATTTGCTACTAGAGATTCTAAAGAAATATAAGTTTGTTTGGCTGAATACGCATTTTAATCATCCCAATGAACTTTGTGAGGACTCCTGTAAAGCCCTTGCTAAAATTGCAGAAACAGGAATTCCAATGGGCAATCAATCTGTTCTTTTAAAAGGTGTAAACGATAATGTGGATGTAATGAAAGCTCTTGTCCATAAACTGGTTAAAAATAGAGTTCGTCCCTATTATATTTATCAGTGTGATCTTTCTGAAGGCATCAGCCATTTCCGCACTCCTATTGCCAAAGGTATTGAAATCATAGAAAGTTTGAGAGGTCATACATCCGGATTATGTATTCCAACTTATGTTGTTGATGCTCCCGGGGGTGGAGGTAAAATTCCTGTAATGCCCAATTATGTTATATCCCAAATGCCGGGAAGAGTTATTTTACGAAACTACGAAGGTTTTATAACTGCATACACGGAACCGGAATTTGAGAAACAAGACGAAACCAAATACCGTTCTCTTTGTGCGGATGAATTTCAATCCACAGAAGGTATAATGTCCTTAATGCGGGGTAAAAAAGTAGCCATAGGTCCCGCGGAAACAAAGCGTAACCATCGTAGAAAACAATAAAGGAAACTTTTTGGAATTCTCCTGGATTTCCGATAAGCGTTATAAAAATATAGCAATTGTGGGAATCTGTAAAAATGCAGGTAAGACAACAGTCCTGAACTATATTCTGGCAAATTATCCTTATCAGTGGGGTATTCTGAGCACAGGTCGTGATGGTGAAACGGAAGATACCCTGTTTAAGATTCCCAAGCCCAAAGTGAAAATCCCTGAGGGCTGTTTTTTTTGTACCGACGCAAAAACCCTGTTACAACACGGCTCGGGAATAAGTATCCTGGCTAAAACCAATTTCCCAAGCGGAAGTAGAGAACTCTGGATAGTAAAAAGCGAAAAATATCTAGAAACAGAAATAACCGGTCCTGTAAGTGTTAGCGGACAAATTGCCTGCTCTGAACTACTAAAAAAACTGGGAGCGGAAAAAGTTTTGATAGACGGCTCTCTGGATAGAAAGTCAATAGCTTTAAGTAATGAGATTGATGCTATAATTTTAACTGCCGGAGCCAGTTTTGGTAATCAACAGGCAATAATTCAAGAACTGCGACGGCTGATAACTTTATCTCAAATTGGAACATACAGAAGCCCTGCATTACAAAAGCTTGCTGAACAAAACAATATCCTTATAAAATATAAAGGAAGATGGAAACAAACGGGTTTGGTTTCTTTAATTTCCCATGAGACCAAGCTATTGGAAATATTAAGTCAACTGAAAAATCCCAGTCACCTCTATCTTCCCGGTGCCTATACAAGCAGTGTGAATAGTCGTTTAGGAAAACAGTTATACAGAATTCAGCTTATTTTTCGTCACCCGGAATGTATTAAACTAAGCAGCAACGAACTTGAGGTCTTTTTAAATACTCAAAAACCGCTTTCCCTAATTCCTTTCAAACTGAAAGCAATAGCTGTAAATCCTCACGGGGTTGGTAATAACGATTTAGATGCAGATGAATTTCATCAAACATTATATAAGACATTCAAGAATTATGCTCTACTGGATGTGATGGAGATATAAAAAAGTGACGGACCGCGATAATTTAACCCGAGTAACTGTTAATTTAGGTCTGTTTTCCAATATATTATTATCTATTCTCAAAACCTGTGTAGGTATCTTAGGACATAGTTCCGCCCTTTTAGCGGATGGCATAAATTCCACTTCTGATGTCGTTTATTACATTGCCGTTAAAATCTTTATGCAACAAGCTCAAAAACCTGCTGACATAGAACATCCTTATGGTCATAGACAACTGGAATCCATTTCTGCAATTGTAGTTGGTGCTTTTATTCTCACTACCGGAATTGCCATCTTTTGGGAATCCGTTAATAAGGTTTATGACTTGCTTTCCAAAACAGAAATAGGACATACTTTATCTATTTGGACTTTAGTTATAGCTATCTTTACCTTTGGTTTGAAAATATTCCTTTATACTTATACCCGTAAAAACATACCTAAAACCAAAAATCCAACTCTCAAAGCATTGGCTAATGACCATCTGAATGATATTATGGCTGCCGTAGCTGTTGTAGTTGGTGTCCTATTTGGTCGTCTTGGCTATTATTGGATGGACCCTGCTGCTGGAGCTGTAGTTGCTATTTATATTATTAAAACCGGAGTAGAAATAATAATGGAATCCTCAAGAGAACTGATGGATTATTTTCCTGACGAGGATTTTGTGCGTGAACTGAGAACCGAAGCACTGGCTGTGGAGGGAGTTCGTAGTATTGAAGACCTGGGCATTCATCGCTTCGGTCCCTATTTTACAGTGAATATGACTATTACAGTAGATGGAGATATCAGCGTTGATAAAGGAAATGTTATTTCCGATTCTGTAGAAAAACGCTTGCTGGATAAATTCAGCACCGGCTTAAGACAAGTGCATATTCATTTTCATCCTTACAGTGAAAAACACTCTAAATCAGACCTTGAACCGGATTCCAAAACCAATATTGGAGTTAGCTTATGAATTGGGGAAAAGATATTCTTCTCGCCTTTATTTTTCTGCTTATAGCCACTTTTTGCCTGATTAGTTTGATGGGTATCAATCCTAAACCCCCAGTTGAATTTAAACTTGATTCGGAAAAACCCTCAAATCCCTGGATAATAGAAACAATTCCTGACGGGGGCAGCATTTTTTCCGTGCTGGCAAACCTGAATTTACCCCTGAAAGAAGTTGGCTTGCTGGCTTTTAATTTTGGCGATTATATTGATGTTTCTACTATTCAGCCCGGTGATACACTTAAAATATTGCTTTCGGAAGATAAACAACATATAGCCAAAATGATGTTTGTGCAGGAACCGATTACCCGTCATCATTTTACGGTTAGTGGAGATTCCCTGATCTATAATTTGGAAGCATTACCGGTAACTAAAATTAAAAGAATCCTGGAAGGAAGATTAGAAGATACCTTGGATGCTTCACTTCTGGCAATGGGTTTTGCTCCTCAGGATAAACAGATAATAAATAACAGCTTGGAAACAGAAATAAATTTTGCTCGCGATGCCCGTAATGGTGATTTTTTCCGTGTCTTTGTAGAAGAATGCATTTTTGAAGGAAAAACCCTGCCTGGCAGAAAAATATTCTATGTTCAATATAGTGGAAAAAGAACAGGTACTTGTGAACTGTTCCGATATGAAGATGCAGAAGAAAATTCAGTGCTCAATGGTCTTTATACTAAAGAAGGAAAAAGCTGCCACAGCAACGGAGTTGGTTTTCCTCTATCTGTAATTCATCTTGTTTCTCCTTTCGGTAAACGCATTGATCCTTTTTATGGAACCTGGGCTTATCATCAAGGAGTTGATTATCGTGCGCGTTATGGAACTCCTGTTTATGCTGTTGCTAATGGAAAAGTAACAAAGGCAGGTTACAACAGTGGTTTTGGTAATGAAATTTGCTTAAAACATCCCAGTGGACTTTTAACTCAATATGCTCACCTTTCCTCAATGAGTGTGCGAAAAGGACAGAGCGTAAAAAAAGGACAAATTATTGGACGCGTTGGAGCTACTGGAAGAGCTACAGGAGCTCATCTGCATTTTGGTTTAATCAAAGGTAAAAAATATATCAATCCTGCAAACTTGAAAATGGTAGGAACCGAAAAGCTGAATACAACGCAAATGGAAAGATTCAAAACACAGCAACAGACCCTGCTGAAGAATATGGAAAATTTACAGCATCCCCAAGCTGTTGCTGCCAGCACGAAAAAATAGACAGAACACAAATAACTGGATTAACTGATTAACTGGATTGAAAAAGTGAAAGGGAAAAACTAATGCCGACAGTTTCGTTTCCCGCAGATTTTATTTTATATAATAAGGACACCGAAAGCATTGAGAGTTGTCTACAATTACAATTGCAATATTCATTCTTCATCTTATATTTGTCCGAATCCCTATTCTAATTCTAATCTGCGAAATCTGCGAAATCTGCGTGAAACCTCAAATCCGGATAACCAATACTACCAATGCCCCGAAAATCAGTAAACAGAGTAAATCCCGATAGCTGAACTTCTGTTGATGCAATATACTATGTTTACCTTCACTTCTAAAACCTCTTAATTCCAAGGCAATAGCAGCTGTTTCACTGCTTCTTATTAGTTCTGCTAAAGCCGTTATAGATAGTTGTTTATAAACCTGTAAGCGTTTAGATAATGATAACTTGGCTGCATCAATTCCCCGTAATTTAAGTCCTGTAACAAATCCCTTCAATTGGCTTAAAAACTTGGGAACTAAATGGATAGCATAAGATAGCATAAAAGAAAGCTCTTCAGGTAAACGCAAAGCAGAAAATGCTTTGGAAAATTCAGTATAATTCATTACAGCTAATCCTTTGGCACAATAAATAACAGTTAATAAACGTGCAGCCAGCTGAACAGAAATAAGAACTCCTTCCCTGGTTATTTTTAATATTCCATAAGACCAAAGCATCGTTCCTTTACGCCTAAACACAATTTGAAAGAACGCTAATATCAATAAAAATGGTAAAGTATGCCAGAGCGTCTGGAAAACTTTTTGCCAACCATTTTCCATCCGCCACCCAGCATAAAGCATAGCCAAAATAGTAAGGCACAATAAAGAAGCCGGGGTTTTAGCAATAAAAACAAAAGTGGAAAGCAACAAAACTATAAAGATATGAGTTAACGGATGAAGAGAACTTTTTTTCATTACTTTTCTTCTTGCAAGGTTTGATTTCGTAATGAGAGCACTCTATCAAAAAGCTCCCTATGTTCTTCCAAAAAATGAGAAACAATCAGCATTCCCGGGTAGTTTTGGCTTTTATATTGCAGTAATTGCAGTAGTTGCTTACTAGCATTTTCATCCAAAGAAGCAAAGGGCTCATCCAATATCCAGAATTTGGATAACAAATAAGGTAAAATTTGCTGTGAAACCATTTTCTGCTGTCCAGCAGAAAGCTCTGTAAACAAAGGGTCTTCTTTTAAGGTTAAATCATTAAGCTCTAAAATTGCCAGTTGCCAGAACAACCAGTTTTGTTTAACGCTTATTCCTAAAAGGTTTTCTCTGGTTATCTGGCTTTGGTAATAAAAGTGAGCAAAGTTCTTAGAGTCCAAACCTTGCAGCTGTTTTCCTTTCAAGGATATTTTCCCTTTTCCAGGTTTTAGCAATCCTGTTAGCAATTTAAGTAAAGTGCTTTTACCGGCTCCATTTTTTCCTTGCAGCAGGATATTTTCTGTGTTCATTATGTTCAGCGACAGGTCTTTTACTAAAAGTTCTGCATTAGGATAAGCAAAACTGAGCTCTTCAATATTGTAAAGAACTTCAGGAAGATGTCCTACAGCACAATCCTGCTTATTCTGCAAATTCAAATCTGTTTTCATAAATAATGAATTGTCCAACTTTAGCGGTCGTGGATTTTCCGGTAAAGTGAATGAACCATCAACTATTGCATCTATCAGGGGATTGTGATCCGCAACTATTATAATTTTACCTTGCTCTTTCTTGCTTTTAAGCCACTTCAAGACCAAATCGGTTGCCTGTTTATCCAATCCGTTTAAGGGTTCATCTAAAAGCAGTAAAAGAGGATTAATTGTCTCAGCAACAGCACAAAGCAAAAGTTTTTTCTCCCCTCCGCTAAGAGTTGAAGGGTCTCTATATAACATATTTTCCAACCCAAATTGCCCTGCTGCTAGGTTTATTTTAGGAATAATCATTTCTGGAGGCAAAGCAATATGTTCCAAAGCAAAAGCAAGTTCGGATAAGCAATCGGGGAAAAATAACTGGGCTTCAGTATCGCTTAACTGATGCCATAAATAGTGATATTTTTCTTTTAGGGGAATTGTTTGCAAATCCATATTTCCCAAAAGAATGTTACCGGTTGTTTTGGCTTTCACATATTCCGGAATTATTCCACTGATAGCATTCAGCAAAGAACTTTTCCCGCTGGCATTAGGTCCCTTTAAATGAAATATACAGCCCTCAGGAATTTTCAGATTGATATCATCCAATAATTTCCGTTCCGCAAAGGAAATACCGAAATCCTTCAAAATAAGCATCAGAAAATCTCTATGAAAAGCGCTCCTCTAAAAACTTGCGGTTCAGCTAAGGCATCGGTAAAATTCATCACTTCTTCCCCATCCTCAAAAACAATCCTGAATTGCATTTCCGGAGTTGTTTCCCAATGCAGTGTTTTAGCTAAACGGATAAGCTGATTTATGGAATCATCGCTAATTAAAGCATAGTTATCACATTGCAGATAAATAATATCCTTCATCCACATTCCACCCGGAATTTGAGGACTTTTTAAATTGTAATGCCCTTCGGTTGTCTTTTCCAGAATTGCTCCCTCCAAATGCAAAGGATAGGTTAAATGCTGTTTCAGCCCATCTCTGCTGCATAAAATCACCTGCTTTTCTTCCGCTTCTGATAAATCCATTAAAATATCACTGAGAAACCAACCTTGTGTTTTTACAAAGGGTTTGGGGTCTTGTTGTAAAGTATATTTTTTCAAGGTTTCCTGCATAAGATAAAAACGACGGGGACGAATCAGCGGTTGAAAATTCTCCAGCACAACACGCTCCAAACCTTTTATCCATTGCATTTCTCTTAAAGCAGGAAAAATTAAGCGCAGCATATTTTCCTCAAAAGGAACTCCATCTTGACCTGTAACAATGTAACTTTCCAGGGAATCAAATTCAGCTTTTTCCAAAGTTACCTGATAGCGGTCTGAGGACTCAAAACGGATGGTGGCAAAATCGCCTAATTTTTGCTGTTTCAACCAAATATCAAAGCGAAAACCCTGCCAGGTGTTAAGACGCACAATTCCATCATTCTCACGGGTGGTTTTTATTTCCTGCATTTCCTTTTTATACAGTTCAGTATTGTCATAATAATAGCTAATACCTTTAGTATCTATTAGTTCCAAAGATGATAGGGTCAAAATAACTCCCAGTATAGTCCAAAGACACAAATACTTCTTCATTGAATAATCCTTGCTCCCTTTAGTGATTGGTAAATACCAAAACCAAGATAGCCACCTAAAATACCAGAACTAAATGCCATACAGGTATTGAAAACAATTATCTCAGCCGGCATCCGAAAAAATATAGCGGAAGAAATCAAAGACCCGGTTAAATTGGCACAACCACATAGAAACAAATGCGTTATCAGCTTATCCTTATAGGGCAGCAGCCAAAATAAAAGGTCTGCAATAATCCCCGGTGCTGTATATGCCACCAAAGAAAAAGCACCCATCTTTCCTGCCATTCCAATTAGCAAAACCAGAATTGACTGTAAAATACCAAAAAGCGTTCCGGTGAGGGGTTTATCTACAATCACAACTGCTAAAACCAACCAGAGCATATAAAGCCCACCTGTAATAGAACCACCAGGTATTCCCAAAGGAGTGGAAATTAACTTAGTTACAGGATTAATAACCGGCTTAATTGCTATTCCCAAAGCGGCTATGGAAGTTATTATGATTAAGTCCTTTACAGTAAAATGCCGAAAAATACTCATTAGATTAGTTTCTTTAGCGTATTACTTTTCAAATCAAACTGGATAAGCTCAACACCTGCCTCACGAAAGAGTTCTTCCCCTAATTCATCAGGATAGGTTTCGGCAATATAAACGGTTTTGATTTCAGCATTAATAATTAAACGAGCACAAATACTGCAGGGTTGATTGGTACAGTAAAGAATAGCACCCCGAGTAGAAGAACCATTTATAGCAGCTTGAATAATAGCATTTTGTTCAGCATGAACTCCTCTACATAGCTCATGATTTTTTCCCGATGGAACATTTTGCTGCTCTCTTAAACAACCAATTTCTGAGCAATGAGGAACACCTTTAGGGCTGCCGTTATAACCTGTAGCGATAATTTGATTATCCCGAACTAAAACAGCACCTACTTTTCGGCGCAAACAAGTACTGCGCTTGGAAACAAGATATGCCATCTCCATAAAATACTGTTGCCAGGAAGGTCTTTCCACTTTTTTTTCTTCCCTTCTGTTTTTTATATGGCTATTTTTTGCAAGACCTGCTTTCTGTCAAGATGGAAGGTCAACAAAAGATTTTTTCTCTTCATAAAGGGAAAAGAGAAATGAAGTAACTTGGGTCTATTAACTCAGAGCAGGGAATATAAAGTGGAAAAGAATATAATAAAACATCCCCTGTTCTTTTGTCTGTGTTATCTAGGAGAGATCTTTATAATAAATCAGGGTTGCTGTCTATTTTACCCTCTCACTATTTTATTTTACCATCATCATTTTGTAGCACTGGCTTTTTCCTTTGGTTTCTAAACGCACAAAATATATTCCGCTGGCAAGAGAACAGCCATTAGCATCAGTTCCCTTCCAAAGCAAGGTATGATGACCTTTAGAAAGTATCTCATTACAAAGATTCGTAATTTTCTGCCCTTTTACATTATAGATATTTACGGTCACCTCTCCACTTTCCGGAAGAATAAAACTGATTATAGTTTCCGGATTGAAAGGATTGGGATAGTTACTTAAGGCAAAGTCCACTTGGGCAGGAGGTAAGGTATTATCCTCAATGTCTGTTGCACTTCGCACCAAGGGAATATTAAGAATAGTATCCTCTCCTTCCACAACTGTAACATTAGGTATAATCAGGTCTTCATAATCCCAGCGACTTACTTTTACAGTATAAATTCCAGCACCGGTTTTATAAGGAAAACAACCCAAAGTATCACTGAATTCAGGCAATTTACCGATTATTTCTATTTTGGCACAATCCA
This sequence comes from Candidatus Cloacimonas sp., assembly GCA_023227825.1. Classification (GTDB taxonomy): domain Bacteria; phylum Cloacimonadota; class Cloacimonadia; order Cloacimonadales; family Cloacimonadaceae; genus Cloacimonas. Next base: position 257,214 of record JALOCJ010000003.1, on the reverse strand, counting down.
CTGCTTCCAAAGTTAAAGAATCATAAACATAACCGCTTATTCCACCTATGTAAACCGAGTTGTATTCATAAGCCCCGATATCGGTAAACCGAAAACCGTTATTAGTTCCGGAAACAGATCTTTTATAATAGCGCAAATCATATACCGGCATATAAGGAACATAAGCTCCTACATCTATACAGGGAGAATTTGCACTAAGAGTAAAATCCCCTGCTAGAGAATCAGTATATAAAGGAGCGGCAAAAATATTATCTACCAGGGTATAAGACGGAGAAAGGGCTATCCGTAAACAATTATTATAGAATGAGGGTCGAGGAGGATCAATAATGGATTCCATACTATTTCGGGTAGAGATATATCCGTCATCCAAAATATTATTATAAAAAAAGGCGGTTGAGTTCACAGGAGCAAAAATACAAGAATAATTGATTATATCATTATTAAATAATATGGGTGATGAATAACGGGAACTTATTGCTATAGCATTATTATTATCAGGATTAACATATCTTAATAGGTTGTTGTAGAATCTGGGTTGAACCGGTGCATAAGGATCAGAGGTTATAAACTCTACGGGGCAGCTAAAAAGGGTTTCTATAATATTATTATTAATATCGGAATTGGGAGCTTTAATATATAATATCGCGTAACCGTATATGTAATTATCGGAAACAAATAAATGACCAGATCCACTACTGCCATATTCAGAACGATAAACAGAATGATTAGAATTAATGATTATATTTCTACGGCAATAGGCAGTGTCTGTTTCAGCCCGGGAACCACAATACAATTTAAGTGTAGAGTTAGTGGAAATAGTCCCATAATAACTAGATGTTCCAGTATAGCGATCCAATTGATCACTTTTTACCATATATCTCTCCTTGAAATTAATATATTTATTAAACAATGCTATCATATGAACATTTGATGCACCTATACTATCAGAAACTCCTTGAAATTCACATCGGGAAATAATAAGGGTAGGAGGAATTTCCAGAGTGGATGTTATGGATATAAACTCTGAGATAGGGTGAAAACCGCTTAGATCAAAAGATAAAAATTTACAACCATATATTATTGCATTTTCATTTAAACGACCAGCAATACCAATTTTATTAGTTTCAAAAGTACAATATCTAATATAGAATCTGCCATTATTAAAACGTAAAGCACCACAATAAATTCCTGACATATAATCTAGAAGTGCTATATATGTTCTTTTAAAATAACAATGTTCAAAGCTGGATTTGGGTGCACCCTCAAAAAAATGAATTCCTTCCCAACGATAACTGGAATCAGGTTGATAGGTATCAAAGATTATAGGTTCTTCTTCTGTGCCCAATGCCACAATTTTACCATAAACCAATATCATTTTGGCAATTGGCTCAATTGGATGGCTTGCTGTTCCCGTCCAGAAAAAACTCATATACCAGTCAACACTATTGGGAGCTCCCATAACCAGAACCTGAACTCCGGGTTCTAGCGTAAGAGTTACTCCCGAAGCAATATAGAGAAAGCTATGCACAATATAAGGACTATTTACTGCAGTCCAGACAGTATCATTATGAATCCAACCCCCTACTCTTTCTGTTCCACTTAAAGGAATTAAAACGAGCACCAAGGCAAACAATAATATACATTGTTTCATTTCTTCTCCTTATGTGTTTAATTATTTGGGAAACCCTGAGTTCAGTTTGGTCCTAAAAGTTGGTATATATTCCACCTCATTGTTTCTCATGTTATTTGAGGACATTTTATCATCCTCGTTTCTCGCAATCTATGTTATAGCAATTAACCAATTGCATTCTTTCCAGCTTGATAATCCAAGTCAAGTTCTTTTTTATAATAAGCTGCATTGCTCCAACCCGTTAAGCGCTAGAGTGCATTGGTACACTTTATCCTGCTCCAGTGAGCCGCAGGGAAATAAAGATAAACATTTATCTTATAATAAGTTGCATTCAGCCAATCCAAAAGATTGTCTTTACCATTTGCCTGAACGACCTTGTTAAGCTTTCTCCAAGCCAACTCAAACAACTTCCTGGTTCTGGAATCTACCTGGTCTTTTTAATAATAGCAGCAACGACAGTAGGTCTGTCTTTGATACGATGTTCCGGGCAATGTGTTATCTCTATTCCTTAAAAAAATTATAGACAAACTGGCAGCTGCTTTCTCAAATGTGATATTCTCCTCAAGCAAATTATGGAAATAGATATAAAATTGCTTTTATTATCTCATTATTGAGCGGGTGTCCGATTATTTCACTAATGTAACAGGATACGACATCTCTAACTATAAAGTGAAATGGACTGATTCTCAACAATTTATACTACCCTGTTTTTAAAATGGGGGAATCTGAGTGAAAAAACAAAATTTTATTGACAGGATATAAGCTAAAATTTATGGAAGAAAAAGAATATTTTGGTGAGGATTAAATGTCTTTTCGGAATGAACTATTTTACATAACACATATAGAAAATATTCCATCAATAATGAAAAACGGGATTATGTGTTATGAAAGAGCAAAAAATTTAAAGCATAAATCAATAGCATTGGAAGAAGTTCAAGAAAGAAGAGATAGAAAAAGAATACCTAATGGCAGGCTGCTGCATGAATATGTTAATCTCTATTTTAATCCGAGAAATCCTATGATGTATAAACGAAGAGCATATTATAAAGAAATATGTGTTTTATCAGTAAATCCGATTATATTAGAATATGAAGGTGTAGTTGTTTCAGATATGAATGCAGCCAGAGAGCTTTGTAAGTTTCTTGAGCCAAAAGTAGCGCTTACTACTCTTGATTTTAATGAAATATACTCTGAGAATTGGAATTCAGTCGAATTTGAAGAAAAATATCGCTTACGCGGTTCGCTCTGCGCAGAAGTATTAATACCGGATAAAGTTCCTTACGAATATATCCAATGTGCTTATGTAGCGAAAGATGAACTAAAGAATATTTTTAAGGAATACGGTTTTGATAAACCTGTTCAGGTGAAACCCTATATTTTTTTTAGATAATGGAGGATGGAATGATAAAAGTTTTAACCGGGGACATATTTAACAGTTCAATGCAAACCAAAGTTAATACTGTAAACTGTGTAGGGGTTATGGGAAAGGGAATAGCTAAACTTTTTAAAATGCAATATCCGGAAATGTATGAAGATTATGTAGAAAGATGTAAGGCGGGGGAAGTTCAAGAAGGCGTTCCCTATCTCTATAAAGATATTTTTGGTAATCAGATATTGAATTTCCCTACCAAAAAACACTGGAAGGATTTATCTAACTTTGAAAGCATAAGCAAAGGACTGGATTTTTTTATCCAACATTATAATGACTGGGGAATTAAGTCCATTGCGTTTCCGCCTTTAGGTTGTGGAAATGGAGGTCTATTATGGCAGCAGGTAGGTCCTGTTATGTACCAAAAACTTTCTCAAATAGATATTCCGGTGGAAATTTATGCTCCCTACGGAACCGAAAAAAAGTATCTAATCCGGGAATTTTTATGCTCTTCACCTGATTTATCCATATCAGCCCAAACTTTAGAGAGGGAAATAATACCTGGTTGGATTGCCATTCTGGAAATCATCTACCGTTTGGAACAAATGAAATATACAGTGAATATCGGTTATACAATATTTCAAAAAATCTGTTATCTTTCTGAAATAGCAGGGATTGATACAGGACTTCAGTTTAAGAAAGGAAAATACGGTCCCTATTCTCCAGATATAAATAAATTCCATCAATTACTTAGTAGAGAAAACCTCATAACTATCGTTTCAAAAGGTAACCAGATAGCCATTAAAACAGGAATTGAATACCCAAATTTAAGAAATAAAAGTAAAAAAATAATCTCACATTATGAAGATATTATTGCTAAAGTTGTGGACCTGTTCAGCAGAGTAAAATCTACCAAACATGCAGAAGAAATTAGCACTATTATATATACTTTAGACGAGCTTACTCAAGTGGTTAATATAGACCTTGTTTCAGAAATGGATTTTTACAATTATATCCTAAACTGGAAAAAGCAATGGAACACTTCCGGTAAAAAGGAAGCTATCGCTTCTACTATAAGCTACCTTGTCACCCAGGGATGGGTAAATATTTCCTAAAGTATTTATGTTTTAACTCGCCATTTTTCAATTCGGAAACCTGCTATAGTTCGGTTTTAAGTGAGATAGTTTGTGAGATGTGGTTTATGGGAAGGCAGGTGAAAATTGTGAATCAAAAATTTCACTGCTGAAAAATCGTGAATTTTACGAGTAGCTTACACACCTTTCTACATCATAGTATCACCTTCACTAGTTTTCGGGCAATTATTTTACCATTGATTATAGATAATTCTGTTAGGAATGGCAGTTTTATAACAACAGGTTTTAACCTGATGATATAATATAGTTTTTACATTTAAAAGGCATAAATATTTTCCTGTCTGATGTGGATTTCTACGAAAATAGCAATCCGGAGATTTTTATGCAATATAACTGCCATCCAATAATAAGAAATAATGTTAATAGAGAAAAGGAGTTGGCGAAGAAAATATTTGCCTTAACCTTTTTTCTCTATTGCTTGTTCCTAATTTATAGTGTCCAAAATTAAACATTTATGCTATATTGCAATAACTTATCTTGCAATATACGAGACCTTTACCTGTTTTTAGTCAGCACATTATTTCCTGCCAAGTTTAATCTTTTATGCTGCATTAACATTTCTTTAACGACTCCTTAACAAAGTTAAGGTATTGTTAAAGAGTCGTTAAAGAGTCATTAAAGAAATGACTAGGCAACAAGTAGTTAAACTAAGTTCACAAGGTAATTTTATAAATCCAGATAATGACAGGAGCACAGCTTCTGTCTTTTTAATTTCATTCAGGAAAAAGCTGCAACTATTATATGTCTACAAGCTACGGAATTACGGGGTAAAGTATCTATTGCCAACTCAATTTTTTTTAATATCTGGGCAGCAAGACATTACTTTCGTTGTCTTATAGTATTCCTTCTAATTTTTTATTGTCACAGGACTATGTAATAATTATTTATGGCTTGTCCCTAAAAATGTTTTATAACATATTGGAAAAAGGGCTTATTCCAACCATATTTATTTTTTTGTTGGATGAGAATGCCGGGAGCTTTTTTCTTCCTTTTTACAAAAATCACAAAATAACTCCTTTTCTCTTTTCCTCTTTGTTAACTTTCTCTTTTTTTCTCTTTCCCTCTTTGTTAAATTTCTCTTTTTTTCTCTTTCTCTCTTTGTTAAATTTCTCTTTTTTTCTCTTTTCCTCTTTGTTAACTTTCTCTTTTTTTCTCTGTTCTCTTTGTTAAAAAAAACAAAAAATTGCTCACTTTCGTAAATTTTCCACTCACAATCTCTCAATCCCGTTCTTTTACTTTTTTCAAATTTCGCTTGCCAAAAAATCCCTGCTCTTATTTTAATGAATTTATAAAAAAAGGGGAAGTTCAGAATGGATGAGAAACTGTACTTAATTGACGGCACTGCATTATTATACAGGGCTCATTTTGCTTTCATTAAAAATCCTTTAATCAACAGCAAGGGAATGCATACCAGTGCTATTTTCGGTGTAATAAATTCTTTTTTGCACATCCTGGAAAATACACAAGCAGCTTATGTAGCCATTTCTTTTGACCGCAAAGCTCCAACTTTTCGGCATAATCTTTATGAAGCATACAAAGCACAACGTCCTCCAATGCCTGATGAACTTACTGCTCAAATTGAACCGGTGAAACGATTTTTTGAGTTAATCGGCTTAAAGGAAATCGGTCTTGATGGTTATGAAGCGGATGACATTCTGGGAACTTTAGCAAAACAATATAAAGATAAGTTTCAAATTGTGTTTTTAACCAGTGACAAGGATTACTGTCAATTGGTTGATGAGCGTTCAGTTATGCTTGATCCAATGAAAGATATTATTTTGAATCGGGATGCCGTTTATGCCAAATATGGTGTTTATCCTGAACAGTTTATTGATTATCTTGCTCTTGTTGGAGACCCTTCTGATAACATTCCTGGAGTGAAAAGCATCGGACCTAAAACTGCTGCAATGCTGCTTTCCGAATATAAAACGCTGGATAATATCTATGCTAATTTGGATAAGTTAAAACCTCGGGTGCGAGAAATTCTTCTGGAAAACAAGGAAAATGCTTATCTCTCAAGGCAATTAGCAACAATAAATACGGATGTTCCGATTCCTAAACCGAATCTGGAACACCTTACTTTTTGGGCTAAGGATTTACGAAAAGCCATTCCTTTACTGGAGGAATATGAAATTAACTCCATTAAGCGTAAAATAGAACTGAAATATCCTGAAACAAATACTGCAAAACCACAAACCGAATATCAGGATGATATCTTTAAGGAAAAGGAAAAATCCCAAGAGGAAACTGAAGAAACAGCCAACAAAATGCCTTTCACTGCGATTTTAGTAAATACACTTAATTTCGTCACTTTGCTCAAAGAACTGAAAGCGGCAAAGCAAATTTCTCTAGATACAGAAACGGATTCCCCTGAACCAATGCTGGCAAATTTGGTAGGAATTTCCTTTTGCGTTGATGAAAAGAAAGCATACTATCTTCCCTTGGGACATCAACTGGCTGACAATTTACCGTTAAAGGAAGTTCTTCACCATTTGGAAGATACATTAAAAGGGAAACTTTTGCTGGGTCATAACCTCAAGTTTGATTTAATTGTCCTTGCCCGCAATGGCTTAGACCTTGATTATCCACTGTTTGATACAATGCTAGCGGCTTATATTCTTGATCCCGGAACGCTGCATTATTCTCTGGAGACCTGCGCTCTTAATGAATTGAACTATAAGATGATACCTATCAGTGATTTAATTGGCAAAGGGAAAAACCAGAGCACTTTTGACCTGGTGGAACCGGAAAAAGCATGTATTTACTCTGCAGAAGATGCCTGGGTTGTATATAAACTCTATCCCGTTTACCGAAGAAAAGTGGATTTCAGCGTTATGGCAAACCTTTTTGATACAGTAGAACTTCCCCTGATCAAGGTTTTACAGAATATTGAAATGAACGGAGTGGCAATTGACTGTTCCGTGTTAAATGAAATTTCCCACCAAATAAATCTGGAGCTTAAAACCCTGACAGATAAGATATATAACTATGCGGGATATGAATTTAACATCAATTCTACCCAGCAACTGGCAAAACTACTCTTTGAAGAAAAAAAACTACCCTGCGGCAGAAAAACCAAAACCGGCTATTCTACGGATAACAGTGTTTTGGAAGAACTTGCCGCGGACTATGAAATTGCAGATATCATAATTCAATATAGACAGCTGACAAAACTACTATCAACTTATGTAAGTGCCCTGCCTAAAATGATAAATCCTGAAACTGGAAGAATCCATTCCTCTTTTAATCAGACAGTTACTTCCACTGGACGCCTTTCTTCTTCCAATCCCAATTTGCAAAATATCCCGGTGCGGACAGAAATTGGACGCGAAATCCGGAAAGCATTTTGCGCTAAAGATGTGGAGCACTTGATCCTGGACGCGGATTATTCGCAAATAGAATTGCGTTTACTAGCTCTGATGAGTGATGATGAAGTCCTGCTGGAAGCATTTAAACAAGATATGGATATTCATAAAAGAATGGCTGCTAAAATATTTAATGTTGCTCTGGAAAATGTTACTTCCGAACAAAGAAGAGCTGCTAAAACCATTAATTTCGGTATTCTCTACGGAATGGGACAGCGCAAACTTTCCCGTGAATTGGGTATTTCCCTGAATGATGCAAAAGAAATAATAGACGATTACTATGCCCAATTCCCTTCCATCCGCAATTTCATCAACCAGTGTGTAAATAAAGCCCGTCAACAACATTATGCAGAAACCCTTTTTGGCAGGCGATTATACCTTCCTAATATAGACAGTAAAAATCAGGGACTAAAAAGCGAAGCCGAAAGAATTGCTGTGAATATGCCCATTCAAGGAACTGCCGCTGATTTGATTAAAGTAGCTATGATAGACATTTATAAGCAGATAGATAAGCGCGAAGATATCAAAATGATTCTCCAGGTGCACGATGAACTGGTTTTTGAAATTCATCAAAAAGCAATGGAGGAAGCCCAAAAAATAGTTAAGACCTGTATGGAACAAGCTCTACCCCCAAAATATGCAGAAAAAATCCATCTGAAGACAGATGTGGGAATAGGAAAAAATTGGTTTGAAGCACACTGAAAAATGAAGAATGTAAGAATGCAATACTCCAAAATCTTATAAATCCTTTAAATTGTGTTCCTCCCTTACCTGTTATCAAGCAAAAATCTGTGTTATCAATGTGCTATTAACTTTTTTCTCCATTCTCACTTTGCTTTATTCTTTCCCTCCAATGCGATTTTTTAGGAAAACGGAACATCCAATGAATCAGGAAAATGAGTAAAACAACAATTACAATCCCGATAACTACTAGAAACCAGGGAAATTCCTTTTGCAATTCAACAGTCATTAGTTCCTGTTGATGCCACATTTTACGGGTATCAAAACTCCAACTGACAGTACCATTTTCTCTATCCACATTTTCCGGTAAGGCATTAGTTGATATAATTTTCCAGGGGAGATGAACTTTATAGGTCCAAACAGGATTTTCGGGTTGCAACATACTTAAAATATCGTTAATATCCTTTTCCTCTTCCTGTTCTTGAGTTCCAAGTGCGATTCTGCGTTTGAAAGTGATTCTTCTACCGGGTTCTTTATTTAAAGTTATTTTCCCCCAAAAATCAGCTGCACCCAATTGATCGTTGATATTATTGAAAGCATCAATGCTTTTGAACTTGAAATGAATAGTGTAAATAACATCGGGACCTTTTCTATGAATATCATAGGATTGTAAATTTATGCCTGGTAATGCTGCTTTACGCATAATTTCTTCCGGATTTTCATAAGGTGAACGATGGACTACACGAATAATTGCCTGTCCTGAACCATTACGGTTAATCCACAGTTCTTCATCATATTGAACACATCCTGCTAAAAACAGAAGCGTCAACAGCAATATTACAAGGCGTTTCATTCCCTAACTCTTTTTTTACTATATTAAGTGTTTAAAGAACATAAAAACAAAAAGCGTTTTTTTGGCAAGAAAATTCTTGATTATGCAGCATTGAAAAAATTCTTACTTGACAAAATCTATCATTCTATACATACAGTTTTATAGAAAATAAATTCAGGAGGAATAAAAATGATAGCTTTAAGACAAATGTGGCATTGCCCGATTTGCGGAAATGTTGTAGAAGTAATTTATGTTGGCGGTGGTGAATTAGTTTGCTGCGGTCAGCCAATGCAATTACTGAAAGAAAACACTGTTGATGCCGCAGTGGAAAAACATATACCTGTAGTAACAGATTTGGGGGATAAAATTGAGGTCTCCGTTGGAAGTATCCCTCATCCGATGGAAGAAAAACACTATATTACCTGTATTGAAGTGCTCACGGGAAAAAAGGTTTTACGCAAAGAACTGAAACCTGGAGACGAACCTAAAGCAAAGTTTTGTGTGAAAATGGAAAAAGTTATTGCTGTGCGCGAATATTGTAATGTTCACGGTTTATGGAAAGCATAAAATAATTCAAGGAGGAAAAAATGGCTAACATAGATACCAGAACTGCTGAAAATCTAATGAAATCCTTTGCCGGAGAAAGTCAAGCCAGAATGAGATACCTTTATTCAGCTAAAACAGCTAAAAAAGAGGGCTTTGAACAAATTTCCAATATCTTTACAGAGACGGCCGAAAATGAAAAAGAACATGCTAAAGTATTCTTTAAACACCTCCAAAAATTGGGTCTGGAAGGTGAAATAATTAATATTATTGCATCTTACCCGGTTGGCTGGTCTGCAGATAGCACACTTAAAAATCTGGAGTATGCAGCTAAGGGAGAAAATGAAGAATGGACAGAGCTCTATCCTCTATTCGCTGATGTGGCTGAAGAAGAAGGTTTTAGTGATATTGCCCATTCCTGGAGAATGGTAGCTAAAGTGGAAAAAGAGCATGAAAAGCGTTTTCGCAAGCTTTATGATAATGTGAAAAATAAAAGAGTGTTTATCCGCGAAGAAAAGGTCTTCTGGAAATGCCTGAACTGCGGTTATATACATGAAGGAACAGAAGCTCCTACAATATGTCCTTCCTGTAGTCATCCTCAAAGTTACTTTGAACTTTTTAGGGAAAACTACTAAACTCTCAAGGAGACAATAAAATGCAGAAATATCAATGTATGGCTTGTGGATGGATTTACGATCCTGCCGAAAACGACAACATCCCTTTTGAAGAACTTCCCGATGATTTTACTTGTCCTGAATGTGGTGTCGGAAAAGATATGTTTGAACCCCTGGATTAAATAAATCCGTTCCTGTTTAACCGGGGAGAATTATATCTCCCCGGTGGTTTTTTATAATAACTTAACAATTGTGAGGTCATAAATGCAACGCGAGGACTTTGAAGAAATCCTGAATTTTGCTATATCTCGTGAACAGGAAGCAATTAAATTCTATCAGGATTTGCAAAACCAGGCTCAATTCCAGGATCAGCAAGAAATGCTAAAAGAACTGGAAGCAATGGAACAAAACCATATTAAAATAATAGAAAAGATTCGCCAGACGGGTGTTAAAGAAGAAGATATCCATAAAACACCCAATCTAAAAATCAGTGAATACATTACTTCTGATCCCGATAACTTAGACCTGAGCTATATGAATATCCTTATTAAAGGTATGAAACGAGAAGAAACATCCTTTCTGCTCTATTCTGAAATGAGTGTAAAATTTCCCGATCTTGAAATATCTACACTTTTCCGACGCCTGGCTGCAGATGAAGCACAACATAAAAAGTTCTTTGAAAGTTTATATGATGACTGGATGCGGAAAGGAAATTGAAACTTGCCCTTGATTCTACTCAAAATTTCGGCTCTATAGCTTTGGCAAAAGAAAAGCGGGTTATTTATACTGCCTATTTTGACATCAGGATAACTCACAGCGAAACCTTGATGCCTGCAATTGATTATGCTTTTCAGTTTTGCAATGTTGAACGCAGGGAACTGAAAGAAATCTATGTGTGCATTGGTCCTGGTTCTTTTACCGGACTCAGAATCGGCTTAGCAACAGCTAAAGGAATTGCTTTTGCTTTGGGTATTCCTCTTTTTGCTTTTTCTTCTTTGGAACTTTCTGCTTTACCGGTTTGCGGTTTGGGTAAAAACATTTTAGCAGCCATAGACGCTAAGATGAAAGAAGTTTATATTGCATATTACGATCAGGTATTAAAAGAGATTATCCCTCCAGTAATAATCAAAGCAGAAGAACTCTGTCAATTGAAGTTAGACGATTTTATCCTCTGTGGAAGCGCTGCAGAAATGCTTAGTCCTTTATTACAAAATGCCGGATATAACTTCTATACCCTTAATCCTGTTACGAAAATTCCTTCTTCTGCGGGACTTTTTTTCTTGCCAGAATTACTGCCTGAAAAATATGTTCCCCAAGACATTGAAAATCTGGAACCGATGTATTTAAGAGCAGCAAAAGCACAGGTGGGAATAAAGAATGAAAAAAGTTAGGTGCCCTGAAAATCGCTGAAATCTTTTTTATTCCCGACTATTTCTCTCAGCGGCATCTGTGTAATCTATATGCTTAATTATCTTCGGTGTAAAAAAAGGAGAATATAGAATGCGAAAACCGATACTCTACTTACTAATGCTATTCTTTAGCATCTCTATGATCTATGGAGATTATATAGTTAATTTTGAAGGAACGAATGAAACAAAAACTGCTTACGCCTCAGGAAATGTAACTTTAAGCGGCCTTTCCTGGAATATGACAGAAGTATTAATTGGCACTTCGGAAAGCGATTGGAAAAATGGAACCCGTGCTGCCAGGTTGCGTGGTTACGGAACCTCAGTTATGACAATGCTGGAAAACAAAACTAACGGATTAGGAACCCTTTCCTTTTACTATCGTCGTTATAGAACTGAGGCACAAGTTGACTGGAAAGCAGAATACAGCGTTGATAACGGAACTAACTGGACCCAAATTGGTTCTGTCTTTACAGCTCCTGCTAGTGATACTCCCAGTTTATTTTCTGAACAGGTAAATGTAAGCGGTAATATAAGAATCAGAATAAAACGCGCTACAGAATCGGGAGCTACAGATAAACGCTTAAATATTGATGATATTACTTTAACGGATTATACGCCTTCCGTTCCTACCTTAATTCTTGATCCTTCTGTTTTAAGCGGATTTACTTATGAACTTGGAGAAGGTCCTTCAGCAGCACAGTCCTATACTTTATCCGGCTCTAATTTAAGTCCCCAATCGGGTAACATAACTATCACCGGTTCCACCAGTTTTGAGGTCTCTTCTGATAATGTAACTTTTTCTAATAGTTTCTCTTTACCTTATAGTGGAGGCACTCTTTCTCCTGCAACTTTATATGTGCGTTTGAAAGCAGACCTCAGTCAGGGTAATTATCTAAATGAAAACATCACTCATAGTGGAGGTGGTGCTTCAGTTTTCTTATCTGTTAATGGAACTGTTACTTCCACTTCTGTTTTGCTAACTACAGAGGGTTATACTGAAGATTTTACTGCATTTGTTTCTCTGGAGAGTTTACCCTCCGGCTGGACTTTAAGTGATCAATATACTTATGGTGGAGATTTTGGGTCTGGAACTAGCGGAGGATTAAGGGGTAATGGAGTTTTGGGCTTTCAGCTTACTGCTTCGGCTCCAAATAATGCTTTAACTGCGACTCTAACCTTAAAAAATCAAACCGGAGCCACTATCAATAACCTTAATGTTGCCTATCAGGGAAAAGTAGCCCGAACGGATCAGCCAGGAACTCCCAAATGGATAGTAAGTGTAAACGGAACTGAAATTCCTGAACTTGAATATTCTACAGCAGAAGGAATTAATCAACAAAAAAATGCCGTTGTAACAGGTTTGAATTTAGCTGTGGGAGATAATATTATCATTCAATGGTTTACAACGAGTGTAGGAACCAATGGAACCAGAAGACAAATTGGTATTGACGATATAAATATCAATACTAATATTCCTGTTAATCCCCTGATCAATATTACGGCTAATTTAGTTACTTTTCAAACAGCCCAAGGCACACCTTCCGAACCGCAAAGTTATTTTCTCAGTGGAATAGATCTTAGCCAAAATATTAATATTTCTGCTCCCAACGGTTTTGAGATTTCTGTAGACGAAGGTATAACTTATGTCATAAACACAAGCGTTTTACCTAATTATGAAGGAAATGTTTGGGTTAGAATGACTGGAACTACTGCCGGAACTTTTGGCGGAAACATTATGCATACCTGTCCAGGAGCTACGGATGTAAATCTCCCTGTTGCTGGAATAGTTACCGGAGCAACAAGTTATGCAGTTGACTTATTCTTTTCCGAATACCTTGAAGGGACCAGCTATAACAAAGCCATAGAAATATTTAATGGAACGGGTTCGGCAGTAGATTTATCTAACTATAAAGTGGAGTTATATACAAATGGTTCAAACACTGCGAACAATACTTTAGTGCTCAGTGGAACCCTGGAAAATGATGATGTATATGTTATTTCCCATCCCAGTGCTAATGCTGATATTTTAGCTGTTACAGATCAAACAAATTTGGTAACTAATTTTAACGGTAACGATGCCTTAGCCCTAATAAAAATAAGCACGGGAGCTTATGTTGATATTTTCGGGGTAATTGGAAACGATCCTGGAACTGCCTGGTTAGGTGAAAACAATTATACTACCTTAAATTCTACTCTAGTAAGAAAATCATCTGTAGCTCAAGGTATAACCCAAAATCCAACAGGCACAGGAGCTTATGCTTTTACTACTCTGGTTACCGAATGGGATTTATACCCTCAAGATACAATAGACAATCTTGGCTCTCACACTTTTAATGCAGAACCCCAGGAAGTGGAAACACCAACTCTGCAAGCATCAAACCTGATTGCTTATCCTGCCAATACAGATATAACCTTGGAATGGACTCCAGGCAACGGAACAAGAAGAATAGTTAAAATCAACACTATTAATTCCTTTACTTCTCCTGTTGACGGCAGCAATCCTACTGCCAACAATGTTTACACCGGTAGCGGTGAACAGGTTATTTTTAATGGAGCTACTCAAATTGTAGAAGGGATTCCGTTAAATGGCTGTAATGTATCCGGTCTTACACCTGCAACTACATATTGGTTTAGGATTTATGAATATAACGGCAGTGGCAGCTATACTCGTTATAATAATTCGGTTGCTACAAACAATCCTATTTCTGCTACTACTACAAATAATCAAAGCAGTGGATATTATGCAGGAATTTCAGGTTACGGCAGCACTCTGAAAACAAATCTGCATAATTTAATTCGGACTACACACACAACCCGATATTCTTACGATGCTTTGTGGATTAAATTGCCCTATACAGATGAAGACCCTAATAATAATGATAATATTATTGAAATATATACCGGTTGGAGTGTTCCTAAAACATATTATGGAAGTGGAACCTCACAATGGAACCGCGAACATACCTGGAGTAAAAGTCATGGTGATTTTGGGGAAACTCCACCCGCAGGAACGGATTTACATCATTTGCGTCCTTGTGATTCAACAGTAAATTCTGCCAAGAGTAATAAGGATTTTGATTACGCTACGAATCCTTATATTGATTCTTCACCCTATAACGGTTACCCGCAAGATACCGGATGTAAAACATCTACTTATGCCTGGGAACCAAGAGATGCGGATAAAGGTGATGTAGCCAGAATGATTATGTATATGGCAATCCGTTATGAGGGCACCGATACTTCTTTTGATCTGGAAATTGTAGATAACACTAATACCAGCGGTCCCAATTATGGAAAGCTCTCTACTTTGCTGCAGTGGCATATTATAGACCCTCCGGATACGCGTGAAATGCAACGCAACAATCGCATTCAGGAGCTCCAGGGAAACCGGAATCCCTTTATTGATGAGCCAATGTATGCTTGTCAAATTTGGACTCCTATGCCTTTAAATCCTACGAATATTACTACTACAAGTTTCACTGCTAATTGGGCAGCTCCCATTTCTGCTACAAAGTATTTTTTTCAGCTGGCTACTGATGCCAATTTTAATAACATTGTTCCTGGTTATGATAATTTGGATGTAGGTTTAACTCTATCCCGCAATATTAGTGGTTTATCCAATGGGTATACTTATTATTTTCGTTTGCGTTCCTATTTTACAAGTGGTTACAGTATGTATTCTCCCTATCAGGAAGTTAATCTTACCCTGCCTGCTTCTGCACAAATTTCTTCCGGAACGACTTTAACGGAAGGGAATCTGAATAACGCTGTTTTAGAACTTACTTTGTTTAATACTACCTGGAGAGATAACACTTTGCTGATTAGTAACTTTACTCCCAATAATGCTCCTGCAGGACTTTCTCTTTTGAGCGTTCAATATCTTAGTTCTAATTCCGCTCAAATAGTTTTAAGTTTTAATAATACCGATTTTGACGCTAATATTCTAAATTTTAGCGTTACTATCAATGCTTCTGAAATAAACAATGCCTCCAATCTAAATACCAACACTATGGCGATTATAGCTTATGTAGAATGCCCTCTATCCATACAGATTGAAAGTTCTCAATTGGTTTTGAATATGCAAGAGGTCTCCGGAGCAGATGTTTATAAGGTCTTTTCCAGCACTGATCCCTACGGTGTTTATACGGATATAAGCGCCAGCGGCAGTTTTGATCCTCTTGTTCCAAGTTCTTGGAGTTATGCAATTCCTGCGGATGAGCGCAGATTTTATCGCGCTGTAGCGATCCGCAATCCCTAGTGATTTTTCCCGCAGATTACGCAGATAAGATCCCACACTGATTATTTTGTTTTAACTCTAAACCGAGCTTCAGCTTTGACAGTTGAAGGCAACGAAAAAAATTTCCTGTTGTGTATACATCTCGTTGCAACCACAAAAGAATCGGTTTAGAGTCAAAACTTCACCACCTCAAAATTGTGAGACAAGACATCCCAATGTTAAAATCGTGAATTTTCCGAAGAACTGATACACACTTCTATAATATTGTTTCAACCTTCAGAGCTTGGAAAAATCTCAACCTTCTAAACCCTCTCAACCCTCTCAACCAAAGATTTTATGGCTATAATGAGGTCTTTTTCAATAGCAGATTTGAGATAAATCAATAACTTGGGTAGCGATTTCGCTTGTAATATCTTCATCACTAGTGCCAATTAACATTTCTTGCAAATAGAATCCTTCCCTATTTCGGTTTTCTGTGTAGCCGGAGGACGCAATTCCCGCGCATTTTTTACAATGTTTCTGCAAAAAACCCAAAAGCAACCGTCTTTCTTCTTTATTTAATAAATAATAGGGATCGTCTATCAACATAATCTTCGGTTTCAAGAGCAAAGACCGAATAAAACAAATAAACTTGCGTTGTGCAGGACTTAAATAGGCAGGTCTCAGTTCCCATCCTACATCCAAATTCAGCTCTTCCAATAAATGTTGCAGTTCTTGTTCAAAAATAGAATAGTCCTCAGTGGCAAATCTTTTGTTCCAGGGAAGAAGAAGATTCTCGCATAAAGAAAGATTGGAAAGCATTATCCCTTCATCAAACACCAGGGAAAAAGTGGAAATAAGGGAATTCTGTTTACAATATTCCTCCCAGGGAATGCCATCCAGCAGGATAGTTCCTCCATCCAAATTATGCAATCCCATTAAAGCAGTTAAAATTGTAGAGGAAAACTTTTCACAGGGATCATATAATACAGTGCAACCATCCGTAAAAAACTCTATCTGGAAATTGTCCAGTAAACCATTTATAGACACATCCTTAAACGCAATATGCACTAGGCACCGATCCAAAACAACCAGGAAATAATAATATCCAAAATAAGCACAGAAAAAATTGAAATAACCACTGCCTTGATAGTGCGTTGCGGAACTTCCGTTGATGCCTTGTATACACTCATCCCTTCATAAGAAGCAGTAATGGCTATAACAAAACCGAAAACAATGGACTTCAAAATACTCATTAAAATATAAGGAATGGTTAATACGGAGAAAAAATCATTCATAAAGGCACCAAATGCCAACTGACTGAAAAACTGAGCAAAAAGCCAACCACCTAAAACCGCAATAATATCGAAATAAAGAGTTAATACCAGCATAGAAATCACAACACCCAAAATGCGCGATACCACAAGATAACCCATTGGTGCTATATCAAATGACTTCAATAATTGCATTTCCCTATTCACAACCATATTCCCCAATTCCGTAGAAATTGCTGTTCCACTTCTGGCTATTACTACTAAAGCAGTTATAATTCCACTTAATTCTCCAACTACAACCCTCACTAAAATTATATGCACCCAAATCCCCTGCCCGAAATTGTTTAGAAAGGCGTAACCCTGCATAATAGTTAAACAGCCAATTGCTAAAGCTATAAAACCGATTAAAGGCAGCGCTTCCACTCCCGTAAACAGAATTTGGCGAATAATAACTAAAAAACTTACATGTTTGTTATGCCTGATATGCAATAACTCAGTTACTGTTTCTTCCAAAAACAAAAAAAAGTCCACTAGGGACTTTTTTCTATTGTGTTGCATAAATTACATTACCGCTAAAATGGTTGTTATTTTAAAATAAGCGTCTTCTTTAAGGAAGTATAACGGGTGTTAAAGCCCACTACTACAAGATATTCCCCTGCAGGCATATAATTGCCATAGTTATCTAAACGCTCCCAATTTATATTAATGTTCTTTCCTACAAAACCTTCGTAAAGATCGCAAATAAACTCACCTTCGGAACTCTTTATTTGAACATTGATATAAGTAGGAGTGGATACAGAAATAGAAATCACGCATTCCTTATCCATCGGATTGGGAACAATGTCAAAACTCTCAATAGGAGAGCCCTTATAAGCATACCCAACTGTGGCACTTAACATTAACACTGCCATCAGCCCCAGAATGTGCATCGTTTTTTTCATTTTATTCACTCCTTATTTAATACCTTGTTAATAAAGCAACTTTCATTCCTAATTGCTGTTGAACTTATCTTCAATCAGTTTTATAGCTCCTAAAACACCGGCTTTATTACCATTTATGGCTTTAGTAACCTTCAAATGGGTACTATGTGCTGCCGGTAACTTTTTTATAATCTCTTCTTTCAGTTCCCATATACAATATAATCCTAAATCCATAGCTCCACCACCAATAATTATTATTTCCGGATCCAAACAGGTTGCAAGTCCGGATAAAGCAGCGGTTAACATAAGTTGACCTTGTTTAATGTAATCCCCTACTAAAGTATCAGTTTCTTTTATAGCAAGGATGGCAGGTAAATCCATTTCCGCATAACAGGGATTTTTTAATGCCAGGCGTCGGCGTAAACCCTCTCCCGAAGCGTAGGCTTCCAGGCAACCGTTTTTTCCACAATTGCATCTTAAGCCCTTATCCACAACGCAGATATGCCCCAATTCACCGGCAAAACCATAAGCTCCATGATAAATTCTGCCTTCAATAATTATTCCGCAACCAATGCCACTACCGATTGTAACACCTGCAACATAATCCTTTTTTTGCGTATAGGACTCAGCTAAAGCCATCAAATTGGCATCGTTATCAAAAGCGAAAGGAATATTACAATTTTCAGGAAGCAATTCACTCGGATGGTGATTCACCCAAAAAGGTAAATTGGGATTGTTTGTTGTTACCAAACCTGTGATCTTATCAATTGCACCAGGCATTCCCATTCCAATTCCCTTTAAATTGTTAAGCCCTATTTTACTGTCAACATTGTTAAACATCTCTTGCACCAAAGCCAGGAAGTCATCTCTGTTTTTCCTTTGCAGAACAAGGGTTTGGTAGGACTGTAAACCTTCTTCACAATTTCCCCAACCATATTTAATACTGGAACCGCCAATATCTATGCCTAAAAATATATCCATTGGTAACCTTATTATTTAATTTTGTCTAAACTGGGGTGGGTGATGGGATTTGAACCCACAACGCCCGGAACCACAATCCGGTGCTCTGCCGTTGAACTACACCCACCACAATTTTATTTTATCTATTATCAGAAACAGAACATCAAATGGCACGCCAGAAGGGATTCGAACCCCCGACCCGCAGCTTAGAAGGCTGCTGCTCTATCCTACTGAGCTACTGGCGCTTAAAAGAATTTTGGTAGCGGCGCAGGGATTTGAACCCCGGACCTGCGGATTATGATTCCGACGCTCTAACCAGCTGAGCTACACCGCCACTTTTCTTTAATAAGATAGTCACTTTGTATAGGGATGACAAATCCAATTTTTTTGCCCTTTAATAATTACCCCTATTTCAAAAAAAGAGTCCGCCTTCTAACAGCCAAACTCTAAAAAAATGGTAGCGAGGGAAGGATTCGAACCTTCGACCTTCGGGTTATGAGCCCGACGAGCTACCAGCTGCTCCACCTCGCGTTAACAATTTTTCATTAAATTGCAGACCCTATTTCTGTCAAGCAAAAAATTCAGGAAGATCTACCTCCTCGTTAACAAAAATTCTAACAACGGAGAAATCCTTCATTCGGAATATAAATCAGGAGTTATTTATACCTTGATAATATAATCGCTTAAGAAATCTTGAACGGAGTATGATAACTCATAACGGAACATTAACTACTGATGCTTAATCTGCATAAAATAAGCCGTCAGGAGTCCTCACTGCCAAACAAAATTGCGGAATGTAGTATTGTTATTTTGGTAGTGACAACACCTGACTTCCTATTCTTTCATTTTTCATTCTTGGATGTAATTTGAGGACAAGAAACGACGGAGACATCGTTTTTCCGGAAGGTTGACCTCCCGGTCAACCAAATTAAACGACGGGGACGTCGTTTTTCCGGAAGGTTGACCTCCTGGTCAACCAAATTAAACGACGGGGACGTCGTTTTTCCGGAAGGTTGACCTCCTGGTCAACCAAATTAAACGACGGGGACGTCGTTTTTCCGGAAGGTTGACCTCCTGGTCAACCAAATTAAACGATGGGGACATCGTTTTTCCGGTGATTTTAAACGACGGGGACATCGTTTTTCCTGAAAGGTCTCCTCCATCCCCTTTTTTCGGGTTTGCTTTTTTCCCTGGACTTGATTATTATATTATAAACAGGGAGGTTATACAAATGACATTAAAAGATAGTTATCGGATAGTAATAGCAGCAGAAATAAGAGCACAAAAGATGTATCAGGCATTAGCAAAGAGTTTTGCCAAGCCGGAAACCAGCAATGTGTTCAAGGAATTGGTCGTTTTAGAAAAACTGCATGAAGAAAAGGTGTGGTCTGCATTTGCCAGAGAGTTTCCCGGGCAAGCTATAGAACTTCAGGAAGAGCCGGTTAAGGAAATGCAAGGTATAAACTTGAATGATCCCCAGGAAGTTTTGGAATTTGCCATCAGCAAGGAAGAAGAAGCAGTTGAGCTTTATAAAAATATGACAGAGCAGACCAGGAAGCCTGAAATTAAGAAACAATTACTGCAATTTGCAAATGAAGAGGAAGGTCATAAGGCAATTTTGCTATCCGAAATTCAACGCTTGCAGGGTGCCTTACAGTGGTTTGATCCTTCCGAATTAACAGGGTTGATGGAGGATTAAACTTTCAGATAATGGAAATAAAGATCAAAGCTCTCTTTTTGACAGAGAAGAATTAAGCACCAAAACCGTTCCCCTGGCAGAAAAATTACGCCCTGAAAACTTAGAAGAGCTATTAGGTCAAACAAAACTGATAGCTGAAAATTCACCCTTAAGGCAGATGATAGAAAGTGGGGAGTATCATTCCTTTATTTTATGGGGTCCACCCGGTAGCGGAAAAACAACCATCGCCAAGATTATAGAGAAAAATAGTGGTTATCATTTTATCCATTTTTCTGCTGTTCTTGCTAGTATCAACGATGTGAAAGCAGTGATGAAAGAAGCAGATTATCTTCATCGCACTCAAAATCAACGCAGCATTTTGTTCATTGATGAAATCCACCGCTTTAATAAAAGCCAGCAGGATGCCTTTTTACCTTATGTAGAAAGCGGAGCGATAATTTTAATCGGGGCAACAACCGAAAATCCATCTTTTGAAGTTATTCCGGCTTTGCTTTCCCGGTGCACTGTTTTTGTACTGGAGCCATTAAGTGAAAGGGACTTAAAGATAATTTTAGGGCGAGGTTTTAAGGAACTTTCCCTGGAGCCGGATGAAGATATTATCAGTTGGATGGCTCAAAATGCCGGAGGTGATGCCAGAAGAGTTTTAAACGATTTGGAGCTGGTTTTGCCTTTCCTGAAGAAGAAACCCCATCCGAAAATTGAGGAACTGGCAAAATTTTTGGCAAAAAAGACAATGTTCTATGATAAAAACCGCGAAGAGCATTATAATCTGATTTCCGCTTTGCATAAATCACTCCGTGGTTCGGATCCCCAAGCGGGACTTTACTGGCTGGCAAGAATGTTGGAAGCAGGAGAAGACCCGCGTTATATTGTGCGTCGTTTGATTCGTTTTGCCAGTGAAGATATAGGTTTGGCAGACCCGAATGCTTTAGTTCAGGCAATTGCAGTTAAAGAAGCAGTTCTTTTTATCGGAATGCCTGAAGCAAGCAATGCTTTGGCTCAATTGGTTGTTTATTTGGCTACAGCACCTAAAAGTAACGCTCTTTATACTGCCTATGAAGAAGCAGCTGAAGATGCCAGAAAAACAAGCCATTACGGAGTTCCTTTGCATATCAGAAATGCACCTACTCAATTGATGAAGGATCTAAACTATGGCAAGGATTATCATTACGACCACGAATATGAACATAAGTATTATTATCAGAAGTATTTCCCGGAACAAATGCCGGAAAAGGTTTATTACAAACCCGGAGATTACGGTTTTGAAAAAGAAATTCAAAAACGGATTGACTGGTGGGCTAAACTAAAAAAGGAACAAAAATAACGGGAGCAGCCAATGCAATATTAGATACTGACTCGAAGTCAACTTTATAATTCTTTGCTCGCTGCTCCCAAAATTTGGTAACGCAATTTAAAATATAAACCGGAAAAAGAAAAAAGCAAGGGAAAAATGCAGAAATTTGAAAAAATAATTTGATTAGAGGACATACTGTTGGCATAACCCTTTCGTTGTCATAGGATTAACGATTCCAATATTTTTTTATCACCCGGAAGGTTGAAGTCCTCGTCAACCACAAAATGAGAACGACGGGGACATAATTCTTCCGGAGGAGATAACTTTTTTTACTATCCTTACTTATAATAACGCAGTTTTATAAATAAGCCATAAATGATGATTTTATCGTCCTGCGATAATAAAAAATCAGAAGGAATACAATAGAAAGATGAATGTTATGTCTTGAGGATTAAATATTAGAAAAAATTCGGCAGGTAATAGATACTTTACCCGATAGTTCCGTAGTTCATAAACCTGTGATAGTTGCAGCTTTTCCCTGAAGGAAATTACAGGACAGAAACTATGCTCCCGTTATCATTTTAATTTATAAAATCACCTTGTGGATTTTGTCTAACTACTTGTTGCCTAGTCATTTCTTTAACGACTCTTTAACGACTCTTTAACAATACCTTAACTTTGTTAAGGAGTTGTTAAAGAAGTGTTAATGCAGCATAAAAGATTCAACTTGGCAGGAAATAATGTGCTGTCTAAAAAAAGGTAATTGCCTCGCCAAATGCGAGCCAAGTTATTATAACAAGGATGGAAAGATGATAAGCGAATGATGGATTGGAAGTAAGAAAATGTTCTTCTTCTTCACTGGGTTCAAACCCGTAGTTATAGAACTATCATCCTAAAAGGGATTTTTGCACTTCCCTGAATAATCCCTGATAATATTTTGGGTGCAGAAAAAATTAGTTGGAGATACCTCGTTGAGCGTTTTGGACAAACTGAATAAAAATTAACTGCTCAGGAGTTGGATTTGATATTTGGAGTGCTTTTTCCATCGCTTGGGAAGTATTTAAGCTCTGACGATAGAAGATATTGTAGATTTCCTTGATTGCAGCAAGGGTCTGAGAGCTAAAACCCTTTCTCATTAACCCGATACTGTTCAGTCCAACTGTTTTATACGGATTTCCCTGTCCGCGAGAATAAGGCACAATATCTTTTTTCACAGCAGAAGCACCTCCCACAAAGGCATAAGTTCCAATATGCACAAACTGGTGAATGGCAGTTAAACCGCCAACTGTGGCAAAATCACCAATATGAATATGGCCTCCGCACTGAACAACATTGGCAATTACGCAACCGGAACCGATTTGACAGTTGTGAGCAATATGCACATATTCCATTAGCAGGTTGTTATCTCCAACCACTGTATCTTCTTCCATCTGATTACTGCAGTTGATAGTTACAAATTCCCGGATGGTATTATTGCTGCCAATCCGCAAATGAGTTGGCTCACCCTTAAACTTCAAATCCTGCGGTTCGGTGCCTAAAACAGCATAAGCATATATTTTATTACCGGTTCCGATAGTTGTATGTCCGGAAATTGTAACATTGGCAAAAAGGATATTATCCGAGCCCAGAATAACATTTTTCCCGAGGTGGCAATAGGGTCCTACATTGCAGTTTTCGCCGATAACGGCACCTTCTTCAATAATTGCTGTTGGATGAATAGTAGTCATTTTTCCCGCTCCATAATCATAGCCATAAAATCACCTTCGGCAACTTTTTCTCCCTCAACGAATGTCTCTCCGTGCATTTTTGCCAACGACTTTTTCAGGGAAAGCACTTTCAGTTCGTAGCGTAGTGTATCTCCCGGCAGAACAGGTTTGCGAAATTTTACATTATCAATACTGGCAAAATAAGCAACATAGTTTTGGGGATTTTCCATTTGATTAAGTAACATAATTCCCCCTGCCTGAGCCATTCCTTCAATAATTAGCACTCCCGGCATAATAGGATGACCGGGAAAATGACCCTGGAAAAAGGGTTCATTGATAGTAACATTTTTAATTCCGGTTAGGGATACCCCCGGAGTAAATTCAATAATTTTATCTACCAGCAAGAAGGGATAGCGATGGGGCAATATTCGTAAAATAGCATTGATATCAAAGACCACATCTTTAGTTTTGCTTTTCTGATATATCTTTTGCAGCTGGTGCTTTTTTTGAATCTGCCGAAGTTTTTTCACCAGTTCCACATTGGTTTTGTGTCCGCTGCGAGCTGCTAAAATATGCCCTTTAATAGGAATGCCTAAAAGAGCAATATCGCCAACCAAATCAACTACTTTATGCCGGACGAATTCATTGTAATAACGCAAAGGATGACTGTTCAATATGCCTTCGGTGGAAACAGTTACAGGTTGATGATAACCAAAAATATCCTGTAGCTGTTGCAATTCCTCTTCACTCATATCAGGATCGGCAATTACTAAAGCATTTTCCAGTGAACCGCCTTTAATTAAACCCATATTTTTCAGCTCCAGTATTTCACTGATAAAACAGAAAGTGCGGGCTCCGGCAAAATCCTTGGCATAGTAATCCATAGAAGGCAGCCAAGTATATTGCGTTCCCAAACAGGGATGCTTGTAATCAATCATAAAAGTAATTTTCAATTCATTGGAAGGGACTATTACAATATCCACATTATCTTCCGGAGCGGAAAAACTGATTGGCACTTCCAGCTCAAAATATTCCCGTTCGCTATCCTGCTGCACAATTCCGCATTGCCGCAAAAGATTTAAGAATACAACAGCCGAGCCATCTGCTACAGGAGCTTCGGGACCGTTTATTTCAATGCATATATTATCTATCCTCATTCCGGCAATGGCAGAAAGAACATGTTCTATGGTAGCTACGGTTGTTCCATTGATGCCAATTGTTGTGCCCCGGGAAATATCTACAACATGATCAATATCAGCAGGAATTCTGGGCTTCCCGGGTAAATCGGTTCGGATAAAGACGATTCCTTCATCTGCATTTGCCGGTTTGAATCTGATGGTACTTATTTCTCCGGAATGCAATCCAATGCCTGTATAAGATGATTCTCCACCTATTGTTTGTTTATATTCCATTATTTCTCTCCGTTATCCGATTCGTTCTTTTTGGCTTTCAGATAGAAATGATACATATCGGGTAAGTTTTTCTGTATTGCCATAATTCTTTTAGTAAGATTCGCATCCATAGCAGGATAGCCAAAATATCTGCCGTCCTCAGGAATATTACCTGAAACCCCGGATTGAGCACCCACCATTGCTCTATTGCCTATTTGCAGGTGATCCGCAATTCCTACCTGCCCTGCCAGATAAACATAATCCCCAATAACCGTGCTACCTGCCAAACCAACTTGAGAACAAAGAATGCTGTGTTCTCCAATAATGCAATTGTGACCAACCTGAACAAGATTATCTATTTTAGTTCCTCTGCCGATAATTGTGGAACCTAAAGTAGCTCTATCAATACAACTATTTGCTCCAATTTCTACATCATCGCCAATAACTACATTTCCCACTTGAGGAATTTTTTGCTGTTTACCTTCAATTAGCATAAAACCGAAACCATCGGCTCCGATAACTACTCCGCTATGGAGAATACAATCACTGCCAATTACGCAATCGTCATAGATACAGACATTGGCAAAGAGCTTTGTCCCTTTCCCGATAGTAACATTTTTACCGATGGAACATCCCGCAGCAATTATAACTCCTTTCCCCAAAGTGCAACCACTGCCGATAACAACATTGGCTCCAATTGCCACTTCTCCTTCAAAACGAACATCTTCTGCCACAATTGCTGTTGGATGAATTGTAAAATTAACATCCTTGTTCTCCTGTTCCAGCCACCAGGTTATTAGACGCATTAAAGAATAGTAGGGTCTTTCTACAATCAGCAAAGCCCTTTCAGGAAGCTCGGAAACAAATTTGGCAGTGGTAATAATCAAGCCGGCAGAACTGGCTTTCGCTTTTTCCAGAAGTTTTTCCTGCTCCAGAAAGATTATGGTTTGTTCGTCTGCCTCTTGTGGTTCGCCAACTTTACAAAGGCCTGCGGGTATTTTTCCTTGCAGTTCTCCCTGGCAGATATAAGTGAGGAGTTCACTATTTACAGGGTTTTTAAAGTGTTTCATAATTTATCGGGCTTAAAATCATCACCTAAGCCCTCAGGTGGTTTAATTTCAGGCGGTAATTGTTCTTCCGGTTTAGGAGGTTCAGTTGTTGTTCCTTCGGTTGGCTTAACGGTATCTTTATTCAGTTCCAGTAAAATCTGGTCTGTTAAATCCAACACCGGAAGAGCATAAAGCAAACTGCCCATACTCACATCAAAAATCATCGTGTATTTCTCATCTTCAGCAATTTTCTTGATGAGATTATGGATTTTTAAAGTTAACGGGTCAATAAGTTCACGGTAACGCTGTTCCGCTTTCCCTCCGTCGCCAAAATATTCTTCCAATAAGCGTCCGGCTTCCGTTTTTTTGGTATCTATCTGACTTTGCATCTCTCTTTTTGCGGCATCGTTCATAGTAAGTTTACGAATTTCAAAATCCCGTTCCATTTGTTTAATTTCATCATCCAGTGATTTTATCTGGTTTGTCCAGTTCTGTTTATCCAAAGCAAATAACCTGGCAACTTCCGCTGCTTCGTTACTATCCATAAGCAAGCGATCAGTATTTACAAAACCAAGTTTAACAGGTTGGGCATAAGCCAGGGCAAACAGCGCTAACAGCACTGAGAGCACTAAGATATGTTTTTTCATTTTTTCTCCTTTCTAAAAAACAGCATATAACTAATCCGCAAGAGGAAAGACGGGCTCCAGCATTTTAACTGCGCGAGCATCATCCACTCTTTTCACCGGAGTTGTTAAAGGTGCATTTTTAACAAGTTCCGGATTGTCTTTGCACTCTAGGGCAATTTCTCTCATTGCTGCGGCGAAGGCATCCAAACTTTCCAGGGATTCTGTTTCCGTTGGTTCCACCATCATTGCTTCAGGAATAATCAGTGGAAAATAGATCGTTGGTGAATGGAAACCCTTATCCAAAAGCCGTTTAGCTATATCCAAAGTAGTTATTCCGTAATTCTTCTTTTGCCAGGTGCCATCCATAACAAATTCATGCATACAAGGTTCCTGATGTTCAATATGGTAATATTCGCCTAAGCATTGCATAAGGTAATTGGCATTCAAAATAGCATTCTCGGAAACCCGGCGTAAACCTTCAGCTCCTAACATCTTAATATAAATATAAGCACGCACTAAAACAGCAAAGTTACCATAAAAAGTATGCACTTTGCCAATGGAGGTCAGCTCATTTTCAGAAGAAAGATGATAACCCTTTTCGTCTTTTGTAACTACAGGAACTGGCAAAAATGGCAGTAACTTTTCACTTACAGCTACAGGACCGGAACCGGGACCACCTCCTCCATGAGGTGTAGCAAATGTCTTATGCAAATTGAAGTGCATTAAATCAAAACCTATTTTCCCGGGTTGCACAATTCCCAAAAGAGCATTTAAATTAGCTCCGTCCATATACATTAAAGCATCAACACTGTGAATTATATCTGCTATTTCTTCTATTTGTGTTTCAAAAAGTCCTAAAGTATTGGGATTGGTAATCATAATTCCAGCTGTTTGATCATTAACCAGTTCCCGCAATTTGGCTATATCACAACGACCTTCTTTATTAGAAGCAAGTTCCACTGTTTTATAGCCCACCAAACTACAGGAGGCAGGATTTGTTCCATGCGCGCTATCAGGAATGATGATTGTGTCTTTATGTGTATTTCCTTTTACCTTATGATAGGCGGCAATAATTTTGATACCGGTAAATTCACCTTGAGCTCCAGCAGCAGGTTGAAGAGTAACTCCTGCCATTCCTGCAATTTCTGCCAGGTCTTTTTGCAATTCATACATCAGTTCCAAAGCGCCTTGCAGTGTCTCTTCAGGCTGATAAGGATGCAAAGAAGTAAAGGATGGATGCCTTACAAGCGTTTCGTGAAGTTTGGGATTATACTTCATTGTGCAACTGCCTAAAGGATACAAACCCTTTTCAATAAAGTGATTTTTATGGGAAAGGGTAATATAATGGCGCATCGTGTCCAGTTCACTTACTTCCGGTAAACGAGCTTTTTTAGTTCTCAACATTGTTTCCGAAAACATAGTTGCTAAAGGAATATCAATTTCTCTCTCGGGTAAAACTACACCTTTTCTGCCGGGAGTGCTATGTTCAAAAATGGTTTTGCTCATTTTACAACCTCCTGCATTGCCTGGACGAAGCTGTCAATTTCTGCTTTACTTTTCTTTTCCGTTACGGCAATCATCAATTCATCAGGTTTTCCCAAAGGCGCAAGATCAATTCCGGCGTAGATATTCCCGGGCACTAGAGCTTTAATTATTTCTTCAGCTTTTTTCGGAGTTTTAAGCACAAATTCTTTGAAGAAATATGCATTAGGATAAGTAAGAGCCAAACCGGGGATTTTACAGAGCTCGTTTGCCGTGTAGTGTGCTTTTTGAGCAGATTGGGTTGCTACTTCAATGAGACCTTCTTTCCCCAATAAACATAAATAAACAACGGCTGACAAAGTGCATAGTGACTCATTAGAACAGATATTGGAAGTTGCTTTCGCCCGTCTAATATGTTGTTCTCTTGCTTGTAATGTTAAAACATAAGCTTTGTTACCGTCTTTATCTATAGTTCCACCCACAATTCTACCAGGCATCAAACGTGCCATTTCTGGTCTGGTAGCAAAAAAACCGAAGAGCGGACCCCCGAAATACATATTATTACCAAATACCTGACCTTCGCCAACAGCAATATCTGCATTATATTCTGCAGGTGGCATAAAAATAGCTAAAGAAATAGGATCAACACAGGCAATAAGCAAACAATTGGGATTTTTATGCACAATAGTATCAAATGCTTTAGCATCTTCTATATTGCCATAAAAATTAGGGGTCTGGATAATTACACTGCCAATTGTATCATTCAGCATATTTTCCAAAGCAGATAAATCCGTTAGTCCATCTTTTTCGGGAGCTATTAAAAGTTCAATTCCGTTGCCTTCAGTGTAGGCTTTAACCACTTTTACATAATTCGGATTCAGGGTTGCCGGCAAAATAGCTTTGGTTAAGTGATTTTTGCGCACAGCCATTAAAATTGCTTCTGCTATGGCACTTGCGCCATCATACATTCCAGCATTGGCAATTTCCCTTCCTGTAAGCTCACAAATCATTGTTTGATATTCAAATATATACTGAAGAGTGCCCTGGCTGACTTCTGCCTGATAAGGAGTGTAAGCAGTGCAAAATTCAGGGCGGGAAACAATAGCATCCACAGCAGCAGGGATAAAATGATCATAAACCCCACCGCCTAAAAAGGAATTTACCACTTCACAGGGAATATTTTTATCGGTTTTAGCTTTGATATTTTTATTTATTTCCAGTTCTGAAAGCGGCTGCGATAAGGCAAGGGGACTTTTCATTCTTAGCTTTTCAGGAATGGCTGTAAGTAAGTCCTCAAATTTATTTACCCCGATTGCCTTCAGGATTTTTTGCCTATCTCGTTCAGTATTAGATATATAAGGCATTATTGCTCCTTGTGTTAATTACATTTCTATATATTCTTTACTTGAAAATTAAAAGCGTTGATTGTGTCAATTGCTTTTTGGATGGTTATCAACAACATGGATTTACACAAATAAAGAATAGGTAAAAGATTAACAGGTTTTAGACATTTTTCATTTTTTATTTATCCTGTTATTAGTCCTCACTTGCTTACTTGACGCTGTAGTAACTCGGTAACAATAATGTAATAACCCCGTAACGAGACAACGGAAGTGTTACGGAAGTGTTACGGAAGTGTTACGGAGTTGAGTAGGAATGCATTAAAATATAAGTAGTTATACAGCAAAAATAGTTTGACTCCCAACTTTTATCTGCTCCCCCAAAATCTAAGCTTTTACTGACTTTTTCATATTCAAATACCCTATTACTGGTTTGCGAATTAACAAAATGTGAGTTAATAAAACAAAAAAAGCTCACTAAAAAAGAAAAGGAAAAAAGAAAAATAATTTATAATTATCATTTCCCGAGAAGCTTTGAAACCCCCTCTATATCCCTGTTTCACTCTAAAGAGTTATTTTTATTAATATTATCAAACAAAATTTGCTTAATCTGTATAAAATCGATTGCATCATCTGCGGGAAATAAAAAAAAGGCGGTTTAGAAACCGCCATTAACTTAGCGAAGTCCCTGGGACATTGCTTCTCCCAGGTCAAAGATTGGCAGATAAATAACTACGATAATACTACCCACGATAACAGCCATAAAAATGATTAAAAGTGGTTCTATCAACGAAGTTAAGCGGTCAATAACGGAATCCACAAGTTTTTCATAGAACTCTGCGGCTTTGGATAACAATTTATCCATATCCCCGGTTTCTTCGCCGGTTGAAATCATTTGCAATAAAGTAGGAGGAAACATTCCTGTTCTGCGGAAAGCATTTGCTACACCATAACCCTCTTTTACCATCACTCTGGCTTTGCGAACTGCACTTTCAATAACAGCATTTTGGACAACATTTTCAGTTAATTCCATTGTATCCATAATAGGTACTCCGGCAGCCATCAGAATACTGAAAGTTCGGGAAAATTTACTCATAATGGAATTGGAAATAACTTTCCCGATTACTGGTATTTTCAGTTTGATATTATCAAAAACATAGCGTCCTTTATCAGTTAAGTTGACCAGGAAAAAGGCAAAAATAATCAGCAGAATAATAATTATGGTCATAAACAGATTATTGGTAATAAAATGGCTGATATTTATAGCTAATGTAGTTGGCGCTGGCAAATCGGCATGGAAATTGGCATAAACATCTGCAAACATTGGAATTATGTAATAAAACATACCCCAAACTACAAAGCAGAGAAAAATAACAATGAAAATAGGATAAGCTAAAGCACTGTAAACCTTACGCTTGGTATCCTCTATCTTTTCCAGATAGTCCGCTAATTCATCTAAAACCGTATGCAGAGTTCCGGAGACCTCACCTGCTGTAACTAAAGCTACATATAAAGGATTAAACACTCCTGGATGCTGTTGCATTGCTTCAGAGAGGGAATATCCCTTGCGGATGTCATCAGAGAGTTTACGCAGGACTTTGGCAAATTTTCTGTTCTTTTCTTCTTTCTCCAGGTCTGTAATAGCTTTTTCAATAGTGAGACCTGCCGAAAACATAGTAGAAAGCTGACGCGTAAAGAACACCAGGGTTTTTAAGCTGACACCGGTTCTAAATTTATAGATAGCCAGCATAACTTTATCAAAGAGAGAGAGTTTTCCCTTAAAAGCACCTTCAGCTGCAGCTTTCACACTGATAATAGTGTTGCCTTCTTTAGCAAGTTTATCCACAGCCATATCAAGGGTTTCAGCTTTGATCATTCCTTCAATTCTGGCTCCCTTGGCATCTTTAATGATATAGGCAAAATTGGGCATAGTGAGTTACCTTCCTCAAATTTATTATTCAACAACGGTCATTTTGATGACTTCTTTGATTGTAGTTATTCCATTTTTCATTTTGATAATAGCAGCATCATGCAAAGAGCGCATATTATTTTTTAAGGCAGCATCCCGAATAAGGTCTTGATTTCCGCCCTCATAGATAATCTTCCTGATTTCAGGATTTATGGTTAGCAGTTCAAAGATACCTTCTCTACCTGAATAACCTGTATTATCACAGTGAACACATCCGGCTCCAATTTTGAAATTAATCTTACTTGCTTCTTCGGGTGTTAAACCGATATCTTGCAATTCCTGCTCGGTAGGAATATAATCCTTAACACAATATTTACATATCTTTCGCACTAATCGCTGTGCCATAACCAGTGATAATGATGAACCAACCAGATAAGGTTTAATACCAATATCTATCATACGGGTAATAGTTGAAGGAGCATCATTAGCATGTAAAGTAGTAAAAACCAGATGACCAGTTAAAGAAAACTTGATAGCAATATCAGCTGTTTCTTCATCCCGAATTTCTCCAATGAGAACAATATCGGGGTCTTGCCGCAAAACTGAACGCAAAGCAGAACCGAAAGTGAGACCTATCTGCTCTTTGGTTTCAATTTGCGTAACCCCTTCCAGACGGTATTCAACGGGGTCTTCCACAGTTATGATATTGGATTCTATATTTTGTATTTCTTTTAGTGCTGCGTGGAGAGTAGTAGATTTTCCGCTTCCCGTAGGACCTGAAACGATAATAATGCCATAAGGACGACGGATAATCTTTTTAAAGATCTCCATATCTTCTTTCTCAAAGCCCAAAGTAGTAAGTTTGAAACCAAATTCACCCTTATCCAAAAGACGCATCACTACTTTTTCTCCTAAAACAGTGGGAGTAATAGAAACACGAACATCAACACTCTTCATTGAGGTCTTCAATGAAATATGACCATCTTGAGGTAAACGGCGTTCGGCAATATTTAACTTACTCATCACTTTAACAAGAGAAATCAAACTGGCATGCATCCCAATCGGAGGAGTCATAACTTCCCGTAAAGCACCATCTACCCGGTAACGAATACGGGATATTTTGGTTAACGGTTCAATATGAATATCCGTAGCCCCGGCTTTAATTGCCTCATTGATGATAAGATTAATCAACTTTACTACGGGTGCATCAACATCTTCTGCAACAGCAGAAATAGTGATTTCGTTCTCATCTTCATCAACTGCTACAAATTCAAAACCACCTACAGCATCTTCAACCTGGCTGGTAGTTCTGATGCTTTTATAATATTTTTCAATAGCATCATGCAAACTTGTATCACCAATCAGGACAGGCTTTATTCTTTTTCCCAAAAGCTTCTTCAAGCTATCCAGAACATTCAGATTTTCCGGATCAGCCATTGCTATTACAACACCATCACCCTCTTCCCGTAAAGCTAAAACTCTATTTTCCAAAGCATAGGGCTCGGGAATTAAACTTACTATATCTATATCTATGTCCATTAATTCTTTATCTTGAACAACATCGTAGCCAAGTTGCTGATGTAATGCGCTAAGCAACTCGTTTTCAGTTAAATAGCCAAGCTTAATCAGGGTCTCACCCAATTTCAAACCGAAATTACCTTGCTTAAGCAACGCCTCTTTCACTTGATCTTCAGTTACATATGCCTCGTGGACAAGGATTTCTCCCAGCCGGGCAAATTGTGGATTATAAACCATTACTATATCCTTCTAACGAAAATAATCTGTTTACTTCCAATTCGCAGGTTAGTTTCTTCAGCAATTAAACTCTGAATATTCCAACCTGCAAATCGGAAAATTTTTATATACCTTTTTTTTACCAGGGTGCAGTTCCAGGAAATTTAATCAGCGTAACAGTAGTTTCACGATTGAGTAATGCTTCAATCAATGTTCCCCTAACTCTCATTGGAGCAGGTTGGGGTATCTCTTCAATTGGCGGAGGAGCTTCTACGGGACTAAAAGCAATTCTGGCAATAGCATATCCATTTTCATCGGTTAACAAATGCCAATACTCATTAGGGGGTGAATTAGGAACATATATAGCATTGGGACTGTAGATAAAATGACCCCCATCTAACCCGAGGAACATTACTTCGGCATTACTTATTTGACATCCCTGACCATCCGTAACATAAAAATATATATCAGCAAATTCATAGCTTGTTTGATTCTCATCAAACATTAGAACTGCCGGTTGTGGCTCTATATATGCTTCAGGAGCATTTAAAGGTAGAACACAAGGTGTATCACCAAAAATAGGAACACCATAAGGATCATCACCACAATTGGCACGAATGGTTATCGTATGGTATGTTAAAGTTCCATCATAGGTTATATATGTGTAAGCAATACCGGCAGTAGAATCTCCATCTGCATTCAGATTACCTACGAATGCTTCAGCATCTATCTGGCAATTTTCATTATCTATAATAGAAAACCAAACAGATGTTCTCCAATCAACAGGGTTATTATACATATCTTTAACTATAGCACCACATTGCACACGCCATAATCCACCTCCCAATTCCTCACCGGAATCAAATCCACTAACAAAGGAAATAATTCCACCTGGGACAGGCGGTCCTGCATGAATAACGATATTCGTTTTCAACGCATATATATAACGGCTGCCATTTTCGCTTACCCAGGAGACCTTAATTTTTACAATACCGGATTCTGTTCCGCTATTAACTGAAACCTGGGCTTCACCTCCATTGGAGATAACCTCCACCGAATCCTGTTGGGGATAATCATTAATATTAGCACCGTCAGGTGCATTGGTATTAGCAATTCTAAAATAAACTTTTTGCGGAACATCAATCAAGTTACCGTTAATATCTCTTAACTTTACTCTTAATATTGCAGATTCCAAGCCACCTGTATTGGCTACATTTAAGTTAATCTGATCAGTTTGAGTAAAATCCAAAGAGTATAATTCACTGGAATTAATCATAAAGATCGTAACTGCCTTTAAAGTATCATTATTA
The DNA here is from genome assembly GCA_023227825.1 of Candidatus Cloacimonas sp. GTDB lineage: Bacteria > Cloacimonadota > Cloacimonadia > Cloacimonadales > Cloacimonadaceae > Cloacimonas. The sequence goes on along the minus strand of JALOCJ010000003.1, from coordinate 222,707 downwards.
GCAGATGCCTGAATTGTAGCTGCTCCCGCAGATAAACCAGGTGTAAACCTTACAGAAGCAATACCATCAGTTTGAGTATTTTGCGTAACCGTCTGTGTAGTATTCAAAAAAGAGCCAATATCTGTAGAAAATTTCACGGGTTGATAGGGACAAGCATTATGATAAATATCCGTTAATTCTGCATGCATAAAAATCCAGTTAGGACTATTAACCGAACTGGTATCTGCTTCTATAAGTACATTATCTACCTGCACATAAGATCTCAATCTTATATTGGCAGGAGTCCCCGGTTCAATTATTATTTCCTTAGTATCGGAAACACCTCCAACTGTTGCCGTAATGAAAGCATTTTCTGCATCCGGGGCAGTAGTTGCATCCGTCCAGGAATTGTATTTTATCGTAGCTCGTCCACTATAGGTTCCCACTATAGCACTTGTACCAATTTCGTTACCTCCGCTATCTACAAAGCGTCCTTTGCTACAATTAAAAGTAACTAAAGTGTTGTTTGGGACACCTTGACCTTCTTCACCAGGAAGATATTCCATTGTAGGATATGCAAACAAAGTTATTTCCTGCATAACAGACATTGGATAGGGTTGAATTTCACGTGGAAGCTTTAAATTTACACTGGAAATTGGAGGAATTTCTTTAATTTCCACATTTATAGAAGTGGAATCCTGCCAAATTAAAGTGTCACCACTAGCATCGTAATTACGGACAATTGCTGATATAGTAGCAATACCAACATCTCCGTCGTCGTAAAAAGTAGTTTTTGCAACGCCACTGCTATCTGTAGGAACATCGGTAATAATTCTACCCAGATCAGTTTTAAATTTTACAATCTGATTAGCAACACCAAATCCTTCTCCATCTTTTATTTCAGCAGAAATAATAGAGTAAGTTATATTGTAATCAGCATAAATAACATCCGGATTGGCATTTAATCTGGTTATATACCTTTCCTGGGATGATTCGGGAGGTAAAGGAATCGGTGCTAAAATTGGCGGAGGATTTCTTTTATCGCAACTCGCGCTGAAACTGACTAATATAATCAGCAGAAGCGTAAGAATTGACATTATAGAGCTATATTTTTTCATTTTTATTCCTCCTCTTCTTCTTCATACTGAATTAGAGTTCGGGTTAACCTCTTATCCAATTTTGGTGTAGGGCTGGTTTCCTGCATAGAAACAAGTCGGGGAGTGATTTCTATTATTAAGTCAGTATTTTCTACCAGTTCATATCTATGCTGGAATATTTTACCTACCAAAGGCAGATCTCCTAATAAAGGTAATTTGTTAACCTTTTGCGTAATATTGGAATTTAGTAAACCACCTACAATTATCTTATGCTCGTTAGGAACAGTTACTGCTGATGAAACTCTGCGGACTTTCGTGCGGGGTATATAACCACCAACCAGTTCTGTTACAGAACTTACTTCAGGATTGATGTTCATTGTGATATTGCCATCTTGATTTACTTTGGGTGTAACATTGAGAATTATACCTGTTTCAGAACGCTCCACCTGTAGTTGATTTTCTTTATCCGTAACTACAAAAGGAACAACTTCCCCAATGTGCATAGTGGCAAGTTCTCCATTTAAAGCCGTAACCCTTGTATCGGTAAGAAGTTGAGCAGCATTGTTCTCCAGTAGCCAGTCAATAGTAACATCAAAAGCAGTTAGCTGACGGCTGAAATGACCAATATCGTTAAAACCATTTATCCGCTGAAAATATTGTTCATCAGGAATAACTCCAAAATCCGTAGGATCACCATGGGGCAAATAACCGGTAGCATCATTATAGTTATATGGCAAACCGGTTCCATATTGATTAACAGGATCTTCTGCTAGAATAGTAGTAAGATGATTTAATTTGCTCCAATCAACTCCAAATTGCTGTGCTTCATTAATGTGCACTTCAATTAAGCGGACTCTTATTTCAACCTGCTGCTGTTGTAAATCAATTGATTTAACCAATTGTTCAACTTCCTTGAAGGTCTCCGGATTGCCATAAACCATTAAGGCATTTTGTCCTTCTAGGGGTGTAATCTTTCCACTTGTATTTTGAAGGGCATCACTAACTTTCTTGGCATCCAGATTGTTCAGAAAAATGATGTTACTACGTTCACCGATTTCTTCCATTATGTTCTGTTTTTGTCCCACAAGGAAAGTGTTGGACCCGATTACCCGATAAGATAAGCCGGCAGAACTTGCAACCAGAGAAACAGCTGTTTCAACCGGTACATCTTTAATGTTAATAGTAACTCTTTTTTCTTCTTTCTCTGCTGTTCCTGCTTGCTCAACCGACAAAACAATATTAGTGTTGCTCAATTTGGAAAGAGCTTTAAACACCGATGAAAGAGTTGCATCATCTGCGTTAAAAGTCACTTTTGTATCCAGGATAGGGTCTCTTTTGGGTTGAGCACTCAGGGGTATACAAACCAGAAAAGAGAGTATAAGGATAAGTGCGAAATGACTTTTGAATTTTTTAATGTGTTTCATATTTACTCCCAGTATCATTTTATTTAATTACCAATTCCCGCTGGTGCCACTACCATAAGTTGTTTCTTCAACCGGTTTGGCAGGTCGGGGAGCGAGTTCTGTAGTAGTAATTGTTCCATTATAACTATAGCGGATACTATTATCCTGGATGTCTAAAATATGGCGTCCTTTCACTGTATTACCGATATGTGCTTCAAGGAGTTCACCTTGATATTCAATATAAGCTATTTTGTTGCCATATTCATCACGAGCAGTAGCAGCTAAACGAAAAGTGTTTTTCAACATTTCCTGATATTCTTTCTCTCTATCCACTTTGTCCTTGATGATGTTTCCCTGACGCAAGGGGTCCTTAGAGGAATTGAATACAAACATTTTACGGTCTTGGATAGAATTTTCTATAGATTTAATCATAGTAAGCAATGTATCTGAAACCGATTCTCTAGTATGAACTGATTTTTCGGGTATGTTAGTCCAAGTTGTGTACAAACCTACAAGTCGGACCGCCATAACAAAAAGCGAGAGAACTATAAGAGCTATTGCCAGGTCTTTCATAAATTTCTGTTGCATCTTATGCCTCCCGTTTCACTTTAAACACCGAAAGCTCTATAGTAACCCGGTAACGATTGGGAGCATTGATATCTGTAACTTCTTTATCGGAAGCTGCAAGCGGGCTGATATCCAATGCTTGGATTTTAATAATATTATCCATAGATTCCAAATCGGATATAAACTGTCCGATTTGCACATAAGTAGCTTCCAGTTCTAAATTATATGTTGTTTCAACTAAACCCGGAAGCGAGAATTTATTGCTATCGGAAAGTTTATTGATAGTAATAGTTCGCTGGTCAGCCATACGACCAATGGTGGTTTTAAAGGCATTTATTTCGTCAAAGCTGAAACTGGCTTCCCTGGTTAAACTATTATCTATAATACGAGAAAACTGGCTTAGTTGCTGATCCATAATTCGTGCACTGTTTAGTTTCTCTTGAGCAGTTTTTATTTTTCTATCCAGTTCCTTAACCTTATTTTGTTTCGCAGTAACACTGTTTATCGTAAACACAAAGAACAGTATTGTAATCAGCAAGATGCACAGAATGAATATCAAGTATTTTTCTCTCATCGTATTCCTCCCGAAGCTGCTTCTTTGCTATAACACTCAATTACGAATTCCAGAATTGCTGTATCTTTAACAATCTGGCGAGTAATAAAGCCCGATTTGATTCTGGGAAAATCATTGCTGATTTCTTCATTGGATTTTAATCGGTCAATAAAACTCTGAATTAAATCCAATTCTTTTACATTTTTATCAACTTCGGTAATGCCATTAAGAGTCAATACACCATTATTATAGGTGAATTTTTTCACAGCCAGTTTTTCTTCTATCTCATTACTTAAGGCAACCATTTTTTTAGCCCAGAAGATACGATTATTAAATGTTTCCGCAAGTTTACTAAGGTCTTTACTGGAAAGATAGTCCTCACTAGTTTCATAACTTGCCAATTCTTTTTGCAATTCATTCAAGTATTTCTGTCGGTTTTCAACTCTTGCGTTAACCATTCCGTTGATATAAATCCAGGCAACAATAATGATAATGAAGCCGACAGCAAAGATTATTAAAGAGTTAATAAATTGCTTTTTTTCGCGTTCGGCTTGCAAACGCATTTCACCATATTTATTCAGATTAATTTTAAAATAAAATGTAGTTTCCATCAGAAAAATCCTCCCTTATTCCAGTCGCATAGCCAGGCCAATTGCCAAAGCAAGCTGAGGGTCTTTTTTATCCTGGAATTTTTCCGGCATTTCCACATTGATAAAAGGCATAAAAATCTCTGTCGGAATTGCTACCTTTTCTTCAATGAATTCTCTTAAACCTTTCAGTTTAGCAGTCCCACCCATTAAATAAACCTTGCGGAAATCACTGTTACCTGCTTCTTTAACATAAAACCGCAAAGAACGACGAACTTCATCTACTATAGAGTCCTCTGTTGATTTCTCAGTAATATCAAGCATACTAACAGTTTGAACATTTTCTACATCAGGATTATCTCCTAAACCAAATTCCAGTTTATGGTGTTCAGCATCAGCCCATTCCAGCTGTCTTTTACGCATAATATCCCGCGTAAAATTATATCCGCCATAAGGAATATCCCGAGCAAATAATTTGGCAGAGGGACCCCAGATAACCATATTCGTTCTATGAGCACCAAGGTTTAACAAAATGTAAACTCCATCTTCCACAAAAGTATTCAGAATAAAGCTGTTTACAATAGCCAGAGAATCAATATCTACAATATTGGGTGTTAAACCAGCAGTCATTAAAACATTTGTATGCTCGTTCAAGACCTCTTTAGAACTAGCAGCTAGCAGGATATTCATATTATTGGTTTTTTCTTCCAGATTGATAACCTGATAATCCAGAATCATATCTGTCCCGCTGATAGGAATGTGTTTCTTAGCTTCAAAAAATAGAGCTGATTCCAATTCCTCATCAGGGAGAAAGATGGTCTTGATTTGTTTAATACTGGTATTATCACCTCCGATGGAAGTAACCAAATGCTGAATTCGTTTGGGACTAATTTTCAGTGTGTTCAGCATTTCACAGAGAACGGGTCCATATCGTTCCGGAAGTAAATCGCTAGGAATATATTCAGTTCCGGTAGCAACCGTAGGGCTAATTTCATAATTCAGCAATTTGAATCCCTCATGCAGTTTCTTCAGGTGCACAATTTTAATGCTGTGGGTTCCAATATCAATTCCTACGGTCTCTTTGAAGCGAGGTTGTTTTTTTTTCTTCATTCTTCCTCTTTATCTTTCTTTTTTATTACGCTATAATTTCTATAATAGGGTCTTAGGCGGTTTTCTCAAATACCAGCTTCCCTGTTCTAAAGGTAAACGTTCTCCCTGCTTTTTAAAATAGGGCCAAAAAGGTGGTTTAACTCTATACATTCGGGTATCATAGTTATAGTTCTTTTTATAACCAATTTGCCCTCCTGATGCTCCAGGATAGTGCTGACACTGCAAAGTTACAGTTACATTAGGATTTTGGAACAGCTGAACAAAAGTTGCGGTAGTTGAACAAGGTCCACCGCACATATCTATTGGAGTATTCCAAATACCGCTGTTTGAAGGATATTCAGTATCATTTGTGCTTCTATGAACAAAACCACGACGACGTTGATTAACTCCTCCCCAAATACTTATCGTTCCCCTTTCCATATAAGGTTTGGCTTCAGGCCAAATAGGATTATACCAGGGAAAATCTAATAAGGGGGGCCAGGGATGAGCAGATGTTTGAGGCCAATAGTTACGATGCAGATCAATCATATCAAATACAATGGGTCCTACATCAGGATTATCAGTAGAAGGATTGAATTTTACAGCTGGAATTGAACCATGCGGGTGTTGATATTCAAAAGTAAAGACCCCATCTTCATAGCTATTACCATATCCTTTCCCAAGAGCTGCCAAAGCGGCATAAATCCATATTCCACCTACTGGAACAGAACCATCAGAACCCATATTAGTATGTATCCGAAGTGAATCAGCAGGATTACGATAAGCATATTTAATGATAATAGATTTCTCCGAAACTAAACCTAACATATCTCTTGTATTGGATAGTGGATCATTACCTCTGGGAGTACCTGCATATAATAAATCTCCAATTAACCACATCGTATCTGCAGAAGCCCAGGTTTGAAACCCCCTGATTGTCCCTTTTATCCAAAGTTTACTTTCCACATAGTAAGCATTCCCATTATGTGAGCTAAATGATGATAAGGGAACCCAGGTTGTATCAGTTGTAGGAAAACGATTTATAGCAGTTTCCGAACCAGGAGCATAAGGATAACCATTGGGATAATTATTATAATACATAGGTATCTGTTCGCGTCTGTGAGTTATGTTACCTTGCCAACCGCTTACATTATAATCATCTATATTTATAACCATTATCCTGTCTTCACTAAATCCTGAACCTACTCTAGTTCCATAAGTTCGGATTTCATTCATACTCTCAGGGAATTCATATTCATCATAATGTTCAATTAAACCACCCTGAAAAACATCTTCTTCGGGATAAGTAGTAGGATTGGAGACAATTTCCCCAGCTGTAGTTACTAAAGCTAAAAAGGTGGGCCAGCCATTATTATTTCCCCCTCCCAACTGTTTTATCTGAATATCAGTATTGCTGTGGACAGGACCGTTAAGTACATCATAACCGTAAAAATAGACATTTGTATCGTTGGGTGATAGTTCATTATCGGTAAAATACATAAAGACAGGTCCTGTATCCTGAATTAAAGTTAATTCTCCATATTTTCGCGTTAGTGGCAGATTTTTTCTTCCATAATAAACATCTGTAGTTCCCGTTCTGCCTTCCACTAAAGATCCAATTTTATAAAAGGTAGTACTGGCACCTGTTTGGCTTGCCTGAACTTCACCTTCAACTTCAACAACCTCAGCTTCAAGTTCCTTATAAATTTTGTTAATCAGTGATTGCATTTTGTATGTTTTTTTGAAGTCACTTCCACTCATAGCAATTTTTCTTTCCGGTGTCCTTACACCTCCTATAATATCAGGATCGCGTTTAGCTGCTATTTCCAAGTATGCTTCTCCTCTATTTGCTTCTGTCCGAAGAAAATGAATACATTGGATATTTTCCAGTTCGGACATTGTAGCCATAGTATCGCGAAAAGCCATACTGGACATAGTTAAGCCACTCATTGCTCCTATTACAACCAGGAGCATTGCAATGGCAATGTTGCCGCTTTCACTTTTAAGGATGTTTATCATAATATTAAACCTCCATATTTAGGGTACAGGGCTTGGTCGTGCCATATTTTTCATAGCCATAACTGTTTTGTAATGAACACTTTTATACTGATTTTGGCTAATCTTAATCTTAGCTTTGAAATCCACATTTATAATACAGAGCTTTTCTTCCGGTTTATAAGTAAAAATCGCATCATTAGCATTGGCATCACTAATTAAAAAGTCCTCAATAATCACTTTATCTTTCTTACCTTTTTCAGGAAACAGAATCGTGGGTGAGGGTGAATCAGTTCCCCGGTTTCTATAATCCATTTTAATATAGCCATCGTGTAAATAATATCTAACGAAATCATTAGGGTAGAGGTCAGAAATAGGGGGCTTAATTTCTATCCCTTTGCTAATGCCTGGAATAGTAGTCATATTTATAAGTTTTAGTTCTTTAGCACTAGTAACACCCAGAAATTCTATATCTGAAGAACGAGAACCTATATGATGACCATATTTTAGAACATTTAAAAATTCTGCCATATCTGCCTGCAAGTCAACATAAGCATTCAATTCCTGATACTTTTTGAAAAATAAGCCAATACCCAAAGCAGCTGTTAAAATCAAGATAGAAGACATAACTATAACAGCTATGGTTTCTACTAATGTAAATCCCTTTTCATTAAATAACATTCTTGTCATCATCCACCTCAATTATAAAAATCTTCCCGCAATCTAACATAATGTTTTTTGTTACTTGCAGGATCAAGCCAGCTGATTTCTCCAACCAGGTATGTAAAATTATAGGTATTGCTCATATAATTTTCTATATCATTATACACAGAAATGGTAATATATCCATATACTGTTACATCATCTGTCTGTTCAATTATAACGGGTTTGTTTGTGAAAGGACGAAAGATCTTTTCTTTCATAAAAAGTGTATATTGTTTTTCCAATTCACCTGTAAGTATCAATGTAGCAACCCTATGTCGGTAATTTTTGGTAATTTGTCTGTCTGCATAGATTATACCTATATATATAGTTATAATCATTACAGCCATCACTATTGCTACAACGAGGACTTCTGCCAAACTATATCCTCCCTGAGAACGCAGCAAACTAGTCACTCCGTTTGCTTTTTTTGTTTTAGTATTCTCAGGCAGGATATAAATATCTTTCAGCATACCTAAAAACCTGCTCCTGTCGCAAATTGTTTAGGATTATCTGCAAACTCTTCAGCAATTGTTCTTTCTATCAGATTATTCATCACCAGGTTATACAATGATTGATCTCTGGTTTGCATTCCTTCCTTAGTGCTTGCTTGAATTATAGAAGGTATCTGATAGGTCTTTTCTTCGCGGATCAGATTACGCACAGCAGTACTCGCAATCATTATTTCTACAGCTGGAACACGACCTTTGCCATCTTTAGTAGGTAACAAAGTTTGTGCTATAACTGCTTCCAGGGATTCCGAAAGCATTGACCGCACCTGCTGTTGTTGTTCCTTGGGAAACATATCTATAATACGGTCTATGGATTTTGTACAGCTTCCGGTATGCAATGTAGCAAAAACCAGGTGTCCTGTTTCAGCAGCTGTTAGAGCTAAAGAGACAGTTTCCAAATCACGCATTTCACCCACTAAAATTACATCCGGGTCTTCTCGTAAGGCACTTCGTAAGGCGGCTGTAAAGCTCCAGGTATCATGACCAAGTTCACGCTGATTGATTAAACTGTTTTTACTACGATGCACAAATTCTATAGGATCTTCAATAGTAATGATATGGCAGTTACGGCTATCATTTATAGTATCAATCATTGTAGCCAAAGTAGTTGATTTTCCGCTTCCTGTAGGTCCTGTAACCAGAATCAGTCCTTTTTCTTTAGTAGTCAAACGCTTTAAGATATCGGGTAGATGGAGTTCATCATAACTCTTTATTTCATTAGGAATCACTCTGAAAGCACAAGAAACACCATTTATCTGGTGAAAAGCATTTACTCTGAAACGAACATCGTTGCTCAATTTTGTAGAAAAGTCAATCTCCAGATTCTTTTTGAAGAGGGCTTGCTGTGATTCATTCATCACTCCGAAAACAAGAGTTTCCACTTCTTCCGGACTTTGAATAGGCAGATTTAATTTTTTCATTCTGCCATTTACTCTAACCATCGGATGTGAGCCAGCCGCTATATGAAGGTCAGAAGCACCTGCTTCTGCAGTAAAGCGCAGTAATTCATGGATCGTCAATTTTCTGTCCTCCTAAGAGTTAATCGGTTTCCATTCCTCCGGTTTCGGGATTTGTCCAGGTGTCAACTCCGTAACCATGGAATTTAGCATCGGTAACATCATACCAAACTTGTTTTCCTTCACCGCCGGCAAAGTCCTGAGTAGAGGTAGCAACAAATTTTTTCGGGGGGCTACCGATAACTTCAAATTTCCAGTTTTTAATTGTGCTTTCACCCAAACTGGCTTCTTTTAATGCTTGTTCCATACTAAAACCTTCAGTTGTACCGTTGGTTTGCATATAGATGTCGTATGTTTTACGAATAGTGTTTATTGCAGTTTGAGCTTCCGTACTACGGGATTTTTCCACATAACGCAGATAGCGGGGCACTGCTAATGCAGCCAAAATGGCTACAATAATCACCACCACTAAGATTTCAATTAGGGTAAAACCCTTTTGATTTTTCAGTTTCCTGAGCATTTGTTTATCCTCCTATGGGATTGATTTTTGTTTCAAAGTATATTATGCACAATGCGTGCCAAAACCTCAGCAAAAATTAAAACCGCTGTAATGAAGATTGAAAATGTAAATCAGGAGTCCTCACTGCCGAACTAACTTTTTCCTAATCCACAAATTTGTTTGGAGTAAGGATTTTTACGATTTTTTTCCACGCAGATTTTTAGCCACCGAAAACACCGAATTCACCGATAAAAAATAATAGAACGCAGATTTTGCAGATTAAGCAGATTTTATTTATCCGGATGGTTGACCTCCTGGTCAACCAAATTAAACGACCGGATGGTTGACCTCCTGGTCAACCAAATTAAACGACGGGGACGTCGTTTTTCCGGATGGTTGACCTCCTGGTCAACCAAATTAAACGACGGGGACGTCGTTTTTCCGGAATATATCCCTCCGCTCTCTGCCCTTTGCTCTTAGCTCTTACATTTCTATCTCACTTTCATTCATTCTTCATTAAGTTGTAATAAATTCCCCCCTCTATAAATGTCTTGACTTCTTCTGCCCTTTTACAAATTTGGCATTCATATATTAAGCAATATATTAAGGAGTATAAGAATGTTCCGTCATCTACACTTTTACCTGGGTATTGTCCTGATGTTCATCAGTATATTTTTGATAGCGGAAAATATACCTGTAATGGAAATTAAAAATAGTTCAAATAACGATTCCGAAATATTAGCCGAATATAACGGTGGAGTTATTACCCGTAAGGATCTTGAAACCAAAATATCCAAACTGCCACCTCAGTATCAAGCACGGTATAAAACAGTGGGAGGGCAGATAGAAGTTCTAAATGCTATTACTACTGAAGAGGTTTTTTACCAAAAAGCCAAGCAGATGGGTTTGGAAAATGATCCTACCGTTTTGGAATATATTTCTGCCATAGAAAAGCGTTTTTATATTCAGGAATATTATAAACGCAATGTATCGGATTTAGTAATTATTACAGATGATACTCTGCTTTCCTATTATAATCAGAATCTCTCTCTCTTTTACCAATATCCTTATATCACTATTGATTATATCCAAGCTGAAAATGAAGAAGCAGCAAAAAAAGCATTAGCTGAGTTGAAAAAAGGTGTAGCTTTTGCTGCGGTCTCTGATACCTATAATCAAAATACTTATGCCAAGGGATTAAAAGGCAGAATTAAAAATATCCGTTTGAATGGTAATATTCCAGGTATTGGCAACGATCCCGAACTGGAAAACCTTATCCGCAGTTCCCAAGTGGATACTCTGAACTATATTGGACCCGTAAAGACCGATTACGGCTGGCATATTTTAAGAATAGTGGATTGGATTGAAGGTTATCAAAAGGACTTTAACGAAGTTAAGCCCGAAATTGAACAGCGTGTACGCCCTATGAAAGAACAGGAGTTGCTTAATGCTTTAACGGACAGTTTGAAAATAAAGTATGCAGTTGTTATAGACAGTGCCATTGTCAATACTATTACCTTAGATCCTAACAAACGCAACAATAACAAACCCATTCTGGATAATATTATCGTAAGTTCCAAGGAGCCAAGTTTACAGTTTACGGTGCGGCAAATGCTGCAGATTTTTGATAAACTTTCTCCTCAAGAACAACTCTTTATAAATAAGAGCGGGGGCATAAATATGCTTATAAATCAGGAACTTACTCAAGGTCTTATGTATCTGGAAGCTAAAGCAAATGGCTATGAAAAATATTTTACTGAAAATGAAGATTATCTCCAAGCAAAACGGGCTTATGTGCTGCGTAGTGCCTTTCAAAAACTGGTTTCTGATACCATAGAAATCTCCGCTGAGGAAGTTGCTCAACGCTATGAACGAGAGAAAGAAAAATTTTCCACTCCTGCCTATAGAACTATTGAAGTTCTCTTCTTTGATAATAATAAAGATGCCAATACTGCCTGGAAAAAATACAACAAAGCATACAAGAAACATAATGAACAAAAAATGCAGGATATTATTAAAAAATATTCTCTCAAACCGGAAAATGCCATTTTGGAGTATATATATAATAACGGAATCATCACCGGTATTGGACAAGACCCTGAATTTTCCAGTCAAATTTGGAATAATCCAGTGGGCTATTTGAGCCCTGTTTTTACTTCTGCCAAGGGAGACATCGTTTTTTTCCGCACTCTGAAAGAAACACCAAAGCTCTATAAAAGCATTGAAGAAATAGAACCCCAATTGCGCAGAATGATAAAATCAGAAAAAGAAAAAGCAAAAATGGAACAGGTTACGGAAGAACTCTTTGTGGAATTTAATATGAAAAAATATCCTGAACGCATCAACCTTACTATGACTGCTGAAGAACTTTTTAACCAAGCAGATAATGCTGCCCGACAACGCAATTTCAAAGATGCTATTATGTATTATGACCAAATTATTGAGAGTTACAAAAATAACTCCGATGACTATAAAGCTTCTTTTATGAAGGCATTCCTGATTGCTGAAGAAATGAAACAAAAAGACCTGGCTTTGCAACTTTTTAAGGATTTTCTCATCAAATATCCTACAGGTGACCTTAATGAATCCGCTCAATTTATGATTGATAGCCTGGAAGGAAGAATTCCTGAGGATTTTGAACCCTTAAATGAAGATTAGAAAGGTTGCAGTCCATTTCCTGAAGAACAACATCTTGTCAGTCATTGTAAGTTAGAAGTCATTAGCGCCTTCCTGCCTTGCTTTTATCGCTTAAAGATATTTTTGCTGCCGCTTTTTACCTATGATGGCAGGCAACAAGGATTTGACAAATAATATCATTTGGAAAAAGATGGGGACATCATTATTCCCAATAGCATTGCCTACCCATTGCTCACCCAATACGGATGGCATCCGTAATAGGTGAGCAATGGGTAGGCAATGCTACTAAGGAAGAAATTATAGCTATATATCTAACTGCTTATTTTAGATAACTTTCCTTACAACTTCCTTAGGCAAGCGTCCTATTTGGTTATCGGGCAAACGCACTACATAATAATTTCCGTTATCTTGAACGATTTTCACTATCAAACCGGAATGAACTTTTTGAATAACATTATTATTCGCCGGAGATAAAAGTTCTGTTTCCCGGGGAATAACTACAGCACTGCGGTTATGTTGTTGGTGATGAAGTTTTATTCCCAGAGTTACATACGCAGAAACACAAAGCACTAAACAGAAAGTTAGGGTTAAAATCGGTAAAGCTCTTTCCTTTTCCGGATTATAAAAAAGCAACCAGCATAACGCTAAAGCTGACAGAAACAAAAAAACAAGACCAAGTATTGCTAAACGATTTACCGATAGGTAATTCAGCACTTTAAATAGCACTTGCACCAAAAAAAGCTGTTCAGGATACAAATCTGCATCCGGACTATAATGAATGGAAAGTTCCAGATTAGTTCTTGCCGGGGAATGGGCAGAATTAATATTTAATGCTTTCAAAAAGTACAAATTAGCCATTCCGATTTCTCCCCGCGAGAAAAATTCCACTCCTAAATTATAAAACAAATCGGGATTCTTTTTTTGTTCCGCTATGCGCATTGCCTTATCCAAAGTATCTGGCAAAGGAGTAAGCTCTCCTGAACCGGTAAACTTTTTTGTTTGTAAAGAGTCAGCTTGAGCAAAAAGGATTTGGCAAAACAAAATTATAACCAAAACTAAGAGTAGTCGGAGCTCGCTGTAGCTCCCCAAATTCAGAAATCTTTTTTGATTGTTGAGGAGCAGTGTCCTCTCTCTGCATTTGTTCATTTTCCCATCCTGTTTTTTCTATTTTTACTTAAGCGACTGAATCCCGTAAAAATTTTGCGAATACGAGCCAGGTCTTCTTCCAAATTTACCGCTCTTTCTGTTTCCGGCATAAATCTTGCTGCCTGACTATGAGACAGGAAAATCTGAATTTCTTCCAGCAGCTGGTCGGGAATATTTTTTTCGCTTAATGCCTGCAATTTTTCCCTAGTAGAAAGATGATTAGAGAGTTTATATTTAGACGCAAGATATTGAAACAATGCTTTTTCTGCCAGGGGATAAAAATCTAAAGACAGATTTTTGGCTGCTGCAGTCGCCGGTTTCAAATAATGTAACAGGACTTTTTCTGCTTTCAACGAAGCATAGCGTTCGGGATTATCTCTTTTCATTTTTCTATCCACGGCAACAAAGGAAACAACTAAGGTAGCTACAATAATCAAGAAAGCCAAAATCCAATACCAGAGCTGTTTTACATAAGGAACATAAGCAGGATAACTCTCCTTCTTAATTTGAGGCAGCATCGCTTTAGGATTGCGGGATTGTCTTAACCGGCTGAAATAACTTAACACATTTGCTGAAGAAACCTTAATTTGTTCTTTGGGACTGCGATATATTTTATAACTACCGCTATCGTTATCAAACCAGGCAAAATTGAGTTCGGGAAGTTCATAAACGCCTTTATCCTGTGGAATTAAAGTATAATAATATGTTCTGGTTCCTTCAATTCCGGCATTCAAATTATCAACGACCATCGGACTGGAAACCTGAAAACCTTTTCCGGACGCAAATTGAGGCGCAGAAAACTGGTTAAAATTACCCCTCCCCTCTATTTTCAGAGTAAAAGTAATTGTTTCTCCCAAAGAAAGTTCCTTCCTGGAAAGAGAATGACTTATCTTAAAATTGCCTACTGCACCTCCAAAAGCTGGTGGCACATTAGTAGCCGGTAAAGGCAAAACATCAATGATACCTCCCTCACTTTGCAGGTTTTTATTTAAAAGTCCAAAACCGTAAAGACGGGCATAACCCTCTAAAATGGGTGCCTGCAATCGTCCTTCTCTATTGGGAATAATAGCTAATCTTTTAATCAGAGCTCTTTTATATTGTTTTCCCTTGAGGGAAACTTCTTCGTATTGTAACAGCGTTGGTTGCTCGTAAGTACTTTTCCCGTAACCATCTGCATCGATTTCATTTTCCAGATTGAAAGAACCCACCATTTCATCAGTATAAAGATAATAGGATACAATAGCCGGAAAACCACGATAAACCTTCTGCACTTGAGGTAAAGCTAAAACAAAAGTATCTCCTGCCCATTTTTCTCTATCACCCCCAAAAAAAGAATCCTCAAAGCCAAAAGGTTGAATTCCCGGAACAGGAGGTGAGCTTTGGCTGGGAGCTTTTTGTGCGGCTTTAACTACTTCTACAGATATAGAACGGGTAGCATAATACTTTCCATTTACCTTAATCTGAAATGATGGAATAGTTGTTGTTCCCGTCTTCAAAGGAAAATAGATAAAACGATAGGTCTCTGAAAATTCAGAAATTAATTTTGTCCCTTCCAAAACAACTGAGCTGCTTGAAGAACTTGTCATATTGCGAAAACTGAATAAAGGAATAGAAGGTGGAGTTGGTTCTTGAACTTTAATTCGGTTGTCGTCAGAAATCTTTAAAATCAATTCCAGCTGTTCATTTAAACTGATAGTATTTTTATTTACGGATAAATCCACTTTCAAGGCAGAAAGCACAAGAGGAAACAGCAGAATTAGAAAAAGAACTCTTTTCATTTTCACCACCATTTATCTGTTTTTAAGCTTTGTTTAGAGTGCAGCTGCTGTCTATCCGAACTTTCTTTATTATCCAGACCTTCAAGGATATTCCGAATTGCTTCCTTTTCTTTATCATCTTTATTCTGCTGCAGTCCAACCGGTGGAGGGGGTTGTTTATTTATTTTGCGTAAAGTAAGCTCATAATTTGCTCGTAAATCATCATCTTCAGGATTCAACAACAATGCTTCCTTATAGTCCTTTAAAGCTTTACTGTAATCCTTTTGTTGATAGGCAATATTTCCCCGATCATAAAGAATATCCTTTTTATCTTTGGCACTATTTAAGGCAATGGAGGCAGCTGAATCTGCTTCTGCAAAACGATTTTGACGATATAAACACTTTGCCAGATTGGCATTGGCAAGAGCATCGCTTTTAAGAGAATTTTTACGGAACAGGTCTTCTGCCCGGGAATATTTTTTTGCCTGGTAAAATGGCTCTGCCAATGACTGCCTTAGAACCTTGGGTCTGAAAATCAATTCCAGAATCAGCAGAACCAGAATAACTGCTATAATTATGATAATGTTACGCCTTGTTTTAGTGCTCATTGCTTTTCTCCGCAGCCATAATACCGCTTTTTCGTTTACGCGGGTCTATAAAACTTTCTATCATCAGCAATATTATAGCCATAATGCCGAAGAGATAATACTGCTCCTTTAAAATGGTTACTTTTTTTCCTCTGCGTGTGCTTTCGCTTTCATAGATATGTTTCAAAATCAGCTGAATTTCTTCTCCGCCGGGTGTTACGCGATAATATTCACCTTCAGTTATCCGGGCAATTTCTTGAAGAGTTGCTTCATCCAGTTTACTTTTTACTTCTTCACCGGTTTCCGGATGGCGAATAATTGTTCCTTCCGGACTGCCAACCCCCATAGTATAGACCCTGATACCCTTGGTCTTTAAAATCCTTGCTTCTCTGAGAGCAGAATGCTGAAGGTCTTCCCCATCCGAAATCAGAATAAGGGTTTTGGATTTTGAGCCCTCGGGAAAGGCATTTTCTGCCAAACGCAAGGCACTTCCAATATCGGTTCCCGGAATTTCTACTGTATTACTGTTCAAACCATTTAGCACAATTCTAACTGCTTCATAATCATCAGTTAAAGGACATTGCAAAGTTGCCGTTCCAGCAAAAGCAATAATTCCAATCCTGTCAGTTTTAACCTGCTCCAAAAAACTGCCAATCTGTAAAATAGCTCTTAGTAATCTACTCGGCATCATATCCGTAGCATCCATACTTTTAGAAACATCTATAGCAAAAATAATATCCATTCCACTACTTTGTAAATCCTTATTTTCATAATCCCATTGCGGTCTTGCCAGCGCTAATATTATACAGCCCAAAGCCAGAATAGAAAGAAAAAGCTTGAAACTAGTCCAAAAAGGCGAATGGGAGCTATAATAATGCTCCCTCAAAGGCAATTCAGCATATTTAGCAAAACGCCGCTTTAATCTTCTTTCCCTTCCGAAAAGCAACAGCAGAAATACCAAACATAGCGCTAAAAGTGCCAGATAATAGGGATTGGCAATGTTCATAACTGTTCCGGCAAGACAGGTAAAATAATTGTTTTCAACAGCAGTTCAAGCACAAAAAAGGCAAAAGCAAGCCACAAAAAAGGCATAAACTGCTCACTATAATTATAACGAAATTGAGTTGTAAAAACGGTCTTTTCCAGACGGTCAATTTCATTCATAATCTCTGCAAGACCTTTAGCATCAGTCGCTAAAGCTGCTTTCCCGGTTCCTGTAGTCGCTGCTATTTTATTCAGGGTCTCCATATCAAGATCAATAAGGGTATTAATATAGCGCGTGCCGAAAATAGGGTCAGAATAAGGAAACGGAACTAAACCCTTGCTTCCCACACCAATTGGATAAACCTTTATTCCCAGGTCCTGAGCCATTTCTGCCGCTGCTAAAGGGTCTATTTCCCCGGTATTATTAACGCCATCTGTAATCAAAATAATAACTTTGCTTTTGGCAGTGCTGTTTTTCAAACGGGCAACTGCTTTTGCCAAACCCATTCCAATAGCTGTTGCTGATGCTTCTTCATTCACTTTCAGTTTATCCAGGGAATTCAGCATTGCCAAATGGTCAAATGTTAGCGGAACTTGCGTTAAAGCATATTCCGAAAAAGCCACCAAGCCAAATCTGTCATTCGGACGCCTTTGCACAAAATCCCTGGCTACACTCACCGCTGCACTTAGACGATTTTTAGGGGCAAAATCCATAGCTAACATTGAACCACTAATGTCTATAGCCATTACAATATCCACACCCTTATTACTTAAATCCCGGGTTTTAATTCCCCAACGCGGTTGGGCTACTGCAATACATAAAAATAATAATATTAAAGAACGCAAAACAGGATATATATAACGGTATGAAAATTGACCGCGTACAAGATAGTGTAGCTGTTTTACACGCGAATGAGGTAAATAAAAACGCCGCTTCTTTTGAAATACAAATTCCCAAATCAGATATAAAGGTATTACCAATAAAAGTAAAAGCAGCCAGGGATGCCCGAATTTAAGCATTTTCTGTTTCCTGAGTTGGTTCCCTAAAACTTATCAGATAGTTCCTCAGCCATAAAGTGTTTTCTTCAATTTCCACAGCAGCTGGCTCACGCTTGGCAAACTTAACCAAATCACAATAAGTAATAAACTTCCTGATTTCCTGTGCTTGAGGGATATTTCTCCGGTTTAAACTAACTGCAATTTCCCGTCCTGTCATTTCCAGAGCAGGAAAATTATAGGTCTCTTCCAGAAAAGCACGCAAAATATTAGATAAACGGAAATGGTATAAAACCGTCTCTCCTTTATCAAGTAAATCCTCTGTTAGCAGTTCATCCAATGCCTTTAATGCCTTTTCCCAGGCAGGTAAAACCGGTTCTTTAATTTCCGGTTGAGCAATATATTTCCGTTTAGGTTTTTCCGGTTGTTTCCACCAAAGATAAATTCCCGCAGACAAAGCTAGCAAAAGCAGTAAAAGATAAATCCAGAATGGTAACTGCAGGGGATATTTTTGCAGGGGTTTAATATCCCGTAAAAGAGTATCTCCTTCGGCTAAAACAGACAGCACATAGACCCTGAAACCATCTGTGTAAATAGAGGTTACACTACTGTCAACGGGTTGTATTTCTATTCTGGGAAAGGATAAAGCACCTGTATTTAAGGGAACTATTTTTATTATCCAGCAGCGGGGATTTTTTTCATCCCTTTTGCTTTCCAGAATTGCAAAGTCATCTAAAGTATCAGGCAGGGAAATACCTTTTATGGCAAAATCAGCTGTAATTTTAAAGAGAAAAGGAGTGCCTACTTTTAAACTATCTGAACCTTGAAGTTCCTGCTTAAATTCAGCCAGCATAAACAAAGGGAGCAACAAAAAAAGGAAGGAAACAATAACTTTTGTTCTTTTCATTTTCTTTTGCCCCTTAAAGTGAAGAATTTTCTTAAGGAATTTATATAGGAATCGGATGTCCGGATAAGCAAATAGTCACAATTGCATTTACGAAAGAATTCCTCTAAATCCTTCTGTTCTTTATTTACAATTTCCTGATAGGCCTTACGCAGTTTGGCATCGGAACTGTTTATCCAAACCTCTTCTCCTGTTTCAGGGTCTTGAAAAGATATAATTCCGGCATTAGGAAGTTCCAGTTCGCTATCATCCAAAACTCTCAAAGCAATTACATCATTTTTAGTAGCCAGAATTTTGAGGGAATGCTCATAACCGGAATCTATCCAATCCGAAATAATAAACAGAATACACCGCTTTTTCAGCATTTTATGGGCATATTCACAGGCATTTTTCAGCGAGGTCTTTTTGCTTTTCGGCTCATAATATAGCACTTCTCTAAGGATTGCCAAAGCATTATTTCGTCCCTTACGCGGCGGCAAAAACCTTTCCACTTCGTCAGAAAAAAGAATAAGACCTGCCAAATCCTGATTAGCAACAGCAGAAAAAGCCAAAGCAGCAACCAATTCAGCAACCTTTTCCCGTTTTATCATACTCCGAGTGCCAAATTCTTGTGAAGCACTAACATCCACTAAAAATACAACTCTCAGTTCTCTGGTTTCCCGGTATTTTTTAATGTAAAGTTGTCCTAACCGCGCAGAAACATTCCAGTCAATATCTCTGTAATTATCTCCCGGTTGATATTCCCGCACTTCAGAAAATTCCAAACCCTGACCTTTGAACCGACTGTGATATTCTCCTCTGAATATTTCAGCGACGGGATTGCGGGTGCGAATTTCTATCCTGCGAATCTTTTTCAGGATATCAGAAACGCTTTGGGTAAACATAATCCCCTATATATTATGGAACTTCAATTTCGTCCAGAATACGATTGATGATATCTTCACTGGTAATTTCTTCAGCTTCAGCTTCGTAGGAAAGAATAATACGATGCCTTAAAACATCTTTTGCTATCATCTTTATGTCGTCTGGAATAACATAAGCCCGTCCCGAAATATAAGCATTGGTTTTAGCAGCTCTTGCCAGAAAAATTGTTGCTCGGGGTGAAGCACCAAATTCAATCAGACCTTTCAAATCGTTCAAACGCGGATAGCGTTCCGGATGGCGGGTGGAATTGACGAGCTGTAAAATATAATCCTTCAGCTTTTCTTCCATATATACCTTATGCATCACTTCTCTCATTTCTTCAATATCTTTGGGACAGAGCACTTTCTGCAAGGGAATTGGCTGTTCATTCACCATTCTTTCCAGAATTTGTTTTTCTTCGTCGTAAGCAGGATACTTAATCTTAACTTTCATAAAAAATCTGTCTATCTGCGCTTCAGGCAGCGGATAAGTTCCTTCCTGCTCAATAGGATTTTGAGTTGCCATCACAAAAAATGGCTTAGGTAAAGGAAAAGTGTTATCTCCTAAGGTTACCTGTCTTTCCTGCATTGCTTCTAAAAGAGCTGATTGCACTTTGGAAGGAGCTCTATTAATTTCATCAGCTAAGATGAAATTGGCAAAGACGGGTCCCTTTTTCACGCTGAAATCCCCGCTTTTAGGATTGTATATCATTGTGCCGGTTATATCTGCAGGTAATAAATCAGGAGTAAACTGAATACGAGAATAGGAAGCAGCAAAGACCTCTGCCAGCGAAGAAATAATCAGGGTCTTTGCCAAACCAGGAACACCTTCAATCAAAATGTGACCATTAGCTATAATCCCAATCAGCAAACGGTCTATAATATCCTGTTGACCAACTATCACTCTGGCAATTTCAGAACGCACCTTACCCAACACTGCAGAACTTTTTTCTACCTCGTTTTGGATTGCCTCAATTAACATTAAACCCCCATAATAGTGTATTAGTTAGATAGTTATTTAGTGCCTTGGTTATTCATTATTTTAACACAAAAATCGGGAATCCGGCAAAACCGCGATCCCCGAATGACATATTTTTCTGCTTGATTATAAGCTAAAAAAACGATTGTTATTATACGACTTTGCGGACTTTATTTGCTTTCAGGCAGGAACTGCAAACCTTAATTTTTTTAGTTCCGCCATCACCGTCAACACGAATTTCGTGCAAGTTAGGATAAAACCGACGCTTAGTAGCATTCAAAGCATGACTGCGATGATTACCTACCTGAGCTGTTTTTCCACAGATATCACATACTTTGGACATAAATCACTTCCCGTTTTTTCTTATATTCAGAACCACAAAAAAGAGGGCTCTGTTTTTGACAAGCAATTATTTAGTGCTCTGTGGAATACGAATATCAAATCTACTTCCCTGTGGCTCTACAGGAATATATTCTAAACGCCCATTATGCTCCTGAACCAGTTTTTTACAAATAGCCAAACCCAAACCGGTTCCTTGTGCTTTACCATCCGTAACAAAGGGTTGAAACAGTTCGTCCTTCACTTTTTGGGAAATGCCAGGTCCATTATCAATCACCGAAATCTGTAACCAACCGGCAGAAACACTGCTGATAATCTTGATTTCACCTTCTCCGGAAATAGCTTCCAAGGCATTTTTAATAAGGTTTATTAAGACCCTGCGAATTTTCCCTTCATCAAAATAGACATAATCCCAAACCTTGTTTTCCACAACTAAATTGATCTTGCGTTCTTTAAACGAAGCAGCATAGAGCTCACTTATTTCCCCTAGAAAGGCATCTAAATTAACTTTCTGGATTAATGGAGGGCTTTCTGTTCCTCTGGCAAAGTCCAAAATTTCATGCACTAACTGGTCTATGAGCTTGGTTTGTTTAACAATGTTTTCCGTGAATTCACCGCTTTCAGGGAAAATATTTTCCAGCAACTGTGCTGTTAGAACAATAACTGTTAAGGGCGTTTTAATATCGTGAATAATTTTACTAGCTGCCAAACCAATAGCCATTAAACGGTTCTTTTCCAGCATTTCTTCCATCAGTTCTACAAATCTTTCATTAGTATTACGCAAGCGACTGGAAATTACCTTAGTTAAATTCAACATTATAATTGGATAAGCAAAGAGCATTTCATTAAATACATTACGGGGAATAACCATTAGCTCTACATCTTCTGTAGCTACAACACTGGCTGAACGAGTGCTATCTTCAATTATGCCCATCTCACCAAAAAAATCTCCTACCCCCAAAGTTGAGAGCTGAGTGAAAGGTATATCGGGATTGTTTAATCCCTTATCTATTTCCACCTTTCCCTTAGAGATGAAAAAGAGATTATCGCTTAGGGAGTGTTCTGTGATTATTGCCTCTCCTTTTTTAAATTTAATCTTTTCCAGGTCTTTCGTCAGTTCTTCCACAACTTCTTCAGAGAGGCCGCTGAATATCCCTATATTTACCTTTTGCACTGTATCTACCATATATACCTCACTTTTTTTAACTTCAGAATACCTATATATTATATTATAAATCACTTCCTTCTTTTGTCAAGTTTTAATCACTTTTTTTATAATTTCTCTTTTTTAGGTCTCCAATATAAATATGTAATTTATGTTTATCCCTGTAATCCATTAAAACCGTGTTGCTTAATTTACTTTTGCCGGTGGTTCTTTTCCTTCCATAACAGCAATGGCATTTTCTGCAGCCAACAGTGCCATTTTAGTTCTGGTCTCAATGCTGGCAGAGCCGATATGAGGCAGGAGAACCACATTTTCCAAAGCTAAAAGTTCCTGCGGAATATCGGGTTCATTTTCATAAACATCCAGTCCGGCAGCAAAAATGCGTTTCGTTTTAAGCGCTTTAATCAGTTCTTTTTCCTCAATAACTGCTCCTCTGGAAGTATTTATCAACACAGCACTTTCTTTCATTAAGGCAAATTCTTCTTTACTAATCAGGTGGAAGGTCTCTTTTGTTAAAGGCAGGTGCAGCGTAATAATATCCGCTTCCTGCAGCAGGGTCTTCAAAGTAACTTCCCTTGCTTCAAAAGCTAGTGTCTGAGAAAGGGAACTATCATTATAATAGATAATCCGCATCTCAAAACCGGTAGCACGTTTGGCAACTGCCTGACCAATTCTTCCCATTCCTATTATACCCAGTGTTTTCTCATAAACATCAAGTCCCAACATCAGCATTGGCTCCCAACCTTTAAAATTACCGTTTCTAACAAACCGCTCACTTTCCGAGATTCTTCTGCAGCTTGCCAAAATTAGTGCCCAGGTAAGATCGGCAGTGGTCTCTGTTAAAACGCCAGGTGTATTGCAGACAGCAATTCCAAGTTGAGTGGCATATTCCACATCAATATTATTGTAACCCACCGCATAAGAAGATATTACTTTCAATTTTGGGGCAGCAGAGATAACCTCTTTATCTATGTTATCGGTCAATAAACAAATAAGTGCCTCGGCATCTTCTATACCCTCAATAATTTCCTGATGAGTTAAAGCAAGGTTGTAAGGATTGATTTTCAAGGTAAATTTCTCTTCCAACATTTTTATTGCTGGCTCCGGAATACGGCGAGTTAAAAATAATACCGGTTTCATAGATACCTCACAAAATCACTGACCTGATGTCTATCCGGCAGGGGAAAATGCTCTGCCGGATAGCCAATAGGCGTTAAACAGGCAATATAATCCTGATAAGGAATACTCAGTAAATTCTTGATTTCCTCTCTATCCATATCGGTAACCCAGCAAGTTCCCAAACCATAAGCTTTGGCTGCCAGCAATAAATGGTAGGCAGCAATACAGGCATCCTGAATTTTCCGATGGGATATATCCCCTTTAGCGGCAACAGCAATAGCATAAGGGGCAGCTAAAATCGGCTTACCGGAAGGACCACGCAAGGCAACAATTTTTTCCAAAATTTCCCGATTTTTAATCACTACATAATAATAACCCTGTAAATTACAGGCAGTAGGAGAATAGCGACAAATTTCCAAGACCTTGTTTAAAAGCTCATCCGCAACCGGTTCCGCAGTATATTTACGGATGCTGCGCCGTGTTTTTAAGCCCGCCTCCAGTGTTATATAGGGTTCTAATTGCCGTTCAAAACATTGAAATTCTAGCGACCTGCCTTCCGGATCAGTTGCCCAAAAATGATAGATGTTATATTTGGGATTTTTCCGGGGAGCGTTTTTAGCTATGTTTTTCAGCTTTGAATATGCATTATCAACCTGTTCTCTGCAATCAAAAAAGAAAGTTATGCTGCCGCAAATTTCACTGCTTTCACCTTCACAAAATCCCAGTAATTGATTACCAGCTTTAAATATTATACAGGAATCCTGATTTAACCAGACAGGAAGTTCCAGCATTGCAGCGTAAAAATTCCTTATCAAACCCAAATCCCTTGTTGGGAAGAATACTATTCCGTTCATTTTTTCTCCTCTACTTGTCTTTATTATATATTCTAATCGTTTAATAGCTGCAGGCAACACTATTATCGTAATGCGGCATAAGCAACTCAGAAAATTCACGATTTACACGGCAGAAAAGCCCTACCCGCCGCTTAAACCGTAAATTTTAATGTGGAATTTAAGCCACCATTGCTATCTATATGTCATCCCTACGGAACTTTCTTTCTTCTTCCTGCTTCCTGCTTAATTTCTTCCTGCTCTTATAGTTAAACATATTATTATTCCAATTGGATCTCATTTACTTATCTGCTTGTTACATAGTTGATTAAGTAACGATCCCGTAACACTTCCGTAACACTTCCGTTGTCTCGTTACGGAATTGTTACTTGATTGTTACTTGGTTGTTACTGTATTGAAAAGAGTAAATAAAAAGAACAAAGAAAGAAGAAAGTTCCGTAGGAACGACACATGTTAACAACGGGTTTCAACCCGGTGAATAGATAATACCGAACAAAATCTTTCTCCCTTATATGAAAAGTTCCGTAGGAACGACACATATTAACAACGGGTTTCAACCCGGTGAATAAAAAAAGAACGAAGAAGGAAGACAGAAAAAAGTTCCGTAGGAACGACACATATTAACAACGGGTTTCAACCCGGTGAATAGATAATACCGAACAAAACCTTTCTCCCTTATAAGAAAAGTTCCGTAGGAACGACACATATTAACAACGGGTTTTGAACCCGGTGAATAGATAATACCGAACAAAATCTTTCTCCCTTATATGAAAAGTTCCGTAGGAACGACACATATTAACAACGGGTTTCAACCCGGTGAATCGGTGGAGTTTTGACTCTAAACCGATTCTTTTTGTGGTTGCAACTATATGTAGACGCAACAGGAAATTTCTTTCATTTTACGATACTGTCAAAGCTGAAGCTCGGTTTAGAGTTAAAACAAAAATTCGCCCCGAAGTCGCTATTTCTGAACAATTCCAACTCAACCCTGCTGATGTGAAAAAATACTATCTTTCACGATTGTGGAATTTGAGGGGTTGATGAAGCTCGGTTGCCAGTGTGCGGAGTTCTTGTTTTAACTCACAATTTTGAGGTTTGGAGACCAGTTGTAGCTCGGTTGTTAGTGTTTTGAGATTGAGGGTTGTGGTTACAGAGTGGGCAGTAGCAAAATTGTAAGTCAAAACAAGCTGGAGGGAGTTTTGACTCTAAACCGATTCTTTTGTGGTTGCAACGAGATGTAGAGGCAACAGGAAATTTTGTTCGTTGTCTTCAACTGTCAAAGCTGAAGCTCGGTTTAGAGTTAAAACAAAAATTCGCCCCGAAGTCGCTATTTCTGAACAATCCCTTCCCAACCCTGCTGATGTGAAAAAAATACTATCTTTCACGATTGTGGAATTTGAGGGTTGGGTGAAGCTCGGTTGCCAGTGTGCAGAGTTCTTGTTTTAACTCACAATTTTGAGGTTTGGAGACCAGTTGAAGCTCGGTTTAGAGTTAAAACAAAAATTCGCCCCGAAGTCAACATTTCTGAACAATGCCATCCCAACCCCGCTGATGTGAAAAAAAACCTTATTTCACGATTGTGGAATTTGAGGGATTGGTGAAGCTCGGTTGTCAGTGTGCGGGGTTCTTGTTTTAACTCACAATTTTGAGGTTTGGAGACCAGTTGTAGCTCGGTTGTTAGTGTTTGCAATTTGTGGGTTGTGATTACAGTGTGGGCAGTGGCAAAATTGTAAGTCAAAACAAGTAGTTCGTTTTGACTTGCTGCTTTTCACCGGGTTGAAACCCGTTGTTAATATGTGTCGTTCCTACGGAACTTATTGATTGGTCTTGGGCTTTCTGCTTTTCACCGGATTGAAATCCGTTGTTAATATGTGTCGTTCCTACGGAACTTATTAATTAGTCTTGGTTTTCTGCTATTCGCCGGGTGTAAAACCCGGCGAATAGAAAGAACGAAGAAGGAAGAAAGTTCCTACTTAAAATTACCCCCGCCCTTCAGAGCAGGGGTAATTTTGGGTTGAAACCTGTTGTTAATATGTATCGTTCCTACGGAACTTTCTTGTCGTGCATCACATCTTCTTTTTCACCGGGTTGAAACCCGTTGTTAATATGTATCGTTCCTACGGAACTTTTCTTATAAGGGAGAAAGGTTTTGTTCGGTATTATCTAATCTCCGGGTTGAAACCCGTTGTTAATATGTATCGTTCCTCCGGAACTTCTTCTCCTAATTTTTGTCCATTATTTTCAGGACGCCTCACCTCTCAAATTCTTCATTAGTAGCGTTTCAGATTGCAGCCCTGGCTATAGCTTTCTCCGGGTCTTAAGTATTCTGCATAGTCAAAATCCAGTTCTATAAGAGTATAATCGGGGTCATCATAGCCGGAAAAATAGTCATCAAAAAAGAAGCAACGCTCAGAGGCCTCAGCTTTGAGCGTTGCATTATGAACAATAGAGGCAGTTCCGCTTAAACGGATATAGCCAGTTTGACCTTCTTCGTAAAGTGGAATGCAGACCTCTATATTTTTATTGTTCTGAATTTGGCTCACCTTGGCGTCTCCGCTGAAAGTAGTAACAAAATAGCGGTCATCGTAAACAAACAGGACAACGGGACGAACTCTGGGTCGGTTTTTATCTACAGTTGCCAGATAGGCATACTGATTTTGTTTAATCCAAGCCATAATTTCCTGTTGCAAGGCGGATTCGTTTGCGCGAGCCATAGTAAATTATTCTCCCTATTTTGCGGAGCTACAGCGAGCTCCGTCTATACTGGTAAATTCGTTGGTGCGGAACATTTTAGCTTTTTTTATTTGGGAAAAGAAATCCGGGTAATAAATGCCTGATTTTCGGGATTGGGATTGTCGTTTTTATCGCGAGGCAGATTTTCAATTTTATGCACTATTTCCATTCCTTTAGTAACCTTCCCGAAAACGGTATGTTTGCCATCCAGCCAGGGCGCACCATCTTTTTTGGTAACGATAAAGAACTGACTGCCATTGGTGTTAGGTCCTGAATTTGCCATACAGATAGTTCCATAACTTACAGGAGCAATTAATTCCTGTTCATAGACCTTATCCATAATTCCAGTTTTTTCCTGATAGAACTTGAGGTCGTGCTTCATTACGGGATCAAAATTATGTGCTGCTTGACACTCTTTGGCAATAGTAACAATATCTTCATTAGGAGTGCGGTTATTTTGAATGTGGGGAAGGATGATTTTAGCCCAGACGGCTTCTGCCTTCTTATTGGTATCTATTTTACCGATAATTTCTTCCCCGTTCCTGTAACATTCATCTTCAAAAGTGTAACCTGGACCACCGCGTCCATCATTGCTACGGTCTTTATCTCTAGTATTGGGGCAGCCACCCTGAATCATAAAATCAGGAATAACGCGATGGAAATATAAGCCGTTGTAATATCCAGAACTGGCAAGTTTCACAAAATTTTGAACGGTTTTAGGTGTAAGATCATCCCAAAGTTCTAGTTCAATAGTGCCATAAGTTGTTTCCATTTCAACTTTTGTTTTGTTAGTAACGATTTCTTTCTCTTTCATTAGTTGCTCCGTAGGTTTTTCTGCGGGAGAAGTTTTTGTTTGGCATCCAACACTGATTGCAATCATAAGAAAGGCAATCAGGAGCGGAATAAGGTTTTTGTTTAAGTTCTTCATAATGGACTCCTTTATGTTATAATGGTTCAATTTCTTTGTTATACTCTTTCAGGGCTGGTTTTCCTGCATCAATTTCCACATAAGAAAAGCAGGTTATCCAGTCACCGCAATTAAGGTAAAAGCCGTCTCTAATAGTTTCCAAAACGGGTTTATGACTATGTCCCAAAACTACAATATCGGCTTTTTTATGTTCAATCAGCCATTTAGCGTAATTTTTTAAGCCCTTGCTTTTTTTGTCAATAAGTTCCTGACTATCTTTCCTTTGTCTGCTGGTGCGGGAAAAGCAACTGCCAATAGTTAAAGCCAAATCGGGATGTAACAAGGAAGCAATTTTACGCATAGCTTTCCAGCGGATAACTTTACGGTAAAGCTGATAACGCAAATCGTTAAAAGTGTGGATATCGCCATGTTCAAAACGGATTTTTTTACCATCCGTATTAAGGGTAAAACCATCAGGATGAATTTCACAGCCAATATAGGCGGATAAAAAGTTCCCGAACCAGAAATCGTGATTACCGCTGATGTAAATTATGCGGGTTCCGCTTTCTTTTATAGCGGATAAAGCACAAAGCACAGGGAAATATTGTTTAACAACAGTAAATTTTCCTTCCAGCCAGAAATCAAAAATATCTCCGGAAAGAACCATTAAATCATATTTGCCCGGAATGCTTTTAAGAAAACAGATTAGCTTGTTAGCGCTATCTTGATCGGCATTGCTTGTGCAGTGAAATTTATAATGGCAATCGGAAAGAGCAATTATGTTCATTGTTTATGCATCACATAGTAAAGGATATTTACTCCGAATTTGAGAGCTTTTTCCCTTACTTCAGGTGGGTCGTTATGTGTTTCAGGATCAGCCCAACCGTCACTGATATTGGTTTCATAAGTATATAAACACATTAAAAGTCCGTTATCGTCAAAAATTCCAAATGCCTGAGGTGGTTTGCCATCGTGCAAATGAATTTTGGGAAGTCCGTTGCTGAAATCAAAAAAACAATTGAACAGAGGAAAAGAAGGGTCTAATTCAATAAGTTCCCTTTCAGGAAAAATGCGTTTTATTTCTCTGCGAAATGACTCATCCATACCATAATCGTCATCAACATATAAAAAACCGCCCCGCAGCATCCAGGTTCTGAGGTTTTCTACTTCCCGCTCAGTAAACTTAATATTTCCGTGACCGGTTAAATAAAGAAAAGGGTAATCAAATAGTTTAGCATCAGATGCTTTTACTACACTTTGGTCAATAGGAAAACTTGCTCCTATCACCAAATTGGCATATTTTGCCAGATTGGGTAAGACCTCCGGATCGTTATACCAATCGCCTCCCCCATCATATTGCAAACGAGCAAAGCCAATTTTAACAGGATTATCAACTACAACTGCCAAAAAAGGCACAAAAAGTAAGAGGTAGAAAAAAATAAGAGAGCGTTTCATAGCTTAATTCACAATCTTTAGTTCTACGCATAAAACAGCATTACCAACAACAGCATAAAAACAATTGGCAAAGCTATCATAAACGGAAAGAGCATCCAAATCGTGTTTAAAAGTTAAACTGCTAAGGGTTTCACCCCGAGCTGGATCAAGAATGCTGATTCCGCGCTTAGAAGGAATAACCATTATACTTCTATCTAAACGAGGATCATCACTGTTTTTAATAATGCAGGGAATAAAACGAGCACCTGTTATACTCTCGGTAGGCAAATACTGTTGCCAAATAATATTTCCTGCATCATTAAAACCGATAATTTGCTGATTTGCCAGATACAAAATCAGCATTCCTTGATGAACTATTGTAGAGCGAATTTCATCTTCCAGTATTTTTGTCCAGAGCAATTGACGGGACTTTTTATCGTATGCACTAAGTCGGTTGTGAGACACCAAATAAATTGTACCTAAAGAAAAAGAAGGTGATAAACTAACAGTGTATGGCAATTCCGTGCTCCAGGCAATGGAGAAAGAAATATTGCGAGCTGGCAGATTTATCAGTTTATCTATGTATTTTTTCAGGTTCTCACTAGTAATATTCAGGTTTGTAGGGATTTGTTCCAAATGTAAGGGCTTTTCTTCTTTGATAGAAAGGCGCATTTTATGCACAGTTTGGTCAATAATACGATTTCCAACCATTATATATAAAGCAGCCAGCAAAGCTAAAACAATAAGAATGATGCTGGTTACCTGCAAACGGGATAGCTTTCTTCGCCTTGTTTTAACCAATTCCTCTTTCCCTTCCAGAATCAGCCAGAGGGGATTATCCTCTGTAGCGTAGGTCTCAATTACTGTCTCTAGAGCAGAAGGATTTTCAACACTGGAGAAAATCTTTTGTGCCAGTTCCCCTGAAATAACTATTAACTGTTGATTACTTCCAATATAAGCACGCTGAGGTTTGATAACAGGATCGCTGTCCTTTAAACCAAGCAGTTGTAAACCGTCTAATGACTGAACCCGATAATTATGCCAATCCCGTCCTATATGCCTTATTTTTTTGTTATCGGTTAAAAGACAAAAGATGCGACCAAACTGAACAAAATAAAGCTCATTATCATAGAGGACACCAAAAAACAGAGAGATACCTTTTTCCACCAGTTCGGTTTTATGCAAGAGACCATAAAGTTTCCAATGCAAATCAGCAAAGAATTGTTTCATCCACTTCTCAATTTCCAGACGCGATAAAGAACCAACTCTGGAATTAAGAATTTCCAGCTTTATTTCGGCAACGATTTCTTCCAGCACAAAATCCTTCTCCGGATGCCAGGTGAGTAAAAACCAGGCAAAACGACCTTCCCGGGATGCTTTATATTCACATACACTGCGGGGAGGAGATGACTGCAAACTTTGTAAAGAAACCATTTTTAGCTCCACCAACAAATAAAACTGCGCCAGGAAACACGAAATAGAGTTGGTAGATGTAACAGCATATTTGTATAGGCAGCATTGGCTAAAGGACACCAACACTTCTTCTTATGAATTGAACGGCGTTCCATTTCAGCATGCGGAGAAAACCAGATTTTATGAAAATTATAGTTATTTTTCCGTAAGTTTCCCAGGGACTTGGCTTTTATACAACAGCTCCAAATATCGCCATCGGGAGAGATCTGACAAGAAGCAACTCCTGAATAACAGGGAATAATTTGCCTTTTATCCCGCATAATCTTTTTTACAAGATTGTAATATTCAATGCGAAAAGCCATAGTAACCTTGCTCATTCCTTTATATTTGCTATTTTTGATTCTATGGATAAGATAATCAATTGCACTTTTATAGGCAATTAGGGAAGGAGTAATATCTGTTCCCATTGTATCCAGTTCCACTCTTTCTTCTGCAATTTCAGTAATATAGCTATCGGGTTTCAAACGCATTAATGCATTGGCAATAGAAGGAAAACTATCTACATTAAACCGGGAAATAACAGTGTGCATACCAACGCTGAGGTTTTTATGCTTCAGGGCTTTCAGACCGTTAAAAGTAGTAATTGCTTTTTTATAGTTTCCGGGAACATTGCGAATTTTATCGTGTTGTTCTTCTATACCGTCAATAGAAACATTAATTATTATTTGAGCTTTAGGACAAGCACTAGCAATAGCATCTGTTTTTTCTATTATGGTCTGAACCAATATACCGTTCGTAGGAATATTAATAATGCGCGGATGACTTAATTTATAGATAGCGGTTACCACTTCCACAATATCACTCCGCAAAAATGGTTCTCCTCCGCTGAAAGTTATCCAATATGGAGATTTGCCGATATTTTTGAAAATCTTTTTATATTCATCCAAGGTTAGATTTTTTGCCTGCTTTTTCCAGATATTACAGGTATTACAACGCGAATTACAAGTGTAAAGCAAACTGACAGTATAATTCATAGGCATCAAATGAGGAAAACCCAGGTTTTTCATTAGCCAGAAACCAATAATGCGAAATATAAGGTAAATCATTTCTGTTTTCTATCCCTTTTCGGTTGGTTTAAGTCCTTTGTGGAATGCGCTATTTCCCAGGTAAAAGGATTTTTCCCTTGCACATAATAGTCCCAGCTGCCAAGCAGGCGACAGAAAACTTCCAGGAGAATGGCTCCTGTTAATTTAAAAAAGGTATCAGGCATTTCCTTCAGCTCCTGTAAAACAACTTTCAGTAAAATACCGCTATCCTGAGAAACAACTTTATAATGTTGATGTGCTTTCAGCCATAAATGACCGTTCTGAATACGACGCCGTTGTTTTATATGGTCCGCCAGATTTTCAGCTCCTTTATTATTTATAATGGCAGAAGGTATGTATTTAAGTTTTAAGCCCTTCTCACTTATTATTGCCTCAATGCTGGCTTCGTCAACTGCACTGTCTTTAGGAATACTATTCATCACTTTACGAAAGGCAATCATTTCTCCCAATTTGGGATAAATCAATGCCATCCGATGATGTAAACGCCATAAAAGATGAACTATATAGCCCAAATAACTGTTTTCCTCATTTACGGGAACAGGTCTACCTCCCGTAGCACCTATTTCAGGATTTCTAAAAGCAGAGACCAATTTCTCAATGGTCTGTTTGGCAGGAATAACATCAGCACTGATAATTACAGCTATATCTTCCTGAGCATTAGCTAAAAAAAGATTAATAGCGGAGGACTTACCTTCCCTTTTTGCCTGAGTGAGAAGCTTTACATTTTTATGGGTTTCTGCAAAAGAACTTACCAGTTGGTCTGTTCCATCGGTGCTGGCACTGGAAACAACAATCACTTCGCTGATTTCGGTCTCCCGCAATTCCTGGTTTTCAATTGCTTCCAGTAAAGAAATAATATTGCCTGCTTCGTTATGGGCAAATATTCCGACAGAACATTTAATTTTTTCCATTGTCTAATTGGGTAGTTTTCCTTTATTCAATATTTCTTTATTTAAAGCATCCAGAATGCCGTTGATGAATTTACCGGATGCCTCACTGCTGAATTTTTTGGCAATCTCAATCGCTTCATTGATTACTACGGGTGCTGGAGTATCCGTAAACAAAAGTTCGTAAACAGCAAGGCACAAAATGTTGCGATCCAACAGAGCAATATCTTCCAGCTCCCAATTATCGCTTAACTTATCAATTTCTGATTCCACCTGTTCAATATTGATGATCGTGTTTTTTACCAGTTCATCAGCAAAAGCATAAACAGGAGAATTGGGTTGAATGTGTTCTGATTTTGCCAAAGAAAGCAAAATATCAGGATATTCATTCAAAAGACCATATTCCCGATAGTTCTTTTCCACATCTGAAAATTCAAGAGAATATAGGCACTGAACAGCTATTTCGCGTGCTTTACGCCTTTGCCCCATTTTTCATTTCAGCCAAAAGATTCAGCATTTCCAAAGCAGAACTTGCTGCTGTGAAACCTTTGTTACCGGCTTTTGCGCCAGAGCGTTCTATTGCCTGGTCAATACTATCAGTTGTTAAAACACCGTAAATAATAGGTTTGCGGGTTTCCAAGCCCACTGCCGCAATACCTTTGGTAACTTCTGCACTGATATATTCAAAGTGGGGAGTTGCACCCCGAATTATAGCTCCCAAACAGATAACGGCATCAATATCTTTTTTTAATGCGGATTCTTTTGCTACCAGAGGTATTTCAAAAGCACCCGGAACCCATATTATGCTGATATCTTCATCGTTTACTTCGTGGCGCTTGAGGCAATCCAAAGCTCCTTCCAGTAATCGGGAACTGATAAATTCATTAAAACGGCTCACTACCAGAGCAAATTTATAACCCCTGGAAATAAGCTTTCCTTCCATAACTTTCATCTTAAGCTCCTTTTTTATATATTAAAAGATGATCTTGTTCCTCTGCTGACATTCCCTACTCATCTTTTTCCATCCTGATTTTTCATTAAATACCATTATTTCAATCACTATAATTTGTTCAAGGAAAATCTTCGGGAAGAAGGTGTCCCTGTTTAAAGTCGGGAGTCCTTGTCACCTATGTAATTATAACACCTTAAATAAATTAAGCAGCACTTATTAATCATATCGGCACTTTATACCATTTATAAAAATCTACAAAATCACTAATGCGCTTACCATCTCGCTATCTCACCACCTCGCCATATTATCCTTTTTCCATTATTAAAAATCTGCGTAATCTGCGTGAAACATAATTGGATTGGCTATAACTTATTCAAATAGTAACAAATCCTAACTAACAGAAATCATAATAGAAATGTTTACCATCCCCATCATCCTTAGCTTTTTTCTTGACATCCTATACTGATAGAAATAAAAAGTTATAAAAAGATAAATGCCTTAAGGATAGATTTATGATAGCGGTTCTAACATGTGACATAATCCGCTCCAGGGTATATGGTATAAACCAAAGACAGCAATTGGAAACCCAAATTAGCGAATCATTTCAATATGCGTGTAAAATAATCCCTCAAGCGCAGGCGGATTATATGTCTTTTTCTGTTACCCAGGGTGATGAATTTCAATTCAGTATTGAATCCCCTCCCTATTTTTATCACTTTCTTTTTACCTTCAGAAATCGTCTTTCGTTATGTGGAATTGAACCGATTCCTCTATTCAGGGCAGGTATCGGATTTGGAACAAGAACTATTGAAGGTAAGAGCAACAGCTATCAAATGGATGGCAGTGCTTATCATAATTCCCGTTATGCAATGAATAGTTTTGATGAGACAGTTAATAAAAAACGCTTGAGTATTGTGTATTTCAACCATCCCTTCCTGGATAAATGCTACAATACGGTTCTCGCTTTTTGTGATGATTTGGAAAGGTCTCATAGCTATGATCAAAAAAAAGCTATAGCACAAATTCTTACAGGTTTAACATATCAGCAAGCAGCCCAAAATTTAGGAGTTAGCAAGCAAAATATTGATCGCTTGTTAAAAAGAGCAAACTGGAATTTATTTACTCAAGCTATGGAACTATTTTGCACCACAATACCTTTAGAAAATCAAGATGTTCAATGTTGAAATTTACCAATGGTCAACCGAATATGATTGACTTCCTATATGTCAACCATATATGGTTGACTATCGTGAAATCAACCAAAGACGGGGGGTTCATTAAAAAACAGGACGGGTGGATTTCCTGCAATATCAAATTACTGATAAAGAAGGTAAATAATGCTCCTCTGGCGCTTATTATTAGCTTTATTTGTGAGCGATTTTTTACTCCAGAACGGCTGGCTGATTAAAAGTAAGAAATATATTTGGGGTTTAGTTTTACATTGCCTGATATATTTAGCTGTAATGCTTATTTTTACGGCAAATCTACTATCAGCTAAGGTCATTTTAACTCTCCTGATTTTGGCTTTTCTGCATGGAGTTGTGGACTACGGAAAGAATTTACTGCATCCACTTTTGGATAATAAGGAATGGCTGTTGTTTCTTGTTGACCAGATAATTCACATTATTACCATTATTTTAGCTGTTTGGTTTATTTCTGTACCTGATAGAATTTATATTCTTTCCTGCGTAAACAGATTATTTGTTGATTTGCTGTTACAGTATCTGATCCTGTTTACTGTCACTGTTTTCGGAGGCATCTTCTTCACCGATAGCATATTAAAAGTTATCCTGAAAGAAGTGTATGAAAAAGATAACCATCAATATCAAGCTTCCCGATTAATTGGTATGAGCGAACGGTTGTTAATTACTATTGCTGTCCTGATCGAGCATTATGAGTTAATCGGTTTTCTGATAGCTGCAAAATCACTAATGCGCTTACCAGAAATACAAGATAGAAATACAGAAAATTATAGTAATTATATCCTGGTGGGGACCTTAGTCAGTTATTCTTGGGCGTTGTCTATTGCATTACTGTTCAATAAATTATTGTAGCTGAACCAGTTATTTTCTGCTTATTTTTCTAAATAATCCGATAAGCTCTTTCTCGATATTCTTGCAGGAAACAGCTTTTAACGAGGGGCTTACGCCACCGTCGCTATCAAAGTATCAGGGCTGAGGGACAAAGAGCTGAGGGACAGAGGGCCAAGGGCTGAGTGTATCCCAACCCGCTAAAACTTATTTTCCCTTCTCATTGTTAAAATCTGCGAAATCTGAGTTATCTGCGTTATCTGCGTTATCTGAGTAATCTGCGTGAAACAAAATCTGCGTAATCTGCGGGAAATAAAACTTAAAGTAAACAAAAACCCCGGCAGCCAACCGGGGTTTGTATTTTACGAGTGACAAATAGCTACTTGAGTATTTGCTTATCAACTTCATCTAGGAAGATACCAAGCAGAATAGAGATTACCAATTCAAAGAATGCCTGTTCATTCTGCTCGTTGATCAGAGGGATGTTTACCAGTTGATTGATACGGTTAGCGAGTTCTTTTATGAGGATATTATTATCGTTCATTATTAACTCCTATTACATATTAGCGGTTAGTGTTTCGGCACCGGGAACATTAGCCATATAACCATTAACGACGGCAGACGCGATAGAAAGGATGTCATCACCCATTGTTTGCAGATCGGAATAGGTTAGTGTAGTCAGGTCTATATGTTCTGGATCGGCTTTGGCAAACTTGAACATCATTTTAACCCACAGTGCGTAAGCATTAGGAAGCAATTTCTCTTTAGGAACATTTACAGCATTGAGAAGGGCATATTGTTTCAGCTCTAGCTTGTAGCTATCAGAAACATCTTCATAAATAATTGCCAGGTTCTTCATCTTGCTACCAATTAGAGTATTTTGGTCTGTAAGACGGGGTTTAACATATTTGCGACCTATGCAGATGGTATTTTTCCGATAGCTGCCATAAGTCATTTCATCCATAGTACCAGAGTAGGTTTTGATTCCATACTTGAGGTTTACTTTCATTTTGTTTCTCCTTTGTTTTTTTTGTTGTTAGGCGTTTCCGGAAATCTTGCCTTCACTTATATAGGTGGTGACAAAATTGAGAAGGAGGTGACAAAATTGGTATTTTTCTTAAATTCCCTTGCTTGACACGAAAGTGGAGATTAAAAATCTGACATTTAACATAGATAAAGATTGGAGTTTAGATAATGGATAATTTAATTAAGGATTTACTCGCTTTTCTCTCTGTCAGCAAAAGCAGTTTTTTTGCCAGTTTGGCAATTCAAAAGCGTTTGGAACAAGCAGGTTTTATCTGCCTTCCTGAAAATAAACCTTTCAAGATCAATAAAGGTGGAAAATACTATATCTGTCGTCAGGGAACTACTATTGTTGCTTTTGTAATAGGTAGCGAACAAATTTCTCAAGCTGGTTTTAACCTTGCCGGAAGTCATATTGATTATCCCTGCTTCAAACTTAAACCTCAGAGCATAAAAACTGACAAAGGGATTACTAAAATTGGGGTGGAAGTTTATGGCTCACCTATTATCAGCACTTGGTTAGACCGTGAACTTGGCATTGCTGGAAAAGTGATTGTCAAAACCGCTAAGGGCTATAAAATAGAATATGTAGACTTCCAAAAGCCGGTAGCCATTATTCCCAATGTAGCTTTACACTTAAACCGGGAAGTTAATAAGGGCTTTGCCTATAACCCCCAAACCCAGTTAAATGCTATCCTCAGTGTTAGTTCTAACGGTATAAATCCGCTTTATTCTTCAATTGCGAAGGAACTTAAAGTTAAGGAAGAACAGATTGCTGAAAGTGATTTGTATTTGTATGATTTTACAATTCCGAAATTATTGGGATTGAAACAGGAAATGATTGCTGCGCAGGGACTTGATAACCTGGCTATGACTCACGCTATTCTTTCTGCTATTCTTAAATGTGAAAAACCTCAAAAAACCGCTGTAGCTATCTTTTTTGATAATGAAGAAATAGGTTCGCAGACCTCTCAAGGAGCAAATTCTTTATTGCTGGAGGAAATTTTAGAGCGAATTTGCCTCAGTCAAAACAATTCCAGAGAAGATTTTTACCTGGCTTTGCGCAACAGCTTTTTTATTAGTGCCGATGTAGCCAATGCCTGGCATCCTTCTTTTGCTGAAAAATATGAACCGGATTATGCTCCTCTGATAAATAAAGGACCCGTTATTAAGTTTGATGCTTATCACAGATATGCATCCGATGCAGAAAGTTCTTACCGCTTTATTCAGCTTTGCGAAAAGGCGAATGTCCCCTATCAGAAATTTTTAGTGCGTAGCGATGCCACCAGTGGAGTTACTATCGGACCTATTTTAGCTTCAAGATTAGGATTGCAGACAGTTGATATCGGAAATCCAATTTGGGCAATGCATTCCATCCGGGAAACAGGTGGAACCGAAGACCACAAATACCTTGTTAAGGTTCTTCGTAATTATTTTATATAAGCGAGATAGTGAGTAGCGAGATAGCGAGATAGCGAGATAGCGAGATGGAATAACATCAATGGAGATAAAATAATGAATAATGTAAAGATTAGAAGTTATCAGGACCTAGATATCTGGAAAAGAGGTATGAATATAGCAGAAATGGCTTATAGGTTGACAAAAAAATTTCCTTATGAAGAAAGGTATAATATGGTAAGCCAGATTAAAAGGTCTGCTGATTCAATTCCTGCAAATATTGCAGAAGGTTGGGGAAGAAAAATGAGTAAAGAATTTATCCATTATTTAAGAATTGCCTCAGGTAGTTTGAGAGAACTGGAAACCCACTTATTATTATCTGAGCGTTGTGATATGGTATGCTTAACAGATATAAAGCCAATTCTTACTGAAACAGAAATACTTAGTAAACAGATTTGGTCTCTTCAGTATCAACTTCAAACCAGAAATAATAAAGTAACGAAATGACCATCTCGCCATCTCGCCATCTCGC
Organism: Candidatus Cloacimonas sp.; assembly: GCA_023227825.1. GTDB lineage: Bacteria > Cloacimonadota > Cloacimonadia > Cloacimonadales > Cloacimonadaceae > Cloacimonas. The sequence continues at coordinate 183,987 of JALOCJ010000003.1, read as the reverse complement.
CATCTCGCTATCTCACTATTTCACAACTATAAAAACTATATACTAAGGAGTATACAATGCCAACCTTCAAACCCTTCAAAGCCCTAAGACCGATACCAGAAAAAGCAAAAGCAATTGCTTCAATGCCTTATGATGTTATTGATTCAGATGAAGCACGCAGAGAAGTACAAAAAAATCCTTTAAGCTTTCTCCATGTAGAAAAGCCGGAAGTTGACCTCCCTTTGGGAACCGATTTATACGATCCCGCAGTTTACGCTAAAGCCAGGGAAAACCTCTATAAATATGTTTCCGCTGGCTATATGAAACAGGATACAAAACCTGCATATTACATCTATAAACAAGTTATGGATGGTCGTGCTCAAATTGGTTTAGTGGGTTTAACTTCTGTGGATGAATATATGGACGGCACAATTAAAAAACACGAATTAACCCGTGCTGAAAAAGAAGCAGACCGCATTCGTCATATTGATGCCTGTGATGCACATCCTTCACCTGTATTTTTTACTTATCGTCATCAGGATATTATTGATGATACAGTAGCTAAAGTTATAGCTAATAAGCGGCCGGAATATGATTTTATTAGTGATGACGGTATTCAACATACTCTTTGGGTGATGGACGACCTTCAGGATATAAAGACCATTCAAAATGCCTTTGCCGCTTTACCCAATTTGTATGTAGCAGATGGACATCATAGAACTGCCAGCGCAGCAAAAGTTGGATTGAAAAGGCGTGAGCAGTTTCCTGATTATAAAGGTGACGAAGAATTCAACTATTTTATGGCAGTTATCTTTCCGGATAATCAACTGAAAATTTATGATTATAACAGGGTGGTTAAGGACCTGAACGGCTTAACCACAGATGAATTCTTAACCAAAATAGCTGAAAAATGGAATGTTACCACCATTCCTGAAGGAGCTAACTTTGCTCCCCAAAAGAAACATAATATCAGTATGTACCTTGATGGAAAATGGTATCGTTTAGAACCCAAACCGGGAACCTGGAATGAGAAAAACATTGTGGAAGACCTGGATGTTTCCATTCTGCAAAACAATCTGCTAAATCCTATTTTAGGAATTAAAGACCCCCGCACCGATCAAAGAATTGATTTTATCGGTGGAATCAGAGGTCTTGGCGAACTTGTTAAAAGAGTTGACAGTGGAAAAGAAGCTGTTGCTTTTGCTATGTATCCTACAAGTATGGATGAACTTTTAGGTATTGCTGATGCCGGAGAAATTATGCCTCCGAAATCAACCTGGTTTGAACCTAAATTGCGTAGCGGACTTTTTATTCACTTACTGAAATGATTACATATAGCTTTGAGAGTTTGGGCTGTGCTAAAAATTTAGTGGACAGCGAGCGCTTTGTAGCAATTTTAAATAGATATGGTTTTTCTGAGGCAAAACTCTATTATGAAGCAGATTTGTTTATAATTAATAGTTGTGCCTTTATCTGCGAAGCGTTAGATGAACTGAATTATATACTCTGTGACATAATAAATCACATTAAAGATAGAGAAGCCAAAATAATAGTTACTGGCTGTATTATGAATCGTGGTTATCAGGATTATGAAGAAGGATTTCCGGAAGTGGATGCCTGGATTCCGCTAAAGGATTTTTCCGCTTTTGAAAACTATCTGCTGGCTAATATTCTGCCGCCTTATATAGCCCCTAAAAGGTTATCCTACAAAGAAAGAACTCATCTGGAAGACGGAAAGTATGTGTATTTACGGATTGCAGACGGTTGCAATAATAAATGCTCCTATTGTATGATTCCTTATATTAGAGGAAAACAGGTTTCAGAACCGATTGAAGCCCTAGTTGAAGAAGCAAAATCAATGCAGAAATATGGTAGAGAGCTTATATTGATAGCTCAGGATATATGTACTTATGGAACAGATTTATATGGAGAAAAAGCACTTCCTAAGCTAATTGAAGCATTGCATAATCAGACAAACTATGACTGGATTCGTCTTCTCTATATGCATCCTGATAACTTTGAGAGGGAATGGACAGAACTCTGGAAAAAGTATCCTAAGTTACTGCCCTATTTTGATATACCTATTCAACAGGTGAGCCCTGAAATTATTAAAGCAATGCACCGGAAAAAGAGCTATAATCAATTGAAAGAACTTTTTCAATATATTCAAAAAGAAGTTCCTGATGCCGTTTTCCGAACTACTTTGATGGTTGATTATCCGAATGAAACAAAGGAAGATTTAAACCTACTGGACAAATTTCTTTCTGAAGTCCCTATCTTGCAGGGAGGTGTGTTTGCTTATTCTCCCGAATCAAAAGACCCTAAGGATAACATCTACGATGAATTTAACTGGAAAAAAGGCAAAAGTTTAATGTTTGATTGGGAAAAAAAGTTGAATAAAAAAAGGCAAAGACATCTGGAAAAATATGTAGGAACTATTCAACCCGCTTTGATAGAAAGATATCATCCCTATAGCGAGCAATTTATAGGTCGCTTATGGTTTCAAGCACCTGAAATTGATGGCTGTGTATATATAGATAACCTTCCTGAAGATAGAAGTCCCATTGTTAATGTGGAAATCGTAGATGTTATCGGAGACGAAGTAATGAGTATTTTTCACTCTAATATAAATTGCAATAAGGAATAAGTAAATGAAAAAAATAGCTTTAACGGGAATTAAACCAACTGGAATTCCCCACATCGGAAATTATTTGGGAGCTATTAAACCGGCTTTAAAACTTTCCGAGACCTGTGAAGCGCGTTATTTTATTGCCGATTACCATGCTTTAAATGCCTGTAAAGACCCTGTAGAACTAAAAAATATGACTGTGGAAATTGCCTCTGCCTGGCTGGCTTGTGGTTTAGACCCGAATAAGACACTTTTTTATCGTCAAAGTGATGTGCCGGAGACATTTGAACTGTCCACTATTCTTATGGCATTTACACCTAAGGGATTAATGAACCGTGCCCATGCTTATAAAGCCATTGTGCAAAGTAATCTGGAAAATGGTAAAGACCCTGACGATGGAGTTAATATGGGTCTTTTTACTTATCCGGTTTTAATGGCAGCCGATATTTTACTTTTTGATACGGATTTTGTTCCCGTTGGAACCGATCAATTTCAGCATATAGAAATGGCACAGGATATTGCTCAAAGTTTTAACTATGTGTATAAAACACAGGCATTAAAAATTCCGCAACCCATAGCTCAGGAAGAAACAAAAACTGTTGTCGGACTGGATGGACGCAAAATGAGCAAAAGTTACAATAACACTATTCCTATGTTCTGCACTGAAAAAGAATTGAAAAAATTGATTATGAGCATTGTAACCAACAGCCAAACTGTGGAAGAACCCAAAGACCCTGATACATCCAATATTTTTGCGCTCTATAAAAACTTTGCTTCACAGGAACAGATTGAAAATATGCGTACTCGCTATTTAAAAGGAGGATTGGGTTGGGGACAGGCAAAACAGGAACTTTTTGAAGTCATAAATACGGAATTAACACCAATCCGGGAACGCTATTATTACTGGATGAATCATCAAGAGGAAATCTGGAACACTTTAAAAGAGGGAAGCCAGAAAGCACGATCGCTTGCTTCCGAAAAAATAAAACAGCTGAGAAAGATAATTGGGATAGAAAAATAAGTTGTGAACACAGGACTGTTGACGTCCTCGTCAACTACCTTTTATGAACGACGGGGACATCGTTCTTCCGGATGGTTGACGTCCTCGTCAACCACCTCATAAACTATATATCGGAACCGATAATTTTAGGAAAACGAAAATACCTGATTGTTTGTGAACGACGGGGACGTCGTTCTTCCGGAGTTTTTGAACGACGAGGACATCGTTCTTCCGGGATTTTTGAACGACGGGGACGTCGTTCTTCCGGGATTTGTGAACGATGAGGACATCGTTCTTCCGGGATTTGTGAATGACGAGGACATCGTTCTTCCGGGATTTGTGAATGACGAGGACATCGTTCTTCCTGCAAGTTAGGAGTTATTTACGCTATTATATCTTTTACCCGGGGGATAACTTTTGCAGTTTATATCACTCATTACAACAATAGAATGCAGATAATCCGAGCAACGGGATTTTTTGTTTAATAAATTAGCAGAAAATATCCCTGTTAATCAATTTTATTCGTAAAATTCGTATTGCCGACACTTTTTCCTGCAAGCATTACTATAGCAATACGGACTCATTGCTAATGGCATCCGTAATGGGTAGGTAATGAGTAAGCAATGCAATTAAGGAAGCAAATATAATACATTATACGGTATAAAATTACGCTTCTGGGGCAAAAAAACCGTCAATTCCCGGCATTTTGCTTCTCGCTTAGTTCCAACCAACGCGCAATCAAGTTCTGATGTTTATTTTCCAGTTCCTGCAGAGAAGCGCTAATTTGGTAATAATCAACGGGAGATAAAGGGTTGGCAAAATCATTAAGTCGTTTTTCCAGTTTCAAAAGCTCACTTTCTATTTTTTCAATTTCCTTTTCCAGCAAGCCAAATTCCCGTTGTTCATTATAGCTTAATCCCCTGGCAATGCGTTTGGGACGCGTAATTAGCGGTTCCTTCTTTTCTGTTGTTTCTTCCTGTTCAAACCGTTTCACCAATAAATAGTCGGAATAGTTACCGGCAAATTTACGCAGTTTACCATTTTGGAAAATAAAGAGATAGTCCACTGTTCTGTCCAAAAAGAAGCGATCGTGAGAAACAATTAACAAACAACCTTTAAAGGCATCCATGTAATCCTCCAGTATTTCCAGAGTGCGAATATCCAAATCATTTGTGGGTTCATCCATAATAATAAAATTAGCTCCAAACATTAACGCCTTCAATAAATAGAGCCGTTTTCTTTCGCCTCCGGAAAGAGCACCCAATTTCATTTGTTGCATTTTGCCGTCAAAAAGAAAGCGCTTAAGCATTTCTGTGGCAGTAACTTTGTTTCCCTCAGCGGTTTTTATAACTTCCGCAAATTGGGCAATATAATCATAGACGGTAAGATTGGGATCAAAATTATCCTCATCTTGTTTATAATAAGCAAAATGGGTATTTACACCTGTTTTTACAGTTCCGCAATCGGGCTTTTCTTCTCCGACAATAATTTTCAGCAAAGTTGTTTTACCACAGCCGTTAGGACCGATAATTCCGATCCTTTCCATATTCTGAAAATTATGCTCAATACTCTTAAAAAGGACTTTTCCCGAGTAGGACTTACTAAGATTATGCAATTCCAGAATCGTTTTCCCTAAACGATCAATTTGGAAAGAGATATCCAAATCCTGATGAGATATGAGATAACTCTTGCTAAGCAGTTCTTTTACCCGGTCAATATGGTCTTTGGGTTTACTGGTTCTTGCCTTGGCTCCCCGATTCAGCCAATCAAGTTCTTTTTTTAATTGTGCCTGACGCCTGATTTCTTTACGCTGACTATCCGTTGCCCGCAACAGTTTTCCTTTAATATAGGTACTGTAATTGCCTTCATAAGTATATAATCTTGTTCTTTCAATTTCAATGATTTTGGTGGCAACGGCATCCAGAAAATAGCGGTCATGCGTGACAAAAATAACTGCTATGGAAGTATTAATTAAATAGTTCTGCAGCCATTCAATGGTCTCCAAATCCAGATGATTGGTGGGCTCGTCTAAAAGCAATAAATCCGGGTCGGCTGCTAAAACTCTTGCTAAATCAGCTTTTCTGCGTTGCCCTCCGGAAAGCTCTCCCATTTTTTCGTTGTAATTGCTTATTCCTAAACGGCTGAGAATAGATTTATAGTGATATTCATCCTTTATTTCTCCTTCCACTGGCAGAGTATGTTGCAAAACTGAGATATCAGAGATATACAGCGGGTCTTGCTCTAAAAGGCAAACTTTTAAATCCTTACGCATTGTAACGGTTCCCGTGTTGGGCTGGAATAAACCGCTGATAATACGCAGTAAAGTTGTTTTGCCACTTCCGTTTATGCCTATAATGCCAATTTTTTCGGAATTATGGATGCCCAGGGAAACATCCTGTAAAATTGTTCTCTCGCCATATAGACAGGATACATCTTCAAGTGTTAAAAGGACTTCATTCATAATCTATTTTTCCCGTAGATTACACAGATTTTTTCGCAACTTTTGCAAATTATCATTATTACTTTAACACAAACTTATATAATTAGTTACATTACTGGCTTCAATTTATTCAGGGTGTTCACTCGTTCACCTGTTCACCTGTTCACCCGTTAACCTGTTAACCTGTTAACCTTTATGGCGTCCCTGAGGCGATTCGAACGCCTGACCTTCACCTTCGGAGGGTGCCACTCTATCCATCTGAGCTACAGGGACGCATTTTTTTGCAAAACATAATTTCTGCAAAGCGGTTTTATGTCAATCAAGAAGTCCAAAGGACTTAAGTAATGAGGAAGAATGTGTAGCGGGAAGAAACTGTTTCTCTGTTTTTTTCTTCTACTGAGCTTCAGCGAGCTCTGTCTACACTATTTATTCAGTTTATCCACTGCCTCTGAAAGAGGTAAAACTTCCAGTCCCAGATAATTTATAAAGTTTAGTATTTCTTCAAATTCCGATACCGGACAATTTGTTCCATAGATATTATCCGGTTCTTCTATAGCATGAAAACCCAGAATAATTAGGTCTTCTCCATTAGCTATACCTCTGCGGATGCGTTCTTTATAAATATCAGCTGTCCAGGAACTTTGAAAAGCCAGATAACCCAAACCTTGAACATTAAGAGGAATATGCATTGCATAATCATTACAGCCCCGTAAGTAAGTATAATATCGGGTTAAAATAGGATAATATTCTAGGGGACATTTTCCACTCGGCATAGCAAAAGAACGCGGATTAAAACCCCAATTATAAAGATTCCAGTAATCCTGACTGATAGTAAATTCAGCTTCTTCGTAAGTTAATTCAGCCAAATTCTCGTGACGAAGAGAGTGACCTCCAATTTCCCAGTTATATTCATTATGCAATTCCCGAATTTGAGCTAAACTCATAATTTTTGGTCCATAAAGATATCGGGAATTCACATAACAGGTTCCTCTATATCCATATTCCTGCATCAAAGGAAAAGCATAAGTATAAACTCCATCTTTTTGATCATCAAAAGTAAGACAAATAATAGGAGTATTCTTTTCCGCAGGAGTAAAGAAATTACAGGAACTAAGTAAAATAGAAAGCAAAAACACAATAAAAAACGGCGTTTTCATAATCCCAATTCCAGATTTGCCTGAATTCCCAAATTATGTTTGGCTTTATGCAATTTACTTCCTTCCATATAATATATTAATCCGATGCGTTGTGTTTGGCAAAAATGCCAGTCCCAGGATAAACCAATTCTCTGAAAGGTGCTTTTATCATAATAATCAAGATAGTAAAAAGGATTAAGGGAAAAAAAACTTATTTTGCGGCTTAAAGCTATTCTATATTGCTGATAACTCATTAAAGTTGGTTCCAATTCCAGATATTCAGCGCTGCCAAATAATGCGGTTAAATCATCTATCTGATATTTTCCTGCTACAAGAGCATAAGTAGTTGTATGATTTTCAGTTACATTATAATTGGGAAGATAACTGAAAGCCAGCTGCCCTTCTAAAACAAGGTCTCTTTTTTGAATTTGGGTGTTCAGGGAACTTATAGAAACAGGCGTCTGCCAATGGTTGTCTTGAGATCTAATTTCTTCTGCGGCTTTTAAATAACCAAAAGGAAACTGCCTTTGCCAAGTAAATATTCCTATTACTTGATTATGATTATCTCCTCCAATATCAATTGCCATCAGGTTTTCAGCAAAACCAAATCCCAAACGAACTCTATTCAAACGCGTTGCCTGATAACGGTATTGATCCTGATCAGCAGAAACAGGAGAAAAAGAATATAATTTATTTGGTAATCCATAACCCCAGGGAATAGAGCCAGCTGCAATTTGGCAGTTTGATTTAGCCCAGGAAAGGTCAAAGCGGTATAGTTCTACATAATTCTCTATAAAATTGGCTCTGCTGCGCAGTTCCATTGTAGCAAAAAGGTCTTTATATGCCAGGGAATCAATACCAATTCCTATCTGATAAAATTCGTTCCAGTGTATTTCCTTTCCTGTTTGGTGGGGACAATATGCACCGGTATTGATGGATTTCCAACGCAAGAATAAAGGAACTTCCAGAGCGTTTATCATAGCCCAACAGGCAAACAGCAAAAAGAAAAGCAGGTATTTAATTCTCTTGTATGGCATAATATTTCACTTTAACAGGAAGTAATATCTGTTAAAAATTATATGTGTTTTGTTGTCTTTCATTGTGTTGCTCTTTTTTTATCTTAACTCTTTTGTAAACAAAGCCCTATATCTGTCAAATCCTTTTTTGTTGTGTAGCCGGAGGACGCTGTTCCTCTGCAAAATTTTTATCTTCTGCAAAAAAATAATGTGGAGCTGCAGCGAGCTCCGTCTACACAAAATCCCTCTCGCCCCCTTGACCTCTCGACCTCTCGACCCCCCGACCCCTTGACCTCTTGACCTTTTTTATTGACAGCAAATCAGGAACTAAAATTAAAGTATAAGTCAAATAAGGATAAAGAGGAAACAATGTCAGGTAAGAAAATATTACTCTGTGTTAGCGGAGGTATATCTGCATACAAAGCAATAGATTTAGCCAGTCAGCTAAGCAAACAGGGTTTTGAAGTTAAATGTGTGTTAACTGAAAATGCTATGAAATTTGTAACACCTATAAACTTCAGTGCTATAACGCATAATAGTGTGCATACTTCTCTGTTTTCAGATATTGACCCTATTCCTCATATTACGCTTTCCACTTGGGCTGATTTAATTGTTGTAGCTCCGGCAACAGCAAATATAATTGGCAAGGCAGCAACTGGAATTGCGGATGATTTACTTTCCACAATTTTAGTTGCCTCTATTGTCCCGGTGCTTTTTGTTCCTGCGATGAATGTAAATATATATCAGTCCTGTATCGTTCAGGAAAATATCAGGAAATTAAAAGAGCGGGGAAATTATATTTTAAAGCCAGCAGCGGGTATGCTTGCTTGTGGAACTGAAGGAGAAGGAAAATATCCTCCCAACACGGAAGTTGTTTTTGCCATAAAGACCTATTTGCATTACAAAACTGACTTGTCAGGAATCAAGGTTTTGCTTACTGCAGGTGCTACAATAGAAGCAATTGACCCAATGCGTTATATTAGTAATCGTTCTTCCGGCAAAATGGGTCTTGCCATAGCTCGTGCTTTAGCTTTAAGGGGAGCTGAAGTTACTTTGATTTATGGAAATATTCAGCTTGAGCTACCTCATTATTTGAAAGAAGCTGTCTTTTGTGAAAGTGCTTCTAAAATGTATGATGCAGTTATAACTCGTTATGCCGAAATGGATTGGCTGATTTGTTGTGCTGCTGTAGCAGATTATAAACCCAAAGAAACAATACTCCAAAAGCTTCCCAAACAGGAAGAACTAAATCTTGAGTTTGTTCCTACAATAGATATTTTAGCAGAGCTGGGAAAAGTGAAAAAGGCAAATCAGCGGTTAATCGGTTTTGCAGCTCAATCTGATAACTTAATTCAAAGTGCCATAGATAAATACTATCATAAAAATCTTGATCTTATATGTGCCAATGATATTCGTTTTGCCGGTAGGGATGATGACGAACTTATTGTGCAGGGAAAAATTAAGGGCTATCCACCCTTGAAAGAAGACCCCAATATCAATTCCGTAGTGATGAAAGGAGATAAATTTCTGCTGGCGCATAATCTGATTAATATTCTCAAAGAACTATGAGGCAGATTTTAATAAGCGGAGCCAATTCCCAGATTGGCAGTTACCTAGCTAAAGAATATTACAGGGAAGGATACAAACTGGTATTATTTTATCATAAACGCGCAGAACGCATTTATGAATTATTTGATAAAGAAGGTATATTTTCCTATCCTGTGGATTTATGTAATTCCGAAGGCGTAAAAGAGGCAGTTCTAAAGGCGGAACAGTCCCTGCAACAAATTTCCGATACTGTAATTCATTGTGCTGCAATTCGCAGTTCGGATGCTTTACCTCTTTATCAAACAGAGCCGAAGCAGTTTGCTAATGTGCTAAAAACAAATATGATGAGTGCCTATAATGTCCTGCGCTGGACCTTACCTTCAATGCAGGAAAACGGGTTTGGAAGAGTAATAATTATAGGAAGCGATGTTACCCAAAAAGGACTTAAAAATGGAAGTGCCTATTCCGCTTCTAAAGCAGGAATAGTGAATTTAGTAAAAAGCGTAGCCTTAGAAATGGCAAAATACAATATTCTCATCAATGCTGTTTCCCCTGCTCCGGTAGAAACAAATCTGGAAGAGGATTACAACGGAGAATATTTAAACTTCCGGAAGCACTATTTTGCAGAATATTTAGCTCAAGTACCTACCGGAAAATTAGTTACTAAAGAAGAAATCAAGAAAGTTATAGACCTGCTGATAGATGAGAACATAACTAATCTCAATGGAAAAGAAATCATTATAGACGGAGGTGTATAATGAAGGTAAAGTTCAGCATCATCTTCTTCTTTCTGATTTTGATTGCGAATTTGACTGCAGCTGAAGTCCCTTTTTACGAAGGAGAAACGTTAACTTTCACGGTTAAATATGGAATAATAAGTGCCGGAGAGGCATCTTTGCAAACTGAAAGTTCTGTTTATCAGGGTTCTCCGGTTTGGCATCTTTCTACTAAAGCCAAAACCTATTCCTTTTTTGATAAAATATATAAAGTACGCGATACAGTTGAAAGCTGGTGGGATAAAAATAATCTTCAGCCCTATAAATTCAGCAAAAATTTACAGGAAGGGCATTACCGTCAACATCGTGTTCATATTTATGATCATTCCTCGTTAAGTTCAACCTATAAAAAATGGAACTTCAAAAACCGGGTATTTGAAAACAGCGAAATGGAAATTCCCGCAGGAACTCAAGACATTTTAAGTGCTTTTTATCTGGCACGCACTAAAAATCTGCAAGTGGGAAAACCGATAATAGTAAATATAACAGCTGACGGCAGAAATATGCCAACCGAAATTTTAGTCCACCGCAAAGAACAGCAAAAGACAATTTTCGGCAATATAGAATGCCTGGTTATTGAACCCAAACTGAAAGGAGAGGCAATTTTCAAACAAAGCGGCAGAATTTTAATTTGGGTAACCAATGATGAATACAAAATTCCCGTGCGCTTGGAAAGTAAAATAACTATTGGTAGTTTTGTAGCTACCCTTAAAAGTGCAGAGCAGGTTCCCTATAAAATTCAATTATGATGCCTGATCTTTTAGCAACTGATACTTATGATTACTATCTGCCCAAAGAATTAATAGCTCAATTTCCTGCAGAAAAAAGAACGGCTTCGCGTTTGATGCAAGTTAAGAAAAAAACCGGAGAAATATTTCATCGTCGCTTTACAGATATTCTGGAATTGTTGCAAGAAGGAGATTTAGTTGTTATCAACAGCAGTAAGGTTTTTCCTGCCCGTCTTTTTGCTACAAAAGTAACCGGTAATAAAATAGAAATTTTACTCTTGCATCAACTGAAGGAAAACACCTGGCAGTGTATAGCCAGACCTGGAAAAAAATTGAAATCTCCTCAATGGCTGCATTTTTCCGATAATTTAAGCGGTTATATCAGCCAGGGAAATAATGAAGGAATTAGAGAAATTCAATTTACCTGTAAGACAGATTTCCAGGAAGAAATTAAGCGTATTGGCCATATTCCTCTTCCACCTTATATTGAACGCAGTGATACAATTCTGGATAGCGAAAGATACCAAACTGTTTATGCTCGGGAAAATGGTTCTGTAGCTGCACCTACTGCAGGTTTTCATTTTGATGTTGAAATTCTAAATACCCTGAGGACTAAAGGTGTGCTTTTCTGTGAAGTTATTTTACATATTGGTATTGGCACTTTTCGTCCGGTTAAAATGAAACGTATAACGGATCACAAAATGCATTCTGAACTGGTTATTATACCGAAAACAACAGCTGATGCCATAAATTTAGCTAAAAAAGAAGGTAGAAGAATTATTTGCGTTGGAACTACAAGTGTGCGCAGTGTAGAGAGTTTTTGGCTGGAAGGAAAAATGCAAAGCGGCTCCAGATGGACAGACCTTTTTATTTATCCCGGTTTTAATTTCCAGGTTACAGATGCTCTGCTAACTAATTTCCATTTACCTAAATCTACACTGTTAATGATGATATCTGCTTTCGGTGGCTATGAGACAATCAGGAAAGCTTATGCAATAGCTGTTCAGGAAAATTATCGTTTTTTCAGTTATGGCGATGCAATGTTTATTGAGGATTGAATGCGTAACTACTTTTACTATGACATATTGGACAATACAATGCGGGAATATAAGCTGTTAAAAGAATTAAGTGATGAACCACTTTGTATAAGAGCTGGAACTCAAAAGACAGGTTTTGGCAGAGCAAATCATATTTGGTTATCACCTCCTGGCGGTTTATGGTTCACTTTTGATTATGAAAATAATATATCGCTTCCTTCTTTTGCCCTTTATCTGGGTTTTTGTATTCATCAATGTTTACAGTCCCTTTTTGAGCCATTAAAAGGCAAACTCCAAATTAAATGGACAAACGATATTATTTTTTCCAATCGTAAATTGGGCGGCATTCTCTGTAATTATCAGCCAGCCAAAAGAACCTATATTGTAGGAATCGGCTTAAACACAAACAATGATATTGATTCAGAACTGGGTAAATTTGGAGCTGTTTCTCTGAAAAGTATTCTGGGTTTTGAGGTCTCCAATAATGAACTCTGCCGTTTAATCATAAAATCCGTTGAAGACAATTGCCTGTATATGGAAGATAATAAAAGCTATATTGATTATTGCAATGCCCATCTTTTTGGAAAAGGACGCTTTGCTTTACTGGAAATGGGGGGAATTAATATAGCAGCAGAAATTATGGAAATTGACAGCAATGGTGCCTTATTAATTAGAAATGGGAAGGGAGAATTGCTTGCTATGCATACCGGTTCTATTCTTCAATTTCTGGATTAAACCATATTTTCTGTCTATCAAGTATATATAAACCGTTTTGCTATAAGTCATAAGCGGTTTTGCTTGACAGATACACTTATGGGAAAAATTGGTTAAAATAAAATTATTTTGAACTCTACTCTCTGGAGGAAAAATGAACAAATGGACACTGATAGCGTTAACAGCTGTGCTTATTCTCTTTGGCTGCACAGCAAATCGCACAACTCCTAAAATTGAAGAGACCGAACCTTATACGGGAATTGTGACTAAAGTAGCTATTTTACCTCTGAAAACTATGGATTCTTCAAGCCGCAATATCCAAAAGATTTTAACTGTTCGTGACTTTGATTATGTTTTTTCAAAATTCCCTCAATATTCCCTTTTGAATATGGATGAGGTGGCTAAACAATTCAAAATGTCAGGTTACAAAGATGTTGAAGACCTGGAAATTGAAGAAATGAAAGAAATAGCTGAAATGATCGGCTGTGATATCCTCGTTATGGGCAGCATAAATAGTATTCGCAGTGATGAATTTGCTTTGTCAATGCGCTTTTTCAGTGTTAAAACTGAAGAACTTACTTCACTTGATTTTAAGGTTAACAATGCACGAGAAGAACGCTGGAAAACTTTGGAAACAACTTTTATCGCCAAACTGGATGATGTTGTTTCCAACGAAGTGAATAAAATTTATAATATCGCTCTAAACAATTATGCCAATGGAAATTATGCGGAAGCGGAAAAAAATCTCATCTTCGCTTTAGGCCTTGATCCCAACCTGAAAGATGCTTACTATTATCTTGGCTCTGTTTATTACAAACAAGGGAAATTGGAACAGGCAATTCAAAATCTGGAATTGAATCTGGAAAAAAATCCCCAACATACTCAAACCCTTGTCATTCTTATTGATATTTACGAAAAAACCAATCAAACCAACAAACGCTTAAACGCTATGGAAAAACTTGCTACCTTAAATGAAAACGAGGAATTGTGGTTAACCATAGCTAACTTGTATTCGGAACAAAATAATATTGCTAAAGCGGAAGAGGCCTTACAAAAAGCTCTTCAACTTAACCCCGATTATATTGAAGCAAAAACCCGTTTGGCTTTTCTTTTGTATGATAACAACCGTTTTGACGATGCAATTCCTTATCTGGAAGCCATATTTGACAAGTTCCCGGAAAATGAGCTTGTTTCTACGCGTTTAGCAACTGCCTATCAGAAAGCTAATCGCCTGGATGATGCTATTGCCAAATATGAAAATACGATCAAAAATAATCCTCAAAACACTATGGCTTATTTAAGTGCCGTAAATCTATATCGTTTAAAAGCTTCCCAAACATCCGATCCGGCTACAGTTGCTGACATCAATAAAAAAGCTGTTGATATCTTGAATGCCTTAATTACCATTCAACCTGATAACGCTATTGCTTATATGAATATGGCAGCAATTTATTTAAGCCAGAATAAATACCAAGAAGCTGAATTAAACGCTAATAAGGCATTACAAAAAGACCCAACTCTATATCTACCTTATATTTATCTTGCTACTATCAGCCAAAGCAAGGGAACTAGCGATTATAACAATTTCATTGATCTGGAAAAACAAGCTGCCAAAGCTGTAGGTAAAAAAGCTAAAACCTTAAAAACACAACGCGATAACGCCCGAAATTCTGCAGTCAATAATTTCCGCAAAGCCCTGGAATATCTCAATAATGCTAAAGCACGAGCTACAGATGAACAAGCTCTTACGGATATCAATAATCGTATTTCCCGCGTAAATCAGCTCATAAATCAGGCAACAGCTGCTTATTAATTAACTGTCTAGCAGGTGAACAGGTAAACAAGTTAACAGATTAACCTGTTCACCCGCTAAACTATGCACCTGCTAATTTTCTTTACAAAGGGCTATCCAACAGTTCCCAGTCCGTTACCGGGGGTAGAATACCCGCTTCTACAGCTCTTTTAACGCTGATACAGGGCAAATTATTTTCATAGATATATTCCCTGGTAATAGTGCTCAAATCAATTTCCGGATACATTTTTGCCATTTGATATATCATTTTTAGGTACATATTCACCCAAGAATACATATTTTTTTCAGCATTTTCCGGTAAGCTATTATAGCGTAACGAATACAATAGCAGATCATTTTTGAAACCGGTAGACGGCTGCAATGAATGCAAATTTGCCGTTATGGAACCGGTTTTATGATTGTGAGCTGTAATTTTCGGCTGCACTTTTCGGCGGGCATACACCTTACCCGATTTCCTGTTGTAGCAGTATATCAAGCCATCTGCTTTGCCTGTATAACCCGCTAATCCGTATTGAAATTTTACTTTCATTTTCTTTCTCCTTTTTGTGTCCTTCCATAATTTATGGGAGTGACAAAATAAGATAAAAGGTGACAAAATTCCAAAAAATATTCTTTCCTTGATGAATATAGTGCAGCCATACAATTACCGCTGCTTTCTCCTATCATTTACATTTCTTTTGCGATTCTTTAACGCTTCCTTAACTTAGTTAAGGCATTGTTAAAGATTCGTAAAAGATTCGTTAAAGCATCGTTCATAGGGAGGTTTGTGAAGTATTGACTCTAAACCGATTCTTCTGTGGTTGCAACTATATTTTGACGCAACAGGAAATTTTGTTCGTTGACTTCAACTGTCAAAGCTGAAGCTCGGTTTAGAGTTAAAACAAAAATTCGCCCCGAAGCCAACATTTCTGAACAATTCCAACCCACCCTGCTGATGTGAAAAAATACATTATTTCACGATTGTGGAATTGGAGAGGTTGGTGAAACTCGGTTGCCAGTGTGCAGAATTCTTGTTTTAACTCACAATTTTGAGGTTTGGAGACCAGTAATAATTTGGTTGTTAGTGTTTTGAGATTGTGGGTTGTGGATACAGAGTGGGCAGTGGCAAAATTGTAAGTCAAAACAAGTAGTTCGTTTTGACTCTAAACCATCTCGCCATTTCGCCATCTCTCTAACTTCATTCTTCCAGTGCTTGGGAAATTCTGGAGTGCAAATAATCTGCAAGTTTATGTTTATTTTTATATATATCATCCTTAGGTTCAATGGGGGGTAATATTTTCAGATAAACGGTAGCAGGACGGATTTTTTTATTTTTTTCATAGATTTGCCAGCTGCCTTTTATGGCTAAAGGGACAATAGTTGCTTCTGCCATAACGGGCAATTTTAAGCTCCCTAAATGAAAATCGCCAATTTTATCACTTCTGCTGCGTGTTCCTTCTGGGAAAATAACCATTGGATTCCCTTTTTTAATTAGTTCTGCACTTTTTTGAAAGGTCTGAATTGCCTTACGAGGATTCCTGCGGTCAATAAAAGTGCAGGGTATTTCCTTCATCCATTGACTCAACACCGGAATTTTAAAGAGTTCCCTTTTAGCAACAAATCCGGTATGTATTCCTGAAAAACCCAGAATAAGAGGGATATCAAACAAACCTTGATGGTTGCTGACAAAACATATATTGCCACTTGAAGGCAGATTTTCTTTTCCTGTTACTGTAACTTTGCTGCCGGTGGAAAGAATAACAATTTTTGCCCAAAACTTTGCTATCCCTTGTAAAATGCTTCTGGAAACTCTGCGGGGTAAAATAAGCTTCAATACAATATAGATTATATAAATCACAAGTAAGATAAGAAAAGAAAGGCAGAACAGAAGTTCCCAAAGCAGTGATTTCATAGTTATAAATGTTAATAGCTTAGGGTTACCCACTCTTCATAAATATCTTTCAGAGAAGTTACCCAACCTTGTTTCTTAAGAGCATAATCTATTATTTTCCAATATAATTTACCCCACAGCGGATAATCAACAGGATCAAAAGTAGTATTATGCCAAAGCAGAGAAAGATGGGATTGATATTGTTCCGCAGTATCTATTAATCTTTTCAAAGCACGCTTGGCTGAAATATAGCTTAAATTCATTGCTTTTTCCGAAAATAAAGTTGTATCCATCACAATGAGAGGGATTTCCAAAACCCGGAAAGGTCTATTTTCGGCTATATTAAACGGATAAAAAGGAAATGAAATACCCGCACGGAAACCTATATGCTCCCAATAACCTAATGTAGAATCATACTTTATCCCTGCCTCTTCCAAAATGGAAAAACTCTGCTGATAATTAAAATGGAGATAATGAGTCCGGAAACCTTTAGGATTAAATCCCAGGTCTCTCAAGTTTGCCAATTCCTCAGCTAAAACTAAAGGATCAAATGCGGATTCGGGACTGCCATGCAAACCTACATCCTGCTGACCCAATAAATCCATTATCTGGACTCTTGCCTTCACATCGTTGATATAATTCTGGCGCTTATCCGAAAAATCTTTTCTTGCCAGTAAAAACCAGGTGGAGCGAACACCCCTGTCCGTTTCGCGGCGTGTCATAGAACGCATTGTCTTCCAGGGATTGTAAATAAGATTTTTATGCAGGAAATGACCCGAAATTTTATAAATAGAATTAAGAGGCCGTTTGATAAATGTTCGCAGGTTATATTTAAAAGCATCCAATTTGGCAGAACTACTCCAATAATCCCAATAATCAATATCGTGAGAAAGAGACACAGCAAAACGCTTTTTTTCTGCCCAGCTGATTTCTCTGATAAACTGGGGACAATAAGTTTCCATAGCATAAAGCAACATTTGACAATAGACATCAACAACCGGTGTTTCCGTAAAATCCCAGCGGTATTGCAAGCTTTGTTTATAGTCAATCCTGCCCTCTGTTTGCCCATAATAGGAAAGGATATATTCATGCCAGCAGGTTAAAAAATAAAACCCGCTGGCAATTATATCCTTACGAAAGAAACAGGTCTCTTCGGTAAAAGAAAAGATAGCTCCGCTACAGGAAAAGAGAAAGGGAACCTGCCCATTGCGGAACTTGCAAAAGTCCACTTTTTCCAGAGGGTATAATTCCCTCTTTTCAAAAAACTCTGCTGTTTCGGTCTGAAAGTATATTTTCAACGGATAATCAAATTTGTCTGGTAATCCGTAATATAAATGCGTTCCTTCATAGTGCTTGCCATAAAAAAAGGTTGGGTTCAAACGCAAAATATAACAATAGGTGCGGAGCACAAACTCCGCTTTCGGTAAATACTTTTCAGGCAGATTCAGCAGAATATTTATATTGGGATAGCGTTCCAAAATTTAAGCAATCCTTCTCTGTTTCGGTTTTGGTTCAATCTTTTCTGTAACGGGAATCAGCAATATTTTTATTGCTTCTTGAATTTCCTTCACATAAGTGATTTCCATTCCTGCCAAAATGTCAGCAGGAAAATCGGAAAGGGTTTCCCTGTTTTCTTCCGGAATCACAACGCGTTTAATTCCCGCTCTTTTTGCCGCTAAAAGTTTTTCTTTCAAGCCACCGATGGCTAAAACCTTTCCTTCTAAAGTAATTTCACCTGTCATTGCTATATCGTGCCGCACTTTTTGTCCCGTAAACAGTGAAGCTAAAGCAACCGTAAGAGTTAATCCTGCAGAAGGTCCATCCTTGGGAACAGCTCCGGAAGGGAAATGAATATGGATATCACTTGTTTCAAAAAGCTTGGGAGATATTATAAAAACACTGTGATTGGCTTTCAGATAACTAACTGCAATGCGTGCCGATTCTTTCATTACTTCACCCAAAAGTCCGGTTAAAATAATATTCCCCTTTCCGGGCATACGGATTGTTTCACAGAAAAGGATTTCACCCCCAAAACCTGTCCAGGCAAGGCCTGTAGCTACTCCAATTTCGGGTTCGCGATTTGCCATCTCCAAAGTCAATTTACGGGGACCTAAGTATTTAACAATATCCTCTGCTTTAATTGTCCATTTCTGTTGAGTTCCCATAGCTACTTCTTTAGCTATTTTACGGAAAATTGAACCGATTCGCCTTTGTAAATTTCGGACTCCCGCTTCCCGAACATAATAACGGATAATTTCTTGCAGAGCCGTTTTGGTGAAAGTAATTTTCACTTTTGTCAAACCGTTATTTTCCTTTTCCCGGGGAATCAGAAAATGCTTGGCAATTTCAATTTTATCGTTTTCCAGATAACTGGTGAATTCAATTATCTCCATTCTGTCTCTTAATGCCGGAGGAACTGTATCCAAAGAATTAGCAGTCGTAATAAACAGCACTTCAGATAGATCAAAAGGCAGGTTGATATAATTATCCACAAAGCTGTTATTCTGTTCCGGATCAAGAACTTCCAATAAAGCAGAAGAAGGATCACCTCTAAAATCCCTGCCTACTTTGTCTATTTCATCCAGCATAAAAACAGGATTAGCAGTTCCCTGTCTTTTTATTTCCATTATTATTTTACCTGGCATAGCACCAATATAAGTTCTGCGATGTCCACGAATTTCTGCCTCATCATGAATTCCGCCTAAGGACATCCGAATAAACTTGCGGGAAAGTGCTCTGGCAACTGACTTGCCAATAGAGGTCTTTCCTGTTCCTGGAGGACCTACAAAACAAAGAATAGGTCCTTTTAAGTTCCCTTTCAATTTCTTTACAGCAATGAATTCCAGGATCCGCTCTTTTGCTTCTTTCAAGCCATAATGGTCTTTTTCCAGAATGCTTTCAATCTTTTTCAAATCCAGACGATCTTTACTATACTCTCTCCAAGGGAGATTAACAATCCAATCCAGATAATTTCTGACTACACTGTATTCACTGGAAACCGGTTGCATAGTAGCAAGGCGTTCTAATTCTTCCAAAGCTGTATCTTTCACATAGTCCGGCAGATTTTTCTGTTCAATAAGTTCACGCCATTTCAGAATTTCTTTGCTAACTTCATCTGTTTCGCCCAATTCTCTACGAATAGCATCCATTTGTTCCCGCAAGTAATAACGCCGCTGGTCTTCACTCATTTCCAGTTGAATATTACTGCGGATATGATTTTCTACTTTCATCTGTTTAATCAATTCTGCCAGGCAGTTATTCAGATAGCGGAAACGCTGTTTGAGGTCAATTGTCTCCAATAATCTTTGGCGATCAGAAATAGGCAATTCTATATTTCCGGCAATGATATCAGCCACTCTTCCTGCTTGTTTTATATTGCTAAGTCCGGTAATCATTTCCCGATTGATAATGTTGCTCTCCTGAGTAATTTTTTCCAGCAATTCCAAAGCCACAGTTTTGTATGCCTGAATTTCAGTATCCTCTCCAAATTGTTCCGGAATTGCTTCTATATCCACCATTATAAAGGGATTTTTTTGCACAATTTTTTGCAATTTAATGCGCGTAGAACCTTGGAGGAGCATACTGATTGAACCATCCTGATTACGAAGCATACGCAAAATAGTAACTGCAGTGCCAAAATGTGCTAATTCAGTTACTCCTGTATCGTCTTTTTCCTGATCAAGGAAAAAAGCCATCAATTTATCGTTAGCCAGTGCATAATCAATCACCAGCTTTGATTCTTCATCCGAAACAACCAGCGGCATAAGCAGATAGGGAAACATCACTACATTGCTCATATGCAGAACCGGTAAAGTTCGGGGTATTTTAGTTGTGTAATTCACTTTATCTCCTTATGATTATTTTTTTTGTGTTTGCAAAAAAGATACAAATTCCCGTTCATACTTTTCTAATATATAATAATCAATTCACAACAATAAGCAAATTTTTGAAACATTACCTCTGAACAGCGATGTAAAGTGCAGTTGCCAGCTTTACCAGATTATCATCAGTATCTTTCAAACTTTCAGATAATTTCCGGGCTATATTTTTCATCACAATATAGCCGGCTTGGTAATTATATTCAGCAAATTTATCAAAATCCGCCTTAGAAAGTGTGTATAATTCACAATCGCTCGTAGCAATAATATTTGCCATTCTGGGTCCGTAACCTAACAATCCATTCTCTCCAAAAGTTGGAAATGAATCTGCACTCAGCTTTGCTAAAACCTTTTCCGTTAAGAGTTGATCTTCCTCAAAGCCCTTTACCAGGTCTTTTGTAACCTGCACATTGCCTTTCACCAGGATATAAATCTGATCGCCTTCAGTATTTTCTTTGATAATTGTAGTGCCCTTATCTACAAGTAACTGCTTAAAACTGGGTTGCAAATAAGCCAGAGCTTCAGAGCTGACATCATTAAATAAAGGAACTTTAGCCAAGGTTTCCAATTCTATCATAATAATCCCTTTTAAATCATCAAGATAGCATAATCATTTTTTTTCAGCTGTATATCCTTATCGGGTTTCCAGCGAATGTTACTTTTTTCTTCAGGTATTTTCATTTGGGACTTGGTTAATGCATATTGAATAAATTGATCAATTCCACTAATGTCTTCCGTAAAAATAGAGGAAAGTTCCAGTTCCGGTTCTTTGGTTAATAATCCTAAAAGCAAATAACCACATTCCCGATAATAATAATCGGATAAGTCACCAAAACTTTTACCGATAAAGTCAGAAGGTATTTTCTGTGTCTGCAAATGATTTTGTTTGTCCTGAGCCAGCTGACAAAACACAGCCAGATAATTATTATCAGTTATATTATTGGCTAAAATATAGCCACCGATATCATCCCAGATAATTATATTCTGGATTCCCAAACGCTGAAGCAAAGAACGATTTTCCTGATTCAGCAGCTGCACTGTTATCTTATCTTTTTTTGTTAAGTAATGAACAGCATTTGCCACAATAATACTGTGGTCATCAGCAAGGGAATGGTCTAACTGTTCATCTGCCAAAATGATAACCTGAGCAGATGTTTCTATTGAAGCTCGTTTTATTGTTTCTTCCTGAGTTACTTCACCTCTAACATATTTCAGAGATAGTGTAGGATAGCGTGATTCTAAGCGCTCAAAGAAATCCGGCGTAGCATTCGTAACAATACAAATATCTATATCGGAAACCTGTTTTTCCAATAGCGCCTTTAGAAAAAACTCGGCAGTATTATTCCAACCGCAAATCACTATATGATTATGTGTTCTTATCGTTTTCAAACCCTTAGCTCCTTTCAGTCGGTCTTCCACAAAAAGAGAAGCAACCAGACCGGTAAAAAATGATAATGATGAATAACCTACTATAATTAATATGATACCTACCAATCGCCCTTGAAAAGTAACAGGATATTTATCTCCATAACCAACAGTAGCAATAGATACAATTGCCCACCAGATTCCATCCCAGAACGATTTTATAGTATTTCCCTGATTTCCTTTCTGCTCAAATAACCAAGCTAAAAGAGCTGCGATTAACAGCAGAATAGCAATAAAGGAACAAACCCATAAAAAACGGATAAGTAATTTCTGATCCTCACCGCTAATAGATAAGCGGTCTGAAATTCTCCGAAAGGGATGCAAGAGCAACTTCATATTTTTTATACGATAATCAGGAACCAAACCATATTCATTATACCGATCAACAAATTAAGTCCAGCAAAAATAAGTAACATCGGTTTATAAACATAACGCTTGAAATAGCCATAGAAAAAATCTACACTGAATTGAATATCAAATTCATCAATCCGATGCTCAATCTGCAGGCGTTCCACCAACCTGGGAACTGTCTTTCTTAAAATGCTTTCTGCTATTGCTGTAAAGGCATCCACAATTTTATTTCTAACTAACAGCTTTAACTTTGCAGGTAAGAAATGCCATTCCTCTACAAAGCTTGTTTTTTCCCACAGATACTGTCGCACCTTTTTTATCCAACCGTAAAGATAGCCGTCTTTAATATAAGGATGAGCTGCCTGGTCAAGATAATCATTTAAAATTGACCGCGCTTTATCAAACAGCCAATCTCTTTTAGCAACAAAGAAACCTGGAGTTAACGGAATCTTTTTACCAAAAATATACTTTGCTTTGCGATTGAACAACAGCCAATTCAAAAGAAGCACCAGAAGCGTTCCCAGGGCTATGTTCCATAAGATAAAAGTGAGTGATTTTAAGAATATCATTTAAAAACCTCCTCCACCTCCCCCACCACCTGAACGTCCACCTCCAAAGCCACCAAAGCCACCAAAGCCACCAAAACCTCCACTTCCGCTACCCCAGGAACCGTTATTTCTGCCACCCCAATTTCCACCTCCGCGTCCACCAAAAATAGTAAGCCAGAAAAGCCATTCTAAAATTCTCCCGCGGGTAGCTATAATTAAAATAATGAAAATAATGAGAAAAGCAAATAAACCCAAACCACCTGAACTTTCTTTCTTCTTTTGTGAATATTCCGAAACACCTGTTAAGGTAACACCTTTTTCTTTGGCAATAGTAGAAAGCAACATTAGCGAGCCCTGAATGAAGGCATCATCCCATTTTTCATTACCCTTGGGGAGGTAGCTTTTCATTGTTTGATAGACCTCACTAATATAGGCATCGGTTAAATATCCTTCCGAGCCGTAGCCAACTTCAAAACGCAGTTTTCTTTCTTTAAGAGCTAAAAGAACCAAAATACCTTCATCTCGCTTACTACCTATTTTCCACTGTTCATAAAGTTTTACACCATAATCAACTTCATTCATTCCTCCGATATCAGGTAAAGTAACAATTACAAAATCCACATCTGTTTTTTCCCGTAATTCAATTGCCCAGTCATTAATTCTATTGCGAGTTTCGGAACTTAAGATATTTGCAAAATCATTCACAAAACCAACTGGTTCGGGAATTGTAACACTCCAAAGTAAAGCAAGCAGTAAAATAAACTCTGCAATAAGAAAGAACCGTTTATATTTCATTGAGAATATGCCCCATTTTGTTCTTTTTGGTTTTTAAATACTCACGGTTGTTTTCCTGCGGTTTAATTTCAATCGGCACCCGTTCTACAATTTCCAGTCCGTAACCGCTTAAACCCACAATCTTTTTCGGATTATTAGTCATCAACCGCATTTTTTTAATTCCCAAATCCCTTAGTATTTGAGCTCCAATTCCATAATCTCTTAAATCGGGAGGAAAACCAAGTTTGATATTTGCTTGAACAGTATCTTCGCCTTCATCCTGAAGATGGTATGCTTTAATTTTATTCAGCAAGCCAATACCTCTTCCTTCCTGACGCATATACAAAATCACACCTCTTCCTTCTTCAGAAATCATTTGAAAGGCACGAGCCAATTGTTCTCCGCAATCACAACGCAAACTGAATAAAGCATCTCCGGTTAAGCATTCGGAATGCACTCTTACCAAAATAGGTTCTTCCGGGTTTATTTTACCCATCACTAAAGCCAGATGATATTCATCTGAAATATCACTAATATAAGTTATAATTTCATATTGACCATACTTTGTCGGTAACTGTGCTTTAGAAACAGGATGGACAAGGCGTTCTTTTTTTCTCCGCCAATGAATTAACGCTTCAATCGTAATAATTTTTAAGTTATGCTTTTCAGCAAAAGGTATCAAATCATCCAAACGAGCCATTTCTCCATCTTCGCGAATAATTTCACAAATAGCTCCCACAGGACTTAAACCGGCAAGTTTAGCTAAATCTACAGCTGCTTCAGTATGACCCGCTCTTCTTAAGACCCCACCCCTTTCTGCAATTAAAGGAAAGATATGACCCGGACGCATAAACATAGATGGCTTAGCATTCGGGTCTGCCAATGCCTTAATTGTTTTTGCTCTTTCAACAGCAGAAATTCCGGTAGTCGTGCCTTCAATAACATCTATAGACACAGCGAACTTAGTGCCTTGACGATCACTACTCTTATTGGTCATTAAAGGAATATCCAAACGCTTAGCAATTTCTAAATCCAAAGGAGCACAGAGTAGACCTTTACCCTGGCTGATCATAAAATTTACCTTTTCCGGAGTAATCTTATCTGCAGCCATTAAAAAGTCACCTTCATTTTCTCTGTTTTCATCATCTACAACGATTAGCATATCACCCTTACGGATGATTTCTATTGCTTCTTCAATAGTGGCGAAAATTGTTCTCTCCAATTCCTGTTCTGTATTAGCCATTGTTTATTTCCTCATTCAAAATCAGATTAAGATCATGGGTATCTGTGTCAATACTAAAATAATTATCCAACCAGTTAACAGTATAAATCAAATCTTCCGGTAAAGGAGCTGAAACACTTATGGGATAAGCGGTTATAGGATGAATAAATTCCAGTTTCCAGGAATGTAATGCCTGCCTGTGTAAATGGTTTATCAGCAGTTCTGTAACTTTTCTTTTCATATTTTGCGGAACCAGGGAATGAACATAGCGTCTGCTATTGTATAACAAATCCCCTAAAATCGGATAACGGATATGAGCAAAATGCACTCTAATCTGATGCATTCTTCCTGTTGCCGGATTTATTTGAACTAAAGCAAAATAGTGCCAGGTTTTTATTGTTTCATAGTGAGTAAAAGCATAGCGTCCTTCATTGGCAACACAGATAGTTCTGGGATTTTTATTACTGCGTGCAAGATAGGTCTCTATATCTCCCTTTTCGGGATCAGGAACTCCTGAAGTAACAGCCAGGTATGTCTTTTTGATTTCTCTTGCGGCAAACATATCGGAGAGTTTTGCCTGCGTAAGATCATTTTTAGCTATCATAATCAATCCCGAAGTGCCTCTATCTAAACGATGAACAATTCCGGGTCTATTCAATTCCTTACCACTGGAAAGGTTTTCTCCATAGCGATGGAGAATGGCATTTACCAAAGTCCCTTCAGGATTTCCAAAACCAGGATGCACAATCATCCCGGCTTTTTTATTGATAATAGCAAGGTGTTCATCTTCGTAAACCACATCCAAAGGTATATCTTGAGGCACAATATTCAGCGGTTCCGGTTCCGGAAGATTGATTATAATTTCATCTCCTTCCTTAAGCAGATAGCTTTTTTTTACGGGAGTTAGATTAACCAAAATACTGTCATCTTCTATCAGGCGTTCAATAAAGCTGCGGGAATAAAGTTCCTGTATTTTTAATTCCACCAGATATTTATCTAAGCGTTGAATTTCCCGGGAAGTGTAAATCACCTTTAGTTTATCTTTCATTATCATAAAATTCCAGCACATAAACAGCGCCGGTAGAAAGACCTTTCCTGTTTCTCACTATGGAACCGTTGATCCGAACCTTATCCAGATATACTACATCTTCAACAATTACATCATAAATATTATTTCCATAACGCAGAGAATCTAAAATAACGGAAAAAATACGGTTATGGTAATCATTTTTCCAAATCAATTCATTCAGGTTTACTGTTTCCGAAATCATCGGAAAGCGTTTTCTGAGAGGTTCATTACAATAAACCACATCTCCATTAGCTCCGGTTATTAAAACACTTTGTGGCAGGAGGTTAATCAAGAGCTGAAGGCGCTGATGATGTTCAAATATTTTATCTGCTTTTGCCTGATCAAAACGGGCTATAATTCCCAGCATTTTATCAAGAGCATAAATCAATTCTTGAAAGTCCTTATCCTGGTCATAAATAGAACTATCAATATCAATCTGATAATTGCCTGTAGAAATTTCTTCTATCAGCTTTTCTACTTCCAGAATCGCTTTATGCAAGCGATAGGGTATATAATTGTAAAGAATTACAATATACACAAAAATGATAAAGACAAAGATAATCACAATAGAATGAATATCACTAGCAAGGGTTGTTAAATCCTTTGCTTGAGCCACAGAAAATAGCATAGTTAAGGTTTGTAACACTATGATGCCAAAGAGAATGGCAATCATAATATGATATCTGGTTTTAAAGGAGCGTTTCATTGTTTATTCAATCCTTATTGACGGCTGTTTCATAGATCAGTTTATCTATATTGCCTTTGGGACCAAGTAAAATTAACACATCACCTTCGTTAATAATATCATTGGCTCCAGGCATATCGTTCAGCCGTTTTTCTATCACATTTTGTCCATCTTCCGTAACGGAAAGATAGTTGTATTTTATAGCTACAACATTTATACCCAACTTAGCAGGAAGGGCAAGTTCCTGTAAGGGTTTACCTACAAATTCTTTAGGTGCAATCATTTCCACTACTATATGCCCGCTGGAAAGGTTTATATATTCCAAAACATTACGGGAAACCAAGGTTTTTGCCAGTTGATTGCCAACTATTTCTTCCGGCAATAAAGTATGTTGCACTCCGAGTATTTTCAGAATTCTACCATGGAGTTCCGATTCAATTTTAGCATAAATTATCCCTACCCCGATTTTTTTTAAAATAGCAGCGGTGAGAATGCATTCTTCTATATTGCTTCCAATTCCAATTATGACCGCATCTGCTTCATTTAAATTTTGCGCTCTTAAAGCTGCTTCATCGGTACTATCCATACAAACGGCAGAAGTAACAACAGAACTGATTTCATTTACCAAATCCTGATCTTTATCAATAGCAATAACTTCCATACCGTTTTCGGCTAAAATCCTGGCAACAGTCATTCCAAAACGACCGAGTCCAATTACAGCATATCTTGCCATATTTTTCTCCTTATTTAGGGTAAATTATTCTAACCAATGGAAATTTTTTCTTCCGCAAAAGAAAAATCGGGTTGCCGTTTGCGAATTGAAATTGCATAAACCAGGGTTAGAGGTCCAATTCTCCCGATATATATTAATAAAGTTATCAGCAGTTTACCTGCATAAGATAACCGAGAAGTTATTCCCATACTCAAACCCACAGTTCCAAAAGCGGAAAATGCCTCAAAAAGTATTTTTTCAAAAGAAAACGGCTCAATGAGCATCAGGATAAAAATAATCGTTAGGATAATCGCCAAAGCTAAAGTTACCAAAGTTGTGGCTTCTCTGGCATTGGAAAGAGGTATTTTCCTTTTAAAGACAACCAAATCATTTTTACCGGAGAGCATTGAAAGCACGGAAAGCATAAGTACAGAGAAAGTTGTGGTTTTTATTCCACCTCCTGTGGAGCCAGGAGAAGCACCAATAAACATTAAAATTACTGTCAGCAAAACTGAGGCAGAACTATATAAACCTATATCAATAGTATTAAAACCGGCAGTTCTGGCAGTTACAGATTGAAACCACGAGCTTAAGACCCTTCTGGCAACGGTAAAGCCCTTCATAGAATTATTATATTCTCCTATATAAAGACCCAAAAAACCAGTGACTATCAATATTGCCGTAGTCGTTAAGACAATTTTGGAATGTAAAGTTAACCTTTTAATGCTGCCGGATGCAAAAAAATAGTGATAAAGATCAATTAGGACTGCAAAACCCAATCCTCCCAAAATAATCAAAAAAGTGATACTTAAATTCACCAGAGGAGAATCCACAAAACCACTTAGATTATTTGTCCATAAAGAAAAACCGGCATTACAAAAAGCAGAAACAGAATGAAATAGAGCATAGTATATCGCCTTAGCTACAGGCATTATTTTCGCAAAACCGCTAAATAAAAATATTGCTCCCATAAATTCAATTATTCCGGTTACCAAAACAGTAGCTCTGAGTAACTTCAAAACATCAATAACCGGGGTTTCACCTACTACTTTATGCATTAGGGTTTGGACATTTAAAGAAATTCTCTGTCCCAGCATTAAAGCAAAAGCTGTGGATATTGTCATAATACCCAATCCGCCAATTTGAATCAGCAGTAAAATAACTATTTGTCCGAAAAGCGAATAATAAGTAGCTGTGTCCACAACTATCAAGCCCGTAACACAAGTAGCCGAAGTAGCAGTAAACAGAGCATCCACAAAGTTAGTTATATTTTTTTCAGCAGAGGAAACCGGCAACATCAGTAAAATGGTCCCTATTAAAATAACGCCTGCAAAACTAAGCATCAAAGAAACAGGTGGATTCCGCATCAGTAACTTATAAAATTTCCCCTCAAAAGCCCTGAATAAAATATATTGGACTATAAACCAGGTCTGACGAATTAACAGGAAAAAGATTACAAACTTTGCCTGATAAGTAAGCAGTAATGAACCCAATATCAACATCGCAAGATCAAAATAAACAACCGTTTTACTCTTTTTAACCTCCCCGGAAAGCACTCTGGAAAGAATCGTAAGCACTAAAAGAATTAAATTGGCTACAGCAGTTACAAACTCAATTGTCGGATAGGCATCGGTGTAATATTCAAATATGGACTCCAGAAAGAGAACTAAAAAACTCCAAATAGCCAGTATATAGGCAATTATTTCAATGTGTTTAAAAGTTCCTGATTTCTTCTCTGAGGGCATTATAGTTTATTTTGTTACCTTATTTTCAGGTCGTTTATTATTTCCTGTTGAATCTCTTCAATTGATTTGCGGGCAGAAATTTCTTTCAGCAAACCCTTTTCTGCAAAAAATTCCTTCAAAGCGAAGGTTTGTTCATAAAATGCCTTAACTCTTTCGCTAATTGCTTCTCCGGAATCGTCAACGCGCTGAATTAAAGGGGCACCGCATTTATCACAAATCCCTTCCTGCCTTGGTTTTTTGCTTAAAATATTATAGGTCTCACCACAAGAACTGCAAAGACGCCGGGCTTCAATTCGGGCAATTGCTTCTTCTTCGCTTAATTCCAAATAGTAAACTCTTTTCACATTATAATTATTTAAAAGAAATTCCGCCTGTGCTAAAGTGCGCGGAAAACCATCAAAAACCACACCAGGGCAATTATTTGTCAAAGAAGCATTTACCAGTTCAAAAACCATTTCATCCTGAACCAGTTCACCTTTGGCAATAATTGCCTGAACTTTTTTCCCCAGTTCTGTCTGTTTATGAACTTCCTCTCTAAACAAATCTCCAATATTAATATGCTGAAATCCGGTTTTTTCAGCTAAAAGTTCTGCCTGAGTTCCTTTTCCACTTCCCTGGATTCCTAAAAAGACAATTACATCTAACATATTTTACCTCATTCTTAACAAAAAAAAGCAATTACCTTCTTCTGTCAAGTGAAATGAATAGTCCTGATTTCTTAAACTTTTGAGTTCTGGATTTTTATTTTCTCTGTTCTGCATAAAAATGACGAAGATGTTATTTATTTGGGAAATGAAACTCTCCTAGGGTTCTTGCACTTTTTCGTCCTTCCTTAATTGTTTGTTGAATAGTCAATTGCATAACGCTGCCGTAATGCTTCCGTAACACTTCCGTTGTCTGGTTACGGGGTTGTTACTTGATTGTTACTTGGTTATTACTTATTAAGAAAAGAATAACTTACTAATTTAGCAGAAATTATTTTAAGGATGTATCAGATTAAAGTGATTTTTGTCACTCCTTATCAATTTTGTCCATCTTAGAAATAATAGAAGGATAAAACCAAGGAGAAGAAAAATGAAAGTAAAATTCCAATATGGCTTAGCTGGTTACACAGGCAAAGCAGATGGTCTTGTATTTTGCTATAATCGGCGCTTAGGCAGGGTTTATGCCCGGAAAAATGTCCCCCCTAAATTGGTGGAAAATCATCATCAGAGAGGTTCTATAACGGCGAATCTGCATTCATTACAGCCCTCAATCGGGTTTAAAAACGATCTGCGGCTCTATCTATTGCGCTACAATGGCTTACCCGAAAATGCAGATAAAACAATGTATTCCTGGGTGAACATCTACCTAAAGATGATGTATCAAATGGCAAAATTGTATCCGGAAACTGATTTGGAGCATCTTACCCGGGATTATATTTACACAAACAATCTGCCTTGCATCAGCGTTAAAAGGGCTGTGGAAGCGGGTTTACTGCCCAAAGTAAGGGATTGGGAACAGCTGGACCAAACTCTATAAAATTGATCTGCTTTCATTCTTGACTGGAAATTTTTAGAATTGAAAATTCCATTATAATTTCTGTAAGTTGGAAAATAATTTCAGCTATATCAATTGTCCGCTTTCAGTAAAATTTCTACTTCAGCAATAGTGCCTTAACCGTTTTATTATAATCGGGAGCAGAAAGCCGGATAAAATAAACTCCTGAAGCAAGGTCCTGACCTTTTTCGTCCTTAGCAGAAAAACGAAATTGATGCTCTCCTGTGTTATAAACAGAATTTATCAGCGTATTTACTTTGCGGCCTTTGAGGTTATATAACTCTATGATAACCGGTGTATTATCATTATAAATGCTAAAAGCAATTGTTGTTTCGGGATTAAAAGGATTGGGAAAAATTCCTTTTAGAGAGGTAGAAATCTGGGGTGCATAAGGATCTTCCACCGCGTCACCCTCCAGATTAAAATCTTCAGTAGTAATAATTCCGGCTGTAATATTCACATAGCTGCTAACAGTATTCAATCCTGGATAGGATGCTGTGATATTATGCAATCCGCTGCTTAATAATAATGAATAGGTTCCTGCCGAAGATGTGTAAGTTGTTTGGTTACCGTCAGCTGTAACTGTTGCTCCGGTTAACAAAGCGGTTCCATTTCTTACTGTTCCTCTTAAAAAACCTGTGTTGGGAGGACGCATAATAAATCCCGTTTGAGGAAACTGATAAGAATCAAAGGCATAAAGAGGAGGTGCTCCCGGATCAAGTTCCTGCTGATCACTATAAATGTATTTTGTGCGTTGCATTGCGCCTGATTGCATGCGGAATACATTATTGGCATTAAAAACATCATAATCAAAAGGACGCTGAACCATCAAAACAAGATTTTGACCTTGATAATTGTATGTTGGATAAAGCGGAAAGATTATTTCATTCTGTCCTGCTGGAAAGGACATTGTTCCGTAATAAACCATTGATAGTTCAGAACTTGGTATCCAAACTAAAGGCAAATTAACGAGGTCAGTTTCGCCCAGCCAGATGATAACAGGTTTATCGTTAATATTTTCTATAAAATTATTGTAAAATATGAGGTGGGTTATAATCCCCGTGGTATCTATTTCCGGTGCATAAATAAGGGTTTCAAATAAGCTGGCGTGATAACTGAAATCCAAAGGCAGATTACCGCTCAGATTCCCGATTCCTATGGTTAAGGAACAAAATCCGGCTTCAAAGGCAATGCAATTTAAAGGAGGAGATTGATTATTGGTAATATCTTGATCTCCATTTAGCAGAACTTCGGCAAAAATATCATAAGTCCCAGGAGTTGTCGGAACCCACAATAATGTCTGAATAAGAGTTTGCCCTGCTGCAACAGGATTTCCATTCGCTGTAGCTAAAAGTTCTCCATTTCCTTTTTTGAGGTTAACCGTGTAATTATCCTGATCTTCATAGCCATAGTTATTAATCTTCACCTGAACTTGTTCTGTAGCACCTAAAGTAACAATTTTATCTGAAATAATTTCGGAACAGGCAAGGTCGTTGGCAATACCTTGAGCTGTATAAGTAATTTTTATTTTAGGATATTGACCATTAAGAACAAAACCGCTTGCAGGCGGATTAGCAGGATCTAATAATTGAGTGTCATGATAGGCATTCCGGGCTCTTGTTATCGTATCTGTCTGACAGTAAAATTTATCACTGGAAGAAAAATAACCGCTATCCATAGGTCTTTGAACCATCATAACCAGCGTGCCACCTGAATAATGAAACAAGGAATCAAGCTCTATATTTATAATATGAATACCAGAAGGATAATTAACCTCCCCGTCAAAAACTAAAGATAATTCTGTAGAAGGAATCCAACCGGCATTTAAGTTGGTAAGATTTGTTGTTCCCAACCAAATTCTGGTGGGTTTATTGTTTAGCAAAGTTACAAAATTGTTGTAAAAAGCAATACGGGAAATAGTTCCCTGGGCAAAACCTAACTCATTTTGATAATATAAACACTCAAATAAAGAGTTATGATAGAAGAAATCCAGTGGGATTCTGGCTGTTTGAGTTCCCGAACCAATAATTACTTCGTCGGCAAATAGACCTGTCCAAACAAAGGCGATACACGCTATTAGCACAGCTATTTTGTTTATCTTGTTCATCATAAACTCCTTATTCTTTAACGGACTGTTAAATTACACTTGATTATCAAGCAAATTTCAAACCGAATTAAAATAAAATTGGATTATCTATCTGGACAAGGTGTTACTTTTATAAACACAAAAACTAAAAATTATGCTTCCGATTACTTTCCAAAATAACAAAAGCCAGTGCATATCCCTTTTCATGCGCTAAACTAAGACAGATATTATTTACTTCTAGCTCTTTTGCCAGTTTTTTTGCCCCTCCGGAAAGTTTAATAGCAGGAGAACCTGTTTCCGAATTTACAATTTCAATATCCAGCCAGCTGACTTTTTCATTCCAGCCGGTTCCTAATGCTTTCATAACTGCTTCCTTAGCTGCAAAACGAGCTGCAAAGGACTGAAAAGAATTTGCTTTTTGAGAACAATATGCAATTTCAGAGGGAGTGAAAAGCTTTTCACAAAAACTGGAATTTTTTTCTATTGCTCGTTGAATACGTTCTACATCAATAATATCACAACCAATGCCTATAATCATTGCCAATTGCCCCTTTCCAGTTCCAGTAACTTTTTCTTGATAGCAATTCCAGCACCATAACCTGTTAATTTTCCATTGGAACCTATAACCCGATGACAAGGTATGAGAATAGGAACAGGATTCTGATTTAATGCTCTGCCTACAGCTCTGCTTGCTTTAGGATTATCTATGCGTTCCGCTAATTCCTTATAAGATATTGTTTTACCATAAGGTATTCGCAACACTTCTTCCCAAACCATAAGTTGAAAAACAGTGCCCGTAGCAAAAAAGGGAAGATCAAACTCTTTGCCTCTGCCCGTAAAATAAAGATCAAATTGGCGGAATATTTCTCTTTCCAAAGCTGTGGAAGGTTGGCTGGAAACCTGAGCAGAACAAAAATTGATGCTTGTAATGGTTTCTTCTTCTATTTCCAACAACAGATGGAAAGAACTATCAGGACTTTTGTAAAATACTCTTTCTGACATATATATCTCCGGATGGTTGACATCCTCGTCAGCCAAATACCCAGGATGGTTGACATCCTCGTCAACCAAATACCCCGGATGGTTGACGTCCTCGTCAACCAAATTCATTGTTTAAACAGCTTGCCTTAACAAGTTATCCTCTCATAAATGAACGACGGGGACGTCGTTCTTCCGGATGGTTGACGTCCTCGTCAACCAAATTCATTGTTTAAACAGCTTGCCTTAACAAGTTATCCTCTCATAAATGAACGACGGGGACGTCGTTCTTCCGGAAGGTTGACATCTTATCATAAATGAACGACGGGGACATCGTTCTTCCGTCTACACAAAATAAAGCCCCTTCCTAAAATATAAGAAGGGGCTGAAGATTAGTTTTAGTGTAACTACACAGTGAATCTTCTTTTTTCTTTGATTCTTCCTGCTTTACCTTGAGCACTACGAAGATAAAATAGTTTCGCTCTTCTTACCTGTCCATGACGAATAATCTCAAGTTTATCAATATTGGGAGAATTTTGAGGAAAAATCCTCTCTACTCCAATGCCACTGGAGACCTTACGCACAGTAAATGTTTTAGATACGCCGGCACCTCGTTTTTGAATAACGATGCCCTGAAAAACCTGAATGCGTTCTTTGTTACCTTCTTTAATTTTATAATGGACTTTAACGGTATCACCAACACGATAATCCGGTAAGTCAGTTCTGATTTGGTCTCTGCCAACTTGTTGCAGAATATCCATTTGGGTTCCTCCCCTATATATACTCGGAAGGGAAAAAACCTTATGCAAACAAGGATTGAACGGATTAAAAAAAGCTTTTTCTCTATCCCGTTCGGGTATTTATTTACTTCATTAAAAACATAGCTGTCATAAAATAAAACCGGAGGGAAAAGAATTCCCCTCAGGCAAATTCCCTGCTCACATCATTAGATTTTGGTTTCTTTCTTCCTGCTTGTTTGTTTTACTTTTTCAAATCGGGTCTGCGGGTTTCGGTTAAATGTTTTCCCTGCTCAAGTGCCCAGTTCATTACTTCTTTATGATTTCCGCTAAGTAGAACTTCCGGAACGCTTAAGCCCAGAAAATTTTCCGGTCTTGTATAACAGGGAAAACCAAGCCCTTTATCACTAAAAGAATCACTATTGGCACTTTCCAAATCACTCAGCACTCCTGGTAGTAATCTACTTACTCCATCTATAAAAGCTATCGCAGGAATTTCTCCTCCGCTCAAAACATAATCCCCCAACGAAATTTCATCCGAAACACAAAGATCACGCACTCTTTGATCAATTTCCTTATAGTGACCGCAGAGCAGGATTATGCGTTTATAGAAAGTATAACTCTCTAAAATCTTGTGAGTTAGAGGACGCCCCTGCGGAGTAAAATAAACAACTGGAGCATTTCCTTCCTCTAAAATTTCTGTTAAAGCAGAATAAATCGGCTGTGCTTGAATAACCATTCCAGGAAAACCACCATAAGGATAATCATCAACTTTATGGTGTTTATTTAGAGAAAACCGACGATAATCTGTCAGTTGAACCTGCAGTAGTTTTTTTTCTATCGCCCGGGCAATTATGCTGGTGTTTAAAAAGCCACTAAAGGCATCGGGAAAAAGAGAGAGGACTTCAAAGGTCATTTCTTTTTTGCTTCTGCTTTATAAAGAGCAATTAGGTCTGCAGCATTTTGCAGAATAACACATTGGAGATTATCCATTACCGTATCTATATAATACTCTACAAACGGAACCAAATATTCCGTTCCCTGGTTATCCACAATCTGCAAAACATCCTGCGCTCCGTTGAAAAAAAAGTCCTCTACAATTCCCAATTCCTTACCCGCAAATATAACCTGGTAACCCAAAAGATAATTAAGAGATGATTCTTCCATCTTTGTCGCGGTTTCATCTATGGCAATTACTACATCTTTGTGCAGAAATTGTTCTTCGGAAACGCCTTCTTCCTTTAGTTTTATCCAGGTTTTATTATCTTTCCGCATTCTCTCACTGATAGTTACATAAAACACTCTATCGCTGTTAAAGATCAAATACAGCTCCTCAAGCTCAGAAAACATACTTCTGTATCCCGGCTTGATCATCACAGGATGAAAGCCATCGCTATTCTGCCTACCCAGTTTGCCGATTCCGATTAAAAAGGGATATTTCATTTACTCGATAATTTCGAGCTCGGCACGCTTCCCCTGTTTTGTGCTAACAGCATTAATTATGGTTCTGATGGCACTTGCGGTTCTACCGCGTTTGCCGATAACTTTTCCAATATCTGATTTGGAAACCCTAAGCTCATAAAGGGTAATTTTGTCGCCAGTGATCTCGGTAATATTCACTTCCGAAGGATCATCAACCAGAGCTTTAACAATGAATTCAATGAGATCTTTCATTTTTCACCTCAGTTTTCTTTTATACTTTATTCTGCTTCCGCAGTTTTCTGGTTCTTGTTTTGTTTACTATTATGCCAAATTTGTAAGACACCTGCTTTGCGTAACAGGGAACGAACTGTATCTGATGGCTGTGCACCAACGCCAAGCCAATAAAGAGCACGTTCTGTATCTATTTTCATTTGGGAAGGATCGGGCTTGGGATCATACCAGCCGATGGATTCAATATATTTTCCGTCCCGCTTTTTTCGTGAATCAACAGCTACAATTCGGTAAAAGGGCTGATTTATAGCTCCCATCCTTCTCAATCTTAATTTTACCATTCATTCTCCTCTTTATAATGAACATAATTATTTTCCATTTTTTCCTTAAATTTTAGATACCTTATTTATGTCAAGATAAATTTTTTAAACCTTTCCTGTAATTGTCTGCTAACGCTTTAATGACGACCAATTCCATAATAAGTAAAACCCATATCCTTAACCGCTTTAGGATTATATTGATTCCGACCGTCAAAGATAACTTTTTTGCGCATAATTTTACTCATCCTTTCAAAATCGGGATAACGAAACTGGTGCCATTCCGTTATCAGTATCATTGCTTCTGCATCTTTCAGGGTTTCATATTCGTCGGCACAAAGAGTTACGGAATGATTATTGCCGAAGACCTTTTTCGCTTCCTGCATAGCTACTGGATCATAAGCTTTAATAGTAGCTCCCATAGCTATTAGTTCATTGATTATGACAATAGAAGGTGCTTCACGCATATCATCTGTTTGCGGTTTGAAAGCCAAACCCCAAACGGCAAAGGTCTTACCTTTCAAATTGTTACCAAAATGAGCTCTCACTTTTTCCACCAAAACCTTTTTCTGCTCAGCATTAACTTCTTCCACTGCTTTTAAAATTCGCGGTTCATAGCCAACTTTACAAGACATATTAATGAGCGCTTTGATGTCCTTGGGAAAACAACTTCCCCCATAACCCACTCCGGGAAAAATAAATTTATAACCAATACGCGAATCACTACACATTCCCTTTCTCACTTCTGCAATATCTGCATCGTAGGCATCACAAAGACGGGAAATTTCGTTGATATAAGATATTTTTGTAGCCAGAAAAGCATTAGCCGCATATTTTGTCATTTCTGCTGAACGAATACTCATTATCAAAACACGGTCATTTGTTCTGCAAAATGGTTCATAGAGAGTTCTCAGAATTTCTCCAGCTGCGGGTTGATCCGTTCCAATCACAACTCTATCCGGACTCATAAAATCATCTATAGCAGAGCCCTCTTTCAGAAATTCAGGATTGGAAACAATACTATATTTTATATCCACACCGCGAGAATTAAGCACTTTCTCAATTTCTGCGCTCACCAAATCAGCTGTTCCCACAGGCACTGTAGATTTATTAACAATTATTTTGGGTTCGTTCATACAGGAAGCAACTTCCTCAGCCGCAGCAATAACATATTGTAAATCTGCAGAACCATCTTCCCCTGGAGGAGTTCCTACAGCTATAAATATAATTTGTGATTCCTGAACTGCCTGTTTAGTATGTATTGTAAAACTTAGTCGCTTGGCAGTCATATTGCGCAGAATCATATCTTCCAAACCGGGCTCGTAAATAGGAACTTTGCCTGATTTCAGCATTTCTATTTTGTTTTCATCCTTATCTACACTGATTACCGTATTCCCCATTTCGGCAAAACAGGCACTTGTAGTTAAGCCAACATAGCCACTTCCTATAACAGCTATTTTCATTTTAGCTCCTTAAAATATTTTATAACTTGGGAAATACCTTCGCTAAGACCTGTTTCAGGTTTCCAACCTAAACCCTTTTTTGCTTTTTCGCAGGAAAGCAGAGAACGATGTAAATCTCCCTTTCTGGCAGGTCCGTATTGCGGTTCCCGGTTTATTCCCAATTGCTTTGCTATTGCATAATATAAATCTTTAGTAGTTGTCGGAATACAAGTTCCAATATTGAAAACTTCCCCCTCTCCTTTTTCCAGAGCAAGTAAATTGGCTTGAACAACATCCCCAACATAAACATAGTCCCGAATCATTCCGTCCGGCTCATTCTCATAACGATAGACAGTTGGTATTTCATCTTTCAACAGTTTTTCTGTAAAAAGCGATACCACTCCTGCCTCTCCCTGGGATATTTGTCTCGGTCCGTAAACATTGGCATAACGCAAAACTGTGTAATTTAAACCGTATTGATGACGGTAAAAATATAGATAGTCCTCTCCTACACTTTTATTTATCGCATAAATGGAAAGGGGCTTAGGATTATATTTTTCAGATGTAGGATATTCTTCCGCCTCGCCATAAATAGCTCCTCCGGAAGAGATATAGATAACTTTTTTCACTCCTGCTCTAAGGCAATTCTGCAATACATTCACCCAACCATAAACATTGTTTATTACATCCAGCAGCGGATTTTCAATGGAGAGAGGAACGCTTATTTGAGCAGAATGATGATTTACAATATCGGGTTTTTCTTTTGCAAAAACCTCGCTTAAACTCTCAGCACAAATATCCATTTCGTAAAAAATCGCTTTAGGATTGATGTTACGCCTATTACCCGTTACCAAATTATCTACAATAACTACTTCGTGACCTGCTTGAATATAGGCATCTGCTACATTGGAACCGATAAAACCTGCTCCTCCTGTAACTAATATCTTCATTTATCAATCTCCACAATTTCAAATTCACCAATAATCTTGATGTCTTCAGTTTTTACTTTAACCAGTACTGCCTGCCTTAAAATATTTACCTGCAAACGCACTTCCGTAAGTTTGGATTGGTCTTCAACTACACCTCTGATGCCTTTCAAGGGACCGTTTACAATTTCCACTTCCAAACCCTTTTCCAACCAAAGACCGGGTTCCATTGCCACATTTTTCTGCCTGCCATAATAGATTGCTTGTAATTCCTCAATCAGTTCTTTTTGAGCATTCACTTTCAGAAAATTTACAGTATAACCTGATATCTGCAATTCCTGCTTGCCTTTAAAATCAACACCTGCAAATAAATATGAAGGAAAAAGCACTTTATTTACATCTACTTTGCGTCTTTGATAAACCCGCTTAGAAGTATATTGAGGCAGGTAATAAGTTATCTGATGCTGTTTTGCATAATCGGCAAGTTTCTTTTCGCAGCGTGGTTTTGTATGCACTACAATCCATTTTCTTTCATCTGTGAAAAGCTCCAGTTCACCGTAAAGTTCATCTACATAAACCGGTTTATGCGTAGCCATCTTTAATAGCGATAATAATCCTGTTTATAAGGTCCTTCAATTGGCACATTAATATATTCTGCCTGTTTTTTGGAGAGCTGAGTTAATTGTGCTCCCAGCTTGGGAAGATGTAAACGTGCTACTTCTTCATCCAATTTCTTAGGCAAAGTATAAACATTTATCTCGTGCTCATTCTGCCAGAGTTCTATTTGCGCCAAAACCTGATTACTGAAAGAACAGCTCATTACAAAGGAAGGATGACCTGTGGCATTACCCAAATTAACCAACCTTCCTTCCGAAAGCAAAATAATCGCTTTATCATTAGGAAGTTTTATTAAATCCACCTGGGGCTTGATATTCACTCTTTCCACTCCTTCCATTGCATAGAGTTTATTTACCTGAATTTCATTGTCAAAATGGCCTATATTGCACAGAATAGCATTGTTTTTCATCTTCAAAATATGGTCAACCCGAATAACATCACAATTTCCTGTTGCTGTAATAAAAATATCCGCTATTTCTATCATATTATCTACAGTATTCACTTCGTAACCTTCCATCGCTGCCTGCAATGCACAAATAGGGTCTATTTCACTGATTACAACTCTGGCTCCCAAACCACGCATTGATTGTGCACAGCCCTTTCCCACATCTCCATAACCGCAAATCATAACAATTTTACCGGCAATCATAATATCCGTTCCTCTCTTTAAGCCGTCCGCAAGGGATTCTCTACAGCCATAAAGATTATCAAACTTGGATTTGGTTACCGAATCATTTACATTAACAGCAGGAAATAACAAAGTGCCTTCTTCCCTTCTTTGATAGAGACGATGAACTCCCGTGGTTGTTTCTTCACTAACTCCCCTTAAGCATTTTACAACTCTATGCCATTTGCCAGGGTCTATAGTTAATTGATGGATAAGCAATTCCTGCACAATTCTCATTTCTTCAATCTCAGCATCAACTTCAGGAAGTTTTCCTGTTTGTTTATATAATTCTTCCAAACGGTAGCCCTCGTGAACCATCAAAGTTGCATCACCACCATCATCTACAATTAAATCTGGTCCTTCTTCCCAGGAAAGTGCCTGTAAAGTACACCACCAGTAATCCTTCAGGGTTTCTCCTTTCCAGGCAAAAACTGGAATTCCTCTTTGGGCTATAGCCGCCGCTGCATTATCCTGCGTAGAAAAAATATTACAACTTGCCCAACGCACTTGAGCTCCCAGTTCTACTAATGTTTCAATTAAAACAGCGGTCTGAATTGTCATATGCAAGCTACCGGTAATTTTGGCTCCGGCAAGAGGTTTACGATGACGATAGCGTTCTTTTAAAGCTACCAGACCGGGCATTTCTGCTTCTGCCAAATCAATTTCTTTCCTGCCCCATTCTGCCAAACTTAAATCAGCTATTTTGTAGTCCATTTTTTCCTCTATTTAGTTTTTTTTAACGATGATGACGATAGTCATTTCTGCCGCTATTTCTACTTCTATTCCTGTCATCCCGATGCTGGGGATGATAATTTTGATGTTCTTCTCTATGGGCATCAGGATTTGGTTCAGGATTTCCTGCCACTCCTTTCATAGATAAAGAAAGCTTCCCTTTATCCATTCCCAGGGTTCTCACTTGCACTGTATCTCCTATTTTAACCATATCCAACGGGTGATTTATGCGTCCGGTATACATTTCCGAAATATGCACCATTCCTTCTTTCGTTCCCCCCAAAATTTTAACAAAAATTCCGTAGGGCTCAATACGGGTTACCTGACCTTCAAACATATCACCGGCTACAGGATCAACAGCAATTCCTTTAATTATACTTTTAGCTTTATTGATGGAGTCCTTATCCGGAGAAAGAATTCTCACCGTTCCATCATCCTGAATATCAATCTGCACCTGGCATTCTTCAATTATAGATTTGATCATCTTTCCGCCAGGTCCGATAATCTCTCCAATTTTATCTATAGGCACTTTGAAGGATTCAATGCGGGGAGCCCAGGGAGCAAGTTCACTTCTTGGTTCGGCAATGCATTCTGCCATTATATCCAAAATCTTAAAGCGTGCGGATTTTGCCTTATTTAAAGCAATTTCCATAATTTCTCGCGTTATTCCCGAAATCTTAATATCCATCTGCATTGCCGTAATGCCTTCCCGCGTCCCTGCACACTTGAAATCCATATCTCCCAGGTGATCTTCCAAACCCATAATATCGGTTAAAACAATATAATCCTCACCTTCCATTATTAAGCCCATAGCGATTCCGGCAACAGCAGATTTTATAGGAACGCCACCTGCCATTAAAGCTAAACATCCACTGCAAACAGATGCCATAGAAGAAGAACCGTTTGATTCCAAAGTATCTGCTACCACCCGAATAGTATAGGGAAATAATTCTTTATCCGGTAAAACAGCTTTTAAAGCTCTTTCTGCCAAATTGCCATGTCCCAGTTCACGACGACCTGTAGCACCCATTCTTCCAACTTCACCAACACTGAACGGAGGAAAATTGTAATGCAGATAAAAGCTCTTCTTATATTCTATTTCCAAGCCGTCTATCACTTGTTCATCAGTTCCACCGCCTAAAGTTAAAGTTCCTAAGGATTGTGTTTCGCCCCTGGTAAAAAGTGCCGAGCCATGTACCCGGGGTAAAATGTCAATTTCACAGGTAATTTCCCGAATGTCATCTGTTCCGCGACCATCTACACGATGCTGTTTTCTTAAAATAGAATCACGCACATAGCGACGAATAAGCTCATCAAAAGCCATTTTGTAGTATCTCTCCTTTTCTTCCCAAGGGCTTAAATCCGTATCTTCCTGTTTGGAAAACATTTCTACCATTTCTGCCTCAGCTGTGTCAAAAGCATCCTGTCTTTCCTGTTTGCCAAAAATAACAGCTGCTTCCGCTATTTTTGCACCAAAGGCATTTTCCACCTTGCTCATTATCTCTTCCGGAATGCTGTCCAGAACTACTTCCACCTTTTCCTTGCCACAGGTAGAAATAAAGTCCTGTTGTAAAGTGCAGAGTTTTTGAATTTCCTTATGACCTGTAAAAACAGCATCCAGCATTATTTCTTCACTCAGTTCTGAAGCAGCCGATTCAATCATCACAATTGAACTCTCGCTTCCTGCTACAGTTAAATTGAGCTTGGATTTGGTTTCAATTTCGTTAAAATGGGGATTTACTACAAACTGGTCATCAATGTAGCCAACTGTTACACTGGCAATAGGTCCGTTAAAAGGTATATCGGAAATGGAAAGAGCCAAAGAAGCACCAAAAACACCCATTGTAGAAGGATCGGTAACTCCATCAAAGGATAACACGGTTACTACAATATGAACTTGATTCCGAAAACCTTCCGGAAACAAAGGACGAATAGAACGGTCAATAACCCTTGCCATCAAAGTGGCATCCGTAGAGGGCTTTGACTCCCGCTTAAAAAAACCGCCGGGTATTTTGCCGGCTGCATACATCTTTTCAATGTAATCAACTGTTAAGGGAAAGAAATCCTGATCTTCCGCGGCCTCTTTAGACATCGTAGCTGTAACTAAAACGGCTGTTTCTCCATATTGAATAAAAACACTGCCATTTGCCTGTTTTGCCATTTTGCCTGTTTCCACAATCAATTTGCGTCCGCAAAAATCGGTTTCACGACGAGTAATATTGAAGTTAGGCATAACTTCTCCTTTTTTTATCTTAAGCGGGAGAAGAAGCAATAGGCGAAAAGGTCTTTTTACTTAACCCTTTGGCTTATTGCTAATTACTCCCGCTATTTTTTTTTAAGGTAGGTTGACATCCCTGTCAACCACTAATTCCGGAAGGTTGACGTCCCCGTCAACCACAAAACCCGGAATATAAACATCCCCGTCAATCAAATTAACGCCAGGATGTCTTTTCCCGGATTTAGCTATCTCAAAGTTTATTTCCTTATACCAAGTGCCTTGATTAAATTACGATATCTGTTAATATCTTTCTTTTTCAAATAATCAAGGAGACGCCTGCGTTGCCCGATCAGTTTCAACAAACCGCGCCGGGTAGAAAAATCCTTGGGATGTTCTTTCAGATGCTCTGTTATATCTTTAATTCTTTGCGTTAACAGTGCAACCTGAACTTCCGGCGAGCCCGTGTCTGATTCATGGAGTTTAAACTCTGCCATGATAGCTTGTTTTGCCTCAGGTTTTAACGGCATTTCATCCTCCAGATGATTTTATAAACCCAAATTTTTGAATGTCTCTTATCTGTCCAGTTTTATTTTCAGATTAACTGGTTAACTGGTTAACGGGTTAACGGGTTAACGGGTTAACTGGTTAACTGGTTAACAGGTGAAAGGGTTAACAGGTTAATGGGTTAACAGGTTAACAGGTTAACAGGTGAGATCGTAAAGGACAAGATAGATAATTACAAACATAACAAGGAAACCAAGTTATGTATATTTTAAAGAGATAACAACAATTATTTATTGTTCGCTTTAATAAGACCGAGAAGCTGGCGTTTTACAGAAAGAGCAAGTTCTCT
The DNA here is from genome assembly GCA_023227825.1 of Candidatus Cloacimonas sp. GTDB lineage: Bacteria > Cloacimonadota > Cloacimonadia > Cloacimonadales > Cloacimonadaceae > Cloacimonas. The sequence goes on along the minus strand of JALOCJ010000003.1, from coordinate 140,126 downwards.
GCATTTATCAGCTTTTTCCTTTTCAGGAATAAAATCCAGCATAATAGCTATATCTATTTGGGTATTCAACTCCGTGATTGAACCCAAAGCAATATTTAAAAAGTTTAATAGCTCCGCTTTAGTTTTCCTTCCACAACCTTCTGCAATATTGTAAGGAACGGAATTTGCCGCTCTTTTCATCTGAGAGATTAAACCCCATTTTTCATCAGCCGGAAAATCCTTCGTAATATTATAAATCTCTTTAACAAGCAATAAACTGGATTTATAAACTTCCAATTCCGTATGCATCATTTTAATACTACCTCTCTATATTTATTGTTCTACCTGCAAATATTATTATCACTTAGTTGCATTTCCTCACTTTTCATCAGCCGGAAAATACTTCGTAATATTATAAATCTCTTTAACAAGCAATAAACTGGATTTATAAACTTCCAATTCCGTATGCATCATTTTAATACTACCTCTCTATATTTATTGTTCTACCTGTAAATTTTGTAATCACTTAGTTGCATTTCCTCACTTTTCATCAGCCGGAAAATACTTCGTAATATTATAAATCTCTTTAACAAGCAATAAACTGGATTTATAAACTTCCAAATCCGTATGCATCATTTTAATACTACCTCTCTATATTTATTGTTCTACCTGTAAATTTTATAATCACTTAGTTGCATATCCTCACTTTCTATTTCTCCATTTCACGCTAAACACTCTATTTTCCACCTCCCCCCTTCACCTGTTCACCCGTTAACCTGTTCACCCATTAACCCATTCACCCTTTTGGTGGAGGTGGCGGGAATCGAACCCGCGTCCAGAAAACCGATCACCCGAAAATCTACATACTTAGTTGTCTTTATCTTAAGGAAAGCAGTGAAAGACAATCAGACCTGTTTTCCTGCAGCTGATTTTTCTTGGGTAGAACTTATCAGCAATCGGTTCTACTGCATCCGTTCTGTTCCGACGCCCAATCTTCTTCCGACGGACCGAAGAAGTTGAACGTTAGCAGCTTATGCTGCTAAAGAGTAATTGTTGTTTGCAGTTAATTTGCATTTTTGTTACTTGTTAACGGAGTGGTATAACAATCTCCGGTATGCATTTCGAGCACTCTGATTCCCTGTCGAAACCATTTCACCCCCTATGAACTGTATAAAAGAACTATAATGGAAAACTGATTTTTGCCCCTAAAAAAATCTCTTACTATAACCATAATAATCAAAATACCTTCGCTGTCAAATAGTATTTTTACCTGAGGACTCTTTGACTTACAATTTTCTGATTGGAAGCCAGTTCTAATAAGATTATAAGTGAAAAAGTCGGTGGGGAATAGTTTTCGGGAAAGCAGATGAAAATTGTTAGTCCGGAAAGGCGGAATTAAGAAATTTGCTTGACAGTATAAATGCATTATAATATCTGAAAACAGTAAAAATAAGGGAGGATAGAATGAAGTTATCCGCAGTGTTCTATGCTATTGTAATTGTGGCATTTTTTATGCCGTTTTTTGTGGTCAGTTGTGATCAGACAGAAGTTGCCTCATTAAGTGGCATCAAGTTAGCAGGAGGAGGCGAAGTAAAGCTTTCTATAACAGAAGAGATCAAAAAGATAGAGGACTTGGGGACTAAATATCAAAATCCTGTTTTAACGATTCAGCCCTTTGCATTAATAGCATTATTGATAGCTGTTGTGGCTTTAATTTTAGTTTTGGTTCTTCCTGTCCAATACTATTTAATACCTGCCTATATTAGTATTACAGGTGTCCTTTCTCTCCAGCTGTTAAATGTAGGAATACTGCAAATTATAGCTGCTTATCAACCGCTTTTTGATCCTTCCGTAGATTTGGTAAAAATTCTCATTATTAAAGCGCAGCCGGCTTTTTGGCTGGCAAATTTAGCTTTCATTTCAGGGGGCATTTATACCCTGATTGCAGGTGTGAAAAATAGCACTATATCTGCACCTGCACAAGAACCGGAGATGATTGATGAAGAATTCATCAGTTCCGAAATTCAGAGTTGGGAAGAAGAATATCCTGTAGAGGAAACAATTTCTGAGCAGGAAGAAGAGAATTTGCCGCCGGAAGAGGAAATTCCTACCCTTATGGAAGAAGAGAATTTGCCCCCGGAAGAGGAAAATCCAACTCTTATTGAAGAAGAAAATAAAGAAAATTAACACAAAGCAATTATGCATATTTCAACAGAATTACGCTGGATAAGAATTTTACTGGTGATTATCGCCTTGCCGGTAATAGCGTATATTCTTAAAACACTTAAAAGTATATTTATTCCGCTGGTTTTTGCTGTTTTTCTACTTTTTCTTTTTACACCGCTAATCAATTATCTGAAAAAGCATAAAGTTCCAATGGTCTTGATTTTGCTGCTTACTTTAGGAATTATAGCTGTTTTTTTAGGTGTTGTAATTCTGTTAATTTATGCCGCTTCCAATAGTTTAATTAGTGGTTTGCCGCGTTATCAGGATAAATTTATTACTCTTATCTCCAAGTTTACGCAGTCCATTCAAAACCTGGCAAATAGCTGGAACATCAGTTCGGAGAATATTTCCATTGCTAATATAGCACAAATTTTGAGCAGTGGCTTTATTTCCCTTCCTCAATTTCTCAGCAATACAGTGAACACTTTTGTAAGTATCATTCAGAATATTCTGTTGATTATCTTTTTCCTTATTTTTCTGCTTTTGGAAATTGAAAAACTGCCTTTGCGCTTAAGAAGAGCCACCACCAAATTAAGCAAAGAGCAAACTCTGGATATTTTGCAAAACATAGAAAAACAAATTCAGAACTATTTAACCATCAGAACCTTAGTTAATCTCTCTGCCGCTCTGCTTTGTATGCTGTGGATGCTGATTTTCGGAGTGGATTTCATTCTGGTATGCGGAATTTTATTATTTGTTCTGGATTTTATTCCCGATGTGGGCTCTGTTATTTCGTCTGCTATTCCCATATTAATTTACCTGATGCAGAGTGGTTTCAGTTTTTTGTGGTTAATTTTTGCCCTGCTGATAATTGCCACTCAAATGCTAATTGGCAATATTATAGAACCCAAGTTACAGGGAGTGCAGTTAAATCTAACTCCCATAATGGTTTTGATTTCTTTAATTTTTTGGGGTTGGCTTTGGGGAATCGTGGGAATGTTAATTTGCGTCCCCTTAACTGCTGCCATCAATATTATCCTGAAACAGGTTGCACCAAATAATTTTATTTCTGCTCTGATAAGCAGCGAATAATTCTTTTAGCACAAAGAAAAAAATAACAATCAGGAATAAAGAATAATCTCAGTGTGCAGGCAGGTAAAAAATCTTCATCCTTTTTTCCCCCAAAGAGAAAAAGAAGGAGTGAGATTGTTTCAGGAATGAAATAAGTGCTATTATATAACAAGTAAGTTCTTCAGCAACAAAGAAATAAGAGCAGGGAGCAGAGAACAGAGGACAGAGATTTTTTTCTATCATACACATAACATTATTGGCAAATCTCAAGGGAATTTTTATGCTTAATTCTTTATTTTTCATTCTTTTGCCTTTTCCTGCTTACCCAAATCTTTAATGTTACTTTAACAACTGTCTAACACTTCCTTAGTTTCGTTAGGGAAGTGTTACGGTAGTGTTACGGTAGTGTTAAGGGGTCGTCTTGGAACGAACTAAATTTCAGGCATTTAGAGGTCTAAATTGAAAACAGCAAAGAAATTGACCTTCATTCCTTTCTAATTATCTTCATAGCAATAAGATAGATTATTTTTAACAGTTTTTTCCTAGGGATATAAAAAGCTCTTCCGGGCAAATACTAAGAAGGTATTAAAAATTATTTCCTGTTGTTATCTGCCTGGAGTGTGCAAGAGGTTTGTCTTTTTCTTTATAATCCTGATAGTGAGATAAAATAAACAGCTCGCAATAAAAATGATTTTCCAGGCAGGATCAAGTTCAAATCTTTGTCTGATAATAAGATCACTAAATATTTCCAGTGCAAAAAGTGAACATATAAAAGCAAAAATGGTCTGATATTCGTGACGGATAACTTTTTTCCAGCAAAAGGGCAGTTCCGGCTTTTTATAATGGCTGAATTTGGGAAAAAGAACAGGAGTTACGCTTGCCCAAGCTATAAATTCCTCCCCGTATTTTTTTCGGAGAAATGCCTCTTCCGTAAAGATAACACGTTCATAATAGAGCATAAAGATCAGCGGATAAAGAACAATAACCCAAATATGCCTGGTAAATAAGACCACTCCTAAAATAATGAAAAAATTACCAAAATACAGGGGATGCCTGAGAATAGAATAATTACCGGTGGTATTTAATTTATCAGCAATCTGACTTTTGGTATTTCTACCGGAAGTTCCGGAAGGGGTATGACCAATAGTAAGAGCTCTGATTGCGATGCCAAAACTGCTGACAATAAAGCAGATAACTTCTACTATAGTATCGTATTTTATAAATTGGCTATGTTTTATGTCCAGAATTGCACCGATACCAAGGATAAACATTAACAGGGGAAGATAACTTCTCCATTTAAAGATCCAGGCACCTGACTTCTCAAAATCTTCTTGAATGGGCATTTATGCTCCAGAATTCGTTTTTTTGGTTGAAGATAATAACAAGCTCATCTTAGGCAAGAGATAATATTTATCTGTTATTCTTTTTCTAATTCCAATTATTGATTAAAGCATTTTCTCTTCCAGTTGAATTCCATCTTCCATATTTTCATCTCACCCGCTACCTTTTTCACTATCGCTATTTGATTTTTCTTTCCCTCTTTTCTCCTGGCAAAAATAAGTTCGCTGAATTCGCGGCTTCCGGCAGCTAAAACTGTTTCTGCGGTTTCACCTTAAAAATAAAATACAGAGTTCCCAGCAATCCAAAAGCTGAAGCGGTCAGGAAATTTAATTGGGGACTTCTTTGCCAGAGAAAAGCACCCCCAAAAGCGGCAAAAGAAACAATCACATCCCGAATCAAATAATAAGTGCCAAAAGTATATGCTTTCGCATCTTCCGGTGCCAAATCCATAATCAATGCTTTTCTTGTCGGCTCGCCAAATTCTTTCAGTCCACGAATTATAAAAGCAATTACCATAGCCGGAAAACTATGACTGATCAGCAAAACTAAAGGAAAAACGGTAAAATTAAAAAAAGTAATCGCCACATAAGGTTTGCGAGTGCTCCTGTCTGCAAGATAAGCAACCGGAATATAAATCAGCATTGCCGTTACCATTTCAATAGTAGTTAAAATACCAAATTGCAATTCGTTAATATGATTATTTTCCACTACCCAAACGACCACAAAGGCATAAGGAATTTGTTCACAAAAACGCACCAGGATATCAGAAACAAGCAAATGCCGCAGATTGGAGGAAAACCGGCGGGAACTTTTTCTCTGTTCAGTTTTTGCTTTTGGGGGTTGCTCTTGAATGAATTTGTTTTGCACAATTAAAGCTACCCCAGCCAAAATAAAAGCAACTATAAAAGCATAACGCACTCCCTGAATGCGTCCGTAATGTAAAATGAGAACCCCTCCCAAAATTGGACCTAAGGACATTGGAATGCGCTTTACAATAGAATTCAGAGAAATTCCCATAGAGCGTCTATTGGGCGGAACAACAGAAGAAATCAAACTCATTGTTGCCGGCAGTGAAATTGCCGTCCAGGAAATGAAAAATACAGCTCCCACCAAAACTGCTATCCAGGAAGGAAAAATAACTACTATCAGGTAACCGAACATAGCCATTAAATTAAAAACAGTTAATGCCTTTTTATAGCCAAATTTATCTGCCAGCCAACCTCCCGGAAACGAATATAAAGCACTAAGCAAATTGTCCATTCCATTTAACAAACCAATAATTATGGAACTTCCCCCCATAGCAATTATGTATAACGGCAAAAAGCGTTCCGCCATTTTTTCGCCCATCCCTACCAGGATAACCATAATCAACATCCCTAAAATACTGCTGTTGAGGGTAAAAAAATGGATTAGTTTCCGGAATATGTTTTTTCTTTCCCGCTTATTATTCACTTCAGACATTAAAAAAGCTCCTGCTTCCTGTAAAACATCGTCATTATATTAACAATATAAGGCATTTTTAAACCAGAGTCAAATTTTTTTATCTCCTTAACAAAAACCGATAAATAAAATATACAAGCACCCCGATAATGCCGATATTTATTATTTGGCGTATTTTTTAACTCCTCATTTAACATTCTTTTGCAATATTCTACATTTTTTTCACTTTGGACTTGACAGAAAAATAAAAACAAAAATAAATGTAAAAAGGAGAATGTTTATGATTGAAGTGTTAATTGAAAAATGCGTCGGTTGCGGTGCTTGTTTACGTGCCTGTGCTTATGATGCCATAAAAATTGAAGAAAAACTTGCCGTTATTGATAATGATAAATGTGTTTTATGTGGTGCTTGTGTTTCTGCTTGCCCTTTTGATGCTATTTTATTACGCAAAGCAAAAACGGAAGCAATTGATAAAAGTGAATATAATGGAATTTGGGTTTTTGCTGAACAAAGGGAAGGCGTTATTGCTCCTGTTGTTTTTGAACTTTTGGGAAAGGGTCGTGAACTTGCCGATGAACTGGGTTCAGAACTTTCCGCTGTTCTTTTAGGGTATCATATTGAAGGTCTTTCTTCCGAACTTATAGCTTTTGGAGCAGATCAGGTAATTGAAGTTGATGATCCTGCTTTAAAGCATTTTAGGGATGAATTTTATGCCAAAGCCCTTGCTGAACTTGCTTTCAAGTATAAACCTTCTATTATTCTTGCCGGGGCAACAGTTATCGGAAGAAGTTTTATTCCCCGCGTAGCAATTCGTTTACACACTGGTTTAACTGCCGATTGTACAGGACTTTCCATTGATCCGGAAACCGGAGATTTATTACAAACCCGCCCTGCTTTCGGTGGTAATATTATGGCAACTATCAAAACAGCTAATCATCGTCCTCAAATGGCTACAGTGCGGCATAAAGTTATGAATCCTATTCCCCGCGATGATTCTCGCAATGGAATTGTAATTCAGGAACAAATAAACTTTGATCTGGATGAGGAAAGAACTACCTGGCTTGGTTTTGAAAAGGAAAAAACCGGTTTAATTAATATCACCGAAGCCAATATCATTGTCTCCGGTGGAAGGGGCTTGAAAGAAGCAAAGAATTTTGCTTTAATTGAAGAATTGGCAGAAGCCTTAGGAGGAGCAGTTGGAGCTTCCAGAGCTGCTGTTGATGCAGAATGGATTGCTTATTCACATCAGGTCGGGCAAACAGGAAAAACAGTTAAACCCCTTATTTATATTGCAGTTGGAATAAGTGGTGCAATTCAGCATCTTGCCGGAATGTCCAGTTCCGATTATATTATAGCTATCAATAAAGATCCTGATGCTCCTATTTTCAAAGTTGCAGATTTGGGCATTGTAGGTGATCTTTTTGAAATTGTTCCTAAATTAACAAAAAGGATAAAAGAAAAACGAGTATGATTATTAAGCCCGCGATCAGTGTTATTAGTCCTGATAGAGTGGAGCAGGGAATTAATTTACAACTTTGGGGAAGTTCCTTTGAGGAATTAGACCTGCAAAAGGATTGTTCCAATGCTATTGCCTATATTCCCTTAATTAATTCTCATGACCATTTGATCAGTAACTGGGTTCCTAAAGCTGGAAATAACCGTCCTTACAAGAATTCTCATATCTGGGTTGAAGATATGAAGGATTCCTTTGCCTTCCAGGAAAGGGATATCTTTTGGCATAATGACGGAAGCTTTCATTTGGAAGAACCCAATTCGCTTATTTTAGCTAAGCTGGGTGCTTATAAAAGCTTATTCAGCGGCTGCAGTGTAGTTCAGGATCATTCATCCAATCAGGTGGATGCATATTATGAAGCAATGCCTATAATTGTACCTAAAAATTTCCGTCAGTGCCATTCTTTAACCCTTGGTAACTGGTGGGGAGGTGAAACTCCGGAAAAAGAAATGGAACTAACCAAAGGAAAAATGCCTTTTGTTGTTCATTTGGGCGAAGGAACAGATAAAATTACGAAGGCGGAATTTTCCCGGCTGAAAAAAATGGGATTGCTGAAAGCAAATACTTTGATTATTCATGGCATTGCTTTAACTGCAGAAGAAATTAGTGAAGTTGCTAAAGCTGGTGCTTCTCTTTGCTGGTGTCCTTCTTCCAATTTTTTCCTCATTGGAGAAACTCTAAAGATTGATGAAGTTCTTAAACAAAAGGTAAATATATGTATTGGAACGGATTCCACTATGTCCGGAGGAGTAAATTTAATAGCAGAATTCCTCAAAATCAGGGAACATTTTCCCAAAATTCCTGCTAAAGAAATCTTCCGCATGGCTACTGTTAATGCAGCAACAGCACTTTATCTGCCTCAACATTTTGCTTTTATTATTCCTAATAAATGCCGTAATTTACTGCTGGTGGATAAAATTGAGCACAATCCTTACGAAAACCTCTTTGCTTTGGAGGCCTCAACCATACAACTTTTATTGGTAGAAGGAATACCCCGTTTCGGAGATAGTGAATGGATGGAAATATTGAATTTGGATGAAAATATGTATAGCACCTTCCGCACTGGAAACAAAGAAAAATTCGTAATTGGTGACCCTATGGAATTGAATGAGCAAATTGATGAGGTCTTAGGATATCATAAGGACTTTCCCTATTTGCCTTTTTAGGGCAGAGAAAACGAAAAATTTAGAATTAAGATGGAATAGGGAGTTTTGAAAACTTCTTATTTATTGAAAACTGTGAAATCCGTGTAATCTGTGAGAGAATATTAGCGGGATAAAAGATGGAAAAACATTTGAATATTACAGAAATCTTCTATTCTTTACAGGGAGAATCTGCCTATAGTGGCTATCCCTGTATTTTTATTCGTCTTTCCGAATGTAATTTGCGTTGTTTTTACTGTGACACCCAATATGCTTTTGGCAAAGGAAAGTCAATGGCTATCAGTTCTATAATGGAAGAAATAAAAAAATACCCCTGTTCGCTGACAGAAATTACCGGAGGTGAACCACTATTACAAGAAGATGTAGATATTTTGTTTGAGGCATTGCATAAGTCATCTTACAAGATTTTACTGGAAACCAATGGAACTCTCTCTCTGGAAAAAGTTCCTGCTTATGTAATTAAAATTGTAGATGTAAAAACCCCAGGAAGCGGAATGGAAAAGAGTTTTCTTCCGGAAAATCGGCAATATCTGAATCCCCAGGACGAACTGAAGTTTGTGATAACTGATAAAGTTGACTATCAGTTTGCCCTTAACTTTTTAAAGCAAAATAAACCTAATATTATGAATGTTCATTTTTCTCCGGTTACAGAACTTTTAAGCCCCAAAGAATTGGCTTGCTGGATGCTGGAAGACGGAATTCAAGCAAGATTGACATTACAATTGCATAAGCTGATCGGGATGGCGTAAAATATTCTTGCCCAATGACCAATTTTATAAAGAGAGAAAAAGTAAAAAGAGAAGTTTGATTATTTTGTCCCGAAAGGAAGAAAGAAGATGATAGATTCTTTTTTCAGGGTAGATGGAGGATACTTTTCCTCCGCAAGGAAAAAAACAGAGCTACAGAAAGCTCCGATTACAAAAAAAGCGGAGCTTATAAAAGCTCCAGCTAAAAATGGAGGTTCAAATTATGAAAAGTATTTATGGCTTACTTTTAATAGGTGTCCTTCTGGTTTTCTTTAGTCCAGGTTTGCTATCCGATACTATTAAATTAACTAACGGAAATGTAATTTATGGACACATTACCAGAGAAGACATAGACAAAATTACGATTGTAGATCAAAATGGGATTGAAAACATCATTCCACGTAACCTTATCATCTCTATTGATAAACAATTAGAGAGAGAGGTTCAAAAAGTAATTATTACATTAAAGAGCGGAATTGAGGTTAAAGGAATTTTAATCCTGGACGATGCTAACAGCGTGACAATTAAAGACGAATCGGGTATTGAGAAAAAAATTGCCAAAAGCAGTATTCGGGATATTGTTATTGATTTGGATAATCCTGAGGAAAGACCAATTACTATTCAAAGTTATGAAGAACCGGAAACAGAAATAGAAACCGAAATTGTTACCAGCCCTGCAATAAAACCCAATAAATTTGATCTCGGACTAAAAATTGGTTATCAGAAACCCAATTGTAATATTATTTCTGATAGATATGGTAAGGGATTTGTTTTTGGCGGCGAACTGATTTTATGGTCGCAAAATAAATACGGAATCGGGTTTAGTGTTGAAAGATATAGTAACAAATCGGAATATGATTATGATAATCTTGTGCGTAAATATGAAATATCCATTACACCCGTTACTCTTACTGCATATTATAAAAAGCAAAGCTATAATTACAAGATAACACCTTACTTTGGCTTAGGTATCGGGCAATATTTTCTGAACGAAGAAATAACATATACTTATTATTGGTATGACTATGGCTATGGCTATGAACAATGGTTTGAAGCATCTGATAGTGAGACCGGTTTTCATTGCTTATGCGGTTTACAATATAAGATTTTATTCGTTGAGCTAAAATACTCCACGATGTTTAAAAGTAGCTGGGGAGTTGAAGAAGAAGAATATGATGATATTGGAGGTCTAAATATTGAGGGCGGGCTCAGGTTTTAATTAACAATGTTCGGAAAAATTACTTTTTACTCTGGAAGAACGATATCACTGTCGTTAATTTCTACCCAACTTCAACCCAACCTCAAGGAGAGGTGGATGATGAATAGTTTACGGAAAACGAGCAAGGATGTTTTCCGCAAGGGGCTGATAATATAAAATACAAGTAGTTGCTCATGTTTTTCAACCACCACTGATAAGATGGAGAACTTTTATATCGGCATTTTCAGGAATGGGAGTGGTTTGCCAGTTTTCTCTTTTAACAAGTTCCCCGTTCATTTTAATAACCAGCATTTTGAAAGTGTAATTCATCATTTTCAAAGCATCTGCCACAACGAGTCCTTCTTTCCAGGATAATTTATTTCCGTTTACAAAGAAAACAGATTCTTCTGCCATAATTTAAATCCCTTTCGCAATCAATTCCAAAGCCAAATTTGCCTGCATATTAGCTACAACGGCAACACGGGTTGCCACGGGGCTTATTTCCGGCTTCAATTCACTTTTCATATCGCCAACAATATGCAAAAAGCCGTAATGTTCGGTATGGATGCTAGCGTTTTTGCCGAAACCAGCTAATCCTGAAGCTGCGATCAAGTGTTTATTCGGATAATTAGATGCCCAGCAGGAAATTAGCATTTCTTTTTGTTCTGCCTCATCCAATGCTTCTATAAGCAAATCAGCATTGCCAAAAATAGCGTTAAAATTGGCAGAAGTAATTTTTACAGGATGCAAAACAAGAGTAATAAACGGGTTAAAGGAACGGATATTCTCTGCTAATGCTTCCACTTTTAATTTGCCAATTTGGGCTAAAGTATATTGCTGGCGATTAAGATTTTCCAGTGTAACAATGTCGTAATCTGCAATAATCAAGGTTCCTGTTCCGGCTCGGGCTAAGGAAAGAGCAATATTTGAACCCAAACCTCCCGCTCCGGCAATTCCAATAGTTGCTTTTTGCCAAAGAGGAAAGGCAATGGGATCACGCTTGGAAAAATATTCTTCCCGGGAAATCAACGCTTTATCTCCAATTTAATATTGCCTTGAGTATCAATATCTTTAAGGTTATTCAGAAAAGCAACAAGAATATCTTTTAATAATTTCTGTACAAAAGGCACAATTACAATTTCCCTATCTCCTACCCATAGTTTGAGTTCTTCTTTATTATCCAAAACGCAATCACTCCTTTTGGCTCTACCCTGAACAATATCTTCCGCCATTTTATAACAGTCCTTTCCACAGGCAGAACAGCATTCAGGTTCCGCTAAAGGTAAAATATCAAAGCATTTCTCTTGAACTGTGCTTAGTAAAACAGCCAAATCATCCGGCAAAGAAAAAACGGGTAAGCCCTTAAAACTCTTTATTGGAGAAGCGATAACCCCGGAAATTCCAATACAGGTATCATCAATCAATTCGTCCAGTTGAACCGTATTTTCCGCACAGACAATTTTAGGAACAGGAGCATTTTGCAGACCTTCAATGATAAGATAATCGGCTTGCAGGCAGGAAACCATTTCTTTCAAATTTAACGGTCTTGGAAATAATAATGCACTGTCATATAATCCCTTAGCGAAAACAGCTTGACTTCCTGCCTGAGTGTGTAGAAAAGTATTCTTACCTTCAGTGTCGGAACGATATGTTTCACTATGTATATCTTTGATAGAGCATACATTATAGCCCTTTTTGGTCAATTCTCTAATCAAGCAAGTTACCAAAGTGGTCTTCCCGGTTTGATGGTATCCAATAATTCCTAATGCCTTCATAATTATTCCGTTACAAGCAGTAATTGACAAAAAGCACTAATTCCTTCTCCCTGTCCACTGATACCAAGTCCTTCTTCAGTAGTTGCTTTTACGGATATTTGCCCTATTTCACAACGCAAATCAGCGGCAAGATTGGCGCACATATTTTTTATAAATGGTTGCAGTTTGGGCTGTTGACAGCAGATAACAGCATCCAGATTATTTATTTTCCAGCCCTTTTCCGTGATTAGAGTGTATGTTTTGCGCAGTAAAATGCGGGAATCTATATCCTTGTAAACCAAATCGTTATCGGGATAAAATGTCCCAATATCCCCTAATGCTAAAGCACCAAATAGAGCATCAATAATGCTGTGAATTAACACATCGGCATCTGAATTGCCCGAAAGCCCCTTGGAATAAGGAATTTTTACCCCTCCCAAAATAAGTTCCCTACCGGAAACAAGGCGATGAACATCGTAACCAAAACCGCAACGGAACATAATATCAATCCACTGTTATGCTTTTAGAAACATTTTTGGGAACATCAGGATGCACACCGTGATCAAGCACTCCCAGTTTTTCCAGTTTTTTCATTTTCCTGATGCTCATTTTCAGAGCTAGCAATTGCAGAACAATACTTGCAGAAAAACAGGTTAATAAAGATGAACCTGTTTTGGGTAACATAATATAAGACCAGGCATAATAACTGTTTTCACTGGGTCTGGTGGAAGCATTTTTCAGCAGTTGTTCATTTTCTTCAGCGATTACAAAAGTATTGGCACCCCGTATTTTATGGGTATTTATCTGAGAAATAGTGAGGTTCACATCGCGCTCATCAGGACCTGTTACATATATTAACGGATAATTACGATAGAGATGTTCAAAGAAATCCTTATCCTGAACAAACTGATTGAATATTTTAGTTCCCTGAGGTGAAAGGTTGAAGGGCTGATTATGAGTAAAAATATAATCAGCTAATGCTTTATAAACTTCCTTTGTTTCGCTGTGGGGAATGTTTTCTTGTTCACAAAGCGACTCTATTTCATCAATGTTATCACTAAAATAATGCAACAGAGAACGCAGATGTTTAACGCCAAAAACAGTGTTTTTCCCTAAAATAGTATTGGGACCGTGTTTGAATTCAGAAGCTTCTCTTCCTTCCGCATGCGTTAAAACCGTCTCTCTAATTTTTAAAGCACCTTCCATAGCTACGCCGCTGATTTTGGTAGCTAAAATATGAATAGAGGGTTCCATATAAATTTTGCCAGCCATAAATTCAATTTCACCCCTCACATTTTCCAGGGTTTCTTTCAAAAGAGAAGGAATCTTAGCCAGGGAAACAAAGTAACTATCCAGCTCCTGTTGACGCCATAACCGTTGTTCATAAGTAAGATTGGTATCTATTTCATTCAATTTCATCTGAGCTGTTTTTATGGCAAGATAATAGAAAAGAGTAATTTGATTCATAAAACTCTTGGTGGCAGGAACAGCAATTTCCGGTCCGCATAAAATAGGAATTGCCACATCACTTTTTTCCTGACCTAAAGTGGAATTCATATTATTCACTAAAACCACTTTACGGACATTCAGTTCTTTGGCATCTATATCGTTAAATATATCTATCAGGTCTTTGGTTTCCCCCGATTGAGAAACGCCTATAATAAGGTCATTATCTTTTATGCAGTTGGAATATTCACCTCTGAAATCGCCTGGTAAAATGGGAATTATTTCCATTCCGGCTATAGAATTAAAGAAGAGAGCAGCTATTTTAGTGGCATGAAAACTGGTTCCACAAGCGATAGAGTAAGCATTGCGGTTATTGATAACAGTGTTTTTTGCCAGCTGTAAAAAGTCGTCTACGCTTTCATTGAAATCCTTCACATTCATTTCTTCAGCCAAAGCATCCAGCGTTTTAGCCAGCGAGATTTTCTTCAAATCAAATTCACCATTCACCATTTCCAGAAAGAAGTTCTTCTCGTTGGAAAAGAAGTATTTCTTTTCAAAATCCTCTTTTACAGCAACATCAAAAAACTCCCGATAAGTGCTGAAAACTTGATTGAAAAAATTGGTGAAGGATTCAGAATTTAGAAGTTCGGTAAAAATCCGGCGTCGTTCCTCAAAAGTGTTTTCTGCTAAAAAAAGCTGAACTTGTTCTAATAAAATATCCCGCAATCCTGCTTTTGTTAATAATGACAACATTCTTTTCCCGGTATTGGAACCACCCTGAAAAAGCTTAACCAGTTTACCCGTAGTTTCGCTTTGAGCATAAATTTCCTGCTCCATAAAATATTCATATTCAGGCAAAAGTTCAACATCTTCAGCGCGCAGTTTGGAATAAACAGGTTTGGCTGGAATTTTATCACCAGTCTGCCAAATTTCATCGGGTTGATTTAAGCGTTTGAATTTTAAGTTCTTCTGTGCATAAACCTGATAGTGTTCAGCATTATATTCAATAAATTCACCTTCGCGTAAATTTACCAGTTGTTTCGTAAAACGCAAAACAGCTGTTAAATCGGAAGATGCCAACGCAAAAGGCATATCTTCCAAAGTTCCGAGACCAAAATATAAACTGCTACCCGCTTTAATAGCCCAACAGGTCTCTGTAACCGGGTCTACAATAACAGCGGCATAACTTCCAATAAGTTTTTCTGCAGATTGAATTATAGCTTGTCGCATACAACTTTTACGCAATTCAAAGTCATCAGGATTTCCTGCTTTATCCATTTCTATATCAAAATAGTGTTCTACAGTATGCACTAACATTTCTCCATCGTTATCACTTTGCACAAAATGACCTTCATTCATCAAAAAGGATTTTAGCTCTCTGGTATTGGTAATATTACCGTTATGTGCACCATAAATATGTCTTTTGCATTTAACTTCGTGGGGCTGGGCATTTTTCTTATCTACAAAACCAAAAGTAGCCCAACGCACTTGTCCGCAAAATATTTTACCGCTCTGTTTTTCTATACCTAAGGTCTTTACTAAAGTGCTGGGAGCACCAACATCTTTTAACAGAGTTATTTCAGTTGTTTCTCCCTGAAAAGCAGCTCCTGTGCTGTCATAACCTCTATATTCCAATGCTTTTAATAGATTGGAAGCATATTGACCCATTTTTAATGAGACCTTTGGTAATGCCAAACCTAAAACACCACAACCCAACCCCAAAACAGGTATTGGAATATGCAGTTCCCTGTTTCTGAATTTGGAGAACAGGCATTTAAGCCAAAAATATAAAAACTTAGGCATTGTTATGTCCTCTATAATTTCTTTTTTTCAATTAACTGCCTGGCGAAGAAAAGATCAGCTTCATCGGTTATTTTGATGTTGAAAGCATTATCCCAAATATAACGAATTTTCATTCCCAAATGTTGAACCAGGGAAGCATCGTCGGTAGAAAAAAAACTGTCTTTATATGCTTGCTGATATGCTTCCATAATTATGTTATAATCAAAAACCTGAGGTGTGAAAACATTGATGAGCTGATGCCGTGGAAGTGTTTTAACTGCATAATTCCCTTCAACTTGCATCACGGTATGTTTAATTTTCCCCGCCGGAATAACTGCTTTATCAATAATCACTGCCGAAAATAGGATTTCCAGCAATTCCTGCGATACAAAAGGACGCACTCCATCGTGAATAGCTACATATTCTGTGCCCTCAGGACAAACCTGCAGGGCAGAAAAAACGGAATCCTGCCTTTCCACCCCTCCGGCAATTACAATATAGGGCTTATTTATTCCTTCAAACCATTGTTCTATAAGGGCTTCCGTATGGACAATATCAGTTTCCGGAACAGTAATTACCAGGTTATCAATCAATTCCGAAGCCATAAAGGGCTCCATACTTCTAATTAAAATAGGAATTCCTTCCAGTTCCCTGAATTGTTTTTTTCTGTTGCCCGGAAGGCGTTTACCGCTTCCTGCAGCAGTAATAATTGCAGTTGTATTATTCAGGAAGTCCATTTATAAAAAACCCCCCGACTCTCTCTTTGAGCAGTTATTTTCTTTTCCTGATATAAGTTACTTAGGACTTTGCTGATTTCATTGATGTGAATATCCAGCATTGCAGAAAGGTCTTCAGCAGTTGAGGGACGCCTTTTAAGTGTATTTTCCAAAAGTTCAATAAGTTCAATATCCGGTTGACTTGCCGCGTGTTGATATTTAACTTTGGCAATAATTTCTACAGGGACACAGACCTTTTCGGAGAGCTGAGCTTTAACCTGTTTAAGTGTATGTAAAGATATTGGCTTAACCCATTCTTCTGCCCCGGGACGGTCTAAACAATTTAGCTGAACCAAATCCGGCTTAATTCTGTTGATCGCTTTTGCCAAAGCGGAAATTTCTTCAGTAGTAGTATTAATTCCTGAAACCAGAAAAACTTCCAGCCAAATAATACCTTTATATTCATGTCGGAATTGAATCAAACCCTCAATGAGGTCAGCTACTTTTAATTCCGGACAGGGACGATTGATTTTTTCAAAACCCTCTGGAGTAGCAGAATCAAGGGAAGGTAAAACAATATCACAGGGAAGAACTTCATTGCGGACTTCCTTATCCGAAAACAATATGCCATTTGTAAGCAGAGCAAGTTTATAGCCCTTGTATTTGGCTTTTATATAATTTACAATTTGCCCCAGTGAACTGTTTAATGTAGGTTCTCCGGCTCCGGAAAAAGTGATATAATCCAAATGCGGATTAGTAACCATAAAGTTATCCAGTTCATCCAAAATTTCCCTTATATCAAAAAATGCTTCCCGCTTAGTTACTTGATGTGTAGTTCTTTGGACTTCACAATATACGCAATTTAAGGGACAATATTTATAGGGGACAAGGTCTATACCTAAAGAAATACCTAAACGACGAGACATTACGGGACCAAAAAGGTGTTTATACTTAATCATCTTAAAAAGTGGTTCCAAATTGTAAATGCGGCTCCCAACCGCCATCATTTATGTTATAGGCATAATCAAAACCGATTAAACCAAAAGGACTGCGAATTCTGATTCCGAGTCCGGTGCCTTTCTTAAAATTGAGAAAATTGAAATCACGCATCTTATTATAGCTGTTTCCGGCATCAAAAAAGACAACAGCCATTATTTGGTCGCTACCTAAAGGATAACCTAATTCCGTAGAAAAAATAATTGCCCTCGTTCCTCCTCCCGCAGGACCAATGGAACTATCAGGAAAGCCCCTTATTCCATCTGCACCTGTTCCTCCCAAATAGAATTTTTCATCAGGAGGAGCATCTTTAGACCTGCCATAAGGAGTAACATAACAAAAACGCCATTTGGTGCGTAAAACAAGTTTCTCCCAGGTATCCATATACCAGTTTACTTGAGCAATTTGTTTGAAATAATCAAAATCGCCACCAAACATACCACCTGCAACTTCACTGTAAAGAGTAAACTGGCTGCCTTTTGTAGGGAAAAATACATTATCACGCGTATCTCTGCTTAAAGTTAAACTGGCTGCACTGGTATATCTCCAATCCAATTTATTCAGTTCTATCAAGTTGGCATTAGCAGTGGAATCTGCCATAATAGCATTCATATTGGTTATTCTATATTTCTTGGAATAGAGAGAATAACCCGCTACAGCTCTGGTTTTATCTATCCAGGGAATGGTTCTACCAACCCTGATTCCGGCACCACGAGTAAAAATCTCGTAATAGAAAGAGCTCCAGGTCTTTTTAGTGTAATAGAGATTGCTTCCCAAAAGAATATCAGTATCCAGTAGATTAGGATTAGTGAAGCCAAATTCAAAGTTTTGAGTGTTGCCTCCAAATTCCCAGGTCAGATTAGCCGACCAATTATTACCAAACAAATTATTTTGGGACACGGAGAGCTGACCTACAAATTTATCCTGAGAATTATAGCCCACTCCCCCATTGGCAGTTCCACTGGAACGGTCTATAACATCAAGCTGTAAATCTATATCCCCTTCTTTATTTACAGGAGTATAATCCAGACGGATATCCTGTTCAAAAAAACCCAAATTGTAAATGTTTTGCTGACTTCGCATCACCTGGGTCTGACGAAAATAATCACCAGGTGAAATTTCCAGCTGACGCCGGATAACTTTTTCCTTTGTTCTTTTATTGCCTGTAATATGTATCTGGCGAATTCGGGCACGGTTGTTTTCGTTGATTTTCAGGTTTACGATTAACTGGTCACCTTCTTTAACATAATTTGGCACAATAAAAACATAGATAAATCCTTCATCAAAGTATTTGGAATAGACATTACGCAGTTCGTTATCAAAGACCTCCTGGTCAAAGGGCTCGCCGATTTTCATTGTGAAGACATCTTTCAGTTCATCAGAAGGAAAAAACTCATTTCCTTCAATTGTTATACCCCCGAAATTATACTTGGTTCCTTCATAAACATTAATCACGATTTCAATGTGTTTTTCTCCCAGCGGTTGAATTTCGTAGGGACCTATCACAACATCAATAAATCCGTTTTTCTTATAAAAAGCAGTGAGTGCTTGTAAATCAGCGTCAAATTTTTCCTGCTCAAAATTGCCTGAACGAAGGAAACTGGCGGGTTTGGTTTTCATCTTTTTTTGCAAGGTCTTATCTTCAAAATAGCTATTTCCTACGAAGGTTATCTGTTTAATAGAGACCTTTTTCCCCTCATTTACCTGGATTTTCAAACCAACCTTGTTATTGGGTAAACGGGATTCAAATATCTGAATTTCTGCATTGCTGAAACCCTTGGTGGCATATTCATTTTTCAGCTTGTTTACTAAATGATTTTTAACTCCTTCACTCCAGTAACTGCCAACTTTAACATTTACCAGTTCATCTATTCTTTCCTGCTTTACTGCTTTGAAACCTATGTATTCAATATTGCTGACTATCGGATTTTCCTTAATTTTTATGAGCAGGGTTATTCCTGTCCGATAAGGTTCAGATTCCACTTGAATATCAGAAAATATTCCCATTTTATACAAATTGCGGATGGATTTTGCTACAGCTTCAGGGTCAAGAGTATCTCCAATTCTAATACTAAGTGCTGTAATAACCAGTTCCGGATCTATATTTTCAGCTCCGATAACTTTAATATCATATATAGTTTCTCCGGCAGCAAACAGGTTTTGGACAAGGCAGACAAGCAGCAGAATTAAGATGCTGCTCAGTATTATTCTTCGCATTATTCCTCCACTCAAGAGTTAATAGCCAGAATTGTAAATAGCCGGTTTTCGTAAAGACATTTTTTTGCTTTATGCTGATAAGTCCTTTAAGGCATTTTTAATAACGCATAATTTAGATTTGACTTTATATCTGTTTTTATAATAAGCTATTATCCTTCTTTTCCGGTTCTTCCTTAATTGCATTGCCTACCCATTGCTCACCCATTACGGATGGCATCCGTAATAAGTCCGTATTGCGTAAGCAATGCTTCCTGGGAGAGTATAAACGAAGAGCTCCGTTCCTTTATAAAATAATGGACCGGAAAGTTCTCTTTGATTGAGATACCAAAAGGCATTATGGATGCAAAAGTAACATTAGTTGTAAATACAGCATTTTCTTTTCCCTTAGATAAGTTATTTTTCAGAAGTGGAAACAAATATGCTTGTATAATTTATTATAACATTTTTTTAGTTCAGAGGTTATTATGAGATTGCAGGTTAAAAAAGCCCTTTTAGCTTTTATTATGCTTATGTGCATAGGGCTACTATTATGCCAAACAACCCGGAATGCTAAACCGGGTAGGAAATATAACAATCCTTTGGCTCTCCAAAGTTGTCCTGCAGATGAAATTTGCCGAGCTGATTCCGCTCACGGTTTTGATGTGCAGAAATATGAAATTACACTAACTATCAATGATGCTTCGCACATTATCGTCGGTAATGTGTTAGCGACAGTAACAGCTACTGAAAATCTTACCAGTATGTCTTACGAATTAAGGGGTTTAAATGTAAGTAATGTTCTGGTAAATGGAATTCATACTCCTGCTATTAATTATGGCAGTTATTTCACTTTCCCGGTTAATATATCTGCCGGAGAACAATTTACAACGCAGGTCTTTTATTCCGGTACTCCTTCGTTAATTTATGATTACTACCATATAGGAATGATTTTTAGCAATAATACTGTCTTTACAATTTCTGATCCTGATGCCGCTCGTTCCTGGTGGCCCTGTTATGATCATCCCTGGGATAAGGCAATTGTGGATTTGCATATTACGATGAGAAGTGACTGGAAAGTTGCCGCCAATGGAATTAGAACAGGAATAGTGAATAATGGTGATGGAACTTCTACAACCCATTGGATTGGAGAAAATCCGATGACTACTTATCTGGTTTGTATTACAGCAGGTCCTTATGTGGAAATAAATCAAACCGTTCCGGAGCAGAATAATCTGCCTGTCCAAAATTTCGTAATGCAAAATCAATATAATAATGCTTTAATAGACCTGCAAAACCTGCCTTGGATGATTTCCTGGTTTTCTGAGCTTTTCGGGGATTACCCTTTTGAAAAATATGGTAATGCTCTTGTCAGTATGAGCACTTATGGAGCTATGGAACACCAAACAATGACAACTCTGGGAAATTATATTATTACAGGAACGGGTGCTTATGAATTAGTTATAGCCCATGAACTTGTCCATCAATGGTTCGGGAATGCAGTAAGTTTTTTAACTTTCAAGGATGTTTGGCTTTCTGAAGGTTTTGCTACTTACGGAGAATTTCTTTGGACAGATAAAAGATTTGGCTGGCAAAGTGCCTGTAATTATCTGCAGAATAATTTTCATCAGTATTATCTGAACTGGGAAAATAATGCCGGCCCGCAGACAATATATAACCCCTCTTTCAATAACTATTTTTCTCCACCCTCCTATGAAAAAGCAGCCAGCGTCTTACATATGTTGCGTTTAAAGCTTGGAGATGCTAATTTCTTTAACTTGCTTCAGCTATACTATAATACCTATAAAAACGGAAATGCTGTTACTGCAGAATTTAAATCATTGGCAGAACAAATCAGCGGTCAGGATCTTAGTCAATTCTTCCAGCAATGGATTTTCGGTTCCGGAATTCCTAATGTGGAATATTCAATTTGGCAAAATGAAGTTAATAACCATTTGGAAATATATGCTAAAACCACTTCTCCAACCTCTACTCTATTCACTGTGGATATTCCTTTTCAGATCACTCAAAATGAAATTAGTGATTCTTTATTGGTAATTGCCGATCCTGATGGTTATGCTAATGATTTTAATTATTCTGTTTTAAGCGATAATGTTAATATTATTGCCAATTATAACCATTGGACTTTGCTGAGGGAATTATCAGAACAAATTCCCCTTATTACAGAATATCTGCCTTCCAATAATTGTGTTTTACTTTTCTGGAATTCATTTATACCGGAAAAAGATAATCAGTATCGGCTCTATCGTAAACTGAGCAGTGAACAAAACTGGTCTTTACTTGTTTCTTTGAATAACAACTTTTTCAGTTATGCGGATACAACTGCTGTTTGTGGAATCAGTTATGATTATCAATTACAGGTTGTTGATATTAATGGATATTTTTCCAGACCTTCAGAGACCGTTTCAGTTACGCCTCAATCATTCAGTTTTACCGGTGAACTTTTAGTTGTAGATGAAACCAGAGACGGCGTTGGTTCTACCGTAAATCCCAATGATGAAATGGTTGATACTTTTTATGCTTCAGCTTTAAGTTTATTTTCCAGCACGATTGATAATTGGGATTGTGCTACACAGGGATTACCGAATTTGGCAACTTTGGGAAATTACAAACTTGTGCTTTGGCATTCTGATGATTTCAACCAAAATTTGTTGCAGGGTAATACTTCTCTGCTTAGCAGTTATCTTGCAGGTGGTGGAAAAATAGTTCTTTCCGGTTGGAAAACTCCTTCTGTTTTAACGGCGGAATTTTTTAACCGCTTTGGAGGTGGTGTAACTCCTGTTTACGATAATTCTGCCTGTTTAATCAGTGCTCAATCTGATATTTATCCAACTTTAACAATTGACTCTGATAAAATCCTTGCTTCCTGGAATTCTATGTTACCCTATATTTATACATTCAGCGGAGCTGAAGAACCCATATATTTTGCCAATATGATAGAAGGAAGTAATGGAGCAGGACAGTGTATTGCTTTTAAACACAATTATAACGGTACTTTGGTTCTCTTTGGCTGTCCGCTGTATTTTATGCATTTAGATGAAGTTACCAATATGCTTTTTCAACTGTTACCTACTCTAAATCCTGCCTTACCTCTTGTTGATGAAATAGTTACTTTACCTGTTGTTACTCTTTCGGCTTTTCCCAATCCTTTTAATCCTACTGCTACAATATCCTTTTCTCTACCTGTTGGTGGAAAAGCAGAACTGGAACTATACAATCTGAAAGGACAAAAAATAGTTACTTTATCTGAAGGTCTTATGCCATCAGGAAAACATAGCATCAGTTTTAACGGATGTGATGAATATGGCAGAAATTTGGCTTCCGGTATTTATTTTCTGCGTTTGCAACATACTGCAGGTATAATAACCAAAAAGATTACTCTGCTTAAATAGGGGTAAAATGTTCTATTGTCCAACCCGTATTATTTTTGCCCGAAATGCTGTCCAAAAAGCAAAAGACCATATTACCTCTTTGGGAAAAAGAGCTTTAATCGTAACTGGAAAAAACAGTGCTGAACAAAGTGGTGCTTTAGCTGATGTCATTTCTGTTTTAACTGAATCAGGTATTAGTTATGTTCTTTTTGACAGCATAACGGAAAATCCTTCTTTGGACATCGTAATGGAAGGTAAATCCGTTTTTTTGCAAAATGAGTGTGATTTTGTTATCGGCATAGGAGGGGGCAGTCCTATAGATTCTGCAAAGGCAATTTCTTTGGCTTCCGCAAATTCTTTAGGCAGAGATGAACTTTATAATACCTCTGCATTTAAAAAGGCATATCCTGTTCTGGCAATTCCTCTTACCGCAGGAACGGGAACAGAAGTTACCCAATATAGCGTTCTTTCTGATCCTCTTACTAAAAAGAAAGCTGGTTTTGGCAGTGATTTAGCTTTCCCTGTCCTGGCTGTTTTAAACCCGAAATACACCTTAACATTGCCCCCAAAAGTAACTTTGCATACCGCTTTGGATGCTTTAAGTCATCTGTTGGAAGGGCTTTATAGCAATCAGCGTTCTCCTGTTGTCTATCCCTTTATTTATAAAGGAATTGCCTCTATTATGAAATTTCTACCTTTGGTTCTTTCCCAACGGGAAAATTATTTGGCAAGAGAAGAATTGATGAGAGATGCTCTTTACGGAGGAATGGTTATAGCTCAGGGAAGCACTACTCTGCAGCATTCTATTGGTTATCCTTTAACCTCTTTTTATAATATTCCTCATGGTTTGGCAAACGCTATGGTAATGGAAGATATTATGGAGCTCTATTATCCTGCTGTTCATCAAGAACTGGATGACCTGTTCAGCTATTTACAAATTAGCAAAGATGACTTTTATGCCTGGTTGCATTCTCTTCCTTTTGAACGGAAAATTGAATTTAGTAACGACTTTATAGATAAAGCTATTCCCCAAATTATGAGCAGTCGTAATATGGCTCTTAATCCTTTACTCGTAAGTGAACAGCAAGTTAGAAATCTTTTAGAAAATCTCCGGAAGGTTGATGTTCCTGTCAACTAAGTCAGGAGTCATTCGCGCTAATATAACTATAACCCCTGAAATAAATTAACCGGTGCTTATGACCATAACAACATAGCTGCCCTGTTATCATAAAATCTGAATTATATAATATTTTTATTCATAAATCATAAATTGTTGCCTCTTAACTGATTTTTAGCTTCCGGATTACCCATTTCAGAATCAGAATATCAAATTTAGAATGGGGGTGTTCTATCTCTCTTCTTCCGAGGGGCTTACGCACCCATCGCTATTATTGTGTCGCCCTAAAGGGCTTTAAGGAATCTCAACCCCAAAAACTTGCTCAACCTGCTAAACCTTATTTTCCGAGGGGCTTACGCACCCATCGCTATTATTGTGTCGCCCTAAAGGGCTTTAAGGAATCTCAACCCTCTAAACCTTCTCAACCTTCTAAACCTTATTTTCCGAGGGGCTTACGCACCCATCGCTATTATTGTGTCGCCCTAAAGGGCTTTAAGGTTTCTCAACCCTCTAAACCTTCTCAACCTTCTAAACCTTATTTTCCTTTTATGTCATTTCAATATGAAATGTATATTAGCCCTTACTGCCAAACAAATTAGTAAAAAGGTTCCAGGTTATTTCTGCAGAGAGGACTCCTGAATTACCTTCTTCCTTCTTCATTGAAATTTGTATGTCTGTGGTCTTATCCCTGAAAAATCAGGAAGTTCCAGTCCTTTTTTAGTTGAGAGCGTAATTTTCCATTCACCTTTACTTCCCTTTTTTTGATTGAGAGCAAAACAGAGTTCAATTGACTCCCAAATTAAAGCGGGATTATGAATTCTGAATCCGGCTCCTTCTGTCAGCAGAACATTTTTTGTGCTGATTTGAGAAAAGCGATCGGTAGCAAAAGCACAATCCAAAAAAGAAAAGAGTCCTATTTTAAATCCCCAGATTTGATAAGGAGTAGTAATATCATTTTCCAGATTAGAGCGCAAAAGTTTATTCCCCTGCAAATTCCAGATTCCCCGGTAACCTGGAAGGGAAGAAACATTCTTATGTTCTCCAGGATAGCGTTCCCCTCCCAGAACTAAATTGGTGTTAAAGAAAAACCTGCTTTGGAAATCCCCAAAATGTTGTAAGGGAGAAATAAAAAGTGGCTCTACAGCCAAAACGCTTTGTTCAGTTCCTTCCCTGGTAAAATATGTTTCCCAAGCACTGGAAAAGTAAAGATAAGAACCATAAGGCAATTTATCAGCCCGGGAATAATGCAAACCTGTAAAAAGACGATTCCGGTATTCCCCTATTTCATAACCCAAGAGTGTTTCAGTTAAATAACCAACCGGCAAAACATTATTCATCAGGAAAAAACTGATGTTTCTAAAGGAAGTGTAGCCGGTTTTGGAGAAGGCAAAAGAACCTAAAGCAAAAATATTATCCTGCCAGGGATTATTTGTATTTTCATCAACTTCCGGTCTTTTGGTAAACCAGTTTTTTTCCAAGCCGAGAGCAACATATTTATAGGCATTCGTCAGCTCTTTTGAAGACCCGAAACTATGTGCATACCAGGAACCAAGAGTCCATTTTTCCGTAGTTAAAGTATCCACAGGCGGATGAATATAATTGCGGGTTCCTTCAAGACCTCCGGAATAAGGAATTGCAGGAAAAAGGAAAGGATGGCTTAAATACAGGTTCTGGTTTGAATTTCCCGAAAATTCTTTCCAGAAAGCATCCACGCGTATAAAAGTGCTCTTAATATTAGCATCGCTGTAATATGTCTCCCAGCTTAGTGTTTTCATTTCTTTAGGGTTAATATGCCAAATATGTTTCAGCCCCAAACCCAAACCCAGAATATTTTGCTCATTTATCTTCAAACGATATTTGCTGGAGGAAATAATCTTACCGCTTAATTCCAAAGAAAATTTATCCCGCACGAGGACAAAGACATCAACCGTGCTATCTTCATTATCACTAATCAGCAATTCTGCTTCTCTCAAATAGGGTAATTCTTTCAAATATACAAGGTTAAGATTCATTATTTCCGGATTAAAAATATCGCCCTCACTAAAAAACAGCATATCTTTGATAATCCAATCCCGAGTTTTATAGTGAAGATCATTGCCCAAATCCAATATCCTGTTATAGATATGTGTTTCCGGCTTATCGGGGAGCATTTCAAACACATCCAGATTAACAATGTAAATTTGGGATATGGCTTTTCCGTTATATTGCTCAAAACTGGATATGAAATCCTTTTCCTGTTCGCGTTCCGCTTCCATTTTAAATATTAGAGGATAGACCTTTTTGTAGAGCCAGTTTTCTGTCCAGGGATCAGGAACGGCTGTTTTAACAGTATCCCCGGAGGTTATATTTTCTGTCTTCCGGCAAAAAAGCACTCCGCTTGAAAGCCATAAACAAAGAAAGCAGAAATAAAATAAAATAGCTTTCTTACTGAACAATTGTATCCAGCACGGGAAGCATTTCTGCCAGAAATTCATTCCATCTATTTTCCCAAATAGCTTTTCTTGCCATTTGCATCAGTTCCTGATAAAACCATAAACTATGAATAGTGGTAAGCCGCATCCCTAAAATTTCGTTCATTGTAATTAAATGCCTGATATAAGCACGACTGAAATGAGTGCAGGTATAACAACCACAGAGAGGATCAATGGGATTAAAATCATCTTTATAGCGTGCTGCCTTAATTATCATTTTGCCATACCTGGTAAAAATACTGCCTTTGCGGGCATTACGAGTCGGCATCACACAATCAAACATATCTATGCCTCTATCAATATTATTCAGCAAATCGCTCGGAGTTCCAACTCCCATTAAATAGCGTGGCTTATCTTTTGGTAAAATATCATTTAATAAGGCAGTAATTCTTAAGAGGTCTTCTTTTTCTTCTCCTACAGCAAGACCTCCAATTCCGTAACCGGAAAAATCCATTGCACTTAGTTCCAGAGCGGATTTTTCACGCAAGTCCTCAAAAATTCCACCCTGCACAATTCCGAAAAGTGCCTGATGCTGATAATTGGTAAATGCCTTTTTTCCTCTTTCAGCCCAGTCCAATGTTGTGGCAAGTGATTTTTCTATATACTGTCTGGTGGAAGGATAAGGAGGGCATTCATCAAAGCTCATAATTATATCTGCGCCAAGTGCTTCCTGAATTTCTATCACTTTTTCCGGAGTAAAAATATGAGCTGAGCCATCAATGTGGGACTGGAATTTTACACCTTCTTTGCTGATTTTGCGTAAAGCAGCCAAACTCATTACCTGAAAACCACCGCTATCTGTTAAAATTGGATGATTCCAACTAATAAATTTATGCAAGCCGCCTGCTTTTTGGATTAAAGTGTGCCCGGGTCTTATATAGAGATGATAGGTATTTCCCAAAATTATTTGTGCCTGAACCTCTTCCAGTTCTTTGGGACTCATTGCCTTCACTGTTCCCAGAGTTCCTACAGGCATAAAAACAGGGGTAAGAATTTCTCCGTGTTCTGTTTTCATAATTCCTGCACGAGCTTTACCGCAGGTCTTTTGTAATGTAAAACTAAACATCTATTGCCCGAATGAAAATTGGCGTATAAGCAGCTTGGAAATGTCGGCATAGAAGGCATAAAACATCAGTAACAACAAAAGAGCAAAACCAATACGCTGTAAAAATGCCTGCACTTTTATCGGGACTGGTTTTCCGAAAATACCTTCCAGAAAGGCAAAAATTATATGTCCTCCATCTAAAACCGGTATGGGCAATAAATTCATTATCATCAAGATCAAACTTATTGAAGCCAGAAAAATAATCAGAGAACTGAAACCTTTCTGAGCAACCTGTTGTCCCATTGTAGCAATCATTACGGGACCTCCAAGGTTGCTTTTCAGCTGTTCCGGTTTCATAATCAGCTTGTATAAGCCCACATAATTCAGAACGATAAAACTGAATGTACTTTGTGTGCCGTAACTTATTGCCTGTAAAGTATTATATTGAGTAACTCTTTTCACCGGCATATATTGACTAATCCCAATCATTTTTTGATCACCCATAGCGATATTTTCTTCCAGAGCTATTTTTCGTTGCAGTATTTTCCCGTCCCGTAAAATGGTTAACATAACTTCATCGTTTTTGGAACCTACAATTCTTTCCCGCATTTCATACCAGTTAGAAACATTAACACTATCTACAGCCAGAACTATATCTCCGGTTTTTAAACCTGCTCTCCAGGCAGGCATTCCGGTAAAGACCTCTCCAATTGTTGTATCTACTTTGGGTTCCAAGGATTTAATTAAAGAATCAACTTCCGTAGGAGCTATTTCTAAAACTGTTTTTTGCCCTTTATGAAGATAGGAAATGGTATTGGTTTTTTTATCGGAAAGAGCTACTAAAAATTCCTGAAAACCTTTTACCGGTTTCCCGTTTACGCTAACAATACTGTCTGCAGGACTAAAAACCTCTGCCCAAATGCCTTTACTATTTTGAATAACCGGAAGAAGGTCTTCCTGTTTTTGCGGCAGCATAAAGGCAATAATGAATAGTAACAATCCGAATAGCAGATTGGCAAAAGGTCCGCTGCAGGCAATAAGAGCTCTTTTCCACCAGGATTTACCTAAAAAAGTGCTTTCTTTATCAAAGCTGATTTCTTCCTCAGGATTTTCACCTTGCATTTTTACATAACCGCCTAAAGGAATCCATCCCAAACGATATTGTATACCATTTTTCTCAGTTGTCCATATTGCTTTTCCGAATCCTATAGAAAATCTTTCAATGCCTACTTTAAAAGCGCGTGCCACTAAAAAGTGACCCAGTTCATGGACAAAAATCATCAGCCCGATAGCAATTATGGTTATCAGCAAAGTTAACATATATTTATGCCTGTAACCTCATTATAAATACCTATTCCTGCACTTTTCGTTTTGCCAGAGTTATGGCAATATAGCTGGCAACATCGGTAGCATAAGTTCCTATACCAAAACCTGCATCGTAACCAAGTTCTATTGCCAATTCATAGGAAATACGCGGTCCACCGCAAATAAACAACATTTTATCCCTTAAACCTTCTGCTTCTGCAAGTTCTATAAGGCGGGTTAAATTTTTTATATGGATGTTTTTTTGTGTAACAACCTGGGAAACCAAAATAGCATCTGCATTCACTTCTCTGGCTTTAGCAAGAAGATCTTCACAGGAAACCTGAGCTCCCATATTGATAGCATTGAAACTGTGATAGCGTTCTAATCCATATCTATGATTATAGCCCTTCATATTCATTATGGCATCAATTCCGACTGTATGAGCGTCACTTTCTATGCAGGCACCGACAACTGTTATTTTTCTACCTAAATGTTCTGCTACGAAAGCATCGGTTTCTTCCATTGTCATTACCGGTGTTTCCACTACTTTCACTTTGATTTTGCTGATATCTACACTTGTGGAAGTGACAGCATAAGCGATAAAATGGGTAAAACCCTCCGTTAAATCATTCATAGATGTTATTTCTGCTTCGTCAAAACCTGCCTGTAACAATAATCTTTTGGCTGCTTCTTTACCCAAAGCATCACAGGAAACAGGCAAAGTAAAAGAGAGCTGCATTTTCCCATCATTTAAAGTATCGCCATAAGGACGAATAATATTTTTGCTCATAGCTTAAGCTCCTGTTTCATACTTTCCATAAAGGGATTGTAATAGTCCTTATCTTTCATAATTACACCCTCCAAACCTTTACCCCCATTTTCGGAACGCTTAATTTCTGCAAATTCGCCTTTAGCCATAGCACTAAAAAGACCTTCCCGGGCTACTTTTTCCAAAAATTCCGTGGCCTGAGCCAAAACCTCATTTGCTCTTCTGTTAATAAAACTATCTTCTGCCAAGCATAAATTTTGGTTCAGGTCTTTCACCGCCTTAAATATATACTGCGCATTTTCAATAGCTAGATAGCGATCTGCCAAATGCGGGGTATGAATTGCCTCCGTCATCATTCCTAAAAGCTGAACACCCTGCTCTGTTAACTGCCCGATAAAATTGAACATGGCATCCAGAAGATAGGTCTTAAATATGTTACCCCCGGCAAACTTTGTGGGCGGCATATATTTAACCGGTGAATCTGGAAATAGCGTCTTGGTCAAAAGTGCGTGTGCCAACTCATAACTAAAGCTATTTTCCAGTTCCGGATTAATCTCAAAAGCATGTCCTAAACCCATTTTTTCGGGTTTTATCCCGCTTAAAACAGCAAAACTTTCATTTATTAACTGGCTTGCAGTAACGGTATATGCCTTTTCAACAGCATCGGAAGTAGTTAAATAATTATCTTCACCGGTCTGAATTTCAATTCCCGCATAGGCATTGATCATTCGCGCAAAATATTGATCCAGCAAGGTTCTTTTGGGGTTAATATCTCTGAATAAAATGCCATACATTGCATCATTAAGCATCATATCCAAGCGTTCCATTGCCCCCATAGCCGCTATTTCAGGCATACAAAGGCCACTGGCATAATTCGTTAAATATATATAA
Source organism: Candidatus Cloacimonas sp. (assembly GCA_023227825.1). Lineage (GTDB taxonomy): Bacteria > Cloacimonadota > Cloacimonadia > Cloacimonadales > Cloacimonadaceae > Cloacimonas. Next base: position 109,632 of record JALOCJ010000003.1, on the reverse strand, counting down.
TGTCCTTTTTCCTGGGCTACTTCATCTAATGCTTTCCGCATTATTTTAAAATTTTCCTGCGTGGCAAAAGTACCTCCAAAACCTACTGTGGTGGCTCCAAAAGGTACATAATCCAATAAGGACTGCGCTGTGGAACGGATAACTGCAATAGCATCAGCTCCTTCTCTTGCCGCAGCTCTGGCTTGGACTACATCTTCATAAATATTTCCCGTAGCGACAATTACATAAATAGCGGGTTTTGGACGCTGCTTGTATTCAACCAAAAGTTCCTCACGCTTTTCCTTTTGAGCTGTTATATGATCCAACATCTTTTCCACTAAGGGATTAAGTGTGTTTAATATTTCCTCGCCTGAGGCAAGAGAAATTTGGGTTAGCTCCAAACCTTTATAGGCAACTTCTTCCGCTACTTGCTGAGCTGTTAAACCCTTTTTTAACATAGCATTAGCCACCCATATTGCTGCTCCTTTCGGAATCGCTGAATTTTCCACCAAGTTGTCTACTACTACATTGGGCAAGGGTTTACCGTCTTTAAGGGCACCATCTATTCCCATCAATCGTAATACTGTCCTTTCTGTTGCTACTGTAGTATAGCCCTCAAACAGCCAACTAAAAGCATTTGTAATCTGAAATGCGGCTTTCCGGGCTCTGGATACCATTTCCTGATTAATATCTAATTTTAGCATTTATCGCTCCAATATATTGAAAAGTGAAGTCGTTGCATTTCTTTTGGAACTGCCTGTTTCGTCAAGGGATTTTGTTTTTTCCCAGCTTGTATGTTATCATCAATCCATCCTCAAAAATAAGTAATATAGTTTTTAATATTGATAGTGCATACATATTTTCCTGTCTGCTGTGGATTTTTGCAAAAACAAAATTCAGATTATGACTATACAATTTAACTATCCTACTATAAAGGAAAACAATGTTAATAAAGAAAAGGAGTTAGCGAAGAAAGAATTTGCCCTGTCTTTTTTTCCCCTATTGCTTGTTCATAATTTATAGTGTCTAAAATTAAAAATTTATTCTATATGGCAATAACTTAGCTTGCAATTGGCAAGACCTTTACCTGTTTTTATACTGCTTATTATAACCTGCCAAGTTGAATCTTTTATGCTGCATTAACACTTCTTTAACGACTCCTTAACAAAGTTAAAGAATCGTTAAAGAGTCGTTAAAGCAGCGTTAAAGAAATGACTAGGCAACAGGTAATTGAATTAAGGTTACAATGTTATATTATAAATCAAAATATTGACCGGAGCATTCATCAATCTATTGTATTCCTCCTTTTTTCTATTATCACTGGAAGATATAAGCATTATTTTTTTGACTTGCCAATAAAATTGCTGGATAAACGATCAGTAGATGATGAAATGATGAAGGGTTGTTTGCCTGGCTCAATTATTAGAGGATGGAAAATTTCTTACGGACTACATAAGTTTATTAGGACACTAAGTTGACAGGGACATCAACTTTCCGGAAAAACGACGTCCTCGTCGTTTCACTTACAACTAAGCTATTCTTTTACAAATAACTTTTGCAGTAACTTTAAGTTTTCATTGTCAATGAGTTGATGGGGACATCAACTTTCCGGAAAAACGACGTCCTCGTCGTTTCACTTACAACTAAGCTCTCCGCTTACAAATAACTTTTGCAGTAACTCAAGTTTTCGTTGTCAGTGAGTTGACGGGGACATCAACTTTCCGGAAAAACGACATCCTCGTCGTTTCCCTTACAACTTTCCGGACATTCTTTATGGGTTAATATTTTTCTACTGCCTTATCCAGCTCCTGAAATGCCTGTGATGCCTTAAACTGATTGTATAATGCTTCTTCGTTGCGAATGCTGTCTGCTAATTTTCTGTTGATTTCATCTTTCGGTATTTTTAACTGTATCCAGGTTTTGTAACGAACACCTTCCGGTTCATTAACTTTTCTGGTTTCTACTTTTCCCATTAAAACACCCGTAAACTTTGCTGAAGAAACAGCTTTTACCACATTTTGAGTAAGGGCTAAAACCTGAGGGTCTTTAACACCTGCTTCTTCTTCATAATTTTTCAGCATACTGTTGACCAAAACCTCTACATATTGTGCTGCTTCCTGAAGAGCATTTGCCCTGGCGGCATCCATTGATAAATTCTCTGAAACCTTGGTTGCCTGTCCATAAGTACAAACAAAATCCGTCTCAGGTTGGGTTGCCCACCACGCTGGACGGTAAACTTCCTCTCCCTGGGGTTTAGTTGTTGGAGCTTTTTGTTTGTTAGAACTGCAAGATGCAATCATTACAATTACAGCTAGCAACACTAAGCATAACACCATTTTGTGTAATTTCATTTTTCCTCCCTTCGGGTTTATAAATTCTTTATTTATTTCATACTATCTTGTTAATTATACAATATAATCAATCTGCAGGGATGTGTCAAGTTCAAAATAACAAACACAAGGTTTCCATAATCTTCAAACATGCACAATTGACTATGCCTTAACTATAATTATTGACAGATTGGAGCAATCATAAATTTAGGTTAAGAGGATAAAATTTTACAAGGAGTCAACTTTGGAAAATAATTTAGATGTCCTTAATTATTCAGAACTAATTAAGAAATATAGCTGGATTCTGGAAAAAGATCATTATTGTATTTTAAGCCCAGATTCGGACGGATTATTATGTGGGTTGTTAATGTCATATTATCTTAATTGGAAAGTAGTTGGCTATTATGATGGCAAAATCCTGATAAAAGATAAGAAAACTGAACTGAATGATTGTATCTTTTTAGATATGGAGATATTCAGAGATTTTATCAGAAGTGCAGGTCACCATATCGTTATATATTCCCAAAGGTTAATTCCTGAATTGTGGACTAATTTAAACCAATGTATTCAACCAAATCTTCTACGGGGTTATTATGGTCAAACCCATTTCAAAACCAAGTATCCTTTAGGAATGATACATTTGTTAATTGGTATCCTGAATAATAGGATAGAAATTCAAATCGGGATGGAATCCATCTGTCCATTACTTTTTACGGATGGTACCTTTAAGAATTTATTCAACTATCCTGAAAACTGCCTAAGCTGGTTACATTATTTGGGAGCAGACAATAAATCATCTGCACTGCATAAAATCTTCTTTAATGAATGTTACACAATCACATCCTTAATGATAGCGCTGAAAGAACTTTTTAAAGTTATAGGTCAAGATGACTATAGCGATAAAATTAAAATCTCTACTCGTGAGGGAAAGATAGATGGTCTCCAAAAAGAAAATTCCGTTGACACTCCCTATCCTGGCTTCTATTTCTGCTTTGATCGTTTTAATAACTACCAACAGACCTTTTTCAGCTTGTTTTGCCAATTTCGGATAGAAGCTCTTCTTCCTCTTCCCAACTGAGAAATGAAGTGCGATTGCCACCTTTACTACGGCTAAATAAGCTCTCTTCTCCAATATGATTGAAGTTATACACCCACTTATTGACTGAGTATTTAGATACCCCAATAATATCAGCTATCTCGTGGGCTGAGAATCCTTTCGCTTTTGCCAGATATAATGCCTGCCAGCGATTGTGCTCTTGAATGTCTTTGCTGTTGAGCATCCTGAACTTGAACTCATCAGCAGTCATTGTGTCGTTAATATGGATGTGGTTCATATTTACTTCCAGCTTGTAAACTCTGAAAACAGTATAATCGTTTTATGTAATTATGCAAGCGAAATGGTATAAGCTACAAGAAAGCCAAATACTACTCAGAAATGAACCCGGTAGTTGTCTCCGGAGCGCATACTTCCTTTCCACTGTTTCATTAAAAATGGAGGACGAATAAGGCCTTTGAATAGTGAAATTGAGCCAGGAATTTTCTTTCGAGCGCGTTATTTTATTTGTTCTTCTACTTTAACAGTATCATTTTATTGGTCAATGTCTTGCCATTTGTTTCTATGCGGTAAAAGTACAGTCCGGGAGATACACGCTTACCGGTTTGATCTGTTCCATTCCAAGTGACTTTGTATGTTCCTTTTGTTTGAGGGTTGGTTACCAACTTTGTAACTAATTGGCCCCTGATATTATATATACTTAATTTTACTAACCCATCCTTAGATAGGCTGTAATTGATCGTTGTTGACAAATTAAACGGGTTAGGGTAGTTATTGAGCATCAAATCACTTGATGGAATAATTGTGTGATCATCGTTGCCTGTATATCCCGGTGACTCAAAACAACCAATATCTATGCTATTCCCATAGATTCTATTAAATCCAAATGCATCATAACTCGGTATTTGATAACCAGCAGGTAATATAAATGGGTCAATTGTTCCAGCGTCAATAGCAGGTGAATACCCATGCTCTTGATCAGCAAAGAGAAAATAATATGAGGGTTGAGTTGGGTCGACACCCGAAAAGAGAGGGTTTGTTCCAACTAAGTTAAATTGACCCCAATTCAGTGGTTCCCCATTATATGTACTCCAAATGTTATTGCTTCTACTAAATAAGCAGTTTTCAATTAATGTATCATTATTAGATCTAATCTCGTAAAATGCGTTATTATACGCAAACAGGCAATTGACAATATGAGTAGAATTTGCCCATACTGATAGATTGTCGATAAATTCTGTAGTATTGTTGGCGAATGTACAATTGATAAGATTCAAAACATTGATATTCACAAAGCACAGATCCCTGACTCCACCAAATGCAAAATTAGACGCAAAAAGGCAATTATCAAATATTACAGTAGAATACCATGTGGTTGAAAGTGTACTGACCCTGAAATTGGAAAACCCATCTTCTGAGTAAAGGGTGTTATTAACGAACTTGCTATTTTTGATAGTCAGCGAATCTTTTACATAGATATCAAATCCCCCGCAGGCCCGTTGATACCATTCTGTTGGCAAACTGGGTACTTGATTGTCGTGCATCAGAATATTATCCAGTGTAATAACTGAGCCCGTTAAATGCAGACCGAAATCAAAGTAATTAGCAGTATTATTCCGCATTGTTATGTTTCTGAGAGTGTAGGTACTTGTAATATATCCGCATGAGAATAGCCATCTGTTTACAGTAGAATTCTCAATCGTGACATCCTCCACCAGACAGTTATGAATTCCCCAGGAAAACATTGCTGAACCATTAGATGTAGTAATAGATAAATTCCTGAGCGTCATACAATTCCGTTCAATACCCATTGTGACAGCACCCGTGCCTTGGATCAGATTTTCAGCATACAATCGGGTTTGGTTTTGAGAAACCCCCTGTAGAATCGTATAGTCCTTGATGGCAATCGGGAGATACTCATCGGCAAATATATTGTGATGTTCTCCCGCCATAAGATGCACGGTTTTAGGATTATCGGGATTGGAAGCAATTCTTTGCATGGCTCTAGAAGGTGTTTTTAGCGCCGTCACCGGAGTCAATCCGTTGTTGTTGTCATTACCAGTTGGGCTGACATACAAGTCAGCGTCTACCGGTTGCAGATACGACTCTTGGATATCAAAAACGATATAAGGGCTGGGAGGATAGTCTGAGTCATAATAATCTGCGTAATACATTTCCCATTGAGGCACTGTGAATTTCTTCAAATATACTGCGACTGATCCACCATTTATAAATCTCCAATGTACATCCATTCCCCATTGAGCAAAATTGTTGTATATGCTACAGCGATTGATTTGATCAAAAACTATGTTTGGAGCACCAAGGGTTGGATCACTACCAATTAGTAGCCCTCCACCAATATAACGGGCAACATTGTTAAATATTTGGACATTGGTCATTTGGATAGTATTCGGAGCGTAAACGGCTATTCCACCCCCACCTGATGCGAAATTGTCGTGAATTTTAAGATTAATCAGATTCAGTGAATTAGACATATTAATAAATAAACCCCCTCCAAATATTTGCCAGGGGCTAGATTCTCCATAGTAAGCATAGCCGCTTCCACCTGTTACAGAAAATCCTCTGATAGTGCAATTTACCGTATTCTCGTAACATAAGATAGTTGAATTATTGTAACTGCTTCCGTCTATTATGGTAGAGGATATGTATGTTGTATCACTGGTTGTATATTCCAGCGAAGCTAAGATAATGCCACTTTTGTTTGATAGGTTGAGGTTTTCCATGTATCGACCCGGATGAACTAAAACAACATCGCCGCTGACTGCATCATTGATCGCATTTTGGATTACTGTGTATTGCTGAGTCCCATCCAGAGCTACATTTCTTGTAACTGCAGTAACCAGTAGCGGCATCAGTATTATGGTAAGAGCGATTACTCGTTTCATAGTTTCTTCCCATACATTATAGATCATCAAGGCAATATTGAGTCCCAAATGTTGGTGTAAATTCCAACTTATTGTTTCTCAAGTTCGTTGAGGGCATTTGATATCCCTCGTTACTCACAATCTATGTAAGGCCAAACAACCGATTGCATTATTTTCATCTATTTAATCCAAGTCAGGTTTTTTTTTCATCAAATGCTACCTTGTTACAACGGCGCATATCAAATAAACTGCCGGGGCTTGTTTTTGAACAGTTAAAAATTTCTTTCATCGCATATTACACTCTTTAACATATAGCCTCTTCAGCTACTAACACTACTATACATAATAAGAATATCTTGTCAAGCACAAAATTGTTTTTTTTCCATTTTTTTTGTGGAAAGCTGTAAACACCCTTGCAGTTTCATTTTTCAGTATACATAAATTCCGTAGAAACCATTGCGAAAGATAATGGGTTGCCGAATTCCAATTCGGCAAATGCCGTCAGGCATACTTTTTTTTAAGTGGGTTGCCGAACTCATATTTTCCCAACTGTAATAATATAAAGCAGAGTTCTACGAACTATTTGGCAAATCGGAATTTGCCAACCCATTAAAGTACTTCGTCCTTTTTGGCAAAGAAAAAGTTTGCCAACCTATGACCTTGGCTAATTCTTCGGCTCTTAGCCAGGAAAAAATAGATAGAATATTCAACTTCTTAACTACTGGACTATTAGGCAAAGCTGGTATTGCTTGCTCAATAGCCTCTAAAGTATTAGTATCAACTTATTTAGGACACCACATCAATCCGTTGTTTAGCTAAGTTAACATACTCTTCGGATATTTCAAAACCCAGAAAATTACGGTTTAGTTCAATAGCGGCAAGAGCTGTAGTTCCTGAACCCATAAAAATATCTAAAACAATGCCTTCAAGAGGACAAAAACATTGGATAAAATCATAAGGTAATTTATCAGGAAAAGTAGCAGGATGTTTATGTTTAAGACGAGAGCCATCACCCGCTGTAAGATATTCCCAAACCGTTCCTCTACACTTCATTTCATTTATCAGAATAGGTCTGGTTGGTATTCTAATACCATTTGTTAAACGGGTTCCGCCCCCTGTAAGTGTCTTCCCTCCATGCTTGGAAGGAATTTTTAAGGGCTCTTTATTAAAATATTGGGGTCGTTGACCTTTCAGAAAAACCAGCATAAATTCATGATCTACTCTAAATCTTGTTTTCCACCAGCCACCTTCTGCTCCGTATTTTCTATAAATTAATGTTTCAAATAAACGAAATCCGGCATTATCACACCAATCAATTGCAGTCCTGAAAGTAGTTAAACTCTTGGCAAAATTTTTGGTTTGGTCTTGCATAACCATAACTGCAATTCCACCCTCTTTCATCACTCGGTAAAGTTCTATACCAACATTATGAAGGTCTAAGGAAAAACCATGATAATCTCTTATTCCATCATAAGGAGGTGATGAAACACAGAGGTCAATACAACTCTCTGGAAGTTTTTTCAGTCCTTCTATACAATCGCTTTGATATATATCATTTAATTCATAAGGTCCAAGCATTAAATCATATCTCCCTTATATATAATATATCCATAAACCTGTATATTGTCAAGTTTTGTTTGTTCTTGTTTATTTTCCGGTTTTAACCATCCAACTGTAATATATAAAACAAGTTAAACAATCATCTGATTTTTACAAACCCCTTGACCTCTCGACCTCTCGACCTCTCGACCTCTCGACCTCTCGACCTCTCGACCTCTCGACTTCTAGACCTCTACAGCATCTTTCTCTGCTTTGCTAAATGTTCTTCATAAGTTTTGGAAAACACATTTTTCCCCTGGCGATCAGAAAAGAAATATAAATAGGAATTCGGTTTGGCATTCAAAACTGCTTTAATGGTTGTAATAGAAGGATTGCAAATCGGGGTTGGCGGCAAACCTGGAAAAAGATATGTATTGTAAGGAGAATTAATTTGTGTGTCTGCATAAGTTAGGACACTATGTTTAATGCCTTGGGGTTCTAAAATATAGTCAATTGTTGGACAGGATTGAAGTGCCATTTGATGTCTCAAACGGTTTAAAAACAGCCCGGCAATGATTTCTTTTTCATTTTCATTCCCTGCTTCTTTTTCTACAATGGAAGCAAGAATCAATTTAGCATAAAAATCGGGAATAGCAAAAGGGTCAATTCCTTCTTTCTGTAAACGGCGGAAAAATTCTCCTGCAGGAATTGCCAGAATTGAATCTGGTGATATTTCAATAGGAAAACGATAGGTCTCCGGATAAAGAAAACCCTCTAAAGAAGAGACCTCAAAACCGGTTAGTTTTTTTATCAGAAAAGGATTTGTAGCTGAACTATAAAGCTCGTCATAAGTCGCTAAACCACTTGCATCAATTTTCTTTAGGGTTTTATAAAGCGAAAGACCTTCCGGAAAAGTGATTGTTATAGTTTCATTTTGACCTTTATGCAAACGGCTAACTGTTTGCCAAAGATAGGTATTACCTCCAAAAATATAACTTCCCGGTTTCAGGTTTCTATCTGCTTTTCTTATTTTGGTAAGAATAATAAACATTGTTTCACTGCGAATAATTCCTGCTTCGGAAAGTTTAGCAGCAATTATTCTGGCATTATCTCCCTTTTTAATACGCACAATGCGTTCTTCACTATGCAAAGGAACAAAAACCTGATAAACTATCACCAAAATTAACAGACACAATAAGATTGCCAAACCGATGATCAATGGTTTTGCTTTTTTCATTGATTCAGAAACTCTTTTAGGATCATTGCAGCGGCCATAGCATCTTTAATATCTTTTGCCTTTTGCCAGCTATAACCCATTTTTTTTAGTTCCTCATTCGCTTCCCAGGTTGAATAGCGTTCATCAAAACCCTCAACAGGAATAGATAAAACTTCTTTTAAACGATGCAAAATCTGCTGACATTCTTCCGTTTTGGGAGTGATAGAACCATCTATGGCATAAGGAATTCCAATTATTAACAAAGTAACCTGATATAGAGTAATTATTTCTTTCAATTCCGGCACTAATTGTTCAAAACCCTTATTGGCAAGAACACACAGGGGTTTGGAAAAAATGCGTTCCGGATCACTTAAGGCAAGACCAATACGCTTTTCTCCATAGTCTAAGGCAAGAATGCGTCCCTTAGAACTCATATATTGGATTCATCTCTCCAGATGGCGATTTTCCAGTCCTTTCCTTCAGGTCTTAAGTAAAATCTGGCTATGCCATTGGCAGTAATAGAAGAATTGCTTTCCTGATAGGTAAGAATTAAATTAAAATTGCAGGGAATAATTATCCAGTCCTCATGACCTACTTCAGGATCATTTTGCCATCTCTCTGAAGGAGGAATTTGTAAACGCAATTTAATATCATCCGGAGGAGGATAAGTGCCATCACTGGAGCCCTTATTAAACATTCTATCCGTATATTCAACTTCTTGAGCATAACCCCACCAGGAATCACGCATTCCATCATTATTCATATCAATTCCAATTAAACTTACTTCACTGGCTAACAGCTCAAAACGAAAATCAGGATGCAAAAGGGATTTATAGATATTAATGTTCCTTTCTGTATATGCTCGTTCCAGGTTTTGCAATAGTTCTTCAGGAGTGCGATTTTGAATTTCATCTTTAGATACATCATAGATCTCTGGACAAAAGGGGTTTCTGCAGCTGCTAAGCAAAAGAACCAGAAATAGAAGTATAATATTAATGGTTCTCATATTTCAACTTTCCCCAGGTAGAAACATTACCACTACGGTAATCATACCATTTTGTTATATACCAATTGCCATATTCTTCTTTTAAATGCAGTTCCATATTTCCCTCTGCCAAAGTTATAACTTCCTTGCCCTGATTGCGGGAAATGCCTGTAATAGTATATTGACGATATATTTTTGCTTGCGTAGATTCTATTTGATCCTGCTCCTCCACTTCCTCCAAAGTTACCTGCATATTTTCATAACGGTTATGTAAAACCTGAATCATATCCTGCTCCTGAACCCTTGTCCAGGTTGGCTCTATAGAAAAATCACTCACATCCTGCGGGGCAAAATGAAAAATATAATCGGAACTGAAAAGCCCCACATAATGAACTGCATTTTGGGGATAGGTATAACTGTATTCCAGATTTAACAACACAGAGTCAACCCCCGTAGTAAAATCTATCCACGGTATCTGTGCTGCAGGTGGTTCTGATTCCCGCACCTGGAATAGATCACATCCGCTTAGTAAAAGTGTAATCAGCAGAACTAAAACGATATTTCTCATAAGCTCATAAAAAAGATGTTTGATATTGTGTCAACCAAAATTTGAGTCGAGAGGTCAAGGGGTCAAGAGGTCAAGAGGTCGTGAGGTCAAGGGGTCGAGAGGTCAAGAGGTCATGAGGTCGAGAGGTCAAGAGGTCGAGGGGTCGAGAGGTCGAGAGGTCGAGAGGTTAGAAAAAATTGAACCCAGATAACTGGACTACTTAGTTAGCAGAATTTTAATATTGTAGTTAATCATCAAACAACAATCTGCGGAATCTGCGTGAACCTAATTTTTTATCTGAGTGAGCTTAATTTTTATCTGTGTTATCTGCGAAATCTGCGTGCTTATTATTTTTAGCGTTAATGCTTGACAAACAAACCCTCTTCAGGATAATGGCAAATGGAATAAGACATAGGAGTTTTGCTGATGGAAACACTCTTTTCCGGCTTGCTTGGCTTTCAACTGAAACAGGTTATAATGATTATAATAGGACTGGTATTGATTTGGCTGGCGATAAAACATAATTATGAACCGACATTATTACTGCCTATTGGTTTTGGCACTATTTTAGCCAATATACCTCTTTCTGCTGCTGTAGGAGAGCATTCACCTTTAGGAGTTCTATTTAAAGCCGGTATTGATACAGAATTGTTTCCTCTGCTTATTTTTATTGCTATCGGAGCAATGATTGATTTTACTCCCTTATTGAAAAATCCTTTTATGTTGCTTTTCGGGGCAGCTGCTCAATTTGGTATATTTGTAACTATTGTTTTAGCTGCCGGTTTAGGTTTTGGAATTAAGGAAGCAGCCAGTATTGGCATTATTGGAGCTGCTGATGGACCTACTTCTATTTATGTAGCCAATCGTTTTGCTCCCAATCTTTTAGGGGCAATTTCGGTTGCTGCCTATTCCTATATGGCTTTAGTGCCCATTATTCAACCCCCTGTAATTCGTTTACTTACGACCAAAAAGGAACGCTTGATTCGGATGGATTATCACAGTGGTGATGTTCCTCAAATTGTTAAAATCATCTTTCCTATTGCTGTAACCATTATTGCGGGAATTTTTGTTCCTGCAGCTTTAGCGCTGATTGGTTTTTTAATGTTCGGCAATTTAATTCGGGAATCCGGTGTTTTAGAAGGGCTTAGCAAGACCGCTCAAAATGAACTTGCTAATTTAGTAACCATTCTTTTGGGCTTAACTATTGCTTCCAAGATGCAAGGTGAACTTTTTCTGGTTCCCCAAACCTTGTTAATATTGGCTTTAGGGCTTGTTGCTTTTATTTTTGACACAGCTGGAGGCGTCATTTTTGCCAAGCTACTTAATGTATTTAAAAAAGACAAGATAAATCCGATGATTGGTGCTTGTGGAATTTCTGCCTTTCCAATGAGTGCCAGAGTTATTCATCAAATGGGGCTAAAGGAAGACCCTTTCAATTTTTTATTAATGCCTGCAGTAAGTGTAAATGTAGGTGGTCAAATCGGTTCTGTTATTGCCGGTGGCTTAATTTTAGCACTTTTAGCTTAAAGAGAGGATAGAAATGGTAGAATTGAATCCTGGTGAAAAAGAATTACTGAAAGCAGCCAAAAGAGCTGCCGAAAAGTCCTATTCTCCATATTCTCATTATAAAGTTGGCTGTGCCTTAAAAACTATTGAAGGACATATTTTCACTGGCTGCAATGTAGAAAATGCCTCTTATTCTTTAACTATCTGTGCAGAACGCAATGCCATTTTCAAAGCGATCAGTGAAGGACACAGAGCTTTTTCGGAAATAGCTGTTTATGTAGATAGTGACGAAAGTTTTCCTCCCTGTGGTGCTTGCAGACAAGTAATTTATGAATTTGCACCTGATATTCAGGTAATTTATGCAAACCGGAAGGCAATTCATAAAACTATGATCAGAGAATTGTTTCCCTCTGCCTTTACTTTGAAGAGAGATTAAATGTCCTATTCCCAAATGCTTTCCTGTAATATTTGTCCACGCAATTGTGGAATTGATAGAACTCAGCAAAAGGGCATTTGTGGTGTTACAGATAAACTTAGAATAAATTTGGCTACTCGTCATTTAGGAGAAGAGCCCTGTTTCAGCGGAACTCGTGGAAGTGGCACTATTTTCTTTTCGGGCTGTAACTTACACTGTATATACTGTCAAAATTATGAAATTTCTACTTTATGCTGGGGAAAAGATATATCAGCTGAAGAACTTATCCGGTTAATGTTAAAGTTACAGAAAGAAGGAGCTCATAACATAAATCTGGTTACTCCAACACATTTTACCCTTCAGATTAAGGATGCCATTATTCAAGCCAAAGAAAAGGGATTAACTATTCCTGTCCTTTGGAATTCTTCCGCTTATGAAAAAGTGGAAACTCTGCAAACACTGAACGGACTTGTAGATATCTATATGCCAGATTTGAAGTATGCGCATCAGGTTTATGCTCAAAAATATTCTTCTGCCCCTGATTATCCTGCTGTAGCTATTTCTGCCATAAAAGAAATGTATTCCCAGGTAGGGCTTTTAACACTTGATGAAAAAGGAATAGCCCAAAAGGGATTGCTAATCAGAATGCTTGTTTTACCCAATAAATTAGCCGGGTGCAAAGAAAATTTACGCACTTTGGCAGATGAACTGGGAACAGAATTAACTCTTTCTTTAATGGGACAATACTATCCTGCAGGCAAGGCAAAAAACTGCAAAGAACTTTCAAGAGGAATTTCAGAAACTGAATACTATGATGTAGTTGATACAGCTATAGAAATTGGTCTTACTAATTTATACACTCAAGAAATTTCCAGTTCGGATATTTGGACTCCGGATTTTTCTCCTACCCCGCAGGAAATAAATCCCTTATCAGAATTTAATCCCCAATCGGAGCTAACTCAATGAAAAAGAAATTAGTAACCCTTCTAATTATGATATCCTGTTTAGGGATGCTTTTAGCGAATCTCACCATTCAGATTAAAGGGGAAGCAAAGCCCCAAACCTTGAAAGAAACAACCTTTTCTTCCCTTAATTATGTGGATTTGGAGGATTTCAGCACCATCTTCAAAGCTATCAGTAAACAGGATAGAAGTGACAACAGATTGTATTTAAACCTCTATGACGAGCAGTTTATCTTTCTGGAAGATTCACCTTATTACACTCTGAAAGCTGTTTCCTACAATATGAATTATCCTCTTTTCCGCAAAGGCGAGCGTTTGTATTTACCTTCTATTTTCGTAACTGAACATCTTAGAACTCATTTTCCTGCTGCTATACAACGCAAAGGTAACACCTTTCAAATCGCAAAACCAATTGATAATAGATTAAAGACCATTGTCCTGGACCCTGGACACGGAGGTAAAGACCCCGGAGCAATAGGTAAAAAACTGAAAGCCAATGAAAAAGATATTAATCTTGCTGTAGCGCTAAAGCTCAAGAACTTGCTGGAAAAAGAACTGGGAGTTAATGTTTTGCTTACCCGTGAAGATGATCGTTTCGTTTCTTTATATGAAAGAACCCGTTTTGCCAATGAAAAAAGAGCAGACCTCTTTATCAGTTTACATTCCAATTCCAGTAAGACAATGGTTTCCCGGGGAATTGAAACATATTATTTATCAACAGCACAGACCTCAGATGCCAGAGCTGTTGAAGCATTGGAAAATGCGGTTGTAGAACGCTTTGAAGGAGGAAGTGAAGCTAAAAAGAAATACGATGACCTTTCCTTTATCCTCAGTGATCTTGCTCAAACAGAGCATTTGGAAAACAGTAACAATTTGGCAGTCAGCATCCAGCAAAATTTGATTGCCGGAACACAGGGTATTGACAGAGGTGTTAAACAAGCAAATTTTTATGTGTTGCGAGGTGCTTTTATGCCTTCTGTTTTAATTGAAATGGGCTTTATCAACAATCCTGAAGAAGAACAATTACTGGTGAATGAAGAATATCGGGAACGATTGGCACGCACTATTTTTGAAGGTATTAAGCGTTTTAAGTTCCGTTACGACAGGATAAGAAACACTTAAATAAGAAAACATAAAATAACAATGGCTATTCTGATTCAAAATGTTCTGCCCAAAAGTTTGGCAGCCCAAAAAGACATTAAAAGCGGAGAAAAACTGCTTTCCGTAAACGGACAGGAAGTAAATGACTTTCTGGATTTGGAATTTTACACTTCGGACTATGAATTTGAGCTAGAAATTTTATCTGCAGATGGTTTACTGCATAAGGTTAAAATCCAGAGAGAAGAAAGAAGTTTTTTGGGAATTGAACCCGAGCCCTACAAGATTCGCTATTGTGAAAATGCCTGTATTTTTTGCTTTATAGACCAGATGCCTCCTGGGTTAAGACCCACCTTATATATGAAAGATGATGACTATTTATATTCTTATGTTTTCGGTAATTACATCACTTTAACTAATCTTGGAGATGCTGATTATGCCAGAATTATAAATCAGAGAATTACCCCCCTGTATATATCTTTGCATACAACGGATAATGCATTGCGACAAAAGATGATGCGTTCCTCAAAACAGGTAGATGCCTTGTCTGTATTAAAATATTTAAGCCGAAACGGAATTAGTTTTCATATTCAAATTGTTTGCATTCCAGGTGTTAATGATGGTGAGGCATTAAAACAGACCTTAAAAGACCTTCACCATTCAGAACTAAATTGTCTTTCCATTGGAATCATTCCTGTGGGCTTAACCAAATATCGTAAAAACCTTTGTGAAATTATGCCTTACAATCAGCAAAGCGCAACAGCAATTTTAGATTTAATAGATGAAGCAAGAAAGAATTATAACAGCTCAATTATCTATCCTGCTGATGAATTTTACATTTTAGCAGAAAGGGATATTCCAGATGAGGATTTTTACGCTGATTATCCTCAGCTGGAAAACGGAATCGGGATGTTGCGTTTAACTATTCAAACCTATAAACAAAAAAAACGCGGGCTGTTGAAAGAGCTTAGAAAAAAACCGTTTAACTATTTAATGATCAGTTCCGTTTGTGCTCAAAACATTATCACACGCATTGCAGAAGACCTTAATAAGCGATTAGAAAATCAGTTTATCCGCGTTCAGGTTATTCGCAACGACTTTTTCGGTCCCGATATCAGTGTTTGCGGTTTAATAACCTATTCGGATTTATTGCAACAGCTTACCCCACAAGCAGACGAAGCAATTATTTTACCTGCCTGCATTTTTAATAATGAGGGCGAAACCCTGGATGGAAAAGACCATCTTAATTTTCAAGAGACATGGAAAAATCCCATTTTGCTGATTGACCAATTTTTTGAGGACTGGGATTTTATGTAGTTTTTTCTTGACCAAGTTTGGCTCTGCAGGAAAATAAATTATTATATATCTTATGAGGAGTTGATGCCAATGTGCAAAAAGTATATCTGGCTTGCCTTCGTAGCACTTTTAATATTCGGTTGCGGAACAAAGGAAAGTCGCCTGGAAAAAGCCAATAGGAAATTGGGTTCCAAACAAAATCCTATTAAAATGTTTTTTGTCCCTTCTCTGGAAGCAGGAAAAGTTGTTTCCAGCGGAGAGGCAATTGCCAACTATCTGGAAAATGAAACCAAATTACATTTCAAAGTAGCTGTCCCCACAAGTTATGCTGCTGTTATTGAAGCATTAGGAACTTATCAAGCAGATGTTGCCTGGCTGCCGACTTATGCTTACATTTTAGCTAAACAAAAATATGATGCGCAAGTGCGACTAATGACCGTTCGCAATGGTTTAACCAAATATAGAGGACAGTTTGTAGCCCGCAGTGATAGTAACATTGATTCCTTACAGGATATTGAAGGAAAAATAATTGCCTATACGGATGCTGCCTCTACTTCCGGTTATATTTATCCTTCCGCTATCTTAAAACAAAGGGGTATTACACCTAAGGATTATTTCTTTGCCGGAGGTCATCCGCAAGCTATTTTAGCTGTTTATAGCGGAAGAGCCGATGTAGGTTGCAGTTATTGGTCGCCACCTGATGCCAAAGGAAAGCCAATGGATGCCCGAGAAAAATTGTTGGAGACCTATCCCGATGTTTTTGAGAAGGTTAAAATTGTTGATTATACAGATTGGATTCCCAATGACACAGTAACTTTTCGGAAAGACCTTCCTCCCGAACTGGAAGGCATAATTGTGCAAACCTTATATCGTTATGCCCAAAGTGAGGAAGGGAAAAAGGTTTTGAAAGCTCTTTACGATATTGATGGCTTGGAATATGCCTCCGATGAGGATTATGAAATTGTGCGAACAACCCTTAAGACAATGAATATGGACCCTGCTGAACTGCTTCAATGAACCCAAAAAATAATTTGCTTGAAGTTAATAACTTAAGCAAGAGTTATGACGGCAAAAAATGGGCATTAGAAGATTTATCTCTGGAAGTGGAAGAAGGGGACTTTGTAATTTTATTAGGACTTTCCGGCAGTGGAAAATCTACTTTCCTGCGTTGTATAAATCGCCTGATAGAACCAAGCAGCGGACAAATCCTTTTCCGCAACGAAAATATTCTGCAACTTAAAGGCATAGAACTGAGACATTACCGGAGGCAAATCGGAATGGTCTTTCAGCAATTTAACCTGGTGAAAAACTTAAGCGTCCTCACTAATGTTTTAACCGGACGATTAGGATATCATTCACCTTTTTCACCTTTCAGCAAAGAGGATTATGAACTGGCAAAACAAAATCTGGAAAAAGTGGGGTTACAGGATTTTGCCGATAAACAGGTTAAATTCCTCTCAGGAGGACAACAACAAAGAGTTGGCATAGCCCGTGCCTTAATGCAAAAGCCATCTTTAATTTTAGCTGATGAACCGGTAGCCAGTTTAGACCCTGCCACAGCCGATTCCATTATGCAATACTTAGGGGAAATAAACAGAGAAAAAATTTCTATTATCTGTTCTCTGCACTTTTTAACCCTAGCACGCCGTTACGGAAATAAGGTCTTAGCTCTTAAAGAAGGGCATAAGGTTTTTGAAGGCATTCCTGACCAAATAGATAATATTCGTTTCAAAGAAATCTACGGTCAGGATGCAGAAGAAATATAAAGATACTAATAATTTCATATCTGTTCTATTGTAAGATATTTAGTTGCCGTTTTGCGAGTAGATAGTTGCCGATCTACTTTCTTTTTAACAGAGTTAATTCCTTGCTGAATTTAAAGTTAATTTTCAGAGCACATTAAACGCCTACAAGGGAGTTAGTTGTGTTCTAGATAAATTATTTCTTTTGTTATCTGATAGTTATCCAAGTATTTTTTAATTGTTGAATGGCGTTCTGAATAAAATTTACAGAGCTCCTAAATAGTTTCCTTCTGGTTTATATAGTTCTGTCAAATCTTTCTACAAATGGAAATTTCGTGTTCTCTTCTCTCGTTGTTGAAGATGTGTTTACAATCTAAACAGTTGTATCGTTGCATACTTCTGAAATACCCGTTTTTTTTCCTTCTGGAATGACATTTAGAACATCGTTTTTAATTCACTTCTATCCTCCAAAGCAAAAATAGACCCTTAACTATCTGCTATTTATGTAGATACCTCACTTTTTAGCAACTCCATTTCTTTCCCTACACTAAATTTCTCAATAACACTCCGATATGAATCCCTTATGATTCCCATATCGGATATGGGAATCATAAGGGAATCTCATCCGCCGCATAGTCCGTAAAAGCAGGAATTGTTACCCAACTATTTTAGCTTGAAAATGAATAATTTCTCCAGATAGTGCTTTACCGCTTTGCGGGATTGTTATTCTTTGCCGTGTAAATATGGGGTGATTGATAGTTCGGTTGTAAGGGTGTTTACCTTTCGTTTTAACTCACAATTTATCGGTTGGTTGACCAGGAGGTCAACCTTCCGATGTTAAATCAACCTCATTTTCCCAATCGGAATTATGCAGACCATTATCCAAATAAAAAGGAAGCCCTGAATCTCTTCGGGCTTCCTAATTTTTTACTTGTTAACCAGCTAATCCGTTAACTTGTTAACCTACTTGGCTAATAGCATTTTGCGGGTAATGATTTTACCGGCATTATTAACGCGGTAAAAATATACTCCGCTAGCTACTGACTTTTGATTGTCGTCAGTGCCATTCCAGGCAACTTTCTGATAACCGGCATTCATTGTTTCATCTACTAAGGTTCGGACTAATTGACCTTTCAGGTTATAAATCTTCACACTTGTTTGACCACTGGCAGGAATACTGAAACTGATAGTTGTTTCAGGATTGAAGGGGTTAGGATAATTCTTGGCATCCAGAACCAAAGGAGGAAGAGTAGGATCTTCACCTGCATTTGGGCCCTCAACTATAGCCCTCAACATAATTTCACCTGTTTCTACCGGTTCCCAGGTATCGTCTATAATTTGATAACTGAAACCGTTAGTACTTGTATCCAAACCGATCTGGTTAGCATTGGATGTTTCCATAATAGCAATATAGAATGGCTGATTGTTCAAATGAGCCGGATTGGGCAAAGTAATAAAGTTCCAACCGGTAACTACTGAAGCTGCAGGATACTGATATTGAGGAATAATTTGCGCTCCAGGCATTCCACCTGTTCCGTTGGCATCATAAATACGAATAACAAGACCTGCAGTATTCAGGGTATGAACATATACTTTTACATATTTAAGGTCAAATTCACCACTATAATCAAATTTAACTGCCATCTGATTAGTAGCACCCACATTAAATCCCTGTTCTGCTGTGCCATCATCGTGATTAAGCTCATAATGATTTGCAGGCAAAACAAATACGCTTACAGTGTTAGAAGCCCCGGATTCTACTGTCCCATACATTGCGGTTATATAATAAGTATGCGGACCACCTGGAACTTCAGTATCGGTATAAGTTAATAGTTCTCCATCTACCTCAGTTAGATAACTGCCGTCACGATAAACCTTATAAGCTGTAACATCACGACCTCTAACCGGTTCCGTATAATGAACACCAAAACTACCTTCGGCAAAGGAATTATTCATTGGCAGTTCACCTAAAACATATTCTTTGCCACTAGCATCAGCTACATAAACCTGAATAGTCCAATTATAAGTAAGTGTAGCACTTTCATCAGTAAGTGTATGCCAGTTATTGTTCATATAAATCATATTGCCGTAGCCCTCAACCTGAGGTCCGTTATCACAACCGGCAGGAAAGCCACCTGTAGCATTACAACGATAACCAACCATAATTGTGGTTGCTGCAGGAATAGTATAAGGAGTGTTTAATATTACTTCATTCCAGGTATCTTCAGTGATTGTACTCACAGGTTGATCATAAACCATAACTCCGGAAATACCGGTCCAAATGCGAACAGCATAAGAACAAAGAGTAGTGGGCTCTGCAGGAACAAATTTAATCTTAGTGATATTCATTCCCACATAAGGATAGATACTATTCGTTTCCCCAACTGCATCCCATTTGGCAGCTACACTAAAATCGGCGACACCATTTGTTCCAATGGAATTACCCGCTGGCTCACCACAATAATAAATCCAGCCCTCTTCACCACCGCCACCTCCAGTACCAGGTTCATTCCAGGTAAGAGTAACTGAATTTCCGGTTACAACAGCAGCCAAACTCTCAGGAGCAGCAATAAACACATCATTATAGACCTTGAAGTCATCAATATATAAACCTACTCCATCAGGAGTATCAGCATCGGACTTAAAATACCAGCGGAAAATTGCAGTTTCGCCGTGGTAATCAGTGATAAAGAAACTCAATTGATAACCCTCGGTCATAGATTGCCAGGTATCTTGTAGGCCTGTATACACATAATTATCGCCTCCTGGTGTGCCATAAGGATTGCTCATTGCATACCAGTTAACACCATTATTTACAGAAATTTCCCAACCAAAATAGTCCACTTCCGGAAAAGTATTAGGATCATCGTAACTACCCCTAAGCATAAAGTCCACCCACATATCTCCACTATTAGGTAAAGTAACAGGAGGACTGACCAAATAATTCAGCATATTGGTATTGTAACTACCGGAAGCATTTTGGCAAACCATACAATGAGTGGGTGAAGGAGCTGTAGCATCAGTTATTATATGCCAAAGGTCTCCTCCAACCGGAACCATAGAAGCCCAGGTCATTTGACCGTCGTCCGTTCCGTTATTGCTGTATCCGCCAAAACTGATATCATCAACCATCATTCCAAACATAGCAGGAGCATCGCTTGTGCTATAGGCAGGGTCAGAGGCAAAGGCAAAACGGATTTTTACGCTTTGACCTACATAAGCACTAAGGTCAAAAGTGGCATTAGTCCATTCTCGTACTCCTCCCCAACCGGGAATTCCCTGTCCTTCCCCATGCTCAAAACCGAAGGAATAAGCAGAAGTCATATCATAAGCAGGATTTCCGGATATTGGAGTCCAGGTAGTTCCGCCATCAGTGGAAACTCTTACATTGCAAGCATCCCAACCATTCCAGGGTGCTGTGGCACCCGCTGGGTCTTCTACATTGTGACGAAGTTTGAAAGTTAAAGTTGTATTACCAGCACTTAAAGTTCTTGCCGGTGTATCTAAAACAAGATACTGATGGTTATAATAACCACCAATATAAGTTCCCTGAGCTAGAGCCGGGTCTCCCATCCACCAGACATTTCCCTGAGTTCCGCCAAAATTGTAAATATGCCAATTATTGGGAGACACAGCACCGTCGTAATGAGTCCAGTCAGTAGCTCCAGATTCAAAATCCTCGCCATAGACAACAACTTCATAGCGGTTGCTATCAGCAAAGATTGCTGTTACGATTGTAAGGGCTAAGATAATCAGCCAATACTTTTTCATTGATCCTCCTTATAGATCAAGTAATGTTTTTTTTATGATCGCACCGGAAGGTTGACCTCCTGGTCAACCACATTGAACAACGGGGACATCGTTCCGTCGGTTTCATTGAACGACGGGGACATCGTTCTTCCGGAATTAGAACACTCTATATATATAGGGGAGCACAAAAAAACTTTAGCGTGACAAATACTCCATACCTATAATTATAAGTTATTTCAAACCCGTTATTCTGTCAATCACTTTTTTATCCAGGTTTTATTTTCAAGTGTATTGGAGACGGTATAAGTCATAATATAAGCCCTGTTTATCAAGGAGTTCATAATGCGAACCCTCTTCTACAATTTCACCTTTATGTAAAACTAAAATTCGGTCTACATTCTGAATTGTAGAAAGGCGATGGGCAATTATGATAGAAGTTCTATTCATTATAACTTTGTTTAAAGCATCTTGAATAAGGAGTTCGGTTTCGGTATCAATATTGGAAGTTGCCTCATCTAGAATAAAAATGGAAGGATTGTAAGCCAGCACTCTGGCAAAGGCAATAAGTTGTCTCTGTCCTGTAGAAAGAGTGGCTCCTCGTTCCATAACCGGTTCATTGTAGCGCTGAGGTAATTGGCTGATAAATTTATCGGCATTAACATATTTTGCTATTTGTATTATCTCTTCTTCACTAATCTCTTTATTTCCAAGAGCGATGTTATCTTTTATAGTTCCAGCAAAAATGAAAACATCCTGTTGCACGATTCCCACATTTTTGCGAATATCTTCTAAAGAATAATCGTGCAATTCTTTACCGTCAATCAATATTCTTCCTTTCTGGTAGGGATACATATTTAAAATCAGGTTTACAATGGATGTTTTCCCACTTCCAGTATGACCTACCAGAGCTATTTTTTCTCCCGCTTTAATTTTAAAGGAGACATCTTTTAAAACCCATTCTTCTTCATTATAGGCAAGCCAGATATGGTCAAATTCAATTTCTCCATTTAGTTTTAAACCCCTGTGTTTTTGAATGCGGTAGTCATCAGGAGAAACTTCTAATAGAGCAAATATCCTTTCTGCACTTGCCATTGCACCTTGAAGGATATTGAATTTTTCTGAAAAATCGTTAATGGGCTCAAATAATTTATTAATATATTGCGTAAAAGCCATCAGCAATCCGATTGTGATTACATTTTGAAGAATCTGGCCGCCCCCATACCATATAATTAATGCAACTGCTATCTGAGATGAAACATGAATAATAGGTCTAAAAAAGGCAAACAAACGAATCTGGCTGATAGATGCTAAATAATACTGCTGATTAATATTAGCAAATTCCTGCCGTTTATGAAAATACTGGTTGAAAAGCTGAATAATCTTCTGTCCTGCAATATGTTCAGCTAAAGTAGCATTCAAAGCTGCAAGATATGTTCTAACCTGTCTATAAATAACTCTGGTTTTTTTCCGAAAAATTACTATTACCCAAATTACTAAAGGAATAATACTAAAACTGACTAATGCCAGACGCCAGTTCAGTACCAGCATTAAAATTACAATCGTGAAAATTAGGATAATATCCTGAATAAGAGTTATCACTCCTGAAGCCAACATTTCATCTATAGCGCGAATGTCATTGGTTACGCGTGTAACTAATCGCCCCACTGGATTTTGGTCAAAGAATTTAGTTGGCATTTTTTGCAGGTGACCAAACACATCATGTCTTAAATCAGCCATTGCTTTTTGGGAAAAATAAGAAGTTAAAACAGTTTGAAAATAACTGGCGATAAAGCGTAAGGTAATTATAGCCAAAAATATAAGAGCTAATAATAATAATTTTTGAGATGCCTCATTGCGTATTTCCAACCGCTCTTTTCGGGGTAATTTATTTAACTCTTTTTGGGGAACAGCAATAGTTTCAGATCCAATTTTAAACCATCCGGAAAGCTGCTTCTGATTTGTCAGATAATTATTTTTTTGCAGATATTTATTCAATATGTTCACATTTTTAGCTTTGTCTTCAATAAGGAAAACAGTATCCTCACTTAAGATTCCTTTTGTTTTGAGCTCTTCCAAGTCACTACGATTCATTTTATTGCGGTCTTTATAACTAATAACCACAAAGTGATTTGTGCCATATTGATATTCCTTGAAACCAAGCTTTTGATAACGATTTATAAAATTACGGTATTCGGTATCATCTGTAAAAATAGCAATGGACTTATCGGAGACAATATAATCATCAATAGCAGAGCGTTGAATTAAAGGAATAATTACTTCTGCAGCGGAAATCAGCATTAAAAACATAAAGGAGAGAAAAACTGCTGGTAAATATGGCTTCAAATATCTAATCATATTATTGAAGAGCCGCTGATCATAAATTTTAGTTTTCAGCTCATCTTCATAATAGGAACTATGTCCTCCGTGACCTCCACCACCGTGCATTATTCTTCTTCTCCTTCCAGGCGGGCTCTAATCTTTTGTTTTTCATATAAATCTTTATATATTCCCCCTTTGGCAAGAAGGTCTTGATGAGTACCACTTTCAGCTATGATACTGTTATTGATAACGATAATCATATCGGAATGTCGTAAAGAAGATATACGGTGGGCGATAATAATTGTTGTTTTCGCTTTGCGTATTTCAATTAAGCGTTCCAAAATATGTCTTTCCGTTTTAGTATCCACTGCAGAAAGAGCATCATCTAAAATTAAAATCCGGGGATTAGTGAGTAAAGCTCTGGCAATTGCAACTCTTTGTTTTTGCCCTCCGGAAAGAGTTAAACCACGCTCTCCTACAATTGTTCCAAACTGATGTTCAAATTCCATTATTTCATCATAAACCTGAGCAATACGAGCTGCTTCAAAAACCTCTTCATCCGAAGCATCAGGTTTTCCCAAACGAATGTTATCAGCAATGGATTCTGAAAACAGAAAAATATCCTGCGGCACTAAAACCATATCTCTACGCAAGATACTTAAAGGAATTTTATATAGTTCATAACCATCAACATAGATACTATTATGCGGAGGATTATATATTCTCACTAAAAGTTCAATTAAAGTGGTCTTACCACAACCTGTAGGTCCAACCACAGCCAGTGTTTTTCCTGCTTCAATACCTGCAGTGATATCATTAAAGATCAGAGGCAGATGTTCTTCATAGCGGAAACTTAAATTCTGAAATAAAATCTCCCCTTCCAGTTGTTTAATACTCATATCTGCTAATGTATCATCAATCTCTGGTTTAACTTCAAATATATCATTAAGTCGTTTCAGAGAAGCGGTTCCTCTTTGATACATATCTACAATCCAGCCAATAGCAATCATAGGCCAAACAAGCATTCCGAGATACTGAAAGAAAGCAATAAAACCCCCAATACTAATATCTCCTTGAATAGCTGCTCTACCCCCAAAGTAAATAGTGATGATCATACTAATGCTGATTACAAAACCCATAAAAGGATGAAAAACACCCGCAATCTTAGCCAGTGACATATTTTGGTTTACAAATTCCTGTGAGATCTCATCTATTTTCTTCAGTTCTGTTTTTTCCTGACAAAATGCCTTTACTATTCTAATCCCTGAAATACTTTCCTGCACTTTTCCACTTAGAGCAGCAAAACATTCCTGCACTGCTTTGAACCGTCTATGCATTTTTTTCCCGAAAAATAGAATTGTTAATGATATCACCGGCATAGGAAGGACTGCCAATAAGGTCAACCTAGGATTAATAGAAACCATAAAAGCAAAAGAAGCAATGGTCATTAAAACAATATCCATTGCTGAAATTAGACCCATACCGAAAAGTTGACGAACCGCATTTAAATCGTTAGTGGCATAAGCCATCAAGTCACCGGTTTTGCTTTTATTAAAAAAATTCTGGGATAATCTAAGCAAATGATCGTAAAAATCCTGACGCAAACTCTTTTCAATGTTGTAGGAATTGCCTATTATTAAAATTCTCCAGAAAAACCTTAAAACCATTACCGCAATTGCAAAGGCAAAAATAATTAAAGCAATCCAAAGCAGACCCTGTTGATCTATAGTCCTTTCCTGAATATGATCTATCGCATATTGCATTACTTTCGGAACCGCAAGCTGCACCAGATCCACTAGAATTAACATTACCAATCCACCCAAAATTCGGGTGTAGCTCTTCTTCAAATAAGGAAGAACAGCATCAAAAGTGCGCATTTTACTTCCATTATAATATTTAGTTCAGGATAATAGTTAGACCTTACTTTTTATCATACCCAAAAAGCGTAAAGTCCATTGTCAAACTTTCAAAGTTGCCTTTTTTGTCAAACCTTTTATTAGTGAGAGGGTAAGATAGCGAGGTAGTGGGATTGCTATTTTTTTATGTCATCATAAGTCATAAGTGCTGTTAAGAATATCGTAAGTAGTTAAATCTGAAGGTGCTAATAATTCCTGGCTGATAGGAAGAACGACATCTTGTCGTTCCACTTACAACTGAACTATACATTTATTGATAACTTTTTGCAGCTGAGTAATAATATGTTGATTGGGAGTTGACGGGGACATCAACCTTCCGGGGTAACCAGAAAGTTGACGAGGACGTCAACTGTCCTGTAGTTGACGGGGATATCAACCTTCCGTTTTCAGGTTTATGATAGCTTTTGTAGGACAGACAGTAGCACAGGTTCCGCAATCGGTGCATTTGCTGTAATCAATTCTAGCGATATTATTCTCTACAGTAATTGCCTGAACAGGACACTTTTTAGCACACAGCCCGCAACCAATGCAGGGCTTATCGGCTCCGCAATTTTGTTTGGGCAAGGGATTTTTATCTTTGGAACTGCAGGATATAAACACATTCATACTTTCCGGAATAAGCATTATCAATTTACGTGGGCAGACAGTTACACAAGCACCGCAACCGGTACATTTTTCTCTATCAATAATCCGCATTCCATTTTCATCAACGCTGATAGCATCAAATTTACAGGCAGCTACACAATCATTGAAACCAACGCAACCCCAGGAGCAAAGATTCGGTCCATCAGCAATATTTACAGCAGAAAGGCAACTTTCCATACCCTGATAGGCATATTTCCATTTAGTGTTGTTTTTTCCCCCGCTACTGCAATGAATGAAGGCAATTTTTCGTTCTTTTGCGGTTGCATCTTTGCCCATAATTTGAGCGATTTTTTCTACTACTGCAGGACCTCCGGGAGCACATAAATTCAATTCTTTTCCCTCATTAACAATAGCTGTAGCATATCCTGAACATCCAGGTTGACCACAAGCACCGCAGTTGGCTCCAGGCAGGACCTCTATAATTTTTTCTATGCGTTCATCTACAGTAACGGGAAAGACCTTGGAAGCAAAAGCAAGTATCAATCCAAAGATCAAACCCAGCGAACCCATAATAACAACCGGAAGCACTATAGCAGATGTTCCGGTTGCAGCCAAAGGAACAACAATTAAATTAAGCATATATTACCTTTCCTTTAAAACTTCATTCCCATAAAACCGTAAAAAGCCAAAGCCATTGTTCCGGCAAGAATTAAACCGCTTGGCATTCCACGCATACTTTTTGGCATTTCTGCCATTTCCAAACGTTCTCTGATTCCCGCCATTGCTAAAAGGACAAAAGTGAAACCAACACCGGAAAGAAAACCGTTTAAAACAGCCCATATAAAATTGTAACGCGTCCCATCTGCCAAGGGAGTAATATTCAGAATCGCCACGCCTAAAACAGCACAGTTGGTTGTAATTAAAGGAAGATAAACACCCAGGGATTTATATAAGGCAGGGGAATTCTTCTTAATAAACATTTCTACAAACTGCACCAGTGCAGCAATCGTTAAAATAAAAGCCAGGGTCTGCAGATATTCCAATTCAAATGGAACCAGGATATATTGATAAATTAAATAGCAGAAAGCAGAAGCCATAGTCATTACAAAGATAACAGCCATACCCATTCCGAAAGCAGAATCCATTTTTTTGGATACACCAAGATAGGGACATAACCCTAAGAAACGCGAAAGCACAAAGTTCTGTATTAAAATAGCAGAAATTGCCATCGTGAAAAGTTGTCCGAGGAATCCCATTATTTCTTCTCCTTCAGCATATTCATCAATCCCATCAAAAGTCCTAAGGTAATAAAAGCACCAGGAGCAAGCAAAGTAATCAACATTGGATCGTAGGTCTCAGGCATAACTCTTATATTTAACCAGGTACCGTTACCTAAAATTTCCCTGATTGTAGCAACCAAACACAAAGCAAGAGTAAAACCAAGCCCCATTCCAATGCCGTCAGCAATAGAATTGATTACATTATTTTTATTCGCATAAGCTTCCGCCCTTCCCATTATGATGCAATTCACTACAATCAAAGGAATAAACAATCCTAAGGATTTATGCAAAGCCGGTAAATAAGCAGCCATACTCATATCCACTATGGAAACGAAAGCAGCTATTACAATTACATATACTGGAATACGAATTTTATCGGGAGTTATGTTCTTAATCAGCGAAATAAAGATATTGGAACAAATCAGCACAAAGGTAGCTGCCAAACCCATTCCAATAGCATTATTTACAGATGTAGAAGTAGCTAATGTAGGACACATACCCAAGACAATCACGAAAGTAGGATTTTCCTTTATGATACCTTTCGTTAATTCTTTCATAAAGCTCATTTGTTCACCTCCTCTTTTGCCCCTGTCTCATTGGGAGTAATGTTTTTTGTTTGAACCTGAGTTTTCAGCATTTCAATGGATTCCTTCAAAGAATTTGTTACTGCACGGGTGGTAATAGTAGCTCCTGTTATGGCTTTAATACAATTGGGAGGAACTCCACCGTCTTTATCTACAATTAGTTGTTCCACGGTTTTTCCTTTAAACTGGTCTGTAAATTTGGGTTGAGTGGAATTTGTTCCCAAGCCGGGAGTTTCTGTTTGTTGAATTACATTTATAGCTATAATATTATAATCCTTATCCACTGCTGCCATTGTTTTTACAGGACCGTTATAGCCATTTTTTTCTGCCGTAAAAACATAGCCCTTCACTTCGCCTGTTTTACTATCTTTAGCAATATAGTAAGTAAATTCACCTTGTATTTCCTCAAAATCGCTATCCGGAATCAGTTTGCGACGGGTTTCTTCCGCTTCTTTCTGTTGAATAGAATCAATTTGAGGTTTAGTAATAGAATTCACATAAGCCAAAAGTGCAGTTGCTACCACACAAAAGGCAAGCAGTATTAAACCAAGTTGTAAAAATATTTTCATTTTTTTACCCTCCCAAATGCTTTGGGCATATTAAATTTATCAATTAAAGGAGTCAACACATTCATAAACAAAATGCTGTAGCTTACGCCTTCAGGATAGCCACCATACAACCGAATTACTACTGTTAAAATTCCGCAACCTATAGCAAAAATTATTCTCCCGCTTTTGGTTATTGGTGTTGTTGTATAATCCGTTGCCATAAAAAATGCACCTAACATCAATCCGCCGGAAAAAATATGAAAAAATGGCAATAATGGACTAAAACCTGAACCTTTCAGCGGAGCTAAAAAGAAAGAGAGCACAAAAACGGTTCCTATATAGAAAAGGGGAATCCGCCATTCAATTATGTTTTTATAAAGCAAATAAGCAGCGCCTAAAAGTAAAGCAAAAACGCTAACCTCGCCAATGCAACCACCGATATTTCCCCAGAAAAGATTTTTTAAGGCAGATAAATCGGTTAAGTTTGTAAAAATACGATTTGCCAGGTCAAAACCCTGTTCCGCATTTGCACTAAGCGAAGATACAAAACTGCTATCTCTTAAGGTTTGAGCTACTTTTAAAGGAGTAGCACCTGTTACCAAATCGTATGCCTTGGGAGATAAATTTTGCAGGTTTACAGCTATCACACTCGGATCGGTTATTCCGCTTAAAGTTCCGCCTTTAGGAATGGACCATCCGGCTGTCATTAGGGTGGGCCAGGAAGCCATTAAAAAAGCCCTTCCTAAAAGAGCAGGATTAACAGGATTATTGCCTAAACCACCAAAGACCTGTTTTCCAATTGCAATTGCAAAGGCAGCACCTAAAACAGGAATCCACCAGGGTGCTCCAGCATTTATATTATAGGCAAGTAGCATACCGGTTAAAAAAGCACTCCCATCGGAAACAGTAATCGGAACTTTGCGTAATTTTTGAATTATTGCCTCTGTTACCATAGCTGAAACTGCGCCTAACAATGTTAACAACAAGGACTTGAAACCCCAGAAATAAATAGCGAAAATTAGAGCCGGAGTTAAAGCCAGCACAACATTCCACATTACATTTTTAGTAGTGGTCTGATCATGAAAATGAGGAGCCGGTGAAACAATAAATCTATCTTTCATTTTCTTCACCTACTTTTTTGCTTCAGCATAACGAATTTTGCCCGTATCAATATATTGCACTAAACGAATTTGGGCAGGACACACATAAGCACAAGCACCACATTTCATACAATCATTCAGTCCGGAACTTACAGCAAGTTTCTGATTATCGTATTTTACGGCAGAAACAATCATACAGGGAACCAAATTCATCGGGCAAACATCTACACAGCGTGCACAACGTAAACAATTTCCTTCTTCCTTTAACCGGGCTGTTTCTTTATTCAGTAAAACCAATCCCCCACTTCCTTTTCCCACTGTTGCTTCTAAAGAAGGAAGAGCAAAACCCATCATCGGTCCACCACAAATTACTTTTCCTACTTCTTCTTTTGTTCCACCGCAAAAGTCAACAAGTTCAGAAAAAGGAGTTCCAATACGGGCTAAAAGATTTTGCGGATTAACTACAGGAGAACCCGTTACCGTTATAATCCTTTGAATTAGGGGTTTTTTGTAGCGAATTGCTTCATAAACGGCAAAAGCTGTTCCTACATTTTGCACAACAATCCCAACTTCCAAAGGAAGACCACCAGCAGGAACTTTTCTTTTGGTAGCAGCATAAATAAGCTGTTTTTCGGCACCTTGAGGATAACGTAGTTTTAGAGTAACTACTTCAATATGGGGTTCATTTTTAGTCAGTTCCTGCATTTTGGCTATGGCATCGGGTTTATTGGCTTCAATTCCAATCATTCCTTTTTCAGCACATAAAATTTTCATTATAAGTTTTAAGCCGATTATGATTTCTTCACCTTTTTCCAGCATCAAGCGATGGTCACTGGTTAAATAAGGTTCACATTCTACTCCGTTCAAAATAACCGTATCTATAGGTTTATCAGCTGGCGGAGAAAGTTTTACAAAAGTCGGAAAACCGGCACCGCCCATTCCACAAATTCCAGCATCACCAATTCTTTTTTTCATTTCCTCAATTGGTAAATCCATAAAATTTTGTTCGTCAATAAGTTCTATCCATTTGTCAGATCCATCACCCGTAATTTGAATTGCCATAGAATTGAAGCCCGTAGCATTAGGAAAACGGTCTATGGCAGTAACTTTTCCGGAAATTGAAGAATGTTGAATAAGGGAGACAAAACCTGTTGCTTCTGCAATTTTTTGTCCTGTTAAAACCTCATCACCTACAGCTACAATTGGCTTTGAAGGAGAACCAATATGCTGAGAAAGATGGATACACACTTTTTGGGGTAGCGGAATTTCAGTTATAGGCATAGCAGCACTATACTTCTTTTCATCCGGAGGATGAACACCTCCGGGAAATGTTTTCAAGCGCATCAACACTCCCTTTGGCTTGAATTTTTCAAGTCGTAATAATCAATTTTTGGGTGCATATTTATAGATTTGCATTTATAGGCAAGTAAAATTTTTAAGTTGTGAAATATCGCGGGATGGCAAGATGGCTAAATATAAAGATAGAAAGAGCGCGGGATGTTCTTACTTACAATTTTCTCCTGCCTTCAATATAAACACCCCCCTCAATCTCTTTCACTTAAAACCGCGCAGCAGGAAGTTTTGACTTTCCCTTTTCACCTCCCTTCAATGTAACCACACTCCACAATCTTTTTTCACTTACAACCGCTCTTTAGCTGGTCTTCAAACTTAAAAATTGGGAGTTAAAACAAAAGGTATCCGGAAAATTTACTCTTTTTCCATCCCAAAATCGTTTTGAATCAATTCCTTCTTTTACGGGCTATGCCGCGGATAAGATTCCCTTATGATTCCCATATCGGATATGGGAATCATAAGAGATAGATAAGGGAATGTTATTGACAACACTTTGGATTTTTTCAGGGAATGATCTGTATTCTATTTGCTACTGGTTTGCTGTGTTATGATTTAGCAAATTATTTTGGCAAAATGATCGTGAAAATTGTAAGTCACAAGATCCCGCAGTTTACGATGTTGTTGTGTAGTCGGAGCTCGCTGAATCTCCGACTACACAACATCGTAATCGGTGGATTATTTTCCCGGAAGTTTTTAGCCGTTATAAGGCCTCTTGCACCGCTTAATATATTTTAAAGAATTAAGTTATCACGGCGCGAATGACTCCTTACTTACTGTTATTTTACGATTTATGACGTGGTTTTTGGTTTCTTACCCTTACCCTGTTCACTATTCCCCTTTCACTATCAAATAGTTTTTTCCTCTATATAATTAGTCAACCGGGATAGACAATTGACATAAGAGCCAAGTTCGTTATCATACCAACCGAAAATTTTAGCATGCGTAACAGGCAATTCCAATGCTTTTTCCGCTTCCATACCTTGAGCAGCCAAAGTTGTAACCGGAATTGTGATAAAGCCGGTTCTGGTATGTGTTTCATGTGCTTCAATAACAACTGCGGCCATAGTTCCAATCATATCTGCCGAAACATTTTGCCGGTCACTGAAAATCAGCAGGTCTTTTTGTGAGCCCTCCGATGCTTTTTGGTATACATCATTGATCAGTTTCCGGTTTACCAACGGCTCTCCCAATTCATCCAATTCCGTATGGAAAGTAACATTTAAGTTGATAAGTGAGACGGTTGTTGTAGGAATGCGAACGCTATCTGCCATAAAACCGATATGTTTAATTTCGGGCATCACTTGTTCCAGAGCTTTCGTAACTCCTGTAGTGGAAAGAATAATATTATTCAGGACGCTTCTGGATTTCCTCAAATCCGTGGCATCGGTTTTAGGAACACTATCTAAAATGGATTGAGTGTTTGTAGCTGAATGAATGGTGCTCATAGAAGCAGTTAAAATTCTGGAGGTTGCCTGATTTTCCATAAGCGGTTTCAACATATAAGCCAAGCCGGTTGTAGTACAGGAAGCAGCAGAAATGATGTTATGTTCACGAGGGTTAAAATCCAGGTGATTGATGCCGTAAATTATCGTTTTGGCATAATCCGGTATAGAATTTCCGGATTTAATTTTGAAAGGTGCACTGCAGATAACTTTCAGCGCTCCTGCATCCAAATGACCGTGTAAACAGGGTTTTCCGGAATCCGAGCGCAAAGCGGGGTCTAAAAAATTTCCTGTGCAATCAACTACAATTCTCACTCCCTCGTTCAGCCAGTTAATATCTTTAGGGTCGCGAGCCGTTCGTAAAATTTTAATCGGTATACCCTCAATTTCCAAAAGAGGTATATCCGCATCAATGATTTTAATATCGGCTTTTTTACCTACCACTCCATAGAGAAATTTGTGGATAGAACCGTAAGTGCTATCCATTTCAATAACCTGAATAAGGTCATCTAGATTTTTGCCTACCACCCGGCCACAGTTTACTACGATTCCATCAAAATGCCTAAGATGTATCTGGTTCCATAACAATAGTTTGCCAATTCTGCCCAAACCATTGATTCCTAGCAGTTTTTTGTTTCCTAAGCTCAGTTCCATTTTGATTTCTCCTTATATTTTTATTTGTTATAAACAATGCACGCTAACTAAAGGATAATGCCCTGAATAAATAGCTCCGCTGGTAGCATCCAAAGCTAATTTATCACCCGCCTGTAAATAGGTTTTTCCAATTCTGCACTTTGCCTCCGCTTCCAAAACAACTAAATCCTTACAGTTTACAATTCCTATAATGCCCAAACGAGTAGCTGTAACTGCAGCGTGGGAAGTTACTCCTCCTCGGGAAGTTAACAATCCCTGGCACTCAAAAAGCAGTTCCATATCATCTGGAACGGTATCAGGACGCACTAAAATCAGCGCTTCTTTGCTAGGAGCAAATTTTTCAATATCTTCCTTGCTGAAAACGATTATGCCGTTCACGGCTCCTTTACCGATACCGATGCCAAAAGCAAGTTTTTTCTGATCCCCTTTGGAAGTATCAAAGACCTTATAATCAGGAGCTTTTTGGATAACCTGATCCCGGGTTTGTAAAATATATAATTGCTCGGGAGAAGGACCCTCAAAAGTAAATTCCATTTCCTGATGGGGATAGTTTTTATCTTCAATCAGCTGTCTGGCATAGCGTAATAGCGCATTGTAAATTGCTGGAAAGGTATTTTCCAGGGAATTTTTATTAGCAGTTTTACTGTGCAAACATTGAATTTCCGATATAGGTAAAGTGTGCACCAAACCGGCTACAACATCTTCTCCCTGGCTACAGAGGGTAAAATCACCATTCAAACAAATTCCGCTCTCTTCGCTAAAGTCATAATGTGTAAACAAAACTCCCGTTCCCGATTCCAGAGAAATATTACCTAAAACCATTTTCTGGATAATAACTGCAGTGCCCCATTCATCGGCAATATGTAATTTTTGCCTGTATAAACGGGCTCTATCAGTGTTCCAGCTATCCAGCACGCGCGAAATTGCCTTGTATAACTGCATAAAGGGTTCCTGTTCTAGTTCTAGATTATGAAGAGTTAGCACTTTTTTATAATCCTGCACCATCTCCTGCATTTGAGCACCCGAAAATTGTGTTTTCAGCTCTATTTTGAACCTTTTTTTATAGTTAATCATCACCGCATCAAATTCATCCCGGGGAATGCCATAAGCCATTCCCCAGCTTTGAATCAAGCGTCGGTAACAATCCCAGGCAGTCCATCCATAGTTTGGACGCAAAGAAAGTTTATAGGTAACTTCGTCCGTTAAACCGATATTTAAAAAGGTATCCATTGCTCCCGGTAAACTCATTGGAGCTCCGGAACGGACAGAAAGCAGTAAGGGCTTTTCCGGGTCGCCTAAAACAAGGTCTGTATTTTTTTCCAGAATATTCAAATTTTGCCTAATCATTGCATCCAGTTCATCAGAAATATCAGGATGAGTATTGATAATTTCCCGATGGCGAAAAAGGTCTGTTGTAATAACAAATCCAGGTGGCACAGGAAATTCATATTGGTGCATCCTTTTCAGGAAATATGCTTTAGAGCCCAAAAGCACTTGATTTTCAATACGCGAATTTTTCTTATTCAGATGAAAAAAGAGTTTATCGGGATCGTAACTCATCACTTTAGGAATATCATCCGGCTTAAAAAGATGTTTCATTTGTGCAAGAGATTCCAGGATTTGGGTAATAAAATTATCCAAACCCTGCACCAGAAAGGACTTGGAAAGCAGATTGCGGTAAAATTCCTCCGCAAAAATTTCGGTTTCTTTTGAGTTCCGCTGTTCTTTTCCTTTTACCTTTGCTACCATTCGTAATCCAATTTGCCTCAACTGGTTTTCATAAAACCGGTAATAATACTCGTTAATTATTTCCACTACGCTGTCCTTCAGCAGCTTGAAAATATCCAGATATTGGTCTATAGAAAGATTGCTGAGATATTGAGACGATTTTAACATATCCAAAGCAGAACTGTAAGCATCGCTGGTAACCAGAATTTGTTTCATTGCATAGTCATAGAGCTCCAGAATGCGAATTATTCTACGCAAGGTTTTACCAGTGATGTAACTCAGATTCAGTTGTTGCACATTACGCTCAAAAAGGCGGCGAACTACATTTTCAATCCGAAAAATCATTCCCATCGCTTCCAGTTTGGGCTCGCGATACATTCCATACATTGAAGGAATACCTGCAGCAATATGCCTTTTGTAATAGATATTTTCCCAGGCGGTTGTAGTTTGAGGGTCTAAGATAACGCTGTTCATTTTTCCGATGTAGGAAAGCAGCTGTCTAATCGTGCTGTCATAATCCTTGCGGTCAAAACTACGGGCAAGGCGATTTTGTTCATTTGTGTCAAACCAGCTGTAGCGAGTAAGAAATTTTACGATATCATACGGATCAAGATGATATTTATCTTTAAGCAGAAAATGCGTGTAACAAAGCAGCTTCAGCCGCTTTAAGGAAAAATCCTCCGGTGCATTTTCAAATAATTTGCTAACTCGTTGCCAGGAAAGAGAAAGAAGTTCTTCCACGCTTAAACCGTTTTTTTGTAAAAAAGCATTCACTACAACACTTTGTTGCTTTGTCATTTCATCCGGGTGCATAATGTAGATGAGAACATCTTCCGGAACCATATCCTGGAGTCCTCTATAATCCAGATTTGTCCAATATTCCAGTATCCTTTGAATTAAAAGCAGATGAGTGTTATTGCTTTCGGTATGAATCTGTTTCCGCAAAAAGTGCATTAACAAATCTTTTCGTTGCCCCAATTCATCCACGGAAGTAGTAATATCTCTAATTTCGCCTTCCGCTCCAATTTCATTAAAGAACACAGGGAACATTTTTAAAAGGTGTTTGGTTTGCACTACTAAAGGTTTAAAATCCGAATTTAGAAATGCCGAAACATCTTTCTGAAAAAGGTCAGTATCGGAAATAAAAACCCCTTTGCGGCTTAAACTGATAATTAAATAGGCAAGTAGGTCTTTGCACATCAGAGGATCAATGGCAATCAGTTCCAGCAGCATACGCAGATGTTTGATATGATTTTTATCCACTTCCATCTGCCAATCCTTGTCTATTTTAATTTTCCCGGGCGCGGTGAATTCCAGTTCCATAATTTTGGGCAGTAGATGTTGACAGTGCTTATTATTTTTGCGGGAAAGCACTATTTTGCCAATAGTTAAAATACAATCCAGCACAATGGAAAGATGGGTTTCTTTAAATTCAAAAAGGGTAGCAAAAATGGAATCCAGCATTTGCGGAACTTCATCTTCCGATATTTCGTTTTCCAAATCGGAAAGCTGACGGTTCAAATCCCAAAGCAAATGATTCCGCAAATCCTCCATTCCCTGCAAACCCAAAAGATAAAAGATGAATTTTATGCGTAAAGTAAGAGTTTGAAATTTGCTAATTGTTTCTCGCAGCATAACAGCAATATCGGAAAAGGAAGGAACATCCTGTAAGGATTCAAAATCTTGCCTGGTTTCCAGCTCTATTAACCATTGCTGGAAAAATTTTTTGCCTATAGCAGAGGATAGCGTTTCTATATCAGCATAGTTTTCTGCACCGTTCTTTCTATACCAATTCTCTAAATCTGTTGTATTCTGCCAAAACACCAAGCCCTCGGTTAAGAGCTCTTTTAGCATCTTAAAACAGATTTCGTTGCAGTTATAAACCCGCATAAGATTTGTTAAACATTTACGGCAGGCACCGTTTAAAGGAATAAAAAGGTCTCTGCTCCTTTTTTGCCATTTATTCAGTGCTGTTAGTAAATAGGAAAAAACGCTTCCCGGAATACCATCGCAGCGGCTTAAAGCAGATATAAAATCCAGATATTCAACAATAATTCGTTTTTCCTGCAAGGGTTTACTACATTTCTTCTCTGCCAGAAGATACAAATCCCCTATCACGGATAAGGTTTTTTCCTTTTCCGGTAATTGAACATAGAACCATAAATCCCCTAAAATGCACTGCCGGATAAGGGTTGCAACAGATTCCGGATTGGTATAGGGATGATATAGTTCTTCCAGAAAATTCTGACAGCGTTGCTTGATGCCAAAGTTTCCTTCCGTTAAGGAAAGTAACCATATTGCCCGATCGTCAAACACTATTTCGGATACTTTAGTAACTGCCAGATTTTCTGCTAATGCCTTAGATTTAAGGGTTTCCAAAATTTAACCTCGCTGCTTTCTGGATAGATAAGCATACATAAGTTCTTAAATAATTATTGCTTAGTTTCTGTCAAGCAGTTTGTACGGGCAGCGGATCTCACTTTCCCTTTAAATATAATGCATAGTTTTTACCCGATCCGCATTCTTTCTTATTTCTCGTTACTCTTTCTCACTTTGTTTAAAATGCCATTTTCGGTGTCCTCGGTGGCAGAAAAACTTCTTTTCCCAAAAAAGTGATTGACTAAATAACACTGGAAATTTATCTGGAAAAAAATAAATTATACTGGTGAGGTTATTATGAGATTAGCGATTGAAAAGAAAGACCTTCTTGCACGCATTCAACATCTGGTATCTATTGTGCCCACAAAAAACACAACTCCGATATTGAACAACTACCTTATGGAGGTCTCTGAAGAAAATAATACAATGCGAATCAGCACTACCGATTTAGAAATTATGGTTGTTGTGGAATTTCCTGCAGCTGTTTCTGAGGGTGGCACAGTTGCAGTTTCAGCTCATCATTTTAATGAAATTATCAATTATATGCCTGATGGGGTTATCAATCTTTGGAGTCATGACGACCTGCTGATGATTCAATGCGGGAAAGTTGATTTTAATCTGTTGATTGCTGATCATACTCTTTTCCCTGTTATTCCTGAACCTAAACTAAATAATCCTATTACTATTGATGCCGCGTTATTTAGCAGAATGATTTCCAAAACCTATTTTGCTGTTTCTACAGATGTAAATCGTCCTGTTCTCAATGGTGTCTGTTGGAAGATTTATTCCGATCATCATACAATGGTAGCGACAGATGGACGCAAAGTAGCAGAAATAACGATTCTGAATTCGTCCCTGTTATCTACTTTAGAGCCGAATGATAATCCGGAAGTAAATGTTTTTACGAACCAGAATCAATATTATGTGGAAAAAGTAATTCCGGTAAAGACCCTGCTGTTTCTGCAGAAAATCTTTCAGGAAGAAGTAAAAGAACTCCAAGTGGGTTTAGGGCATAATCGGATTATGTTTTTGTATGGAGAATATTTTATTTCTTCTCAGGTTTTGGAACACAAATATCCTGATTACAAACAAGCATTTCCTGCTGAACTGCCAAATAAATTTGTTGTTGATAGGCAAGCTCTCATAACTGCCATAAAAAGAGTTGCTCTTGTAGCTCCGGATGACAATTTACGCATTCATTTTGATTTGGATAGCGATCGTTTTGAAGTGAATACTAGTAACAGAGATACCGGTGAAGCAAAAGAAAATATGGATAATTTTACTTTCGCTGGCTCTTCAACTGGAGTTTCTTTCAACTATAAATATATGCTTTCTATCCTGGAAGCTATAGATACAGAAAAAGTTGTCATCAAACTAGGAACTTCCAAAGATGCGATGATGATTTACAATGAAACACCTGTTCCCGATCAGGAAATAACCTTCCTGCTAATGCCTTTGCGTTCATAAAAAATTTGAACCTGGCTAAAATTGAACTTGAGAATTTCCGTAGCTATCGCCAAAATGAGTTTGATTTCCAACCTCAGGGCTGTTTGATAATTGGTCCTAATGGTAGCGGGAAAACCAATCTCCTGGAGGCAATTGCCTATTGCAGTATAGGTAAATCCATTCGTTTTCACAATGATGAAGAACTGCTCAATTTTGAAGGGCAGTTTTTCCGGGTTCAGGGTTTTTTTCTGAGCGACCAACAAACTCCGAAAAAGGTGTCCCTAATTTATGCAGACCAGCGTAAACTTTTAAAGATTGATGAATTACCTATCCGCCAGTTAAGCACCCTTTTTGAAGTAATAAAAGTTATTTATTGTGCTCCGGAAGACCATTTATTGATAAGTGGTTCGCCGCGTTTTCGCCGGCAATACTTTGACCTGGCAATTTCTCAGCTTTATCCTTCTTATATAAATGTTTTAAGGCATTTTTTACATATCGTTCAGCAAAGAAATGCAATGCTTAAAAGAAGCTATTCCCGGGCAGAAATTGCCAGCTGGAATCTTTCTTTTGCCTCTTCTTTAGCTGAGGTTTGGAATTATCGTAAGCGCTATCTGATAAAGGTTAATACTGCTTTTCAAGAGACATTCAAAGATATTTTTCCTGCTTCCACTGCGATTTCTCTGGTTTATTTACCCTCTTTAAAATTGCCTCTAGAGAGTTCTCCGGAAGAAATCATAAAACACCTTACCACTATTGAGGATAGAGAAAAATTACTGCAACGCTCTTTAGTAGGAGCACATTTGGACGATTATGAGTTTAAGCTTAAAGAGCGTAAAATGCTTACTTATGCTTCTCAGGGCCAAAAACGCATTGCTGTAATTATTTTAAAGCTCATTCAAGCACGCCTAATTGAAAAAGTTACCGGCATAAAACCTATTATGCTTTTTGACGATATTTTTGCCGAGTTGGATACTTTTCATTCTCAACAAATAAGAAATTGCATCAATAACCGTTATCAGGTTTTTATTGCCAGTCCCAAAGAAGATCTCTGTAATATCTGGCAGGGCTATCAAATTCAGAAGTTGGAAGGAATGGACAAATGAAATTCAACCGTAATATTATCGGCTGGATGCTCTATGATTTTGCCAATTCTGCCTTTACAACTATAATTGTTACAGTCGTTTACAGCGTTTATTTTATCAATAATGTAGTCGGCGGACCTGCCGGTTATGGAGAAATGCTTTGGGGAAGAGCAATCGGAATTTCTATGACCCTGGTTGCTATTTCAGCACCTATTTTTGGAGCTGTAGCAGATTATTCCCGTGCCAAAAAACGGATGCTTTTCATTAATTGCTATATAACCGTAATTTTTACGGCTCTGCTTTATTTTGTTAAGCCAGGTGATGTTTTTATAGGAATGTTGTTTTTCATTATTGCCAATTTCGGTTTCAATAGTGCTAATGTATTTTACGATGCTTTTTTGCCCGAAATTTGCCAGCCGGAAGATATCGGTAAGGTTTCCGGTTTTGGCTGGTCTTTAGGATATGTAGGTGGTTTAGTTTCCCTGCTTGTAGCTTTAGTTTTGGTAAAAATCAATGTGCGTTTGGTTTTTCCTGCTGTGGCATTGCACCTGTTTTTATTTTCCCTGTTCACTTTTTTCTGGTTGAAAGAATTCCGTCGTCCCTCTCAAAGAAGTAACTATTATCGGATTGCCTGGCAAAGAGTTACTTATTCCCTAAAGAACATTGCCAAGTTACCCCAACTGCTGAAATATATTATCAGCTATTTTATTTATAACGACGGCATTACTACAGTGATTGTTTTTGCTTCCATTTATGGAGCGGAAAGGTTTGGGATGACAACTCCGCAGATGATAACCTATTTCATTCTGGCACAATTTACTTCCATTTTGGGAGCAGCATTTTTCGGTTGGCTTACGGATAAATGGAATGTAAAAAATTCCTTGAGTATATCCCTTATAATTTGGATTGGCGTTGTAATCTGGGCATTTTTTTGCAGCAGTGCCAGTGAATATTATTTTGTCGGTCTGGTTGCTGGTTTGGCAATTGGTAGTAGTCAGGCAAATAGTAGAACTATGCTTTCTCTTTTAACTCCGAGGGATAGACAGGCAGAATTTTTCGGATTTTATACCTTGACAGGACGCTTATCTTCTATTATTGGTCCAATTTTATATGGATGGATAGCACATCAGACAGGGGATATTCGTTATTCCGTTTTGTCCTTGATTTTTTTCTTTGTGATTGGCTGGATTTTATTGCAGAGTGTGCAGTTACAGGAAGGGATTGAACAAGCGAAAGTAAATGAAGAATGAAGTGGAAGATAAAAAAATAGAACGCAGATAACTGGATCGACTTGATTAGCAGGATTTTACATAATGGTAATTAAAAAACTAAAATCTGTGTTAATCAGCTAAAATCCGTTAAATCCGTGTGCTAATCTTTTATCTGTGTTATCTGTGTAATCTGTGAGAGAAAAAAAGGAGAGAAAGATGAAAAGAGGAAATATCATAGTCCTAATAATGGTCATAGTTCTGCTGTTTTTTTGCGGTTCCTGCAGTAAAAATAAGCCGGTTCTGTATATCTTCAACTGGAGTGATTATATTGATCCCGACCTCATCAAGGAATTTGAACAGCAGAATAAATGCACTATTAAATATAGCACTTACGATTCCAACGAAAATATGCTCACCAAAATTATGAGTTCCCGCGAAGCATTTGATCTTGTTTTCCCCAGTGGTGATCATGTAACTATTATGCGTGAAGCGGGTTTACTGGAACCGTTGGATTTAACCAAAATTCCAAATTACGGCAATCTGGATAACAATCTTTTGCTGAAAGCAACCAGTTTTGACCCTGGCAATAAATATTCCCTACCCTATTTTTGGGGTTTAACCGGAATTATTTATAATCAGCGTTATGTTCCTGAAAGCGTTGTTAAATCCCAAAGCTGGAATATCTTAGCCGATAATTTTTTCACCGGTAAAAACAAAGTTACGATGCTGGATGATGCACGCGAAGTTGTTGGTGCAGCATTAATCTACAATGGCTACGATCTTAATGATACAAGTGCTGAAGCATTAGCGGCTGCAGAAAAAACGCTTGCCGAATGGGATAAAAATATTACGCAGTTTGATTCTGATAGCTATAAAAACGAAGTTCCCGATGGAACAACATGGCTGGCTCAGGCATATAACGGAGATGCTTTACAGGTTATGGAAAACAATCCCGATATTAAATTCTTTCTCCCCGTGGAAGGTACCAGCTTATGGATGGATAATATCGTTATGCTTAAGTCCTCTAAAAATAAAGAACTTGCCTATAAATTCATTGATTTTCTCCTAAATGCGGAAATCGGTAAACGCAATACGGAATATTGCCGCTATGCCACTCCCAATAAGGCAGCAAATAATTTGTTACCTGAGACAATTAAAAATAATGCACTTATCTATCCAAACGAGGAATATCTCCAAAAATGCTCTATGATTAATGCCCTTGGCGAAAATGTGAAGAAAATAGATAAGCTCTTTGAGGCAATCAAATTAAACTGATAAAGCGAGAAAAAAGAAAACACAATGCTTGATAACCTGGGAAATTTAACCCGCACTCATTATTGCGGAAATTTGAATACGGAGCACATTGGACAAGAAGTAACCGTTATGGGTTGGGTGAATAAACGCCGCGACCTGGGTGGTTTAATTTTTATTGACTTGCGTGATGTTAAAGGTATTCTGCAAGTTGTTATCCGTCCCGAAAAACCGGAGATTTTTGCCAAAGCGGAAAAAGTTCGTAATGAATATGTAATTGCTGTCCGCGGAAAAATTTGTGCACGCACCGAACCCAACATTAATCCCAATCTTCCCACCGGTAAAATTGAACTGGAAGCGGAGGAATTTTATATTTTAAATGATGCACAACCCCTTCCTGTTCAATTTAGTGAAGTCGCTATGGCGGAAGAGGATTTGCGGCTTACTTATCGCTATTTGGATTTGCGTCGTCCCAAACTGCAAAAGATAATTATCACCAGGCACCGCATAATGCAAATTATACGGGAATTTCTCAATAACGAGGGTTTTTATGAAATTGAAACTCCCATCCTGATGAAAAGCACTCCTGAAGGAGCAAGGGATTATCTTGTTCCCAGTAGAATGCAACCGGGAAAATTTTATGCCTTACCGCAATCCCCTCAAATGTTTAAACAGCTCTTAATGATTGCCGGCTTGGATAGATACTATCAAATCGCCAGATGCTTTCGGGATGAGGATTTAAGAGCAGATAGACAGCCCGAATTTACGCAATTGGATATAGAGCTGAGTTTCGTTTCTCAAGCGCAAATCTTTGATCTTATAGAACGCCTTTTTGCCAAACTTTTTCAGGAGGTCTTGGGATATAATTTAAGCATCCCTTTTCCTGTTATTCCTTATGCGGAAGCAATGGAGAATTATGGCTGTGATAAACCCGATATTCGTTTTGAAATGAAGTTATTTGACATTTCTAACATAGTAAAAAATAGCGGTTTTAATGTCTTTTCTGCCGCCCTGAAAAACGGAGGAGTAGTTAAAGCAATCCCCATTCCTAAAGCAGCTGATTTCAGCAGAAAGCAACAGGATGAACTGGTAGAACTTGCTAAGCACTTGGGAGGTAAAGGAATTGCCTTTGCCAAAGTAACGGAAAACGGTTTGGAAGGTGGCATCAGTAAATTCCTTAGCCCTGAAGAAGCAGAGGCAATTATTCAAGCTACCCAAGCTCAAAAAAATGACCTTCTTGCCTTTGCCGCAGATAATTATGAAATGGTAAGCAAGGTTTTAGCAGGAATTCGTAATTTCTTGGCTCCCCAATTAAATCTCATTCCCGAAAACAGTTTTGCCTTTTGCTGGATAACGGATTTTCCCCTCTTTACTAAAAATCTGGAAACAGGTAAATGGGAACCAGCTCATCATATGTTTACCTTACCCAAAGAAGAACATATTCCCTATCTGGATATTCCCGAAAAAATCGGTGAAAT
Organism: Candidatus Cloacimonas sp.; assembly: GCA_023227825.1. Lineage (GTDB taxonomy): Bacteria > Cloacimonadota > Cloacimonadia > Cloacimonadales > Cloacimonadaceae > Cloacimonas. The sequence continues at coordinate 65,972 of JALOCJ010000003.1, read as the reverse complement.
TATTGGACAACTTTATGACCTTGTCTGCAATGGAGTTGAACTTTCCAGCGGCAGTATCAGGTGTCATCGTTATGACATCCAAAAGAAAATATTTGATATTCTTGGTTTTAGTGAAGAAGAACTGCAGAAGCGTTTCGGGTTCTTTCTGGAAGCACTAAAATATGGAACTCCACCACACGGAGGAATAGCTCCTGGTTTGGATAGATTAGTTATGATTATGACGGGAGCTGAATCCATCCGAGATGTTATTGCCTTTCCTAAAACATTGAAGGCAACGGATTTAATGAGCCAGGCACCTTCTGAAGTAGATGAACAGCAATGGAAAGACCTGCATCTGCAACCCATAAAATAGCTGTTTTTTGCAGCGGATTAAGTCGGGGCTCAAATTTGTGTGCATTGCATAACTATTTTACACAGAATAAGTTACCCATTGAAGTCGCTTTGGTCATTTTCACCCGCAAAGATGCACCTGCAGTTCAATTGGCTGAAGAAAAAGGATTGAATTACCACATTATTTCTACCCGCAATATGCAACTTTTTGAACAACAGGCAATAAACCTTTGCCAACAACATAACATAGAACTGATTGCCTTAGCGGGTTTTTTAAAACAGCTCTCGGAGAATTTTATTGCGGATGTTCAAGTCCCCATTTTAAACATCCATCCTGCCTTATTGCCCCAATATGGAGGCAAAGGTATGTATGGAATGGCTGTGCATAAAGCGGTTTTTGCTTCCTGTGACAAATTTTCCGGAGTTACTATTCATCTTGTTAATTCCCAATATGATAAGGGAAAAATTGTAGCTCAACAAAAAGTGGATATCAGTTCCTGTAAAAGTCCGGAAGAAATTGCCGAAAAAGTGCTGGAAATTGAACACAAACTTTATGCACCTGCCATCTGTCAATTTTTGTTAAAGTCGTGATTCGCATCGCTATTGCTACCCTTGGTTGCAAAGCCAATCAAGCCGAGTCCTCCATAATTTTAGACCAGTTCAACGACTTTAAGTTAGTTCCCTGGCAGGAAGAAGCGGATATCTATATCATCAATACCTGCACTGTAACGAACCGAACCGACTATAAAAGCCGCTATTTAATCCGTCAGGCATTATCTCAAAAAACGCAAAACCCCTTTGCCAAAATTGTCGTAACTGGCTGCTTTGCTCAACGCTATCCGGAAGAAATTGCCAAAATGGGCAATGTTGACTGGATTATAGATAATCAGCAGAAACTGAATATTGCGGATATCCTTGCCGGTGGCAACTACGAATTTATGGATATTATGCAGGCAAAGGAATTTGTCTATAAGCCAACTGCTAAAATGTATAACCGCACACGCGCCTTTCAAATTATTCAAGACGGCTGCGATTTTAACTGTGCTTATTGTGCAGTCCCTTATGGAAGGGGCAGAAGCAGGTCGGCAACTTTGGAACAAGTTATTCAGCAAGCCAAGTTATTTGTGGAAAACGGTTATAAGGAAATTGTGCTATCAGGAATTAACTTAGGACTATACAAAGATGGAAATAACGATTTAACCGATGTTTTGCTCCGCTTAAACGAATTGCAGGGCTTGGAATTGATTCGCCTTAGCTCCGTTGAACCGCAATTGTTTAATGATAAACTAATTAACACTCTTCCCTTAATTCCCAAGCTTTGCTCGCATTATCATATACCGTTGCAATGTGGTGCTGATTCTGGGCTAAAAAGGATGAGACGCCACTATACCTCCACCACAATTAACCAACTAATAGTTAAGATTTGTGAACGCATTCCCTATCCGGCAATCGGAATGGATGTAATAACCGGTTTCCCTGGTGAAACGGAAGAAGAACATAACCAGACCTGTGAATTTTTGCGCTCTTTACCCCTGGCTTATCTACATATTTTCACTTTTTCTAAAAGAAAAGGAACCCCTGCTTTTGATTTTCCTAACCAAATCTCTAAAACCATTAAAAACCGCAGAGCCAATGAACTCAGCCAAATTTCCCGCGAACTGACTTCCGCCTATACTAAATCCCTAATGGAAAATAATATCCCGTTACGCGGAATTGTGGAAAAAAACACCGCTGGCTACTGCGAATTTTTGAGCGATCACTATGTCCGCGTCCGCTTTTCCGGAAACTTCCAACCCGGCGATTTTGTCCAAGTTCCAAGCCAAGAAGCACAAATAAAAATGAAAAATGAAGAATGACTAAGAGAATTCAGATAACCGGATCGACTGGCTCAGCTGTATTTCAATATAAGAATAATTATAAATAAAAAAATCTGCGGTATCGGCGAAATCTGCGTGCACTTATTTTTATCTGTGAGAGGTTATTTTTTTTCTGGTTCCAGATATTCATCAATAGGATGATATTTCCATTTCAGCAAAATCCTATCCAGCAAAGCCACGATTCCGAACAGCGCTAAACTGACAGCCACGATAACAATAATCACGGCAAAAATATGAGCTGTCTGATAGGACTTTGTAGCTCTGGTCATATAAATTCCCAAACCGGAAGTTCCTCCTAACCATTCACCTATCACAGCTCCCATCACGCTATAAGTTGCAGATAGTTTTAGTCCCGTAAAGAAATTGGGTAAAGCAGAAGGTATTTTTAATAATCTAAATATCTTATAGGGTGTTGCTCCCATTGAAGTTAAAAGGCGAATCTGGTCTATGGACACACTCCTGAAACCGTCATAAAGTCCTAAAGCAATCGGAAAAAAGCACATCAGCACTACGGCAAAGATTTTAGCGCTGATGCCATAGCCAAACCAAATTATAAGTAAAGGCGCTACAGCTATAATAGGAACTGTTTGGGAAATAATCAGATAAGGATAGATAATTTGTTTGATAAGGCGAGATAAATTCATAGCAATAGCCGTTATAGAGCCCAGAACAATACTGATTAAAAGTCCGCTGATTGCCTCTATCAAAGTTGGCTTTAAGTGATGCCAAATCAAACCTGGATAGTTAATAAAAACCTGAATCACCTGTTGCGGCGAAGGAACTACCCAAAAAGCGATAACTCCTTTAGTGCTGATAAATTGCCAGAGCAAAACCAGAACCACAAAAAAAAGCAAAGGCAAAATTATTTGCCGGCTTTTCATATTTCTCCCAAAATACGAATTTCCGTTTGCAGATGAACACCATAGCGTTCATAAACAACTTTTTGAATATGCTGAATAAGCTGAAAAACATCTTTAGCAGTAGCAGAACCAAGATTAACAATAAAACCGCAATGCTTTTCCGAAATAGCTGCATCACCAATCCGAAAGCCCTTCAATCCGCATTCCTCAATTAATTTTCCGGTAAAAAAACCTTCCGGTCGTTTAAAAACGCTGCCGGCACTGGGTAAATCCATTGGTTGTTTATCCTGTCGTTTTTGTTGTAATTCCTGCATTCGCTGGCGGATATTTTCCGGTTTATCTTTTTTCAGAATAAACAGAGAGGAAAGATGAATTAAGCCCAAATCTTGAAAGACGCTATGCCGATAGGAAAAATTATGTTCTGACGCCTTCAGGTAGAAAACAGGGTTTGGAGAATTGAGCTTTTCTTGGGTAGGCAAAATAGCTCTACTGCTGTAAAGCATATCCTTGATCTCGTTTCCGTAGGCACCGGCATTCATAAAAACCGCTCCTCCTACAGAGCCCGGAATTCCACTGGCAAATTCCAATCCGCTTAATCCATTCTCACAGGCAAAATTACCTAAGTCCTTAAGGGTAACTCCACAGAAAGCAGATAAATAATGCTTACCTAAAGTGATTTTATCAAAACGCTCCGTGCTGATAACTATGCCCTTTACTCCCTTATCCGAAATGAGCAAATTAGAGCCCTTCCCTAAAATAAAATAAGGAATATTATGCCCAAGGCAAAACTTTAAGAGAGTAACTAATTGTTTTTGGGTATAAGGAGTGCAAAAAACCTCAGCGGGACCCCCTATGTTAAAACTGCAATGTTCTTTTAAGGGAACTTCTATATGCACAATGCCCTCATCAATTAGTTGAGGGTATTCCTTCCGTAACAAAAGAAAAGTATCCATACTCAAATATTGGCAGGTAAGGGATTAAAAAATTTACCAATTTCAGAAATGAGATGTTGTTCGTCTTTCAATTCAATACAGCGTCCTGGTAATATTTGTTTAAAGTAAATACCATATTTCTTTTTGGAAACACGGGAATCCATAATAAGAACTACTCCCCGGTCTGTTTTACTGCGGATTAAGCGTCCAAAACCTTGTCTTAAACGTAATAAAGCATTGGGCAACATCAGATGCATAAAGGAATCCTTATTTTCCCGTTCCAGTTTATCTATAAGTGCCTCTACCAATGGCTCGGAAGGCACTTGAAAAGGAATTTTGTATAAAATCAATAGAGAAAGTGAATCCCCTTGAATATCCACCCCTTCCCAAAAAGAAGAAGTTCCCAATAACACGGCATTTTTACTCTTCTTGAATTCATCCAGAAGGGAATTTCTGCTTACACCCTTACCCTGAGCAAAAAATGGACGATTGAGATGAAAAAGGGTATCGCTAAGATGATCGTAAACAGCATCCAAGTCCTTATAGGAAGTAAAAAGTGCCATCGTTCCTACATTCGTAGTAGTCAATATTTGTTCCAAACAACCCAATGCCTGACTTTGGAAGAATTTATCCTTATACTCAGGAAGAAAACTGCCAATTAACAATAAGGACTGCTTATCATAATCAAAAGGTGATTCAACAATACTCTGCCTAACATTCTTTTCCGTAACCAAACTCAAGCCCGATTGATTGAGGAAAAACTTGAAAGAACCCCTGATAGATAAAGTAGCAGAAGTGAAAATAATACAGGGGATATTTTGATAAAGCAAACGGTTAAGATGTTCTCCAACTTCCACAGGTGCATAACAAAAAGTGCTGATAGGAACATTGCGTTCCGAATTGGGATCGTTTTCAATCCATAAAGCATAATTATCCAAATCGGGATTAAGAAGTTGTAAAATTATCTCTTCCGTTTCCATATAGCGGGATAAATAACCCTTCAAATTATCTTTCAGAACATCCAAATCCTTCACTTGATTGCTGTTTAAAGTGCTGAAAACATTATCCAGGGCAGTAAGGTCTTTCATAATATCCTTGAAAGCAAGAGATAATTCCTTCAGAAGGGTATAGATATCTTCAAAAGCATTGATGTCCTTTATCCGCAATTTATTATAGCTTTTTGCTTCAACACAATGGTCTTCCGCTAAACTGAAAAGCTTTGTTATCACCTGCCTCTGACTGTCAATTTCCCCTGTCAGTTTGGTGCAAAGGGTTTCTATATGCGTCTTTTGGTCAGTAGTTAACATACTTTTCTGCAGTGTCTGAATAATTTGGGAAAGAAAGCCCCCGGAATATTTCCTGGAAGTATAAACAAGCTGATTAAATAAGCTGTTGAGGTCAACATAACTTAAAGTAAAACCCAGATTTTTGGAAGCAGCGGACATCAGATTATGCGCTTCATCAATTACCAGATATTGATATTCACCTAAAGTGGAATTATCCATTTGAGCATCTGCCAGAAGCAAGGAATGATTGGCAACTACAATAGATGCCGTCTCTATATTCTTGCGCAATTTCATTACATAACAGCTTTGGAACAAGGGACACTTTCTGCCTCCGCACAAGTAGCGATCGGAACATATCTTATGCCATAAAACACCAAAGCGGTTTTTATCAAAAGAAGAATTTTCGGAAACATCCCCTGTATTCGTATGTTCTTTCCAAACAAGAAGATTCAGTAGACCATACGCATCGTAAGAAGTTATGCCTCTGGTTTGTTCCTGTAAAAGTTCCTGCCACCTTCTTTCGCAGATATAATTTTCCCTACCTTTAACTAATACGGCTTGGAAAGGCAGGGGCAATATTTTTTTCAGTTGCGGTAAATCCTTGAAGAAAAGCTGTTCCTGCAGATTTTTAGTATTGGTAGAAACAATTACTTTGCTCTTATTCCGGTTACTGAAATCAATTGCCGGAACCAGATAAGCAAAGGATTTTCCTACTCCCGTTCCTGCTTCTACCACCAAAAAATCCTGTTTGCTAAAAGCATCGGCAACCTCTTCTGCCATAGTCATTTGTCCGGAACGAAATTCAAAATTGGGAAATTTGGAGGCAAAAATTCCATCTTCAGCAAAGACCTCAGGAATGCTTTTTATGGAACCTGCAGCAATATGCTCAATAACATTGTTCAGTTCATTGACTACAGGAACCGTTTTTTTACCGGAAAGAGCTGATGAACGCTGTTGTCTCACAATCCATTTGATATATTCATACAATCCGCTTTTCAGATTTGCCTGCATTGCTAAATCCATTAACCGGGCATTAAGCATATAGCCATAATGATTTAAAATATAATTGGTTAAGGCATTAAAGAGCTTTCCTGTTGCCAGGGCATCTGCATCTGCCTGATGAGCATTCATTAGTTCAATTCCGAAAAAAGAAACCAGGGTACTTAATTTATGGTCAGTTGTAAAAGGTAAATAAATACGCCCTATTTCTGCTGTATCCCAATGCATATTGCTGATCGGGAAACCCCCATTATCCACGATAAATTGATTGAGAAAGTTAAAATCAAATCCAATATTATGTCCCACCAAAATGCTATCGCCAATAAAATTACAAAAATCCTTCAGTACCTCTTTTATAGGAGGTGCCGTTTTTAGTTCCTGAGGCGAAATATGAGTTAAATGCTCAATAAACTTGGGCACTTTCCCTTTGGGCTTAACCAAACTGACAAACTGATTAACAACTTCTTCACCTTTAAAGCGCATACCAGCTATCTGAATAATTTCATCCCATTCCGAATTTAAGCCGGTGGTTTCAATATCTATAGCTACAAATTCCAATTGCTCCAAAGGCAGGTTGTTAAAATTCTCCGTGTTTTTTACTTCGTTGTTTATACTTTCCACATTTTATCCTATTCGTTAATCCTCTTCGCGGTAAAGATTATAACGCTGCATCTTTTTAATTAAGCCCTGACGCGAAAGCCCCAATTCTTTAGCTGCCTGGGTTTGATTCCACTGAAATTTTTCCAGGGATTGAGAAATCAATTTGCGTTCCAGTTCTTCTATGGCATCCTTTAAGTTTTTCTTTCCCGAAAGCATAGCGATTGTTTTGCTGTATTCAATATGACGGTAAACTTCTTCACTAAAATCACTGGGCTTAATGAAAGTATTGGGTTCAGCCAAAGTTACCGCTCTTTCAATTTCATTTTCCAGCTGACGGACATTTCCAGGCCAGTCATATTGTTCCAAAACCTTCATTGCTTCAGCTGTAAATCCCATAACATTTTTATTCATTCGTTTATTGTATTTATCCAGAAAGTGTATTGCCAAAAGAGGAATATCACCCGTTCTGTTTTTCAGCGGCGGAACATCAATTCTGATAACATTTAAACGGTAATAGAGGTCTAAACGGAATTCCCCGCTTTTAACTCTTTCCATTAAAGGCGTATTGGTAGCACAAACAACTCGCACATCAACCTTTTCCGTTTTTGTAGCTCCAACTCTTTTAATTTCTCCTTCCTGCAAAAAACGCAGCAATTTGGACTGTGTGGACTGGCTGATATCGGAAATTTCATCCAGAAAGAAAGTTCCACCATCAGCTATTTCAAATAAACCCTTTTTATCATAAGCAGCACCTGTAAAAGAACCCTTTACATGACCAAAAAGTTCGCTTTCCAGTAAGGTCTCGGGCAAGGCACCGCAATATTGAGCTACAAATGCCTTATTTCTTCTGTTACTGCTATAGTGTAATGCCCTGGCTATCAATTCTTTACCTGTTCCGCTGGGACCTTCTAAAAGCACTGTAGTAGGAGTATCTTTCACCTTTTCAATAATCTCAAAAATCTTCATCATCTCCGGGCTTTTACCTATTATATTGGAATAGATATTATTGGAGCTAAGCTGTTCGCGGATAATATTATGGCTTTTTTCCAGATTGGCACTGAGGATGTTTTCTATAATTACGATAATTTGATTGGAAAGAGCGGAAAGCAAATTGATAATCCTTTCGGAAAAATATTTGGAACCGCTTTTACAAAAGAGCAAAACGACTCCCATAGTATTTTTACGAATGGAAAGAGGCAGAGCTAAAATATTATTATAACTGGGAGCAAAATGCGGCTGTTTAATGTTTTCCAGCTTATTATTCTGATACACTTCATAACAAATATTCTGAAATTGGTCGTGATACTTATCTTCAGGAGAAAAATTATGATAAATTCTATATTCCCAGGCATCCGGCAAACTCGGATTAGGATGCAGTAAAAGCATTCCGCCATCGGCATTGGCAATTTCCACTAAACTGGAAAGGGATTGTTCTATCAGCACATCCAAATCGGTTATCGTATTCAGGTTTTGGGTAATTTCATAGAACTGGTTCAGCAGGTTTTCTTCAAATTTTACTTCTTCCATTTGCGAAGAATATTCACGGGATATTTTTTGCATCAGGATGTCATTTTGTTCCAGTAATTTAATAGAGCCGTATCTTTCAATTATTTTGCGGTTATTTTTCAAAATTTCCATTGCCTGTTCCCATTCTTCCATATCCAAAAGCACACCGGCAAGTTCATAATTGGCTAAAGAAAGTTCATAGTTACTACCTGCTTCTACAAAATGTTTAATTGCCTCATTCAGATAATTCTTTGCGGATTCCAAATTTTTCCTTTCCAGCAAAGCACGCAGATATAAAGAACGCCCTATTTCAAAAGGCAGATTTTGTTCAATAGCCAGTTTTTGAGCTTCCGCCAGATAATAATCGGCACTTTCAATATTGCGGGTTAGGATAAAGTAATATGCCTGTTTCAGATAACCCTCAATAATTTTATCCCGGGCAGCAATGTTTTTAAAGAAATCCAAGCTTTCAACCAGATAACGATAGGCATCCTTAAATTTATGCAGCTTAGTAAAAACACTTCCCAGATTGCCATACAATTCTGCCTTAATATAATCATCCGAAACGGCAGGAAGCAATTCCAGACCTTTAATATAAAGATCATAAGCCAGGTTCAGTTCATCCTGTTTTTCATAAACCTCGCCCAAGTTATTAAAACTGCGCAATAGACCTTCGTTAAAACCGCTTTCCTGAGAAAGTTTAATGGCTTTTTCATAGTAAGAAATGGATTCTGCCCAGTCACCTTTCTTGAAATATAAACCGCCCAGATTATTTAAGGTGGCAATCGTATTACGCTGAAAACCAAATTCATTAGCCATATCCAGCGACTTTTTTAAGGCATCTTCAGCCCTGTCATAGTCACCGTGGTCCATTAGCGTAACACCTATATTATTATAGATATTAGTGATATTATAGGGTTCAGCCAGAAGTTTCTGTATTTTAAGTGCCTCTTCCAGGTAATAAAGTGATTTTGCCGGATCACCTTTATCATCCATTAAACCGCCTAAGTTATTATAACATACCGAAATGCCATTCAGGTTAAAATATTGTTTTTCCAGCGCCAAACTTTTCAGAAAATAGGTCTCGCTCTTTTCCCAAAAACCCTGACACATATACAAAACACCCAAATTGTTATAGATAGCAGCTAAACCGCTGTGATCTTTGGCAAGAGAATAAAGCGTTTCAGCTTCGTTGAAGACCTCTTCCGCCTGTTCCCATTCATTTATGTAATAGTGTATTTTCCCGCGTATTTTTTTGGCTTCGGCTTGAACGCTGTGTCTTTGTTGCTGATTAGTTATGCTGTTTGAAGAGTGGCTGGCAATATCCAAAGTGTTGAATGCCTCATTAAATGCCTCACTTTCCGTTTGAATATCAGCTTTTAACAGGAGAATTTTTACTTTCCAATAGGGGTCTATCGTAGCCGGAGAATACTGTTTGATAATTTCCAAAGCAAAAGCGGATGAATTTACGGCATAGAGATCACTAGCAAGTTTATAAACGATTTGCTCTGCAGGAATATTGTTTTCCGTAGAAATATGCAATGCCTGACGAAAATGATCTATCGCTTTGTCTTTCTGATTTAGCGCTGAATATGCTTCAGCAATTCTTTGCGTGCTGGCTAATTTGTCCGCGGGACTTTTGGTATGCGCCAAAACATATTCTTCTAACCTTAACACACTTGCGGAATCGTTGATCTGATATAGCTCGGAAGTTACTTTACCAAAGAGAGCGGAATTGTATTTTTTATTTAACATCTGCAGAGAAACCAAAATCTGGGGATGCTTTTTCTCCTTTTGCAAATATTCCATCAGCTGATTCAATAAAGTGCCTTTGAACTCCTTCAAATTGTTATTCAGCCATTCCGAAAATGCCTTCTTCTTTTGAATGGACAATCCCTTTTCCGGTTTGGAAATCAAATTCAAATTATATAAAGTAACCAAATCCGTCTTTATATTTTTGGGATTGCCCAAAGCTTTGGCTAAGGCACTGGCATCAAATCCATCCAATACATACATCGCAGTTAGAATTTCTTTCTGTGAGGAACTAAGGGTTTCCAGCGTTTCATAATAAATCTGTTCAGCATCAAAGGTCTTTTCCAGATAAGGTCCCAAATTAAACTTCCCCTTTGGCTTTTGGCTCTTCATCTCCTTCAAGACCTTTTCTATGATCATCAGGTTGCCGGAAGTTATTTTCTGAAATATTTCGCTTTCACTGCTACCTGTAAAATCCGTCTCCGGAAAGGTTAATTGTAAAAGCCACTGACATTCCTCCACTCCTAATGTGGGTATATTGTCCAATTCCGCAAAGGGAAATAAACGCGTTTGCGTAAAAACTACTATCTGAATTCCCGTATCCGGTAAATATTGAACCAGATATTGTAAATAATCACGGGTATAATTATCATAAATATCACAATCATCAATCACCAGCAGAAATGGCTGAAACAGTTCCATCTCGTTTAAACGCTCCGTAATATAAAAGAAAAAGTCGTATTTGTTTACCGAGTTAATATTTTCCCGAAATTCCTGATAATAACCATATAGGTCTTCTTCCGTTACATCTGTAATCACCTGAATAAGTTCAGAAAAATGATTTAATACAAGAGGATGCGGAGAAAAATATATCCGCCTGGCATATCTATCTGCCACACTTTCCATTAAGGGCTGAACAAAATGGCTTTTACCTGAACCCGATTTACCTAATATCTCAACAATATGACTCTTTGAACTGTCACTTAAGTAACCCATTGCTCTGGATAGCGCTATCTTGTTTGTTATATATGCATCCAGCTGTTGGGTTATGTTCTCTGCCATTTTTTCATACCTCTTGGAGATTTTGTTTACAATACACCTGTAAATAGAGTTGACAACCTGTCAAGCAAAAAATGTAATTGAGATGCCCCCTTTTTTTAGCAAGAAAATATAAGTTGCTGAGTAAAAAAAAGTTTGAGAGGGTTTAAATGGTTGAGACAGTTGAGATGGTTGAGAGAGTTAAGAATGTTAAGAAGGTTAAGAAAATTGAGAGGGTTAAGAAAATTGAGAGGGTTTTAAAGCCCCCAAGGGCGTCACAATCATAGCGACGGTGGCGTAAGCCCCTCGTAAAATAGATTTAAAAATCTCTAAGCACTCTGCTCTTTACCCTTTGCTAAAAGCCCCCAAGGGCGACACGATCATAGCGACGGTGGCGTAAGCTCTACGAAATAATCATTTTATTATTTTCAAATCATTTGCTTCTCTTTTAATTTATCGGGATCCCAATGCTTTTTCAAAAGTGCATTAAATTCTTCTTTGGTTGTTATATTGTGATGATGGTCTTCCTGATGTTCTGTGCAATTTTTAACACTTTCTTTGTTGGATTTGCTTAGAGAATAGGCAGCATATAATCATCTTGCCAATAAAATTCTATCTGTTGTGTTCTCTAAACAATTTACTTGAATTTGCTTAAAATATTGTAATAATTTCTACCATACTCATTTCTTTGGGGTTAAACTAAGAATAGGTATATGATCTTCTATTCATCCTATAGCAAGAAGAATACATTTGAAATTTCTGATTAGTTTATGTAAATAGACATACATTTCTTCGGCAAGTGGTTTTTTTTGCAAAGATTTTCCGATTTAAAGTATTGTTCGATTGTTTTAGTCATTTAAAAAGACAAGACATCCTTAAATATAAAGGAAAATGAGCTGAATCTCAGCAAGTTACATTACCTTTTTTATAATTGGAAGATCTGAAAATAATTGGCTAAAAAATCTTGACAAATAATAAAGGATAATATAAGTAAAACTTTTATAATTAACTTATACAGAAGGGTAAAGAAGAGGATAGAAAAATGTTCTTTAAAAAAGAGCAAAACAATGAGTTGGAATGGATACCAACATTTGAGAATCAATATGCAGATTACCGGGTCCAGGTAGTCGATTCCCTGCAGGGAGATGATATCTCGTTGATAGGGGGCGCTGGTGATGCAATTAAGGTTAAAATGAAAATAAGGAGACAGATATGAGTTACACGATTGAGAAGTATAAGAAGGACATTGAAGCTCTGTATAAGTATGGAAATGATCTTCGGATAAGTATGCTATATGAATTCGAAGAAAAAGATGTCATGAGCTTGTATAAATCAAAGAAAGAGTTTACGGATGCGAAGAGTAAATTACCAAACTTTATTTCTGAGTATCAATCTTGGTATTCTGAGGCTAAACTATTGGTTAAGCAACTTCTGCCTGATAGGCTAGATGATTTTATCCGATACTATGAAAAGCCAAGAGGACGTAAACATATCAGTTATGAGTCTTACAGAATAGAAGATTGTCTACAAAGTTTGGGAGTTACGAATGGAATAGGTGAGGTACTTGTTGATTCAAGTGCCGCAATTCCGCACTTTGAACAGCAGCTAGCCATTATTAAAGGGTTAAAAAATAGGTTTGAGAGTTCCTTGTATGACATCCGGTTACATTTGAAAGCTGAGATGTTCGATGATGAACTTGATGCAGCTTCATACTTACTCAAGAATAGATTCAATAGAGCCGCAGGAGCTATGGCTGGTGTTGTATTAGAAAGACATCTAAAGCAAGTATGCATCAATCACGATGTTAGTTTACCAAAGAAGAAACACCTATCGATCTCTGATCTCAATGAAGCTCTTAAACAACACAACATAATTGATACACCAGATTGGAGGAGGATTCAGTTGTTGGGGGATATCAGAAATAAATGTGATCATGATAAGAATGTTGAACCCATCGAAAGCGAGGTTCTTGAACTTATCGATGGTGTTAAAAAAGTCACAAAAACTCTATTCTAAACATTATGATATGGTATGGGAAGGAAGTATGGAAAGGAAAAAAAGTCAGCATTTTGTGTGGCGCAGGTATTTACAGAACTGGACATATAATGGTTCTTTGATATACTGTTTGAAGAATAATGAGATAAAGGACAGAAGACCTCTTAAGTGCGCTTGTCAGAAATATTTTTACAGACTTAATGAGATTACCCAAAGTGATCTGAACTTATTACAACAGTTGTATATAAATGGAATGGAGCCCGTAGTCAAGGAACATGCTATAAGAATCCTCAACGTATTCACGGTATTGATACATGATCGTGATGCTCTTCTTAGAATCGCATCTAAAAACAAGGAAGTTTCGCACGATCTTGAGACACTTTACATCAATGTAGAAGAAGACTATCATTCGAAAATTGAGAATAATTCTATTAGATTCCTTGATAGTTTAAGTGAAGAAAAAACTGATTTCTTTGGAGATAGTGAATCTAATGTTGAGTTTAATCTTTATCTAACTACACAGTATTTCCGCACTAAGAATATTCAAGAAGCATATTTAAGTAGAGCTGCTAACATCCCGCAGTTTGGAGAATCTCTAAGCCGATCATGGCCGGTGTTAAGGTTCATATTTGCTCATAACATGGCTATGGGTTTAAGTAATAAGTTAAACAATACATCCTTGCTGCTTTTACAAAACAATTCTGACGTACCGTTTATAACTGGAGATCAACCAGTTATAAATACAAAAGCTACTTACCATAGCAGCACAAATGACCTTACTGAAGAACTTGAATTGTACTATCCGATCTCCCCGACAATAGCAATATTGATTAACCTCAAATCGAATGAGTATACTACCCGAAAGTACAAAGTCACTAAGAAAGAAGCCACCTCTTACAATAACCTAATTGCTGATGCATCTCACCAAGAGTTGTTTGCTCAAGATAAATCACACCTTGAGCCGTATCTGAAATAATTGTTTTCCAATACAGGATTGAATTTGAGTGATCACTTCTCACATGCAATTAAAAACCAGTCATCAGACTTTGTCCTTCTTTGTTAAGACCTCTTTCAGAATTGACTTTGTTATGAAGATAGCTCCGTTCCACTTACACTGCGGCTCTTTCCAACTGGTCTATTTCGTTGAGATTCAGGAGGTTCCGAAATCAGTCCGATATCAGTCCAGATTTGACACAAATGTGTCACCAATCAGTCCAAAGAAGTCCAAAACCACTGTGACATCTTTCCGAAAGCAGTCCTAAGCATCTCTCCACCGGATAAGGGCTTATACCTGTTTGTCATACTGTTCGCTGCCTGACACTTTGGGTGTCATTTAATATTTAGAATGTTTTTGAAGCCCCCCAAGAGCGACACAATCATATCGACGGTGGCGTAAGCCCCACGAAATAATCATTTTATTATTTTCAAATCATTTGCTTCTCTTTTAATTTATCCGGATTCCAATGCTTTTTCAAAAGTGCATTAAATTCTTCTTGTAGTAAGGTAACAGAAGTCCAATTATTTTTTTCGGGTCATTAGATGCCTTGAGGTGTAGGTATTTTGCCAATCCTAAATTTGAGTTTTTTATACAGCATACCGTTAAATTCTAGTACCTTATCATTTTCAATAATTTCGAAACCGATGCTAAGAGCCAAACGCACCATCCTTTCATTACCAGACCATGTTTCACAGTAAATGTATTCCAATTTATGGTTTTCAAATATGTATCCAATCCACAATTGCAATGCTTCCTTGCCTATTCCCTTAGCCCAGAAATCCTCTTCCGGAATGGAAATGCCAACTGCCAGAAAGCCCGGATTTCTTTCAATGTGGTAAGAAGAAACCCAACCAATATGGGTACTGTCCACTTCTATTTCAAAACGCGTTCTTATCTCTTGGGGTCCTTTTGAAAGTTTGTTGGATAGCCGCTGTATAAAGTTCTGAGCATGTTTATCACTCATTTCTTCCCAAGGTGCATCCCATTTGGTCCATTCGAGCCCTTTGGTAAACCATTTTCGATAATCATTCAAGTCAGCATCGGTCAGGTCCCGTAGAGTAACTATCTGTCCTTTTATTTCTTTGACCATATTAAATCTCTCCCATAATAAATTTGTATTCCAGAAACTCTTTCAAAATCATTTCGAAGACCGAGCAATTAGATTTGTGTGTAAATCCTTTTTTACTTAGAGCTTTGTAAGCACAGCCAGCACCATATATGTATCTGTTTTTGCATCTCTGGCATTCATCAATAGATTGTTCGTCGCATGTGCAATATGTTAAGCTGTCTTCCCAGATTTCGTATTCAGGAATATCGGTTAGATATTTTATATCTATTGGGAACCGGCTAAATACTATCT
The DNA here is from genome assembly GCA_023227825.1 of Candidatus Cloacimonas sp. Classification (GTDB taxonomy): domain Bacteria; phylum Cloacimonadota; class Cloacimonadia; order Cloacimonadales; family Cloacimonadaceae; genus Cloacimonas. Next base: position 50,440 of record JALOCJ010000003.1, on the reverse strand, counting down.
TTTGTTTTCGTTCTTCCTGCATATCCTTACTAACACCCCAACCTGAATGATCTTTGCAACATTCAATAATCTGTTAGTATAGTTTATTGGAACTTTTCTCTTTGCTAAAAGCCCCCAAGGGCGACACGATTATAGCGATGGGGGCGTAAGCCCCTCTTGATAACCATTTTTTATTATTATCAAATCATTTGCTTCTCTTTTAATTTATCCGGATTCCAATGCTTTTTCAAAAGTGCATTAAATTCTTCTTCGGTTGTTGTATTGTGATGATGGTCTTCCTGATGTTCTATGTAATTTTTCACACTTTCTATGTTGGATTTGCTGACAGAAAAGGCAGCATATCCATCTTGCCAATGGAAATCTTGTCTGGCATGTTCTCTGAACCATTTACTGGAATTTGCTTTTAATTTTGTCATAAACTCAACCATACTTATTTCTTTAGGTGCTAAACATAGGATATGGATATGATCTTCTATTCCTCCGATGGCAAGAGGGATACCATTTAAATTTTTAATTATTCCGTTTAAATAGCCATACATTTCATCGGCAAAAGGTTTTTTAAGCCAAGTTTTCCGGTTTTTTGTAGAAAACACAATATGAACTGCTAAATGACAAAAGGATGCAGGCATATTTTCTCCTTGTTTGATATTATTAAGTCATTATCTTATAACAGAGATTTTATGTCAAGAGAAGAAAGTTGCTTAATCATTTTCACAAGAGGGGCTTACGCCACCATCGCTATCATTGTGTCGCCCTTGGGGGCTTTTAGCAAAGGGCAAAGAGCAGAGTGCTTAGAGATTTTTAAATCTATTTTTCGAGGGGCTTACACCACCATAGCTATCATTGTGTCGCCCTTGGGGGCTTTTAGCAAAGGGCAAAGAGCAGAGTGCTTAGAGATTTTTAAATCTATTTTACGAGGGGCTTACGCCACCATCGCTATCATTGTATCGCCCTTAGGGGCTTTTAGCAAAGGGCAAAGAGCAGAGTGCTTAGAGATTTTTAAATCTATTTTACGAGGGGCTTACACCACCATCGCTATCATTGTATCGCCCTTAGGGGCTTTTAGCAAAGGGTAAAGAGCAGAGTGCTTAGAGATTTTTAAATCTATTTTACGAGGAGCTTACGCCACCATCGCTATGATTGTGTCGCCCTTAGGGGCTTTTAGCAAAGGGCAAAGAGCAGAGTGCTTAGAGATTTTTAAATCTATTTTACGAGGGGCTTACGCCACCATCGCTATGATTGTGTCGCCCTTGGGGGTTTTAAAGGTATCAACCTTCTAAACCTTTTTTATAGGAAGCAATATATTAAAGATAGTATCAAATCTCTTTGTTAAGATATTGATACCCAGGAACTTTCGTTAATAAGCCGTCTTCCACCGCTATTTTAACTGAAAGGCAGGGTAACTGTTGTTCCAGAATTTGGGTTTTGGTGATGGTCTTCAGGTTCACCTGTTCGGGATATTTGGCTTGCATTGCCCACAGCATTTTTACAAAAAGGCAATACCAGGAGGGCACCCGCACACTATCATCCCTATCTCTCAAAAGGTTCAGGTAATTTTTAAAATCGCTACGATATGCTTCCGAAGGGTTGATGGCTTTAATTTGTTTGGCAATGGCAGCATATTCCAGGTTTTTTTCCTGGATTGGCATTTGGGGAGCTCGCCGCATTAGAGTTCTTTTCAAGCGGGGATGATAATAATATATCGCACCATCCAGTTTGCCTGAAAATCCCTTTATTCCTTCTTTTACAGTTACTTTCATTATAATCTCCTGATTTTTTAAAGTCATATTATTTCCTTGCCTAAAACTGTCAATCAATTCTTTATCTAACCTTAATCACTCCTTAATTATTAACGCTTGATTAAGGTTTGTTTAAGATGTAATAAACGAGCTTAAGTGAGAGAAAAAATGTCTTTTTCTTGCGGAAGAACGACATCTTGCCGTTCATAAGCAACCTAGCATTTTCGTTACCGAAAAAATATCGGTAACAAAATAAAGTGCAAGAAGTGGTTGACCTGGAGGTCAACATTCCTGCAACCCAGTTATTTTTGGGGCAGACAAGAAAGAAAGATAGATAAAGGGGAAAAATGGAGCTTACATAATTACTAGGGGCTTACACATCCATCTCTATTAATTTGCAGACACCTAAGTTCCCATCTTCATTGCTACAATTTTCAAAAATCAGTAAACTTTTGCTTGACTGCAGAATTCAAAAGTGCACCAGAAACGGAACTATAGATTGCACCACTCAAAGCATTAACGAAACTATCTTCTGATGGACAAATCAGGAGGTAAAAGTAAAAGGATTGAATATGTCCAACTAAGTTCAGTCTCTGCTGCCGACGGCTCTTTTCGACTACGCTCCAAAGCTCCGTCTGAGAACTTCAACTGAGATAGTGAGTGGTACACTTTAAAGTTCCAAAAGTGGTGCAAATTAAAATTCCGTTGACAACTCCTATTATAACAAGTCATTAATCAACTCAACCAACTTTTCGTAGAAAGGTTTCACAAAGTCAGTTATTGAAAGATTTAATTCTTCTTGATTCTTGATTAAATTTCCGAAATATTTCTTATATAATCTTAAAGCTTGATCATAATCTTGATCATAACCTGCCCTCTGTTTGTATCCTAGTTGATACGAACTATGAGCAAAAAGATTTCGGCATAGACGCAATAATTCAAAGTACTTATCATCTTTCAATGGACATTGATTCCAGTCAGATATGTATGTATCCAAAATGTTCTTTAGTTCAATAAAGAAACTCTGATTAATCCAATGCCCGATATCCTGATACTGTTTATATTTCTCGCCTGTGTCAAACTGATCTAACTCAAAGATTATGTGACAAGTATAGCCATATTCTTGGTATATCGGTGGCGTGGAAACACATAAGCAGTTTCCTAATTTGAAGGATAAAAGGTTAATAATTGACTCTGGGTCGATGTAAGGAGTGAACGATCTTGCTCTCATAAAGATCTGAAAGTGTTTATCCATTACATCCAGTAACTCTTTCTTATCTTCAGCTGAAAGACGATTTTCTTCATTACTTATGGCCATTACTATTTACCTCCAGATATTTTTTAAATTTTTCTGGTATTTCCCAGTTATTATTCTTGTGGGGATTTGGATAATATTCATAATCAGTTGTATAAATTCTGTCGTAATCGATTTTGTAGAATAGAATGCCTTCTAGTACTTTCAAATCTTCTATGCGGTCTTGTATATTATTTATGTGCTTTTCTTTATCGGTTATATTGCTGAATTGTTGCTCATACACTGTGTCAGGGTAATAAAGAAGCTTTGCAATTTCACTTGGGGGATATGCTTTTGATCTGTTCTGGTGACTATTTGCCACTGCCACTATAACAGGCATAACATTTGATAACGCACTGTATTTTTTCCCTTTATCAAGTATGCTATTTATTACCCTGTAGGTTTCGTGCCCCACGGTAGTCATGTATGTTAGACCTCCTGACTTAATTTTAAACAAAAGACCACTATCATCAGTTTCATACTTATCTCTTCCATATCCAGAAATCACTTTAGTTACAATTCTATCTGACACTTCCCTACAAAAATCGGTAAATCTATCTTCTTGCTTTGCATGTTCTTTCTTGTTCAATCGTTCTTGATAAGTAGGTATTTTGAACCTAGATGCATTGAAATCAAGATCAGTATCTATGCCATTTCTCTTTAACCCATCCTTTGCAAGATTGTGTATCAAACCAATACAAGTCTCAAAGGCACTTTCTTGATTACTTTTATCTATAGTGACTACTTCAATCACAACCTTCTGGTTTCCATCACTAACAATCCAATCTGGATTTTTTGCTGGTTTTTTTCCCGAATACTTATATTTAGGGGAATACTCAAGCACCAATGAGTTCTTCTTGCAAAACTCATTAAGAGTGTTTCCGATAATAAGTTCATGCAAGAAATGGATGCTATTATTAGAATCTGATAACTTCTTGATTATTTGTTTGAGTTTAGAATTGTCTATTTTTAACATGAACAAAAGGTTGGTGTAGCTATCCTGGAGATCAACATACTTCAAATAGTTTTGGTATTGTTTAAAATCATTGACATCATCATGATGCAAAATTGGGAACACAGAGTTAGTTATTCTTTCAATGTTCTCTATAGTATCTTTGGTAGTCGTTTTCTCTTTTATATGATAGTCTATACCTCGTCTACTACAAAAGGTAACAACTGTTGTTATTGCGTCATCGTAGAAATCTTGAAATCCCATATAGGATGACACTAACTTGTTATAATGCAATCTCCCAAAGATAATTTTATCTGTGAAGGAAACACACTCTAGTAATATAGGCAAGTATTGATAAACGATATTGGGCGTGGGAAAAGGCTCTATACTCACCCATGTTTTACAACCCATATCGTGCAGTTTCTTAATGCTGGTCAAGCGCGTGTAATAGTCTGCTGAAAATGGCTCATACTGCTTTCTAAAGCTCTCATCTAAAGAAACCAAAGAAATGCCCCACTCATGCTTATTGTCAAACTTGGAAAGCTCAGGTGGAAGAACTCCTTTTGTAAGTGTAGTGCATTTTATGCCATAATAATCCAGCAATCTGATTATCTCTAGGCTCATTTCAGTAACTTCAGGATATCCAACCATAAATGGGTCGGTGGTAAAGCAAAGATGAACGGATTTAATACTTTTCTGCTTCTTGGGAATCTCTTTCTTTAACAGTTCTAAAGAGTTTTCCACCAACTTAGGTTCTAACCATTCATTATAGTCTTTTACTCTGCCAAATCTGTGTGCCATCATAAATGCATAACATGGATAAGTACAACCATGAGAACAACCCAACACATGGTTAATAGTGTAGTCGCCGTATTCAACACCAGTTTTATATAACAGAGAGTGTCTTCTAATTTTTTCCATTTTATCAAATTAATGTGAGTATATCATCATCTTTAATGGCGCTTTCTTGTTTACTTGAAACCGAGGTTTTATTTACAATACCTTCATTCCTAAGATGCTTAAGCACTGTTCTGATTTCCTTCTCAAGATAAGGAGTAGAATCAATAAGCTGCGTCACTATTTCATTAAAAGTCATAGAATTCGGAAACAACAGTTCCATGAGAAGTATTTTGAGGTCTTCTTCTTTATAGCTTGATTTATCAAAGAAAGTGGATTGATCCTTTTGCTTGCCCAGATATGAGAGAACTCCATTGTTGGTCTCAGCAACGCAGCTCTTCATAATCGATGCGCCTTTTAGGTTATTTGTAAGATGAATAAGATAGTATATTGTTCGATTCCGATCTGTGTAGCATACCCTAAACGGTATAACAAAATTTGCTATTTCCTTCAGTTGGTCTCGGTAAAATCCAATTATGGCTTGTTCTTTTTTTAGAGATGAGCAGTTAGCAATATCTTTCCATTGCTTACATCCAAATAATTCATCCATACAGTTATTAACATTAGGGTTTGTTAGATGTCGTTGAACTGAATCATACATAAAGTTAAGAAAAACTTCTGACTTTTCAACATTCATTATTCTCTTAATCGTGCTATATTTTAGAGTAAAACCAAATGGATCGACGAAGAAGAATGATGGAGCTAAAACCTTATCTGATTTATCAATATCATCTAATATTGCGTTAACTGAATGATCAAAATCATCTTGAATAAAATATGGTGTTCTCATGGTTGGAAGATAATCTGCAAAGACTTTTTTCAGGTTTTCGAGATTCGCTTTTTTCTTCTCAATGCAGATCATCCTTAAATCGTTGGCTTTGTTTCCTCTCTTCAACCAAGCCTGAGCAGCTAATATTGGAGATCCCGGATTAAACGTTACACCATCGAAAGTGTAGATACCACACCCACCAAAGCAATCAAAGTAGTTTACCGGGTAGTATTTGCCAAGAATAACAAACCATTTTTCAAGATAGCATTGTAGAATGTCATGCTTAGTTTTAGTGTGTTCTTTGTATCGCCAAGCATAGTAATTTTTCCCAGGTACTGATATTGGTTTTTTATTAGTCATAATATCACCTTCTACCTATCTTAAGCCTTAAGACTTGATGCCTTTGAAATCCGTAAACTAACTAAAGAGATAAAAGATTCTATAATCTCTTGTCTTTCACCTTCAGTTAATTCTAAAGCATCAAAAACAATTCTATCAAGAATCTGTTTATCTGGTTGTTTTACTTCATCTTTAAAATCGTATACATCTCTCAAGCATAGATTTCTATAAGCATGCTTAAGTTTCTCAATATCAAACAATGTCAAATCAGGTAATCGAATGTATTCATAGTCAGGTCCATATGTGTTAAGAATACCTTGCCCCTGATTTTTTCTGCCCATAATCTCAATTTGCCAGAAATAAAAAGTGCTATTCATGATGGCTAGTATCGCTTCTTTGTCATATTTTAGATTATACCCGATGAAAAAATTGTCGCTAGCAATCATATCTATTATAGGCGCTGGAGTAAAAAACCGCTTATCCCAAAATCTAAATAGCAGCAATGATGCTTTGTCATGTTTTACTGAGTACCATATGCCATCGCATTTAGCCAAATTAGCTTGTTTCTCCCAGTTTTCTATATATCTTAATGCATTTGTACCCTTAAGACTGGATTTGCTTTCATGGCATGAGAAAAGATATTTGTCATTATCAAATTGAAATCGTTTGATTTTCTGACTAGAAGTGATTATCGGTGTTAAGTACTTATCTTCTATCCTAAAGTCTGTCTTATCCTTATCAATAAAGAAAAAGTTAACACAATTAGTTGTCAATCCTCGTTTATAGTCAAAGAATGAACTTAGAGGACGTAAGCATCTTTTCTTTCTGATGAGTACATCCCAATACACTTTCGGTGCAATCAAATAAATGCTTCCAAGTTTTGTCCCATTAAAACTACTATTAAGTTTTAGATTGTCTTCTTTACCAAGTAATTTTAATTCATTTAAAGAAATTTCATCCAAAGTAACAGGATTGATCCTGACATCAGAGTACTCAATGAGTTGTTCAGCCTCACTAATTAGAAGGAGATTTTCTGTATAAATGCATTCCTCAAAAGGAAGTTTGAACGTTATAAACTTACTTTTGTGCGAAGATATTCTCTTGCTGTTATACGAACCAATAATGCTAATAATAGTATTAACATCTGCCCTTTTGAACGATCGTTGAACTTGATTGTTAAATATGTAATGTAGTGTGCATTTCCCAATTACTAACCTCTGTAGCCAATACCCGTACTCAACATCAAGCCAAGAATTCGAGCAAATATATGTAAGGTATCCTCGTGGATTAATAAGCTTTAATCCCCTTACATAGAAAAAAGTGTATAGGTCACTCCTACCATCAATGCTTTTTTCGCTTATATCGTTTGGGAAGTCTAACTCAGCCATTTTACGCAAGAGATCTTTATACTGGTTGTTTTTGAACTTACCCAGAGGGTCACTTATATTTCCACTGTGCAAATAGGGTGGATTTCCGATAACTATATCAAACCCTCCTTTTTCAAAAAAAATCTCGGGAAAATCTATTCTCCAGATAAAGGGTAGGTTCTTTGTGGTTATCTGACTGATTTCATAATCAACTTGATGAATTTGAAACTCCAGCTCTTCAACCTGGCGTTTATACTGCATAAAAGCAAAATCAATTTCTGATTGGATATTGGATGCGAACAGATTCGCTTGCACTTCTGGATTTGTTAAACCCTTCATTCTGGATAGCTTTTGGCTCAAATCTTTCTTTTTCTTGTCCAAAATACTGGTGTAAAGTGCTTTGTGTTTCAGCTCAATTTCATGCAATTGCTGGGGGCATTTGTTGTAGAAGTAATCGGTTTTAAGCTTAACAAGCTCGTTTATTTTACGCTTAATATCTTGCGAGATGATACCTTCACCAGATACAGGGAAGAGAGTGTTGCCTAGCATTTGGATAAGAGAATCGCCTTGCTTAATTTTGAAATCAAAGGAAGGCAAGAGAGGTTCTTCGCTATGTTTAAAGCTATCCTCAGCTTCAATAAGCAGGGTAATCCACAGCCTTAGTTGGGTTATCCAAACCGCCCATTGCTTAACTTCTACGCCATAGAGGGATTGAAAGATAATGCGTTTCTTACGCTCATAGGGGCTACTTATGGGTATGTTGGGCAAAAAATGATTATAAATGGAACACTCAATCTCATCTATCACATTCAGCATCCCAACAGCAAAAGCCCCGGAACCGATAGCGGGATCACAGACAGTAACCGTTTCCAGCTTATCCAGCAAGTCCTTTGCCTCTTCTTCTGTAAAGTTCCCGGCAGTTTGTTCATTTTCAGCTCCATATTCGGGGAAAAATAGCTTATAGAGATTTTCCAGGCTGATGGAAGACAGGCAGTTTTGTTGTAGGTATTTTACCAAAGAGAGACGGCACATAAAATCTACTTCCAAGCGAGGAGTGTAAATTGCACCATGCGCTTTATTGATAAGCTTTTCAAAAATAATGCCCAGAAATTCTGGATTAAGCTCCAATTCTTCATCATAAAGAGTGTTTTCTTCCAGGGTAAAATTGAAGCTGAAAAGAAAGTTCACAAAGTTAATAATAGCTTCGTCTGTAATGAATAGAGCTTCTGTATCGTAATCCTCATGAGGGCGAAACAATCCTCCGTTGAGGTATGGAGCTTGGACAAGATGAGTTTTGAATGGCTCTGGAATATTTGGGAACCCGTATTTGTTTTTGCTGGATGGTGGGGAATTTAGGGCTGTAAAAAAGAGAGGAACGAGCAAATCTTGGTAGATTCCTTGTTGGTGTATTGCTGGATCGTAAGAACTTAGATAATCCCGGATGAAATTTGCATTATTCCCCAACCAACCCTTTTTTTGAACAAACCCCAAAAAGATTATTCGGATCACGAAGAGCAAAGCAAAATTGCCTTTCAGGTCATTTCTTACATCCTTATTAAATCTATGCTTGATTCCAGATTGGAGATGAGCGTATTCCTTTTCAAACTCATCGTAAAACAAAGCCGAGACCTTTTCCACCGAAAAGATTTCTTTCAGACCTCCCATACTGTTTAGCTTATGCTTATTTAACTGTAATATATAGGTCTTGTTAGGTAAATCTACGCTTACATAGAAAGAATGCCTCCGGTAATTGCTAAAGGTTCGTTTGGTGCCTTTATAAACAGGATAAACCAAGCTTAGTCGGAAGGAATGGTCCTCACCATAGAATATAAAAATACCTGCCTGAGTATTTTCTCGTTTGATGATGTCCGTCGCTTTATCAAATTGCTTTCTTCTGGATGCCCGCTCAGTTAGTGAGTGCTTAACCTGGAGCACAAAAATATCACAGACCGTGCCATCTTCAAACTCAAGCCTGCCCAAAGTGGAAACATACGGGAAATCACCATCACTATACTTGAGAACGCTAAAATGATTTTCCACAAACACATCGGAAGAAGTTTCAAAGTAAGAAATCCAATTCTCTATAGAGAAATTAGCTGGGGTTACGATATTTGCATTTAGTTCCATATTCTATTCTCTATTGCCACGATTATCTGCTGTTCATAGGATATCAGGTTATCTTTTACTTTCTTCAGATAGTTCTTACCTAAGGTTTTGCTCAGCTTTTCTAATTCCTGGGCGATGAGTTGGTAATCTGGCTTGCCTCTGTTTTCCCAATCGCAGATACTTTTTAAGGTGTATTCAGGTAGAGTGCCATAGTTTTCTATATCTTCCCGGAGCATTATCAGGAACGCTCTCCAGGGGATAAGTTCTTTTACATTTTGTTCTAGGAGGGAGGATAGAAAGTTGAATGCCTTCACTGAGTTGCTCTGCTGTGATTGTTTGAAGCTGAACTTTTCTGCTTCCTCTTTCAGCATTAGGTAATCCTTCCAAAAACTCTTGCTGATAGGCAATTGCTTAGTATCCGGATTGCATTCTATCATATTCAGTGCTTCTTCTATGGGTAATGGTATGAGCTGCTTGTTTTCATCTATGAAGTCCCGGCATACACTAAAGAGTTTGCCTTTGCGGATAAACAGGACAAGAGAATCAGAGCTGAAGGCCTTGGCAGTTTTGATGCGAATGGGCATTTCGTCCAGAGCTTTTACCCTGTCGGGATATTCATTTTCCCATTGCCGCAGCAATTTTTTAAGCTTAGTATAGAGTCCTTCCTGTTCCAGATCATAGGGATTGGTCTGCACTTTGGCAAAGAGCTTGGCAGGGGTAGGTTCTTCTTCAACATCAAAGATGCGGGCATCTTCTCCTAAGGTTTGGTGGATCATAAACATCTTATGCGAGGCGATTTCCCTGCTTTTAACAATATCCGCCCCTTGCTCAGTAGGGAAAAAATTGATTATCTGGAGGGTATCAAAGACCTTTTTGCTGATTCTGTTGATACGACCAACTCGCTGGATTACCCGCACCGGATTCCAGGGAATGTCATAATTGATAACCATCTTAGCCCGGTTCAGATTGAATCCTTCGGAGAGCTTATCGGTAGCCAGAAGAACATCATATTTATTTTCCTGCTTGGCTTGGGGATAGGCTGCGTCAAAATTGGTGTTGATTTCCTCCAGATGTCGTTTACTGATACTTCCCGTGATTACCAGAACCCGATTTGAGAAATGTTCTTGCAAAGCAGATTCCAGATATTTAACCGTATCAGCATACTCCGAGAAAATTACTACTTTAGGTTTAGGTTCGCCTTTTTGGGGTTGCATATCCATAAATTGTTGCAAATTGGACAGTAAGGCAAAACGCTTGGGATCGTTTTCCACCAAAGCAAGGCTATCAATCTCAGCAATCATCTTATTAAACAAACAAATATCGGATTCAATATCGGCATAGAATTGCTCTTTGAAGGCAAACTTGTTTACCTCGTAAATCCGGTTTTTCTTACTATCCTTGTCTGTGTTTTCTTCTGCAAACTGGCGTAACAATTCATCTATTAAATCTGGATCGTCACTATCTACTTTGTTTATCAGTTTGCGATTAAGCACATATCTGCCATTTGCATTTTTTATGAATTCCTTTATTTTTTCGTAAGAATCTCGGATGTTGATAATGCTCTGACGGAATGCCCCAAAAGAGCTCTCAAAGCGCTTAACCATCTGCCGGCGTAGAATATCATATAGGTTATCCTGGCTCAAGCGGTCTATCTGCTCTTGCCGACTTAGTTTTTCTTCGCTATTTTCATCGCCTTCATAGCGGTAGGGCTTGTAAATAGGACCCTTAAACCTCTCAGTGCTTTCGGGATTATCAGTAAAATAACGCTCAATTACATAATCATAAAAGGTAGATTGTTCAGGAGTGAGCCGATAATACCACTCCTGAGGATTATCTATCTGGGAGAGTTTATTAACCTCATCCCGGTAGTCAGGATCATTTATTAGGTCAAGCCGGTTTCTTCTTATCGTGACAGGTTCTATCACTTCTCTGATCTGTTTGGAGAGCAGGGCAGCCCTGGCAATTACTTTGCTTATCTTGATGTCTTTTTCACCAAACAGTGCCTGGTATTTCTTTCTGGCTTCCTCTTTTTTAACAGTGTCTTTTGACTGCCAGTTCTTGCGGATATAGGCAAGGTCTTTAGACAAGGCGTTATAGGAACGGAAAAGATCGACCAGGTTGTTGCTAAGCGTGATATTTGATTTTTTGGGGACAATAAACAGGCTCAGCAATGAGAGAATATCTGCGGGAGAGTTATTAAACGGGGTAGCAGTTAGCAAAATCACAATCCTTCCGCGACAGATGGTCTTTAGCTTTTCGTAAGTTTCCGTAGAGCTATTGCGATAACGGTGTGCTTCATCAACTATGATCACTTCTATGTTATCGGTATTACCGATAAACTCTATTATACCATCCAGATCGCCTCCGGAGCGGACTTCCCAATCATACAATTCAAAGTCCTCTTTATATTTCTTCCAGCCGGAATTAGCACTATCGTCTCCAATCAATCCAGGAGGACAGATGATGATACCCCTTTTTTCTAATTTACGGGCTATCAGGGAGGCGATAATTGACTTACCTAAACCAACCACATCAGCCAAGATTACTCCACCATTCTCTTCTATGATAGACAGTGCCTGGGTTACTGCATCTACTTGATATTTATAGGGCGTGTATCCCTTTTTCTTCAGGAGTAGCGAAATGTAACGGTCTGATTCGTATTTGTAGAAACTATCTAGCCAGGTTTTAACTACAAACATATAGGCATCGAAGGGATGAATGGATTTCAGTAGCGTTCTCTCTCGGATGTTGTAGATAAGCCTGTTTTTCTCGTCTTCATTGTCCGTAATCGGTATAGCTGAGTTCCAAAGCTCATCAAAGTATTTCTCTGCTTCTTCAAAGCCATAATCCGATATTTCTACATTAAACTCTTCCCGGTCATTTAATCCTGCCTTACTGAGATTGCTACTTCCTGTGATGAATAGGTTAGAACGAATTACTTGATATTCTTTAAGTTTGAAAAGATAGAGCTTGGCATGGTTAGGTTTGGATGTTTTGCGGATAATTATTCTATTACTGATGATTTGATCCAGTATATAAACAGCTTGCTCGTAGAACATCTCGTTGTCAAAGATGTCGTTATTAAGGGCTTTTAGAACCGAGGTATGGTAGTCCTCTATGCGCTCAACTCTTTTCTTACCTGCTTTTTCAGCATATTCAACCAAGCCGTAGTTTTGCGCATCCACATTTAGCCCTACCAGAATTTTTAAAGATAGATCTGAGTTTGCTTTCAAACTCTCTATCAACTCACTGATTCCGGAGAAATAAAAGAAACCTACTAAAAATTTCAGTTCCTGACTTTCCTTAATAAGAACTGAAAGCCTGGTTCTGAGAGAGGTATTGCCAGTATTGGTGATAAAATTGCTCATTAGCTACTTATCCTTTTTTTGAATGCTACTATCATCTTTTATTAGTATTTGCTTGATTCTTAACGCACACATCAACATCCTCTTTCTTGAAATTCCATAGCCAACCCACTTTATAAGCAGAGAGATTTTTCTCGCTAAGCAATTTATAGACCGTATCTTTGGTAACACCAAGATAGACACTATTCGCCTGGACTGCTATCCACCGATCTTCCATAACAAGCTCCTATCCAGATGCAAACACATCTGAAGACCCCATCAGAAACAGTATAAAAAGGAATCATATTGGGATAAGACCAATATAAAGAGCATAATTATTATGTCAATGCTAAAATCCTAAGACAATGCTACCTGTAACTTTGTAAAAAACTGGCAACGATCTTGCTATTATGTGTAGTAGTTAAGACGATTCTGACTGTTGTGTTCTCGGTGGCTAAAATTTCTTCTAAAATCCTTTAAATCCCCAAAATCCTGTTCACTCCATAACTATGAAATCTATGAAATCTATGCAATCTGTGAGCGGTATTTTTACATTGCCGAAAGCAAAATAAAAAATCTATATTTTGGTTTTCCCCCTACAAAACAACATATAAAAAATCATATTTTGGTTTTCCCCCTCCAAAACAACATATAAAAAATCATATTTTGGTTTACCCCTTAAAAACATCAATATATTTTTTAAACAGAAAAAACCTATTTCTGGTAAAACCAGTAGTTTCCTGTAAAATATTCAGATCCACAAGTGCCTTGATCAATTCATTGGCAGAATAGTATTTAATGCCTAAAATTGATTCTACTTGCCTAACATTAACAACAGGTGATTGATATAAATGCATCAACAATTTTCTTGCATTATCGGTTCTTTTACCCAGTTTAGTCAGTTCATTATCAATATTGATATGCAATTTAAGGATATTATGGAAAGTCGTTTTTCCTTTTTCTGCGGTTTCAATAACTGCCTCCAAAAAAAAACGCACCCACCCACCTAGATCATTTGATTCTCTTACTCTAGATAAAGCGTCATAATAAGCACCTCGATGTCTTTCAAAAAAATCAGAAAGATAAAGGGTAGGTTTAATAAGCAGATGATTGCTAATCAGATATAAAGTTATCAGTAAGCGTCCAATGCGTCCATTCCCATCTTGAAAGGGATGTATTGTTTCAAACTGATAATGGGCAATTGCACACCTAACCAAATGGGGTATAACAATGTTTTCATTATGCAAAAAATGTTCAAAATCATCAAGTAAATCGTTTAGATCATCTCTATGCGGAGGTATAAAAGCTGCATCAGCTAAAGATGAACCACCAATCCAATTCTGACTGGAACGAAATTCTCCCGGGGTTTTATATTTTCCTCTGACATTAGTCATCAATATTTTATGTGTATTTCTGATTAACCGTAAAGAAAGAGGTAAGTTTTCTAGCGGGTACTATTTAATTATTAGCTTCCCTTGAACATTGCCGCTTTTGTAAAAATAAATTCCGCTATGCAAGCCCTTCCCTTTAAGATCTATGCTTGTTTCCCCTTTGATAACATTGGTTTGCAAAACTTTTTGCCCCCGTAAATTATAAACCTCCAGTTCTTTGTAAAAAGCATTATCTATTTTGAAATTGAGAATACCATCCTTATTAACCGGATTAGGATATAATGATATTTTGGGCAAAGGCAATTCCTCATCGGAAATAGGAGTTTCATTGCTATAATAACAAATATCGGTTGGGAGTAAAGCAACCGTCCATTGGGATATAGGTTGCCAGTTATGATTCCTTAAATATACAGTTCCATTTTGACTCCAGGGAGCATAAAGAACAGCAATACAGTCATTTGAACCGCTTATCATTATCCCGCCAGGAGTTAAAGGATTACTGCTGTTATGCAAAATTTCCAGAGTTGATGCATTATAAGAATATACCCCGCTGTTATACCCCTCTCCCAAATAGGCAATTCCTTGTGGACTAATCCATACACTCCAGGGATTGCCTCCCATTAAAAGACGGTCTATGCGTTCATCTGTTATAGAATCAATAATATCCACAGCTCCGGAAATAGAACTCCAATTACCGGTGCAAACAATATGCAGTTGAGAGTTAAAAACATATAAATCCTGAGGGTTCGTCCACACAGGAATGGATTTTATTACACTGAAAGAATTCAGGTCAATTACAGAGACGCTGCTATTGGCATAACCACTGGCATAGCCACCTGTATTACATACATATAATTTTCCATTACAGACCTCTAAACCTTCCGGGGCTGTGCCAACTGTAATTTGGTCTACAACTGTCCAGGTCTCTTGACTGATTTTATAGACCTTATTAGTAAACATCCCGCTTACATACAGATAACCATTATTCTCTACTACATCCCAGGGATTGGAACTGGAAGCAATAAAAATATTCCGGATAGTTGTTCCACTATGTCTATCTATCATCTGAATGCTATTAGCTCCAGAAAGAACTACATAAATATAATCTGTATTCACTTTCAGCATATTAGGAGTTAACCCTAATTGCGTAAAAGTGTTATTTACTGTTCCTGTTTCAGTATCAATTCTGCTTAAAGTACGGGATTCGGAATTTACTACATAAATATAATCCGCTTGCAGAAACGCCACACAGATTACAGGGAGCAGAATAAGTAATAAGAACTTTTTCATTATCTCCTCATACAGTTAACATATAATGAAATAAAGTGTAAGGGGTGGTTGACCAGGAGGTCAACCTTCCGGAAAAACGATGTCCCCGTCGTTTAATTTGGTTGACCAGGAGGTCAACCTTCCGGTAAAACGATTTCCTCGTCGTTTAATTTGGTTGACCAGGAGGTCAAACTTCCGGAAAAACGATGTCCTCGTCGTTTAATTTGGTTGACCAGGAGGTCAACCATCCGGCGGAACAGCGTTTTCCGACTACACATTTAATGTAAATTGAAGAGGAATTGGTAAAAGTCCTTGCGGAATTTGTTTTCTATATTTTGGGCAAGAACTCTAATTCCTCTGGAGGTTGCTTCCTCAATAGTAAAACCGCCTTGTTCTGTTTTATCCACAAAGGAAAAGAGGTTTTTTTCTCTGTAATTAAAAGAAATATTAAAGCGAAGGGGTTGAAAAAATTGTTGTCCCAGGGATTTATACGGCTCAGGATTCACGGTAGCGACAATTTGATACTCAGAGTTATCGTTTTCCAACAAGCCCATTTGGTTTATAACATTTTTCAACGAAGCATCCAAAAGACCTGAAGAATCTCCAAAAACTCTGATTTGGAGTGGAATTTCCCCAGCCGCATAATTTCTGAGTTCCACAAGTTCCTGCAAGCTATGAAACGGCTTTAACAAAATTCCGGAATCGCTTGCCAGAGCATTATAATAAGTATAAGCATCTTGTGTTTGTTGCAATTTATCAATAGCACTTAGAATTTTGGCATAATGAATAAGGGGATCATCATTTGGGGTAAGGCAGTTTTCAATAAATTCCTCGCAGTCGTCAATTTCATTCCGATAAATGGTTTGCACGGCAATTTTATCCATTACCGCTAAAGCATAGAAAGTTTTAGTTTTCGGGTCTTGCCAGGTTTCCATAATTCGGGTATATTTCAAAGTTCCTTCGGCAATGGCTTTAACGGAAGAAGAGGTCTCGCTGTTTGTCTGATAACCTGAAGAGGAACTTTTTTCCCTTTCCATACTTTTCGTAACTGCAATAACGCGGGTTTCAAAGAATCCGGCAATATTTTTCAATGCCTCATTTTGAGCATTATTAAGTTCTTTTGCCATCCCCACACCGCAAAGATACTGTTCGGAAGGATAACGGGAATAAGGATTTAAAATCCATTCCGGTTTTTTCTTAGCGGCAGAGAGCCATAGACCAATAAGCAAGAGTAAAGTGAATATTAAGACAATTTTGCGGTTCATAAAATTAACCTAACCAATAATCAATTTAAGCAGAACGAAGGACTGGAACAAACTTTTCATCTCAAATTGGTTATTCTGCCAAGAATTAAAACAGACAATTCACTGAAACAAATTATCGGTAACATCTTTGGGAATTTCAATGTTTTGGGTTTTGGCAATGGTTATAAATTCACTAATAGTCCTCATCTGAGTTGAAAGCAAAACAGGAAGACCAACTATAACATTGGTGGCATAAGGAATATCTTTAACATACATAACAGCGTCTATCCCTTTAGCGTTTTTAGCTTCATTTATAAACATTTTGGAACTTTCCAGAATGGTTTTTTCCCGCACAATAGAGCTGGCAAGATAAATAAAACCGCTTAAAAAATAGACCTTTTGCGATTCACTCAATTGTGCTTTATCCGTTTTCAGGTCTTCTAATTTCGCTTTCACGGTTTCAGATATTTCTGCATCACTCCCTTCCAGGTTTCCCGACAGCAGGGATTTCCCTTCTGCTTCTATTTTTACATATTCCTTACGCATCCCCAAAGAGACGGCTACCATTTCTTCCGCTATTTTGGATTCTGCCTTAGCCAGTTTATAGTTATAATTAATTACTTTAAAGTTTGATGTTTTAGGCATCAATAGAGCACCGGCAAATGCCTCCAGAGACAGCAAAGGCAGTTTGTTATAGTATTCCTGATTGTCCAGTTGAGAATCATCCAAAAACAACTTTACTTCAGGGTCTGATTTTTTCTTTTTAGCTTCCAGTTCAGAATAGTTGACCAGAAGCAAAAATATACAGATCAGAATTAGCTGACGCCGGAATATTCTCACTAAATTGCTTAATTTAGCTTCCAAGCTTTACCCGCAGCTGATCTACCAAATCCTGAGATGTATGTGTTGCTGCTTCAATTAAAGCATTTGTTTTAGCTACAGTTGGATTTGAGCCAATTCCACTAAACTGATAAGGTCCTGCACTGCATATTTTTACAGCGAACTTTTTGCGCAGGTCTAAAATATACCCATTCACTTTTACATAGACCCTGCTGCCTCCTGTAACAGGATCAATTTCTTCACGCCCTACATCAAGCATAGCTACAGCCAAAAAGTCCAAACCTGCCTCACGCGCAATATCGGTTGCTTCTTTTTGTGTAGATGAAGAAATTTCATTTAAAGCGGCAAAATCGTAGGCGAATTTTTCGGGTAGAATTCCTACTTCATAAGTTGGCACTACTTCAAAATTGGCTTTATTGAACACCTCTGTTACTTTTGTATCAATTTCCCCGGGATTATAGATGCGGTAAGTTATTCCCTCACTTTTGTTAGTAACGGATTCAGAATACATAACGGACTTATTAGTAGAACCCTTTTTACTTACACTTATATCAGCTTGACTGCCGGTGCTGATTTTATCGTTACTGGAAATATCGGAGGATGTTTCTCCGCTGGTTGAAACTGAACCGGAAGCAGCAACATCGGATTTGGCAGAAAGGTCTTTTTTTACAGTTTTTCCCTGAGTTTCCACTGCAGCAACTTCTCGGGCTACATACACAAAGCTTAAATATGTAGGTTCAGTCATTTCCAAAATGCCTTTCATGCGTTCATTGATCAAGAGGTCTAACTGCACATCATCAATAGTAACCTCCATCAATTGTTCCCAGATGCCATTTTTGTATTCCCCGTCATTCAGATAATTAACTTCCAGAATGTAGTTATCTATGTCTTTTTCAATTTCCGGCAGCAATTCATTGATGAGTTCTCTTCTGCGACTGTCTTTTTCGGAAGCATATTTCTTAATAGCTAAAATCTTGGCATTATAAGTAGCGGTTTTTATTTCTTCCGGTTTGGGTTTTTTCCTTTTGGTTTCAATAGTGCCTTTAACCTTAACTTTCACTGCTGCATCCAGATAGGTATAGGAAAACAGCAAAGTAATGCCCAGTAAAATGATAGTTAATAGTTTGCGCATTTTTTTAATATCCCCTTCATTAGTTTTTTATCTTCTTTCAGCGTTATCGGAATTTTATCCGATAGCGTTAAAAGAAGAATTTCGTTATAGTTATAAAACTCATTACCGATTTTTTGTCCAGCAGCAATTTGTTTAGCTGCTCCATTTTGAATGGTCTGCTTCCAGTATTCTTGGTTAAATTCGGCATCATAAATTCGCATTTCCAATTCTACTCCATAAAGATCAACTCTTTCCGCAGCAGTTTCTTTGTAAAGCTTTTTCAGAAAACGCTTCACATTGAGGTCTATATCATAACTGGCAGAGGGAATAGTGAAATTCTGAATGCTGGCATCGGAAAAGGAAAGCGACATTTTGTAGGATAAATTACTGCGAGAATAAGGTAAAACGGTTAAATTCATTTTGAAAGCAAGCGCTTCTGTTAAATGCTGAGCTACAATACTGGCATAAGTTTCAATTTCTGGTTCTGTTTTATAAGAACCAAGAAACGGTAATGCTTCTTCTTGGAAATTAACATTGGCAACTTTGATAGTTAACGAACCAGCAGATCGGATATATATGTTTTTTCGGTTACTTTCCAACTTTTGCAAAATGAAATCAGAATAGAGTTTTTTTAAGGTTAGAATTATTGTCTGCTGCTCTGGTTCTCCATTGTAAAGGTCTATATAAGTGACATTTATAGGATAGGATTGTAAAACTGTCATATCGGAAAAATCCATAATAAAAACTGTGCACCCGAGATTATATATTGCTTTGGTTTCTTTTCCATAATATTCAAAGGCAATTTCTTCCCTATTCAAAGCCATTGCCAGAGAAAGAGTTGCTTGGGTTTTATGTTCAATGTCCAAAGTAAAATTTCCCAGCTCGGGATTAACGGAAAAATAATCGTAAAATAGTTTGTCCAGATAGGACTGGGGAGAATCGCTCTCCTCCAAAATTTTTTGGGTGTAGGGATAGTTTTTGTCTATATCGGCGTACGAACCACTAAAACAAAAACCGGCATATTTAACCATCTGACTGGCAAATAAAAGACCTGTCATTAAAGTAATTGCTAATGTTATAAATATGTGTTTAGGCATATTAAAATTACCTCTCTCCTGCTTTGGAGAATACAACCTTTTATTTATTCCTTAATCTTTCTTTACTTATTTCTGTCAAGAACTTTGATAGAAGTTCATTACCCTATTTTTTTCTAACTAAAATTCATTTGCCATCTTAGATGGTTTTGACTTCTAAGTTTCTCTCTTTCCCTCATGTTTCAATCCTTGTTTTAATGGATAGTAGGATAAAAATCTAATCTTGAGAACTCGCATATCTATTGGCTTATCAGTTTCAATCCTTGTTTTAATAGATAGTAGGATAAAAATTTTCTTCCTTCGTCATGTCCATGCTGGGTAGATTTCTGTTTCAATCCTTGTTTTAATAGATAGTAGGATAAAAATTTGCTAATGACATAGCTAGATGTTTGCCTTAATATCAGCTTCAATCCTTGTTTTAATGGATAGTAGAGTAAAAACCATCAGTTGTTCTCAGTTGTCACCATAAATTCAATGTTTCAATCCTTGTTTTAATGGATAGTAGAGTAAAAACATGAAGGGAATGTTGTTGATGTTTCCGACCTGCCGGTGTTTCAATCCTTGTTTTAATGGATAGTAGAGTAAAAACTTCCTATCCCGGCTATGGATAGGATGAAAAAAACTGTGTTTCAATCCTTGTTTTAATGGATAGTAGAGTAAAAACTGGGATATATCACAATAGTTCAATCCATGCTCTTTTGGTTTCAATCCTTGTTTTAATGGATAGTAGAGTAAAAACAAAAGCAAGCCGGCAACTCACCGGGTCCCGGCTTGCGTTTCAATCCTTGTTTTAATGGATAGTAGAG
This sequence comes from Candidatus Cloacimonas sp., assembly GCA_023227825.1. Lineage (GTDB taxonomy): Bacteria > Cloacimonadota > Cloacimonadia > Cloacimonadales > Cloacimonadaceae > Cloacimonas. The sequence goes on along the minus strand of JALOCJ010000003.1, from coordinate 29,878 downwards.
TAAAAACTTTAGCGCTTTTTAATGCATCTTTGAAATACCCTCTGTTTCAATCCTTGTTTTAATGGATAGTAGAGTAAAAACTGAAATTTGTGAGAACTTTACGATTGCTTTAAGCTTGTTTCAATCCTTGTTTTAATGGATAGTAGAGTAAAAACTGAAATTTGTGAGAACTTTACGATTGCTTTAAGCTTGTTTCAATCCTTGTTTTAATGGATAGTAGAGTAAAAACTGATATTTTTGAATTTTTTTTGTTGATTTATTTCCAGTTTCAATCCTTGTTTTAATGGATAGTAGAGTATAAACAGAACGCCAGCTGGCAATTCCTGTCCAGTGCTGGGAGTTTCAATCCTTGTTTTAATGGATAGTAGAGTAAAAACAAAACACGCACTACTACTGCGTTTCCCGCAGTATAATGTTTCAATCCTTGTTTTAATGGATAGTAGAGTAAAAACTCTTGGACACTTGGTCCAAAGATAACCATCTATCTCATAGTTTCAATCCTTGTTTTAATGGATAGTAGAGTAAAAACCCGTTTTCTTCGGGTTATTTAGTTGATTTTGGAACGTTTCAATCCTTGTTTTAATGGATAGTAGAGTAAAAACCCGTTTTCTTCGGGTTATTTAGTTGATTTTGGAACGTTTCAATCCTTGTTTTAATGGATAGTAGAGTAAAAACAAGATTTCGTTTCTACTTAATTCAGTCCGTAGCAGGTTTCAATCCTTGTTTTAATGGATAGTAGAGTAAAAACAATAATAGATACCTTATCGCCAATCTTAGCATTCAGTTTCAATCCTTGTTTTAATGGATAGTAGAGTAAAAACATTTTTATCTCTTTCCCGTCAACTGATTCTAATAATTGTTTCAATCCTTGTTTTAATGGATAGTAGAGTAAAAACTATTCCTGCTGTCTGAGTTCTTAAAAGAGCATCAGAGTTTCAATCCTTGTTTTAATGGATAGTAGAGTAAAAACCCAGATAATAGTTTTTTATCATTTTTAATTATCTGGGTTTCAATCCTTGTTTTAATGGATAGTAGAGTAAAAACCGCAAAGCATAGTGGGATTTTCACTCCACTCTACCTGTTTCAATCCTTGTTTTAATGGATAGTAGAGTAAAAACACTGATTGTCTGGTTTCATGGTGCCTCTTTGCCAAGTTTCAATCCTTGTTTTAATGGATAGTAGAGTAAAAACTGGATGGTGCCGGCTCTTTTTTACCTTAAAGGAGGTTGTTTCAATCCTTGTTTTAATGGATAGTAGAGTAAAAACTGCATGGGATTGCTTCCCAGGCTATGGATTTGTGAGTTTCAATCCTTGTTTTAATGGATAGTAGAGTAAAAACTTCAAGAGATACCAGATATAAATATACCAGGTTTTGTTTCAATCCTTGTTTTAATGGATAGTAGAGTAAAAACCCTTCAAGAATTCTGACAGCAAATAAAGTATACGAGGTTTCAATCCTTGTTTTAATGGATAGTAGAGTAAAAACCATACCAATGCCGGTATAGAAGCTGTCATGAGATTAAGTTTCAATCCTTGTTTTAATGGATAGTAGAGTAAAAACAACAGTAAGCGCTTCTTTCGTTTTAAAGAATTTTTGTTTCAATCCTTGTTTTAATGGATAGTAGAGTAAAAACTGGCGCTATTAAAGAGCCATATAAGACATTTAAGCTGTTTCAATCCTTGTTTTAATGGATAGTAGAGTAAAAACTGATAGTGATTATTTAAATCGTTTATCAAATTCTACGTTTCAATCCTTGTTTTAATGGATAGTAGAGTAAAAACGTTTGTGGCAGGGCCCCGAGGACATCTTCCATCAGGGTTTCAATCCTTGTTTTAATGGATAGTAGAGTAAAAACTAATCATTATTATGGGAGTGCCTTTATGGGATGATGTTTCAATCCTTGTTTTAATGGATAGTAGAGTAAAAACAAAATGTTTTCAACAAAAGTATTAAGTGTTTCATTAGTTTCAATCCTTGTTTTAATGGATAGTAGAGTAAAAACTCCAAGAAGAATTGAGGGATTTTGAATTGCGTCTAATGTTTCAATCCTTGTTTTAATGGATAGTAGAGTAAAAACTGGGACCCCAAGTATTATTATTCATAATTTTCCTTGTTTCAATCCTTGTTTTAATGGATAGTAGAGTAAAAACATGGATTACAGGAAGCATTGATTCACCACAGACAGGTTTCAATCCTTGTTTTAATGGATAGTAGAGTAAAAACCCACCCTCTCTAAGCCACTCCAGTCATCTTCTTTGCGTTTCAATCCTTGTTTTAATGGATAGTAGAGTAAAAACTGTTTGCCCATCTCTTCTATCATCTTGCTATACATTGGTTTCAATCCTTGTTTTAATGGATAGTAGAGTAAAAACATATGCAGGAGATGGGAGTAAGCAGCTACGATCAGCGTTTCAATCCTTGTTTTAATGGATAGTAGAGTAAAAACATAGCCCATCTAATCCATGGTTTAATGCCCTGGAGTTTCAATCCTTGTTTTAATGGATAGTAGAGTAAAAACGAAGGCGAGGAATGGGTTGGCGGAACTACATTGTAGTTTCAATCCTTGTTTTAATGGATAGTAGAGTAAAAACCTTGGTAAGAACCCCCTCACGCGCGTGTACATTATGTTTCAATCCTTGTTTTAATGGATAGTAGAGTAAAAACCGCGACCACCCGCTTACCACCGCTTGTAGTATTATAGGTTTCAATCCTTGTTTTAATGGATAGTAGAGTAAAAACCAGGTATTCAGATGATTTGGTAATTATTGGGGATAAGTTTCAATCCTTGTTTTAATGGATAGTAGAGTAAAAACTTTATAGGAGGGACACCGCGGGACAAAGAAGAGCGAATGTTTCAATCCTTGTTTTAATGGATAGTAGAGTAAAAACGCTGATCCCTGCCTTCCATCCGCAATTTGGTATGCCAGTTTCAATCCTTGTTTTAATGGATAGTAGAGTAAAAACAGATGGCACGCAGATTGAGGTGGGAGAATTATATTGTTTCAATCCTTGTTTTAATGGATAGTAGAGTAAAAACACGAACATTGGTAGGCAGCTAAGCTTATTTTTATTGTTTCAATCCTTGTTTTAATGGATAGTAGAGTAAAAACAGATAGCAATATAGAAATTGTTGTAACTGATGTCAAGTTTCAATCCTTGTTTTAATGGATAGTAGAGTAAAAACACTATAGTCATAACTGTATGTATAATACTGGTAATTCGTTTCAATCCTTGTTTTAATGGATAGTAGAGTAAAAACGTAATACTGAAACACTTCATTACCGTTCTTAATAGGTTTCAATCCTTGTTTTAATGGATAGTAGAGTAAAAACAACGCAAGACGCTCCCGTTCAAGCAGGCAGCCACTTGGTTTCAATCCTTGTTTTAATGGATAGTAGAGTAAAAACATTCTCGAGAACTTTCTTTATCCTCGGGTCACTATGTTTCAATCCTTGTTTTAATGGATAGTAGAGTAAAAACGGTAGATGGCACGCAGATTGAGGTGGGAGAATTATATTGTTTCAATCCTTGTTTTAATGGATAGTAGAGTAAAAACAAGTTATAGCTATAGATATTATAACGGATATCATTCGTTTCAATCCTTGTTTTAATGGATAGTAGAGTAAAAACAATATTATCTGCCATTTTAATTATCTCGTCAAGCTGAGTTTCAATCCTTGTTTTAATGGATAGTAGAGTAAAAACCGGAAATATAATAGGTTATAGTTTTGGTTTTTACATGTTTCAATCCTTGTTTTAATGGATAGTAGAGTAAAAACACCGCTTGCTTGCGGACACGGGAATATTCTCTATGTGTTTCAATCCTTGTTTTAATGGATAGTAGAGTAAAAACAGATGTGATAGATGGCAATTTCTGCATAGTTTATGGTTTCAATCCTTGTTTTAATGGATAGTAGAGTAAAAACTCAAGTAATTGCAGATGATGAGCTTCTACTGCATACGTTTCAATCCTTGTTTTAATGGATAGTAGAGTAAAAACCTTGATAGGACTGCTGATATACATGCAGAAATTACTGAGTTTCAATCCTTGTTTTAATGGATAGTAGAGTAAAAACATGCCTGCACCAATTTTTAGCGTTCCAGACTGCATATGTTTCAATCCTTGTTTTAATGGATAGTAGAGTAAAAACCCCGTTGGGCAATTCAACCAAGCCCTCTTTATCGGAGTTTCAATCCTTGTTTTAATGGATAGTAGAGTAAAAACTCTGCGGGTTCGGTGTGGCTATATCTAACGCCTGGCAAGTTTCAATCCTTGTTTTAATGGATAGTAGAGTAAAAACTCAATATGTAATTATAGCCATCTATTTGTATTGTTTGTTTCAATCCTTGTTTTAATGGATAGTAGAGTAAAAACCTCTTTCATTTTATTGATACCGTTCTGAGTAATAAGTTTCAATCCTTGTTTTAATGGATAGTAGAGTAAAAACTATGTTCTATTTTTGCATACCTGGCGTTACGGCGGTGGTTTCAATCCTTGTTTTAATGGATAGTAGAGTAAAAACACGCAGAGAAGCACCGTCAAATTCATCCCATCTGACTGGTTTCAATCCTTGTTTTAATGGATAGTAGAGTAAAAACATAGCATCTTCTGCCACGCTTGCAAATTGAAGTTCAGTTTCAATCCTTGTTTTAATGGATAGTAGAGTAAAAACCTTCATCTGGTGCATTTGGTTGAAAGTCCCGAGACCGTTTCAATCCTTGTTTTAATGGATAGTAGAGTAAAAACACAATTACCAGTGGCAGAGTGACAAGATGATTGAGTTGTTTCAATCCTTGTTTTAATGGATAGTAGAGTAAAAACATTGATTTTGGAAAGACTACTTTAGCTTTTGATACTAGTTTCAATCCTTGTTTTAATGGATAGTAGAGTAAAAACCTACTCACCCAACTTCAGGGCAAGCAATGCTGGATGTTTCAATCCTTGTTTTAATGGATAGTAGAGTAAAAACGAGATTTTCTGCATATTTCCGATACCAGTGATGGGAAGTTTCAATCCTTGTTTTAATGGATAGTAGAGTAAAAACGTAAAATCGCTGGATAAAAGTATTATGGGTTTGGGTTTCAATCCTTGTTTTAATGGATAGTAGAGTAAAAACTCCTTATAATGGTTGGAGTGGAATTTGGGATGATAGTTTCAATCCTTGTTTTAATGGATAGTAGAGTAAAAACCTGTGCAGAGAGTAGCAAAAGATTGATAATCAAGAGCGTTTCAATCCTTGTTTTAATGGATAGTAGAGTAAAAACAGTCACAGAACTACAAAACAAGGAAAATGATTTACTGTTTCAATCCTTGTTTTAATGGATAGTAGAGTAAAAACCTTGTAGCCATATTCTATACTATTCTTTATAGTTTAAGTTTCAATCCTTGTTTTAATGGATAGTAGAGTAAAAACCTTTTTGAAGTTAATCCGTAAGGAGATTAAAATGATGTTTCAATCCTTGTTTTAATGGATAGTAGAGTAAAAACGAATGCCTTTTCATAGCCAAAGCTCGGGACATTGCCAGTTTCAATCCTTGTTTTAATGGATAGTAGAGTAAAAACATAAAGGACTGGCATTGGCTTCTGCAACTACAACTGTTTCAATCCTTGTTTTAATGGATAGTAGAGTAAAAACATAATTGCTTATCAACACCAATATCATCCATCGGATGTTTCAATCCTTGTTTTAATGGATAGTAGAGTAAAAACCAAATATATGAATGCGAGGTAGTTATGCGTATAAGTTTCAATCCTTGTTTTAATGGATAGTAGAGTAAAAACCCAATTGAAACTTTCAATGCAAGGCGTGATTGATCAGTTTCAATCCTTGTTTTAATGGATAGTAGAGTAAAAACATGAACTGACATCATTAGATATTGATGCACGCCTAACGTTTCAATCCTTGTTTTAATGGATAGTAGAGTAAAAACTACTCTTTCAACTCTGGAAACAATCTCCAGATGGGGTTTCAATCCTTGTTTTAATGGATAGTAGAGTAAAAACTGAATAATAGTTCCGGTTGCTCTCCATCAATTAGTGGTTTCAATCCTTGTTTTAATGGATAGTAGAGTAAAAACCTTCGTAACCTTGGCTCATCTGTCATCGAAGGCGAGAGTTTCAATCCTTGTTTTAATGGATAGTAGAGTAAAAACTGAACTCAAACCACGGATTTTGCTGGGCTGCGACCTGTTTCAATCCTTGTTTTAATGGATAGTAGAGTAAAAACAGTAGTGACAAGCGTAATAGCCCCGCCACTAATTTGTTTCAATCCTTGTTTTAATGGATAGTAGAGTAAAAACATTATTTGATAGACCATAATGGTAATAATTTAATATGTTTCAATCCTTGTTTTAATGGATAGTAGAGTAAAAACCTAATTGATTATCAATCCCAATATCATCCATCGGATGTTTCAATCCTTGTTTTAATGGATAGTAGAGTAAAAACGCCAGCCACCTTCACAGTCACCTCTGGCGATGGCAGTTTCAATCCTTGTTTTAATGGATAGTAGAGTAAAAACTGCAGAAATCAATAACAGTATTAGCTGCATCATTAGTTTCAATCCTTGTTTTAATGGATAGTAGAGTAAAAACGTTCTTTTATGATTTTATCAATTCCATAATCAGTTTGTTTCAATCCTTGTTTTAATGGATAGTAGAGTAAAAACCTGTGCAGAGAGTAGCAAAAGATTGATAATCAAGAGCGTTTCAATCCTTGTTTTAATGGATAGTAGAGTAAAAACACTTTTTGAAGTTAATCCGTAAGGAGATTAAAATGATGTTTCAATCCTTGTTTTAATGGATAGTAGAGTAAAAACATATTCTCTATCAATTTTTCTGTATTCTGCTTGTGGTTTCAATCCTTGTTTTAATGGATAGTAGAGTAAAAACGGCAAATGTCCACCATCAATCTGGGTAATCGCTGCTAGTTTCAATCCTTGTTTTAATGGATAGTAGAGTAAAAACTGTAAGTGGATATTCCAGTTCCCATTTTATTAAGCTAGTTTCAATCCTTGTTTTAATGGATAGTAGAGTAAAAACCGCTTGGGAAGATGATAACCTCCCGTTTGGTGCAGGTTTCAATCCTTGTTTTAATGGATAGTAGAGTAAAAACGAAACAGTAGAATATGAGGACAATAATGGAACTATCGTTTCAATCCTTGTTTTAATGGATAGTAGAGTAAAAACAATAGTGCTACTGCAATGACTACTACTGGTGATGTAAGTTTCAATCCTTGTTTTAATGGATAGTAGAGTAAAAACCAGTTCACGCCATTCGGAACGGGAGATTTTTCCCAATTGTTTCAATCCTTGTTTTAATGGATAGTAGAGTAAAAACAGTTCACACAATATGTGGTATGCCTTGATTACTGCCAGTTTCAATCCTTGTTTTAATGGATAGTAGAGTAAAAACATATTTTGCTACGGCAAGAGTTCGCTCACCTCTACTGTTTCAATCCTTGTTTTAATGGATAGTAGAGTAAAAACAATAATGGTGGCGGCATACAATAATGTCATCATATGTTTCAATCCTTGTTTTAATGGATAGTAGAGTAAAAACCTGAAACAACGGAAAATGATAATGGCGGAGTATTAACGTTTCAATCCTTGTTTTAATGGATAGTAGAGTAAAAACTAATCCTGACACTGATCCCGTAGTGTCTGTAGATCGAGTTTCAATCCTTGTTTTAATGGATAGTAGAGTAAAAACACGAGCAAAGAGTGTCTGAAATTGATGCCAGTAAAAAAGTTTCAATCCTTGTTTTAATGGATAGTAGAGTAAAAACCATCTCCAACATCGGCTCGTCTGTCATTACAGGTGACAGTTTCAATCCTTGTTTTAATGGATAGTAGAGTAAAAACACATCTTCTAATATAAGTGCCTCACAAATAGTATAGTTAAACTAGTTTTTCAGAAGATCAAAACTGATAGTTTTGACACAAAATCAGTTCCAGAAAGAGCTGAAAGACTATCTTGGGCCGGCACAAACACTCTATAAATCTATAAAAGAGCGAAAAAGTAACTGACTAAGCAATAAATTCCTACCAGAATTTAGATCAACAGTATTTATACAAGTAAGAATAATAATTCCGTTATCTCTATCAAAATCTCATTCCTGAGTATTCAGAAATATATACTAATATAATTCTCTTTAAGTGGATTCCTCATCAAGTTCGTAATGATAACCATAGCCACACAATAACACTCTATTAAAAAACCAATAGGTTAAAAAAGTAATTTGCTTTTTCTTTTTCAAGAAGAGCATAAATTCCGATAAGTGCAGTCCAGGCATTTTCTTTTTGCCTTTGCAGGTTTAGGATACAATTCCCTATTAATTATCATAAAAATCTCGTCAAGAATTAGTTTAGCGTTATCTTGCATTTTTTGTGTAATATTTAATTCTTCCAAGTGGTTTTGAGATCGGGTATAGACGATAAATGCTTTATTAACAGGGACCTGAAAGTTATCCATAATCAGCAGTGAATAAAGGATTTGTTGATATTTAAGGGTTTTATAGACCTTATTTTCCCAAAAAGCATATTTATAATCCAGAGGAGCAGCACTGCCGTCTACAAGAAAAAGCACCTCATCAACCTTTCCTACCAGTTTAAGTTTATCAGAGGAAAGATAAACATCTGTAAGTTTATCAATAGCGCCTGCTTTTTTACGAAGATAGTCCTTATTTTGCACCATTTTCAATTTATGAATATCTCTGCCTTTATTTACGAGGGTTTTTCTATGTTCATGCTGTTCAATTTTCATTATGTTCATATAATAAACGAAACGAGGGCAGAAGAGATATTCCATCACTTCGGAAGGAGTGATAAACTGTAAATCATTCACAAGAAAAATGCCTTTATTTCATTTGTTATAAGCTCAGGATCAAAAGCCTGGCCAAGCAATTGACAACTTTTAAAATCCTCATTGCACATTGGAAAAATATAAACTCGATCAATTTCAGGATTGATTAAGTCCTCTATCTGACAGCTGAGTTCTTTGCATTTGGTACGGCTCATTTCACCTAAAAAAACAGAATATTGAACTCTATAAATTCCAGCTTGTTCACAGCATTTGGAAACTTTATTCCTGGTTTTGTCCTTAACGATATCATACATAACCCAAGTTAACATTCTTCATCTCCATTATCCTCAAAATTGCTATTTAGGAAATTCTGTAATTTCCTGTTTATAGAGGTCTCCAAATAGTTTTCCCTTTTATCAATTAAGTAATTGGCAAAGGCATGAGCATCGGTTTGAAGCATATCAATGCGTTTACGGTTTTTATTACGATAACGAATAATCTCATCAAAATGTTCTAATAACAAAGGAGCCAGGAATTTTTTGCCTGCAGAGCTAAGTAAAACACCTTGATGAACGGGTTCTATGAACTCAGAGGAAAATTTATGCCTGGAAAAAATGTAAAATACTAGCTCATCCACTAAAATACGATAGGGCTCTATAAAATCAAAGACAAAGGACTTTTTATTGTAATTATCACTATGCAAAAGACCCAGATAGGGATCAAGACCAGCAATAATCAAAGCTCTCTCCACTTTAGAATATAACATACCATAACCATAATTCAGCATAGCATTAAAAGCATCTTTAGCGGGACGCGAACTTCTACCCGAAAATTTATAGGCATCCGGAATAAGCTCTGCCAAAATAGAAAAGTAATTTTTGGACGCACCTCCTTCCCAACCCATAAAAGAACCCGAAACTTCTTCCAATTTGCCTTCTGCTTGCATTATACAAATGGCTGCTTCCTGCATATTTTGCATCCGGGTTTGAAAGATACTTTTATTACAATCTCGCTTGGAAAGTAAACGCTGTACAAAACGATACTGATTCATTATTTTAATGGCAACCCAATTTTTAATAAATTGTAAACCTACATTATCAGATAACATTTCCAGCTGCTTTCTTCTTATTAAAACAGTACTACCAATTTTGGGAAACCAAATCCTGCCATAAGGATTACCATATTTATCCAGAAAAACAATATCAATATTATAATCCATCGCTAATTGAATAGCATCTGTAGTAATAATTGCAGCATTGGAAATTACAATGGAAGATATCTTTTCCGGAGAGAGCTTGGTTTTTTTATCCTCAATACTTAATTCAAACATCTCATCTTTTTTGCGTAAGTAACTGCCGTAGGTATTTAAATGGACTTCCATAATCTAAAAACAATTTATTGATTCTTTCCCGAAAATATTTAGACCTAATTTGGAATCATACTGTTCCCTAATTAGTTGAATACTTTCCTTATTTTTATCAAATTCAATAAGATTTTCTGTATCTGTTAAATAGATATTCAGCATATAATTAGAAAGCTGGCGTAAATTATCTTTAAGCTCAGCCTTTAAAGAATAAATATCTCCATCATATTTATTTAGCTTATTTATTAGCTCGTTATGTTTTTCCCAAAGAGAGGAAACTTTTTCAGACCAATCCCTATGATCTATTACTATACTAACTGTCTCCAATTCGTTGTTTATAATCCTAATTTCATTCCCAAAATCATTCCATTGATGATCTTTTAATTTATTATGGGCGGTTTCCCAATAATTAACAGTGGAAAGATTCTTGAAATATTCACTACTTAAATCAAATATTTCCTTTTCACAATATATATCTTTTTCATTTAATATCTTAATTGTATTGCTCATCTTTATGTCGCCTTGAGATCTCTTACTATTACTAACATAAATTAAGTTATAATCTTTTTTATTATTGTCATAGCACATATCTATCAGATTAACTGTTCCAGAACAACTTTCGCTTTCATAATGTCTATTAGTTCTACCTGCTGTTTGAATAATATTGTCAAGAGGAGCAAGAAACCTGAAAATATAATCAACACTCATATCAACACCTGCCTCAATTAACTGTGTTGAAACTATAATATGAGGTTTGATCCCATCCCTTATATCTTTTATTCTTGCTTTTCTTTGATAGGGTATAACTAAAGTGGAAAGGAAACAGATATCATAATTTCTCTCATTAAACCATTTTGCAAGTTTATAAGCCATTTTTCTAGTATTGGCAACAATTAAATAATATTTATCCGGTTGTTTTTTAATAAACTGCATAACATAACTAGTAAACTGGTCAAAGTTGTATTCAATCGGTTTATAAATTTTGTATCTGTTTAACTTTCTGAAAGGCTCTTCTATTGCATTCTGATCACCAATTAAGCTATTAAACTCATCGCCCCTAAAACAATCCGGCATTGTTGCTGAAGAAATAATAACATAACTTCCTAAGTATTTTGTTAAATGCAGAATAAACCATTTCACATATTCATATAAACCGGCATCAACAGATTGAACTTCATCAATTATGATAATAGAACTTGCGAGAGAAGCTAACTTGATGCTTTGTCTGGAATCTGAGATTGTTTCCAGCAGAGACACAAAAGTTGTTAGTATTATCTGACTATCCCAAAATGAACTTAATAATTGAATTTGATCCTGTCTATATTGTTCTTCCTCTTTTTCTTCAGAAGAAACCATGGGAGTAGACAGATGATGGTATTCCTGAAAGATATTCCAATTAATGTCATATTTAGCTAACTGTAAAATTTCTGTTATATCATCTGAAACCTGATCTATTATAGATAAAAAAGGAAGACCATAGATAATTTTGTAATTCTGCTTTTTATCCTCCCGTAACCTATTCTGCATTATGATAGCTGCATTTAATAAAGACAAGGTTTTCCCAATACCGGTTGGGGCATAAATAGAATAAAGATGATGATCTAAGTTAGCAGCAGTTGCATTAGCTTTAACTTTTAAAAAGAAATCATCCCGTAAAGAAGAAATAATTGGAGATGTAGGTGTTTTTGAATTATTCTTCTTGTTTGCCAAATGATCTTCTATAAAACTTGGAGATAGGGATTTTGAGAAAACTGTCTGATATGCTTTTTCCATATCATAAGCTGAATTAAAAGAAGCACTGTACTTATCCGCTCTATTTAATGCCGAGAGGAGAAAGAAATATAACCAGCTGTAATAATCCGTTTCATTATTGTTTGCACCAAATTCATTTATAGTTAAGCAAGTAATAAGCTCATTTGCTACAATCCCTGTTTCTTGTGTTAATTCATTAAATTCCTTTATGTCGGGTAAAGGGCTATTTATATTTTCTGAAATGAAATGTATGATCTCTTGAGATTCTTTGTTGTTAATAATATCATTATACTGAGTTCTTAAAATTGATAATTGATTATTATCTAAACGAAGAAGGTCTTTGTTTTTATGAAAGCTGGAATGATGTGAATGTATAATTCTGTAAACAATATTGCTCGTTATAGAATTAAAACCAAGCTGTTCAGTGAGATAAAAACCTAAAACTGCACCTAATAATGAATGTTTTGTATAGCATAATTCATTTTGTTTAAGTGGCTCATTTAAGAGCTTTTTTTGGAAAAAAGAAGTTGCTTTACCTATATCATGTAGATAAGCAATAAGTTTAACAATATAATTGAGATTATCTATACCTTTCATTAATTCTAATTCCGATGCTGAATTAATAATAGACATCATACCGGTGTAAACTTCATTTAGATGAACAGTTAGTTCTTTTTTAGAACCGGTTTCCGGATAATTATGGGAATATACCATTTTTACTATTCAGAACCTTCAAATAAGTAAATATATTTGTTATCTTTATAGTGGTAAAAATCACCTGAACAATTAATGGGCTCTGCTAAGGGATTATAAATCACCTGTTTATATTTTCTTATTGTTAAATCAGGATCCTTTAGATAAGGAATATTATCGGTAATCATTTTAGTGTTAGCATCCCAATTAATGTCTTCTTTTACATAGTTTAAATCTATCACAGAAATAACTTCTGATTTGGTTATCTTGACTTTTTCTATTTCAATTTCTTCCGGTTCACCATCATATTCAGCTATACAAAATGCACTTCCCAAATAAATATTATATACACTTTTTTTGGCTAAAACTTGGGATTTAACTTCCCGGTAAAGGTTTTCATCATTATGAGAAAATAGAATTGTATACGCAGGATCAATAAGTAATTCAGTATAGAGTTGAGTTCTATCTTTTATAGCGGAAGCAGATTTCTTTTTATCTGAAAATAAACTCATTGGTGTAATAAGTTCATTAGGTGCATTAATAGCATAGATAGCTTTTTGGATAGGACTTCTTATAATAATTCCGAATTTTGCACTATCTCTTTTAATCTTATATCTATAATCAGATCTATTCCATCCCATAATTGCTCCAATAATTCCTTCAATTACTGTAAAAGTAGGTATATCATAAGATAACTTGGAAGCAGTAGTATAATTTACTTTAAAATGACCAATTTTAGCTTTTAGTGGTATCTGCAATATCTTCATCTTATTATACCATATTATGGAGTATAGTTCTTATAAGTTTCCAGATGTTTAACTATTTCATCACGGCTAATTACCTCTATTTTTTCTATAGCAATACTATCTTTTTTCCCTTTATCAGTGCTATTATAATTTATTTTATTGATCAAATTATCCTCAATCACCTTTGCATATACAGGATTGCATATATATCTTAATTTCTCAATATGGTCAGCATTGGAGTTTATTTGATTGATAAGGTTATCGTATTTTACATTTATTTCATTATAGTTCTTTCCTTTAGGGTTTTCAGCAGTTACATAATTGGAAGGGAGGAAGTAATAATCCGGATCTTTAAAAATTATTTCCAGCATTATTATTGGCTCTCTGTTAATCTTGGAATGAGTAATATCATTCTTTATAGAAAACCATTGAACAGCTTCAAAGACCTTAATATCATCCTTGGTTAATTGTGAATCCCATTCTTGTAAAGAATAAGGATTGATTATAATGTCATAATGTATGTGATAATAATCACAAATATATTTTGTTCCCATTGAACCTGTTGCACTACTTTGAGCTCTTGTTGCCAGAACTGTAGTTATTTTTACAGGTATAATTTCCGGATAATTTAAAGACATACCAAAGGTCTTTTGAATTGGGCCGCATATACTTTCTTTAATTGTTTCAGTTTTGTCTATCTTTTTATTGTCATCTCCGCTATTAACTATTGGTGCTTGTCCAGAACTCTCTTCTTTCCCTTGGTTACTTTTTGGTGCATCTTTGGTTTTTCCAGTTAAGGTTGCACCAAAGTATTTAATATCAATAAACCTGTTAATAATATACTTAGCCTTATCCTTATGGGTTGAAATATTTTTGTTTTTAAGAGCATCTGTTATTAAATCATCCATCTGCTTAGCACTTCCATCTTCATTTAACTGTTGTTTTAGGAATATTGCATCTGGAAATAGTTGATTTAAATAATCTCTGTCGTCTCTTTTAGAAGAGACATCTGTTACATATACATTGCTTTGATTATAAACTCTGGGTCTGTTTTCGCTGGCAGGATCACCATTGGGATTATTATTCCTGCCTTCATAAGCGAAATAAATAGCAATTCTCTTTGTGTTATTCATTTTTATCTCCTTATTTAATTATTTTCTTCTAAAATTTGTTGTTCTTCTTCTGACTCCGGTTCTTCTACCAATTGTTCTTCGTCTGCTTCAGTTCTAAACATAAATCCAGATACAAAGGGGAAAATATGTTCATATCCTATAGCAGATATATCATCTTTATTACATTTGTCGGAAAAGAACGAAGCCAAAGCAAGAGGTATTTTAACGAAGGGCTTATCTAAACAATTTTCTATAGTTAATGATTCTATAGAACGAGACAAGAGATAATCCATTTTCCGCATATTAGTAGATATATTGGATAGCCAATCATCAATAAAACTACCTTTCTGCCTCCGAGCATAACGAACTTGATAAGCTAAATTACCCATACAAAAAGTAAAGATGTCTAATTCGTTTTTATACATATCGGAGTAATTTTCCCAGTAATTAAAGAATTGATCAGTTATAGAACCTAACTTTTTCATATATTCTACAAACTTTTCATTATTACCGGTTGTAAATGGTATAGAGATACCATGCCACTTTTTAAATTCTTCTTTTGTTTTTGAATAATCCATTTTTTTCTCCTTATTAGTAATTGTTTTAGTTTTAAGCAAATACAGGTATAAGTCAAAACCTGTATTAAATGCTCTAAAAGAATATTCAATTATAGCATAGTTTTCTATGAAGCTTTGCATATACCTATTTAGAACTTTGATAAAAGAATTGTAATTATAGCTAATTCCAGTGTACAAAGCGTTTTGAATGTCAAAATACTCATTATACCAATTATCAGATTGCTTAATTTCTTTAACAGATTTATCTTTATTTACTACAATGTAATTAGATACTAATTTCTTAAGTTCTGATAATGGTTTGAAGGTATAATTATTAGTTTTGCATCTTGTTTGATGATCATCTTGGACATCTCTTGCTATTTGTATAAGTGAATTCAATCTGGAAGGGAAAACTTCTCTTATCTGATAATTTATATTGATTTTTCTTTGATTTGGGGAGTAATAAATAAAATCAAAACTCATTACATTTTTTTGTTGAGCAATTCTATCTTCAAGGTTACCTAAAATTATGTCCTTTCCAGTAACCTTATTTTTTTGCCCATCCATATTTTTCCTTTCTTCTAAATATGCTTTGATTGTTTTTTCATAAGCTGTATTAATCTCATTTTCACTCGGAGACAAAAACCTTGGAACAACGATATAAAGAACGATATCAGTTTTATTATTCTTTTTAATTTTGTTGAAAACGGTATTTGTTGACTGAGCAATAATTCTACTACCCAGATTTATATATTCTGCACATTCATTACATATAGCAGTATCTTTATAAGCATTTGCTATAGAAAATCCTCTGGCAAATATTGGCACACCATAGTTAAAGAACATAAATCTATCATCAAGATTTAGCAACCCTACAAGATCCTTTTGTTCGTGACAAAAAACACAATTTCCTTTGTACCTTGATTCTTCCTTGGACTTAGAGTAATTTTTCTTACTTGTCATTTCTTTTATTTTATTCTTAAATTCCTCAATTTCATATACATAATGTCCATTATAAACAAGGGTAAGTAAATATTTAGTTTCTTTATCTAGTTCTTCTTTAAAAGCTAATAACTTTCGAATTATATCCTCTTTATTGTTAGTAAGAATTTCCTTAATAGGATGGTCAATTTCTACATTTATAAATTTAGTTCGGATAAGGTCACATATTTTTTCTGATTCTGCTTTATCCTTTTTTCGCTGAAAATCTTTTTTACTAACTATCTCATAATATAGTATATTAACTCCATTAGTATTTTTCTGATAAGCTCCATATTTACTTAGATTGTTTGTATCAAGAGGAGCAATTTTAACTTCAATATTTGTCTCGTTTCCTTCATTCTTTATATGTAACTCAATTACATTGTTAATCTTTGAATTCTTAACATTGTTTTCTAAAATAATCTGTTCCGGTGTGTTCCCTAACTTTGTACATTCCATCATACCTATTTTTCTTAAACTTTCAAACATATTTTCCCTCCTTTCTTTTTCTTACTACACCAAAGCCACGAGCACTTTGTTTTCCGAGGCCAAGGAATTCGGGGATCAGGAAATTAGTTGTAAAGTCGCCTGTAAAGCATTGCATTGGTTGATTGTGGAAATTTACTTCCAGGGGCTTAAACCAGCCATCAACATTTAGTTTATCCACATCCGGAATCCAATAGTTAAATGCTTTAGAAAGGGTTTTGAGGTTATTTTTCAGGATGGTTTTTAATCTTTGATTACGCTGAAAAGTATTCATTTTATTATACTCTTGATAGTTTTCCTGGTTTAGTGCCATCCAAGGAGAGGCAAAAAAGTAAGTGTAATAGTCCTCAGTTAAGCCAAAGTCATCTTCTTTCAGGGAAATTTCTCTTTCGTTGGAAACAAGGGTTTTTCCGTTAATTTCCAGTTTATCCACTTCCAGAAAGATCTTTTTGATGATGTTTATACCTTCATTAATAGCCAGCAGAGCAGGATGTTTTTCTATAATCCGATATTGAATTTGAGGAGCTTTATAGTTATAGCCAAATCCAGGTAGGTGATTATGAAAAATATGGTCTTCGGGAAACTGATTTACAAAGAAACCTCTCAGCTTGGGAATATCCCTTGGTTCGAGCAGAACATCAGTCCACCTGACAATTAAATAACGGATTTTCATATTATCCTTTACTAACCATATAATCAAAGACATATATCATAAAAATTTCCTCTCTATAATTCTATGCAAATTTATTATAAAAAAGGTTTATATTCTTGTCAAGCTAAAATTATGGTTGGTATTCCCATATTTTGTGTCGGGGCTTTTATTTCACCCTGGACTGTATTAGCCCACTGGAAAAACGACATCCTCGTCGTTTGTTATGGCTGATAGGGACGTAAACCTTCCGATTCTTCATTTTCGCCGGTTTGAAAACCGTCGTTAGTATGTGTCGTTCCTACGGAACTTTTTCTCATGTTATGAGTTATTACATCATCCTGGCATCTTATTCGCCGGTTTGAAAACCGTCGTTAGTACGTGTCGTTCCTACGGAACTTTTTCTTATGTTATGAGTTATTACATCATCCTGGCATCTTATTCACCGGTTTAAAAACCGTCGTTAATATGTGTCGTTCCTACGGAACTTTTTTATGGAATGCCTGAAAAGTATGTTAGTATTTTTCTCTTATACCATCGCCATTTATCCTGTAATTTCTTTATCATAATAAGTTTTATATTTTATAATGTTACCGGTTATATAAAGGTTGAACACTGGTTAATCCCCCTTTATTGAGAAGGACATTTTATAGGACAGGATTTCTGGCTTTATTCCATATTCTTCATTGGGAGCAAATAATCGGCATTATAGATAACAATTTGGGAAGCATATTGTTTGCGAAGTTCAGCTAAATGCCTCAGCAATCTGTATTCTCTTTCAATTTGTTGTAAGCGGGCAGAAAGAGAATCCTTTATATCTTCAAAAGGTATGTAGTCCTTTTCCTTATATCCGGTTTTCATCAAAATGTGATAACCATAAGGAGACCGAAAAGGTTGGCTGATTTCACCCACATTAAGAGAAAAAGCCACTTCTTCAATTTCGGGAATCATTTTGCCCCGGGGAAACCATCCTAAATCACCACAAATAGAGTTACTTGGGCATTCGGAATACTTTTGGCAAAAGTAAGTAAAATCCTCTGCATTATGAATTTCCTGGCGAATTTTTTCTGCTTTGGCTTTTGCCTCTTCATTATCGTTATGAATAAGAATATGAGAACAGCGTACTTGTTCAGGTTTTAGGAAAAATTCTTTTTGTTCAGCGTAAAATTCTTCTATTTTAGCATTGGTGATAGGAATATTTTGGGGGCAGACAGAATTGATATATTTGTTAATCATCAAACGCTGTTTCAAGAGTTTTTCCATTTCCTGGGGCGTAAGTTCTTCTAATGAAGAGCTCCAGAGTTTTAAAGGATCTTCTTCATCCAGAAATTCCCAAATAGCATATTCATATTCCCTATCGCTGATTTTTATGCCACTTTCTACCGCTTGATGATATAATAAGCATCTATCTATCAAGCGTTTAAGAGCACTTACCTGACATTTTTCGCGTTCTGCCAAACTTACTTTAGCACATTCGCGTTCCAATTCTTGCTCACTAATTTCTAATTCAAACACTTTAGCTACTATTTGCATTTGCCACCTCAGTTTTGGACCATCCTTCGTCCATAAAATTACTAGTTATAATATAATCAAAGAGGAGGCGGTTGGCAAATCAAAAAAACGGGAGGGTTGATTGCCTTATCAACCCAAAAAACGACGGGGAAATCGTTTTTCCGGTTATTTTTAAACGATGGGGGCATCGTTATTCCGGAAGGGGAAATTACTAAATCAAAAGAGCATTTCCGATACCAGGTGATCTGTCTTTTAGCATAATTGCGTTGATGTTGAGTTGCCATAAGGACACAATCTTTTAGTTCTGCTTTTTTTTGCAAATAGGGCAGAAATTCTTTATAGCCAAGGCAGTTGAGACCGGGAGAATTTTCCTCATAACCCCAAGCCAGAAGTTTCTCTATTTCATCCAGTAAGCCCTGAGCCAGCATTTTTTCCATTCTCAGATTAATTCGCTTGTATAGTTCCGGACGAGGAATATCTATTAATATACGGAAAGCGTTATATTTACAACTAAGCTGTTGTTTTTGCCAATGTTCAGAAAGGGGAATTCCAGTTCCCAAAGCAACTTCCAAGCCACGTAAGATGCGTTGTGTATCATTTTCGCTTATTTTATCAGCAAACAAAGGGTCTAATTTCAGCAATTCCGCATATAAAACTGCAGGTCCTTCTTTCTCTAGTCGTTGTTTCAAATTCTGTCTAATTTCTTTGGGCAAAGGGGGAAGCGAAAACAACCCTTTCAATAATGATTTTACATATAAACCTGTGCCTCCGCAGATAAGAGGAATTTTACCCTCGGAATATAGTTTTTCTATTATAATAGAAGCGTCTTTAACAAAAGCACCAGCATTATAACTTTCATTGGGATTGATGATATCAATTAAATGGTGTTTAACTCTTTTTTGTTCTTCCTTAGTAATTTTAGCAGTTCCAATATCCATATAGCGATAGACCTGACGCGAATCGGCAGAAATGATTTCTGTGTTCAGTGCTTCTGCCAAAGCAATAGCTAAAGCGGATTTTCCGGAAGCAGTTGCTCCTTCAATTGTGATTACAGGAATCATAAAGTGCGTTTGAATTTCTTCTCAAAGTCAATTACCGGAATTTTTAGAATTAGAGGTCTGCCATGAGGACAGAAATAGGGTGTCTGACAAGCAAAGAGTTGATTAATTAAATTCAGCATTTCTTTACGAGTAAGCTTATGATTGGCTTTAATAGCTGCTTTACAAGCAATTGACTTAGCCAAGCATTCTCTAAAATCAGCCGTAATTTCCATTTCCTGTTCCAGTTGTTTTAAAATTTCAATAAAGACCTGACCGCCTGCAAAATCAGTCAGTTCAGCCGGTATTTCTTCTATAACAATGGAGTTTCCACTAAATTGTTTAAGTTTAAAACCAATTTTTTCCAACAGTTCCAAATTCTTTTCTACCAGGTCTTTAATCTCGGAAGAAATATAGGGCGGAATGTCAATCACCAAGGGAATAATAATTTTTTGGCGAACAGCTGGAGCTCCTTCGCTGCGTTGAATTAATTTCTCATAAATTATTCTTTCGTGAGCAGCATGCTGGTCTATTATAACTAATCCATCTTCAACTTGGATAAAAATATAGGTATTATGAAACTGCCAGGGATTGATATAGTCCTCTTCATTTTTCAGGAGGATATCATATTTTAGCTTATCGTTGGGCTGATCCGAAAAAATTTCTTGCAGTTCATTTTCTTCTTGGGCAGGGTTAAAAGTAGGAATATCTTTTGCGGCAGAAGGATTTTGTGCACTAGGGAAAATATCGTCTTGATAGAGTTCTCCGAATTCTTTTTTATAGGTAGAAAACCGCGGCATTTCTATATTTTTAACAAAGATCTCGCGTTCTAAAGAAGTAGCTTTTTCTCCTTGGTCTGCACCTTGAAATTTTCTGCGCGCACTGGCAAATTTTCGTTCTTCATACTCCCGTAGCGCTTGGGAAAGTGTTTCATAAACCAAGGAATGCACCAAGTTGTTTTCTCTAAAACGCACTTCCAGTTTTGCGGGATGAACATTCACATCAATTTGTTCAGGAGGAATTTCCAAAAAAAGGATATAGGGAGGAGTAGTTCCTTTTTGCCAAGCCCGGGTCTTTAAGATAAAGGGTTCGTAGGCGGATTTAATACTGTGCCGCACGGTTTTATCAAAGATATAGCGTCCGTTAATAAAAGTGTATTGAGCATCAATCAGTTTATCAGATCTATCTTCTAAGCCAAAAATATAACCGCTTATAGAGTAATCGGAATATTTACCCTCAATAGGAATTATATCATCTTCAAAAAAACCTCCGCCAAATACCTCTTCAATGCGCTGTTTTCTCTCTGCACAAGCAATATAATTTAGCTTTTCTTTATCCTCTATCACCAACCGAAAACTTATTTGAGGATACACCAATGCTTGATAATGAATGTATTTAAGAATGTGTCTGGCTTCCACTTGAGCTGTTTTTAAAAATTTCCTTCTTGCCGGAAGGTCTTTGAATAATCCCCGCACAGTTACAGCAGTTCCTGTATTAGCCGCGGTTTTAGTAACATTAATTAATTTGCCGTTAGCATATTCTACAATTGTAGCCATTTCTTCTTCCGCGGTGCGTGTAACCAAATGTAGTTTAGAAACAGAAGCAATTGAAGGCAGCGCTTCACCTCTAAAACCTAGAGAACTGATATGTATAATATCTTCCACTCTTTTAATTTTGCTGGTAGAATGGCGTTCAAAAGCCAGCATTGCATCATCAGCATTCATTCCACAACCGTTATCTATTACTCTGATTAGGTCTTTGCCTCCGTTTTCTATAGCTACAATAATATTATCAGCACCGGCATCAATAGCATTTTCTACCAGTTCTTTAACTACTGAAGCAGGACGTTCAATTACTTCACCGGCAGCAATTTTATTGCGGACATCTTCTGCCAGAATATGAATATTAGGCACTTTATAACCTCAATAACGGAAGATACTGCCGTCTGTAAATTCTCTGATAATTGAATTATAGGGCACCAGGGAATCAGCAATATCTTTACACTTAGCAATTAAACCAGAAAGACGCTTGGCTTCCATATAGGCAGAAGAAGAAGGAGAGACCCCTAACAGTAATTTCCAGGCGTGTTTACGAATTACACCAATTTCGTAAGTTAAATTGCTGTTGAACATATAATCCGCATTTTCCTGATAGGGAAAAATGTTTTTATCTTCTCCTTCGCGAACATCCTGCCAGCGCATTAGTGTTTCTTCAGCGCTATAACCTCTATAACGATGGTCGCGAATAATTCTCCGCAGCAATCGGCAATCTGTTGTAGAAATCCGATTATGATTATCTATATTCAACTGATTAAGAGCGCTAACATAAATTTTCACTTTTCTGCTAGCAGGAATGGAAGCAGTTAATGTCTCATTCAAACCGTGAATACCTTCCATAATAATTATGCTGTTAGAAGCAAGTTTTACAAAATTATTACTGTGTCGACGAACACCTCTGGTAAAATCATAGCGCGGTAATTCAATTTGTTCACCTTCCAGCAATTGGTTCATTTGCAGATTCAAATATTCCAAATCCATAGCATATATGGACTCAAAATCATATTCACCATTCGGTTTACGGGGGGTCTTATCCCGGGGTAAAAAGTAATCATCCATTCCAATAACTACCGGTTTGGCTTTACATGCCTGAAGTTGAACTCCCAATCTTTTGGCAAAGGTGGTTTTCCCTGAAGAAGAAGGACCCGCAATTAAAATAAGTTTTACATTTTGTTTAGTTACAATATCAGCAGCAATTTCTGCTATTTTTTTCTCGTGCAATGCCTCTTCCACCTGAATAAATTCAGAAATTTCGTAATTATCTATCAGTTTATTGATATCTATAATGTTGTGCACCCGTAAAATATCCAGCCATTTATCATGTTCCTGATGAAGGGCAAAGAGTTTATGAGGAAGTTTAAAGGGTTTAAGTTCCATTTTTTCATCCCGACCAGGAAAGCGTAAAATAAAGCCAGGAGAGCGATAAACAATATCAAAGGTCTTTATCTTCCCTGTTCTTTCCACCAAAGGATGGATGAAACAATCGTAATATTTTCCGCAACGATAAATTTCTACATTTTCCTGATAGTGATATTTCAAATTCTTTAGCACATCTTTACGACCCATAGCACTAAAAATATCCAATGCTTCATCTGTCTTCACCAAAATTTTTTCTATGGGAATATCACTTTCCACAATATTCTGCATTGCTGTTTTCAGACGGTTGCAATCCGCTTCTGTAAAATTTTGCGTGTTGAAGACCTCACAGAAAACACCGTCGGCAATAGAGTGTTCCACTACCAGAGAATGTTCTGTTCCCATCAATGTATGCAATGCCTTAGCCATAATAAAAATGGCACTATCCTGATAAATTCTATAGCCCTCAGGATGAAGATAAGTAATAAAATCAATAAGGGTTTCTCTGTCTGGAGTGTAATCTTCATTGACATATTCCCGATGATTTATTTTAGTGGCTAAGATACAGGTTTTATCTATATTCGTTTTTTTTATTATTTCTGAAAGTGGAGAAGGTTTATTTAGCTCCAGCAGTGTGTGTTTTGTTCCGTTTACGCGAATGTCTAAAATCATCTGTTATTTCCTGTTATTCCCTCAATTAAGGGAGATTTATAAATTTATTTTTACCTAAACCAAAGATTTAGTGATGATGTTTTAGTCAAGAATTTAGGAGAGACAAAAAATGCCAAAGATTACTAAAAAACAATATCTGCAAAGAGAAATAGGACGCCTTGTGGGAATTATCTTTGCCTCCATTTTTTTCGCTATGGGTTATTCCTGGTTTTTATTGCCCTATAATATGGCTCCTGGAGGAGTAGGTGGTTTATCTCAAATTTTGTATTATTTTATTGGCATACCGAATGGTGTGTCTATGATTCTGATCAATATTCCATTGTTTATAATCAGTTTTATCTTTATCGGTAAATCATTCGGCAGTAAAAGTTTATATGGAATGGTTGTCAGCTCTGTAATGACTGATTTACTTAGTTTTCCTGCTCTTCATAAAATGGGAATTATTGCCGACCTGAAGCCCTATACTCATATCTTGAATGGACGCCGGATTTACGCTATGTTGGGTCCTGAAGATATTCTCCTTAGTGCTATTGCCGGTAGTGTTCTTTTGGGTATCGGCTTAGGACTTATTTTCCGATTTAGAGGGTCAACCGGAGGAACAGATATTCCTGTAGCCCTAATAAAACAAAAGGCAAATTTATCAATTGGGACCGGCTATTATATTGTAGAAACAGGTATTATCCTACTTGTAGCGATTATATTCAAATCCCCCAAATTACTTATCTGGGGTTATGTAAACCTCTTTATTACAGTAAAAATAACCGATTTGGTGAGTGAAGGTCTTCCTTACATTAAAGGCGCTTATATCATTTCCGATGCCACAGAAGATATTCGGAATGATATTTTTACAAAACTGGAACGCGGAGTAACCTATCTGAATGGAGTTAGCGGTTATCATCAGAGAGATATTAAAATACTTTTTGTCGTATTAAACCGTCGTCAGGTGCCTTTGCTGACGGATATTGTAAAAGATGCTGATCCTGATGCCTTTATGATTATTATGGATGTGTATGATGTTTTGGGATACGGCTTTAAGTCACGCAGTTTAAATTTGAGTGAATGATCCCTAATTGCATTGCTTACTCATTGCTCACCCATTACGGATGGCATCCGTATTGGGTGAGCAATGAGTCCGTAATGCTACTTGGCAAAAGTGCTTAATGAAATAAAAATGAAAAATGATGAATGATGTGAGGTGTCATTACTGTTGAAATAAATTTGCTCCTACCTTCCAACCAATATGGCAAAGAGGACTAATAACTCCTATCTTACAAATGACTCCTTAGCTGTAAAAAGCAAAAATCCCAAATCCGTATAAATCAGTATAATCTGTTTCATCCTTATTGCTATTGGGAAATACGAATACCTACAGGTCTATGATCAGAAATTGTAGAAGAATAAGTATTCCAGCTCAGCATCCAGTTCTCTGCCAAAATAGTTCTACAATAACTTCCTGCATTTTCAAAATCCGAAAAAAGTTCATTAGTAATCAGAATATGGTCAATATGGCTTAACGAAATTGGATAAGAAACAGTAGAATAAGTTGGTGAAAGAGCAATCGGCATATCAGCAAAGTAATATTCTTCCGGTTTATGCAAAAAACTAAGGAAAACATTATAGTCATCCGGTTCGGCAATCTGGTCATTCAAATCGCCCAAGACAATCACTTTTTTATCCTGTAGAGTGGTAGAAATATAGTTCTCCAGTTTCTGACAAGCAAGCCGACGACGCATTTCTTCATCCCAGCTATCATTTTCATCAATATAATTATCTCCGTATGCTTTAAAGTGATTGTTTATAAGAATATAGTTATTGTTATTCCAGGTTATATCCAGGATATATGGTGGACGCGGAAAAGGATTGCTGTCATTCTCTAAAATAGAGTATTGATTATTAACCGTAACAGACCTTGTATCATACATATAGGCAAGACGATAGCTATCAGTGGCAGAATAAACACAGGCAGAATAGTAGGGAATTTCAGCAGCTAAATCCATAAAGGCATTATAGTCCATAATTTCTTGAAACGCTATAACTTCCGCATTCAACGCTGAAATCATTTGTTTGAGGGAAGCTAAATCAGTTCCTTCCGGAAAGGTTTTCAAATTCCAGGTAACTATATCCAGCGTGTTCAAAGTTCCAAAACTGATTGCTGTAGGATCATTATCATCAGGATTCAGAACTGTGTTTTTACCGCAGGAAACTAAAGCCAACAAAGTCATTAGGATAATTATTACGGGTTTTCTTTTAGTCATTTATTGTTCCTTAAACTTCTAAATATCAGGGTTTTCCAGCCCAACTCTTTAGGAAGTATAAAATAAAGCAATTCTTTTGCCAATTTCCGTAAAATATTTGAAGCCCAAAATTATTGCTGCGGTTGGAAGGTTTATTGCATATTACCATAATTACATAATATTAGTGGAGGATAAATGAAGCAATATATATTAATCCTGATCCTGTTTGCCTGCAGTTTATTAACCGCAACTACACTGCAGACATTTTCTTGTAATAGTTCAACTTTACAAGCACATTTTGAGGGCTTAAGGCAAGAACCGGTTTTGCTTGAGGAAATAGATACTGAAGTTAGTGAAACTGTTAATAATGCTATTATCACCAAAACCCTTGCCTTTCCTTTTGCGGAAGCGGAATTGCAAATATCGGCTATGCTTTGGAATGTTTTTGACACGCAAGGCAATTATTTATATAATGAATGGAAAAATATAGAAAACGCGGTTTCTCTGGTGCATGGTTTCACTTTTAGAGAAATGCGCGGTTACACAATTCGGATAGAAACTCAAATTACGGAAAACAATATTATCCGCACTCTGAATGAACTCAATTTTACCTTGATGGGCTATAATCCTGTTCAAATTCCTGCCTCTCTTTCCCCTGCATTTATTGATGCCTATAAAGCTCTGGCAGATAATTTTACAGAATCCTACCTGAGGGATATACCTTTCAGTCGTCCTAAAATGCTGATTATAACTCACAGCCAATTAACAAACTATCAAAATGATTTCATCGCCTGGAAAAAATCCCTCGGCTTTGAGGTTTATACTGTGAATAAATCAGATATCGGTTCCACCGCTCAGGACATCAAAAATTATATTGCTATTCATTATCAGACCTATAAATGGGACCATCTTTTCCTTTGGGGTGATGTTACCGGAACTTATTCTATACCGACTAATTATATTACCTCTCCGGAATATGCGGAAAATGATGCAGACGATAATTATTATACTATGCTGGAAGGAGATGATTACTTTCCCGAAATGCTGGTGGGTAGATTTTCCTTTGCCGATGCCAGTGAATTTATTACAATGACCAATAAAACTATTGCCTATGAAAAAACCCCTTTTATGACAGATACAGCTTGGATGAAAAGAGCCCTAACTGTTGCTGGAAATTATGCTGAAGGTGATTTAAGGCCTACTACTCCAATTTATATGTCTAAATGGTTGAGAAATAAAATGCTGAATTTTGGTTATACTCAAGTGGATTCTGTTTTTTGTCCTCCAACTTATCCTGGAACAAGTGCTATTCAACAATCCATCAATCAAGGTGTCCAATTTATAAGTTATCGCGGCTGGGGTGATGCTAACGGTTGGCACTATCCTGCTTTTCACATTCCGGATTTGAATAATACTTTTAACAGTGCCAAAATGCCGATTGTATATTCTATTGTCTGTAATACAGGCGATTTTGCCAATACTGTAAACCCGAGTTTTGGCGAAAAATGGATGCGTATGGGAACAATGTCCAATCCTGGTGGTTGTATTGCTTTTGTGGGTCCTTCCGATTTACATACTAAAACCCGATTGAATAATTCTATTGCTAGTGGTGCTTTTCGCAGTATTTTGGATTGGGGTGTGCGTAGTTTCGGTTCCAGTGTTTTGATGGGTAAAATAGAACTCTACAAGAATTTCCCTAATGATCTGGGCTCCAATCAGTATGTTGCTTTTTACTTTCATGTGTATAATATCTTAAGTGATCCCAGCTTGAATATGTGGGTTTTAATACCCAACCAGATTCCGGAAAGCGTTATTGCCGGGGGACTTACTTTTCAGCAAAGCGATAGTTTTATCAGAATAAATGCCCCTAACCTAAATAGTGGAATAGTTTCCGGAACCAAAGACGGCATCAACTTCAGTTATGCTCCCATTGAAAATGGTTATGCTATTTTGCCTGTAGACCCTAATGTAGAAGGCAATTTAACCATAACCGTCAGCAAAAAGAATTATATTCCTTTGGTAAGACAACTAACTTTGCAGGCAGATGCCACTATCGGTATTGTTTCTAATAGTTTAGCTAATACTATTCTGGCTCCGAATGAGTCCTATTCCCTTACCCTGCAGTTAAAAAATTTCTCCAGCCAGATTTATAATAATATAACTGTTCATCTTTCTTGCAATCATTCAGCAGTTGTGATTGATAATCCCAATGCTGCTATCACTTCTTTTAATCCGGAAATAACTATACCCGTAAATTTCAGTTTCCTTACTACCGGAGCTATAAAACCCGGGGCAATAATTGATTTTACTGTCACTTTAAATAATCCTTCCCTTACTTGCATTTTTCAATTAGTTGCCGGTGGAGCTAAAATTCAGGTGATTAATTATGATGGTGTTTTAGAGATAGGACAGGCAAATAACATCACTTTTACGGTTACTAATCTGGGCAATTTTGCTATGGAAGATATTATTTTGGAAATTCAGGCACTTACACCTGCGGCAGTTGCTCAAAGTGATCCTGTCGCAATAGGTTCTTTAGCTCCCAATGAGATTAAACAATTTACAGCAACAATTACTTTAATGAACGATGTCTTTCCCGGAAATAATATCCCTCTGCGTTTTGATGCTACTAATGCAGGCGGCTATAGTTACTGTAGTTTTTATGCAATTACAGCTGGCATACCGGGAACGGATGATCCAACCGGACCCGATGAATATGGTTATTTTGCTTACGATTCTACTGATCTCGGCTATTCTTCAACTCCCGTTTATGAATGGATGGAACTTGATCCTGAAGGGGGTAACCTTTTGGGTAATGTTTTCCTAAGCCAGGATGATTCTGTGATGACCATTCCTTTACCGTTCACTTTCCGTTTTTACGGTGTTGATTATATTAGCGTTACAATGTCCACCAATGGTTGGATTTCTTTCATTCCTACAGATCAATCCGATTTCTATAACTGTTATATTCCTGCTGCCTTAGGTCCTTATGCTATGGTTGCTGGCTATTGGGATGACCTTAAAGGTATGAAAACTGGTGTAGATGAATCGGGCAATCCTATCTTTGCTGATATGCGTATTATTTATTGGTATGATTCTGCCAATAATCGTTATATCATTGAATGGAACAAAGCTTACAACCAATATACCATAGATTTGGGTCCCGCTGCCTCTATGGAAAAATTCCAGATTATTCTCTATCCCAAACAAGAACAGGATGGCGATATTGTAATTCAATATCATACCGTTGATAATCCCGGAATAACTACCAACTATTGCACAGTAGGAATTGAAGACCATAATCAATTACGCGGATTAACTTACACCCACGCTAATACTTATCCTGTAACGGCAACTACTTTGACCCCCGGTTTGGCGCTTAAATTTACTACTACCTGGCCCGATAATTATGTTGCCAATGAAGATGAGACCCTGCCAATTCCTGTTTGTAACCTGCGGAACTATCCCAATCCTTTTAATCCTGTTACCACTATATCTTTTACAGCGAAACAAAAAGGGTTTGCTGTTCTTAATATCTATAACCTGAAAGGACAGCTGATTAAAACCCTGCTTCAAGATAATATTTTATCCGGGGAACATAAATTGATTTGGGAAGGAAAAGATAATCAGGGAAATAATGTTGCTTCCGGTATTTATCTGTATAAATTACAGATGAATGACACTACCCTGACTAAAAAAATGCTGCTGCTGAAATAGGTTAACGGGTTAATAGGTTAACGGGTTAACAGGTTAACGGGTTAACAGGTTAACAGGTGAGTCGACAACGCCGAATTAGAGTGTTGAGGTCGAAATTATTGGAAGCTATGTAAGAGAATGAGAGTGAAAAATAGCAAAAAGAGGTGCTAGTATAATGATGCATACGGAATTGGAAGTTTATAAATCCAGTTTACTTCTGGTGAAAGAGATTTATAATATTACAAAGAATTTTCCTGATGAGGAAAAATGGGGTTTAACCTCTCAAATGAAAAGAGCTGCTAATTCTGTTCCTTACAATATTGCCGAAGGTTGCGGAAGAAAAACTAAAGCAGAACTACTGAACTTTTTAAACATTGCCCTGGGTTCAATCACCGAATTAAATACCCAAATAGATATAGCTACTATGCTGGAATTTATTCCGAAAAACGAAAACGCTGATAAATGTAAAGAACTTGCTCTTTCGGTAAAACGGCAGCTTCTTGGTCTTATTAAGGCAAACAATAAATAACATTCTTGCGCATTACGATATACCCATTAGTTAATAGGTTAACGGGTTAACGGGTTAACAGGTGAGTCGACAAGGTTAAAATAGAGCGTTGGGGGCGAATTTTGGGGAAGCAATCACCAAAGGGTTAACAGGTTAACGGGTTA